>NZ_RZMX01000015.1:0-2500 GCF_003992665.1 Pelagibacterium montanilacus
CAAGAAGCCCCGCTGCGGTTATGCAGCGGGGCTTTTTGGATGAGGGTTAAAGAGAAGGGATATTTGTTCTTGTTAGACCTGGCGGCGACCTACTCTCCCGTGCCTTAAGACACAGTACCATTGGCGCTGAAGCGTTTAACGGTCGAGTTCGGAATGGGATCGGGTTCTGGGCGCTTCGCCATAGCCACCAGGTCGAACAAGAACAAATTGGTGTGAGACTGGTCTTTTTGAGATCTGTGCAACGTGCGGGTTGCAGGCATTGATAAATGAGAACGATCAAGCCGATCGAGCTATTAGTACCGGTAAGCTTCACGCATTGCTGCGCTTCCACACCCGGCCTATCGACGTGGTGGTCTTCCACGGCTCTGATAGGGAATACTGGTTTTGAAGGAGGCTTCCCGCTTAGATGCTTTCAGCGGTTATCCCGTCCGAACTTAGCTACCCTGCACTGCGGCTGGCGCCACAACAGGTCCACCAGAGGTTCGTCCATCCCGGTCCTCTCGTACTAGGGACAGCTCTTCTCAATATTCCAACACCCACGGCAGATAGGGACCGAACTGTCTCACGACGTTCTAAACCCAGCTCACGTACCACTTTAAACGGCGAACAGCCGTACCCTTGGGACCTGCTCCAGCCCCAGGATGTGATGAGCCGACATCGAGGTGCCAAACGATGCCGTCGATAAGGACTCTTGGGCATCATCAGCCTGTTATCCCCGGCGTACCTTTTATCCGTTGAGCGATGGCCCTTCCACGCGGGACCACCGGATCACTATGACCGACTTTCGTCTCTGCTCGAGTTGTCACTCTCGCAGTCAGGCAGGCTTATGCCATTGCACTCAACGACCGATTTCCGACCGGTCTGAGCCCACCATCGCGCGCCTCCGTTACTCTTTGGGAGGCGACCGCCCCAGTCAAACTACCCACCACACGCTGTCCCGGGTGCTGTTACACCGCGGTTAGACATCCATGACGATAAGGGTGGTATCTCACATTGCGGCTCCACGAGAACTGGCGTTCCCGCTTCAAAGCCTACCACCTATTCTGCACATGCCGACACGAATGCCAGCGTGAAGCTATAGTAAAGGTGCACGGGGTCTTTCCGTCTGACCGCAGGAACCCCGCATCTTCACGGGGAATTCAATTTCGCTGAGTCGATGCTGGAGACAGTGGGGAAGTCGTTACGCCATTCGTGCAGGTCGGAACTTACCCGACAAGGAATTTCGCTACCTTAGGACCGTTATAGTTACGGCCGCCGTTTACCGGGGCTTCAATTCAAGGCTTGCACCTCTCCTTTTAACCTTCCGGCACCGGGCAGGCGTCAGACCCTATACGTCGCCTTGCGGCTTCGCAGAGCCCTGTGTTTTTAATAAACAGTCGCCACCCCCTGGTCTGTGCCACCCCCCACCGGTTGCCCGATGAAGGGTCACGCTTATCCCGAAGTTACGCGTGCAATTTGCCGAGTTCCTTCAGCATCGTTCTCTCAAGCGCCTTGGTATGCTCTACCAGTCCACCTGTGTCGGTTTCGGGTACGGTCTATAAGCTGGGGCTATTTCCTGGAACCGCCTCACTGCACGTCCAATCCGATAAGGACATACAACTCTGGCAATCCGTCACTTCCCAGCAGGCTCACGAATATTAACGTGATTCCCATCGACTACGCCTTTCGGCCTCGCCTTAGGAGCCGGCTAACCCTGCGCTGATTAGCATTGCGCAGGAACCCTTGGACTTTCGGCGAGAGTGTCTCTCACACTCTTTGTCGCTACTCATGTCAGCATTCGCACTTGTGATACCTCCAGGATCCCTCACGGGTATCCCTTCGCAGGCTTACACAACGCTCCGCTACCGCGTACAGCAAAAGCTGCACACCCTAAGCTTCGGTGCATGGTTTGAGCCCCGTTACATTTTCGCCGCAGGAACGCTTGACCAGTGAGCTGTTACGCTATCTTTAAAGGATGGCTGCTTCTAAGCCAACCTCCTGGTTGTCTAAGCATTCCCACATGCTTTCCCACTTAACCATGACTTGGGGACCTTAGCTGTAGGTCAGGGCTGTTTCCCTTTCCACGACGGACCTTAGCACCCGCCGTGTGTCTGCCAGATAGTACTCTCGGGTATTCGGAGTTTGGTTAGGTTTGGTAATCCGGTGAGGACCCCTAGCCCATCCAGTGCTCTACCCCCCGAGGTATTCGTCTGACGCTCTACCTAAATAGATTTCGCGGAGAACCAGCTATTTCCGAGTTTGATTGGCCTTTCACCCCTAGCCACACGTCATCCCCGTCTTTTTCAACAGACGTGGGTTCGGTCCTCCAGTGCGTGTTACCGCACCTTCAACCTGCACATGGCTAGATCACTCGGTTTCGGGTCTGATCCAACGAACTCATTCGCCCTCTTAAGACTCGCTTTCGCTGCGCCTACACCTATCGGCTTAAGCTTGCTCGTTAGACCAAGTCGCTGACCCATTATACAAAAGGTACGCCATCACCCAGGACAAACCTTGGGCT
>NZ_RZMX01000015.1:7500-140093 GCF_003992665.1 Pelagibacterium montanilacus
TGCACACGGCTTGCATTCTGCAAGAGCCGGGTCTTGCAAGTTGCGACGCCGCGATAGTCGAGGCCTCTCTCCTTTATGGCTAGGCGCCGTCCATATTGGGCCTTCCAGCGCCCCGGCCACAAGATATGGCTCGGAAGGCGGCTGCACCGACAACTGGCACGGGGCTTGCTGCCTGTGGAGCGTATCCGGATCTTTGTGTGTTGCGTACCGGATGACCTTTGCAAGGCCCGCTCATCCTGCGTATCGGAGGCGGGCCTTTTTTTCGGTCGGAGGACCGGGCTTGCTGGTCCGCCTCCAAGCGACTAGAACGAACGCTGATACGTTTTTCCGGGGATAGCTTCGATGCTTTTTGGCCTTCTGCAGTTTGTCGATCTGGTGCTGAACCTGATCATCATGGTGATCATCGCCCAGGTCATCGTGAGCTGGCTTCTGGCCTTCAACATCCTCAACATGTCCAATCAGTTCGTGGCCACGATCGCGAACGCACTCCATCAGATCACCGACCCGCTCCTGCGCCCCATCCGGCGCGTTCTGCCCAGTTTCGGGGGCCTGGACATCTCCCCGATCGTGCTCTTTCTGGTGATCTACTTCATTCGCCTGGTCATCCTCTACCCGCTCATGGCCCAGGTCAGGTTTGCGTAGTCGAGGCTTGCGCCCTGGCGTTTACCCGGCCCCTTCGGGGACCCTCCCTGTATCCGCGAATGACGCCGCGGGGCTGATGCAGCCGGACGCGGACTGGGCTCCTCATTTCGGTCCGAGTCGGCGCCAATGCGCGATCCGCCCGCGTGGGCCCGCTCGAAGCCCGCGCTGACGATACGAGCGCTCTAAAAGACCGCCACGCCGGCACCTCCTGAAAAGAACCGCGCCAACCGGGCTGTCTGCGCCGCGCCCTTCTGGTTGATGCGCTGGGCGTGCCCGGCTCGGCCGTCAAGCTGGTCTTGGACCTGTCCTGCACCTACCCTCGCGATCCGCCGGCGCTTCCCCGTCCCTTGCCCCGGGGGTCGAAGAGACCGCCCGATGACCGGTGCTCAGGCGTCCCGAGTTTCCGTTTGCGTGAGGCCGGACGATCTGCCTATCCTTTGACTCTTCGGCGCCTCGCAAGGAGGCCGCCCGGAACCTGATCGAGGAGGGTCAGGGACGGGCGGAAGAGGGGCCGGCACCATTGAAGGAATGTGAGGGGGACTACGTTATGACGTTGGCCTTATGGCTGATTGCCGCCTGCGGCGTTCTGTCGATCGTATATGGGATCGTCACCACACGCACTGTCATGGCCGCCGATCCGGGCACCGCACGCATGCAGGAGATTGCATCGGCGGTCCGCGAGGGCGCCACTGCCTATCTCAAACGCCAGTACACCACGATCGCCATCGTCGGCGTCGTGATCCTTGTGGCTGCCTGGCTGCTTTTGGGCATTCACGCCGCCATCGGGTTCCTGGTCGGCGCGGTGCTCTCGGGCGCGGCGGGCTTTATCGGCATGCACGTGTCTGTACGCGCCAATGTGCGGGTGGCCCAGGCCGCCGCCACCTCTCTTGCAGGCGGGCTGGACCTCGCCTTCAAGTCGGGCGCGGTCACCGGACTTCTGGTCGCAGGACTCGGCCTTCTGGGGGTCACGCTCTATTTCATCTACCTCACAACCGCCGGGGGTTATGCGCCCACGTCGCGGGTGGTCATCGATGCCCTGGTCGCGCTGGGATTCGGGGCCTCGCTCATCTCGATTTTCGCCCGGCTGGGCGGGGGCATCTTCACCAAGGGCGCCGACGTCGGCGGGGATATGGTCGGCAAGGTCGAGGCCGGCATCCCCGAGGACGATCCGCGAAACCCCGCGACCATCGCCGACAATGTGGGTGACAATGTCGGCGATTGCGCCGGCATGGCCGCCGATCTGTTCGAGACCTATGTGGTGACCATCGTGGCCACCATGGTGCTCGCCGCGATCATCCTGCCCGCAGACCTGCAGGTGGCAGGCATGGTGCTGCCGCTCGCCATCGGCGGGGCCTGCGTGCTCACCTCGATCGCCGGCACCTATTTCGTCAAGCTCGGACCTACCCAGAACATCATGGGGGCGCTCTACAAGGGCGTTATCGCGACGGGCGTGCTTTCGCTGATCGTGCTCCTGCCGGTCATCTGGCTCGTCTTTGGCGGGCTGGACCGGGAAATCGTGGTCGGTACCTCGAGCTTCACACCGCTTTCGCTTTATTTCTGCGGCGTGGCCGGGCTCGTGATCACCGGGCTGATCATCTGGATCACCGAATACTATACCGGCACCGACCGGCGGCCGGTCAATTCGATCGCCGAAGCCTCGATAACGGGCCATGGCACCAACGTCATCCAGGGGCTGGCCATCTCGCTTGAGGCTACCGCCCTGCCAGCCCTCGTCATCATCGCGGGCATCATCGTAACCCATATGCTGGGCGGTCTGTTCGGCATCGGGGTTGCGGTCGTCACCATGCTGGCCCTTGCGGGCATGATTGTCGCACTCGACGCCTTCGGTCCGGTGACCGACAACGCCGGCGGCATCGCCGAGATGGCCGGCCTGCCCGACGAAGTCCGCCGCAACACCGACGCGCTCGATGCCGTGGGCAACACCACCAAGGCCGTGACCAAGGGCTATGCCATCGGTTCGGCGGGACTTGGCGCGCTGGTGCTTTTTGCGGCCTATACCCAGGATCTGGCCTATTTCATCGCCAACTCCGAGACCTATGTCTTTTTCGCCGACATGGGGCCGGTGAGCTTTGATCTCTCCAACCCCTATGTGGTGGCCGGGCTGCTGTTCGGGGGGCTTCTGCCGTTCCTCTTTAGCGGGATGTCGATGACCGCCGTAGGCCGGGCGGCCCAGGCCGTGGTGGTCGAGGTGCGGCGCCAGTTCAAGGAAAAGCCCGGCATCATGGAAGGCACCGAGAAGCCCGACTACGGCAGGGCGGTGGACATGCTGACCAAGGCGGCGATCAAGGAAATGATCGTCCCCTCCATGCTGCCGGTGCTATCGCCCATCGCGGTGTTCGTCGTCATCATGGTGATCGCCGGCAAGGCTGCGGCCTTTGCCGCCGTCGGGGCCATGCTGCTGGGCGTGATCATCACCGGCCTTTTCGTCGCCATCTCGATGACCGCGGGCGGGGGCGCCTGGGACAACGCCAAAAAGAGCTTCGAGGACGGGTTCACCGATTCCACCGGCGTTGTCCACCATAAGGGATCGGAGGCCCACAAGGCTTCGGTGACCGGAGACACCGTCGGCGATCCCTACAAGGACACCGCTGGCCCTGCGGTCAATCCCATGATCAAGATCACCAATATCGTGGCGCTGCTGCTTCTTGCCGTACTCGCCCACCAGGTGGGTTGAACTCTCTATCAGCCATTGAGAGGGGCCGGTCATGCCGGCCCCTTGCTTTTTGACATACAGAGCTCATCGCTGCGCGATCATGTCATTGAATTTGTTTTCATATTGGACATGAGCGCGCGATCGGCATAGTCTTGATCGCGTGTGGGGACGAGGCTTGCGGCGTCCTGGCGGAAACGCCGGAGAAGCCCGGTCGGGAACAAGAGGGCCAATCATGCAGACCGAGCGCATCACCGCGATCTGGGAAAAACGGATCGCCGAGCTGGGAGCCGCACAGCCGGGGCTGGCGGTCTTTTTGAACCGGGCCATCCATTCGGCCGACAATGAAGACCTTGAACTCTACAGCCGGCCCGAGCTCGAAGACCTGCTGACCCGGACCGCGAACCATATCGGGGAGCGCAAGGCCGGGCAGGCCGATATCCGGATCTGGGCCCCGCAGTCCGGGCCCGAGGCCACCACGGTGGTCGATATCTATTCGGCCGACACGCCGTTCATCGTGGATTCCGCCCTCGCCGCGATCCGCGCCGCCGGCGCCTCGATCCGGTTCATGGTCCACCCTCTGGTGCCCGTCGACATCTCGACCACGCCCTGGACCATTCTCGAACGGCCCGCCCCGGATTCGCGCAACGAAAGCATTCTGCACGTCCATATCGAAACCCCGGCCGACCAGAGCGTGCTTGAAGACATCGAGACCGAGCTTGCCCAGACCATGGTACAGGTGCGCCAGGCGGTGGTGGACTGGCGCGACATGCTCGAAAGGCTGCGTGGGGTCGTCCTCGCCTATCGCGAGCATCCGCCCCATATGCGCGAGCCGCTTCTCGCCGAAGCGATCCATTTTCTCGCCTGGCTCGCAGATCACAACTTCACCTTCCTGGGCATGCGCGAATACCGGCTGACCGGGGAGGGAGAGACCCGGCGTCTCGAGCCCGTGGACGGATCGGGGCTGGGAATCCTCGCCGACCCCGATTATCACTATCTGCGCCAGGGTCCCGATTTCGTCCACACCACGGCCCAGCACCTCGATTTCATCGCCTCCGACGATGCCCTGCTGATCACCAAGGCCAATCGGCGGGCTTTGGTCCATCGGCGCGTCCACATGGACTATGTGGGGGTCAAACTCTTTGACGAGGACGGGCGCACCACCGGCGAATTGCGCATTCTTGGCCTTTTTACCTCCATGTCCATCGCCACCCCGCACACCGAAGTCCCGGTGATCCGGCGCAAGGTAACCGAGGTCATGCGCCGGTCGGGGCTTGATCCGCGCAGCCATGCGGGCAAGGCGCTGATGAACGCCATCGACAATTACCCCCGCGAGGAGATGTTTCAGATCACGGAGGCGCAGCTTCTCGAATTCGCCTCGGTGATATCCACCCTGCCCGACCGGCCGCGCGTGCGCGTTTTGCCCCGCATCGACCGGTTCGACAATTTCGTCTCCATCCTCGTTTACCTGCCGCGCGACCGCTTCGATTCATCGGTACGGGCGCGGATCGGGGCGCATATGGCGGCCCGGTATGACGGGCGCGTCTCGGCCTTCTCGCCGGGCTTTCCCGAAGGTGAGCTGGCCCGGGTCCACTTCATCATCGGGCGCAATGGCGGGGAAACGCCCCGGCCCGAGCGCGAGGTGCTCGAGGCGGAGGTGACCGAGATCAGCCGGACCTTCGGGGACCGCCTGCTCGATGCGGCGCCCGATGCGGCTCTGGCCGCGCCCTATGCCCAGGCCTTTTCCGCCGACTATCAGCTGGCCCACACCCATGACGACGCCCTGGCCGACATCGCCGTTCTCGAAGGGCTCACCGACCAGTCCCCGCTGGCGGTGACCCTTGCTCCAGGTCGGGAGACCGCCGGCACCCTCTCGCTCAATGTCTACCATCGCGAACGCCCCATCCCGCTCTCGGACCGAGTGCCCATGCTCGAGCATTTCGGCTTCAAGGTCATCGACGAGCGCACCTATCGCATTCACCCCACCGGGGCAGCCGAGGCGTTCATCCACAATATGACCCTGGTCCCTGCCGCCGACATCGACCTTGAAGCCTCCGCCGGCACCATCGAGGCCGCGATCATTGCCGCAGCGCGTGGCGAGATCGAGAGCGACGGATACAACGGGCTGGTTGTGACCGCGGGCCTCGCGCATCATCGCGTGGTGGTGCTGCGCGCGCTCGGGCACTACCTCAAGCAGCTCGGCATCGCGTACTCCCAGCGCTATATCTGGACGGCGCTGGCCAGCCATCCGAGCCTGGCGCACGCCTTCCTGCGCCTCTTTGAAACGCTCAACGATCCCGACCACAAGGGTGATCGCGAGGCGGAAGCCGAGGCGCTCCGGGACGAAATCGCCACAAGGCTCGACACCATCGTCTCGATCGACGAGGACAAGATCCTGCGCCGCGTGCTCGACCTTCTCGAAGCGCTCGTGCGCACCAATTTCTATCAGCGCGATCCCGATGGCAGGCCCGCCCCCACCCTTGCGCTCAAGTTCGATCCCGCCCGGATCGAGGCCATGCCCGAGCCCCGGCCCTATCGGGAGATTTTCGTTTATGCGCCCCGGGTGGAAGGCGTACACATGCGCGGCGGCGCGATTGCCCGTGGCGGGCTGCGCTGGTCGGACCGGCCCGAGGATTTCCGCACCGAGGTGCTGGGACTGGTCAAGGCGCAGATGGTCAAGAACTCCGTGATCGTGCCCGTGGGCGCCAAGGGAGGCTTCGTGCCCCGCCAGATGCCGGCGGGCGCCGACCGTGAAGCCGTCTATGCCGAGGGCACCGCCTGCTACAAGCTCTTTGTCTCCGCGCTGCTCGACGTCACCGACAACCTCGCCCAGGATACGGTGATCCCGCCCGAAAACGTCTTGCGCCGGGATGGCGATGACCCCTATCTCGTGGTCGCCGCAGACAAGGGCACCGCTAGCTTTTCGGACACCGCCAACGCCATTTCCACCGCGCGCGATTACTGGCTGGGCGATGCCTTCGCCTCGGGCGGATCGGCAGGCTACGACCACAAGAAGATGGGCATCACCGCCCGTGGCGGCTGGGAAGCGGTCAAGCGTCACTTCCGTGAGATGGACATTGATATCCAGACCCAGGATTTCACCGTCGCGGGCATCGGGGACATGTCGGGCGACGTCTTCGGCAACGCCATGCTGCTCTCGCCCCATATAAGGCTGCTCGCCGCCTTCGATCACCGCGACATCTTCATCGATCCCGATCCCGACACCGCCAGGAGCTTTGCCGAGCGCCGGCGTCTCTTTGAAATGGGCCGCTCGAGCTGGGCTGACTACGACAAGGCGCTGATTTCCGAAGGGGGCGGCGTCTTCTCGCGCCAGTCCAAGTCCATCCCCCTCTCGGCCCAGGCCCAGGAACTGCTCGGGCTCTCCGGACCCAGCGCCACCCCGACCGAGATCATGACCGCCATCCTCAAGGCCAGGGTCGACCTGTTCTGGTTCGGCGGCATCGGCACCTATGTGCGCGCCAGCATTGAATCCGACGCCGATGCGGGTGACCGGACCAATGATTCCATTCGCATCACCGGGCTGGAGCTGGGCGCACGCGTCGTGGGCGAAGGCGCCAATCTGGGCCTCACCCAGCGCGGGCGGATCGAATACGCGCTGGCCGGTGGGCGGATCAACACCGACGCCATCGACAACTCGGCCGGGGTCAATTCCTCGGACCTCGAGGTCAATATCAAGATCGCCCTGGCCGAGCCCGTACGCACCGGGGCGCTTCCCATGGCCGACCGCGACGCCCTTCTGGTAGAAATGACCGAGCAGGTCGCGGCCCTGTGCCTGCGCAACAACTACCTCCAGACGCTCGCGCTCTCGCTCACCGAGCGCAGGGGACCGTCCGGCACGCCCGACCTCGCCGACCTCATGGCCGCTCTCGAGCAGGACGGCGAACTCGATCGCACCATCGAATTCCTGCCCGACGCCGAGGCACTCGCCGAGCGGACCGCGAGCGGCAAGCCGCTGACCCGGCCCGAGCTCGCGGTTCTGCTCGCCTATGCCAAGAACACGCTCTATGCGGCGCTTCTCGACTCCGAGGTGCCCGACGATCCCTATCTCTCCAGGGAGCTTTACCGCTATTTCCCCGCGACCCTGCGCGAGCGCTTCCCCGAAAGCGTGGAGAGCCATCGCTTGCGCCGGGAAGTGATCGCGACCGTGCTCTCCAATGCCATGATCAACCGGGGCGGGCCCGCCTTCGTGATCCGGCTCAACGCCATGACCTCCACCGATCCCGGCGCCCTGGCCTTCGCCTATGCGGCGGCCCGCGACACCTTCGACATCCAGGACCTCAATGCCGAGGTGGACGCGCTCGACGGCAGGATCGCCAGCGATACCCAGCTCGCCCTTTATGGTGAGATCGAGCGCCTGCAGGTCACCCAGGCGCTCTGGTTCCTGCGCAACGAGACCTTCAGCGGGGGTCTCTCGGACCTCGTCGCGCGCTATCGCGACGGCGCCGGCGTGCTGCGCGGGGCCATCGGAACGCTCGCCTCACCCTTTCTTTCCGGCGCCATCGCGGCCCAGGAACGCAAATTCGAGGCCGGGGGCACGCCCCCCGATCTCGCAAGACGCATCGCCCGGCTTTCCGTGCTCGCCCTCACCTCGGACATCGTTCTGGTGGCCGGCAAGGCCGGCTGCCCGGTCGAGGAGACGGCAAAGGCCTTCTTCTCGCTGATCGAGACCTTCCGTCTCGGTCGGCTGACCGAACAGGGCGCCGCGATCACCGCAGTAGACCGCTTCGACCGCATGGCGCTCGACCGGGCCATGGCCAATCTGACGCGCGCCCTGCGCGATCTCACCCGGGACGTCCTGGCCGCCGACAAGGGACCAATCACTGATCGGCTGGCCGCATGGCGGTCCAGCCGTGAAGGCTCGATCGCTAGGGTCGCGCGAACCGTGGCCGATCTCATTGAAGGCGATCTCTCGATCTCCCGGCTTTCGGTGGCCGCCGGGCTTCTGACCGATCTCGCCACAAGCTGAGGGGCATCGGGCAGGCCCTGCGGGCCCCCGGGGCCAATTGTGCTTGCAATCGGCCCCGCCGGTGGGCACAACGGCGCCGATCCTTCTCCTCCCAACCCCAAGGATTGACGAGAGCCCATGAATATCGATGCCATTCCGGTCGGCAAGAATCCGCCCGATGACCTCAACGTCATCATCGAAGTGCCGCTGGGCGGCGAGCCGATCAAATACGAGATCGACAAGGATTCCGGGGCGCTCTATGTCGACCGCTTCCTTTACACGCCCATGCGCTACCCGGGAAATTATGGCTTTGTGCCCCACACCCTGTGCGGGGACGGCGATCCGCTCGACGTGATCGTGCTCAACTCGCGCCCGCTCGTTCCCGGTGCGGTGGTGCGCTCGCGACCGGTGGGCGTTTTGTTCATGGAAGACGATGGTGGCCAGGACGAAAAGATCCTCGCGGTGCCGGTCTCAAAGCTCACCCGCATGTACGACGCGATCCAGGACGTGACGGACCTGCCCGAAATCCAGATCGAGCGGGTCAAGCACTTCTTCACCCATTACAAAGATCTCGAGCCGGGCAAATGGGCCAAGCTCGAGCGCATCGGCAATCTCGAGGAAGCCCGCAAGGTGATCCTTGAGTCCATGGAGCGCGTGAAAACCGGCTAGCCCCGTGCACGCTACTGTGAGCCGGGGCAGACCTTGACCGTTTCCCCGGCCCGGGCGTAGAACGGGCGGCCATAATCTGATCATCCGACGACTGGACCAAGCGGCCATGAGCAACAAGACGCTTTACGACAAGATCTGGGACGACCATCTGGTATCGAACAATGAGGACGGCACGTCGCTCATTTATATCGACCGCCACCTGGTTCACGAAGTGACGAGCCCCCAGGCTTTCGAGGGACTGCGTCTTGCCGGCCGCAAGGTCCGGGCACCCGAGCGCACGCTCGCGGTGGTCGACCACAACGTGCCGACCACCGATCGGTCCCTGCCCAATCCCGATCCCGAGAGTGTGGTGCAGATCGCGGCCCTGGCCGAGAACACGCGCGATTTCGGGATCGAGTATTATGACGCCTACGACATGCGTCAGGGCATCGTGCACATCGTGGGCCCCGAGCAGGGCTTCACCCTGCCGGGCATGACGATCGTGTGCGGTGACAGCCACACCTCGACCCATGGCGCCTTCGGCGCCCTGGCACATGGCATCGGAACCTCCGAAGTCGAACACGTTCTGGCCACCCAGACGCTGATCCAGTCCAAGGCCAAGAACATGCGCGTCACCGTCAACGGCTCGCTGCCGGACGGGGTCACCGCAAAGGATATCATCCTCGCCATCATCGGCGAGATCGGCACCGCCGGTGGCACCGGCCATGTGATCGAATTTGCCGGCCAGGCCATTCGCGAACTGTCGATGGAAGGCCGCATGACGGTCTGCAACATGACCATCGAGGGCGGTGCCCGCGCCGGCCTGATCGCCCCCGACGAAAAGACATTCGAATATGTGAAGGGCCGGCCGCGCGCGCCCAAGGGCGCCGCCTATGACATGGCCCTCGACTACTGGAAGACCCTCTACACCGACGAGGGCGCCCATTTCGACAAGGAAGTCGTGCTCGAGGCCGCCAATCTGCCCCCGATCGTCTCCTGGGGCTCCTCGCCCGAGGATGTCATATCGGTCAATGGCGTGGTCCCCGATCCCGAGGATATCGCCGACGCCAACCGTCGCGCCTCCAAAAAGCGCGCCCTCGAATATATGGGCCTTACCCCGGGCACCAGGATTACCGACATCAAGCTCGATCGCGTGTTCCTGGGCTCGTGCACCAATGGCCGGATCGAGGATTTGCGCGCTGCCGCAAAGATCGTCCAGGGCCGCACCGTCCACGAAGGCGTCAACGCCATGGTCGTGCCTGGTTCGGGCTTGGTCAAGGCGCAGGCCGAGGCCGAAGGTCTGGACAAGATCTTCATCGAGGCGGGCTTTGAATGGCGTGAGCCGGGCTGCTCGATGTGCCTGGCCATGAATCCCGACAAGCTCGCCCCCGGCGAGCGCTGCGCATCGACCTCGAACCGCAATTTCGAGGGCCGCCAAGGCTTCAAGGGCCGCACCCACCTGGTCTCGCCCATCATGGCGGCAGCGGCTGCCATTGCTGGCCATTTCGTCGATATCCGCAACTGGCAGTGAGCCAATCGGATCGGCCTGACGACCCATTGGACTGGGGGCCCATGATGGCCCCCTCTCTCGACGCGTTCGAGGGCCTTGCCGCTCGCGCCCTCCAGGAGTTGCCCGAACCGTTCCGCTCGCTGGCCGCGGACGTCATCTGCCTGGTAGCGGAATTTCCCGAGGACGAGCCGCTGCGCGATCTCGGGATCGACGATCCCTTCGGGCTTCTTGGCCTGTTCGAAGGCATCGGGATGACAGATGACGGTGCCGTACCCATGACCGGCCAGATGCCCAACCGGGTCTGGCTCTACCGGCGCCCCATCCTCGACTACTGGGCCGAACATACCGACACCCTCGGCGAGATCGTGACCCATGTGCTCATCCACGAGATCGGTCACCATTTCGGCTTTTCCGATGAGGATATGGATCGGATCGAAACGCAGGGTACCCGCTGACCACCGACGCGTCCCTAGAGCATATCCTCATCTGATTGAATCGGCACAGGATATGCTCTGAAGCGCCCCGGCCTGCTCGCGGGACATGATCCGGTAGTCGATCTGGCGACCGCTCGAAAGATCTTCGCCAACCACCACCACGAGGCCCTGATCCTTGAACGCCGTCATCCAGTTTTGCCAGTCGGCGAGTTCTAAGCCCCCCGTGGCGCGATCTGGCCCCTCATTGCCACCGGCATTGAGCGCATGCTGGTCGAAGGTGAGCTGAACGATAGCACGGGTTTCGCCGCCTGGCTCCCGCGTCTCCATCAGAACCGGATACCCTCCTCTGGCTTCGACCCATTGGCGGATATCATCTTCGTGTTCGAGAACTCTCATTATCCTGCTTCCTTTGCCATGAGGCGAAGACAACGCCGCGGCGCAAGAGAGGTTCAAACGATCCCTTCATGAAATACATGTACGCCATTCATGCACACAATTGTGTTAGAGCGTCTCCAAGAGAAACAGAAACACTCTGTCGGCTCGGAAACGCGAGAAATCAAAGACTTGGAGCTCTGTTCTGATTCGATCAGACCAAGGTGTGCTCCAGAGGCGAACCAGGGCACGGAGCGGATCATGAGCGGCGGGCTTTTCGTCTTGGCGATCAATCTGGCGGTAGGCCTGTTCTTCGTGATCGGGTTCCTCGCCATTGCGCGCCTCGAGACGTCCAACACGACGGCCTGGTGGCTGGCCCTCGCCTTCGCGCTGGGGGTCATGAACCCCATTGCGGAACTGGCGATCGCGGCGGGCTTTATGGCGAAATGTATCTGGGTCGGCGGCGCCCTGGGCTATCTCGGCGCCCTTCTTGTGGGCACCCACGCCCTGGGCATCCGGCTCAGGACCGGAATCGACCCCGCCGCCCTCGTGGCGTTCTTTTCGGTCTGCCTTGCCAACTACTATTTCCTCCATGAGGTCGATCGCGGCAGCTTCCTGCGCCACGCGCTCTATCAGCTTCCCTATGTGATCGGCTGCGGTCTCGCCGCCCTGCCTTTGCTCCGCGCGCCAAAGACAGGCCTCGTCGAACACGCCATCATCGTCATCCTCCTGCTTTCGGCCATCAATTTCCTCGCCCGGCCCATCTTGGCGCACGTGCTCGGCGGGGTCGGGGTGGAGGCCCAGAACTACGCGGCCACGCTCTATGCCATGCTGTCCCAGAGCACCGGGGCCGTCCTTTCGCTCGCCCTTGGCCTGCTGCTGCTTTTTCTGGTGGGCAGCGACAGCCTGCGCATCGCCCTAGCGCGCTCTGAACGCGATCCCTCCTCGGGCACGCTGAACCTTGGCGCCTTCACCGGACAGGCCGAATCGCGCCTTCTGGCCTTTGAAGAAGAGAGTCTGGACGCTGCCCTGATACTCTGCGCGCTCGAGCGCTCGGGCACCGCGCCGTTCACCCCGACCGATCTCACCGGCATCGCCCGCACCCTTGGCACCGCCTTCGGCGATCCGGCCCAGGTGCTGATCGGCCGGACGGGCCAGGATAGGTTTTCCCTTCTCGTGGGTAAGCTCGATCTCTTCGGTGCCCGCACCATCGCCGAATCGGTGCGTGAGGCCTTGGCCAGCGAGGGCCGGGCCAGGACCTGTTTCGGGATAGCCGGACGCGAGCACCTGGAATCGCTGGCGGAAATGACCCAGCGGGCGCATTGGGCCTTGGCCGAGGCGGAAAGGGCGGGCGGCAATTGCGTCCGCTTGGCCCCCAGCGCCGCCTTCATCGTCAGCCGGCCGGACACCCTGGTGTGATCACGCCGCCGCTTCGGCGTCCTCGGCGTCGATCAGCCGGTAGCCGCGCATTTCCTCAAGGGTGAGATAATAAAGCCTGTCGGGCGGTGTTTCGAGCGCATGGGTCCAAAGGGCCGGGTCGATCTCGCGGTCGATCAGATACCGGGTGATGCGGGCCGTCACCACCTGGGCATCTGACATCGCCTGGGCCGCACCGCCTGCACTGACGTCGCCCATGGCCGCGTAGATCTGGTGGACACCCACCGAAGCGCCCGGGCCAGCCTGCCGCCCCGCTCCGGCGGCAAGCACCAGCGGGCAGGATGACGCGCAAAGCGCACCATCCGCGACCCGCGTGTCAAAGCCATGATCCACGATCAGCGCCGCAATCGCGAGGGCATCCTCCACCGACCCACCGGGCGAATCGAGCGATATGGTTTCCACATAATCGCCGCGCTGCCCGACCTCCTCGGCAAAACTTTGCGCCGAGCCAATTGTGATCGTGCCCGTGAGCGAAAGAACCCCATCGGGCCCGAGAGCGATCTCGAGCGGGGCGGTCAACACCTCATGGGAGGTGCGGACCTGCTCGCTGGGCCGGAACTGGGGGGCGTCAGGATCGAGTTCGGGCCGGTCGACCGCCGGCAACACCGGCTCGGTGATCCCCGAAGACCCCGGCATTGTCTCGCCGCCTGCCTCGCCGAGCGCCATGTAGTCCATGGCCAGCACGATCCCCGTGCCGGCCAGCATGGTATAGAACGCGCCCTTCAGGATCGCGCCATCGTCTATCCCCGCCAGCCGCGCCAGAACCGAGAGGCGTCTGCGCGATTGCGCCTCAGCGGCGGTCTTCATTGGCCGCCCGGCCCTTCGGACCGCTTGCGCGGCTCGCGGCGCGGAAGTGCCGTGACCGTATCGTTGCGCGTTGCCCGGCCAGCCGACGGCTGCGCTTGGGGCCCGTCCACCGCCTCGACCGGTTCGGCCTCGGCCGGCCGGTCCTCGCGCGAAGCCTCATTCCGCGCCGGATCAGTGTCAGCCTCATCCTCCCTGGACGCCTCATCGTGCGGAGCATCGTCCCGCTCCCGAGCAGGGACATGGACCGCATCATGGATGGGACGTCCCGCCATCATCTGATTGTGGAGCGCCACGGCGCGCATCATGTCCGCAGCCGTGAGCGTTTCCGCGTCGTCGAGCGCGGAGGCGTCCCGCCGCATGGCGCTGTGCGCAACCGCGAGCAGCAGCACCAGAACCACGGGAATCAGATCGATGGAAATCGCCCCCGCCCAGGAGGGAAGGAAATCCCCCGCATAGCGCAGAACGGCTTCCGCGCTCGACAGGGGCACGAAGCGGCGCGGCTGCACCCGCGGCTGCTCGAGAATCTGGGTCGCCGCGCCGGCAAGCTGGGCCGACTGGGCTTCGACAGCGGCGCGGATATTGGCCATGGCCGCATCCTGCCGGACGACGAGATTCTGGCTCTGGCCGTCGGCGACAGGGGCGATGAAGCCCAGCGAAAGATCCTCTGCCGCTCGCTGCACCGAAGGAGCGACCGAGGTTTCCTCAAGCGCCGCAATGACCGCGGTGAGCTGCACGATCTCTGCGGCAAAGCTGTCGGCGCGCGGCTGAACCTGTCCGGGCCCCGAAACCAGCTCGCGCATGGTCGCCAGATGGGTCGACCCGGTCTCGAACAGGGCTGCCGTCTGCTCGCGCGAGACGGCGATCGATCCGGCGAGCGAATCGAGCTGGCTCGACATCTGACTTAGCAATTGCACCACCGAGCCAGCGCCGGCCGAACCGGTCAGCGCGCCGCCCTCGCGCTCCTGTGCACCGAGCGTCGCAAAGCGCTCGGATGCGCGCTGGACGTCAGGCAACAGGGACTGGGCAGAAAGCGCATTGGCGTGAGCGGCGTCGAGATCGCCGGCAAAGTCTTCGAGCGTGACGGCCATGTGCTGCTCAAGCGCCGCCGATCCGGCGAGCGCCGCAGCATTAAGCCATGAACTCATGGCCACGATCATCAGCGCGCCGAGCGCCATGACCGCGCCCATCACCAGCCGCTGGCTCATCTCGCGCATGAGCGGCAGGAGCCGCATCATGTAGCTCCAGAATACGTAGATGCCCACCGAGACCGCGGAAGAATAGATGATGGCGGCGAAGAAGACGAAATTGGCGTCTCCATCCAGGAGCCCGCGCACCCCGAGATAGGTATAGACGCCACTGGCCAGCGCCAGCACCGCCAGGGCGAAACGCGTCGTCGTCTCGAGACCCTTGATCGTCTGGCCGATACGTGCGGCCGAATTCTGGCTGGACATGGGCGAGCCCTCGCAAACTGCGGTTTAACGCGAGCTTAACAGTTACAAGCCGGCGAAATCGAGGCTCTCGTGTGAACCTGGGCCCAACGGGCCCGCGCGATCACTCTTCGGGTTCGGTCGTGAACATCAGCGGGAAACCCGCCTGCTGGCTGAGTGCCACCGCCTCGGTGGCCTTGGTCTCGGCCACTTCCCGGGTGTAGACGGCGATCGTGCACACGCCTTTTTGATGAGCGACCATCATCCGCGCATGGGCCTCGTCCACCGAAAGCCGGAAAACGGCCTTGAGAACGTCGACCACGAAGTCGCGCGGCGTGTAGTCGTCATTGACCAGCAGCACCTTGTGAAGGGAGGGCCGCTGGGTTTTGGGGACAGTCTTGGTCCGCTTGTCGGTTTTCGTGCCGGTCATCATCTGCCTGTGTAAGCGTTCGTGACGGTGGCTTCTTTCCAACGTGGTCGTCAATATAGCGCCCCGGCGGCCGGCTCGCAAATCAGCCGGCTGCCGCCTCGGCCTGGGCCGCACGCATGGCGCGCTTGCGATCATGGGGATCGAGATGGATCTTGCGCAAACGCACCGAAGCGGGGGTCACCTCCACATACTCGTCATCGGCAATATAGCTGAGCGCCTGTTCGAGGCTGAGCCGCTTGGGTGGGGTCAGCCGCACCGCCTCGTCCTTGGACGTGGTGCGGATATTGGTCAATTGCTTGCCCTTGAGCACGTTCACCTCGAGATCGTTCTCCCGGTTGTGCTCGCCAACGATCATGCCTTCATAGACGTCCACGCCCGCATCGATCAGCATCGGGCCGCGATCCTCGAGATTAAAGAGCGCGTAAGCCACCGCCTGGCCTGTCGCGTTCGAGATCAGAACCCCTGTCCGGCGCATGGGCAGCGGGCCCTTGAAGGGCGCGTATTCGTGGAACACGCGGTTGAAGATCGCCGTGCCGCGCGTATCGGACAGCAATTCGCCCTGATACCCGATCAGCCCGCGCGTGGGCACATAGAGCCGCACCCGCGTCCGCCCGGCGCCCGAAGGCCGCATCTCGACCAGCTCGCCGCGCCGCTCGGTGAGCTTTTGCACGACCACCGAGGAGAACTCGTCATCCACGTCGATGATCACTTCTTCCACCGGCTCGAACCGCTGGCCATTTTCCTCGCGGAACAGCACCTTGGGGCGCCCCAGGCACAATTCGAACCCTTCGCGGCGCATGGTCTCGATCAGGACGCCGAGCTGCAGTTCGCCGCGGCCCGCGACGTCGAAGCTGTCATTGTCATCTCCCGGCGTGACCCGGATCGCCACATTGCCTTCCGCCTCGCGCATCAGCCTGTCGCGGATGACGCGGGACTGGACCTTGTCGCCTTCCCGCCCAGCCAGCGGGCCGTCATTGATCCGGAACGTCACCGAGAGGGTCGGCGGATCGATCGGCTTGGCTTCCAGAGCCTCGGTCACCTGGGGCACGGCGATGGTGTTGGCGACGGTTGCCGTCTCGAGCCCGGCCAGCGCGACGATATCGCCCGCCTTGCCTTCCTCGATCGGCTCGCGCTCCAGGCCGCGGAACCCCAGAACCTTGGAGATACGGCCCTTTTCCACCGTCTTGCCGTCACGCGAAAGCGCATGGACGGTATCGCCGGGCCTGACCGTGCCCGAATGCACGCGCCCGGTCAGGATACGGCCCAGGAACGGATTGCGCTCGATGGTGGTGACCAGCATCTGGAACGGGCCTTCTTCGACCTTGGGCTCGGAAAAGTGCTCGAGCACCTTGTCGAGCAGCGGCCCCATGGTCTCCTTGGGCCCCTCGGGCTCCTCGGCCATCCAGCCCTGCTTGGCAGAACCATAGAGAACCGGGAAATCGAGCTGCTCTGGGGTCGCATCCAGCGACACGAACAGATCGAAGATCTCGTCGAGCACCTCGTTGTGGCGCTCTTCTGGCTTGTCGATCTTGTTGATCGCAACGATGGGTCGAAGCCCGATCTTGAGGGCTTTGGAGAGAACGAACTTGGTCTGGGGCATCGGCCCCTCGGCCGCGTCCACAAGGATCACCGCGCCGTCGACCATCGAAAGGATACGCTCCACCTCGCCGCCGAAATCGGCGTGGCCCGGGGTATCGACGATATTGATGCGCGCGTCCTGCCAGTTGAGCGACGTCACCTTGGCCAGAATGGTGATGCCCCGTTCCTTTTCCAGGTCGTTGGAGTCCATGGCCCGTTCGTCGACCTTCTGGTTGTCGCGGAAGGTGCCGGATTGGCGCAGGAGCACGTCGATCAGGGTCGTTTTGCCATGGTCGACGTGTGCAATGATCGCAATATTGCGCAAGGTCATGAGGGGGCCAGCCATTTCGGGAGTTTTCAAATGTTGGCTGCCCATACCCCAGCCCGGCCCGGTAAACAAGGAAAAACACTGCAGGGCAGGGTTGCGCGCCCGCACGCCGATGCCTTTGCGCGCGCCCCGACCCGTTGATGACCTCCTAAGCAGTCGAGGAATTGATGCGCCCCGTGCGCGTCAGCCCGCGCGCGTCAAATTGGCGGCTTGGACCCGGCGGCCTGCCCGGATCATCGCGGAGATTTCGCTCGCGCCGACCGGCGGGGAATGGAAAAAGCCCTGCACCTGGGTGCACCCCTCGGCACGCACCACCGCGAGCTGCTCGGCGGTCTCCACCCCCTCGGCCACCGTGGTCATCCCAAGGCTGGTGCCCAGGCCGATCATGGCCTTGACGATCGCGCGGCTTTCCGGCCGCGAGGCGATATCGCCCATAAAGGCGCGGTCGATCTTGATCTTGTCGAAGGGAAACGCCCGCAGATAGGAGAGCGAGGAATACCCCGTGCCGAAGTCGTCCATGGCAACGCGCGTGCCGAGCGCGCGCAGCGCGAACAGCGTCTCGATATTGGCGATGCTGTTGTCCAGCAGGAGAGACTCGGTGATCTCGAGTTCGAGCCGTTCAGGCGCGAGCCCGGAGGACGAGAGCGCCGAGCGCACCGCCTCGACGAGCCCGGGCCGTTTGAACTGGAGCGGGGAGAGATTGACCGCCACCTGCAGGGGCGCGGGCCACTCGGCCGCCGTTCTTGTGGCTTCGAGAAGCACCCAGGCCCCGATGTCGTGGATGGCGCCTGTGTCCTCGGCCACTGTAATGAATTCCGAGGGCGCGATCGCGCCGAGCGTGGGATGGGACCAGCGCAACAGCGCCTCGGCGCCCACGATGGTGTCGGTGGCAAGGGCGATGAGCGGCTGGAAGACCAGCGAGAGCTCGCCCCGCTCCACCGCGTCGCGCAGCCCGGTCTCGAGCAGACGCCGGCGCTGCAGGCTCGCATCCATACCCGCCTCGAAGAAATTATAGGTCGCGCGGCCCTCGCTCTTGGCCCGCAACAGGGCGAGATCGGCATTGTTCATCAACGCGTCCGCACTCTGGCCATCCCCCGGGGCGACCGCGATCCCGACCGAGGCCGAGAGCACCGCGCTCCTTGCTCCGAACATATAGGGCTTTGAAAGCACCTTGACGGCCCGGCGCGCGACATCGGCGGCGCGCCGGGGATTGCCCTCGGTCAGAAGCACCGCGAATTCGTCACCTCCGAGCCGCGCCACCATGCCCTCGGCCCCGATCAACTGGCTGAGCCGCTGGCCCGCTTCCACCAGGACGCGGTCGCCCAGCGAATGGCCGTCGGCGTCGTTGATGGCCTTGAAATTATCGAGGTTGATCGAAAGCAGGCAGAAACTGCGCCCCGCTGCCGGGCCGGCCAGAGCCTTTTCGATCTCCTCGCGGAACAGCGCCCTGTTGGGCAGGTCGGTCAGTGCGTCGTGGGTCGCCATATGGCGCATGCGCGCCTCGGCGGCCAGCTGCTCGGTGATGTCCTCATGGGTCGTCACCACGCCGCCGCCCCGCAAGGGCTGGTGGCGCAGGGAGAGATAGGTGCCGCTCGCGGTCTTGATGACCTCGCGCACGAACCGGCCCCCGGCCATGATCGCGCGACGCTCGGCCAGAAAATCGTCCCGGTCCACCGGCGCGTGGCGTCCCGTCGCGATCCGGTGGTCGATGATCGTGGCGTAAGCGGTCCCCCGGGCCCCCATCTCCTCGGAGAGCCCGTACATTTCCCGGAACGCCCGGTTGCAGGTCACCAGCCGGAACTGGGCATCGAACATCGATACCCCGTGGCTGATATTGTTGATGGTGGCATCCACGAGCGCATATTGCAGTTCGAGCTCGCGCTTGCGCTCGGCGAGCATGTCCGAGCGGGCGATTTCCTCGGTCACATCCTCATGGGTGACCACCCAGCCCAGCCCCTGGGCATAGACATGGGCGGTCTCGAGCGTGCGCCCGCCGGCCGCCAGTTCATGGCTGATCGCCCGCAGCCCGGCGCGATTGGAAAGCAGTTGCTGGCGATAGGAGGCAAAGAACACGTCCGGGTCGAGATCGGGATGGTTGCCCATCCTGCAGCTCAGCGCCACGACATCGCGCAAATTCATCCCGCGTACGATCGTGGCGCGTGGAAAGCCGTAGATGTCGAGATAGCGCTGGTTCCAGAGCAGCAGCGAGAAATCCGGGCTCCAGACGCAAAAGCCGAACGGAATGGTCTGAAGCGCCGCTTCGAGAAGGAGCGCCTCACCAGACCGGCCGGCTTCCGGTTCATGCACCATCACGAAGACACTCCTGAGACGCTGTCGGCGCCCAGAACCCTACGCTCCCCGCTTTAATGAGACTTTAAGCTCTCCAACCGGGACCCTGCTCACCCTCCGGTGCGCATCCGGCGTGCGCCATAGGTCCTCAGCCGCAGCCCGTTCAGGCGGATGAAGCCCTCGGCGTCGTGGTGGTCATAGGTGCCCGTGCCCTCCTCGAAGGTCACCAGATCCTCCGAATAGAGCGAATAGGGCGAAGTGCGGCCAACGACATGGGCCGAGCCCTTGTAGAGCTTGAGGGTGACCTCGCCGGCGACATAGTCCTGGCTTGTGTCGATCAGCGCCTGGAGCATCTCGCGTTCGGGGCTGAACCAGAACCCGTTATAGATCAGCTCGGCATAGCGCGGCATGATCTCGTCCTTGAGGTGCGCGGCGCCGCGATCGAGGGTGATCGATTCGATCCCGCGATGGGCTGCCAGAAGGATGGTGCCGCCCGGGGTCTCGTAGATCCCGCGGCTCTTCATGCCCACAAATCGGTTTTCAACCAGGTCGAGCCGGCCGATCCCGTGCTTGCCGCCCAATTCGTTGAGCCGGGTGAGCAGCGCAGCGGGAGAGAGGGTCTCGCCATTGACCGAAACCGCATCGCCCTTCTCGAACCCAACGGTGATGGTCTCGGGCGTATTGGGCGCGTCCACGGGATCGACCGTACGCTGATAGACGTATTCGGGCGCCTCATTGGCCGGATCCTCGAGCACCTTGCCTTCAGAGGAGGTGTGAAGAAGGTTCGCGTCCACCGAGAAGGGGGCCTCGCCGCGCTTGTCCTTGGGCACCGGGATCTGGTTGGCCTCGGCATATTCGATCAGGCGCGTGCGGCTCTGCAGGTCCCATTCGCGCCAGGGCGCGATCACCCGGATCGAGGGGTCGAGCGCATAGGCGGAAAGCTCGAATCGCACCTGGTCGTTGCCCTTGCCGGTGGCGCCATGGGCGACAGCGTCGGCCCCGGTTTCGTGGGCGATCTCGACGAGGCGTTTGGAAATCAGCGGGCGGGCGATCGAAGTGCCCAGAAGATACACCCCTTCATAGACCGCGTTGGCGCGGAACATGGGAAAGACATACTGGGACACGAACTCCTCGCGCAGGTCCTCGATGTAGATTTCCTTGATGCCCATCATCTCGGCGCGCTGGCGGGCGGGCTCGAGCTCCTCGCCCTGACCCAGATCGGCAGTGAAGGTCACCACCTCGCAGCCATATTCGTTCTTGAGCCATTTCAGGATAATCGAGGTGTCGAGCCCACCGGAATAGGCGAGGACGACTTTTTTGATGTCTTTGCTCATGGGCGCCAATCTTGCTCGTCGCGCTGGAATAAATGTTGGCGCACACTAATCAGATCGCCCGCTGACTGGCAACATTGGCCGCATGTCCGTACGCCCTGCGCCGCCCTATGGACAGCATGAACCCGCCCGGTGCATGCTCGCGCGCCGACGCTCCAAGCCCTATGACCCCCGCCATGCCCACCTATTTCCCCGATCCCGCCATCATGGCCACCTTTGCGGTGGCCGCCCTCGTGCTCGCGATCACGCCGGGCCCGGACATGGCCCTTTTCATCTCGCGCACCATCAGCTTCGGGACGCGCCACGGGCTCGCCACCGTCGCAGGCGCGATCACGGGCATAACGGTCCACACGCTTCTGGTCGCCTTCGGGATTTCCGTGCTGATCCTCACCGCACCGGCCGCTTTCATGGCCCTCAAGATGGCCGGGGCGCTCTATCTGTTGTGGCTGGCAATCGATGCCCTGCGCTCTGGCGGCGGGTTGACCGTCACGCGCAGCCATCGCGGCAAGCCCCCCTCGCTGTTGGGCAGCTATCTCAAGGGGCTCGGAATCAACCTCACCAATCCCAAGGTGGCGCTGTTTTTCGTGACCTTTCTGCCCCAGTTCGTCTCCCCCGCGGATCCAAATGCCAGCGGCAAGCTGATTTTTCTCGGCCTCGAATTCGTGGTGGTTTCGCTGCCGGTGGTCTTTGCCATCGTCTTTTCCGCCCGCTGGCTCACCGCGACCCTCGCCGGCTCCCCGGTGGTCCAGAAGGCTCTCAACTGGAGCTTTGCGGCAGTCTTTGCCGCCTTTGCGGTCACCATCCTTACGGCCGAAGCCAGAAGATAGGACCACGATGAACTATCGCCACGCCTTCCATGCGGGCAATTTCGCCGACGTGGTCAAGCACGTCACGCTCACCCGCATCCTCGTCTATCTCATGGTCAAGGATGCTGCGTTCCGGGTCATCGACACCCATGCGGGGGTCGGGCTCTACGATCTCTGGGGCAGCGAGGCCGACCGCACGGGCGAGTGGCGCGAAGGCATCGCACGGCTCACCAGGGCCGAACTCGCCGCGCCGGCCGGTGCGCTGATCGCCCCTTATCTCGATGCGGTGCGGGCACAGAACACCGATAACGAGCTGCGCTATTATCCCGGCTCGCCCTTCGTCGTCCGGCACATGTTGCGCAAGCAGGACCGCCTGATGGCGCTCGAGCTGCATCCCGAAGATGCCGAGGCGCTCAGGTGCAATTTCGCGGGCGATATCCAGACCCGGGTCACCCAGCTCGACGGCTGGGCCGCGCTCGGCACCCACCTGCCACCCAAGGAGCGGCGCGGGCTGGTGCTGGTCGATCCGCCGTTCGAGCAAAAAGGCGAGTTCGAACGAATGGTCGGCGCGCTGGAAAGGGCCCACAAGCGATGGCCCACGGGCATCTATGCCTTCTGGTATCCAGTAAAAGACACCACGGAGGTCTCCCGCTACATCAGAGCGCTGGCAGCGACAGGCATTCCCAAGATACTGCGGCTGGAATTGACCATTCGCCCCGCCTCGAGCCCGCCGCGCCTTCACGGTTCGGGGATGATCGTGGTCAATCCGCCCTTCGTTCTGCGCGCGGAGATGGAAAAAATCCTGCCCGCGCTATCAGGGCTTCTGGCCGAAGCGGGCCGCGGGCGCTATCGCATCGAGGAGATCGCCGGGGAGGGGTAGAGCGCCGGAACATCTTGCCCGCTGCCGGGTTTACGCCCATATGTTCGAAAGACACACAACAACGGGCCCAGACTCATGACCTTCGGCGACTTCATCAGGATCCTGTTTTCGATCCTCATTCCCCCGCTCGGGGTCTTCCTGAGGGTGGGGTTCGGTTTGCACTTCTGGCTCAACATCCTGCTGACGATACTGGGCTATATCCCCGGGCTGATCCACGCCATCTGGATCATCGCCAGCCACCGCAACCGCGATGGCGTCATGTGACATCGCGGCCCGAGCGGCACCGTCGGCGTCTCCCTAAAGCATGAAGGCGTCGCGGTCCTTCTTCGTGAGCCGCTCGGTTTCCGACTTGAGCTGACCGCAGGCCGCAAAGATGTCGCGCCCGCGCGGCGTGCGCACCGGAGAGGCATAGCCCGCTCGGTTGACGATATCGGCAAACGCCTCGATCCGGTCCCAGTCCGAGCACTGATAGTTCGACCCCGGCCAGGGATTGAACGGGATCAGATTGATCTTGGCCGGGATCTTGGCCAGCAGCCGCACCAGCTCGCGCGCATCGGCGTCCGAATCGTTGATGTCCTTGAGCATCACATATTCGAACGTGATCCGCTTGGCGTTGGAAACGCCCGGATAACTGCGGCAAGCTTCGAGCAGCTGCTCGAGCGGCCATTTCTTGTTGATCGGCACCAGGACGTCGCGCAGATCGTCACGCACCGCATGCAGCGAGATCGCCAGCATCACCCCGACCTCACGTCCCGTAGGCTCGATCTGGGGCACGACCCCGGAGGTCGAAAGCGTGATCCGGCGCTTGGAAAGGCTCAGCCCTTCCCCATCAGAGGCGATCAGCAGGGCCTTCTTGACGTTCTCGTAATTGTAGAGCGGCTCGCCCATCCCCATCATCACGATATTGGTGATCGCGCGCGTCTCTCCGGACGGCACCAGCCCGTCGATGGGGCGTGAGCCACCGGGAAAATCCCCCAGCCGCTCGCGCGCCATCATCACCTGGGCGAGGATTTCCCCCGCCGAGAGATTGCGCACCAGTTTCTGAGTACCCGTGTGGCAGAACGAGCAGGTGAGCGTGCACCCGACCTGGGAGGAGACGCACAGCGTGCCCCGGTCCGATTCCGGGATATATACGGTCTCCACCTCGACCGGGGGCATATTGGGATGCTGGGGATCGCGGAAGCGAAACAGCCATTTGCGCGTGCCGTCCACCGAGACCTGTTCGGAGACGATTTCAGGCCGCCCGATGGTAAAGGCCTGAGCCAGCTCGGCGCGCAGCCCCTTTGCGATATTACTCATCGCATCGAAATCGGTCGCGCCGTTGACGTAGATCCAGTTCCAGAGCTGCTTGGAGCGCATCCGCGCATCGCGCTCGGAAAGGCCCATCTCGCCCAGCTGGGCGGCAAGCTCTGGCCGCGAAAGCCCAACGAGATCGCGTGCGCCCGAAAGCGGGGGCCGCACGGTGTTGGCATGATCGATATCGAGCGCGATGCTCATGGCGCACAATCCATTCTCGATGGCGGAACAGGCGATCTAAGTCCGGAACTCTGCGACAGGCACAAAGGCGCGCGATCAACCCGGACGCGATCGCGAGGTCACTATCATAGAGCGCCGGATTTGGCAAAACCGGGCGAAACCGGGCCGCACGGTCTGGACCTAGCAGGCCTCGTTTATGTCCCCGGAGGCGGCGGTGGCGCCCGCAAGCGAGAACGTCTGGCGCACCGAGACGCCCCGATCGCTGGTCCCGGTGATGGTCATGGTCGCCCCGGCGCGGATTGCGGCAGCGGCTTGGTCCGAAAGCCCCGTATCGGCCATCCAGGCGGCATCGCCACGGGTATAGAGCGCAAAACTCTGATCGCCCACCGCCAGCGTCGCCGTGCTGTCGGCGGCGAACTGGTAGCCGGCCACGAGGTTGATTTCCTCGCGCACGCTCTCGGCGGGCCGGTGGGTGATGTAGAAATAGGCTTCGGTGAACCCTTCGGGAACCGGTTCGGTGGCGGTGGGCCGGCTCAGGGAAAAGCAAACCTGACCGGTTCCCTCGCCCGCCGCATAGGCCGACCACGCGCTGTGGTCGCCCAGAATACGAACCGACTGCGCGGCAGCCGGAATGGCCATGAGCGCGCAGCCGGCCACGAGCAGGGCCGGCAAGGTTTTCAGTTGGGCGCGGGATATGGCCACGATGAGACCCTTCTGCTGTGTGTTTCCAGGCGGCGGTCCCGATCTCCCCTTGGCTGGAGACCGGATATCGGTACCGTCGCGGCTCACGCCGGGCAGTCCTGCGCCGCACGGTCGAGCGCGGCGGTAACCCCGCGCAGCGAATAGGTGTGACGCGTCTCGTTGCCGGCCCGCGAGGTGAGCTGGACCACCAGCGTCGAGCCAGCCCGCATGGAGCCGACGAACCCGGGCTCGTCTTCAGCGCTCGCCAGCCAACCAGCCTGTCCATCGGTCACCAGCGGATAGCGCTGGCCGTCCACGGTCATGGCCCCGTTGGCATTGGTCTCGTGGAGCGGGAAGCCGGAAGTCACGGCCACTTCGTTGCGATTGGACGGCCTTATCGTCACGATCACGCGATTGGTCGACCCGTGGTTGAGACTGCCCGGCTCGGTGGTCTGCGGCTGGGAGGCGACATAGCAGATTCTTTCTCCGGACACTTCGTCGGACCAGGCGGTCCAGAAGTCGAAGGTATCGAGCTGGGTGGCAGAGAGCGCAGGAGATGCCAGACCCAGCGCGAGCCCAACTGCCATCAATGCGCTCGCCGCAGCGCGGCATCCCAAGACGGCCATCGAAGACGTCATTGCCAAACCTTTCCTCATCGGGGCGTTGCTCGACTGAACCGGCAGGTTCGCCCATTATGGTTACCAAGCTGCAAACGCCGGGAAATTTCCCCTGACGCGTGCGGCAAAATCATGTGCAAATTTGTTCGCATTTTGACTTCCCATGCGTGAAGCCCCGGTATCGAAGGCAATTGTGCGCGATCGCTGCTGAATTGCGGCTGAACGCTCAGGCGGCCAGCGGATAGTCCTGCTCGACGATGTAGGGGCCCCCGCCCCCCGATTCGCGGGACGAATAGACCACGAACCGCCGGACGGAAAACGAAAGCGGCTCAAACCGTCCCGAAGCGGCGATATGGGCGGCCACCTCCCGGGCAGCGGTATCACGCAGACGTGCGAGGGTCACGTGGGGCAAGAATTTGCGTCCTTGTGGCGAAAGC
This sequence comes from Pelagibacterium montanilacus, assembly GCF_003992665.1. Taxonomy (GTDB): domain Bacteria; phylum Pseudomonadota; class Alphaproteobacteria; order Rhizobiales; family Devosiaceae; genus Pelagibacterium; species Pelagibacterium montanilacus. Next base: position 33,268 of record NZ_RZMX01000015.1, read on the forward strand.
AGCGCCACGCGGTGCAAGAGCCGCTCATGCTCGGCCTGCAGGTCGAGCAGCTCGGGATGGGGCACAACCCCTGCATAGAGCGCCCGCGGCTTGTTGCCGCCGAAAACCGCCAGCCGGTCGAGCGTGATCGTGAACGGCTCGCGATAGCCCGCGCGGTCCAGCGCGTCGAGCGCCTCTTGGGCGCTTCGGTGGTCTACCTCCCCGATATAGCGCAGGGTGATATGGTAGTTTTGCGGGTCAATCCAGCGCGCCCCGTGCAGCCCGCCGCGCTTGAGCGACAGGGCAAAGCCGATCGATGGGGGAATTTCGATGCCGGTGAACAGCCTGGGCATGATCTGGCTCCCGGGAAATTGAAATGGCCGGCACGAGGCCAGACTCTAGCGCGAGATGGCGACCAAGGGAAACACCTCCTGGCGCCCGATCCTCCACCCGCACCCTGTTCACACCGGTTTTTCTTGTAAATCGGCAGGGCCATCGCCATATTATCAAGCAATTGGCGCGTGCCCGGAAAAAGGGCGTGCCCATGCAACACGTATCGAGGATGGAGACATTATGGCAGAACTCGACCGTAGGGCCTACGCGTCCCGCGCCGGCACCGCCGCGGAGATCGATGAAGGCCTGCGCGCGCACATGCTGCGCGTTTACAACTATATGGGACTGGGCCTCGCCCTCACGGGCGTTGTCGCCTATTTCTTCTCGCAATGGACGCTGTCCGATCCCGCGATCGCGCAGGCGGTCTACGGCAGCCCGCTGATGTGGATCATCGCGCTGTCGCCCTTCGCCTTCGTCCTGGCGCTGAGCTTCGGCATCAACAAGATGAGCTTTGGCACAGCCCAGATCGTCTTCTGGGCGTTTGCGACGGTCATGGGTCTTTCGCTCTCGTCGATCTTCCTGGTCTACACCGGGGCGTCGATCGCGAAGGTCTTCTTTATCACCGCTGCGATGTTCGGCTCCATGAGCCTTTACGGCTACACGACCAAGCGTGACCTCACGAGCCTTGGCGGATTCCTGTTCATGGGCCTGATGGGCCTGATCATCGCGATGATCGTGAACATCTTCCTGGCCAGCCCGGTTCTCGACTTCGCCATCTCGGCGGTCGGCGTGCTGATCTTTGTGGGCCTCACCGCCTATGATACCCAGAAGATCAAGGAAGCCTATGCCGAGCACATAGGCCACGAAGGCCTCGGCAAGCTCGCCATCATGGGCGCCGTGACGCTGTATCTGGATTTCATCAACCTGTTCCTGATGCTGCTGCGTCTCTTCGGCAACCGCGAATAGCGCGCGACCCGACCCCAAACCATCAAGGGCCCGCGGATATCCTCCGCGGGCCCTTTTTTCATTCTGCGTCCAGGACGCCCTGCAGCGCTCCAGAGGCTTGAGCGCTGCCGCTACAAATCAAAGACTTAAAGCTCCTGTTCTGATTCAATCAGAACAGGAACTCTACCGGACGATGACGAGGTGGGGGTCAAGGATCCGCAGCACGGCATGCAGATCATGCCCGCGCTTGAGCACCCGTCCGTCCATCCCATAGACAAGGTACTGCCCCTGCTTGCGGGCCAGGCGGGGATCCTTCTCGATCACATAGAGCGGACGTTCGGAGGCCCGCTGGTAGATCGAGAACAGCGCACGGTCGCGCAGCATGTCGATCGCATAGTCGCGCCATTCCCCGGCCGAGACTTTCTTGCCGTAGACATTGAGGATGACCGCCAGTTCCGAGCGATGAAAACTGACTTTGGCCGGCGCCCGACCGCCGCGAAATCCGTCTCCTGCTGCAGGTGGTGTTTGAAGATTTCGCTGCTCGCCCGCGCCGTCCGTCAATCCGATGCTCCGCTTTCTGATCCGTGTCACATCACGGTCATGATCGCTCCGATTTTCCGGTCGCGCAACCCGGCCCGCACAATTGGGCGGCCATCCCCGGCCCGGTCGGAAAATGAACCTATTGGCGACACAATCTCTCCTCCACCAAGCCATATTGGGCCGCTAGAAACGATCATTGCCTCCAGTGGCCGGCCGGCCGGAATCACCGAGCCCCCAAACCTTGGTTCCGGTTGGCCGGTCGTTCTTTTGTCCGAACGATCAGATGATCAGGGTGTGGCGTCGATCACCGCGGCACCGACGATCGGACCGGGCAATTCCCCCACCTTTTCCTGCACCAGAATCGCCAGCCCGTCGCTTGAGGGCGAAGTAATTTCCGGCATTGGAAGCCTCAGGCTTGCCCCCTCCCTGGCGCTCCACATGCCTACGGCCTGGCGGCCGGTGACGATGTGGGTGTAGCTGAGCGACTTGCCCGAATTCTCGCCGCGCTCGATGGTCACGTCCCCGCGCTCGCGGAACGACACCAGCCAGATCACCGCGTCCGAGAACTGCCCGTTGCCCGGAATCTCGACCGCAAGGTCCTGCTGGTCTCCGCGGGCGAGCACGACGCCCACCGGCAGGGATTGCTGGGCCAGCACGTCCCCGATGCCCGCGATCTGCGAGCCGGGCACGCCGACCGCGCCATTGACCACGAATTGCGGGGTGTAGACGCGGTTTTTGCCCCAAAGCGAGGCATAGGATTTCTGCAGTTCCCCATGGGCGGGCAGCGCGAAGGTGTCTTCCCAGCCTACATAATCCCAATAGTCCACGTGATAGGCGAGCGCGATGATATCGTCGCGCGCGCCCAGCTGGGCGAGAAGCGCGTCGGCCGGCGGACAGGACGAGCATCCCTGGCTGGTAAAGAGCTCGACCACCGCACGCGGCTGTGCAGTCTCCTCGGCAACGAGCGGAGCGGTGCCAAGCGCAAGCGCCGAGCAGACGACGAGGCCGATGTGACGGATCATTCCCATGGGCCAGATTTGTAGGCCTATCCCGCCGCGCCCGCCAGTCACATGACGGTGAAATTTTCCTCTCCAGCCCCTTCCAGGCCACCTGGCCGGGGCGTATAGGCCTCTCTCATCTCCTCGATTTCCCCGAGCGCGCCCTTGAGGGGCGCCCAGTCGTCCCGGTCGGCAATGGCGCCCCACAGCGCTTCGACCTCCCCGATCAGCATGGTCCTGGGCCGCGTGCGGGCGAAATAGGAATGGGCGCGTGCATCCGGACGCGCGGAAAAACCGGCCATCTGTTCGAGGAGCGGCGCGAACGCCTCGCCGGCATGGACCGCCGCCAACGGGCTCGCCTCGAGCCGGGCGCGATCGCCCGGCCCGCCCCTCAGATCGAAATAAACCTGCTCATAGGGAGGCTTTGCGTCGTCCAGAGCGCGGAAGAACGCAACCACCAGCGCGTGGTTTTCGTCCGCATCCGGAGACGGCACGAGCCCGAGCCGATCGATCACGGCATCGGCAAGCTCGCGCTGGAAGGCAGGCCAGAACCGGTTGAGCTCGGGCTCGAGCGCCTCGGGGGTGGAGATGGGCAGCAGCGCTTCGGCAAGCCGGGTCATGGTCCAGGCCAGCGCGTCTGGCTGCCGGCCGAAGGCATAAAGCCCGGTCTCGTCGAAATACGCCGCGGTGAAATCGGGATCATAGGTGTCGAGAAACCGCCAGGGCCCGTAATCGAAGCACTCGCCCGTGATGTTGACGTTATCGGTATTGAGCACGCCATGGATGAAACCGGCCGCGACCATGCGCGCCCCGGTCCGCGCCACCGCCTCGCTCGCCGCCCCGAGAAGCGCCGGCGCGCCTTGCCCTGCGAGCGCGGGATAATAATGGGCGATGCAGTGCGCAACCAGCCGCTCGAGCCCCGCACTGTCATTGAGATAGGAGAGGCGCTGGAACGTGCCCACCCGGATATGGGAGTGCGAAAGCCGCACGAGGACACTCGACCGCGTCGGCGACGGCTCGTCCCCGCGCAGCAAATGTTCGCCCGTCTCGATGAGTGAGAAGCTCTTGGAGGTATCGACCCCCAGCGCTTCGAGCATGGTGGTGGCCAGGACTTCGCGCACGCCGCCCTTGAGGGTGAGCCGCCCATCTCCGCCCCGGGACCAGGGCGTGGTGCCCGATCCCTTGGTGCCCAGATCGAGCAGCCGCCCCTGCGCATCGAGAAGCTGGGCAAAGAGAAAGCCGCGCCCGTCCCCCAGGGCCGGATTGTAGCTCTGGAACTGGTGGCCATGATAGCGCAGGGCCAGGGGCTGGCCAAAGCTCCCCTCGATCGGCGCGAAGCGCCCGAAATGGGAGACCCAGGCATCCGTATCGAGGTCGCCAAGTCCCACCTTGCCTGCCCAGCGCTGGTTGCGATACCGCACGATGGTTTCAGGAAAGTCCGCAGGGGCAACCGGATCGAAGAAATCCGGGCCCAGCGCCTCATGGACGCGTGATGGTCTCAGTTTGGTCATGGCCCCTCAACGCCCCGAGGCGCACCGCGGTTCAATCGCGCCCTCACAGGACCCCATAACAGGCCCGGATACGAAAAGCCCGGCCACAAGAAGCGACCGGGCTCGAAAGTGTCGCGAAAAAGAGGCCGATTACTCGGATTTGGACTCTTCGCTGTTCTCTGCGGCTGCGGCCTCGGCGGCAGCGGCATCCTGAGCGGCCTTTTCGGCTGCTTCCTTTTCGGCCGTCTCGCGGGCGAGAGCCTCGGCAGCGGCGACCTTCTCGGCCTCGCGTGCGGCCTTGGCTTCCGAAGCGGCCTGACGCTCTTCGGCCTCGATCTTCTTGGTGCGCGCGTTGGTCGATTCAAAGATACGGGCGGATTTGCCGCGACGGTCACGCAGATAGTAGAGCTTGGCGCGCCGCACCTTGCCGCGCTTGAGCACTTCGATCCGGTCGATCATCGGGGAGAGCACCGGGAACACACGCTCCACGCCCTCGCCATAGGAAATCTTGCGCACGGTGAAGCTCTCGGCGATGCCCGAACCCGAGCGGGCGATCACGACGCCCTCATAGGCCTGCAAACGCTCTTTTTCACCTTCACGGATGCGCACCCACACCTTGACGGTGTCGCCCGGGGAAAATTCCGGGACCGAACGCTTGGCCAGAAGGGCTTCGCTCTGCTCTTTCTCGAGCTGCTGGATAATGTTCATGTCGTTGGATCCGTTCTGATCTTTTCACTGGAGCGCCCTTTGGGCACCCGGTCTTGGTTGGACGGAGCATTCCTGCACGTCGGCGCGGGCTATATATGGAATAGGCCCGCGAGTCCAGAGCCCAGCGGCTAGGGCCTGTAGCGCGCCCAGAGGTCGGGCCGGCGCGTCCGGGTCAGCTCCCTGGCCTGTTCGAGCCGCCACTGGGCGACCCTGCCGTGATCGCCCGAGACCAGAACGCCCGGAATCTCACGCCCCTCGAAACTCTGGGGCCGGGTATACTGGGGGTATTCGAGCAACCCGTCCTCGAAACTTTCCTCGCCCGCACTCGCCCCGGCGCCCAGAACACCGGGCAACAGCCGCGCCACCGCCTCGATCAGCACCATGGCCGCCACTTCGCCACCGGCCAGCACGTAATCCCCGATCGAGATCTCCTCGAGCGCCCTGGCGTCGATCACCCGCTGGTCGATCCCCTCGAACCGCCCGCAGACGATCACTGCACCGGGTCCGGCTGCGAGCGCGCGCACCCGCTCCTGGGTGAGCGGCACCCCGCGCGGGCTCATCACTATCCTTGGGCGCGTGTCGCCTTCCGGAGCGGCATGGTCGATGGCCCTGGCGAGGATGTCGGGCCGCAGAACCATGCCCGCCCCGCCGCCCGCCGGCGTATCGTCCACCGTCCGGTGCCTGTCGGTGGCAAAATCGCGCAGGGAATGGGTCTCGAGCGAGAACGCGCCCCGCTCTATTCCCCGCCCGATCACCGAAGCGCCCAGCGGTCCGGGGAACAGCTCGGGAAAAAGGGTGATGACCGAAGCCTGCCAGCCGGTTGTGCCGCCAGAAGCCATAGCTCAGGTGTCCTTGTCCTGGGGGTCGCGCGGCGTATCGTCAAGCCAGCCTTCGGGCGGCACCACCACGAGATGGCCTTGGGCAAGCGAGACCTCGGGCACAATCGCCCGTGTGAACGGCAGATAGGCCGAACCGCCCGCCTCGAGCCGCAGGTCAAGCAGATCATCGGCCCCGAAATTGACCACACCGGTCACCACCCCGAGAACCGCACCGTCACGGTCGAGGGCCTTCAGCCCGATCAGATCCGCGTGATAGAATTCGTCGTCTTCGGTCTCGGCCAGCTGCGCGCGGTCGATATAGAGCGAGACCCCGTTGAGCTTTTCGGCCCCAGTGCGGTCTTTTACGCCCGCAAGGCGGGCGATGAGCACGGTCTTGGCCGGTCGCGCCTTTTCGATGGTGACCACAAGGCCTGCCTGGTCGGTCAGGAGCGGACCATAGGAGGCGATGGCCATCGGCTCCTCGGTGAACGAGGAGAGACGGATTTCGCCGGAAATGCCGTGGGCCGCACCGAGGCGACCCACGAGAATGCGGTTGTCAGGCTTTTTGGCCCCGGACACCGAAGCTTACTCGGCGCCGGCTTCTTCGGCCGGTGCCTCTTCGGCCGGAGCCTCAGCAGCGGCCTTGGCGGCTTCCTCTGCGGCCTTCTTTTCCTCGAGGCGCTCGAGAGCCTTGGCGCCCGGCTTGGCCTTGTTGGGGTTGTTGCGCTCGGTGCGCTTGACCAGACCGGCGGCATCGAGGAACCGCTCGACGCGCTCGGTCGGCTGCGCTCCGATCGACACCCAGTGCTGGGCCCGCTCGGTGTCCAGAACGATGCGCTTTTCGTCGTCCTTGGTCAGCATGGGGTTGTACGAGCCGATACGCTCGATCACACGGCCGTCGCGCGGCGCGCGGGCATCGGCCACGACGATGTGGTAGTAGGGGCGCTTCTTGGAGCCGGCACGCGCCAGGCGGATTTTGATAGCCATGTCTTTGGTCTTTCGTCTTTGGAGTCGGAATTGAGGGTTACTTCTTCTTGCCGGGAAGGCCCGAAAGGCCGGGCAGACCCGGAAACCGCGAATTGCCGCCGAGCCCGGGAAGACCCGGACCACTGGACTTGGAGAGCTTGGAAAAATCGTCCGGGAGCTTTTCGGGCAGCGCCTTGGCACCCCCGGCCCCGCCGGTCAGCGTAGCCGGATCCACCCCGGCGGCGCGCGCCATCTCCTCGAGCTGGGCGGGGTCCATGTCCGCGGGCATGCCGCCGCCCCCAAGCATCTTCTTGCCCATGCCCCCGAACATCGAGGCCAGGCCACCGGCGCCGCCGCGCGAGACCTTCTTCATCATGTCGGCCATTTGCCGGTGCATCTTGATGAGCTTGTTGATCTCGGAAACCTCGACGCCCGCACCCTTGGCGATGCGCTTGCGCCGCGAGGCGTTGAGAAGCTCGGGCCGCGCGCGTTCGGTCTTGGTCATGGACTGGATGATCGCGACCTGCCGATCGAAGACCTTGTCGTCGAGCTTGTCGGGAGAGAGCTGCTTTTTCATCGCGCCCATACCCGGCATCATGCCCATGAGCGAGGCCATGCCGCCCATCTTCTTCATCTGGAGTAGCTGGCCCATCAGATCGTCCAGGTCGAACTGACCCTTCTTCATCTTCTTGGCCATCTTCTGGGCGTCTTCGGCGGTGACGTTGGCCGCGGCCTTTTCCACCAGCGAGACGATGTCGCCCATGCCCAGAATGCGGTCGGCGATGCGCTTGGGATGGAAATCCTCGAGCGCGTCCATCTTTTCGCCCACGCCGATCAGCTTGATGGGCTTGCCCGTGGCCGCGCGCATGGAAAGCGCTGCGCCCCCGCGCCCGTCGCCGTCAACGCGTGTCAGAACAATACCGGTGATGTCCACACGCTGATCGAACGAGCGCGCGAGGTTGACCGCGTCCTGGCCTGTAAGGCTGTCGGCGACCAGAAGCACTTCATGGGGATTGGAAACGGCCTTGATCTGGGCCGTCTCTTCCATCAGCTCTTCGTCGATATGGGTGCGCCCGGCAGTATCGAGCATTACCACGTCATAGCCGCCCTTGCGGGCGCTATCGAGCGCCCGGCGGGCGATCTCGACCGCCGACTGGCCGGAAACGATCGGGAGCGTATCCACCCCGATCTGGGCCCCGAGCGTCGCCAGCTGCTCCATGGCCGCGGGCCGGCGCGTATCGAGCGAGGCGAGCAGGACGCGCTTGTTCTGCTTTTCGCTAAGTCGCTTGGCGATCTTGCCCGTGGTGGTGGTCTTGCCCGAGCCCTGCAGGCCGACCATCAGGATGGCAACGGGAGCCGGGGCATTGAGCGAGATCGGGCTGCCCTCCTGGCCCAGCACCGCGACCAGCTCGTCATGGACGATCTTGACCACCTGCTGGCCGGGCTTGACCGACCGGGTGACCTCCACGCCCACGGCGCGCGCCCGCACCTGCTCGACAAAGGCGCGCACCACTTCGAGCGAGACGTCCGCCTCGATCAGGGCCCGGCGCACTTCCCGCAGCGCCGCCGAAACATCGGCTTCGCTCAGCGCGCCCCGGCCCGTAAGCCCGGAAAATATGCTGCCTAGGCGGTCGCTCAGGCTCTCGAACATGCTCACCAATCCCGTTGCTCTACTCGAAGGTCCGCTGCCAATATGGCGTCTTGTGCCACAAAACCAAATCGCACCCGCGGGCGCAACGCGCTGGCGGGTGGTGACCGCTCGCCTCTCGGGCGAGCCAGTGGCTCGGGTCACGGAACATGACTAGAGTTTGCGCGGCTTATACGGTCGGGTTGCCGGTGAGTCAACAAATCGAGGGGGAAACTGGAAATCGCGCCGCTTTTCCTCCATATAGGTCCCCATTACGCGACCCTCTGGCACCGAGCGAAACGATGACCGCGCCGCTGCGCTATCTCAAGATGAACGGACTGGGCAACGATTTCGTCGTGCTTGACGCGCGCGCGCGTCCTGTTTCGCTGGATGCCGACCAGGTGCGGGCGATCTCTGATCGCACGACCGGCATCGGCTGCGACCAGCTGATCGTCATCGAGCCCGACACGGTCCAGGGCGTGGATGCCTTCATGCGCATCTACAATGCCGAGGGCGGGGAAGTTGACGCCTGCGGCAACGCCACCCGCTGCATTGCCGGGCTTCTGGCCGGCGAGACGGGCCGCGATGCGATCACCCTGCGCACCAATGCCGATATCCTCAACGCCCGGATCGATGGCGACACCGCCAGTGTGGACATGGGCCGGCCCCGGTTTGACTGGAACGCCATCCCGCTCGCCGAACCCTTCGCCGACACCACCGCGATCGAGCTCCAGATCGGGCCGATCGACGCGCCCGTTCTCCATTCCCCATCCGTCGTCAATGTCGGCAATCCCCACGCCATCTTCTGGGTCGCCGATCTCGAGGCCCACGATCTGGCCAGGTTCGGCCCGCTCCTTGAGAACCACCCGATCTTCCCCGAACGCGCCAACATCACCATCGCCCAGGTGCTCGCGCCCGACCGGATCCGGATCAAGGTCTGGGAGCGCGGGGCGGGCCTGACCCTGGCGTGCGGCACCGCCGCGTGCGCCACCGCGGTCGCCGCCGCCCGCAAGGGGCTCACCGACCGGGCGGTGACCATCGAGCTCCCGGGCGGGGAGCTGCACATCCAATGGCGCGCCGACGATCACATTGTGATGACCGGGCCCTTCGCGCTCGACGGGGAGGGTGAGATTCCGGCCGCGCTTTTCACAGAGAGCGCCGCATGAGCATCGAGACCATCACCTTCGGCTGCCGGCTCAACGCCTATGAATCCGAAGTCATCAAGGCCGAGGCGGAAAAGTCCGGGCTCACCGACGCGATCATCATCAACACCTGCGCGGTGACCGCCGAAGCGGTGCGTCAGGCCAAGCAGTCGATCCGCAAGGCGCGGCGGGACAATCCCGGTGCGCGGATCGTCGTGACCGGCTGCGCCGCCCAGACCCAGGCGCGCGATTTCGGCGACATGGCCGAGGTCGATCTGGTGATCGGCAACAACGACAAGCTCAAGGCCGAAAGCTATCGCCCCATCGCCTTCGGGGTGCCGCTGAACGACAAGGTCCAGGTCAACGACATCATGAGCGTGACCGAGACCGCGGGCCACCTGATCGACGGGCTGGACGGGCGCGCCCGCGCCTTCGTTCAGGTCCAGAACGGATGCGACCACCGCTGCACGTTCTGCATCATCCCCTTCGGCCGGGGCCCCTCACGCTCGGTGCCCATGGGGGTCGTGGTCGACCAGATCAAACGGCTCTGTGACAATGGCTATCGCGAGATCGTCCTGACCGGCGTCGATATCACCTCCTACGGCGGCGACCTTCCCGGCACCCCCACCCTGGGCAAGCTCACCCAGTCGATCCTGCGCCACGTGCCCGAGCTGCCCCGCCTGAGGATTTCCTCGATCGATTCCATCGAGGCCGACCAGGCGCTTTACGATGCGGTGGCGTCCGACACCCGGCTGATGCCGCACCTGCACCTCTCGCTGCAATCGGGCGACGACATGATCTTGAAGCGCATGAAGCGCCGCCACAGCCGGGACGACGCCTTCGCCATCGTCGACAAGCTGCGCGCCCTGCGCCCCGAAATGGTGTTTGGCGCCGACATCATCGCGGGCTTTCCCACCGAAACCGACGCCATGTTCGCCAACACGCTCGATTTCGTCAAAAGGGCAGACCTCACCTATCTGCACGTCTTCCCCTTCTCGCCCCGCGAGGGAACTCCTGCGGCCCGGATGCCGCAGGTGGCCAGAGCGACCGCGAAAAAGCGCGCCGAGCAATTGCGCGCTCTGGGCGAGGAACAGTTCGCCCGCCTGTGCGCTTCCCGGGTCGGGCGCATGGAAAACGTGCTCGTGGAACGCGAAACCATGGGCCGGACCGAACAATTCGTGCCCGTCAGGCTCGAGGCCGGCACGCCCGGCGAGATCATCGCCGTCGAGATGGCCTCGGTTGCCCCCGAGGGTCTGGTGGCCCAATCCAGGAGACAGGCGGCATGAGCGACACCAGAAAGCCCGGCTTCTGGGGGCGGCTGTTCGGCGAAAAGCCGGCACCGAGTTCCGATGCCGAACAGGCGCTCGAGCGCGCGACCGAGGACCCGCGCGGCGAGGAGGAAAGCCTTAAGGCCCTGCGCGAGGAGCGCCGGGCCGAGGCGGCCCCGCAAGCCCCCGCAAGCGAGGAAGCTCCGGCCGGCACCAGCGACAATACCCCGGACGCCGCACCACCGGAAATGCAGGCCGAATGGCTCAAGGCCGGGCACCCCAATCCACCCGAGCACGAGCCGCCGGTGCCCGACGATATCCTCGACCCTCTCGACCAGCCCCGGGAGGTCAGGGAAAAGCGCGCGCTGAGCGCAGAGCCGGACCCCGAAGCTCCTGCGGCCTCCACCCCGGAGCCCGATGCCGCGCCCGGACAGCTTGAGCCGCAGCCCGCTCAGCCCGACGAACCGCAAGGCTGGTTCGCGCGGCTGAAATCGGGCCTCAAGCGCTCGTCCGACACACTGGGCACCTCGATCCAGGCGATCTTCACCAAAAGGCGGCTGGACGAAGCCACGCTCGAGGAGCTCGAAGACACCCTGATCGCCGCCGATCTGGGCATCGAAACCGCCACGGCGATCACCGACAGGCTCCGGGCCGAAAAATTCGACAGGGACGTAGCCCCCGAGGAGGTCCGCGCCACCCTCGCCGAGGAAGTCGCCGCCGTTCTCGCGCCGGTGGCCCGGCCGCTCGAGATCGATACGGGCAAAAAACCCTTCGTCATCCTGATGGTGGGGGTGAACGGATCGGGCAAGACCACGACGATCGGCAAGCTCACCGCCAAATACCGCTCGGAGGGAAAATCGGTGCTGCTGGCGGCCGGAGACACCTTCCGGGCCGCCGCCGTCGAGCAGCTGCAGGTCTGGGGCACGCGCTCGGATGTCGAGGTCCTGACCCGCCCAACCGGCGCGGATGCCTCGGGCCTTGCCTTTGATGCGGTGAAAAAGGGCCAGGAGGACGGCACCGATGTCGTGATCATCGATACCGCCGGCCGGCTCCAGAACCGCACCGAATTGATGGACGAGCTCGAAAAGATCATCCGCGTCATCAAGAAGCGCGATCCCGAGGCTCCCCACGCCACGCTTTTGACCCTTGATGCCACAACGGGCCAGAACGCCCTTAATCAGGTCGAAATCTTCGGCAATAAGGCGGGCGTGACCGGTCTGGTGATGACAAAGCTCGACGGCACCGCGCGCGGCGGCATCCTCGTGGCCATCGCGCAGAAATTCGGCTTGCCGATCCATTTCATCGGCGTGGGCGAGGCGATTGGGGATCTAGAGCCCTTTTCCGCCGACGAGTTCGCACGCGCCATCGCAGGCAGGGAGTAAGACCACATGGCCGACAGCCAGGCGAAATCGCAAGAGGCGGGCTGGGACGAACTCAAGCCCCAGATCATCAAGCTGGCCCTCGAGCTGGGCCCGCTGGTCGTCTTCTTCATCGTCAACGCCCAGGGCGAGCGCATTCTAGAAGCGTTCCCCGCGCTCCAGGCCTGGTTCAGCCAGCCCATCATCTTTGCCACCGCGGTGTTCATGGTCGCCATGGCGATCTCGCTGGTGCTTTCCAGGATCATCATGAAGCGCATCCCCGTGATGCCGCTGGTCACCGGCGTCGTGGTGCTGGTCTTTGGCGGCATGACGATCTATTTCCAGGACGCGTTGTTCATCAAGCTCAAGCCCACCATCACCAATGTGCTGTTCGGCTCGGTCCTTCTAGGCGGGCTGGGCTTTGGCCAGTCGCTGCTGCGCTATGTGTTCGGTGAGGTCTACCGGCTCAAGGAGCGCGGCTGGTACCTGCTCACCCTGCGCTGGGGCCTGTTCTTCTTCTTTCTCGCCATCGTCAACGAGGTCGTCTGGCGCAATTTCTCCGACGATTTCTGGGTGGCCTTCAAGGTCTGGGGCATCATGCCCATCACCATGGCCTTCGCCATTGCTCAGGTGCCGCTCCTGACCAAATACGCCCCGGACGGGCACGAGGCCGAGGAGGCCGCCGATCCGGTCAAGGCCGCGGCCAAGGGCGCTCAGAGCGAGATGTGAGGATAAGGCGCAAGGCGCGGCCGCCGAAAGCCCATCGAGATCCACGCGCCCAGAACCTTGAGAAAAAACCGCCCGGTGTGCCCCGCGTGGCGCGAGGCCGCATCTGGATAGGGCAATGCCGACGCCCGGTGCCGCGTCATCACCCGCATTTCGATCGCCGGACGATCCTCGGGCGCCAGCCGGTCGCGATAGACCGTGACCCAATGAGCCGGGGCCACATCGAGGAACATGGGCGTGTTGCAGCATGTCGCGATCACCCTTCGGGTGGGCGAAGAGGGAGCGAGCCTGAACTCGGCCAGCCGATCCGCGCCCCTCTGCACCGAGACACGGTCCTTGCGCACCAGTACATAGGCCGTGCCCCGATCGGCTTCGAGCGGCGTGTGCGTGCCTTCCAGCCGGCCGATCGTTCTGCCCGCGGCCTGACAATCGTCGCAATAGCAGACCGCCGATAGGAACGGCCGAGCCTTCAGCGCCAGTTCCACCTGCCCACATGCGCAGCGTGCCATTGATGTCTCCGGACCGCGCGTCATGGTCGTCCCCGGCAATGATTCGGTGGGGCATTTCGTGCCCTGACCGATTGTGGGCCAGGAAAAGCCTCAGGCCAAGGCTATTTCAGCCCCGATCCCGTCAGCGTCCTGCAGCTTCCTCGATGGCCGGAAGCAGCCGCTCGGCGTAGCTCTCGGCAGTCAGCGGACCCACATGCTTGAAGGTGATGATGCCCTCGGCGTCGACCACGAAGGTCTCGGGCACCCCGTAAACCCCCCATTCGATCCCCGCCCGGCGGTCCCGATCGGCCCCCACCCGGGCGTAGGGATTGCCCAGCTCGGCAAGAAAGGCCCGGGCATTTTCGGGCGGATCGTCATAATTGATCCCGTAGACGCGCGCCACATCCCGCTCGGCCAGATCCATGAGAAAGGGATGCTCGGCCCGGCACGGCACGCACCAGCTCGCAAAGACGTTGACCACCGACACCCCGTTGCCCGCCAGGTCCGCCGTGCCGAACCCGGGCTGATCGTGCCCCTCGAGCGCGGCGAGCGCGAACGCGGGGGCCGGCCTGTCGAGCAGCGCCGAGGGCACATAGGACGTGTCACGGCCCATCAGCGCCGCAAAGACCGCGACGAGCCCGGCCAGCACCACGAGCGGCACCAGCGCGAGAACGATGCGCGCCCGGCCCGTCACCGCCGGTCCCCGGCCCGCTCGCGCGCCGCTTCGAGCGCAGCGATCCGCGTCCGGGTGCGCCGCGCATCGGCCGCGATCCAGGTCACCAGTCCGCCGATGACGACTGCGGTTCCGACATACGCCGCCGCGATGAACCCGAAATGGGCGCCCAGCGCGATCATCGCGCGCCACCTTCGGCCCGCGCCAGCGCGGTCTGCAGGCTCCGCACGCGCCGCTTGCCGATTTCGGTGCGCATGCCCACCAGATGAAGCGTGAGGAACAGCACCGAAAAGGCGCCGGTCATCACGAGCAGCGGTACCAGCATGGCCGTATCGATGGTCGGACCGTCCAGCCGGAACACCGAGGCCGGCTGATGGAGCGTCTGCCACCAGTCCACCGAGAACTTGATGATCGGGATGTTGATCGCCCCCACGAGGGTGAAGACCGCGATCACCCGTGCCGCCTTGAGCTGGTCGTCAAAGGCGCGCCAGAGCGCGACGATCCCGAGATAGATAAAGAGCAGGATCAGCGTCGAAGTCATGCGCCCGTCCCATTCCCAGAACGTCCCCCAGGTGGGCCGGCCCCACATCGACCCCGTAAAGAGCGCCAGGGCCGTGAACGCGGCCCCCAGCGGCGCGGCCGCCTTCTGGCTCACATCGGCCATGGGGTGGCGCCAGACCAGCGTGCCGATGGCCGACACGCACATGACCCCATAGCAGAACTGGCTCAGCCAGGCGCTGGGTACATGCACATACATCATGCGCACCGTGTCCCCCATCTGGTAGTCGGCAGGCGAGCCGGGAAACGCAAAATAGAGCCCGACCGCAAACAATGCGATGCACAGCAGCGCGAGCGGCACCACCAGATGCCGGCTCCAGCCCAGGAACAGCCCGGGATGGGCAATTCGCGTCCACAGGCCCGGCGGACCAGAACGGTTTTCGGTAGCGCTCATCAGTGCCCTATTCTCCAGAGATCTTCAGCGCCGCCGCGGCCGCGAACGGCGCCATGGCCACCGATACGAGGCTCAGCGCGCCCAAAAGCAACACCGCCTGACCCTGCGCCGCCATCGCCGAGGCGCTCAACGCGCCCGTGCCGAAAATAAGCACAGGCAGGGTCAGGGGCAAGATCAGCACCGGTGCGACAAGTCCGCCCCGGCGTAAACCCACCGTGATCGCCGCGCTGATTGCCACGAGCGCCGTGAGCGCGGGCGTGCCGATCACCAGAACCCCCACCGCCGCCAGAGCGGTCATGGGCTCGAGCCCCAGCATCACGCCCATCAGCGGCGCGGCAATGATGACGGGCAACCCGCCGGTGATCCAGTGCGCCACGAGCTTGGCCCCGACGATCGCCTCGAGCGGCAGCCCCGCGTGACGAAAAGCCAGAAGCGAGCCATCCTCGTGATCGGCCCGAAACAGTCTGTCATGGATCAGAAGCTGGGCGAGCAGCGCCGCGATCCAGATGATGCCGGGCGCGATCCGCGCGAGCAGCGCCCGATCGGGGCCAACCGCGAGCGGCACGAGCACACCGATGCCGATAAAGAGAACGAGCAGCGTCAGTAGATCTCCGCCCTGGCGCAGGGAGAGGCGCAATTCACGCCCGATGATCGCCCCGATCGCGCTCACAGCAATGTCTCCCCGCCAAGGTCGAGCACCCGCACCCGCGCGTCATCCTCCTCTATGCCCAGGGGAATATGGGTCGCCGCGACCGCAAGCCCACCCCGGGCGAGA
Source organism: Pelagibacterium montanilacus (assembly GCF_003992665.1). GTDB lineage: Bacteria > Pseudomonadota > Alphaproteobacteria > Rhizobiales > Devosiaceae > Pelagibacterium > Pelagibacterium montanilacus. The sequence goes on from NZ_RZMX01000015.1 coordinate 49,054, forward strand.
TGGCCAAGCACCAGTTCGCGCACCCAGCGCGCGCCCGCATCGTCGAGCGCGGATGTGGGTTCGTCCAGGAGCCACACCGGCCGGGGCACGGCCACCAGCCGTGCCAAAGCGAGACGCCGGGTTTGCCCAGCCGAGAGAATAGCGCAGGGCGCATCGGCCAGACGCGCCAGCCCGCTCGCCGCGAGCGCATCGGCGACGCGCTCCTGCCGGCCCTCGAGAACCCGCGTCCAGAAGACGAGATTTTCCCTGACCGTGAGGGTATCCTGGACCGCCGAACGATGGCCGACCAGATGGATGAGCGTCCTCGGCTCGGTCTCGGGATCAGCGCCAACCCATTCTATCTTCTTGTCTTTTTCCCCGACCAGCCCGGCGAGCGTCAGGAGCGCCGAGCTCTTGCCGGCCCCGTTGGGGCCCCGCAGCACGAGGGCCGAACCCGGCGGGACCGAGAGGTCCACATCCTCGAAGACGACCCGCCCACCCCGCACGCAACTGACGCGGGGAGCAGAGAGCGAAACGGGCCGGTAACCGGTCGATGGGTCCATCGCGCTGCAATAGTCGTCCCAAGTCCGCACTGGCAAGTGCAAACTGGATTCATTATAGAGAAGCCAGTTTCAGGTACCGGCCCGCCGGCGGTGGAGGATCGCGCTTTTTGATGGCGCGGGAGGCGCCGTTTGGCCCGGCGGAACGGCCCCAAGCCTGCTTGCAATAAGGAAAGGCGGACCGCGTGACCCAGTCCAACAGCTTTGATTCGAAAAAGACCCTCACCGTCGGAAACAAGGCCTACACGATCTATGCCCTCAAGGACGCCGAGCAGAACGGCCTTGAAGGCATTTCCCGGCTCCCTCACTCCCTCAAGGTGGTGCTCGAGAACCTGCTGCGGTTCGAGGACGGACGCACCGTCCACCGCCCCGACATCGAGGCGGTCAGGAGCTGGCTCGACAACAAGGGCGCGGCTGGCCACGAGATTTCCTACCGTCCGGCACGCGTCCTGATGCAGGACTTCACCGGCGTGCCCGCCGTGGTCGATCTGGCCGCCATGCGCGACGCCACCCAGACGCTGGGCGCCGATCCCCAGAAGATCAACCCGCTGGTTCCCGTCGACCTCGTGATCGACCACTCGGTCATGGTCGATTATTTCGGCACCGCGAATGCGTTCGAGCAGAACGTGGAGCGCGAATACGAACGCAATGGCGAGCGCTATGAATTTTTGCGCTGGGGCCAGTCCGCCTTCTCGAACTTCCGTGTCGTGCCTCCCGGGACCGGTATCTGCCACCAGGTCAATCTCGAATATCTCGCACAGACCGTCTGGACAAAGTCCGAGGGCGGCGAGGAAGTGGCCTATCCCGATACGCTGGTGGGCACCGACAGCCACACCACCATGGTCAACGGCCTTGCAGTGCTCGGCTGGGGGGTTGGCGGCATCGAGGCCGAAGCCGCGATGCTGGGCCAGCCCATCTCCATGCTCATCCCCGAAGTGATCGGCTTCAAGTTCACCGGCAAGCTTCCCGAAGGTACCACCGCCACCGATCTGGTGCTGCACGTCACCGAAATGCTGCGCAAGAAGGGCGTGGTGGGCAAGTTCGTCGAGTTCTACGGCGCGGGCCTGTCCAACCTTTCGCTCGAGGACAAGGCGACCATCGCCAACATGGCGCCCGAATACGGCGCCACCTGCGGCTTTTTCCCGATCGACAGCGAGACCATCTCGTATCTCACCGATACGGGCCGTGACCCCAACCGCGTCGCGCTGGTGGAAGCCTATGCCAAGGCCCAGGGCATGTTCCGCACCGACGCCGATCCCGATCCGGTGTTCTCCGACACCCTCGAGCTCGACCTTGCAAGCGTCGTGCCCTCGCTCGCGGGCCCCAAGCGGCCCCAGGACCGCGTGGCGCTGACCGATGCCTCCACCGCCTTCGTCAAGGCGCTCGAGGAAATCTCGGGAGGGCGCGCTCCCGCCGTGGACGCCGCGGACAAGCAGGAAGCCCGCTATGTGGCCGAAGGCGCCACGGGTGCCCACGATACCCCCGAGGACAACGACGCGGCCAACACCAGCTATGCGGTGCCCGGTCGTGACTTCCATCTCTCCGATGGCGACGTGGTCATCGCCGCGATCACCTCGTGCACCAACACCTCCAACCCTTCCGTTCTGGTCGCGGCCGGTCTGGTTGCCCGCAAGGCCCGCGAAAAGGGCCTGCATCCCAAGCCATGGGTCAAGACGTCGCTGGCGCCCGGCTCCCAGGTCGTCACCGAATACCTCACCCGCTCGGGCCTGCAGGAAGATCTCGATGCCATCGGCTTCAATACCGTGGGCTATGGCTGCACCACCTGCATCGGCAATTCCGGTCCGCTCGACGAGGACATCTCCAAGACCATCAACGAAAACGACCTGGTCGCGGTCTCGGTGCTCTCGGGCAACCGCAATTTCGAGGGTCGGGTCAATCCGGACGTGCGCGCCAACTATCTCGCGTCTCCCCCGCTGGTGGTCGCCTATTCGCTGCTCGGCAAGATGACCGTAGACATCACCACAGAACCGCTCGGCAACGACCGGGACGGCAATCCCGTCTATCTCAAGGATATCTGGCCGACGTCGACCGAGATCGCCGACACTGTGCGCAGCGCGATCGACGTCGAGATGTTCCGCTCACGCTATGGCGACGTCTTCAAGGGCGACCGCCGCTGGCAGGAGATCAAGGTCGAGGGCGGCGAGACCTATTCCTGGAGCTCATCGTCGACCTATGTGCAGAACCCGCCCTATTTCGAAGACATGAGCATGGAGCCCGACGCCATCACCGATATCGAGGATGCACGCGTGCTTTCGCTGTTCCTCGATTCGATCACGACCGACCACATCTCCCCGGCCGGCTCGTTCAAGGCCGGCACCCCGGCGGGCAAGTATCTGGTCGATCGCCAGGTCAAGCCGGTGGATTTCAACTCCTTTGGCGCCCGGCGCGGCAACCACGAAGTGATGATGCGCGGCACCTTCGCCAACATCCGCATCCGCAACCAGATGGTCCCGGGCACCGAGGGCGGCTTTACCAAATCTCCCACGGGCGAAGTGGTGCCGATCTACGATGCGGCCATGGACTACAAAGCCAAGGACACCCCGCTGGTGATCTTTGCCGGCAAGGAATACGGCACCGGCTCATCGCGCGACTGGGCGGCCAAGGGCACCCGTCTTCTGGGCGTGCGCGCCGTCATCGCCGAGAGCTTCGAGCGTATCCACCGCTCCAACCTCGTGGGCATGGGCGTCCTGCCGCTGGTCTTTAAAGACGGGGCATCGTGGAAGTCGCTGGGAATTACCGGGGACGAGACCGTTTCGATCAAGGGCCTTGCCCATATCGAGCCGCGCCAGACCCTCGAGCTCGACATCACCTTTGCCGACGGGCGCAAGGAGGTGGTGCCGGTACTCCTGCGTATCGATACCCTCGACGAGCTCGAATATTACCGTCACGGCGGCATCCTGCACTACGTGCTGCGCAACCTCGTTGCAGCCTGACAAGGCTTGACGCAAACCACCATAAAGCAAAAGGGCGGTCCTCAAGGACCGCCCTTTCTCGTTTCAGGACTTTAGTTCTGATGAATTCAGAACAGGACCGCTAAGTTCCTGTTTTGTCACGTTTCCGAACCGGAAAAGTGTTTCCACTTTTCCTGGAAACGTTCTAAAGACCGAGGGCCATCTTGAGCCCGATCACCCCGAGAAAGACTAAAATCAGTCTGTCGAAAGTGCCGGCCGAAAGCTTCGAGGACAACCACTCGCCCACAGGCATCAGCAGCGCAAGCGGCACCAGCGCGAACAGGCCCTGGATCAGCCATTCGGGCCTGAGCACCCCCGCAACCCAGAGCGAGGGCGCCTGGACCAGCGCCTGCACCAGGAACATCGAGGACACGGCAAACAGGTGCGCCTCGCGGGGAAAGCGCATGGCATGGATGAAGGTCACCCCGATGGGCGCGGAAATTCCCGTGGCCCCATGGAGCAGCCCCGAGCCCAGCCCGGCCGGCGCGGCCCATTTGCGGGCGCTCCGGGGCCCGATCCGAAAGCTGGGCTTGGCCAGCCGCAGCCCCAGATAGGCCAGAAGCAACACCCCCAGGCACAGCGACAGCACGCGCTCGGGCGCCGTGGTAAGGAACCATGTGCCCGCCATCACGCCCAGGGCACAACAAACCAGCATGGGAACCAGGAATTTCATCGCCGGATCGCGCCTCTGGTCCCTGCAGGCATAGGCCTGCCAGATATTGGAGACGATGATCGGGACCAGCAGGATCGAGATCGACTGCTGCAGGTTCACGAACGAGGCCATGATCGGAATGGCGATCAACGGCATGCCCATGCCGGTGGCGCCCTTGACCAGCGAGCCTGCACCGATGGCGAGGAATATGACGAGAATTGTCGTAAGATCCATCTGGGAGCGGCCCGTCCGGCGGAAAAGGTGGGGCTTTGTCCCTACAACACGCAGGCCCGAACCACAATCGCCGCAGCCCAGCTGATCCCACGTCCCCCTGCGGGTCCCGCTATCCTGGCCGGCACATGTCCTGAAAGATCAATTCGCCCCGTGGCGATGGAAACTGGAGCGGGCGATGAGATTCGAACTCACGACCCTAACCTTGGCAAGGTTATGCTCTACCCCTGAGCTACGCCCGCATTCCGTTTCCGTGCACCCTCTTGGCGTGGGCGCAACGCGAGCCTATATGCCGAAGGGAAAACACAATTGCAACCCCATTTTCGCGTCTGGCACGCACAAGCCGCAAAGATTCCCCAGCGCGCCCGTCATCGGGCATTTTGCGTGAAGGCGGACATTGGTGTAAGGCACTCGCGAACGGTGCGGTATGCTTGAACAGCCAAACTCGAACGGACCTCGACTGACAATGGATCTGGTTTCAACTCCCCAACTGGCCGCGGGCGCGACACCCGGACCCTCGGCCGACTCCCTGATCGTGGACTCCTCGACCGCACAGTTCCAGCAGGATGTGATCGCCGCGTCCCAGAAGGGCGTGGTGCTCGTGGACTTCTGGGCCCCCTGGTGCGGCCCCTGCAAACAGCTCACCCCGGCCCTTGAAGCGGTGACCCGTGCCCACCAGGGCGCCATTCGCCTCGTCAAGATCAATGTCGACGAGAACCAGGCGCTGGCCGGTCAGATGGGCGTACAGTCCATCCCGGCCGTCTTCGCCTTCCTCGGCGGCCGGCCCGTGGACGGGTTCATGGGCGCCCTGCCCCAGTCCGAGATCGAAAAATTCGCCAAAAAGCTCGTGGAAGCCGCCCAGCGCGCCGGAATCGGCGGGCCCGACAAGAGCGAGGCGGAAATCACCGCAGCGCTCGAGGCCGCCGATGCCGCGCTGGTCGACAAGCAGTATGAGCGCGCCTACCAGCTCTATTCCCACGTCCTCCAGCGCCAGCCCGAGAATGCTCTTGCGCTTTTGGGGATCGCCCGCATCCAGATCGAGCACGACGAGTTCGAGGCCGCCGAAGACATTCTGGGCAGCTTTCCGGAGGACAATTCCGTCGCTTCTGAAATCGCCGCGCTGCGCAAGATCATTGCGCTCTCGCGTGAAGCCTCCACGCTGGGCGATCCCGCTGCGCTGGCCACGCGTATTGCGGCCAATCCCGACGACCACGAAGCCCGGTTCGACCTGGCGGTCGTCGCCAACGCCAGGGGCGACCGCCAGACCGCCGTCCAGTGCCTGATCGACATCATGCGCCGGGATCGGGAATGGCAGGACGACGGCGCCAGAAAGAAGCTGCTCGAACTGTTCGAGGCCTGGGGCCCCAAGGACCCCGATACCGTCAAGGGACGGCGCGCGCTCTCTTCGCTGCTGTTCCGCTAGAGCGTTTTCGGTTCGGAAACGCGACAACTCAGAGACTTGGAGCTCCCACCCTGATTCGGTCAGAAGGGATGGGCTTCAGAGGCTTAATGCCTGTCCATTCGAGTCGCCATCGGATCACAAGGCGACTTCAGCCGCCGGATCTCCGGCGAGAAAGGCCAGCGGACGATCATGCTCCGTCCCGCCAGCATAGACCAGTTGCCGGACGTGCTGCCGCTCTTCCCGCTTTCGCGGGGGTTGTTGCTGCCGCACGCCCACCGGCCACTCAACATCTTCGAGCCGCGCTTCATCGCCATGGTCGACGACGCGCTCGCCGGCAACCGGATGATCGGGCTGATCCAGCCCCGCCAGACCGACCAGGAAGCCCCGCTCGGCCCCGTCGCTCTCGAGCGTGTGGGGTGCATCGGCCGGCTCACCCATTTCGAGGAACAGGCCGAGGAGCGCTATTTCATCGTCCTCGAAGGCATCTGCCGGTTTTCTCCCATCCGCGAAATCGAGGCGGACACCCCCTACCGGCAGGCCGAGATCTCCACGGTCGGCTATGGCTGCGATTTCGATTCCGAGTTCGGGGTCGAACGCATCGACCGGCCCCGGCTGCTCAAGACCCTGCGCGACTATGCCGAGTTTGCCCAGATCGAGGTGGACTGGGACGAGGTAGAGGACACCGACACCGGCGAGCTGGTCAATCTCGCCGCCATGCTCAGCCCGCATGATGCGCGGGAAAAGCAGGCGCTCCTTGAGGCAGCCACCCTCTATGAGCGCGCCGAGACCCTGATTGCGCTCGCCGAGATGGAAATGGCACGGGCCAGCGCCGGGGTGGTGCTGCAATGAGGGCGGGGGGACGGGCCACCGGTGAGGTCGACCCCCGGACCCTTGAAATGCTCGTCTGCCCGATCACCAAGACCCGTCTTTCGCTGACCGAAGATCGGAGCGAGTTGGTGTCCGTGGTGGCGCGCTACGCCTTCCCGATTCGCAATGGCGTGCCGCTCCTTGTTCTCGATGCCGCCCGCAAGGTGACTGAAGAGGAAATCGCGACCCTGCGCTGACGGCCCTCCCGGCGTTCTCTGGCCTTCAGAGTATGTCCTGGTCTGATTGAATCAGATCAGGATTACTCTAGAGCGCTCTGCCGCGCACCAGCCCAAGCCGGGACTCGAGCCCCGCAGCATGCCGGATGAACCCGGTCTTGAGCGGCCCCACCCGGTCCACCGCCGACAGGCCCAGATCCCGCACCGCGCGCAACACGCCCATATCGTTGGAAAACAGGCCATTGAGCCCGTCCGTGGCCAGCGCCATCAGCCCGGTATCGAACCCGCGCATGCGCTCATAGCGCGCCAGCAGCGCCGGCGCCCCGATATCCTGGCCGCGCCGCATGGCCGCGACCACCAGTTCGGCGAGGGCCGCCACATCCTTCATCCCCAGATTGAGCCCCTGGCCGGCCAGCGGGTGAATCACATGGGCCGCATCCCCCACGAGCGCCAGCCTCTGGCCCACGAAGCGCCGCGCGACCAGGAGCGAGAGGGGATAGGACTGGATCGGGTCCACCGCCTCGATCGCCCCGAGCACCCCGCCCGTCACCGTCTCGATCTCGCGCGCCAGCGCGTCGGAGGACCATCCGGCCAGCTCTTGTGCCCGCTTGGCGGTCTCTGTCCAGACCAGAGACGAACGGCGCCCGGGAAGCGGCAGGGACGCAAACGGGCCGCCGGGCCGGAAATGCTGGTAGGCCGTCGCCTCGTGCGCCCGCTCATGGGTGATGGTGGTGACCAGCCCGTTCTGCCCATAGGCGCGCGTAAAGGTCTTGATCCCGGCCAGCGAGCGTACCGTCGACCCCTTGCCATCCGCGCCCACCACCAGCGGCGCGTCCAGGACGCGCCCCTCCGCAAGCGCGACCCGCACACTGTTGGGGCCCGGCACGATGTCCACCACCTCGACAGGCCCGAGCGCCGTCGTCCCCGGCCCGAGAGCCGCGATCAGGGCGTGCGAGATGTCGGTATTGGGCACCATATGGGCAAAGGGCTCTCCCGGCGCCACATCCCCCGAAAACGACAGAAGCGCAGGCCGGCTGATGTCCGAGCCACCGGAATCGGTAATCGTCATGGCATTGACCGGGCTCGCGCCCGTGGCCATCCCATTCCAGACCCCGATCGCCTCGAAGAGCCGCCGCACGCCCGCGGCGATCGCCGAAGCCCGCGGATCGCCAGCCGGGGCGATGGCCCTGCGATCGAGAACGGCGATGCGCGCGCCCCTGACCGATGCTTCGATGCTGGCAGCCAGAGAAAGGCCCACCGGGCCGCCGCCCACGATGATGAGGTCGAACCGTTCGGTGTTGGCGCTCATGATGGCATAGCTCCAAGTGTATTTCGCCCGCACAATGCGCCCTGCAGCCCCCCGCCATCAAGGTTCATTTCGCCACACCGACCCTCAGGGCAGAGCGATGCAATATTGTTCATCATTGCTCTCCATGCCGCATCATTGTGCACATTTTATAGGCAGATCGGATTGGGGCGGAACTGCGACGCTGGGTAGGCCCGATGATGTTTCTTATATTTATCAATGAGTTCCACGTTATTTTCCGAGACTGGCACGGCTCTTGAGTCCATATGTCCATGTCAGGTGCGGATTCGGAAAGGAGCACCCCATGAAACTGCTGATTGCAATTATAAAACCGTCACGACTGGAAGAGGTTCGCCAGGCGCTTAACTCGCTGGACGTCCACGGAATGACGGTGACCGAGGTCAAAGGGTACGGGCGCCAGAAGGGCCATTCCGAGATTTATCGCGGGACCGAATACGCCGTCCATTTCCTGCCCAAGCTCAAGGTCGAGATCGCCGTGGACGCCGCACAGGTGGATGCCGTGGCGACCTCCATCAAGGATGCGGCCCAAACGGGACGGATCGGCGACGGCAAGATTTTCATCCTGGATCTCGAACAGGCCATTCGCATCAGGACCGGTGAAACCGGTGCCGACGCGCTCTAGGCGCGAGCCCATTTAGGAGAAACAAAAATGACCGCGTTCAAACCATCAAAGATTCTGGGCACGGCGGCCCTCGCCTCTCTGCTCATCGCCCTTCCAGCACTCGGCCAGGATGCCGAGATCGTCGAGGAAGCGGTGACCGAAACCCTTTCCGAGGGCGTGTCTGCGGACGTCGTCTTCATTCTCAACAGCTTCATCATGATCCTGGGCGGCATCCTCGTGATGTGGATGGCGGCAGGCTTCTCGATGCTCGAGGCCGGCCTCGTGCGCAAGAAGAACGTCTCGATGCAGCTGGTCAAGAACGTCGGACTGTTCTCGCTGGCGGCGATCGCCTATTACCTGATCGGCTACAACCTCATGTATCCGCTGGGCAATTGGACGATCGGGTCTGACGAGACCGGCGGCTATGTCGGAGCCTTCGGCATCGCCATACTCGAAGCAGTGGGCATTACCGCCGACGGCGCCGACGATTTCGGCTACGCTGCGACCAGCTCGGACTTCTTCTTCCAGGTCATGTTCTGCGCCACGACCGCTTCGATCGTCTCGGGCACCCTGGCCGAGCGCATCAAGCTTGTGCCGTTCATGATCTTCGTGTTCGTTCTGACCGCCTTCATCTATCCCATCCAGGCCTCCTGGAAGTGGGGCGGCGGCTTCCTGGACGCCATGGGCTTTCTCGACTTCGCTGGCTCGACGGTCGTGCACTCGGTCGGTGGCTGGGCGGCTCTGGCTGGCGCGATCCTTCTTGGCGCCCGCGCCGGCAAGTTCAACCCCGATGGCACGGTCAACCCCATGCCCGGCTCGAACATGGCCCTCGCCACACTGGGCACGTTCATCCTCTGGATGGGCTGGTTCGGCTTTAACGGCGCATCCCAGCTCGCCATGGGCTCGGTGGGTGACGTAGCCGATGTGGGCCGGATCATGGCCAACACCAATGCCGGCGCCGCCGGCGGCGCACTGGCTGCGATGATCCTGACGACGATGATCTACAAAAAGACCGACCTGACCTTCGTGCTCAACGGCGCGCTGGCTGGTCTCGTGGCCGTCACCGCCGAGCCGCTTACCCCGGGCCTGGGCACCGCGGCCATCATCGGCGCCGTGGGTGGCGTGATCGTTGTGGTCACCGTACCGCTCCTCGACAAGCTCAAGATCGACGATGTCGTCGGCGCCATTCCGGTCCACCTGTTCGCCGGTATCTGGGGCACCATCGCGGTGATCTTCACCAATCCGGACGCGAATCTGGGCGCACAACTGCTCTCGATCGTGGTCGTTGGCGTGTTCGTCTTCGTGGCCAGCTTCATCGTCTGGGCGATCCTGAAGGCCACCATGGGCCTGCGGCCATCCGAGGATGACGAAGCCCTCGGGCTCGACAAGGCCGAGATCGGCGTGGAAGCCTATCCCGAGTTCTGATCGGACAAACGATCCTGCCGGGGGAGGGCGACTTCCCCCGGCGTTTCCGCCGCTGGCGGCATGCAGCCCGCATCCCTTCCTGACCCCACATCAAGAAGGCTTTCCCACTCGCAAATGGTGTGGGCTGCATACCCTCTCCGGCGCTGCGCGGGGCCCCTTGGGGCCCCTTTTTCGTTCTGTGCCTCCCGCCTTAAAGGCAGGTTAACCATGCCCGTGTAGCCTCCTGCCCGAACGGTACTGCGTAACGAGGCACTTCCTGCGCCATGTCCCTTAATCCCGCGCATTTCGACCAGACACGAACCGGCGGCCCGGTCCTCGCCATCACCATTCCCCTCAGGGCCGTGGGGCTCGTCGTGCTCGCGCTGTTTGCGATCATGCTCGCTTCGCTCGCCTCATGGTCGGTGGACGATCCGAGCCTGTCCTATGCCACCGACAAGCCGGTGGAGAACTGGTTGGGCTTTCCCGGCGCCGTGATGGCCGATATCGCCTTTCAGGTCATGGGGCTGGGCGCGCTGGTTATGTCCGCGCCCCCGCTGGTCTGGGCCTATGCGATGATTCGCCGCCGCGTGCCGTCCCGGCCTGTTCTGCGCCTTGTCTGCTGGCTGGTCTCCGCGCTTTTTGCCTGCGGGATCTTCGCCCTTCTCCCCGTGCCCGAAAGCTGGCCGCTCCCCCTTGGCCTTGGCGGCTTTGTCGGCGCGGGCTTCCAGGGGCTCTACACCACGCTCATGGGCAGTCCGGCCCAGGGATGGACCGCGCTCGCCTATGGCGCGGCGCTGGCCCTGCCGACCGCGCTCTGCCTGGTCGTCAGCGCCCGTCCCGAGCGCCCTGCCCCGACCGCCCGCAAGACCCCCTCCAAGGCGCGAAAGGCGCCTGCCCCCGAGCGTGACGAGAGCGAAGACACCGACACCGACGACCGTGACGGCATGGCGACCGTGATCGCCGGATATTTTGCCCATCTGGGCTATTCGGTTCTCGCCGCCGGGCGCCGGCTGGCCGGCCTTCGCGCCGCGCGCAGGAAACAGCAGGAATGGACCCCGCCGCGCAGCGAGCCCCAGCTCGACCGCGCCTCGCCCTATGCGGCCTCGGGCCCCACCGAGCCCTGGCTCGACGGACCGGTCGAGCCGGACCGCGAGGCCGAGGATGACTATTTCGACTATGACGAGGACGATGGAGCCGACATCGCGCCCCGCGACGAGCCTGTGGCCCGCCAGCGCACCAGCCCGCGCGTCGTCGCTCCTTCCCCGCGTCCCGCACCCTCGAGCCGCCCCCAGCGCGAGGCCCAGACCTCGTTCCTGCCCGCGGGGGATTTCGAGTTGCCCCCGCTCGATCTCCTGGCCGCGCCCTCGGGCAATCAGGTCAGCCCCGAACATCACCCGGACGCGCTCGAAGCCAATGCCAAGCGGCTCGAAGGCGTGCTCGAGGATTTCGGGGTCAAGGGCGACATCATCAATGTGCGTCCGGGCCCGGTGGTCACGCTCTACGAGCTCGAGCCGGCCCCCGGCATCAAGTCCTCGCGCGTCATCTCGCTGGCCGACGACATCGCCCGCTCCATGAGCGCGATCGCCGCCCGCGTCGCGGTGGTCCCGGGGCGCAACGCCATCGGCATCGAATTGCCCAACAAGACCCGGGAGACCGTGTTCCTGCGCGAGCTTCTCGATTGTTCGGACTACGACAAGGCCAAGGCCAAGCTGCCCATTTGCCTGGGCAAGACCATCGGCGGGGAACCCATCATCGTCGATCTGGCCCGCATGCCGCACCTTCTGATCGCCGGCACCACCGGTTCGGGCAAGTCCGTCGGCATCAACACCATGATCCTCTCGCTGCTCTACAAGATGAGCCCCGAGCAGTGCCGGCTGATCATGATCGACCCCAAGATGCTCGAACTCTCGGTCTATGACGGCATTCCGCACCTGCTCACTCCCGTGGTCACCGACCCGGCCAAGGCCGTGGTGGCGCTCAAATGGGCCGTGCGGGAAATGGAAGACCGCTACAAGAAGATGAGCAAGATCGGCGTGCGCAACATCGACGGCTTCAACCAGCGCGTCGCCGAAGCCGCCGGCAAGGGCGAGGTCATCACCCGCACCGTCCAGACAGGGTTCGACCGGGAGACCGGCGAGGCGATCTTTGAATCCGAGGAGTTCGATCTCGAACCGCTCCCCTATATCGTGGTCATCGTCGACGAAATGGCCGATCTGATGATGGTGGCGGGCAAGGACATCGAGGGCACCATCCAGCGGCTGGCCCAGATGGCCCGCGCCGCCGGCATCCACATCATCATGGCCACCCAGCGCCCCTCGGTGGACGTGATCACGGGCACCATCAAGGCCAACTTCCCCACCCGCGTGTCCTTCCAGGTCACCTCCAAGATCGACAGCCGCACCATTCTGGGCGAACAGGGCGCCGAGCAGCTGCTGGGCAATGGCGACATGCTCTACATGGCCGGCGGCGGCCGCATCAAACGCCTGCACGGCGCCTTTGTCGCCGACGGCGAGGTCGAGGATATCGTCGCCCATCTCAAGAGCCAGGGCTCGCCCGAATATCTCGAATCGATCACGTCCGAAGAAGAGGATCAGGGCGGCGGCTTTTCCGACGACGGCGCCTATGGCGGGTCGGGCGACGAACTCTACGACAAGGCCGTCAACATCGTTCTGACCGACAAGAAGGCCTCCACCTCCTATATCCAGCGCCGGCTGTCGGTGGGTTACAACAAGGCCGCGACCCTGATCGAGCGCATGGAGCAGGAGGGGATCATCTCCCCGGCCAACCATGCGGGCAAGCGCGAGGTGCTCGTGGGCGACAACGCCGACGGTTACTGAGCGCCCCGCCAGCCAAGAGCCCGATCGACACGATCGGGTCCAGCCCGCTCACGATCACTTGACGTGACGCGACAAGGCAACAAACCTCGTCCTGCCGCATTTGGCCCTTAACTCCGAGTCCAAAGCCCAGGATCAACTCCAAGAGGTTGCCCGTCATGCACCGCCGCTCGTTCCTTATCGCCGCTGCCGGCGTCGCGCTCAGCCCCCTGGCCGCGCATGCCCAGGCCCGCACGCTCACCCCCGACGAAGAATTCCTGCTCCAGGAGATTTCGGCCCACAACACCGCCATCCGCACCATGGCCGGCCGGTTCCTCCAGATCGACGGCCAGGGCCAGCGCATCGAGGGCACGTTCTGGGTCTCGCGGCCCAATCGCGTGCGCTTCCGCTATGGTCCGCCCAGTCGTGAGGAGATCATCTCCCAGGGCCGTGGCTTTTACGTCATCGACCGCGCCGAGCGCACTCAATACGCCTATGCCCAGGAGCACGTGCCCCTGCGCCAGTTCCTGGGCGACGAAGTGTCCCTGATCAACACCGATCTCTCCGATGTGGTCTTGAGCGAGAGCCACGTATCGGTCATGCTGAGCGACGACAGCCCCATCGGCACGGTCCAGGTCTCGCTGATCTTTGACCGCCAGACGCTCGATCTGGCCCAGTGGAGCCTGATCGAGCCCTCTGGGGTGGAAACGACCTTTTCCATTTACGACATGGAAAAGAACGTCGAGATCCCCAATCATTATTTCACCATCGACCCCACCTACCGCACCGTCCAGCAGTAAGGGCCGGCACCGGGCCATCCAGGGGCGGCCGGGCCGCGGGGGTTTACGCCCCGTGATCGAGCGGCGATAACATCGGCACGCGTCATGCCCTGCCCCCCTTTTGCCGGATCGAAACCGCCCCATGCCGACACTTGCCACCTGGAACATCAACTCGGTCCGCCTTCGCCTGCCGCTGGTCCTCGATTTCCTCGCCCAGCACGACCCTGACGTGTTGTGTCTGCAGGAGATCAAGTGCACCAACGACCAGTTTCCCGCAAAGGCGCTGGCCGAGGCCGGTTACGCCCATCAGGCGGTGCACGGCCAGAAGGGCTATCACGGGGTGGCGATCCTCTCGAAAACCCCCATCGCGGAAACCCACCGGCGCGCGTTCTGCAACATCCCGGACAGCCGGCACGTTTCGGCGCGTCTCGATTTCGGGCTGGGCCCGGTGACGGTGCACAATTTCTACATTCCCGCCGGTGGCGATGAGCCCGACCCGGCCCGGAACCCCAAGTTCCGCCACAAGCTCGATTTTCTCGCCGAGATGACCGACTGGTTCGACGATGTCGCGTTTGACGACCGCCAGATCATCTGCGGGGATTTCAACGTCGCCCCCCATGAGAACGACGTCTGGAGCCACAAGCAGCTCCTCAAGGTGGTCTCCCACACCCCCGTCGAGACCGAGGCGCTTGATGCCCTTCTCGCCCGCCGGAACTGGGTTGACCTCGTGCGCCAGCACATCCCGCACGAGGAAAAGATCTATTCCTGGTGGAGCTATCGCGCCAAGGACTGGGATGTTTCCGATCGCGGCCGGCGGCTCGACCATGTCTGGTCGACGCAGGACGTCGCGTCCAGCGCCCGCGCCGCCCACATCCTGCGCCCGGCCCGTGGCTGGTCCGAGAAACCCTCCGACCACGTGCCGGTGTTGATCGCCTTCGCGTAAGCGCACCGCAGGATGCGACGCGGCGAACGCCTCAGCTTTTGTCGGAAAATTTGTGCGAAAGGCGCGTGATGGGCTCGATATAGCGCGCCAGCCGCCCTTTGAGCAGCCCCGATACCCGCATGGCGAGATCGGCGTCCTGGCGCACCAGCTTTAAGAACGCCTCCCGCGGCACGAAGATCAGCCGGGACGCCTCCCTGGCCGAGACTGTGGTGCCGCGGGGCCGCGCCAGCATCAGCCCGATCTCGCCCACCAGGGCCGGTGGCGTGACCCGATAGGCCCGGTCGGCGGCAACCCCGTCCTCGAGTGCTGAAAGCGTGCCCTCCACAAGCACATAGCCACCATCGGCAGGCGTGCCGGCGGCGAACAGATTCTCATCGGCCGCCAGCTCGATCTCCTCGGCCACGAAAGCGAGAAGCCGGAGCTGGTCGGACGTGAAACAATCGAAGAGATCGAGATCGCGAAACGCTGCGATGATCTCGTCTTCGCTCATATGTGCCCCCAGTCAACCATCGCCTATAGGTGCCACACTTTTCGCCCGGGGCAAATCGCAACGGTGCCCAGCGACAGGTGTTTCCATAAGAATGGCAAACGCGGCTCCGGGCCGACCCTCGCACCGCAAGGGACCTGGACGGTTCGGCAGGGCCGCGACAGGCCCTCACGGGATCAGGCGATACCCGCCCTCTTCGGTGACCAGAAGACGCGCATTGGAGGGATCGCGCTCCATCTTCTGGCGCAGCCGGTAGATATGGGTCTCGAGCGTGTGGGTGGTGACCCGGTTGTTGTAGCCCCAGACCTCCGAGAGCAGGATATCGCGCGATATGGTCTTGGAGCCCTGCCGGTAGAGAAATTTCAGGATCGCGGTTTCCTTGTCGGTCAGCCGCACCTTGCCCCCGTCGCTCGCCTCGAGCAGCTTGGCCGAGGGCTGGAACGTATAGGGTCCGATCGTGAAGACCACATCCTCGCTCTGGTCGTGCTGGCGCAAGGCGGTCCGGATGCGCGCCAGGAGCACCGAAAACCGGAAGGGCTTGGTGACGTAGTCGTTCGCCCCGCTTTCGAGCCCAAGAATCTCGTCGGCCTCGCTGTCCTGACCGGTGAGCATGATGACGGGCGCCCGGAAGCCTGCATCGCGCATGAACTTGAGCGCTTCTCTTCCGTCCATGTCGGGCAGCCCGACATCGAGCAGCATCAGCTCCACCTGGCCCGATTTGGCGACCTCCCGGGCCTGGGCCGCCGTGCCGTATTCGGCAACGGCGAACTCGGGATATTGACCGAGCTGTTCTGCCAGACCGCCGCGCAGATCCAGATCGTCGTCCACAATGGCGAGGCGGCGCTTCATCATCTGGTCAACCCTCGAAAAACGTTGCGGTTTTGATGCGGCGCCCACTCTAGCCGGACTGAGCGGCGCGAAGAATCACATCGGCGTTACCCTATATACGTTCAGGACAGGCAAATGGTTCAAAATCCGGGCCTTTTCGGTCAGCCGCGGCTGCCGAACAGGGCCGACCCGACCCGCACATGGGTTGCGCCCAGAACAATGGCTGTCTCGAAATCCGCGCTCATGCCCATCGAGCGCACGGCCAGCCCGCACCGGTCAGCAAGCTGGACCAGCCGGCCGAAATAGGGTCCGGGCGGCTCCTCGAGGGGCGGAATGCACATCAGGCCCACCACATCGAGCCCGTGTTCGTCCCGGCAGCGCGCGACGAAACCCTGTGTCTCGGCGATCGCGATTCCCGCCTTTTGCGGCTCGTCCCCGATATTGACCTGCACAAGGCACGGCAGATGGCGCCCCTGCTTTTCCATCTCCCTGCCCAGGGCCCCGGCCAGCTTGTCGCGGTCCACGCTCTCGATCACGTCGAACAGCGCCACAGCGTCCTTGACCTTGTTGGTCTGGAGCGGGCCGATCAGATGCAGCTCGATATCGGGGTTTTCGGCCTTGAGCCCGGGCCATTTGGTCTGCGCCTCTTGCACCCTGTTCTCGCCAAAGACCCGCTGGCCCGCGGCGATCAGCGGCGCGATGGCCTCGGAATCGAAGGTCTTGGAAACCGCCACCAGCTTGGGCGCGGCCTGCCGGCCCTCGATCCGGGAGGCGGCCCGATCGATGCGGGCATTGATGTCGGCGAGGCGGAGGGCAGCGTCGCCCGGGGTGGCGCGATCCATGGCGATGGTTGACCTTTCTGCGCTTTTCTGATGATGGTCGGCGAGCCAAATTTCTCTTCAAACTCAAGTCAAGGCACGGGCGAACCATCGTGACGGCACAAGCGTTCGAGCGGTACAATCCGCGCGAGAAAGAACCCTTCTGGCAAAATCTCTGGGCCGAGCGCAAGAGCTTCGTCGTTGATACTGCCGATCCCAAGGATCCCTATTACGTCCTCGAGATGTTCCCCTATCCATCAGGGCGCATCCATATGGGGCACGTGCGCAATTACACCATGGGCGATGTGGTGGCCCGGTTCCAGCGCGCCCGCGGCAAGACCGTGCTCCATCCGATGGGGTGGGACGCCTTCGGCATGCCGGCGGAAAACGCCGCGATGGCCAACAACATCCATCCGCGCGAATGGACCTACGCCAACATCGCCGCCATGCGCACCCAGCTCCAGGCCATGGGCTTTTCTCTCGACTGGTCGAGGGAATTCGCCACCTGCGACGAAGAATACTATCACCGCCAGCAGGCCCTGTTCCTCGATTTCCTCGAGGCCGGGCTCGTTACCCGCAAGACCTCCAAGGTCAACTGGGACCCCGTCGACCAGACCGTGCTCGCCAATGAGCAGGTGATCGACGGCCGCGGATGGCGCTCGGGCGCGCTCGTCGAGCAGCGCGAACTCACCCAGTGGTTCCTCAAAATCTCCGACTATGCCGAGGAGCTCCTGACCGCGCTCGATACCCTCGAGGACTGGCCCGAGAAGGTCCGTCTGATGCAGCGTAACTGGATCGGGCGCTCGGAGGGCCTGAAAGTCCGGTTCGCGATCGCCAACGGCACAGCGGCCGACGCCCGCGCCGTGGAAGTGTTCACCACACGGCCCGATACGCTCTTTGGCGCCGCCTTCATCGCGCTGTCGGCCGACCATCCGCTTTCGGCCCGTCTGGCTGCGTCCGACCCCGAGCTGGCGGCCTTTGTCGCCGAATGCCGGCGCCTGGGCACATCCGCCGAAGCCATCGAGACCGCCGACAAGAAGGGCTACCGCACGACGCTCGAAGCGACCCATCCCTTCGATCCCGAGCGCAAACTGCCTGTCTATGTGGCCAATTTCGTGCTGATGGACTACGGCACGGGCGCCATCTTCGGCTGCCCGGCCCATGACCAGCGCGACCTGGACTTCGCCCGGGCCTATGACCTGCCCGTGCGCCCCGTCGTTCTGCCGCCCGAGACCGAGCCGGCGGCCTTCTCGGTCGGCACCGAGGCCTATACCGGCCCCGGCACGCTCTACAATTCGGACTTTCTCGATGGGATGTCCATCGAGGACGGCAAGGACGCGGTCGCCCGTGCGCTCGAAACCCGTAAGGTCGAGGGCAAGCCCCAGGCCACGCGCCAGGTCAATTACCGCCTGCGCGACTGGGGCATTTCCCGCCAGCGCTATTGGGGCTGCCCCATCCCGGTGATCCATTGCGACCAGTGCGGCGTCGTCCCCGTCCCGCGCGAGAACCTGCCTGTCCGGCTGCCCGAGGACGTCAGCTTCGACACCCCCGGCAACCCGCTCGACCGGCACAAGGGGTTTCTCGACGTCGTGTGCCCCGAATGCGGGGAAAGCGCGCGCCGGGAAACCGATACCATGGACACTTTCGTGGATTCCTCGTGGTATTTCGCGCGCTTCACCGCGCCGCACGCCGATACTCCCACCATACCTGCCGTAGCCAACGCCTGGCTGCCGGTGGACCAGTATATCGGCGGGGTCGAGCACGCGATCCTCCACCTGCTTTATTCGCGCTTTTTTGCCCGCGCCATGAAGGCGACCGGCCATCTGGACGTGACCGAGCCGTTCAAGGGCCTGTTCACCCAGGGCATGGTGACCCACGAGACCTATAAGGATGGCTCGGGCAACTGGGTTGCTCCCGCCGATGTCGTGCTCGATCAGTCCGTCACAGACCGTGCGGCCCGGCACGCAACGACCGGCGAGGACCTCGTCATCGGCTCGGTCGAGAAGATGTCCAAGTCCAAAAAGAACGTGGTCGATCCAGACGACATGATCTCGACCTATGGCGCGGACACCGCCCGCTGGTTCGTGCTCTCCGATTCCCCGCCCGAGCGCGACGTACAGTGGACCGAGGCGGGCATCGAGGGGGCCTGGCGCTACGTCCAGCGGGTCTGGAAGCTGGTCAGCGACGCCCGGGCCGTCCTCGAGCAATCCCCGAGCACGGTTGCGAGCGATGATCCGGAAAGCGCCGCCATGCTCAAGGTCAGCCACCGGGCCGTCGATCAGGTGACCGGCGATGTGGGCGCCCTGCGCTTCAATCGCGCGGTCGCCCAGATCTATGAACTGACCAATGCGGTCTCGCGCTTTGTGCCGCTTGCGGTCGAGGAGCCCTCGATCGGGCGCCAGAACGCCCTGCGCACGGCACTCGAGCACCTCGTTCAGCTTATCGCACCGATGATGCCGCACCTGGCCGAGAGTTGCTGGGAGGCCATGGGCCACAAGACGCTGATCTGCGACGCCGACTGGCCCGTGCCCGATCCCGCGCTCCTCGTCGACGATACGGTGGTTCTGGCGGTACAGGTCAACGGCAAGCGCCGTGGCGAAATCTCCCTGCCCAAGGATGCCCCGACCGATCAGGTCGAAGCTGCGGCCTTGTCACTGGAGCCTGTTGCGCGCATTCTGGACGGCAAACCCGCAAGGAAAGTGATCGTCGTGCCCAACAGGATCGTCAATGTGGTCGCCTGACATCAAGAGGCGGTTCACCGCCCTCACCCTGGCCATCATCGGCACGGCGCTCGTCGCCGGATGCACGCTTGCGCCCGTGCACTCGACGGCCGGGCCCCAGACCGGCCCCTATCGCTATGCGGCGCCCGACAACAGGCTCGAGCAGGTGTTCTTCCAGGCGCTGTCGTCCAGCTTGACCCCGTCGGCCGACCCGTTGGCGCCCGTACTCGACGTCCAACTGGCCGTTTCGACGGCAGAGGTCGGGGTGAGCGATATCGACAGCCCCGTCACCGACCGTCAGGTTACGGCGACAGCGGCGTTCACCATCACCGAGGGCGAATCCGTGCTTCGCTCCGATCGTCGCACCACGACGGCCGGATATCGGACAGCCGGGTCCTCGCTCTCGCGCGACGCCGGCGCCACCAGCGCCTCGGAAAACGCCGTGCGCGCGCTCGCCGATTCGGTTCGCCTTGCCCTTCTTGCGGACGCCGCGCGAACACCATGACCGCCCTCAAGGGGCGCGACATCGAAGCGTTTCTTTCCCGGCCCGATCCCGCCGTCGCCTTCGTCCTCGTCTATGGTCCCGATGCCGGCCTGGTGAGCGAGAACGCGGCGCGCCTGGTGCGCGGCTATGCCGGTGACACCCCGCAGCCCGAGAGCGTTGTCGTTCTGCATATGAGCGAGATCGAGACCGACGCCCAGCGCCTCGGGATCGAGGCGCGGACAACCTCGCTGTTCGGCGGCGCCAAGACCATCCGCATCCGCGCGGCCAACGGCAAGCTCGGCCCCATCCTTGAGGATTTGCTGCCTGACGTCTCGGACGCTCATATCATCGCCGAAGCCGGAGACTTGCGGCCCGCCGACGCGCTGCGCAAGCGCGCCGAAGCCCGCAAGGACGCCCGCGCCCTGCCCTGCTATGCCGATTCCGGGCAAAGCATCGATGCTCTGATCCGTCAGACGTTCGAAGCCGAATCAATCACGCTCGAGACCGGGCTGGTGCCCATTCTGCGCGATATCTTGGGCAATGACCGGCAGATCACACGCAGGGAGCTCGAGAAGCTCACCCTTTATGCCGACAAGGGCGGGCATCTGGCGATCACCGACGTCCTGACGCTCTGCGGCGACAACGCCGCCCTTGCCATAGACGGGGTGACCGATTCGATCGGCACCGGTCACGCCCGCAATTTCGATCTGGCGCTGAGCCGAGCCCTGGCAGCGGGCAATGATACCCAGCGTATCCTCATCATCGTGCTGGCTCATTTCCAGCGTCTGCGGGCCATGCGGGCCGAAATCGACCAGGGCGCCGCGGCAGGCGATGTCGTCGCCCGGTCAGTGCCTCGAGTGCATTTCTCGCGGAAGTCTATCGTCGAGCAGCAATTGCGGCTCTGGTCCGACGATGCGCTTGCCAATGCCTGCGCGCGGCTGACCGAAGCCGTCGCCCAGACCCGCAAGCAGCCCCAGATCGCCGAAGCAGCCGCCCGGCAGGCCATGCTGGCTGTCTGCCTCGCCGCGGCCCGCCGCTAGAGCGTTCCCCGGGGAATGCCTGTCCCAGACCGGGATCTCGGATGGAAACACTTTCCGGTTCGGAAACGCGACAAATCGAGCGCTCAGAGTTCCTGCTCTGATTCAATAAGATTGGGCCAAGATCAAGGTCAACGAACATCGCGATCCATGCGTTGGACTGTTCGACCGAGACAAACAATAGTTTTCAATTACAATGTATGTCTGCGCTTCACGTGAAACACGGCCACGCCAATCGCGCACCAAGGTTAACCGGCGCGCGCCTATTGCCTTGAAATTGCTCGAATAATCAGCGCAAAAGCCGCGAACACACCGCGTCGAGCTGGTCAAGAGTCTTGTACCGAATCTCCAGCCGGCCGCCCTTGTCCTTGTGGTCCAGCGTTACAGCGAGGCCCAGCACATCGGAAAGCTGACGCTCGAGCGCCAGCGTGTCGGCGTCCTTGGGCTGCGCGATTTTCGGTGCCGCCGTGGCTCCACTTCCCGCCTGCCGCTGCGCAGCACCTTCCTGCTGCAGCGCCTCGGCCTCACGCACCGAAAGCCCGTCATCTACGATCCGGCGGGCGAGCGCCACCGGATCACTGGCCGTAATCAGCGTCCGGGCATGACCGGCGGTCAATTCCCCGCGGCCAAGCATCACCCGCACTTCGTCCGGCAGGCGCAACAGGCGCAGCGTATTGGCCACATGACTGCGCGATTTTCCGATCACATGGGCCAGATCGTTCTGGGTATACCCGAACTGGTCCATGAGCTGGCCATATCCCTGCGCCTCTTCGAGCGGATTGAGGTCAGACCGCTGCACATTCTCGATGATCGCAAGCTCGAGCGCTTCCTTGTCGTCCACGTCCCGGACGATCACCGGAACGTCGTGCAACCCGGCACGCTGGGCCGCCCGCCATCGCCGCTCCCCGGCAATGATCTCGTACATATCGGGATCATCGCCACTCGGCCGCACCAGCAGCGGCTGCATGACGCCCTTTTCGCGGATTGAATTGGTCAGCTCCTCGAGCTGGTCACTGTCAAAATCCTTACGCGGATTGGCGCGGCTGGCAGTGATGAAATCCAGTGCCAGGCGCCGGACGCCCTGGCTGGTGGGAAAGCTGCGCGGCGCCTCGACCGGGCCCATGTCACCGATAAGCGCTGCAAGGCCCCGGCCAAGTCGTGTCGGTTTGTCGGTCATCCTGTCGGTCTCCATCACGCAGCCCGCAACTGGCGTTCGCGCCTGATCACTTCGGTCGCAAGGCGAAGATACGCCTGGCTCCCGGCACATTTGAGGTCATAAAGCAATGCAGGCTTACCATAGGATGGCGCCTCGGACAGCCGGACATTTCTGGGGATCACCGTATCATAGACCAGCGATCCCATATGACCGCGCACATCGCTGAGCACCTGTTCGGAGAGATTGTTGCGCTTGTCGAACATGGTCATCACCACGCCCTGGATCGAAAGCCCAGGGTTCAGTGTCGATCGGATTTGTTCAATGGTTTGAAGCAGCTGGCTCAAACCCTCAAGCGCAAAGAACTCGCACTGCATAGGCACAAGAACCGCATCGGCGGCCGTCAGCGCATTGATCGTAAGAAGGTTGAGTGACGGGGGACAATCGATCAGAACATAGGTGACAGGTCGCCCTTCGACCGTCACCGCATCGGCGTCGCGCAGAGCCGATTTAAGCCTGAACGCCCGGTCACGGGCCGAAGCGATGGTCAGCTCCACCCCGAGCAGATCCAGCGTCGACGGCACGACCGCAACATTGGGCACCTCCGTCACGACAGCAGCCTCTGCGACGGTCGCTTCTCCGAGCAGGAGATCGTAGGAAGACCGGTCCCTTTGCGCCCTGCCCACGCCGAGCCCGGTCGAGGCGTTGCCCTGAGGATCGAGATCGACGATCAGCACCCTCTCGCCAATGGCGGCAAGCGCCGTGGCCAAATTGATAGCGGTTGTCGTTTTGCCGACGCCGCCCTTCTGGTTCGCCAGTGTCAGGATACGGGGATGCATTGGTCCTCCGAAACCAGTTGCGGTTTCAATGACGTGTCCGTGCCGGCCGGCTGGCGCTCAGCGCCTGCTCAGGTTCGCGATCTCGAGGATTGCACCCTGCGCGTCGGTCTTGCTCCGATGATGTACCACATCGAAGCGCCATACTGAATCCGCCTTAGCGATTTCTTCACCATATTCCCGCCCTTTGTGCAGCAGCGCACGGGTCTGTGGTCCCCAGAACGGCTCAAGGTATCCGAAAAGCACGTCCAGGGGCGCCAGGGCACGTGCAGTCAGGACATCAGCTGGGCCACCGACCGCTTCTGCCGGAATCGATTCAATCCGTCCACAGTGCACGGCGATATCCAGCCCGAGTTCCCGTTTGGCCGCATTGAGATAGGCGCATTTCCGGGCATTGGCTTCAAGCAGATGAAGGCGCACCGGGGCCGCTTTCAACGCGATGGCCAGAGGCAGCGCCGGGAATCCGCCGCCGGATCCGATGTCCACAATCCGCAAAGGCCCCTCGGGAATCAGGGGCAGCAGTTGCAGCGAATCCAGGACATGCCGGATCCAGGCGTCGTCCAGTGTTTCACGTGAAACCAGATTCTGCACGCGCTGCCATCTCCCGAGCAGCCCGACCAGAGCAACGAGCTCCGTTTGAACATCAGCGGGTTCGCGTCCATACGAGGCCGCATACTGGAAAACATCTGATAGCGCGGGCACTCAGGACGCCTTCTTCACGGGTATGCCGCGCCGGATGGTCGAGAGAATCAAGAGGATCGCTGCCGGGGTCACGCCCTCGATTCGCTGAGCCTGCGCTATGGTGCGCGGCTTATGCGCCGCCAGCTTCTGTCTGACTTCATTGGACAGCCCGGAGAGATTGTTGAAATCCAGCCAGCCCGGAATCTCCCGCGCCTCATCGCGCTGCACCGCCGCGACATCCGCAGCCTGCCGGTCGAGATACACCGCATACTGAGCGTCCACAGCAAGCTGCTCGTAGATTTCGTCAGGAACCTCGAGCACTTCGGGCCAAAGTCCGGCAATGGCCTCCCGCTCGGAACCCGGATAGCTCATGATGTCGAAGGCCGAACGACGGACCCCATCGGCATTGACCTTGAGCCCCGCCTTGCGCGCCTCGCTCGGCGACGCGCTGAGCGCGTCCAGCCGCCCACGCCAATGATCGAGGCTCTCCGACCTGGTCCTGTGTGCCATCTCGCGCTCTGGGCTCACCAGCCCCTTGCCGATGCCGATATCGGTGAGCCGCTGGTCCGCGTTGTCCACTCGCAGGTGCAAACGAAACTCGGCCCGCGAGGTGAACATGCGATAGGGCTCGCTGACACCATGGGTGATCAGATCGTCGATCATCACCCCCGTATAGGACTGGGTGCGCGAGAGAACGAGCGGATCGTCTCCCTTTGCCCCTAGGGCAGCATTGGCGCCCGCCAGCAGCCCCTGGGCGGCAGCCTCCTCATAGCCGGTCGTCCCGTTGATCTGGCCGGCAAGGTAGAGCCCAGGCAAGGCCCGCAGCATCAATGTGCGGTCAAGTTCCCGCGGGTCCACGTGATCATATTCGATGGCGTAGCCCGGGCGGAGGATCCGAACGTTCTCAAGTCCAGGCATGGCCTGGAGGAAAGCCAGTTGGACATCTTCCGGCAGTGAGGTCGAAAGCCCGTTGGGATAGATGGTCGGATCGTCGAGCCCTTCGGGCTCGAGGAACACCAGATGACTGTCCCGATCGGCAAACCGCACGATCTTGTCTTCGATCGATGGGCAATAGCGTGGCCCCCGCGATTGAATCCGACCCGAGTACATTGCGGATCGGCCGATATTGGCAGAGATCAGGGCGTGGGCGTCCGGGGTCGTCCGGGTCTGATGGCACGAAATCTGACGCGTCGTGATGGCACGGGTCAGCGTCGAGAACGGCACTGGCGGATTGTCGCCCGGCTGCTCCTCGAGCCCCGAGAAGTCGATCGAATGGGAATCGAGCCGCGGCGGTGTGCCGGTCTTGAGGCGTCCCAGCGAAAGACCGAGCGCCTCAAGGCGCGTAGAGAGCCCCAGCACCGGCTTCTCCCCGGCCCGGCCTGCGGGGATCGTTTCCTCGCCCCGGTGAATGAGCCCGCGCAGGAATGTTCCCGTGGTGAGCACCACGCGTTCAGTCATCAAGGCCCGCCCATCGAGAAGGCGGACGCCGCGGACCGCGCCTTCCGCCACCTCGATATCGTCCACTTCGCCTTCTATAATGTCGAGATTGGGGATTTCGGCCAGCGCTGCCTGCATGGCACTGCGGTAGAGCGCCCGATCCGCCTGGGCGCGGGGCCCGCGGACCGCAGGGCCCTTGCGGCGGTTGAGCAGTCGGAACTGGATGCCGGATGCGTCGATGACCCGCCCCATCAATCCATCCAGCGCGTCGATCTCGCGGACCAGGTGCCCCTTGCCCAGTCCGCCTATGGCCGGATTGCAGCTCATCTCGCCTATCGTCTTGCGCGAATGAGTCACAAGAGCGGTGGGCACGCCCAGACGCGCTGCGGCTGCCGCCGCCTCGCAGCCCGCATGGCCTCCACCCACAACAATCACGGCATAGTCGCTCATGGTTCTGTCCCTGTTTCACGTGAATCATGGCGGGATGGATGTCCCCCGTGTTTCACGTGAATCACTTCCCGATGCAGAAGCCCGAAAACAACCGATCCAGCACGGCCTCGGCATCCATCACGCCTAAAAAGCGTGCGAGCACGTCAGCGCAGGCTCTCAGCTCTTCCGCGGCAAGTTCGGGGTTGTCGAGCAAATCAGCCGCGCGGTCAAGCGCTGCCAGAGCGCCCTCCAGCGCACCCTTGTCGCGCAAACGCGAAATCAGCTCAGGCTCGCCTGTTCCATGAGCCTCGGCGATATGGGTCTCGATGCGCCCAATCAACGCTTCGATACCGTCCCCAGTCAGGGCCGATACGCCCATTGCGGGCCCGGCCGCCGGCGCCACCAGGTCGGTCTTGGTCGCAAGGTCCCAGACCGGAACCGCGATATCCGGCGAGGGCAGGCCTTGGACGTCCGGCGCCGAGAGCCAGAGCACAAGGTCCGCCGCGTCAAAGGCGTCTCGTGCCCGCCGGATGCCTTCGGCCTCCGCAAGGCTCTCGGTCTCGCGGATACCTGCGGTATCGACCAGCAGCACGAGTTGGCCCCCGATCGAGAGGGCGACGTCCCGCGTATCCCTTGTCGTGCCCGCTTCGGCAGTGACGATCGCCACCTCCGAGCCGGCCAGGGCATTGAGAAGGCTTGATTTCCCCGCATTGGGCGGGCCCCCGAGGGCGATCCGGAAGCCTTCGCGAACAATTCTCCCGCGCTCGTATCCGGCGAGCTCCCGGGCAATTGCCGTCCGCAGGTGTCCCATCCGGGACCGGAAGTCGGCCTCCAGCCCCTCAGGCACATCGCCTTCATCGGAAAAGTCGAGAAGCGCTTCAAGCTCCGCGCGCAGGGAAACCAGACTCTCGCGCCAGTCTGCGATGCGAGTTGAGAGCCCGCCCTGAGCGCGGGCGATGGCCTGGCGCCGCTGGCCTGTTGTCTCGGCCGCGAGCAGATCCCCCAACCCCTCTATCTCAGCAAGATCGAGCTTTCCGTTCTCGAAAGCTCGCCGGGTAAAGGCCCCGGCGTCGGCGAGTTCAACACCGGGCAACGCGACGAGGCTGTCGAGGATCGCGTTGACCACGGCCCGCGATCCGTGAACCTGCAGTTCCGCGCAATCCTCGCCGGTGAAGGATCGAGGGGCTGGAAAATAGGCAACAAGGCCTGTGTCGAGCAGCTCGCCGGTCTGGGGATCGAGAATGCACCTCAGCACCATCCGCCGCTCCGGGGGTAGCGCGTCCACAACGCGCTCGAGGGCATTCCGCGTCGCCGGTCCGGAAATCCGGATGACGGCCACACCGGAGGGCAAGGCGCCTGAAGACAGGGCAACGATTGTTGGTTTGCCGGGTGCCATTGCTGCCCCTGCCAAGCGGCCCGATCAGGTATTCATGGATTCAAAGAAATCGGAATTGGTCTTGGTCTGGCGCAGCTTGTCGAGCAGGAACTCCATGGCATCGACCGTGCCCATGGGATTGAGAATGCGCCGCAGCACATACATCTTGCGCAGGATATCGGATTCCACCAGCAACTCTTCCTTGCGCGTGCCCGATTTCAGGACGTCGATCGCCGGGAAGACGCGCTTGTCCGAAACCTTGCGATCGAGGACAATTTCCGAGTTTCCCGTTCCCTTGAACTCTTCGAAAATCACCTCGTCCATGCGGCTGCCGGTGTCGATCAGCGCCGTGGAGATGATGGTAAGCGATCCCCCATCCTCGATATTGCGCGCAGCGCCGAAAAAGCGCTTGGGGCGCTGCAGCGCGTTGGCGTCCACGCCGCCGGTCAGCACCTTGCCCGAGGACGGCACCACGGTGTTGTAGGCGCGTCCCAGCCGGGTGATCGAATCGAGCAGGATCACGACATCGCGCTTGTGTTCGACAAGGCGCTTGGCCTTCTCGATCACCATTTCAGCCACCTGAACGTGGCGCGAGGCCGGCTCGTCAAAGGTCGAGGAAATCACCTCTCCCTTCACCGAGCGCTGCATGTCTGTCACTTCCTCGGGCCGCTCGTCGATCAGCAGCACGATCAGATAGCACTCGGGGTGATTGGTCGCGATCGATTGTGCGATATTCTGCAACAATACGGTCTTACCAGTGCGCGGCGGCGCCACGATCAACGCGCGCTGGCCCTTGCCGAGCGGTGCCACCAGATCGATGACCCGGGCCGAGCGATCCTTCACCGTCGGATCCTCGATCTCCATTTTCATCCGCTGGTCGGGATAAAGCGGGGTGAGATTGTCGAAATTGATCTTGTGACGAACCTTTTCAGGCTCTTCGAAATTGATCGTATTGACCTTGAGAAGCGCGAAATAGCGCTCGCCTTCCTTGGGAGAGCGGATCTGGCCCTCGACCGTATCCCCGGTGCGCAGGCCGAACCGGCGGATCTGGGAGGGGCTCACATAGATGTCGTCGGGCCCCGGAAGATAGTTGGCGTCCGGCGAGCGCAGAAACCCGAAGCCATCGGGAAGAACTTCCACCACGCCTTCGCCAATGATCTCGACGTCGCGCGTTGCCAATTGCTTGAGAATGGCGAACATCAACTCCTGCTTGCGCAGGGTGTTGGCGTTCTCGATGTCGAGGGTTTCGGCGAAGGACTGCAGCTCGGCCGGAGATTTGGCCTTGAGGTCCCGAAGCTTCATGAATTCCATGATCGGCGTTCTCGCGGGAGAATGAACGTAAGACGAGGCATATGAGGGGAGAGAAGCTGTTCAGGCTCTGGTGTGGCCCGATTCACGGCGAATGCGTGTGCTCTTGTCCCTGCATAGACCGAATCCGGACCTCTTTGCAAGCCATACCCAAGGCCCAGGCCGGCAGAGCACTTCAGAATGGGCGCACGATCACCGCGATGACGATGCCGATCATCAGGAGCGTGGGCACTTCGTTGATCACCCGGAAGTAGCGGGCTGGCTTGTCATTGGCGTCCCTTGCAAAGGCCTTGTAGTGGCGGGTCAAAAGCCCGTGGAACCCCGAAAGGGCGATCACCAGCGCCGCCTTGAGCCACATCCAGCCCTGTGAAAAATCCACGACCCCGTAGCCGAAGGCCAGGATCAGCCCAAACAGCCAGCTCGCAATCATTGCCGGGGTCGTGATCGCCTTCAAAAGCCGGCGCTCCATCACCTTGAAGGTTTCCGACTGCACCGAGCCGTGCTCGGCATCGGCGTGATAGACGAAAAGCCGCGGCAGATAGAGCGACCCGGCCATCCACGCGATCACCGAAATCACGTGGAGCGAGAGGACCCAGGGGTAGAAATTCATCGCCAATGGCCCGATTTCACGAACTCGACCAGCGCCGCCACATGCGCGATCGGGGTCTGGGGCACGATGCCATGGCCCAAATTGAAGATATGCGGCCGGCCCGCAAAGCCATCGATGATCGCCCCGGCCCGGGAAATCATCTGCTCGCCGCCCGCCACCAGCCGCAATGGATCGAGATTGCCCTGCACCGGCATCGAGGGCACGAGCGCACTATCGGCGAAGGTCAGCGGCATGGAATGATCGAGCCCCAGCGCGGTGACCCCTGTTGCCTTGGCATACCGCGCGACCATCCCGGCAGCGCCACGGGGAAACCCGATGATGGGAGCGTCCGGAATCTCCTGGCGCACGCGCGCGACGATGCGCGCATTGGGTTCGATCACCTGGGCTGTAAACGCGTCCTCGTCGAGATTGAGCGCCCAGCTTTCAAAGATTTGGACAACGTCCGCGCCCGCCTTGAACTGGGCGACGAGATAACGCGCCGAGGCCTCGACCAGAACATCCATCAGGGCGGAAAAAGCCTCGGGGTGCTCATAGGCGAACTGGCGGGCCGCCGCCTGGTCTGTCGAGCCGCGGCCCCCGATCATGTAGGTGGCAACGGTCCAGGGGGCGCCGCAAAACCCGATCATGGTCTTTTCCGGATCAAGAGCCGATTTCACCCGGTCGATGGTTTCGAACACGGGAGAAAGTTTATCCAGGACCTTTTCCGGAGACAGGTCCGAGATGTCATCGGCCCCGATCGGCTCGAGGATCGGTCCAGTGCCCTTTTCGAACCGGACGGGTTGTCCCAGCGCATCGGGGATCACCAGAATATCGGAAAAAAGGATCGCCGCATCGAGATCGAATCGTTTGAGCGGCTGCAGGGTCACCTCGCTCGCCAGCTCCGGCGTGTAGCACAGATCGAGAAAGCTCCCGGCCTTTTCGCGCACGTCGAGATATTCGGGAAGATACCGGCCGGCCTGACGCATGATCCACATCGGTGGGCGGGGTTGGCGTTCGCCCATCACCGTGGCGAGAAGCGGCTTGTGGGTGGCCGTGGCAAAGGTCTCGTCGGGCAAGGGGCGTCGGTCTCCTGATCCATTCCTAAGAGTCTAATATGACTCTGTTTCTTCTTTATAGCTGTGTTTTGCATGGATTGGCGTATGGCCACAAGAAGCGGGGCACGCGACCATGTCCCGCAGGCCTCTTGTTACGCTCGGAGGAATCCTTGCACAGGGCGGCTTGGGGACAGCTTGGGGAAGGCCCGGATTAACACTGCGTTAACCAATATGGCGCCTGTGGGAATCGTTAACCTTTCGTTAGCATCTGTGGCGCTGGTGAGACTGCGCGCTTCCCCGCACTTGTCCACACCCCACCAATTTTTTCCACCGCGTCCGGCCTGTTGATGGTCTTTGGGTCAGCGGGGAAAGATCGGCCGGTACTGGCGCTCTTGCCCATCGGGGGCAATCTCGGGGATAACACTGTGAATCATTGTCCCGCTCCGTGCTGCTAAAGGGTTATCAATGCTGGTACTTGCCTCCAAAAGCCCCACCCGCAAAGCCCTTCTGGAAAACGCCGGCCTGCGTTTTGCGCTCGAGCCCGCGCAGATCGACGAGCGCGCGCTCGAGGCGTCCCTTCCCGATGCAACCGACCGGCGCGCGGTCGCGGTTGGCCTCGCCGAGCACAAGGCCCTTGCCGTCAGCGCCGCCCGCCCGCACGATCTGGTGATCGGGGCCGACCAGACCCTGGAATGCGAGGGACGGGAAATCCACAAGCCCGCCACCCTTGCCTATGCCACGGCCCAGCTCGCCGCGCTCGCCGGGCGTACCCACGCGCTCCATGCCGGGGTGGCGCTGGCCCGCGAGGGCCGGGTGCTCTGGACCCACGTCCAGTCCGCGCGCCTCACCATGAAGCCCTTCACCCGCGCCGAACTCGAGGCCGTGCTCGCGCTCGAAGGCGAGCGGGTCCTCACCTCGGTGGGTGGATATCGTCTCGAGGGTCCCTCCATCCGGCTCTTTGAGCGCATCGAGGGCGATTATTTCACCATTCTGGGCCTGCCGCTCCTGGCGCTGCTGTCCGTGCTTGGCCGGATCGCGCCCGAATCCCTCTAGAGTGTTTCCAGCAAGAGTGGAAACACTTTTCCGCTTCGCAAACGCGACAAATCAAAGACTTATAGCTCCTTTTCTCTACCCCCAATCCAGGATTTTCCATGGCCCGCGCCTTTGTCATCGGACACCCCATCGCGCATTCCAAATCTCCCGTCATCCACCGGTTCTGGCTCGACGCGCTGGGGATCGAGGGCAGCAGCTATGAGGCGATCGATGTCGCGCCCGGAGATCTCGAAGGCTTCATCGCGCGCCTGCGCGAAGGCGCCTTTGCGGGAGGCAATGTCACCATCCCCCACAAGGAGGCGGTGCTGGCGCTCTGCGACGACCTCGATCCCCTCGCCCGGCGCATCGGCGCGGTCAACACGCTTGTCGCCACCTCGGGCAGGGTCATGGGCCACAACACGGACTGCCCGGGCTTTCTCGCCAATCTCGACACGGGCGCCCCCGGCTGGAGCCAGGGGTTGGAGCGTGCCATCGTTCTGGGCGCGGGTGGGGCAGCCCGCGCCATCATCGTCGCGCTGATCGAGCGCGGCGTTCCCGAGATCGTCATCCTCAACCGCTCGCCAGACCGCGCCCATGGGCTTGCCCGGGAGCTGGGGGCCGGCCGCCAGGGCGTGGCCGCCGATGGGCTCGAGGCCTATGAGAGCCTTGCTCCAGGCACCGGCCTTCTGGTCAACACCACCGCGATCGGCATGGGCGGCAGCCGGTTCGACGCGCTCGACCCCGCACGTCTCGGTCAGGATGCGGTGGTCAACGACATCGTCTACACCCCGCTCGAGACGGAACTGTTGCAAGCGGCGCACCGGGCTGGCAAGAGAACGGTGGATGGATTGGGCATGCTGCTCCATCAGGCGGTGCCCGGTTTTGCCGCCTGGTTCGGACAGACCCCGCAGGTCACGCCAGCGCTCCGCGATGCGGTGCTCGCGGCGATGGGAGACAAAAACTGAGATCATGCTGCGCATAGGGCTCACCGGGTCGATAGCGACCGGAAAGACAACGGTTCTCAAGGCGTTCGAGGAGGAAGGGATCCCCACCTATTCCGCCGATGCGGCCGTCCATGAGCTTTACGCGGGCGAAGCGGCCCCCACGCTCGAAACCATGTTCCCCGGCGTCGTGCGCGAGGGCCGGGTCGATCGCTCGGCGCTCTCGGCCATGCTCTCGCAAGCCCCCGAGAGGGTCGCCGAACTCGAAGCGGTGGTCCATCCCATGGTCCGCGACAAGGCCCAGGCGTTTTTCGATGCCGCCGAAGCCGAGGGGGCCCCGATGGCCGTGGTCGAGATCCCGCTGCTGTTTGAGACCGGCTCGCGCTATCCCCTCGACGTCGTGGTGGTCACCCATTGCGCGCCAGAGACCCTGCGTGCCCGCGCGCTGGCGCGGCCCAACATGACCGGTGCCAAGCTCGACATGATCCTCGCGCGCCAGATGTCACAGGACGAAAAGCGTGGACTGGCCGACCACCTGATTGACACCTCGGGGACCATGGACGACACACTGGGAAGGACGAGGGCGCTCATCGAAGCCCTCAAGGCCCAGAGCACCGCCTCCTGAGCGGGCGCGCCGAACCGGACGTCAAGGCAAGCCATGCGTGAGATCGTTCTCGATACCGAGACCACCGGCCTTTCTCCCGCCGAGGGGCACCGGGTTGTCGAGATCGGCTGCGTCGAGCTCATCAACCACGTGCCCACCGGTCGGCACCACCACATCTATATCAATCCCCGGCGCGACATGCCCGAGGAAGCCTTCCGCGTCCACGGGCTTTCCGAGCAGTTTCTCAGCGACAAGCCGCTCTTTGCCGATCTGGCCGACCGCTTTCTCGATTTCATCGGAGACGATACCCTCGTCATCCACAACGCGCCCTTCGACATGGGCTTTCTCAATGCCGAGCTCGAATGGGCGTCGCGCGCGCGGCTCTCCAACCCCGTGATCGATACGGTTGCGCTCGCCCGCAAGGTCCATCCGGGCGCGCGCGTCAGCCTGGATGCGCTTTGCCGGCACTACGGCATCGACAATTCGAGGCGCACGCTCCACGGCGCCCTGCTCGACAGCGAAATCCTGGCGGAGGTCTATCTCGAGCTCATTGGCGGGCGGCAGGTGGGCCTTGCGCTCGCGGACCGCTCGGGCCGCCAGGGCGAGGGAACCCAAACCCCGCAGGGCCCCGCGCGCCAGCGCCCCGCCCCGCTGCCCGCCCGGCTCGATGCCAACCAGGCCAGGCAGCACGCCGCCTTCATCGCTGAGATGGGCGAGAAGGCTCTCTGGTCGCGTTACGGCCAAAGCTGAGCCTGTTGCGGAAACACGAAGGCCCCGGCTCGCTGTGAACCGGGGCCTCGAGCGTTTCGTCGCCCTGCGGGATGCCGATCAGTTGACGGTCGGAGTGTCCTCGCCGCCGTTGGCGTTCCCGGCCGCGTCTGCGTCTTCACCCTGCTGCTTGCGGCGCTCTGCGGCGGCCGCAAGGTTGCGCCGGTAGAGTGCAAGGAAGTCGAAGGGCTCGAGCATCAGGGGGGGGAAGCCGCCCGACTGGATGGTGGTCGCCAGAATCTGGCGCGCGAACGGGAAGATCATGCGCGGGGCTTCAACCATCAATAGCACGCCGAGCTGGTTTTCCGGCACGTTCTGCACCCGGAACAGGCCGCCATAGACCATCTCGACCGCATAGACGACCTTGCCTTCGCGCTCGGTCTTGACCGTCAGGCCCAGTTCCACCGCATAGACTTCGTCGGACTGCTTCTTGACCTGGACGTTGATGTTGACGTTGGCCGCGGGCTGCTGGCCCTGGGTGACCATGGAGGTGGGCGCATTGGGGTTCTCAAAGCTCAGATCCCGAATGTACTGGCCCACGATACCGAACCTGGACCCCTGCTGGGCTTCACCGGCCCCGGAGTTGGCCGTGGCTTCGGGAGAAGAGTTGCTGTCGTCTGCCATTGCGGGAGGTTCCCTTTTTTCTGCGTGTTGGCGAGCTAGAGCATATTCTGTTCTGATGGAATCGGAGCAGGAGCTCTAAGTCCTTGATTTTGCGCGTTTCCGAATCGGAAAAGTGGTTCACGTTTCCTGGAAACGCTCTGATGGGTTGCAGCGGCCGGTGCGCGGTGGCCGCGCACGCGGCGCCGATGGCCGGAATTTGGCAAGCTGGCTAGCACTTTTGCTTATGCGGGACAAGGCGAACGCGCCCCGCGCAGGGCGCTCAGCGGTATTCGTCCTCATCGAGATCGATGGCCTTGGGCGCCGACCCGGTCCGTCCCGAGGGCGAATATGTCGTCACCACCACCATATTGCGGCTCAAGGCATCAAAGAGCGCATGCCGGAGCGGTGGGATGAGCAGCAGCAACCCCACGAGGTCGGAAAAAAAGCCGGGCACCAGAAGCAGCAGTCCGGCAAGCGCCAGCAGCATGGCGTCGGCGAACTGGCGCGCCGGCACCTCCCCGCGCGCCATCATCGCGCGGGTATCGAGCAACAGCCCGACGCCCTGGATGCGAAGCATCAGGATGCCGAAGGCCGCGGTCAGGATCGTGGCGCCGATCGTGGCGAGCACCCCGATCTCCCCGCCCACCCAGATGAATCCGGCGATTTCGATGAACGGCAGCGCGAGGATGAAAATCAGTATGATCCGGGCCATGAAAAAGTCCGTTCCCTTCGATACCGGCCGCACGCGCGTGCGGTTACCGGGTTGGCTTTCGCCCGCCAGCGGACGGGTGCGATGGGGCCCTCTTCACATAGGGTTCACCATCTGGCCGAGCGAGATGGTTTGCGAGGCCGCCCGTACTTATATATAGGTCACCCATTGCCGGACTGCGACCCTTGTGCTGGCCGGCACCATGCCAAATGACCCCCGGGAGGGAAAGCCGACGCCAATGGGTGAGTTTCTCGATTTTCCGACCATCATCGTCATCATCGTCGCCATCGTCGTTCTGTTGCGGCTGCGTTCGGTTCTTGGAACCCGCACGGGCAATGAGCGTCCGCCCTCGCCGCGCTACGAAAACATCTCGCGCAAGCGCGAGGACAAGGACGACACGGTCGTCCAGATGCCCACCCGCAAGCCCCAGCCCGATGATGCGGACGCCGAGCGCTTCCAGCGCAAGCGCGAAGCGGAGATCGAAAAATTTTCCAACGGCGACGAAGCCATTGCCCGCGGGCTGTCCGATATCGCGGAAGCGGACCCCGCCTTCTCACCCAAGCAGTTCATCGAAGGCGCCAAATCCGCCTACGAGATGATCGTCACCGCCTTTGCCGCGGGCGATCGCAAGACGCTCAAGATGCTGCTCGACAAGGAAGTCTATGACAGCTTCGAAGCGGCGATCGCCGAGCGCGAAGCCGCCGGCCAGACGGTCGAGTTCACCTTTGTGGGGCTCAACAACATCGTCTTCACCGAGGTCGAGCTCGACAAGCGCAACGCCGTGGTCTCGCTCCGGATCGACGCGGAAGTGGTCTCTGTGACCCATGACGCGCAGGGCGAAGTGCTCGAGGGCACGCCCGGCCAGGTTGTGCCCATTGCCGACGAATGGACCTTCATGCGCAACACCCGCGCCCGCGATCCCAACTGGAAGCTCGTCGCCACCGACGATCTCGAATAGCGCCGTCCTCCGCCCGGCCATGAGGGGACATCGATGCAACGCAAGCCGAAACAGGGACGCGCGGGCGGCCTGAGCCCCGGAGACATCACCATCTGGGATGCGGTGGGCCGGACCGTGGACCCCCTCTCCCGGCGCAAGACCGCCGATCCCCGGGCCTTTCTCGAAAAGCTCGGGGATCCGGCGCCCGCCCCGCTGGCCGGAAAGCGGGGCGCTTCGGTCACGCCCTCGCCCGCCCCGTTCAATCCCCCGCCGGCGCCCAGGGGCCCCCGCCGTGATCCCGCAAAGCGCGCGATCGAGCCGGGGCTGCGCCGCCGGGTGGAAAAGGGCCGCGTTCCCATCGACGCCACCCTCGATCTGCACGGCATGACCCAGGATCGCGCCCGCGCGCGTCTCGAGCGCTTCGTTCACGACACTGTCGGCCGCGGTTACCGCACCGTTCTGGTCATTACCGGCAAGGGCTTGAAGAAAACCGGCTATCTACAGATCGAGCGCCAGGGCGTGTTGCGCACCATGGTGCCCATCTGGCTGACCGATCCGGGGCTGTCGGCTCTGGTATCGGGCTGGGAGCCCGCCCATGTGGGTCATGGGGGGGAAGGGGCGCTCTATGTGCGTCTCAAGCGGCGCCGGGATGAACGCTGGTGACCCCGCTGGGCCAGAAGCTGCGCCGCATGCGCGCCGAACGCGGCATCGCGCTCAAGGACATGGCCGCCGCGCTCAAGGTCTCGAGCGCCTATCTCTCGGCGCTCGAACACGGCCGGCGCGG
Organism: Pelagibacterium montanilacus; assembly: GCF_003992665.1. Taxonomy (GTDB): domain Bacteria; phylum Pseudomonadota; class Alphaproteobacteria; order Rhizobiales; family Devosiaceae; genus Pelagibacterium; species Pelagibacterium montanilacus. The sequence goes on from NZ_RZMX01000015.1 coordinate 85,375, forward strand.
CAAGCCCACCTGGTACCTCGTGCAGCGCATCATTGCCTATTTCAATGTCATCTGGGACGAGGCCGAAGAACTCCAGCGCCTCGCCGAGATCTCCGACCCCAAGATTTCCATCGATACCGGCGGGCTGGCGCCCGAGGCCACCGAGCTCACCAACCGGCTCGCGCAGTCCATCGGGACACTGTCCGAGGAGGATCTTCGCGCGCTGGTCACCGAGGTGCGGCGCCGGGCCGCGCGCTCATAGAACGTACCGCGAGAGGTCGGCGTCCCCGGCCATCCGGCCCACCGTGTCGCGCACCCGGTCCCCATCGATCGTCACCGTGGTGCCCGCCCGGTCCGGCGCGTCAAACGAGATGTCCTCGACCAGTTTCTCGAGCACCGTCTGGAGCCGCCGCGCGCCGATGTTCTCGACGCTGGAATTGACCGAAACCGCCACGTCCGCCACCGCCTCGATGGCGTCGGGGGTAAATTCAAGGATGACGTCTTCGGCTCCCATCAGCGCCACATACTGCCGGATCAGGGAATATTCGGTGTCCGAGAGGATCTTGATGAAATCGTCGCGGGTCAGCGCCTTGAGTTCCACCCGGATCGGCAGACGCCCCTGCAGTTCGGGCAAAAGGTCCGAGGGCTTGGCCACGTGAAAGGCGCCCGAGGCGATGAACAGGATGTGGTCGGTCTTGACCGGACCGTACTTGGTCGCAACCGTCGTGCCTTCGATCAGCGGCAACAGGTCGCGCTGCACGCCTTCGCGCGAAACGTCCCCGCCCCCGCGGCCTTCGCGCACGCAGATCTTGTCGATCTCGTCGAGAAAGACGATGCCGTGGTTTTCCACCAATTCGATCGCCTCGCTGGTCAGCTTGTCCTGGTCGAGCAGCTTGTCGGCTTCCTCGTTGATCAGGATCTCGTAGCTGTCCTTGACCTTGACGGTGCGCTTTTGCGGCTTGCCCCCGAAGGCCTTGCCCAGCATGTCCGAGAGATTGATCATGCCAGCCCCCCCACCGGGCATGCCGGGGATTTCGAACATCGGGGTGCCGCCCGACTGGCCGGTGACCTCGATCTCGATGTCCTTGTCGTCGAGCTCGTTGCTGCGCAGCTTCTTGCGGAAGGCTTCGCGTGTTGCAGGGGTCGCTGACTGCCCGACCAGGGCGTCGATCACCCGCTCCTCGGCATTGAGATGGGCCTTGGCTTTGACCTCGGCGCGGCGCTTGTCCTTGAGCAGCGACAGCCCCGATTCAACGAGATCGCGGATGATCTGTTCGACGTCCCGGCCCACATAGCCCACTTCGGTGAACTTGGTGGCCTCGATCTTGATGAAGGGCGCCTGGGCCAGCCGCGCCAGCCGACGCGAAATCTCGGTCTTGCCCACCCCGGTCGGCCCGATCATCAGGATGTTCTTGGGCGTCACCTCGCGGCGGATGTCCTCGGGAAGCTGCTGGCGCCGCCAGCGGTTGCGCAGCGCAATGGCCACCGCGCGTTTGGCTTCGGCCTGGCCGATGATGAAGCGGTCGAGTTCGGATACGATCTCGCGGGGCGAGAAATTGGCGTCTGTCATGGCACTCGCATTTCGTAAAGATGCGGAAAAGGGGCGAAAGCGGGGCTCGCTCGGGCTTCCGGCTCGCGTCAGCGCGCAGCCTCGAGGCTTTCGATGGTGAAATCGGAATTGGTGTAAACGCAGATGTCGGCGGCGATCGCCATGGCCCGGCGCGCCATCTCCTCGGCGTCCTTGCCGCTGTCGGTGAGCGCGCGCGCCGCCGCCAGCGCGTAATTGCCGCCCGAGCCGATCGCGGCGATCCCGTCCTCGGGCGAGAGCACGTCGCCCGTGCCCGTCAGGATCAGCGTTTCCGAAGCGTCCGCCACGATCATCATCGCCTCGAGCCGGCGCAGATAGCGGTCGGTGCGCCAGTCCTTGGCCAGCTCCACGCAGGCGCGCATCAACTGGCCGGGATATTGCTCGAGCTTGGCCTCGAGGCGCTCCGAAAGCGTGAAGGCATCGGCGGTCGCTCCGGCAAAGCCGGTGAGCACCGTGCCCCCGGCGAGCTTTCGCACCTTGCGCGCGCTGTGCTTGATCACCGTCTGGCCGAGGGAAACCTGACCGTCGCCCGCGACCACAACCTTGCCGCCGCTGCGCACCGAAACCACTGTCGTCATGAGGCAAACGCTCTCTGTTGAATGGGACGAAGCCCTTATTTAGGCGCCCGCGCCCCGATTGCAACGCACCGGCCCGCCAGAACCCTTCCCGCCCGCACTCCAAGCTGGTAGAGCACTACGGCTTAGACGACGATGAGGACCCGATCATGCGCCAGGCCGCACTCGAGCGCAAAACGGCTGAAACCGCGATTTCCGTGTCCCTTGATCTCGAGGGGACCGGCAAGCGCGACATCGCGACCGGGGTTGGCTTTTTCGACCACATGCTCGACCAGCTCGCCCGCCATTCCATGATCGATATCACCGTGCGCGCGACGGGCGACACCCATATCGACGACCACCACACGGTCGAGGACACCGGCATCGCGCTGGGCCAGGCCCTCCGCGAGGCCCTGGGCGACAAGGCGGGCATCACGCGCTACGGCTCGGCCTATCTACCCATGGACGATACCCTGAGCCGGGTCGCCCTCGACATCTCGGGCCGCCCCTTCCTCGTTTTCGAGGCCGATTTCGGGGTCGAAAAGATCGGCAGCTTCGATACCCAGCTCGTGCGCGAATTCTTCCAGGCCTTCGCCTTCAACGCCGGCATTACGCTCCATGCCCACTGCCTTTACGGCGCGAACGCCCATCACATCGCCGAGAGCCTTTTCAAGGCGCTCGCCCGCGCCCTGCGCGAGGCGATCGCCGAGGACCCCCGCGCCGGCAGCGCGATCCCCTCGACCAAGGGCGTGCTCTAGGGTGTTTCGAGGAAAAGTGGAAACACTTTCCGGTTCGGAAACGCGATAAATCAGAGTCTTAGCGCGCCAGTTCTGATTCAGTCAGGATAAGATGCGCTCTAGCCCTCGCGCCGACACGCGAACGGGCACCTTCCCATTGCGCCCCGGTTTGGTCTAAAGGAACGGCCATGACCCTTTACACCCTCCATACCCGGCCCGAGGACGGCCCCGAGGCCATCGCCGCGGTGCCCGAGCGGTTCATCTGGTCGGCGTTTCTCTTCACGCCCCTCTGGGCGCTCTGGAAGGGCGCTCTGCTGTTTCTCGCGCTCTGGGCCGTGGTCACCCTCGCACTCTTTGCTGCATCCGGCTCGCTCGGCCCCGAAACGGCCATAGGGCTTTACGGCGTCTTCGCGCTCTGGAGCGGGTTCGCCGCCCCCGCCATCGTTCAGTCCCGGCTCACGCGCGCCGGCTGGATCGACCATGGCGGGCTCGTCGCGTCCGCCCCCGATCTCGCGGTCGACCGGTTCCTCGCCCAGCGCTACGGACCCCGCTCATGACCCGGACCATCGCCATCATCGATTATGGGGCGGGCAATCTGCGCTCCGCCGCCAAGGCTTTCGCCCGCGCCGCGCAGGGCACCGATATCGAAATCCTCGTCACCGCAGACGCAGGCGCGGTGGCCAAAGCCGAGCGCATCGTCCTGCCCGGGGTCGGCGCCTTTGCCGATTGCATGGCCGGGCTCGCTGCGGTCCCGGCGATGGTCGAAACCCTCCACGAGCGGGTCATCGAGAAGGGCACGCCCTTTTTCGGCATCTGCGTGGGCATGCAATTGCTGGCCTCCCTGGGCCGGGAAAAGGCCGAGACGCAAGGGCTGGGCTGGATCGCAGGCGCGGTCGAAAAGATCGCCCCGGCCGATTCGAGCCTCAAGGTCCCGCATATGGGCTGGAACACGCTCGCGCCCACGCGCACCCATCCGCTCTTTGAGGGCATCGCGATGGGGGAAGACGGGCTGCACGCCTATTTCGTCCATTCCTATCATTTCGTCGCCAGCGACCCGCAAAGCGTTTTGGCCACCACCGATTATGGTGGGCCGGTCACCGCGGCGGTGGGCAAGGGCAACATCTTCGGCACCCAGTTTCACCCCGAAAAGAGCCAGGCGCTGGGCCTGGCGCTCATTTCCAACTTCCTGGACTGGCGCCCATGATCCTCTTTCCCGCAATCGATCTCAAGGACGGCCAGTGCGTGCGCCTCAGGCTCGGCGACATGGATCAGGCGACGGTGTTCAACGACAATCCCGCCGCCCAGGCCAGGGCCTTCGAGGATGAGGGATTCACCTATCTGCACGTGGTCGATCTCAACGGCGCCTTCGCCGGCGAGAGCGTCAACGGCGCGGCGGTCGAGGCGATTCTCGAGGCGGTGGATTTCCCCGTCCAGCTCGGGGGCGGCATCCGCACCCTCGCCCATATTGAGGCCTGGCTCGACAAGGGCCTCGCCCGGGTGATCCTGGGCACCGTGGCGGTGCGCGATCCCGATCTGGTCAAGGCCGCCTGCTCCGCCTTTCCGGGCCAGATCGCGGTGGGGATCGACGCCCGGGGCGGCAAGGTCGCCGTCGAGGGCTGGGCCGAAACCTCCGAGCTCAGCGCCATCGAGCTCGCCAGGCGCTTCGAGGGCGCCGGCGTCGCGGCCATCATCTACACCGATATCGACCGGGACGGCGTGCTCGCCGGCATCAACTGGGCCTCCACGCTCGAGCTTGCGGCCGCCACCTCGATCCCCGTCATTGCCTCGGGCGGGCTCGCGGGCATGGACGACATTGCCCGCATGACCGCCCCCGATGCGCACATCCTCGAAGGCGCGATCTCGGGCCGCGCGCTCTATGACGGGCGGATTGATTCACGTGAAGCATTGGCGATGCTCAAAGGCGCGGGCGCCCGATGAGTCTCGAATCCCGCATCGTCCCGTGTCTCGACGTCAAGGACGGCTGCCGCGCGACGCCCGCAGCGGCGCAGCCGCGAGGACGCGCGAAACGCCAGCTCAACGACGGGGCCGCCCTTTGACCCTCAAGACCCGCATCATCCCGTGCCTCGACGTCAAGGACGGCCGCGTCGTCAAGGGCGTCAATTTCGTCGATCTCATCGACGCCGGTGATCCGGTCGAGGCGGCCATTGCCTATGACGCGGCGGGGGCCGACGAATTGTGCTTTCTCGATATCGCCGCCTCCCATGAGGGCCGCGAGACGATTTTCGACGTGGTGGCCCGCACCGCCGAGCACTGCTTCATGCCCGTGACCGTGGGCGGTGGCGTGCGCTCCGTCGAGGACATCCGCAAGCTCCTGCTTTCGGGCGCCGACAAGGTCTCGATCAATTCCGCTGCCGTGGCCGATCCCGATTTCGTTGCCCGCGCCGCCGACAAGTTCGGCGACCAGTGCATCGTGGTCTCGGTCGATGCCAAGCGCGTCGGCGAAGGGTCCGAGCCGCGCTGGGAAATCTTCACCCATGGGGGCCGCCGCGCCACCGGCATCGACGCGGTGGATTTCGCGCGCGGTGCGGTGGCGCGCGGTGCGGGCGAATTGCTCGTTACCTCCATGGACCGCGACGGCACCAGGATCGGGTTCGATCTTGAGCTCACCCGCACCATCGCCGACAGTGTCGATGTTCCCATCATCGCCTCGGGCGGGGTCGGCACGCTCGACCATCTGGTCGATGGGGTGGTGGCCGGTCATGCCAGCGCCGTGCTCGCCGCCTCGATCTTTCATTTCGGCACCTTCACGATTGCCGAGGCTAAGGCCCATTTGGCGGGGGCCGGCATCCCCATGCGGCCCGCCTGACGCGCCGGCCCCCGTGCCCAACCCCAAAGTCGGACTTGATCGCCGCCCGGTTCACGGGCAAGTGAGGATGATCACGTTCGTGCGCCGGAGGAGCGCTGCCCATGACCCTCGATGAACTCGAACGCCGGCTCGCCGACCGCGCGGCCGCCGCACCCGACCAGTCCTATACAGCAAGCCTTTTGGCCAAAGGCACCGCCAAATGCGCCCAGAAGCTGGGCGAAGAAGCCGTCGAGACTGTGATCGCGGCCATGGCCGGGGACAGGCAGGGCGTCGTGTCCGAAAGCGCCGACCTCCTCTACCACCTTCTGGTTCTCTGGGCCGATCAGGGCGTCGCGCTCGGGGACGTCCTCGCCGAGCTCGACCGCCGGACGGCGCAGTCGGGTCACGCGGAAAAGGCCTCGCGCTCGTGATGGCCGGGTCCGGACCGCGCGATTACGCGCCCTATCTCACCTTCTCGATGGCCGAGTGGGCGCGCCTGCGCGCCGACGAGCCCATGACCCTCGAGGAAGCCGATATCGGCCGGCTGCGGGCGCTCAACGACCCGATCAGCCTTGCGGAAGCCGAAAGAGTCTATCTGCCCCTGACCCGGCTGCTCTCGTTCTATGTGGAGGCGGTCCAGTCCATCCACGCCGCGTCCTCGAAATTTCTCGGCCATAACGGGGCCAAGGTCCCCTTCGTCATCGGGGTCGCCGGTTCGGTCGCGGTGGGCAAGTCCACCACCGCGCGTATTCTCGCCGCCCTTTTGCGCCGCTGGCCGTCCTCGCCCCAGGTCGATCTCGTCACGACCGACGGGTTCCTCCATCCCAATGCCGTCCTGGAATCGCGCGGGCTCATGCAGCGCAAGGGCTTCCCCGAAAGTTATGACAGGTCCGCCTTCGTGGCGTTCCTGGCCGCGGTGAAATCGGGCAGCCCCAGGGTCACCGCGCCCACCTATTCCCACCTGGTCTATGATGTGGTGCCCGGCGCCCAGACCGTGGTGGAAAAGCCAGATATCCTGATCGTGGAGGGGCTCAACATCCTTCAGCCGGGCGATCTGCCGCGCACTGGCTCGCCCATCGTCTTCGCGTCAGATTTCATCGATTTCTCGATCTATATCGATGCGGACGAACAGGTGCTCGAAGAGTGGTATGTGGAGCGGTTCTTAAAACTCCGCCAGACCGCGTTCCGCGATCCCAAGAGCTTTTTCCGCCGCTTCTCGGAGCTGAGCGAGGCTCAGGCCATCGAGACGGCAACGGGCATCTGGCGCACCATCAACCTGCCCAATCTCCAGCGCAACATCCTGCCCACCCGCGGGCGGGCCGATCTGGTGCTCAAGAAAGGCGCCGACCACGCCATCCACGAGGTCGCGCTGCGCAAGGTCTGAGCCCCGCCCGCTCTAAACCGCGATTCCCTCGCCCCTGGCCAGTTCCTGGAGGTCTGCCACCGGGCGCGCGCCCACATGGGAGATGACCTCCGAGGCAGCAAGGCAACCGAGCTTCAAGGCCTCGGTCATGGACTGGCCGCGCGCATTGGCCAACAGGAAGCCCGAGGCAAAAAGATCGCCCGCGCCGGTCACGTCCGCCACAGTGTCCACCTTGAAGGCCGGCACCGAGACGATCTCCCCATTGGCGATCGCCATCGCCCCGCGCGCCCCCATGGTGATGGCGGCCACTTCGGCGTCCTGGGCGATCTGGCGCACCGCGCTGTCGAAATCGGCCTGGTAGAGCGCCTTGACCTCCTCGATATTGGCAAAGACGTAATCCATGGTCTGGGACCGGATCAGGTCGAGGAATTCGGTGCGGTAGCGGTTGACGCAAAAGGGGTCCGAAAGCGTGATCGCGGCAGCGCGCTCGGCCTTGTGGGCGTAATGGGCGGCTTTCACGAACGCCTTTTTGGCTTCCGTGGGATCCCACAGATACCCCTCCATATAGGTGATCGCTGCGGCCGCGATGGTCTCTTCGACGATATCGTCCTCGCTGAGCTCTTGGCAGGCGCCCAGATAGGTGTTCATCGTGCGTTCGCTGTCGTCGGTCAGAAAGATCATCGAGCGCGCCGTGGCCGGGCCGTCCTCGAGATATCCGGTTTCATAAAAAATCCCGGCCTTTTCCAGATCCCTGGCAAAAGTGACGCCCAGATGGTCATTGGCGACCTTGCCCACGAACGCCGTCCGGCCGCCCAGCGCCGCGACCCCCGCCGCCGTATTGGCCGCCGACCCGCCCGAAATCATCGCCTTGGAGCTGGGCATCTTCTCGTAAAGCTCGGCGGAGCGTTCGGCATCGACCAGGTGCATGATCGATTTGGTCATGCCCTCGCGCACGAGAAAGTCGTCGTCGATCTGGGCGATGACGTCGACGATGGCATTGCCGATCGTTAGGACGTCGAAACGTGTGGTCATCGGCGCTGTTTCCCGAACTGAGGATGAGCCTGGGTTCAGCGTTCCGCTTACGCCATGGCGCGCCGGGGCGCAACCGGTCGGGCCCGCCCCGGGGTCAGGATGCGGTGGTCTTGGCGCTGTAGCGGCACCATTGGGCAATGACGCAGGAGGGGCAATCGGGCTTGCGCGCCTTGCACACATAGCGCCCGTGCAGGATCAGCCAGTGGTGGGCGTGCAGGAGATAGCGCGCCGGAATCTTCTGTTCCAGGCCCTTTTCCACCGCCAGCGGGGTGGTGCCCGGCGCGAGCCCGGTGCGGTTGGACACCCGGAAGAGATGAGTATCGACCGCGATCGCCGGCTGGCCGAATCCGATATTGAGCACCACATTGGCGGTCTTGCGCCCCACCCCGGGCAGCGCCTCGAGCGCCTCCCGGCTGTCGGGGACCTGTCCGGCATGCTCGGCGATCAGCTTCTCGCTCAGGGCCAGCACGTTTCTGGCCTTGTTGCGGTAAAGCCCGATGGTGCGGATGTGATCGGTGATCGCTTCGAGCCCCAGCGCCACCATCTTGTCGGGCGTGTCGGCGATTGCAAAAAGCCCCTTGGTGGCCTTGTTGACCCCCACATCGGTCGCCTGCGCGCTCAAAACCACCGCCACCAGAAGGGTGAAGAGATTGACATAGTCCAGCTCGCCCTCCGGGTGCGGATTGGCGGCCTCGAAAGCCGAAAAGATCGCCTCGATATCGGCCCTGGGGAGCGAGCGGGGGGTTCGGGTGCGCGGTGCGGCCATTGTGTGTATTGATTTCTGCCGTTTTCATCCTTCTAGATGGTCGCCAGCCACAAGACAAACGGTTGCGCTTGCCGATGATGCCGGTTTCCCCCGCCGCCCCCATCTATGCCGTCACCCTCTCCCCCCACCGGGCGCTGGACCGGGCCGGCATGCATCGGGTCATCGCGTTCACGGCCCTTCTGGCGCTGGTGCCCGGCCTCGTCTTTTTTTCCATGGGCGCATGGCCGGTGGTGGGGTTCCTCGGGCTCGAGGTGCTCCTGCTCTACTGGGCCATGAGCCATTCGCTCAACGAGGTCCATGCCTTCGAGGAAGTGGTCCTGCATCGGCACAGCCTCGAGCTGCGCTCGGTGAGTGCCAGGGGCAAGGAAAAGCGCCTCCGGTTCAACCCCTTCTTCGTCCGCTTTTCAACCGAGCGCGACGATGAGGGCCGGATCACGGCCCTGCGGCTGGCCTCGCGCGAGGGAGCCCTTGAAATCGGCGCCTTTCTCGGACCCGACGACAAGGCGCTCTTTGCCCGCGAGTTCGGGCCTGCTCTGCACCGGGCGCGGTCCTAGCGTGTTTCCAGGAAAAGTGGAAACACTTTTCCGGTTCGGAAACGCGCCACATCAAAGACTTGGAGCGCCAGTTCTGATTCAATCAGAACTGGATATGCTCAAGCGCAGCGGTCCGTCAAAACCGGGTCGCCTCCTCGCGCGCTCCGTCCTAGGATGGCCCCATGAGCACGATCAACGCCCCCTCCCCGATCGACACCGATCTCGCCCCCGTCCCGCCGGCCGAGGCCGATTATGCGGTCATTTCCCGGACCATCGACTATCTCTCGAGCCATCCGGCCGACACCCAGGATTTCGGCCATCTCGCCCGGACCCTGGGGCTGAGCGAGCGGGCGCTGGTCGAGATCTTCCGGCGCTGGTGCGGGCTCACCCCCAAGACCTTCGCCCAGGCCGTGGCGCTCGACCACGCCCGCAGGCTGCTGCGCGAGAACGCTTCGGTGCTCGACACCACCTTCGAGGTCGGACTGTCCGCGCCCTCGCGCCTTCACGATCTCTTCGTTACCTATGACGCGGTCCCCCCCGGCATCTACCGGGCGCGCGGGGAAGGGCTCGACATGGTCTGGGGCTTTGCGCCCTCGCCCTTCGGCACTGCCGTGCTGGTCATGACCCGGTACGGGCTGGCGGGCCTCGCCTTTGCCGACCAGGGAGGCGAGGAGGCCGCGTTCGAGGATCTCGCACGCCGCTGGCCCAATGCCGGGTACCGTCGCGATGACGCGGCAGTGGCCGAGACCGCACGGCGGATCTTTGATCCCGGCCGCTGGGCGCCCGAGCAGCCCGTGCGGCTGGTGATGATCGGCAGCCAGTTCGAGATCAAGGTCTGGGAGACGCTTTTGCGCATCCCCGCCGGCACTGCGGCAAGTTACGGCGCGCTGGCCCGGGCGGTGGGGCGACCCACCGCGGCCCGGGCCGTGGGGCGCGCCGTGGGGCGCAACCCGATTTCCTTTGTGGTCCCCTGCCACCGCGTGGTGGGCGCAGCCGGTGCGCTCACCGGCTATCACTGGGGCATCGTGCGCAAGCGCGCCATTCTGGGCTGGGAAGCCGGGCTGGTCGCCGGACCCGGCTGAGCCCGGCGCCGCGCGGCCTCAGAGCGCCTCGGTGGCCACCCGCGCTCCCGCCGCGTCGATCACGTAGACGATGGGGTCGCCCGTCGCGATCTCGCGGGCGAGGATCTCGTCTTCTCCCAGCCCTTCGAGCACCATCACCAGCGCGCGCAGCGAATTGCCGTGGGCAACCACCAGCACCGTCTCGCCGGCCTTCACGCGTGGCAGGATCTCGGCCTCGTAGTAGGGCAGCACCCGCGCCGCGGTGTCTTTCAGGCTCTCCCCGCCCGGCGGCGGCGTGTCATAGGACCGGCGCCAGATATGGACCTGCTCATCGCCCCATTTCTCGCGGGCGTCGTCCTTGTTGAGCCCGGAGAGATCGCCATAGTCGCGCTCGTTGAGCGCCTGATTGCGCACGATCGTGAGGTTGTCGATCCCCATTTCCTCGACCATAAGGTCCAGCGTCCGCTGGGCGCGGGTGAGCGCGGAGGTGTAATAGGCATCGGGTACGATCGCGCGCGCTTTCAGCGCCTTGCCCGCCTTGCGCGCTTCCTCGATGCCGACCTCTGTCAGCCCCGGATCGCGCCAGCCGGTGAAAAGGTTCTTGAGGTTCCATTCGCTCTGGCCGTGGCGAACGAGGATGAGGGTTCCGGTCATGGTCGCTCCTTGAGGTGGCAGGTTTCGTGCGCCAGCTTGGCGTTCAATCCTTGAGACCGAGCACGTCGGTCATGTCGTAAAGGCCCGGGCCCTGGGTCCCGGCCCAGAGTGCCGCGCGCACCGCGCCCTGCGCAAAGAGCTGCCGGTCCTGGGCCGCATGGCCGAGCGTGATGCGCTCTGTCCCGCTCGCAAGGATCACCGAGTGATCCCCGATCACCCCGCCCCCGCGCAATGTGGCAAAGCCGATATCCCCGCTCCGGCGCGGCCCGGTATGGCCCTCGCGCGCATAAACGGCGACGTCGGACAGATCCACCCCGCGCCCTTGTGCGGCAGCCTCTCCCAGCATCAGCGCCGTGCCCGAGGGCGCGTCGACCTTGTGCCGGTGGTGCATTTCGAGCACCTCGATGTCGAACTCCTCGCCCAGCGCGGCCGACGCCTTGCGCACCAGCGCGGCGAGAAGATTGACCCCGAGGCTCATATTGCCCGATTTCACGATCCGCGCGCCCGCTTCCCCCGCCGCCGCGATCGCCAGATCGTCGTCTGAAGAACAGCCCGTCGTGCCGATGACGAGCGCCATCCCTTTCTCGGCGGCCTGCCGCGCCAGCGCCACCGAGGCGGCGGGCGCGGTGAAATCGATCACTGCATCGGCAAGAGAGAGCGCCGCTTCGATATCCTCGCTGATCGCGATGCCGGCCGGCTCGAGCCCGGCATGGGTGCCCGCATCCCGCCCGATGGCCGGGGCGCCCGAGCGGTCGAACGCGGCCACCAGTTCGCAGGCGGGGTTCTCGAGGACCGCGCGGATATTGGCGGCGCCCATGCGTCCACCCGCTCCCGCGATCGCGATTTTGAGCCCGGTCATGTGCTGGCTGCTCCTGATCTTGGTGTCGTGTCTGGCTCTACCCCCGGGGCGCCCCGATGGCAATCTCGGCGAGAATGCCCAGCGCCGCGGCCCTGGGGTCGGGCGCGGCGATGATCGGGCGGGCGACCACCAGATGGCTGGCGCCTGCGGCGCTGGCCTGGGCCGGCGTCATGATGCGTTTCTGGTCACCCTTCTCGGCCCCTGTGGGCCGGATTCCGGGGGTCACCACGGCGCCCTCGGGGCCTAGAATTTCACGCGCGGCAGAGGCCTCGAAGGGCGAAGCGACGACGCCCCCGATGCCCGCCTGGCGCGCCTGCTCGATCCGCAGCGCTACCAGCTCCCCCAGCGCCATGCCATAGCCCGCCGCCTCGAGGTCGTCCTGATCCATTGAGGTCAGGACGGTTACCCCCAGAACGCAGAGGTCCGAGCCCGCTGCTGCCCGCGCCGCGGCGCGCATGGTGCGCGGATAGGCGTGCACGGTCAGCATCTGCGCGCCGGTCTCGGCAAATGCCGCAACGCCCTTTTCCACCGTATTGTCGATGTCGTGGAGCTTGAGGTCGAAAAACACCCGCTTGCCCGCCGCGATCAGGGCCCGCCCCAGCGCCAGGCCCTCGCCGCCATAAACGAGCTGGTAGCCGATCTTGAAGAAATCGGCGGTGCCCTCGAGCGCCTCGACCAGCGCTTCGGCTTGCTGGCGTGTGGAAACGTCGAGACCGACGATCAGCTCTGCGGCCATGTCCGGACGGCCCCCCTTGTTGGCATGGGCCTCCCGATTGCCACGAATCGGGGTGACGCGCAATCGGCGCGCCCCCTCAGAGCGGCCGGCGGGAAAGCTCGGTAAAGTCGCGAATCATCTGATCGATCTTGGTGTTGACCGAGGTCTCGGTGAACCCGCCATCTTGCGCGAACGCTTCGCTCGCCGGCCCGATGCCCAAAAGCATCGGCGAGACCACGGCCCCGAGTTTGGAGAGCGAATCGCGCAGATGCGAAAGCGCCCAGATCGCCCCGTATTTGCCGGTGCTGACCCCGCCGATCCCGAAAATCGCATGCCGGAAGGGCGACGGCTTTTGCCGGCTGAGCCAGGCGATGGTGTTCACCGTCAGGGGCGGAAGCCCGCCATTGTATTCGGGCGTGGCGATAAAGATTCCGTCATGGCTGCGAAAGAGCTCGGCCAGCCGGGCCGCCGCCTCGGGCACCGAATCGGGCTCGAGGTCCTGGTCAAAGAGCGCCATGGGATAGTCGGCGAGCGAGATTTCGGTCACCTCCAGCCCCGCGTCGCGCAGCCGCTCGCCCATATGGACCTGGAGCTTTCGGTTGATCGAGTCCCTTCGGGTCGATCCCGAAAGCGTCAAAACCCGCGTCATCTGTCTGGCCCCCTGCCCTTTTGGTTCCGCCGTCCGGTTCGCACCGATATCTGGTGCTTACGGCTGGCAGGGGCGATCGGATCGCCGCGCGCTGCGGTCGGTCAGCCGGCCCCGAACATGGTCTTGATGCGGTCAAAGAACCCGTGCGACGTGGGCGACGTGCCCGAATCGGAAAGCCTTGAGAATTCTTCGAGCAATTCGCGCTGCCGCCGGGAAAGCTTCTGGGGCGTCTCGACATCGAGCTGGACGTAAAGATCGCCCACCTGGGTGGCGCGCAGAACCGGCATGCCCTTGCCCTTGAGACGCACGCGCTGGCCCGGCTGGGTGCCTTCACCCACCTTGACCTTGGCCCGGGCGCCCTCGAGCGTGGGCACTTCGAACTCGCCCCCCAGAGCCGCGGTGATCATCGAGATGGGCACGCGCGCGAACAGATCCGCGCCGTCGCGCTGGAACAGCTCGTGGGGTTTGACCGAAACGAAGATGTAAAGGTCGCCCGTCGGCCCGCCGCGCAGGCCCGCTTCGCCTTCCCCGCCCAGCCGGATCCGAGTGCCATCCTCGATGCCCTTGGGCACGTCGACCGAAAGCGTGCGGCTCTTCTGCTTCCGGCCCTGCCCCTGGCAGTCCGTGCAGGGCTGGTCCATGGTCTCCCCGCGCCCGTGGCACTGGGGACAGGTCTGCTGGATGGTGAAGAACCCCTGCGCGGCGCGCACCTTGCCCTGCCCGCTGCACATACGGCAGGTGGAAAAGCCGGTCCCGGGCTTGGCGCCCGATCCGTCGCAGGTGTCGCAATGGACCAGCGTCGGCACGTCGATATCCACCGTCGTGCCGGTAAAGGCGTCCTCGAGCGTGATTTCGAGATTGTAGCGCAAATCCGAGCCGCGATGGCGGGCGTCGCGCTGGCGCTGGCGCGCTGCGCCGCCCATGAAATCGCCGAAAATGTCCTCGAAGATGTCGCTCATGGACGAGGAGAAATCCGCGCCGAATCCGTTCGCACCGGCCCCACCTCCGCCATTGGCGAACGCTGCGTGGCCGAACCGGTCGTAAGCCGCGCGCTTCTGGGGGTCCTTGAGCGTATCGTAAGCTTCGGAGATTTCCTTGAACTTGCTTTCCGCTTCGCTGTCGCCGGGATTGCGATCCGGGTGGAACTTCATGGCCAGCTTGCGGTAGGCGGATTTCAGAACCGCGCCGTCGCAGCCGCGTTCAACGCCCAGAACGGTGTAGTAATCGGCCTTGGACATTTAGCGCCTCCCTCGGTTCGGGGAGTGTCGAGGGGTCTGCGCTTGTGTCGCTTCACTCGTCATTGAACTGCCAGCTCGATCCGGTTGGTGATCGGTGAGGGTTTGGTCGTCTGGTCCGGCCGCCCCGCCGGTACGCCAGCGCCGCCTCGCACCGGGGGATGCGGTGCAGGGCGGCGCTGCTCCCTTATCTTGTGTTCCCCGCCCGCTTTTCAAGGGGTTTTTTCACCTTTGGGCTCACTGTGGGCGTCCAGATGGGCTGATTCACGTGAAACCCCGCCTGCTTGACAAGGCTCGCGCCCTGTCCCAGACCATGCCCAGTCTTTCCCGAGCCCGGATCGCCCTGCCATGCCTTTTGAGCCCGATTGGATCGCCGCGGACTGGGGCACCAGCCATTTGCGGGTGTATGGCATCGATGGCGCGGGCGCGGTGATGGCCGAGGCCGCCTCCGACCGGGGCATGGGCGTGCTCTCTACCGACCAGTTCGAGGCCGCGCTGCTCGATCTCGTCTCCCCCTGGCTCAGCCCCGATCGCACCATCGAAATCTATGCCTGCGGCATGGTCGGGGCGCGTCAGGGCTGGACCGAGGCGCCTTACGGTCCCGTCCCTGGCCATCCCATTGCCGCGCCCGGACCGGTGCGCGCGCCCACCACCGATTCCCGCATCGCGGTCCACATCGTGCCCGGCCTCGCCCAGGCCGCGCCTGCCGACGTCATGCGGGGGGAGGAAACCCAGATTGCGGGGCTCCTTGCCGCAGAACCGGGGTTCGACGGCGCGCTCTGCCTTCCGGGCACCCACAGCAAATGGGCGCGGCTCTCGGGCGGCACCATCGGGCGCTTCACCACCTTCATGACCGGGGAGCTCTTTGCGCTCCTCTCCCGCCAGTCGGTTCTGCGCCATTCCATGGCCGGCGAAGAGATCGATCCCGAGGCCTTCGCCTCCGGTTTCGGCGCCGGCTTTGCCGATCCCGGCCTGCTGACCGGACAGCTCTTCGGGTTGCGCGCGGCCAGCCTCTTGGAGGGCCTTGCGCCCGCCGCGGCCCGCGGCAGGCTCTCCGGGCTCCTGATCGGCGCCGAACTGGCTGCCGCACGGCCCTATTGGCAGGCCGGCGCGGTGGGGCTGATCGGGGAAACCGGGCTCGCCGCGCTTTACGCCCGGGGGCTCGAGCACGCCGGCATCGCCCCGCGCATCCTCGAGGCGCGAACCCTCACCCTTGCCGGGCTCGCCGCCGTCCGCGCCGCCTCTCAAAAGGACTGAAACCATGACCAGCCCCGCCGCCCGCAATCTCATTGCCATTCTGCGCGGGATCACCCCCGACGAGGCCATGCCCGTCACCGGGGCGCTTATCGAAGCGGGGATCACGGCCATCGAGGTGCCGCTCAACTCCCCCGACCCCCTCGCCTCGATCGCGGCCATGGCCGGCCGGTTCGGCGCCGACGCCCGGATCGGGGCCGGCACGGTCCTTGACGTTCAGGCGGTGGAGGATGTGGCGCGCGCCGGTGGCCGGCTGATCGTCTCGCCCAATTGCAATTCTGAAGTCATCGGCCACACCAAGGCGCTGGGCCTCGCCTCATGGCCCGGGGTCTTTACCGCCACCGAATGCTTTGCCGCGCTTTCCGCCGGCGCCGACGGGCTCAAGATCTTCCCCGCCTTCCAGATGGGCCCCGCCGGGCTCAAGGCCCTGCGCGCCGTCCTGCCCGCCGAGGCGCCGGTCTATGCGGTGGGTGGCGCCGGCGCGGAAAATTTCGACCAATGGATCAGGGCCGGAGCCAACGGGTTCGGCATCGGCACCGCGCTCTACACCCCTGGGCTCGACGTGGCGGAGGTCGCCCGCCGCGCCCGCGAGATCGTCACGGCCTATGACGCGGCCCTGGCCGGCTGACCCTTCGCCCTTCTGAAGCGCAAACGAAAAAGCCGCCCCGAAGGGCGGCTTTCTTTTTTATGCCGGTCAAAGGCCTTGTCAGGCCGATTTCTGGCTGTTGTCGTCGTCGTCCTTGACCTCTTCGAAGTCCGCGTCGACCACGTCCTCGTCCTTTGCGGCGTCGGACGCCGCATCGGCGCTGGCGGCCTCGTCCTGGCTGGCCTTGTACATGGCCTCGCCGAGCTTCATGGACGCCTGGGCCAGAACATTGGCCTTGTCCTTGATCGCCTCGGGATCGTCGCCCTCAAGCGCGGTCCTGGTGTCGACGATCGCAGCTTCGATCTCGGACTTGATTTCGGCCGAGACCTTGTCGCCGTGTTCGGCCAGCGATTTTTCGGTCGAATGCACGAGGCTTTCGGCCTGGTTTTTCGCTTCCACGGTCTCGCGGCGCTTCTTGTCGGCTTCGGCGTTGGACTCCGCGTCCTTGACCATCTGCTCGATATCGGCGTCAGAGAGCCCGCCCGAAGCCTGGATGCGGATCTGCTGCTCTTTGCCGGTGCCCTTGTCCTTGGCCGAGACATTGACGATACCGTTGGCGTCGATATCGAACGTCACCTCGACCTGGGGCACCCCGCGCGGCGCGGAAGGAATGCCAACGAGATCGAACTGGCCGAGCATCTTGTTGTCCGCCGCCATTTCGCGCTCACCCTGGAAGACCCGGATGGTCACGGCCGACTGGTTGTCTTCGGCGGTGGAGAACACCTGGCTCTTTTTGGTCGGGATCGTGGTGTTGCGGTCGATCAGGCGGGTAAAGACCCCGCCCAGCGTTTCGATGCCCAGCGACAGCGGGGTCACGTCCAGAAGCAGCACGTCCTTGACGTCGCCCTGAAGCACGCCCGCCTGGATCGCCGCGCCCAGCGCCACCACCTCGTCGGGATTGACGCCCTTGTGCGGCTCCTTGCCAAAGAAGGCTTTCACCTCCTCCTGGACCTTGGGCATCCGGGTCATGCCACCCACGAGGACGATCTCGTCGATCTCCCCGGCGCGCATGCCCGCATCCTTGAGCGCGGCCTTGAGCGGATCGATCGTGCGCTTGATCAGGTCTTCAACGAGCTGCTCGAACTTGGCCCGGGTCAGCTTGAGCTGCAGGTGCTTGGGTCCGGACTGGTCGGCGGTGATAAACGGCAGGTTCACCTCGGTCTGCGACGAGGAGGAGAGCTCGATCTTGGCCTTTTCGGCTGCTTCCTTGAGGCGCTGGAGCGCCAGCTTGTCGCCGCGCAGGTCGATCCCCTGCTCCTTTTTGAACTCGTCGGCCAGATAGTCGACCAGACGCATGTCGAAGTCTTCGCCGCCAAGGAAGGTGTCGCCATTGGTGGATTTGACCTCGAACACCCCGTCTCCGATCTCGAGGATCGAGATGTCGAAGGTGCCCCCGCCAAGGTCGTAGACCGCGATCGTGCCCGCTTCGCGCTTTTCCAGCCCATAGGCCAGAGCCGCGGCGGTGGGCTCGTTGATGATGCGCAGCACTTCAAGGCCCGCGATCTTGCCCGCGTCCTTGGTCGCCTGGCGCTGGCTGTCGTTGAAGTAGGCCGGAACCGTGATCACCGCCTGAGTGACCGGCTCGCCGAGATAGCTCTCGGCGGTTTCCTTCATCTTGCCCAGGATCATCGCCGAGACTTCCGAGGGAGAGGACTTCTTGCCCTCGACCTCGACCCAGGCGTCGCCATTGTCCGCCTTCACGATCTGGTAGGGCACGAGGCCCTTGTCCTTGGTGACCATGGGGTCTTCGTAGCGGCGCCCGATCAGGCGCTTGACGGCAAACAGCGTGCCTTCGGGATTGGTGACCGCCTGACGCTTGGCAGGCTGGCCCACCAGCCGCTCGCCATCGGAGGTGAACGCCACCATCGAGGGCGTGGTGCGCGCGCCTTCGGCGTTCTCGATCACTTTGGGAGTCTTGCCGTCCATGACGGCGACGCACGAATTGGTCGTGCCCAGGTCGATACCGATTACTTTACCCATTCATTGCCTCTTTCTCTGAGCGAACCCCTGGAATAGACCGGCCTTCTGGAGCGCCCGAAGATACGGCGTCGCGCCGTCCCGGCCGGCCGGGTCCCTCTAGGGGATGAATTTATCTGCCAAAAACTGGCGGTGTGCCCGTCACCGGGCTTGGCTGGCTATATAAGGAGGGGCCCGGGACCCTTCAAGCGCGCATCCATGGCGTCGCTCAAAAGATTTGCCTCTCCCCTCCTCACGCGGGGCCCGGCCTCAGGCCGATTTGTCCACCCCGTCAGTGTCCGAAGGATCGGCGTCGGGGGCAGGCCCGGGCTCGCCCGAGGGCGCCTGGCCGCGCTTGGGCCCGCCCTTGGCCACGCCCACCATCGCCGGGCGCAGAACGCGTTCGCCGATGGCATAGCCCGCCTGGACCACCTGCACCACCGTGCCCTCGGTCACCGAAGGATCGGGGACCTCGAACATCGCCTGATGGCGGTGGGGATCGAACTTCTCGCCCTGAGCCTCGATCGGCTTGACCCCGTGCTTGGTCAGGAGCCGCTGCATTTCGCGCTCGGTCATCTCGATTCCCTCGATCAGGGATTTGAGTGTGCCGTCCGCGTTCTCGCGCGCCTCCTCGGGCACCACCATCAGGGCCCGGGAAAGGTTGTCGGTGGCCACCAGCATGTCCCGGGCAAAGCCGGAAATCGCGTAGGTCCTGGTGTCGGCCACTTCCCGTTCCGAGCGCTTCCTGAGGTTTTCCATCTCGGCGACCGCGCGCAGCAGCCGGTCGCGCAATTCCGCGTTCTCGGCTTCGAGCACCTCGAGCGGGTCGAGGGCATCAACGCCTTCGGTCTCGTCGGCGTCCGCGCCCGTATCCGCGTCAAGCTCGGGCGATGCGGTCTCGTCTTGGGGTCTTGCTTTGTCGTCGCTGGTCATGGGGATCCGCGGTACTCTCTTTGCAAGTATGGAGGAAAGCTTGCACGCATATCGGCCAGCCCCGCGCCGAATTCAACCCTTTGAGCAGCGCCGGTCCGCTCAGGGACCGCGCGCTCCGGGCTAAAGGTCGCGCTTTCGCGAGATCAGCCGGCCCACCACATGGGCGGTATAGTCCACCACCGGCACGATGCGCGCATAGTTGAGCCGGGTCGGCCCGATCACCCCGAGCACGCCCACCACCTTGTCATTGGCGTCCTTGTAGGGGGAAAGCACCACCGATGAGCCAGAGAGCGAAAACAGCTTGTTCTCCGAGCCGATGAAGATGCGCACGCCCTGCGCGGTCTCGGCATCGGACAAAAGCTCGATCAGCCCTTTCTTGGTCTCGATCTCGTCGAAAAGCTGGCGCACCCGCGCCAGATCTTCGGACGCCATGGTGTCGTCGATCAGATTGGCGCGCCCGCGCACGATCAGGGTCGGCGCGCTGGTATGGGCGTCGCTCATCGAGGCCAGGCCCGAATCCACCAGCTTCTGGGCCAGCGCGTCCAGTTCGCGCCGCTGGCGTTCCGATTGCGCGGCAATCGAATCGCGCGCCTCGCGCAGGGTCTTGCCGGTGATATGATGGGCGAGGAAATTGGACGCCTGGGTAAGCGCCGAAGGGGTCAGCCCCGGCGGCAGGGCGATCACCCGGTTCTCCACCTGCCCGTCCTGGCCCACGAGGATCGCCATGGCCCGCTCCGGGTCGAGCCGGACGAATTCCACGTGCTTGAGCACCATGTCGGCCTTGGCGGCAATCACCATGCCCGCCCCGTGGCTCAGGCCCGAGAGCAGCGCGCTGGCCTCGTTGAGCACCGATTCCACGTCGTCGGACTGCGCCCCGGTGATGTTGCGGGCGATCTGGTCGCGTTCGGCCTCGTCCATGGCCCCGACCTCGAGCATGGCGTCGACGAAAAACCGCAGCCCGATCTGGGTGGGCGCGCGCCCCGCCGAGGTATAGGGCGCCGCGATCAGCCCAAGCTCCTCGAGATCGGCCATCACATTGCGCACCGAGGCCGGCGAGAGCGCCATGTCGGGCATGCGCGAGATCGCCCGGCTGCCCACGGGCTCGCCGGTTTCGATATAGCGCTCGACCAGCCGCCGGAAGATATCCTGGCTGCGCGTCGATAACGCCTCGAGAAAGGCCTGCGATGAGGATCCGGGTCCGCTCATGGGTATTCATTTAGGCCCATTGTGGCGGTCCGCCAAGGCCGGTGGCTGCGTCGGGCCGCTTGTTCGCGCAACGGTGAAAGGGTAAGAGGCTCACAAGGCCGCCATTGCGGCACCGGACAGCCAGAACAACCAGATGCGGGGTGACATGCGGCCGAGCGGACGTGCGAAAGACGAGATGCGGGCCGTGGCCCTTGAAATTGGGGTCGCGCCGCAGGCCGAGGGAAGCTGCATGGTCAGCTTCGGGCGCACCCGCGTGCTGTGCACCGCCAGCGTCGAAACCTCCCTGCCGCCCTGGCGCCGGGGCCAGGGGCTGGGCTGGGTCACCGCCGAGTACGGCATGCTGCCCCGCGCCACCTCCACCCGCACCCGCCGCGAGGCGACCGCCGGCAAGCAGTCCGGCCGTACCCAGGAAATCCAGCGCCTGATCGGGCGCTCGCTGCGCGCTGTGGTGGACATGGGCGCGCTGGGAGAAAACCAGATCACGCTCGATTGCGACGTCATCGAAGCCGATGGCGGCACCCGCACCGCCTCGATCACCGGCGCCTATGTGGCCATGGCCCAGGCGGTGGCGTGGATGAAGGCGCGCAATCTGTGCAAGGGCGATCCGCTGCGCGACCACGTCGCAGCGGTCAGCTGCGGCATCTATCGCGGCACCCCGGTGCTCGATCTCGACTATCTCGAGGATTCCGAGGCCGAGACCGACGCCAATTTCGTCCTGACCGGTTCGGGCAAATTCGTCGAGATCCAGGGCACCGCCGAGGGCGAGCCGTTCTCGGCCGACGAGCTCAACGCGCTGATGGGCCTCGCCCAGGCGGGCATCGCCGATCTGGTGACGTTGCAGAAACAGGTTCTGGAGGCGCAATGAGCGAGGGCTGGTACAGGCTGGCGCCCGGCACGCGGCTGGTGCTCGCCACCCACAACGCCGGAAAGCTCGACGAATTCCGCGACATGTTCGCGAGTTTTGCGCTCGACATCGTATCGGCGGGCGATCTTGGTCTCGACGAACCCGAGGAAACCGGCACGACCTTTGTCGAGAACGCCCGGATCAAGGCTCACGCCGCGGCACAGGCCACCGGCCAGATCGCGCTTTCCGATGATTCGGGGATCGCGGTCGATGCGCTCGATGGCGCGCCCGGGGTCTATACCGCCGACTGGGCCGGTGTGCCGCGCGACTTTTCCAGGGCCATGGAAAAGGTCGAGACCGCCCTGGGTGAAAAGGGCGCGCGAGAACCCGGCCAGCGCCGCGCCGCCTTCAACGCCGTGCTCTGCCTTGCCCATCCCGATGGGCGCGACATGATCTTTGAGGGCATCGCCCCGGGCACGCTGGTCTGGCCGCCCCGCGGCACCATGGGCCATGGCTATGATCCGATGTTTCTCCCCGATGGCCATGAGCGCACCTTCGGGGAGATGAGCGCCGCCGAAAAGCATTCCTGGGCACCGGGCCGGCAGGGTCTCTCCCACCGCGCGCGCGCCTTCGCGCTTTTTGCCGAGGCCGCGCTTTGAGCGCCAACACCGCCTTTGGTGTCTATGTGCACTGGCCGTTCTGCGCGGCCAAATGCCCCTATTGCGACTTCAATTCCCACGTCCATCGCGGACCGTTCGACGAGACCGATTTCACCGCCGCCTATCTGCGCGAAATCGAGACCACAGCGGCCATGGCGCCCGGGCGGCTGGTGGAATCGGTGTTTTTCGGCGGCGGCACGCCCTCGCTGATGGACCCGCGCTCGGTCGACCAGATCCTCTCGGCCATCGCCAAACACTGGCAGATCGCCGATGGCGCGGAAATCACGCTCGAGGCCAATCCCACTTCGGTGGAGGCCGACAGGTTCCGGGGCTATCGGGCCGCCGGGGTCAACCGGGTGTCGCTGGGCGTGCAGTCCCTGCGCCCCGAACCGCTCGCCCGGCTGGGCCGGCTCCATTCGGTGGGCGACGCCATCGCTGCCATCGGCACCGCCCAGAAGATCTTTCCGCGCTCGAGCTTTGACATGATCTATGCGCGCCCCCACCAGACCCTCGAGGAATGGGAGGACGAGCTCACCGACGCGCTGGCGCTTTCGGCCGGCCATCTCTCGCTCTACCAGCTCACCATCGAGCAGGGCACGCGTTACTATGACCTGTTTGCTGCCGGCAAGCTCAAGATGCCGACCGAGGACATGTCCGCCGACATGTTCGAGCTGACGCAAGAGATGACCGCCTCCTACGGCCTGCCGGCCTACGAGATTTCCAACCACGCCCGTCCGGGCCAGGAAAGCCGCCACAACCTCGTCTACTGGCGCTATGGGGAATATGCGGGCATCGGCCCGGGCGCCCATGGCCGGCTGATCGTTGGCGGCGCCCGCCACGCCACGGCTGCCGAACGCATGCCCTTTGCCTGGCGCGACAAGGTGATGGCCGAGGGGCACGGGCTGGTCATCGACGACACGCTGAGCTGGGACGAGGAAGGCGATGAATATCTCGTCATGGGCCTGCGCCTGCGCGAAGGCATCGACCCCTCCCGCTACCGCGCCCTCTCGCGCCGCGGCCTCGCCTCGCGCCAGATCGACCATCTGACCGAGATCGGCTTTATCGAGACCCTCCCCAACGGCCGGCTCCGGGTCACCGAAAAGGGCTGGCCGGTGCTCGACGCGGTGGTCGCCGACCTCGCGGCCTGATCCGCGCGCGGGTGGCGTTCACTCGCGCAAAAGGCTCTCGCCCACCGGCGGGATGATCCCGTCATCGGATGATCCGCGCCCTGAAGTATCCAGCGGAATGCCGCCCATCCGCCCCGCCTCGATCAGCGCCGCGCCCTCGGCCCGGACCTCGAAGATTCCCAGCCCATATTCCCCGCGCCCGTCGAGATGGAACCGGAACGGGCCTTCGGGCCCCATGAACCCGCCTGCCCGCGCGATCATCGCCGGCAGATAGCCGGCCATCACGAGCCCGGGGGTATCGGCCAGCGACGCGGCCGCGAACCCCATCATCGCAAAGCTGTCGGGCTCGGCGGAAAACCGGGCCCTGTAGGCCGCCGCCAGCCCCGCCGCGGCGCCTGCGTCCGGCGCCGGATAGACCGCGCCCGAAAGAAACGGGTGCGCCGCGATCGCCTCTCGCTCCGCCCATTGCGCCGAGCCCACGATCAGCACCCGGGATTTCGGATACTGCACCGCCTCGAGCAGCGAAGCCAGGCTGGGCGCCGTCAGGGGATCGGGCAGATAGAGCGTATCGATCCTCCCTGAGCGCAACAGCGGGCCCAGCGCCTCGACCGCCGCCCGCGCCCCGGCCTCGTCGGCGAAGCGCTCCACGGCGACCGCGGTCATGGCCTGCGCGCTCGCCGCAGCGCGGAACGCGGCCTCATGGGCCGCCCCGGTGCGGTTGTCGGGCACGATCGCCGCCCCCGCCCTTGCGCCCCGGTCGCGCGCATGGCCCAGCCCCCGCATCGCGGCGACCTCGGGCAGAACGCTCAAGAGAAACACCCCCGGCCCCGCGACCGCGCCGGTCGAGGAGAACCCGATGATCGGCACGCCCGAGCCGTCCACCGCCCCGGCTGCCGCCTCCACCGCTTCGGCCCGGATCGGGCCCAGGATCAGCCGCGCGCCCTCGCCCACCGCCTCGCGGGCCAGCGTCCCGGCCCTTTGGGGATCGGCGCCCGAATCCTTGATCACCAGATGAATCTGCGCCCCGGCCCCCGCCGCCTCGAGCGCCAGTACCGCGCCATTGCGGATCGCGCGCGCCGGCCCGGCGAGCCCCGCCCCGCCCGAAAGCGGCACGATCAGCGCCACCCGCACCGGCCCGGTCCCCGCGATCTCCCCGCGTGCCGGCGGCAGCCCCTGGCCTGTTCCCGCGCCGGCCCACCCGAGGCAGAGCACGAGCAAAGCCAGCGCAAGCCAGGCTCTCGCGCCCCTCGACATCATCATCGCGCGCTCCATTGCCGGGTGCGCCCTCCCCTGTCTTCGGGCCAAATCACTGTGCCAATATATACAGAACCGGTTTGCCCGCTTAAACATCGGGGAACGGCAACCTTGAAAAGACACGGCATTCCGGCGAGCCGACGAAAGGCCTTTCCCTTGAGCGACCCAGAGCGTCACAGCGCCCGCACCTATCGGATCGCCGGCACCGCGCTCGACGCGGCCCGCCCCGCCCCGGGGCTCTATGTGGTCGCCACCCCCATCGGCAATCTGCGCGACATCACCCTGCGCGCGCTCGACGTGCTGGCGGGGTCCGATCTCATCCTGTGCGAAGACACCCGCCACACCGTGCGGCTGCTTGATGCCTATGCCATCTCCACGCCGCGCACCGCCGTACACGAGCACAATGAGCGCGCCCGGATCGAGGGGCTCCTCGCCCGGCTGGACGAGGGCGCCGCGCTCGCGCTCGTCTCGGACGCCGGCACCCCGCTCCTGTCGGACCCGGGGTTTCCGCTGGTGCGCGCCGTCCGCGCCGCCGGCCATGACGTCATCCCCATTCCCGGCCCCTCTGCGCTTCTTTCGGCGCTGGTGGGCGCGGGACTGCCCACCGATGCCTTCGCCTTTTTCGGCTTTTTGCCCCCCCGGCAGGGCCAGCGCCGCAACGCCCTCACCCCGCTCGCCACCCGCACCGAGACCCTGGTGTTCTACGAATCACCCCGCCGGCTCGCCGAATCGCTCGCCGACATGGCCGAGGTTCTGGGAGGCGACCGCGAGGCGGTGGTCGCGCTCGAGCTCACCAAGCGCTTCGAGCGCTACCGCAGCGGCACGCTGGCCGACCTCGCCGCCCGGCTCGCCGAAACTCCCGAAAAGGGCGAGGCGGTCATCGTGGTTTCGGGCGCAAGTTCTGAGGGCGCCCAGGGCGACTGGGAAGCCGCGCTCGATGCCGCGCTCGCCGAACTGCCCCTGCGCGGCGCTGTCGATGAGGTCGCCGCCCGCTTCGGGCTCAAGCGCAAGCAGGTCTATGCCGCCGCCCTCGAGCGCAAATCCGATGCGCGGTAACCCAAAAGCCCACCGCCGCGCCACCCGCCGCCGGGCCGAAGAGGATGGGCGACGCGCCGAGACGTTCGCGGCGCTTTATCTGCGCCTCAAGGGCTACCGGATCATCGCCACACGCTACCGCACCCGGGTGGGCGAGATCGATCTCGTCGCCCGGCGCGGCCCCACCCTCGTCTTCGTCGAGGTCAAGCGCCGCTCGGGCGCGGGCCCTGCCGCGCTGGCCGGCGCGCTTGAGGCGGTCAATGCAAGGCGCATCGCCCAGGCCGCCGAAGGCTTTCGCAGCGCCCGGCCCGAATTTGCCAGTTTCGACTGCCGGTTCGACGTCATCGTGCTTGCACCGGCGCGCCTGCCGTATCATCTGGAGGATGCGTTCCGCGCGCCCTGACCGCTCGCGAGATGCAAGACCTGCTGCCCCGTTGGAGAAGAACAGCCCATGCCCCTTTCGGTCGCCGTCCAGATGGACCCCATCGCCCAGATCAACCCCATCGGCGATTCCAGCTTCGCGCTGATGCTCGAGGCCCAGTCGCGCGGCCATGATCTGTTCTATTACACGCCTTCGACCCTGGCCCAGCGCGGGGACAGCGTCACCGCGCGGGTGCACAGGGTCAAGGTCGACGACCGCGAGAAGGGCCTCCACTTCACCCTCGAGGATTGGGAAAAGACCGAGCTGACCGCGTTCGACGTGGTGCTCCTGCGTCAGGACCCGCCCTTCGACATGAACTACATCACCACCACCCACATGCTCGAGCGCATTCACCCGAAAACGCTGGTGGTCAATCACCCCGCCGAGGTGCGCAACGCGCCCGAAAAAATCCTCGTCACCCATTTTCCCGAGCTGATGCCCGATACGCTGATCACGCGCGACGCCGGGGAAATCCGCGCCTTTCGCGCCGAGTTCGGCGATATTGTCCTAAAGCCACTGTTCGGCAACGGCGGCGCGGGGGTCTTCCGCATCACCCCGGGCGACGAGAATCTGGGCTCGCTTCTGGAAATGTTCGAGGCCAATTTCCGCGAGCCCTTCATGGTCCAGCGCTATCTCGCGGACGTGAGAAAAGGCGACAAGCGCATCATTCTCGTCGATGGCGAGCCCGTCGCCGGGCTCAACCGGATTCCCATGGACGGCGAAGCGCGCTCCAACATGCATGCGGGAGGACGCCCCGAATTGTCCGAGTTGACCGAGCGGGAGCGTGAGATCTGCGCCATCATCGGCCCCGAGCTGAAAAAGCGCGACCTGATCTTTGTGGGCATCGACGTCATTGGCGGCTTTCTCACCGAGATCAACGTCACCTCGCCCACCGGCATCCGCGAGGTCAGGCGCTTCGGGGGCCCCGACATCGCCACGCTCGTCTGGGATGCAATCGAAACCCGGCGGTGATCGCAGCGCGCGCGACCGGGTTCACGAAGGCCTGGTCGCGATCCCGTCGAGCCAGAGCGTATCGGTCTCGTCCCGATGCGCGCCCGTGCTGCCCACATGCCGGGGATCGATCTTTGCCCCGTTGCGGATCACATGGACGATCGCCATCCCGTGGCCCCGACCCAGCCCGTATTCGGTGGCCAGCCAGTCAAGGATCGTTCCCGCCTTGACCGTGGGCGCGTCAAATCCCTTCTCCCTGGCGATTGCGATGATCTGGCGCGGGGTCAGCCCCGTCTTTTTCTCCACCGCATCGAGATAGGCCTGAAACGACATCTCGTCTTCCTTCCGTGTTCCTGTGTATAACCCGGAGAATGGATCTCGGGGCACCTCTTCTGGGCAAGGACGGCCGGGCCGGGCGCTTGCCGACATCGGCCGTCCGGATTGCCCGCGGCTTTCCGGCCTCCGCCCCTGTCAGGGGCGCGGTGATTCACGTGGAACACGGCGGCCCGAACCTGCCGATTGACCGTTGAAAGCGAGGGGCACGCGCGATGAGCACCGCCAATTATTTCGTGGCCTTCGCCACCTTCTTTGCCACGGTGGGCGTCGCCGATATCGCGCTCATCTTTGCGGCGCTGACCCGGGATTCGGGCGCCCGGCAGCGTTTTGTCATGGCCACGCGCGGCGTGCTCGTGGCCGGGGCCATCCTCGTGTTCTTCGCCCTGGCCGGCAACACCATCCTCGATCTCTTCGGGGTCACCATCCCCGCGCTGCGGGTCGCGGGCGGCATCCTGTTGCTGCTCATCGCCATCGACATGGTCTTTGCCCGCCATTCGGGCGGGGTCGGCACGACGTCCGAAGAAGAGGAAGAGGGCCGCGCCCGGGACGACATCTCGGTCTTTCCCCTTGCCATGCCGCTTCTGGCCGGGCCCGGCGCCATCAGCGCCGTGGTGCTGCTCACCACCGGCGCGCGGACCGATCTTCAATACTGGACCGTGGTCGCCGCCCTCGTTTCCGTCCTCGCGCTCGCCTGGCTGACCCTTCTGGTGGCCATTCCCATCCAGCGCCTTTTGGGCCTCACCGGTCTCTCGGTCGTCTCGCGCGTGGTGGGCATCCTCCTCACCGCGCTGGCCGTCCAGTTCGTCTTCGACGGCATCAGGGAAAGCGGTATTCTTGTTGGCTAGGAGTGCTTCCAGGAAAAGTGGCTACACTTTTCCGGTTCGGAAGCGCGACTTTTTCTGGAAACGCTTTAAAAGCTTGCGCGGACGCCGATCATCGTGGCGTTGGCGCTGCTGCCCCCGCCCAGCGTGCCCCACGCGCCCGAGCGATGATGCACGCGCCAGAACAGCTCGACCCCGGGGTTCTCCACGTCCGAGAACGAGATTTCGGGGCTGAAATAAAACAGCAGATTGCTTGGTTCGCCATTCATGCCCTGGCGCTCGGCCTCCACGCCCATGGTGTCGGTCACCGCGCTCAGCCCGAAGGTCAGCCCGGGCGATATGCCCAGCCGGTCTCCCAGAACGAACCCGTCATAGCGCGCCGTCGCGCCGGCCCAGATCTCGCCGGTCGTCTTGTCCCCGACCCTCAAGGCCCCGCCGATTTCATAGCCCAGTCGCAGCGCCTTGATCGGCTCGAGCACGAAATGCTGGTAGCCCACGCCCAGGGCGAAAGCGTCTTCATATTCGGCATTGAAGGGGATCAGCATCCCGCCCATTCCCTCCGCACCCATCGGCCCGCCCATCACAAAGAGGCTCCGGTCCGGGCTCGTCTGGGGCAGGGCAGGTTCGGTCTGGGCTGCAGCCGGGCCGGCCAAGACGAAAAAGGCCAGCAGCACGAAAAGCGGTTTCATGGTCATGAACTTGAGAATTGAGGACAGGACGGGGCTCGGTATGGGCTCAACTATGAGCAGACCCTGTCGATCACGCAACCCGTGTTTAACCGGAAAATGCAGCGCGTATAGCTCGACCGGACGCGGGGCATCCGGCCGAAACGGATCGCAATGGCCTATTTCAGCGGCGCGCAGCGGCCCTGGGCGGCAAGGCTCTGGTAGCCCCCGCGGGTGCAGCCGGTCATGAAAAAGAAGATCCAGTCGCTTTCCGAACCATACCAGGCGTTTCGGTCCACCCCGCCGCGTATGCCGGGCACGGTGCCGGTCTGGGTATACTGCCAGAAGGTCCAGGGCCGGTTGGTGTAACGCTCATGGGGCTGGGCGGCGACCGAGCGCAGCCACATGGGGTTCTCCAGCGCCACGCCCTCGAGAATGTCGCGGTGGAAATTGATGTCGGTATAGATGATGGGCACCTTGCCGGTATGGGCTTCCATGCCCCGGAGCATGATCCGCACCTTCTCGAGCACTTCGGCGCGGCTCAGATTGGGCCGGCAGGAGGAATGATTGTTCCATTCGAGGTCGAGGACCGGGGGCAGGGCGTCGGCCTCGGCCGGCACGTTGCGCGCGAACCAGGCCACCTGCTCTTCGGCCGAACGGCACCAATAGGCGAAATGATAGGCGCTGCGCGGAACGCCTGCGGCGCGCGAGCGCTCCCAGTTCTCGTGAAAGCGGCGGTCCAGATGGTCCCCACCCTCGGTGGCCTTGATGAAGGCGAACCGCGTTCCCGCCCGTGCTACCGCGTGCCAGTCGATATCGCCCTGGTGGTGGGAGATGTCGATCCCGTGCACGGGCAGCGAGTGGGCCCGGGCCACTCCCTTGTGCGGATCGCTGTCGCCCTTGGCCGGATAATAATTGTGACCGCACGCCGCGAGGGTGCCGGCCAGAGCCAGACCCGCGGCCACGGGCAGGATGCGTCTCAAAAGGGCAAGCGGTCCACAGAGCGGCAGGGTGGCGATACGCATGGGGGCTCGGGTACTCTCGAGTTTTAATAAAAGGCTATCAATCTGCCTTGTCGCTCATGCGCGCTTAATGAAGCCCTCACGCAAACGGTTAACCGATCATGAATCCCCGCCCGGACGCTGCGATTGCCGGGCAACCGGGCAAACCGCGTTGGCGATTTTTCGACGCAATCCCGGACATGGAAAGAGCCCCCGCTCCATCGGAACAGGGGCTCTTCCTCTGCATCGATTATGCGCGCCAGGACAGGATATGCCCTAGGCCGCGATCTGGCGGGCTTCGTCGACGATGATCCGGCTGTCATAGGGTTTGGGAAAGAACCGCCCCGGCGTATCCTCGGCAGGCTTGATCTTGCCGGAGGTGACAAAGATCGCGGTCTCGGGCCAGCGATCGGAGACGATCTCGGCCAGCTTGAGCCCGTCGAGCTTTCCGGGCATCTCGATATCGGTGACCACGAGCGCAATGCCGCTGCGCTCGTTGAGGATGTCGAGCGCCTCGTCGGCACTGCCGGCCTCGATCACCGAAAATCCGGCGTCCGAGAAGGCCAGCGCCATATCGAGGCGCAACAGGGGATCGTCTTCGACCACGAGCACGGGCTGGCGGGTGATGTCGATCTTCATTGGTCTTTCCTTCCTCCGGCTTCAAGAGCCGGATGGCGGGCGCCTGCGCCTGCTTGCGTTCAGGCATCGCTGAACGTTTCGGCGGCTGGCACCGCACCGGTGGTGGTGTCTGCGTAAAGTTCCCGGGCGCTCTTGTCGTCATGGTTTGGCGGGCCATTCTCCCCGCCGAACGCGTCGCTTCCGGACGATTATTGATCGATCAATGCCCCTCGGGGCCCTTTGTTCCCTACCTGCTGGCCGGGCTCACGCATGCCGGCCATGCAGGGCCGGATAATCGTTCCCTAAATGTTCTTGTCGGTCGCGTTCTGCGGTGCTAGCTTTCCATCCACAGGGACATCGGCAGAGGGACTGGGGGGCAGGCGCATGGGCACACGGATCACGACCGTTGCCTTCCAGGGCATCGAAGGGGTGCCCGTCGATGTTCAGGTCCAGATTTCACCCGGCCTGCCGCGTTTCAACATCGTGGGCCTGCCCGACAAGGCGGTGGGTGAAAGCCGCGAGCGCGTCCGCGCCGCGCTCATCGCCAGCGGGCTCTCGCTGCCCTCAAAGCACATCTCGGTGAACCTGGCGCCCGCCGATCTGCCCAAGGAAGGCAGTCACTACGATCTGCCCATCGCGCTCGGGCTCATGGCTGCCATGGGCGCCATTCCCGGGGACATGCTCGAGCGCTATATGGTGGTGGGCGAACTCGCGCTCGACGGACGCATTACCCCGGTCAGCGGCATCCTGCCCGCCGCCATGGCCGCAAACGGGCTGGGGCTGGGCATCGTCTGCCCCGCCCAGTCCGGGCCCGAAGCGGCCTGGGCGGGCGAGGATCTCGATGTCGTCGCCCCCGCCTCGCTCTTTTCCCTCGTCAATCACCTTGCCGGCCGGCAGGTGCTGGCCCGTCCCACCCCCGCCCGGGCTCTGCCCCCGCCCGATGCGTCCGATCTCTCCGATCTGCGCGGCCAGGACGTGGCGCGCCGCGCGCTCGAGGTGGCCGCCGCCGGGGGGCACAATTTCCTCATGGTCGGGCCCCCCGGCGCCGGCAAGTCCATGCTCGCGGCCCGCCTGCCCTCGATCCTGCCCCCGCTCGACCCGCGCGAGCTGCTCGACGTCTCGATGATCTTCTCGATCGCCGGGGAGATCGAAGGCGGAAAGATTTCCGACCGCCGGCCCTTCCGCAGCCCCCATCATTCCGCGTCCATGGCCGCGCTTGTCGGCGGCGGGCTGCGCGTGCGCCCCGGAGAGGTCAGCCTCGCCCATAACGGCGTGCTGTTTCTCGACGAATTGCCCGAATTCCAGCCCCAGGTGCTCGACAGCCTGCGCCAGCCGCTCGAAAGCGGGCAGACCGTGATCGCCCGCGCCAATGCCCGGGTCACCTACCCCTCGCGCTTCCAGCTCGTGGCCGCCATGAACCCCTGCAAATGCGGGCTGGCCGGCACGCCCGGGCACACCTGCCGGCGCGGGGACAAATGCGCCGCCGATTATCAGGGCCGGATTTCCGGGCCGTTTCTCGACCGCATCGACATCCGGATCGACGTGCCCGCCGTCTCGGCCGCCGACATGATCGCCTCCTCACCGGGCGAGACCAGCGCCATCGTCGCCGCCCGGGTGGCCCGGGCCCGCTCTCTCCAGCGCGAGCGTTACCGAGCCCTCTCGGCCGAGACCATCATGACCAATGCCGCCGCCGGCGCCCGGCTGATCGAGGAAGTCGCTGCCCCCGATGCGGAAAGCCGGGACCTGCTGCTCAAGGCCGCGCAATCCTTCTCGCTTTCGGCCCGTGCCTATCACCGGGTGCTCAAGGTCGCCCGCACCCTCGCCGATCTTGCGGGCAGCCCGACCGTCGCCCGGCCCCATATCGCCGAGGCGCTGGGCTACCGCATCGGCTTTTCCGGCGCCTGAGCGCGCCCGGCCATGGGGCGCGGGCGCCAGATTGCAAGCCCCACCTTTCCCCAACCTCTCCCAATCTTCATCTTCCAGACAGCACCCGGCAATCCCCATGTCTTTAGCCTAGGCCTCGTCGCACCATCGACACTCGAGCCACTGGATCAGCCAAAAGGATCGCAGGCATGACCATTTCGATCGCCACCCTCAAGACCCGGGCCTGTCTGGGCCTCGCGCTCGCCGCGCTCTCGCTGGGCACCCTCGCCCCGGCCAACGCCCAGGAGGCCGACACCCAGCCGGGCTCCGATCGCGTCGCCGCCCAGTGGACGGGTCCGTCCGGCCCCGTCCGGTTCGCGCACCCCCGCCACCAGCCCGGCCCGCTCCACGCGCTGATGGGCACCGCCAATGCCGAGGCCATCGACGTCGCAGCCGTCAGACTTACCCACCGGCTCGATCTCGACGACAGCCAGCTCGAGGCGCTCGAAGCGCTCAAATCGGCCG
Organism: Pelagibacterium montanilacus; assembly: GCF_003992665.1. Lineage (GTDB taxonomy): Bacteria > Pseudomonadota > Alphaproteobacteria > Rhizobiales > Devosiaceae > Pelagibacterium > Pelagibacterium montanilacus. The sequence goes on from NZ_RZMX01000015.1 coordinate 118,021, forward strand.
CCCACGAGGCCCGCGAGGATATCGCCGTCGCCCGCAGTGTCGCGCGCGAGGCCGATGAGGACGAGGCCGCCGGCCGGGTGATCGCCCGCTATGCGGGCATGGTGGCCATGACCACGGCCCGCGCCGAAGCGCTCCAGACGCTCGAGCCGGCGCTCGTTGCGTTCGTCGAAAGCCTCGATGAGGACCAGATCGCGCTGGTCGAGCGCTGGACCGAGCGGCTTTCCGGCCCGCGCCGGGTCGGCCCCGGCCATGGCGAGGGATCGGGCCGCGGCGCGCACGCCGGTCCCGCCAGCCAGTAACGGCCTCATTGCTCCGCGCTCCCGGGGTGCTCGTGCTCCCCGGGACACTCTCGTTTCACGGCACGTCAGGGCCCAAGGCGCTCAGGCCGCGATGCCCCGGTCCTTGGTGGCAAGGAAGGTGAGCTGGGGGTAATCCTTGGCGCAGCGGTCGATTTCCCACTGGCTGGGCGCCAGGAACACCGGGTCCCCGTAGCGGTCCTCGGCGAGGTTGAGCCGGTGGATCGCCGCGAATTTCTCGAACTGGGCCGCGTCCCCCACCTTCACCCAGCGCGCGGTGACATATTGCGCCGGCTCGATCCGGATCGGCACGTTGTATTCCACCTGCGCCCGGCTGGTCAGCACCTCGAGCTGCAGTGCGCCCACCGCGCCCACATAATAGCCGGCCCCCAGCGAGGGCTTGAACACCTGCACCACGCCCTCTTCGGCGAGGTCCGAGAGCGCCTTGGCCAGCTGCTTGGTCTTGCTGGTGTCCGACAGGTGCACCCGGCGCAGCAGCTCGGGCGCGAAATTGGGGATCCCGGTCACCGTCACATCGGCGCCGTCGGTCAGCGTATCGCCCACCGAAAGCGTGCCGTGGTTGGGAATGCCCACCACGTCCCCGGCCAGCGCGCTGTCGGCCAGCTCGCGCTCGCGGGCGAAAAAGAACATCGGGTTGGCGACTTTCAGGTCCTTGCCCGTGCGCACGTTCTTGAGGCGCATGCCGCGCTTGAGTTCACCGGACGCCACGCGCACGAAGGCCACGCGGTCGCGGTGGTTGGGGTCCATATTGGCCTGCACCTTGAAGACGAACCCCGTGCAGGCTGCGCTCGCGGGGTCCACAGGCTCGGGGTGCGCCGGCTGGGCGCGCGGCGGGGGCGAAAACCGGCATACCGCGTCCAAAAGCTCGGCGACCCCGATCGATTTGAGCGCCGAGCCGAAATAGACCGGGGTCAGATGCCCCTCGCGATAGGCGTCGAGATCGAAGGCGGGGAGCCCGTCCTGGGCCAGCTCGAGCCCTTCGAGCGCGGTGCGCACGCCGATGTTCTGAGTGCCAGCAAAGGGCGCCAGCGCGCCCTCGAGATCGCCTTCGGCGGTCTTGGGCCTGCCGTCGGTGCCCAGCAGCCGGCCCCTCTCGAGGTCGGCCAGCCCGGAAAAATCCACCCCCGCCCCCATGGGCCAGAGCATGGGCGCCACATCGAGCGCCAGGGTCTCCATGATCTCGTCGAGAATTTCGAGGGTATCGCGGGCTTCCCGGTCGATCTTGTTGACGAACGTGATGATGGGGATGTCGCGCAACCGGCACACTTCGAACAGCTTGCGCGTCTGCGCCTCGATGCCCTTGGCCGCGTCGATCACCATGATCGCCGAATCCACCGCCGTCAGCGTGCGGTATGTGTCCTCGGAGAAGTCAGCGTGGCCCGGGGTATCCAGCAGGTTCAGCGTCAGGCCCTTGTGCTCGAAGGTCATCACCGAGGAGGTGATCGAGATGCCGCGCTTCTGCTCGATCTCCATCCAGTCCGACCGCGTCCGCCGGCGCTCGCCGCGCTCGGCGACTTGGCCCGCCAGATGGATCGCGCCCGACGCATGCAAGAGCTTTTCGGTCAAGGTCGTCTTGCCGGCGTCCGGATGCGAGATGATGGCAAAGGTGCGGCGCGTAAGATGTCCGTCTGGGGCGGTCACGGGCGGGGTCGGCTCCGGTTGTCAGGGATCACATATCGTCTCCCGCGCCCAATACACCAATCCCCGGGCCGAACAAAGCCCTGGCACCGGTCCCATGATTCACGTGAAGCACCCCCGATGCTTCACGTGAATCATTTTTCTGTGGATTGTTTAGGGGCCGTGTGTCGAGCCACACCCGCCGCGTCGCCTGACCGCACTGCCGGTGGCCAAACCCCTCATCCGACCTTTCGCTGCCGCGAAAGCCCACCTTCTCCCTCAAGGGGAGAAGGGAAAAGGAAGTGCCTGGGCCCGACTCGCTGGCCCCAATAGCCCCCCTCTCCCCTTGAGGGAGAGGGGCCGGGGGTGAGGGGTCATCAGCGATAGCCATCTCGCACCGTCCATGCAGCCGCCCATCACTCTGGCGAGGGAGCCTTCAAGGCGATCGCGCCAGCGGCTAATGGCTCCAATGGAGCGATAGGTCCCGCAGAGGGCCATGAGCGCTATGCGCCCAAAGCAGCCGGGACCCATGTGCGCGATCGGCGAGGCCTTGGGGCAATCACCTGGTTGCTGATCCGCTGCGGCACCCTTTACCCCTCATCCGACCGCTCCGCGGCCACCTTCTCCCTCAAGGGGAGAAGGGAAAAGGGCTGCGCCCTCACGGCGCGAGCCCCCCTCTCCTCTTGCGGAGACTTCAAGGCGGTCGCGCCAGCGACCAATCTCTCCGGTGGAGCGATTGGAGCCGCAGAAGGCCATGAGCGCTATGAGACCATGGTCAGGACGGCACACGGATCTGGCCCCAAGAGCCCCCCTCTCCCCTTGAGGGAGAGGGGCCGGGGGTGAGGGGTCCTTCAGCGCACCAGCGATCCATCGCTCCCGTGGAGCGATGGAAGCAGCAGGAGGCCATGAGCGCCGCGCGCGAATGGCCAAGCCGGGGTGAGGGCGCAGCAGCGCTTCGGCATCCACCCCTGCGCACCCTCAGAACTGCGCCGTCTCGGTCGACCCCGCCATGGCTGTGGTTGCCGCCCGGCCCCCGCTTACCGCGTTGGCCACGGCGTCGAAATAGGAGGTGCCAACCTCCCGCTGGTGGCGCGTTGCGGTAAAGCCCTGGGCCTCGGCGGCAAATTCGGCCTGCTGGAGGCGCGAATACTCGGCCATGCCGCGCGCCTTGTAGCGCCGCGCCAGATCGAAGGTGGTGAGCGAGGTGTTGTGGAAGCCGGCAAGGGTGATGAACTGGTATGTGTAGCCCATTGCCCCAAGCTCTCGCTGGAACGCCTCCATTTCCGTCTCGCCCATATATTTGGCCCAGTTGAACGAGGGCGAGCAATTATACGCCAGCATCTGGTCGGGATACTGCGCGCGGATCGCCTCGGCGAACCGCCTTGCCTCGGCTAGGTTGGGGGTCGAGGTCTCGCACCAGATGAGATCGGCATAGGGCGCATAGGCCAGCCCGCGCGCGATCGCCGCCTCGAGCCCGTTGGTGATCCGATAGAACCCTTCCTCGGTGCGCTCCCCGGTGATGAAGGGCGCGTCGTATTCATCCACGTCCGAGGTGATCAGCTGGGCCGCCTCGGCGTCGGTGCGCGCCATGATCAGGGTCGGCACGCCCAGAACGTCGGCGGCCAGCCGCGCGGCGTTCATGGTCTTGATGAAGGTGCGGGTTGGCACCAGAACCTTGCCGCCCAGGTGCCCGCATTTCTTTTCCGAGGCGAGCTGGTCCTCGAAATGCACCGCTGCCGCCCCGGCCTCGATCATCGCCTTCATCAGCTCGAAGGCGTTGAGCGCGCCGCCGAACCCGGCTTCTGCATCGGCGATAATGGGCACCAGATAGTCCAGCGTCTCGGTGCCCGTGCCGTCCATCCGTTCCATGTGCTGGATCTGGTCGGCGCGCTGGAGCGCCTTGTTGATGCGCGAGACCACGGCGGGCACCGAATCGGCGGGATAAAGCGACTGGTCGGGATACATGTTGCCCGAGGAATTGGCGTCCGCGGCCACCTGCCAGCCCGAGAGATAGATGGCCTTGAGCCCGGCTTTGACCTGCTGGACCGCCTGATTGCCCGTAAACGTGCCGAGCGTGGGCACGAAATCCTCGGTGTGCAGCAGCTCCCAGAGCCGCCGCGCTCCGTTCTCCGCCAGGGTGTGGCGCACCGGCAGCGAGCCGCGCAGGCGCGCCACGTCCCGTGGGGTATAGTCGCGCCGGATGCCGGCCCAGCGGTCAGGGGCCCAATCGGGTGCGGCGAAATCCTCGTCCGTGCGGGCAGTGTATGGGGTGTCGAGCATGGGTGTCTCCTCCGTGAGATCGTGTGGGGTGAAAAATGTCGGGTTCGATGCGGGCGTTCAGCGCGCGTGGCGCGCGAAGGTCGCCGCGATCATCGGGGTGCCCTCAAAGAGCGGCTCCCCGCCGGCCAGGGTAAAGCTGTGCCGGCCGGCCCGATGGACGATGCAATAGTCCCGGGCCGAAAGCCCCTGGGCCTTGAACCCCTCCATCACCTCGGCAAGCGTCGGGGCGATGATGGTGATGAAATCGTCGTCTTCGGGGTGCCGGGGGTCGGATGGCTGGGCCATGGTGTCTCTCCTGATGGGTCGCGGGCGGTGTGCCGTGAGATCGCGTAAAGAATTGACAGAAGATGGAACCGGGGCCAAGACTATACGTGAAATCAGCATGTTAAGCTGTAAATCGCGGTAAAGGCGCAAGGCACGACCTGTAAAGGCTGTAAAGCAAGGAGAGGGCGATTATGAGCACCGGCCAGCCCCAGATCGGGGGGCGCATCAGGCGGCTGCGGCGGCTCAGGAGCCTCTCCCAGGCCCAGCTCGCCGAGGCGCTGGAGATTTCCGCCAGCTATCTCAACCTGATCGAGCACAACCGCCGTCCGGTCACCGTGCCCCTGCTGTTCCGCATTGCGGGCTATTTCGGGGTCGAACCGGGGGAGCTCGCCGAAAGCGACGATGGGCGGCTGGCCGGCGATTTGATGGAGCTGTTTGGCGACGACATCTTCGCCGATCTCGACCTCACCAATCACGATATCCGCGAGTTCGCCACCTCGAGCCCCGCGGTGGGCCGGGCCGTGCTCAAGCTCTTTGATCGCGTCAGGGCCCTGGAGCGCGCGCCTTCAGGGCCCGAGCCCTTGACCCCGGGCAGCGATCCACTGGCGCCGGTCGCCCCCAGCGAGGCCGTGTCCGATTTCCTTCAGGAGAACGCCAATCACTTCCCCGCCCTCGAAGCGGTGGCCGAGCGGCTGGCGCCCGATATCGAGCGGGCGGGAGACGGGGTGGAAGCGGGCCTGCGCACCTGCCTCTTCAACGTCTTTGGCGTCGAGATCCGCGCCGCGTCCCTGCCCGCAGGGCTCGCGGCCCGGCGCGAGGCCGACGGGCGCGTGCTTGCGGTCTCGGACACCCTCGAGCCGGAAACCGCGCTGTTTGTCGCCGCCCGCCAGCTCGCCCGGCTGGCCGGAGCGCGCGAGATCGCGGCCCTGATCGAGGCCTCCTCGATCCCCGAGCCCGCCCACGGGCTGGCTGCCGACGCGCTGGGCGCCTATCTCGCCGCCGCCATCCTCATGCCCTATGAGCCCTTCCTTGCCGCCTGCCGGGACACGCGCTACGATATCGAGCGCATCGCGCGGCGCTTCCGCACCAGCTTCGAGCAGGTTTGCCACCGGATGACCACGCTCCAGCGCCCCGGGCTCTCCGGCATCCCGCTTCATCTCGTGCGCACCGATATCGCCGGCAACATCTCCAAGCGCTTCTCGCTCTCGGGCATCCATATTCCCCGCCATTCCGGCGCCTGCCCGCGCTGGAACATCTATGCCGCCTTCCTCAACCCCGGCCAGATCAACGTCCAGCTCTCCCAGATGCCCGACGACAAGCGCTATTTCTGCATCGCACGGGCCCTGACCAAGGGCGGGCACCGCTACCACGCCCCCCGCCGGCATCTCTCGATCGGGCTGGGCTGCGAGATCGTTCATGCCCACCGCATGGTCTATGCCGACGGGGTCGATCTCGACGCCCCCGGCGGGGCCACCCCCATCGGCGTCGGATGCCGGATCTGTCCGCGGCTCGAATGCGCCCAGCGCGCTCACCCCGCCGCCGACCATCGCATAGGGGGAGATCCGGACCGGTATATGGAAAACCTCTACATGCGCGCCGAAAAGCGCTGAAACCGGCGCTTTGCCACAATTGGCTCTTCTCCGAGCCGCGATCACGACGTCAGGTCGGGATCAATTTGTCCCGATCACCCTTTACTAGGACGCAGATCACCCCCAACTAACAGCGTGATCGACCACCGCACGCCAGGGAGTTGTGCCAATGGAAATCCTTTATACCGCTCACGCAAGCGCCACCGGAGGCCGGGAAGACGGCCATTCGAAAACCGATGACGGCAAGGTGGACGTCAAGCTCTCGACGCCCAGGGAAATGGGCGGTTCGGGCGGCCAGGGCACCAATCCCGAGCAGCTTTTCGCCACCGGATATTCGGCTTGTTTCCTGGGCGCGATGAAGTTTGCCGCCGGCAAGATGAACAAGAAACTGCCAGATGATTCAACGGTTTCGGCCGATGTGGGCTTTGGCAAGCGCGACGATGGCGAAGGCTTTGGCCTCAAGGTGGCCCTCACCGCGCACGTCCCGGGCGAGGACCCTGAAACGGTCAAGAAGATCATGGACGCCGCCCATATCGTTTGCCCCTATTCCCACGCCACGCGGGGCAATATCGAGGTCAGCCTGACCGTCGGCTAACCTGCTGAAACAGAAATGAAAAAGGGAGCGATTCACGTGAAACGCTCCCCTTTCGACGTTTATCTCGATCAGATCAGACGAAGCGGTTGATCAGGTTTTCGAGATATTCCTGCCGGCCGGAACGTGGGCGCGGATTGATATTGTCGGCCTCCACGCGCGCGGTGATGTCCTCGAGCGTACGCTCGCCCCTGAGCATCGCCTGGGCTTCGGGAGTTTTCCAGCCCGCATACCGGTCCTCGAGGAACGCGTCGTAGGACCCGTCCTCGATGATCGCGGCGGCTGCCTTGAGCCCGCGCGCGCAGGTGTCCATGCCCCCGATATGTCCGTGCAGCAGGTCTTGCGGGTCGATCGACTGGCGCCGCAGCTTGGCGTCGAAATTGGTCCCGCCGGTGGAAAAACCGCCCGCCTTGAGAATATGGTAATAGGCCAGCGCGACTTCCGGCACATTGTTGGGGAACTGGTCGGTATCCCAGCCGGACTGATAGTCGTTCCGGTTCATGTCGATCGACCCCAGGATGCCATGGGCTGAAGCGAGGGCCACTTCATGCTCGAAGGTGTGGCCCGCCAGAATGGCGTGACCCACCTCGATATTGACCTTCACCTCGTCCTCTAGCCCGTATTTCTTGAGGAAGCCATAAACGGTGGCCACGTCGTAATCATATTGGTGCTTGGTCGGCTCCTGGGGCTTGGGCTCCACGAGGATCGCGCCCTTGAACCCGGTCTTGTGCTTGTAGTCCACGACCATCGAAAGCATGCGCCCAAGCTGGTCGAGCTCCTGGTCCATGCGGGTGTTGAGCAGGGTTTCATACCCTTCGCGCCCGCCCCACAGCACGTAGTTCTCGCCGCCCAGGCGCCGGGTGACGTCCATATTGGCCTTGATGGTCGCTGCCGCATAGGCAAACACATCGGGGTCCGGATTGGTGGCCGCGCCGCCCATGAACCGGCGATTGGAAAAGAGGTTGGCGGTGCCCCAGAGCAGCTTCACCCCGGTCTGGGCGATTTTTTCCTCGAAGATGTCGGCGATCGCGTTCAGCCGCTTGGTGGAGTCCTGATAGCTCTCCCCCTCGGGGCGTACGTCGGCATCGTGGAAGCAGAAATAGGGTGAGCCCAGCAGCGTGAAGAGCTCGAAGGCGACGTCCGCCTTGTGCCTGGCCGCATCCATCTCCCCGTCGAACCAGGGCCGCTCGAAGGTGCGCCCGCCAAAGGGGTCCCCGCCTTCCCATGCAAACGAATGCCAATAGGCGACGGCAAAGCGCAGATGGTCTTCCATCCGCTTGCCCATGACCATCTCGTCGGGATTATAGTGCCGGAAGGCGAGCGGGTTGGTGCTCTCGGGGCCCTCGTAGCGGATCTTTTCGATGCCTTTGAAGAAATCGGTCATTGGCGGGCCTCCTCTATGCCCCGGTAGAGCGCGCGATAGCGCGCGTAGTGGTCGTCATAGGCGGATGTGAGCGCCGCCCTTGGTTCGATGGTCTTTTCGATGGCAGGCATGGTGCAGACCGCGCGTGGATCGGCGCCAGTGGCCGCGACCAGCCCCAGCCGCGCGGCCCCGAACGCCCCGCCGAAATCCCCGTCCGCGGGGATCGAGATCGCCATGCCCAGATTGGTCGCGATCATCTCGAGCCAGAGCTCGGACCGCGATCCGCCGCCCACGGCGATCAGCGTGTCGATTTCGGTGCCTGCGTCTCCCAGCACGCGCTGGCAGTCGCGCACCGCAAAGGCTACCCCTTCCATCACCGCCTGGGCCATGCGCCCGGCGTCCGAAAGGTGGGAAAGCCCGACAAACGAGCCCCGGGCGCGCGCGTCGTTGTGCGGGGTGCGTTCGCCTGAGAGATAGGGCAGGAAAATCTCCTCGCCCGGTCCCTCATATCCGGCTGCGGCGGCCCCGGTGAGCGTTGCTGCGTCCTGGCCCACGAGCTTTGCCAGCCAGTTCAGGCTGTCGGTGGCCGAAAGGATCACCCCCATCTGGTGCCAGGTGTCGGGCAGCGCGTGGCAGAAGGCGTGCACGGCGCCCTTGGTATTGGGCGAGAACGCGCCGTTCGAGACGAACAGCACCCCCGATGTGCCCAGCGAAACGAAGCCTTCTCCTGGATTGACCGCGCCGATCCCGCAGGCCGAGGCGGCATTGTCCCCGCCCCCGCCGGCAACCACGGGAGACCCGGCAATGCCCCAGCGCGCGCAGAGCTCCCGGGTCAGCGTCCCGGAGACCTCAGAGCCTTCCACAAGGCCGGGCATGTGGCCGCGCTCGAGCCCGGTCGCGGCCAGAAGGGCATCTGACCAGTCGCGCTTGCCCACATCGAGCCAGAGCGTGCCCGCCGCGTCCGACATCTCCGAAACATAATCCCCGGTCAGCAGGAACCGGACATAATCTTTGGGCAGCAGGACCTTGGCGATCCGGGAAAACGCCTCGGGCTCGTGTTTCTTGACCCAGAGGAGTTTGGGGGCCGTAAATCCGGGCATGGCAATATTGCCCGATATCGCGCGCGAGCGCGGCTCGGCAGCTTCCATCTCGCCACATTCGGCCGCCGAGCGCACGTCGTTCCACAAAATTGCCGGGCGGATGATCTCGTTGTCCCCGTCAAGCAGGGTCGCCCCGTGCATCTGGCCCGAGAGCCCGATGCCCTTGAGGGCAGCCATGGCAGAAGGTGCAGCAAGAGCCAGCTGGTCGGTGGCCAACAGAACGGCAGCCCACCAGTCCTGGGGGTCCTGTTCGGACCAGCCCGGCCTGGGACGCGAGACCGAAAGGGGCGCATTCGCATCGGCAATATGGGCGCCCTCCTCGTCGATCAACACGGCCTTGACCCCGGATGTGCCGATGTCGAGCCCGAGATATGTCATGGGCTGATCCTCCCCTTACTGTGTTTTGTGAGGAACGTACCTCATTTCTGCGGTGCGTCAATTCCCCTTGTCTACCAGCGGCGCGCTTTGGTGCGTCAGTCCTCGGCGATGAGGTTGTGTTTCAAGAACAGCCGGATCTCGATCGGGGCCGCCGGCGCCAGGGCGTCCGGGCCCAGAACCAGCCGCCGGGCGGTGGTCCAGACCGCGCGCACTTCCCACAGCGGGCTCTGGTCGAGGACGACGTCGACCCGATCGGCAACCAGCCCGCGCCGGGTCGGGCCGGTCAGCTCATGGGCGATCACCCGCAGCCGGCCGCCAAGGCCCGCATCCTCTATCGCCGCCAGGAGCCCGGCATTGCCGGCCCCGGCATTGTAGAGGCCCGAGAGATCGGGGTGTGCGGCCAAAAGATCGCGCGTTGCCTGGTAGGTCCCCTCATAGGCGTCCTCGCCCTCCACCGGGCCGGCAATGGCAAGGCCGGGAAAGTCGGTCGCGGCGACCGCGCGGAACCCTTCGATGCGGTGGACGTGGTCGCTCAGCCCGAGGGACCCCACCACCAGCCCGATCCGGCCGCCATCTGGGCAGAACCGGCCCATCAGCGCCGCCGCGGTCCGCCCCGCCGCCGCGTTGTCGATGCCCACGAAACCGGCGCGCCCGGACCCGGGCAGGTCCGACACCAGCGTGATAACCGAAATCCCGCGCTCGCGCGCATTGTCCACTGCATCGCGGACCTCGGTTGTGTCGATCGCAACGATCGCCGCGCAGGCGTGCCGGGCCGGATCGAGCCCCTCGATGGCGGCGACCAGAGCGCTGGGATCCATGGGCGGGATGCGCACCAGGTCGAACTGACCGCGCTGGGAGCGCACGTCGCGCCCGCACTGTTCGACCGCTTCGGCGAGCTTGGCCATGAACCGGTTGGTGCCTCCGGGAATGAGAAAGGCGATGCCGATGGTGCGGGATCGCGCGAGCATTGAGGCGCCCAGATCGCGCCGGAATCCCAGTCGGGCGATCGCCGCTTCCACCTTTTCGACCGTGGCCGGGCGCACCCCCGCCCGGCCGTTGAGAACCCGGTCGACCGTGGCCAGCGAAACGCCCGCCGCCTCGGCGAGGTCGTGGACCGTCAGCCGCGGCCCCGGCTTCACATCCAAGATTGCGTCTCCCCGTGTCCCACGCGTAAAACCCGTTCTGAGTAACGTCAGTCATTGCGCGCCCGGGTCGGGGCGTCAAGCAAGCCAACAGGAGATTGGGCCCGAGATGATCGAAACCGACGGGGTAGGTACGTTCGAGGGAAAACGGGTGGACGAGGCGCGTCTGGTCTCGGAAACCGGCGTCGAAATGGCGTTTCTCAACTGGGGGTGCGTCGTGCGCGACTGGCGGGTGCCGGTGGCGGATGGCTTGCGCCAGGTGGTTCTGGGCTTTGAAAGTTTCGAGCCCTATCCCGAACACAGCCCGCACTTCGGCGCCATCTGCGGCCGCGTGGCCAACCGCATCGCCGGCGCGCGATTCGTGCTCGACGGCGACATCTATGAACTCGACGCCAACGAAGCGGGCCATTGCCTGCATGGCGGATTTTCCGGTCTGAGCCGCCGGGTCTGGGATATGGACGTGGACGCCCGAGCAAATGCCGTGCGGTTTGTCCATGAAAGCCCGCATCTCGATTCGGGCTTTCCCGGCGCGGTGCGGATCGAGGCCACCTATACGCTCAAGGGCAACCGGCTCGAACTCGAGCTCGAAGGGCACGTGGACCGCCCTGCCCCGCTCAGCCTCGTTCAGCACCACTATTTCAACCTGGGCCTCGGGCCCGATGTGCTCGACCACACGGTCAGGATCGACGCATCCGCCTATACCCCCCTCGGTCCGACCCTGGCGACGACCGGCGAGATCCGGCCCGTCGACGGCACGCGATACGACCTGCGCACGGGCCGAAACCTCCGCGACCAGTCAGGCAACCCCATCGATTTCGATATGAACCTGGTTCTTCCAACCCGCCGGGACGTCGCCGTCCCTCTCGCCGAGGTCACCGGGCCCGATGGCGCGCTGTGCCTGCGGCTCTGGTCGGACAGGCCCGCCGTCCAGATCTACAATGGGGTGTGGACCGAGTGTACGGTGCCCGGGCACGGGGGGCGGACCTATGGGCGCCATTCCGGGCTCTGCCTTGAGGACCAGTTCTATCCGGGCGCCCTGTCCTGGAAGCATTTCCCTTCGATCATCGTGACCCCCGACGCCCCATACCGGCACTCCATGGCCATCGAGATCGCCTGAGACACCCCAACCCGGTTTCCCTGTCCGCCGGTCTTGCTATGATCGCGCCCGCGAGGGCCGGAAGGCGGGCCTGCCCCGTCCGGTCACACACCAAACGATGAGGCGCGCGTGGACACCAGAGGCGCATTAACAAGCGAGCCGTCTGCGGCGCCCGCGGCGCCGTCGCGGGACGTCCTGGCCCGGCTCGGGCCTCTCGAGGTGAGCCTGGCGCGAACCGCCGCCGAGCTGCGCGCCGCCCAGCGCCTGCGCTACGAGGTCTTCGTGGCTGAACTCGATGCCCGCCCGCCCGGCGCGGATCGGCTTGCCCGACTCGAGGCGGATCGGTTCGACCCCCATTGCGACCATATCATCGTGCGGGACCGCTCCCGCCCGGACGCGGTTGCGGGCGGAGCCATCGTGGGTGCGTGCCGTGTCCAGCCCCCCGAAGCTGCCGGCGAGGGCTTCAGTTCACAGGCCGAGTTCGACATTGCTCCGCTGCTCGCGCGCCACGCCGGGCTGCGGTTTTGCGAGGTCGGCCGCTCCTGCGTCGCGCGCACCCATCGCACCCAGCGCACCATCGAGGTTCTGTGGTACGGGCTCTGGGCCTATGCCTGCCGGGCCGGGATCGACGTCTATTTCGGCACGGCCAGCCTGCCGGGAGCCGATCCCGAGCGCCACCGGGCGGTCCTGGCCTATCTTCATGCCCGGGTCGGCGCGCCTAGAGACTGGGCGGTCGATGCCCTTGGCGGGGGCGCGGTTGCCATGGAGGGACCGACCGGCGGCGCGATGAGCCGTGCCCGGGCCCTGCGTGCCATGCCGCCCCTCCTGCGGGGATATCTGCGGGTCAACGCCCATGTCGGACGCAGCGCCTTTCTCGACACGGCGTTTTCCACCACCGATGTCCTGGTCATCGCGCGGCTGGCCCTGATGCCCACCGGCTACCGCGACCGGGCCCGCAGGGTCACCGGATTGGACCTTCCAAAGCCGTCCAGACCGGTTGGAATTCCCGCCGATTTGCAATAGCGTCGCCCCTTTCCCGCCCTCAGCTATGAGCGCCGATGTCTCAATCCGCATACAAGGCAGACCGGCCCGCGCCTTCGCCCGCCGCGATGACGCCCATGATGGCCCAGTATTTCGAGATCAAGGGCATCAATCCGGGCTTCCTTCTGTTCTATCGCATGGGGGATTTCTACGAGCTGTTCTTCGAGGACGCCGAAATCGCCTCCCGGGCACTGGGGATTACGCTGACCCGGCGCGGCAAGCACCAGGACGAGGACATTCCCATGTGCGGAGTGCCGGTCCACGCCGCGCAGGATTATCTGAGGAAACTGATCGCGCTCGGGCACCGGGTCGCCGTCTGCGAGCAGACCGAAGACCCGGCCGAAGCGCGCAAGCGCGGGTCGAAATCTGTCGTGCGTCGGGAAGTCGTGCGGCTGGTGACCCCGGGGACCCTCACCGAGGATGATCTGCTGCCCGCCAGGGCCAGCAATTTCCTTGCCGCCCTCGCCATGCTCCGGCATGGGGAAGCCGATTTCGCTCTGGCCTGGGCCGATATCTCGACCGGTGAGCTCTTCGTCGCCGATCTGCCCGCCGAGGCGCTCGCCGACGAGCTTGCCCGGCTCGAGCCCGCCGAGCTTCTGGTCAGCGCCAATACCCTCGAGCGGCTCGGGGAAACCCAAGGGGGTGCCCAGCCCTGGCTGTCGGGGGCGACGATCCTCGACGCCGCCGCCTTTGACTCCGAGGCCGGCGCCGAGCGCCTGCGCGCCACATTCGCGCCCGGCGCTCTCGATCCCACCGCCTTTTCCCGCGTGGCCCGGTCCGCCCTCGGCGCTCTTGTGGGCTATGTGGCCGAAACCCAGAAGCAGGCCGGCATCGCGCTGCGCACGCCCCAATCCCAGCGCACCGATGCCCACATGTCGATCGACGCGGCCACCCGCGCTTCGCTCGAATTGCTCACCACCAACCGTGGCGAAGCACGTGGCGCGCTGCTCCATGGCATCGACATGACCGTCACGGCGCCCGGCGCCCGGCTCTTTGCCGCCCGGCTTGCCGCTCCGCTGGTTTCGGCCGCCGCCATCGAAAAGCGGCTCGAGATTGTTGCCAGGGTTTGTGCTGATACCACGCTGGCCGCCCGGCTGCGCACGCATCTCAAGGCAGCCCCCGATATTTCAAGGGCCTTGACCCGGATCGAGCTCGAGCGCGGAGGGCCGCGCGATCTCGCCGCCATCGGCAAGGGTATCGACGCCGCCATCGCGCTGTCGGGTGTGCTTTCGTCACTCGATTCGCCTCCCGAGGGGCTTGCCGCACTGGCCGAGGGCCTCGGGCAGGCGCCCACCGATCTCGCCGGGCTTCTGGGGTCGGCCCTGAGCGCCGAGCTGCCACTGCTCTCCCGGGACGGGGGTTTTGTGGCCGAGGGGTTCGATCCCGAGCTCGACACCCAGCGCGCGCTCGGCCGGGAAACCCGCACCGTGGTGGCCGGCCTGCAGGCCGATCTGTGCACCCGCACGACGATCAAAAGCCTGCGGATCAAGCACAACAACGTCCTGGGCTTTTTCATCGAGGTGCCGGCGGCCCATGGCCCCCGCCTGCTCGAGCCGGACATGGAAGGGGAGTTCATCCATCGCCAGACCATGGCCAATGCCATGCGCTTTACGACAGGGGAACTGGCCGATCTCGAGGGCAGGATCGCCCGCGCTCACCAGACCGCGCTCGAGATCGAAGCCGCCATTTTCGCGCGCCTGCGCGAGGCGGTTCTGGCCAACACCGCCCGATTGCGCGCGCTGGCCGACGCCATGGCCGAGCTCGACGTGCACGCGGCGCTCGCCACCCTCGCGTCCGAACAGGGATACGCGCGGCCCACCATCACCGAGGCCCTGGATTTTGCGATCGAGGGTGGCCGCCATCCGGTGGTCGAGCAGACCCTTGTCCGCCAGGCCAGGAGCTTTGTGGCCAATGATTGCGACCTTTCCGGCCCCCTGGACTCCCAGGAGACCGGTGGCAGGCTCTGGCTGGTCACGGGCCCCAACATGGGCGGCAAGTCCACCTTCCTGCGCCAGAACGCGCTCATCGCCATCATGGCGCAGATGGGCTCCTTCGTGCCGGCCCGCGCCGCGCGTATCGGGGTGGTGGACAGGGTGTTCTCCCGGGTAGGCGCGTCCGACGACATTGCGCAGGGGCGCTCGACCTTCATGGTCGAGATGGTCGAAACCGCCGCCATCCTCAACAGGGCCACCAGCCGGTCGCTGGTCATTCTCGACGAGATCGGGCGGGGCACCGCGACCTTCGACGGGCTCTCGATCGCCTGGGCGTGCGTCGAGACCCTGCACGAGACCACGCGCTGCCGCGGGCTTTTTGCCACCCATTACCACGAGTTGACGGCGCTCGGGGGCATGCTCGACCGGGTGTCCAATCACACCATGAAGGTGCGCGAGTGGGAGGGCGAGGTCGTCTTCCTCCATGAGGTGGTCGCCGGGGTCGCCGACCGGTCCTACGGAATCCAGGTGGCCCGGCTCGCCGGGCTTCCCGCCCCGGTCATCGACCGGGCGCGTGCCGTGCTCGACCTGCTTGAAGCGCGCGGCCAGGCAGATCCCCAGAGCGTTCTGGCCGATCTTCCGCTGTTTGCCCGCGCCTCGGCCCCTCCTCCGGCCCGGTCAGCGCCGCAACCTCGTGATAACCGCTTGCGCGATATGGTATCGGGTGTAAGGCCCGATGACATGACCCCGCGTGAGGCCCTCGAATGGATCTACGGATTGAAAAAGGCGGCCGATGCTGACGACCACCGCTGAAACGCGCCGGCTCAAGAGACAGGCACGAGCGCTCAGCATCGACGCCGAGACCTTGGTTGCCGAGGTTCTCGGACGGCTCGATGGACACGCCCCGGACAGCCCGGCGGCGCGCGCCATGCTGCTCGACGCGGTCAAGACGGCCCTCAAGTCCGCGCGGGACGCCGCCGAGCGCGACCTGCTGGACTCCCACCGGGGCACGCGCTGCGCCCAGGCGATCTGCGCTGCCCAGGACGAGCTGATCCGCGCGGTGCATCTGTGGGCGATCCGCTACGTCTTTCCCAGGGAAAATCCCTCCGAGGCCGAGGCGCTGGCGATTGCTGCTGTGGGCGGCTACGGCCGCGGCACCCTGGCGCCGGGTTCGGACATCGATCTGCTGTTCATCCTGCCCTACAAGCAGACCCCCTGGGGCGAATCGGTCACCGAATTCGTGCTCTACATGCTCTGGGATCTGGGCCAGAAGGTCGGCCATGCCGTCCGCTCGGTCGACGATTCCATCCGCATGGCCCGTTCGGACATGACCATTCGCACCGCGACCCTGGAATCGCGCTTCCTCGCCGGCGAAAAGCGCCTGTTCGACCGGATGCGCGAAAAGTTCGAGGCCGATGTGGTGGCCCATACGGGTCCTGAATTCATCGCCGCCAAGATGGCGGAACGCGACGCCCGGCACGACGCGCAAGGCAACACCCGCTATGTGGTCGAGCCCAACGTCAAGGACGGCAAGGGCGGGCTGCGCGACCTCAACACGCTCTACTGGATCGGGAAATATTTCTACCGGGTCCAGACCTCGGCTGAACTGGTGGACAAGGACGTCTTCTCCCCGGCCGAGTTCCGGCTGTTCCAGCGGGCGGAGGATTTCCTCTGGGCGGTGCGGTGCAACCTGCATTTCCTTGTCGGGCGGGCCGACGACAGGCTGACCTTCGAGGTCCAGCAGGACATGGCCGAGCGTCTGGGCTATGCCGACCGGGCGGGTATGCTCGGGGTCGAGCGCTTCATGAAGCGCTATTTTCTCGTCGCCAAGGATGTCGGCGATCTCACCCGCATTTTTTGCACCTCGCTCGAGTTTGCCCACGCCAAGAAGATCGACGCCTTCGGGCGCATCCTGGGGCCCTTCCGCAAGAAGCGCCGCGCCATCCGGGGCGAGCCCGATTTCGTCATTGAGCACGGCAGGCTCAACATCGCCGATCAGGAGGTGTTCGAAAACGACCCGGTCAATCTCATCAAGATCTTCTGGATCGCGGGGCGCGAGGGGGTGATGTTTCACCCCGACGCTCTCAAGCGCGCCTCGCGCTCCATGCGCCTGATCGACGCCAATCTGCGCAACAGCGAGCGCGCCAACGCCTATTTCCTAGACATTCTCGTCTCGCCCGTTTCGGTCGAGCGTGTCCTGCGGCGGATGAACGAATCGGGGGTTCTGGGCAAGTTCGTCCCCGAATTCGGCAAGATCGTCGCCCTGATGCAGTTCAACATGTATCACCACTACACCGTGGACGAGCACCTGATTCGGGCGGTGGGGGTGATGGCCGAGATCGCCAATGGCGGGCTCAAGGACGAATTGCCCCTCACCCACGAACTGCTTCCCCATCTCTCCGATACCCGCCTGCTCTTTGTGGCGCTCTTTCTGCACGATATCGCCAAGGGCCGGCCTCAGGACCATTCGGAAGCCGGCGAGCAGATCGCGCGCAAGTTCTGCCCTCGTCTGGGGCTGACCGCCGCCGAAACCGAAACCGTCGCCTGGCTGGTGCGCTATCACCTCCTGATGAGCGAGATCGCCCAGGCCCGCGACATCCAGGATCCCGAGACGGCGCGCAATTTCGCCGAGATCGTCCAGAGCCCCCAACGCCTCGCCCTTTTGATGATCCTGACCGCCTGCGACATCCGCGCGGTGGGGCCGGGGGTATGGACCGGCTGGAAGGGCTCGCTCCTGCGCGCGCTCTATTACGCCACCGAGCCGCTGCTGTCGGGCGGCCATTCCCAGGTGTCCCAGTCCGACCGCATCCGGGAGGCTCAGACGACCCTTGGAGGCGCGCTTGCAGACTGGCCGGACGACCGCGTCGAGGATTATCTGGACCGGCACTACCCCAATTACTGGCTGCGCGCCGAGCCCGAGCTTCAGGTCGCCCACGCCAGGATGATCAAGGGGGCGCTCGACCGGAATTCCGAGTTCGCCGGCGCCACCACCATCAAGACCTTCGAGGGGATCACGGAAGTCAGCTTCTATACCCCCGACCACCCGCGCCTTCTCTCGCTGATCGCGGGGGCCTGCACCATGTCGGACGCTTCGATCATCGGGGCCCAGGTCTTCAACACCAAGGACGGGCACGCGCTCGACACCTTCCGGCTGCGCCGGGCGTTCACCACCGACGAGGACGAAAAGGTGCGCGCCGCGCGCATCATCGATACCGTAAGGGCGCTGCTTGAAGGCCGGAAATACCTGCCAGAGGACCTGGGCAGCGATTCGCGCTACAACCGGCGCCTGAAGCCCTTCTCGGTGCCGACCGAGATCTTCATCTCCAACGCGCTCTCCGACAAGTTCACGGTGATCGAAATCTCCGGGCTCGACCGCACGGGCCTGCTCTATCACCTCACCCGCGCGCTTTCGGACCTTAACCTGACCATCGGCTCGGCCCATATCGGAACCTATGGGGAGAAGGCGGTGGACGTGTTCTACGTCACCGATCTCACCGGCGGGAAAATCCAGAACAAGCAGCGCCAGAACCGCATCCGCTCTGCGCTAGAAGCGGTGTTTGAGGCCCCGGCAAGGCGAAAGGTCTCTGCGTGAGCCTTTACCGCAACTTCGTTTCGGTCTCCGGCCTGACGCTGTTGAGCCGGATATTCGGGTTCGGGCGCGACATGATGATGGCGGCGGTTCTGGGGGTGGGCCCGGCCGCCGACGCCTTTTTTGCCGCGTTCCGGTTCCCCAATCTCTTCAGGCGCCTGTTCGCCGAAGGCGCGTTCAACACAGCCTTCGTACCGCTCTTTGCACGCGCGATCGAGCAGGAGGGCGAGGAGGCCGCGCGCGATCTCGCCGGCCGGATCATGTCCTGGCTCGTTCTGGTCCTGATCGTGGTGACCATCCTTGCCGAGATTTTCATGGAGGCGCTGCTTACCCCGTTCGTGCCGGGCTTTCTCGATGACCCCGAGAAATTCGAGCTCACCGTCCTTCTCACACGCATCTGCTTTCCCTACCTCGCCTGCATGAGCCTGATGGCGGCCTATGGCGGCATTCTCAACGGCCTCGACCGGTTCTTTGCCGCCGCATTCGCCCCAGTGCTCTTGAACGTCGCAACCATCATCATTCTCGCCGGCCTGCTGCTGGTCGGCCATGCGGACCCGGCCTTCAATGCAGTCTGGGTCACCATCGGGGTGATGGCGGGCGGCGTCGCGCAACTGGCCCTCGTCGTCTGGGCAGTCCAGAAAACCGGCGTCATCCCCAGGTTCCGCGTGCCCAGGCTGGATCAGGACGTCAAACGGTTCTGGCTTCTGGCGGTGCCGGCGATCCTTGCGGGCGGGATCACCCAGATCAACCTCTTCGTGGGCACGATCATCGCCTCGGGCGCCGAAAGCGCGATTTCCTACCTCTATTATGCCGACAGACTCTACCAGCTGCCTCTGGGCATCATCGGCATCGCCATCGGCGTGGTTCTGCTGCCCGAACTCTCCCGCCATCTCAAGGGCGGCCGGTTCAGCGAAGCGATGGCCGCCCAGTCCAGCTCGCTGCTGATCGCCATGATGCTCAGCCTGCCCGCCGCCACCGCGCTGGCCGCGCTGGCTCTGCCCATCATCTCGGTGCTGTTCGAGCGCGGGGCATTCAGCGCGCTGGCCGCAAGCGAAACCGCACGGGCACTGGTGGCTTTCGCGTTCGGGCTGCCAGCCTTCGTCCTCACCAAGGTGTTCCAACCCGGCTTTTTCGCCCGGGAGGATACGGTCACCCCCACCATCCTTGCGGCGGTGTCGGTGGCCGTCAACATCGCAGTCGCGTTGGCGCTCTTTCCCTCCCTTGCCCATGTGGGGATCGCGATCGCCACCTCTCTGGCCGCCTGGGTCAACATGGTGGCGCTGATCGTCATTCTCTGGCGGCGGGGCCATTTCGCCCTCTCGGCTGCCGATCTGCGCCGTCACGGGCTGATCATCGCCTGTGCGCTCATGATGGCGGCGGTGCTCTACGGCGTTTCGATGCTCGCCGCCCCCCTTCTGGCCGCCTCCGCGCCCACCGCCCTGCGCCTTGCCGCGCTGGCCGGGCTCATCGGGCTCGGGCTTGTCGTCTATTTCGGGTTGGTGCATCTGACCGGAGCCCAGCGCATGGGCGCCCTCCGCGCGCGCTTGCGGCGGGCTGGCTGAACCGCTAAACCCCAGACCGGACCCATTCCTTATCCTCAGATCCCTGGACCTTCTTACTCATGGCGTTCACCAATCGCGTCTTTTCGGGCATCAAGCCTTCGGGCGATCTGCATCTGGGCAATTATCTGGGCGCCATCAGGCGTTTCGTGCCGCTCCAGGAGCAGATGGCGTGCATCTACTGCGTCGTCGACATGCACGCGATCACCGTCTGGCAGGACCCTGCCGATCTCAGGCGCTGGACCCACGAGATTGCCGCGGCCTATATCGCGGCCGGGCTCGATCCGGAGCGCTCGATCATCTTCAACCAGTCCCAGGTCGCCCAGCACGCCGAACTGGCGTGGGTGTTCAACTGCGTGGCGCGCATGGGCTGGATGGCGCGCATGACCCAGTTCAAGGACAAGGCCGGCAAGAACTCCGAGAACGTTTCTCTGGGGCTGTTTGCCTATCCCTCGCTCATGGCCGCCGATATCCTGCTCTACAAGGCCACCCACGTGCCGGTCGGCGAGGACCAGAAGCAGCATCTCGAACTGACCCGAGACATAGCCGCCAAGTTCAATAACGACTTCGCCACCTCGATCGCCGCAGGAGGGCACGATGCGGAGTTTTTCCCCTCGACCGAGCCGATGATCGCCGGCCCCGCCACGCGGGTGATGAGCCTGCGCGACGGCTCGAAAAAGATGAGCAAGTCCGAGATCTCCGACATGGCCACAATCTATTTGATGGACGATGCCGACGAGATCGCCAAAAAGATCAGGAAGGCCAAGACCGACCCCGAGCCGCTGCCAAGCGAGGCCAAGGGCCTCCAAGGACGCCCGGAGGCGTCAAACCTCGTGGGCATTTACGCGGCACTGTCCGATCGCGACATCGATGACGTTCTGCGCGAGTATGGCGGGCAGGGGTTCGGCGGTTTCAAGCCGGCGCTGGCCGAGCTCGCCGTCGAGGTTCTGGCGCCCCAGGCCGCCGAGATGAGGCGGCTGGTCGCCGATCCTGGCCAGATCGACGCGGTCCTGCGCAATGGAGCCGAGCGGGCGCGCGAGATCGCGGCAAAGACCATGGCCGAGGTGCGCGATATCGTGGGGTTCGTGCGCTGAGCAAGGCGATGAAAGCGATGCTTGCACTGCCTGAAAGCGGTGTGGCACCATGGCCCATCATCATCAGCCATCGGAACTTGGCGATTGCCCGACACCAGTGACCGCTACACCGACGAATACAGGCGCAAGTTCCTCGTGGTCGTCGATGAAACCGAAGAGTGCGCCAAGGCGGTGACGTTCGCTGCCCTGCGCGTGCGGCGCACCGGGGGCACGGTGGCGCTGCTCTCGATCATCGAGCCCGACGAGCACCAGCACTGGCTCGGCGTCGAGGAAATCATGCGGGCCGAGGCTCACGAGGCTGCCCAGACCCTTCAGGCCCGCCACGCGGCCCGGATCGCTGCCTTCGGTTCGATCAATGTCGAGCGGGTCATCCGCGAAGGCAAGAAGACCGAGCAGATCGAGGCCCAGATCTCCGAAGATCCGGACGTGGCCATTCTGGTGCTCGCGGCTGCCGATTCGGCGGAAGGGCCGGGCCCTCTGGTGGCCTCGATCGCCGCGCGCGGCGCCAACGCCTTCCGCGTGCCGGTCACCGTCGTTCCCGGAACCATATCGGACAGCGACCTCGCGGCCCTGTGCTAGGCTCTGTCATTTTGTGACGGAAGCATACCCGGCATTTTGGATGTAGTTTGCACATTCGTGTGGGGAGATTGTCTGCACGAGGCGCCCGATGTGTCGCCAGGTTTCATCGACGGTTCGTTTCTGGGCCATACGCATCCAATGCTTTATCTTGGAGAAGGCCTGCTCGATGGGGTTGAGGTCGGGTGAGTAGGGCGGCAGGAACCAGAGCCGTGCTCCCGCACTTTTGATCATCTGCCGGATGATGGCGGCCTTGTGGGAGCCGAGATTGTCCATGACGACGATATCGCCGGGCCGGAGGGTGGGCAGGAGCACTTGTTCGACATAGGCCCGGAACGATGTCCCGTTGATCGGGCCGTCGAAAACGCAGGGCGCGATCAGCCCGTCGCAGCGCAAAGCGCCCAAAAAGGTCATGGTGCGCCAATGGCCGTTCGGGGCGAAGCCGCGCAGGCGTTGACCTCTTGGTCCCCATCCCCGGATCGGAGCCATGTTGGTCTTGATCCAGGTCTCGTCGATGAACACCAGCCGATTGGGGTCCAGATAGG
>NZ_RZMX01000016.1:2500-47967 GCF_003992665.1 Pelagibacterium montanilacus
TTTGCGTGTGTAGGGAAGAAAACGGTTCGGCCGTCTCTTGAAAAAGGGCGTGCCTGTTCGACGATACATTGTGAAGAGAAGGATTGTTTGTCCTGCCTGTACCCCAGGCGATCCCCCAGTCGGGATTAGGCTTTTTGCCTTGGAGAAACGATACCTCGTGAAACTGGTCTTTGGATCGGATCAGGGCAGCACCTGGAGGCGTGGCGACACGTCTTGTGGGGTTTTGTCCGGTCGGATGGGCCGCTCGCATCGGTGGTGCACACCGGTGAGCAACGGGTGGTCTGTTCGGTATATCCGATCCTTTAAATGATCTGACCATCGATGCCCGATGATCGAGAGATTGCGGGCATTGGTAATGAGAACGATCAAGTGCCAAAAGGGCGTTCAGTGGATGCCTTGGCGCACACAGGCGATGAAGGACGTGATACGCTGCGATAAGCGTCGGGGAGCTGCGAATAAGCTTTGATCCGGCGATTTCCGAATGGGGCAACCCACTCAGCAATGAGTATCCCGCAAGGGAGGCGAACCCGGGGAACTGAAACATCTCAGTACCCGGAGGAAAGGACATCAATTGAGACTCCGTTAGTAGTGGCGAGCGAACGCGGATCAGGCCAGTGGCAACAGGGTAAGAACGGGAACGCATTGGAAAATGCGGCCAGAGTGGGTGATAGCCCCGTACCGGTAGAAAACCTTGTTGTCCTCGAGTAAGGCGGGACACGTGAAATCCTGTCTGAACATGGGGGGACCACCCTCCAAGCCTAAGTACTCGTGTGCGACCGATAGTGAACAAGTACCGTGAGGGAAAGGTGAAAAGCACCCCGACAAGGGGAGTGAAACAGTCCCTGAAACTGGATGCCTACAAACAGTCAGAGCCCAAGGTTTGTCCTGGGTGATGGCGTACCTTTTGTATAATGGGTCAGCGACTTGGTCTAACGAGCAAGCTTAAGCCGATAGGTGTAGGCGCAGCGAAAGCGAGTCTTAAGAGGGCGAATGAGTTCGTTGGATCAGACCCGAAACCGAGTGATCTAGCCATGTGCAGGTTGAAGGTGCGGTAACACGCACTGGAGGACCGAACCCACGTCTGTTGAAAAAGACGGGGATGACGTGTGGCTAGGGGTGAAAGGCCAATCAAACTCGGAAATAGCTGGTTCTCCGCGAAATCTATTTAGGTAGAGCGTCAGACGAATACCTCGGGGGGTAGAGCACTGGATGGGCTAGGGGTCCTCACCGGATTACCAAACCTAACCAAACTCCGAATACCCGAGAGTACTATCTGGCAGACACACGGCGGGTGCTAAGGTCCGTCGTGGAAAGGGAAACAGCCCTGACCTACAGCTAAGGTCCCCAAGTCATGGTTAAGTGGGAAAGCATGTGGGAATGCTTAGACAACCAGGAGGTTGGCTTAGAAGCAGCCATCCTTTAAAGATAGCGTAACAGCTCACTGGTCAAGCGTTCCTGCGGCGAAAATGTAACGGGGCTCAAACCATGCACCGAAGCTTAGGGTGTGCAGCTTTTGCTGTACGCGGTAGCGGAGCGTTGTGTAAGCCTGCGAAGGGATACCCGTGAGGGATCCTGGAGGTATCACAAGTGCGAATGCTGACATGAGTAGCGACAAAGAGTGTGAGAGACACTCTCGCCGAAAGTCCAAGGGTTCCTGCGCAATGCTAATCAGCGCAGGGTTAGCCGGCTCCTAAGGCGAGGCCGAAAGGCGTAGTCGATGGGAATCACGTTAATATTCGTGAGCCTGCTGGGAAGTGACGGATTGCCAGAGTTGTATGTCCTTATCGGATTGGACGTGCAGTGAGGCGGTTCCAGGAAATAGCCCCAGCTTATAGACCGTACCCGAAACCGACACAGGTGGACTGGTAGAGCATACCAAGGCGCTTGAGAGAACGATGCTGAAGGAACTCGGCAAATTGCACGCGTAACTTCGGGATAAGCGTGACCCTTCATCGGGCAACCGGTGGGGGGTGGCACAGACCAGGGGGTGGCGACTGTTTATTAAAAACACAGGGCTCTGCGAAGCCGCAAGGCGACGTATAGGGTCTGACGCCTGCCCGGTGCCGGAAGGTTAAAAGGAGAGGTGCAAGCCTTGAATTGAAGCCCCGGTAAACGGCGGCCGTAACTATAACGGTCCTAAGGTAGCGAAATTCCTTGTCGGGTAAGTTCCGACCTGCACGAATGGCGTAACGACTTCCCCACTGTCTCCAGCATCGACTCAGCGAAATTGAATTCCCCGTGAAGATGCGGGGTTCCTGCGGTCAGACGGAAAGACCCCGTGCACCTTTACTATAGCTTCACGCTGGCATTCGTGTCGGCATGTGCAGAATAGGTGGTAGGCTTTGAAGCGGGAACGCCAGTTCTCGTGGAGCCGCAATGTGAGATACCACCCTTATCGTCATGGATGTCTAACCGCGGTGTAACAGCACCCGGGACAGCGTGTGGTGGGTAGTTTGACTGGGGCGGTCGCCTCCCAAAGAGTAACGGAGGCGCGCGATGGTGGGCTCAGACCGGTCGGAAATCGGTCGTTGAGTGCAATGGCATAAGCCTGCCTGACTGCGAGAGTGACAACTCGAGCAGAGACGAAAGTCGGTCATAGTGATCCGGTGGTCCCGCGTGGAAGGGCCATCGCTCAACGGATAAAAGGTACGCCGGGGATAACAGGCTGATGATGCCCAAGAGTCCTTATCGACGGCATCGTTTGGCACCTCGATGTCGGCTCATCACATCCTGGGGCTGGAGCAGGTCCCAAGGGTACGGCTGTTCGCCGTTTAAAGTGGTACGTGAGCTGGGTTTAGAACGTCGTGAGACAGTTCGGTCCCTATCTGCCGTGGGTGTTGGAATATTGAGAAGAGCTGTCCCTAGTACGAGAGGACCGGGATGGACGAACCTCTGGTGGACCTGTTGTGGCGCCAGCCGCAGTGCAGGGTAGCTAAGTTCGGACGGGATAACCGCTGAAAGCATCTAAGCGGGAAGCCTCCTTCAAAACCAGTATTCCCTATCAGAGCCGTGGAAGACCACCACGTCGATAGGCCGGGTGTGGAAGCGCAGCAATGCGTGAAGCTTACCGGTACTAATAGCTCGATCGGCTTGATCGTTCTCATTTATCAATGCCTGCAACCCGCACGTTGCACAGATCTCAAAAAGACCAGTCTCACACCAATTTGTTCTTGTTCGACCTGGTGGCTATGGCGAAGCGCCCAGAACCCGATCCCATTCCGAACTCGACCGTTAAACGCTTCAGCGCCAATGGTACTGTGTCTTAAGGCACGGGAGAGTAGGTCGCCGCCAGGTCTAACAAGAACAAATATCCCTTCTCTTTAACCCTCATCCAAAAAGCCCCGCTGCATAACCGCAGCGGGGCTTCTTGCGTTTCACATCCCCCGCTAAACACGCCCCGGCCGGGGTTGGCCGGCAAGGCCCGAAAGGGTCCGCTCGCGAAAATGTCCACTGCCGGCCCCGGGGCCCGGCTCCGCGATGTGCGGACAGACGCCGCAGCTTCTTGGCCACCGCCCCCCCTTAGGCCATAGCTCCCCCATCGCGACAGCCCGGCCGGACCGCGCTTTGGCTCGGGGCCATGTTTCAACGCTTCAGCCCATCGCGGTCGTCAGCCAAGGGCACCAGGCTATGCAATGGATGGCAATCCTCTCCCCGCGGGTGCCCGGTAGCGCGCCTGCGCGCGCCATATCCCGCCCTCAACGCCATCGCAGGCCAGGGCTCCACGCACCCCCCGGCACTCCAACCCTCACACCAGCCCCTCGATCGCCTCCGCAAGCGCAAAGTCCAGAGCCGTCAAGCCAACCGCATCATGGGTCCAGAGCCCAATCTCAACACGCCTATACATATGAAAAACCTCAGCATGATGCCCAAACGCTCCGAAACCAGACCAACCCGGCACACAAACCCAAACGAAACAGAAAAATCCAAAACACAAAAATACAATGTAAACGGCCAAGAGCGAAAAAAAACTGGCGCTAGAGCATATCCTGTTCTGACTGAATCAGAACAGGAGCTCCAAGTCTTTGATTTGTCGCGTTTCCGAACCGGGCAAGTGTTGCCACTTGTCCTGGAAACGCTCTAAATGGCGCGGATGCTCCAAGGTGCCGGTTGGCATTGAAATCGGTGCTGCATTGGGAACCAGACGAGGGCCGACGCAGCAGACCTGAGTGTTACCCTGACAATGGCCCGGCCCGGACTCGATCTGGCATGGAGACATTTTCCGGCCCGGCGCGGGACAAGGACCCGGACCTCGTGCTCAGCCTCAATCGGAGCAGGGCATGATCTCGTCAGTCCGATGATTTGGTATTCGCGCCATCAATGCTGGAGGGTGGCGCCTGCAGTTCGGCCGTCTGCTGTGCTTGGCTCGCCCGGCGGCCTTTGCGGCGGGCGATCTGTTCGCGCAGGAACGCCATCATTTCGCGACCAGAAACGAAGAGGGGCACACGCGCCCGGCCGGCTTCCTGATCGATGGCGAGGCCGGCGGCGGTGATGTCGCCATCGACGTTGACTTCGCGCACGATCAGCTCGAGTTGACCAATGGCTACGCGATCACCGACCTCGGCGGTGCCACCGAGCCGCTCGCGCATATAATCGGCGATCTTCCGATCGGCTGGTACATTGTGGGGAATGGGCATGCCATAGGCATCGCCCAGTGCATCAAGAGGCCGTTCGGGGTTGATTGGAAACTCTCCGAAGAAGTCCTTGTCGTCCGCTTCGACCTTGGTCGGGCTGGCAAACAGTCTGTCGAGCAGGCGCGTGTAGCGCGGAGCGATGAACATATAGATGTAATCCCCGGCCTTGATGCGCCCGGCATACTGGTAGCGCATGGACTGGCCGTCGCGAACCACGAGCGAGGGACGGGCCCAGCGCGGGAGGCGCTCGCCTTCGGCGACCGGGCTGCCCGCGACCACATGGTAGACGATCAATTCGTGATGGGCACTGCCCGGGAGTTCGAGCCCCACGCGTTCGACCGGGCCGATCCGCGGGGGCACGATGAGACCGAGCCAGCGTGCCATGGGGCCGATGGTCCAGCCCTGGATAAGCAGAGACGTCAGCACCACGATGAAGGCGGCATTGAAAAGGAGGATGCCATTTTCCAGCCCCGCGATCAGCGGCAGGATGGCCAGCAGGATAGAGACGGCGCCCCGCAGGCCCACCCAGGACACGAACGCGGTTTCGTCCCTGTGATAGCGAAAGGGCAGGAGGCACAGCCAGACCGCAATGGGCCGGGCGATGAACATGAGAAAGAGAGCCAGCCCGACCGCGGGCAGGGCGACTGCGCCAAACTGGGAAGGGTTGGCGAGCAGACCCAGGATGAGGAACATGACGATCTGAGCCAGCCAGGTCATGCCGTCCTGGAAGCGGGTGAGGGCGGATTTGCCGCGGATTCGCATGTTTCCGGCCACCAGCCCGGCGATATAGGCGGCAAGAGCTCCAGAGCCGCCCAAGGCGCCGGTCAAGGCAAAAAGGAACACGGCCATGCCCAGAACGATGATGGGGTAGAGAGCTCCCTCGAGTTCGAGCCGGTTGATCAACTGCACGATCAGCGCGCCACCGGCGACGCCGAGCACCAGCCCGAGGCCCATCTGGAGGGCGAAGCCGGTCAGGAATTCATGGGTCATGCCCGATACGCCGGCATTCGAAACGATAAGCTCGACAAACAGGATGGTCAGAAAGATCGCCATGGGGTCGTTCGATCCGGACTCGACCTCAAGAGTGGAGCGGACTTTCTCGCGGATGGCGATGCCGCCGGCGCGCAGCAGGAAAAACACCGCGGCGGCGTCGGTCGAGGAGATGATGGCGCCCATGAGAAGCGCTTCGGCCCAGCCCAATCCGAAGAGGAAACGGGCGGCAAGCCCGACCAGCCCCGTCGTGAGCAGGACGCCAACGGTGGCCAGAATCACCGAGGGCGCGGCCGCCTGCCGCAAGGCACGGATCGACGTGCCGAAGCCGGAATCGAAAAGGATGACCGCGAGGGCCAGCGAGCCCACGAAATAGGCGGTGTCGTAGTCGGAGAATTCGATGCCCAGCCCGTCGCTGCCCGCGGCGAGGCCCATGCCAAGGAAGATGAGCAGCAAGGGAGCACCGAACCTGAAGGCGATCAGGCTCGTGAGCACAGAAGCAATTATGAGCCCCGCACCGATGAGCAGGACGGGGTAAATCCAATCGATCATCGATCAAATTCCGGCGGCTGGAAGCCGATATGGTGTGAACGCCGCGCCTGAAAAGGCGAGCAGATAAAGGACTATTCAAATATCTTTAAGAAATAGGGCACAAGCAGGCCGCTTTCGACCCCGCCGGCCGAAAAAATCGCACGCCCTCGAATATTATCGGCTTAGGCGGCGGCCGGTCGCGGAAGCGGACGGGGGGCGAATGGGGAGCGGGGGAGGGGGCAAGTGCTTGTGAAATCGGAAAAATCCGGGCCAAGCAGTGCGAGGAGCTGCCGGCCTTCGCTCCTGAGGGCCGAAGCGGGGAGGCCGCGGCATCGGACGCCGGCCTCGCTGAGCCGTTCGCGAGCGCGGCGCTGGGCGGGCAGGACGCTGTTTCCGCTGTCGACCCAGAGGGCCAGAAGGCCCGATGACGTATGGAAGGCGAGGTCCGCAGGGATGAAATCATCGGCAGAGAGCGGCCCGGGAGCTGCGGGGCGAATGCGGGCGCGGGGGAAGGGCATGGGCGCGCAGAAGGCCCAGTGGGCGGGCTCGATCAGGCCTGCGATATCGCTGCACCGTGCTGCAAGCAGGTCCTGATCGCGCGTGATCTGTGCTCTGATCGCGTCGAAATAGGCGTCAAAAAAGGCAAGGCCGGGTTTCCAGAACGACCCGCACAGGCGACGGAGGTGTCCGGCGAGGAAGTCGAGCTGCTGATCGGCGTGCCGCATGTCGGTCGCGGCGGGGGGCAGGGTGAAGGGATGGGCGAGCGCATGAAGGCGCACCGGCGCGCGCCTGTCGGCGGGAACAGCGGCGAGGGGCGCGCCGGGCAGGTCGATGTCCGCGGCCCGGCCCTCGGTGATCGCCACGAGTGCATCCTCGCGGACGCGGTCCCGACCATAGGCGATCAGATGGTGCGTTGCCGCAGCGGGCGCATCGGGTCTTTGCATGGTCGGGCTCCCATTATGCCTCCCCGGGCAGGGCCCGGGGAGAACTCATTTGCGGGTTTCGTTCTGCCGCGGTCAGAACCGCGTGGGTCAGATGTCCATTTCGAGCACGTAGAGACCGCCGGCCCAGCGGTCCACCGCGTAGATCAGCCCGTTCTCGTCGACATAGGCGTCGTTGAACTGGATCGATCCCGCCGGTGAGCCTTCGGGGGCTTCGGGCACGTAGTGCGCGATTTCCTTGGGTTCGTAGGGGTCGGCGATGTCGTGGACCCGGACCCCGCCATTGAAATAGGTGCCGATGACGATCTGGTCGGACCTGAAGGAGGGGCCGGGGCGGTTCTCGTGCACGTTGTGAGCCCCGAAGCGTCCGCCGCGCGGTGCGAACTCCTCGACCGGGGGCATGGGCAGGGTCGAGATGGGCACGAGGTTGTCTTCGACCTGGGCATCGAGCACCCAGACCCGCTTGGGCCAGTCCTCGCCCAGATCGTAGACGCATTCGTCCGAGGCCACGATCAGGTTGCGGTCAAACAGAGGCAGCACGGTGTGGGTGAAGCCGTTGGCGGGGGGATGGGGATTCCAGTGGCTGACCAGCTTGGGCGCCGATTTGTCGGCGATGTCGAGGATCATCACGCCGCCGTCGATATACCCGATATAGGCCCGGTCGGGGCGCTCGGGATAGACATTGGTGTTGTGGCACCGCCAGCCCTGGCTGAAGCGCGGGTGGCGCGGGGGTGCCGGCTCGTCATCGCCCACACGGGTGCCCGGATACCACCAGAAGCAGGTTTCCTCGGGCTTGGAGGGGTTGGAGATGTCGAGCATGAGAAAGGGCTGGTCGTCCCAGCTTTCCTTGGGCTGGAAGTCCTTTGTGGGGGCCGCGGCGGTGAGCCAGCCTTCCTCCACGAACCAGACCTGGTGGCAGCCTCGCGAATGCGGGCTCGAGCAATCGTAAAAGCCGATCGAGCGTGGCTCTTCAGGCTTGGTGATGTCGAACAGTTCGATGCCGGCGGGCTCCTGTCCCCATGTCTGGGTCTGGTAGGCGACCGCCATGGTGTTGCCCACCACGTCAAGGGAATTGGACCGGACCGTGTTGTGCGGAAGCTGGGTCTGGACCACGACCTTGGGATTGCGCGGATCCGACACGTCGACGCCGGTGAAATTGGTTGGAGCGCTTTCGTGGGCGAGCCAAAGAATTCGCCTTCCATCGTTTGTCAGTTGAAGGCTGACACCTTCCCCAACATTTCCGTTTCCAAGCAATGTGTCCTGCGAAAGCAGTTTGATGTTCTTGGATTCTGCCTTTTTCATGGATTGCCTCTTTTTTATATTATGAATTCTTGTTAGGGTTTCGCCAGCAAAAAGGAGGCGACATGAGTGCCACATCGCTGCCACTGACGATCATCACGGGGTTTCTGGGAAGCGGGAAAACCACGCTTCTCAACGGTCTGCTCAAGGATTCCCGCCTCGAGCGCACGGCGGTTATCGTGAACGAGTTCGGCGAGATCGGGCTTGATCACCTTCTGGTCGAAAGCGCCATGGATCAGATGATGCTGCTCGACAATGGCTGTCTGTGCTGCACGGTGCGGGGCGATCTGGTCGACACCCTGCTCGACCTGCTGCGCAGGGTGGAGGCCGAGGAAATCCCCGCGTTCGACCGGGTGATGGTCGAGACCACCGGGCTGGCCGATCCTGCCCCGATCGTCCAGACGCTGGCCACAAGCGAGGCGGTCGCCGAGCGGTTTCACCTCCATGCGGTCGTCACCACGGTGGACGGCATCAACGGAGCGGACACGATCACCGAATATCCCGAGGCGCGCGCCCAGGCGGCGATGGCGGACCTGCTGCTTGTCACCAAGACGGACCGGCCGGAAGCCAACCCCGCGAGGGTTTCGGCGGCGCTTGCCAGCCTCAACCCCACCGCGCCGCGCGTTGCGGTCAGCGGCGGCATCGTCGATCCGGCAGTGATCATCGAACTTGGCCGGGCAGCGGACCACCTTGCGATGGAGGACGCCGGCAACCCGGACGCTGAGGACCACGTCCATGACGGGGCGTGCGGGCACGACCATGATCACGACCATGGGCATCATCATGGACACGACCATGCACACGGGTCGGTACACGGGTTCGACATCCAGTCGGTTTCGCTGGTGCTCGATGAGGATATGGACTGGGAGACGCTGGCCGGCTGGCTGGATTGGATCCTGGCCTTGAGGGGTGCGGACATCCTGCGGGTCAAGGGCATCGTGCAGCCGAAGGGCTTTGATCGGCCGGTGCTGATCCATGGGGTGCAGCACGTGTTCTTTCCCCCCACCGAGATGGGGGACTGGCCCGATGAGGACCGGCGCAGCCGACTGGTGGTGATCGCAAGGGATATTCCCGCCACCGCGCTCAAGGCTTCGCTCGCGAGCTATCGCGCGAATCGGGCCGCGCTCGACGCGCCGATCTCGGTGCCTGCCTAGCGCGGATCTCCGCGGTGCCCGGGCCGGGCTGCCGTTCCCGCGGCGGGCCTTGCCGAAGCGCTGCCCCCAGGTGCCCCTGCCGGCATCACGCCGGCGGGGGCTTTTTTGTGCGGGTCGCGCGCTCACCGGCGATCCCCGTCGGGATCGCCGGCATCAGTCCCGTCGGTGACCGGAGGGCCGGCCTTGACCGCCTTTTGCAGAACGCGCGGGCGGAAGGCGACGTAGAGGGCAAAGAGGATGCAGGCCAGGATCACCAGCGCAATCGGCCGGCCCATGATGTAGGGCACGGGATTGTTGTTGGTGATGGTCATGAGGTTGCGGAAGCCATTCTCGGCGATGGGCCCGAGAATGAGCCCGAGCAGGAGTGCGGCGGGCGAGAAGTTGAACCTCTGGGCATAATAGCCCACCACCCCGAAGCCGACCATGATCCAGACATTGTGGATGTTGTTGGTGCCGGCGTAGACGCCCACCACCGAGAAGATGAGGATCAGCGGCCCGATGATGCCTCGCGGGATCAAGGTGAGATAGGCGATCATCCGCGCGACCACGGCTGCCACGCCGCCCATGAGGATGTTGGCGAACAAAAAGCCCCACATGATGGTGTAGATGACTTCGGGCCGTGCGGTGAAGAGCTGCATGCCGGGCTGGAGTCCGTGGATCATCAGCGCGCCAAAGATCACCGCCGCGGAGATGCCGCCGGGAATCCCGAGGACGAACATGGGGATGAGCGATGTGCCGGTGACACCGTTGTTGGAGCCTTCTGTGGCCGCGAGGCCCTTGGGCTCGCCCTTGCCGAACTTGTCGCCGGGCTTGGCCGAGGAGACCTCCCAGGCATAGGCGACCCATTGGGCGACGCTCGCGCCAGCCGCGGGAATGATGCCCATGACAAGGCCGGTGACCCAGCCGCGCACCAGCGACCAGCGCAGCTTCCACATCTCGGGCAGGCTGGGCCAGATGTTCCAGCTCAGCTTGCTGACGCCCGAAATCGTGCCCTTGGTGTCCTTGGAGATCAGCTCGAGCCCCTGGGCGAAGGCAAAGAGCCCCACGATCGCGGGCAGGATGTCGAACCCGGCCTGGAAGCCGATATAGCCGAAGGTGTAGCGGGGAAAGCCCGAGGCCAGATCGGTGCCGAAGGTGGCCAGCAGCAGCCCCGCCATGCCCGCGAGCAGGCCGCGGAAGAGGGCGCCGAACGAGACAGCGGCGATCGAGAGCAGGCCCAGAAGGGCAATCAGGAAGAATTCGGCCGGTCCGAACAGGAGCGAAAACCGCGCCAGCGGCGGGGCCAGGAACATCAGAGCAAGGCCAGAAAGCAGGCCGCCGACGACCGAGGCGAAGGTGGATATCCGGATCGCCTCGATGGCCTGACCGTTCTTGGTCATCTCGAAGCCCTCGATGGTCGAGGCCGCAGATGCCGAGGTGCCGGGCGCCCGCAAGAGGATGGCGGAGAACGAGCCGCCATAGATGCCAGCGGCAAAGCACGACACCAAAAGGATGATGGCGGTCTCGGGCGGGAACTGGAACGAGACGGGGATCAAAAGCGCGATGGCCATGGGCGGGTTGAGCCCGGGGATGGCTCCGATGATCAGCCCGACACACACGCCCAGAAGCATGGCGCTGAAATTGGCGATCGAGAAGATGTCGGCAGCGTAGCCAAGAAATTCCATTTCAGGGACCCTTCCGGATGCGACGAGCGGGCGCGCGCCTAGATCAACCAACCCTTGGGCATGCGTGCCTGGAGGAAGACTTCGAAAAAGACGTACATGAGCGGCAGAGCCACGAGCGCGGTGAGCACGATCGACCTGATGTTGCGCACCCCGACCGCAAGCGAGAATACGACCAGATAGATCAGCGTCGAGGTGTAGTAGCCGAGGTGGAAGATGATCAGGATGTAGAGCACGGTGGCGATGGTCGCGACGATCGGGATCACCGCCTCGGCCGAGATGCGCGGCTCAAACGGTCTCTGGAACACTTCCGGAGAGATGAAGGTGCGCACGATCATGAGAACCGAGACCACCAGCATGGCGCCGCAGGCAAAGACCGGGAACAGGTGCCCCCCTGCCGGGAATCCCCAGGCAAGGCTCATCATGTAGAGCGCGAAGGCCGCACCAAGAAGCGCGGCAATGCGTTCGCCCCAGATAGAAACCATGTCAGACCTCTCTGCGAAATCGGGACGGGCCACCCCAGGGGCCTGTCCGTATGATGCACGGGGAGTTCCGGCCTGCCCCCGGGGTGGAGGGCAGGCCGGGTCGAGCATTTTCTGTTCCGAGGGGGCGGAACAGGCGCTCCAAGTTCGTCATCTGCCCAGGCGGGTGGACCCTGGTGTCCTTGTCAGCTCCTGAGGCGCCCGGCCGACGTCTCGCGACGTCCTGCCGGGCGCCCTGGGGAGGAGACGATCAGGCCTCGGCTTCCCAGAACTCGACCGATTCCACATATTCGCGGGTGTCCTGGATCAGCGCGTTCATCTCGTCGCCCACAAGGAACATGAGGTTGTTGTTCATGGCCTCTTCCTGGGCGATGTATTCGGGGTCGTTGAGGACCCGCTCGATAGCCTCGAGATAGACAGCACGCTTTTCCTCGGCGAGGCCATTGGCGACCACGAAGGACCGGCCGGCGAACGAGACGTTCTCTTCACCCGTCACTTCCGCGAACGTCTCGACCTCCGGGATCAGTTCGTAGCGGTCGGGATGCAGCACGGTGAGCCAGCGCATTTCCCCGCTCTCTACGAATGAGGTCATGTAGCCGACATTGGCCGCGATGACGTCCGAGACGCCGCCGAGCAGTTCCTGGATCTTCTGGCTGTCGCCGTTCGAGAAGATCGTTCGCACATCGAACCCGTCGATGAACTTTTCGGCGAAGGCGACGCCCATGTGGTCGTCCGAGCCCACCGCGGTCGATGAGATGACGATATCGCCGGGATTGGCCTGCACGTATTCGATGAACGAGGCGAAATCGGTGAACCGGTCCTCATCGGCACGCACGCACCATACGCAGGGGTCAAGCGAGTGCCAGGCCAGCAGGTTGAACGAATCGATGGTCTCGGGCCGCTGCATGCGCGGATCGAGATAGGAAAAGACGTGGGGGAAGTTCATGGTCCCCAGCATGTGGTCGTGCTGTTCGGCATCCCACTGCGCGGTCTGCTGCCAGGCCACCCAGCCGCCGCCGCCGGCGATGTTGACCACGTTGACAGGTACGCCTAGCTCATTGGCCAGGAACGGGGCCATCAGCCGGAACGAGCGGTCGGCGCCGCCGCCCGGATCGAAGGGTACGATGAGCTGAACGGGGCCTGAGGGAAAGCTTTCCTGGGCCTTGATAATCGATGGGGTAAAGAGCGTGGCAGAGCCGGCAGCCGCCGACAGGTTCAGAAATGTCCGACGTTTCATGATTCCCTTCCTCCTCAAGGGTAGACGGCGCCCTTAGCGGCGCGTGTCTGCGCCCATCGGTCTCCTCCCGATGTGCAAATGGATGCCTTGGGTGCCATGGGCTCCCGGCAGGCGATTATCGTCCGATAAACGATATAAGTTGTCAATGTTCGATCAAAGAAAAATGTTCGTACATCGAGAAGGCGTGGTACACTTGTCGTGCTCGTGCTAAATCTTTGGTCGAACGTGGTCCGGTTGGTCTCGGCGCGGGGGCAGGTGCGCGCCACCTGCGAACATTCCCGAAATGATTGATCGCTCCGGGCCGGTACGTTATAAGGTTACGCATTGCGCGGATGGCGAGGCTGCCGCCGGCCGCAAGACTTGAAGAAAGACGGGAGCAGACGGTGTCCACCCTTTTCACGGCGCCTGCGCGTGATGATGAAAGCAAGACGCTCAGCGTGGAGGTGTATACGCGCCTGCGCAGCGATCTGATCGCGGGACGGCTCAATCCGGGCCGGCGGCTGCCCATGCGCCAGCTCAGCGCCCATTACGGGGTAGGCGTCGCGCCGCTGCGCGAGGCGCTCTCGCGGCTGACCTCCGAGCGGCTGGTTTCGTTCGAGGAGAACCGGGGGTATATCGTGGCGCCGGTATCACTCGATGATCTGAACGATCTGTGCCGGCTGCGGACCGATCTGAGCTGCAAGGCGCTGCGGCTCTCGATCGAGAAGGGTGACGAATACTGGGAATCGGAGGTCCTCGCCGCGGTCCACAGGCTCGAGCGGGCGCAACTGCCCGCATCGCTGGACGATCAGGAGACGATCGACGACTGGGAACGGCGCCATTCGCACTTCCACCGCAGTCTCCTGGCGGCGTGCGGCTCGCCCTGGCTCATGCATTTTTGCGACATGCTCTCGGACCAGTTCCAGCGCTACCGGCGGGTGATCATCGTCGAGATTTCCGCCTCCCAGAGCCTCGTGGCCATGGTGCGCGAGCAGCACCGGACCGTCGCCGAGGCGACGATCGAGCGCGATGCGGACCGGGCGAGCGAAATCCTTGCGCGCCACTTCCAGGGAAGCGTGGAGATCGTGCGCGAGAACATGGGTGCGTTCGGCCAGTTCGAGTCCGGAAAGCGCCGTCGGGGCTGACACCCGCGTAAAATCGCTCGGGGCAGATCAGGGTTCTGGAGGTCCTGTTCCGTTTCAATCAGGACAGGTTCTCATCCCCCCCGGCCATCCGGGCCTCGACCTTCTTGTGCTGGTCGTAGCCTTCGCCCTCGGTCGCGAAGTCCTCGAGCGTATAGAGCTGGCGGATTTCGAAGCGGTCCTGGCCATGGGCAATGGGGCATTTTGCGACCCACGCGATGGCCTCGGCCAATGAGGCGCAATCCCAGATCCAGTAGCCGGCAATGACTTCCTTGATTTCGGCGAAGGGCCCGTCGGTCACCAGCGGCTTGCCGTCCCTGACCTCGACACGCGCACCTCTGGACGTGGGCATCAGGCCCGCGCCATCCACGAGGATGCCGGCCTCCACAAGCTCTTCGTTGTAACGGCCCATTTTCAAAAGCAGGCCCTCCTCGGGCTCGACGCCCCGTTCCGTATCGGGCGAAGCCTTGATCATCACCATGAAGCGCATAGGGTTCTCCTGTGTCTCGGGGCCCGCCAAATGCCGGCCCGCTCTCCAGAAGACGTTAGCACACGCCCGGGACAGA
The DNA here is from genome assembly GCF_003992665.1 of Pelagibacterium montanilacus. Lineage (GTDB taxonomy): Bacteria > Pseudomonadota > Alphaproteobacteria > Rhizobiales > Devosiaceae > Pelagibacterium > Pelagibacterium montanilacus. Next base: position 17,114 of record NZ_RZMX01000016.1, read on the forward strand.
CAGATTGCCGCCCGAAAATCTGGCCCCGCACCGGCGCGACAGGCGGCGGGTGGGCCCCTTCGATCTTTATTTATCATGTGATTGACATCGCAGAAATGTTCGAACATCATTGTGAAGCATGAGCATGCAGCCATGTTCGAATAATGATGCCCGGGTGTATATGGCCGCCGATAGGCGCCTTTCCCACGGGCCGCAAGGAGGAGATCGTAATGTCGCAATCGTCACCCGAGGGTGCGGGCCGGACCATGACCGCAGGCGCCGTAAAGGCCGGCGAGGAGGGCTACATCTTCGCCCTGGCCGACCTCAACAAGCTCGACGCCGGCACGGGCTATTCGACGGCCTTCGGTTCGGTCGTGGAGGGCGAGCGCACCCAGGTCGGTCTTATGACCAAGGCGCGCGGCACCGGGGCGCGGCCCCACAAGCACCCCAATGAGCAGTGGAACTACGTGGTCAAGGGCCAACTGCGCGTGCACATCGAAGGCGAGGAAGACCGCATCGTGGGTCCGGGAACGCTGCTGTTCTTCCCGGCCAACAAGGTGCACGCCACCGTGGCGCTGCCCGACGAGGACGTCGTGTTCTTCGTGGTCAAGGATCTCTCGCACGGAATCGTTGGCATGGCTGCGGACGGCACCATGTCGGGCCCCTACTACGAAAAGGGTTTCGAGCCGGACGCGAAATAGCGCCGGATTCGTCGACGGCCTATGGGCGGCGGGCCGATCTTTTGGCCGTCCACCAAAGGGAGGAAATGATCTCATGATGAAACTTGGAATGGGCCTTGTCTCGGTCGCGCTGACATCCACGTTCGCACTCTCGGCCGCTACCGCCCAGGACAGTTATCCCAGCGAGCCCATCGAGCTGGTCTGCTCGACCTCGGCGGGGTCCACCGCTGCCCAGTGGTGCCAGATGATGTCGCAGGTCCTGTCCCAGGATCACGTGCTGGGCGTTCCGGTCAATGTCAGCTATCGCGGCGCGGGTTCGGGCAATGAAGCTGCGGTCCATGTCGCCCAGCGCGATTCGGACGGCTACACCCTGCTGCACGCCAATGCGAGCTGGAGCGGGTACATGAACCTGCCCACCTTCACACCCGAAATCTCTGACTTCGAATTCCTCGCACGGGTCGAGAAGTTCATCTATGCGCTCGGCACCCATGTGGATTCCGAGTTCGAGACCTTCGAGGATACGGTCGAATACGCCCGTGAGAACCCCGAGACGCTGGCGATCGCCGGCAACAAGATCGGCTCGATCCACCACAAGCATATCCTTTCGGTCTATGGCGCCGCAGGCGTGGATGTGAACCACATTCCCTATGAGGGTTCGGGCGACGCGGTCCGCGACGTCCTCGGCCAGCACGTGCCGATGGGCCTGGGCTCGATCGGCCAGCTCCAGCCGCATGTGGAAGCGGGTAACATGCGTCCGCTGGTCGTGCTCAACGAAGAGCGGGTCGAGGCCATGCCCGACGTGCCGACGGCCGCGGAACTGGGCTATGAATACGACATCTCGCACCAGTGGCAGGGCATCTTCGTGAAGTCGGGTACGCCCGACGAGGTCAAGGACGTCCTGCGCATCGCGCTCGAGCAGGTGGTCGAGAGCCCAGAATACGCCGAGTATCTGGAAAACAGTCCCCACGTGGAGGCCAATTTCGAGAGCGATGGCGAGGTTCTGGCAGAGTCCTTCCAGGCCGAACTCGACGACTATCGCAGCTTTATGGAAGACAACGGCATCCTTTAAGCCCTTGAGGCGTCCCGGTGAGGAGCCGGGACGCTCGCAGCTTAAGGATGACGCGCCTTTCCTGGCTGGAGCCGGCCCTGTGGTCCACGGATCGCAGAGCGGCGATTGCCGGTCATGGTTCTTCGGGAAGGCGTCCTCACTTCCGTATCGTCACCGCGCGGTTCGTTCTCCCGGACCGCGCGGCTTTTCCGAAAAGGCGCGCGAAGGGGTACCCTTGTCATGATCCGGTTCAGCCGAAAATGGGCCGACCTTGCCACCGCATCGGCATTGATTGCCGCGGTGGTGTTTTTCTTCATCGAGACGTTCAGCCTGGCGGCGTCACCGATGCGGGGCTATCCGGGGGCCGCGTTCCTGCCGCGCCTGATCCTGATCTATCTGAGCATCTTTCTGGCCATCCAGTTCGTGACGGTGATGCTCAAGCCCCGGCTCCCGGCCGGCGATCCGGACGGCGAGGTCGAGTTCGAACTGGTCGACTATCTCGTCACCATCGCGGCGATCACCTGGTTCATCCTGGCTCTGGGAATGGTCGGCTTCGAGCCGGCGGTGTTCGTGATGATCGCAGCGCTCCTCGTCCGGCGGATCGGCAAACCGGTGCTCTCGATCGCGAGCGCGGCGCTGGCCACGCTGGTGCTTTGGGCGGTGTTCGTGATTGCGCTCAACGTCTCGCTGCCAATGGCATTCCTGCCGCGCTTCATATCGTTCTGACCGAGCGGAGTCGTCATGACATTGTTACTTGAAAACTTCGGCCCGGCCCTGTTCACGGTCTTTGACCCGTTCAACCTCGTGATCATCCTCGCGGGCGTTGTCGTGGGGATCGCGCTCGGCGCGCTTCCCGGGTTCGGCGGCGCCCAGGCGCTGGCGCTGATGTTCCCCTTCACCTTCGGGATGAGCCCGGAAACCGGGGTGCTCTTCTTTATCGCCATCTATGCCGCGGCCGAATATGGCGGGTCGATCCCCGCCATCCTGATCCGGACGCCCGGAACCACGGCGGCGGCGATCACGGTGCTGGACGGCTATCCCATGGCCCGGGCCGGCAAGGCGGGCAGGGCGCTCAAGATCTCGCTCTATTCGGGGGTCTTCGGCTCGCTGTGCTCGAGCTTCATTTTCCTTTTCGCGGCCTCATCGCTCGCCTGGGTGGGGCTGCAGTTCGGGCCCAGCGAGATGTTCGCGGTGGGCATATTCGGGCTTTCGATCATCGGCAGCTTCTTTGGCACCAGCCCGGTGCGCGGGTTCATTGCCACCGGGATCGGGCTCTTTATCGCAACGATCGGCAGTTCGGGCTTTTCGGGCCTGCGCTTCACCTTCGACCAGGCTGCCCTGATGGAAGGCGTGCCGCTGATCGTGGTGATCATCGGGCTGATGGCGATGCCCGAGGCGTTCCGGCTGATGATCGCCTCCAAGGAAACCGAGCCCGATCTGAAAAACGCGGCGCTCGACAATGCCGAGGACAACAAGGTGGGCTGGCGGGACATGCGCCGGCTTCTGCCCACCATGCTGCGCGGCACGGTGATCGGGACGGGGGTGGGCGCCATTCCCGGACCTGGTGCGACCGTCTCCTCGCTGCTTGCCTACAATGAGGAAAAGCGCTGGTCCAAGCACCCCGAGAAGTTCGGGACCGGGCTCGACGAGGGCGTGTCGGCGCCCGAGACCTCCAACAACGCGCTGGTGGCCGGCTCGCTCATTCCTTCGCTCGCGTTGGGCATTCCCGGATCGGGCGCCATCGCCATCCTTCTGGGGCTCCTGATCAGCAAGGGCGTGGCGCCGGGACCGCTTCTGTTCTCCCAGGGCGGGCCGCTGGTGATGTCGGTGTTCATCGGCCTGATCGTTTCGGCCCTGATGCTTCTGGTCGTGGGCGTGCTGGGGGTGCGGGTGTTCTCGCTGGTGGCCCTCGTGCCGCGCTATGTGCTGGCGCCCTTCGTTCTGGCGATCCTTCTGATCGGCACCTATTCGTACCAGAATTATTCGGCCCACATCATCATGGTGCTGGTGCTGGGCGCTGCGGCGTTCTGGCTCGAGAAGGTGCGGATCCCGGTGATCCCGATCGTGCTGGCGTTCGTGATGGGGCCGATCATCGAATCGAACCTCAACCGGGCGCTGGTGGTCAACAATGGCGATCTGGGCTTCGTTCTCAGCCGCCCGATCACCATGACGATCCTGGCGCTGGCGATCGCGACGGCGGTGTTCGGCTTCATCCGCTCGCGGCAGACGTAAGCGCTCGGGCCTCAACGTCGCTGTGCAGCATGGGGGAGCGGGGACACCGCTTCCCCCTTTTCTCGTTCGGGTTGCAAGGGCGCGGGGCGGCAGGCTACAGGACGCACGAAATCGCCACGAGAGCCATGCAATCGCGGCGCAACAGGATTTTTCCGGGAAAAGGGAAATTGGTTGCGGGGGCAGGATTTGAACCTGCGACCTTCAGGTTATGAGCCTGACGAGCTACCGGGCTGCTCCACCCCGCGTCACCATTCCGGCGGGCTCTTCCGAGCCGTTCGATGTCGCCTATATAGGGGTGCAAAGCGGGTTTGCAAACCCCTTTCCTCGCGCCTGTGCGACATTTTTTTGAACGCGACAACCGCTTCCCCGGCCAGCCTGGGGTTTGCAAGCGCGCTGCTGCCGGGCTATCACCCTTCCCGGTCCGCATTGCGCTTCACTATATTCTCACCAAAGGACATTTCAATGAAGATGATGCCGTTGGGCAGAACCGGCATTTCGGTCAGCCAGATCTGCCTGGGAACGATGACCTGGGGTGAGCAGAACACCCAGGACGAGGCCCACCAGCAGATGAATTTCGCCCTCGACAAGGGCATCAACTTCATCGACACCGCAGAACTTTACGCCGTGCCGCCCAGGGCAGAGACCTATGGGGCGACCGAGGAGATGATCGGGAACTGGTTTGCCGCCAACGGACGGCGCGAGGACTGGGTGCTCGCGTCCAAGGTCGCGGGGCCGGGCCGCAAGTGGATCCGCGAGGGCCGCCGGCTCAAGGGGGCGGACGTGACCGAGGCGCTCGAGGCGAGTCTGAAGCGCCTTCAGACAGACCATCTGGACCTCTATCAGATCCACTGGCCCAATCGCGTGCACTACAATTTCGACCGCTCCTGGATATTCAACCCCTACGCCCAGGACAAGGAGCGCGCGCGGGGGGAAATGCTCGAGATTCTCGAGGCGCTGGGACGGGCCCATGAGGCCGGCAAGATCCGGGCGATCGGGCTGTCCAACGAGACGAGCTGGGGCACGATGGAATTCCTGCGCCTTGCCGAAGCCCACGGGCTGCCGCGCGTGGCCTCGATCCAGAACGAATACAATCTCATCCGGCGCCAGTTCGACCTCGATCTGGCCGAAGTGTGCTTTTTCGAGGACGTCGCGCTCATGGCCTATTCGCCGCTGGCGGCGGGGGCGCTGAGCGGGAAGTATATGGGCGGCCAGCGCCCGGCCGGCACGCGTGGGGCGATCGGGGACATGTGGCGGCTCTCGGAGCATTCCGAGCCGGTGATCGCGGCCTATGTGGCGCTGGCGCGCGAGCACGGGCTCGATCCCTGCCAGATGGCGCTGGCCTGGTGTCTGACGCGGCCCTTCATGAGCTCGCTGATCATCGGGGCGACGTCGATGGACCAGCTCGCCGCCGATATCGGGGCGGGCGAGATCGTCCTGTCCGACGAGGTCATGGCGGGGATCGAGGCGATCCACAGGGCCCATCCGCGTCCGATCTGAGCCCGTCCTACCGGCGCGCCCTCGTGCATCGGCAGGCCCGATCTGGCATAATCGGCGGCAATCGGACATGTGTCCGGGACGAGCCGGAGGGCACACATCATGAGGCTGGCAAGGCTGGTGCTTGCCGACATCGCTACGCAGTGGCGCCAGGGCGTGCATGCCGTCGGAGCCATTGTGCTCGGGATTTATCTCATGGTGCTGGTGATGGCGGGCGCGCAGGTGCCCGACTGGGCCTTCGCGCTGCTTGCCTATAGCGAGCTGGCGGTGCTGGGGCCGTTTCTCGCCGGCTGGGTGATCCTGCTCGAGCGGGGGGACGGGCCGGTGCCCGTGCTGCCCGATCCGGGGGTGCCGATCCGGCTCTATCTCGGGGCAAAGCTCATCAGCCTGATGCTGGTCATCCTCTTGTCGGTGACGATCATCGGAGCGGTGCGGCCCCAGCCGACCGACTGGCCGCTGCTGATGGGCGCCACGCTTCTGGGAGCAATCGCGTTCCTTGCGCTGGGCACCGCGCTGGCGGTGCGGTTGTCCTCGCTGGGTGAATACGGGCTGGCGGCGACGGCGCTGATGGTGCCCCTGGGCCTGCCGGCGGGCTTTGCGTTTATCGACCCCATGCCGGCCTGGCTCTCCGTTCTGCCCCCGGTCAGCCAGTTGCGGCCCCTGCTTCTGGCCTCGGGCCATGGCGAAGGGGGCGGGGGCGTCGTCATCGGCATGGCGGTGGTCGGGGCGCTGGTGGCGGCCTTCGGCTGGGTGGTCGCCGAGCGGGCGCTGGCGGGCGAGCGCGCGGCGGGTGCCGCCGGGTGAGCGGACGATTTCCATCCGTGCCGTGGCGCGCTATGGTGAGCGGACGATCCCGCTCTACCGGACCGATACCCCCGCCATGAACCTTTTTGCGCTCTTTGCTTCCGTCCTGCCGCTGGCTGCGCTTTATCTCTATGGCGCAATGTCGAAATGGCTCGACAAGCGTCGGCCCTCACTTTCAGCGCTGATGAATGAGCAGCGGTTCAACTGGGTGACCCAGGCGAGCCGGCGGGAGAACCCGTTCGACGCGATCCTGGCGGGCAACATCATGGGGGCGGTGTCGTTCTTTGCCTCGACCACGGCGCTGCTGATCCTGGCGCTCTTTACCGTGATCGGGCAATTGCCGCTGGTCGCGCCGGCACTGGCGACCGTTGCGTTCGGGTCACCCTATTCCCAGAGCGATCTGCAGGTTCACAACATCGCCATGCTGGTGCTGTTCATTTCGGCGTTCCTGAGCTTCACGCTCTCGCTGCGTCAGTTCAACCATTTCTGCATCCTGATCGGGGCGTCGGATCATACCGTCCAGACCCCACCCGAAGAGATCAGGACCATCGCGAGGATCAACGGCATGGCGGCAAAGAGCTTCAATTCCGGGATCAGGGCGTATTATTTCGCCGTGCCCATGGTCGCCTGGTTCGTGTCCAGCTGGGCATCGGTGGCCGCCACGGTCCTGACCATCGCGGTGCTCGTGCACCGGGAATATTTCTCCGAGGCACGCTGGCTGGTCAGCCGCGTGACGCCCCATTGACCCGCGCCGGCCTGGGGCTGGTGGCCCTTCTCGCGCTGGCGTCGGCCTCCCCGCTCGCTGCGCAGGACGGGCATATCGAGGCGTTCGATGCCGGGTTGCTCGAGGCCTGCGCGGACGAGGCGGGCGATGCCGACGCGCTTTCCGCCTGCGTCGGGGTAGCGGCCGATGCCTGCCAGGAGGCGCCGGGCGGGGCGACGACGATGGGGATCGCCGCGTGCCTGATGGCCGAGAGCGCGGTGTGGGACGACCGGCTCAACACTGCCTATGGCGCTTTGCGGGACGGGCTGGCGGATGCGCCGGCCGACAGCCTGCGGGACGCCCAGCGCGCCTGGATCGCGTTCCGCGATGCCGATTGTGCCTTCCAGTATGCCCTTTGGGGTGAGGGCACCATGCGCCAGATCGCGGGCGCGTCGTGCGTGCTCGATCACACCGCGCGCCGGGCGATCGCGCTCGAGGTGGAACGCGATCACGGCAATTAGCGCCTGGTTCGCGGTGCAGGGGGCTTGAGCGGCCCGGGCCCGCATGCGACAAGCGGGCAACCCGAACCTCCCGGAGAGCCCGAAAGCCATGCACAAGGACGCCGACCACCCCTGGTTCCGCCCGCTCTGGGTGCGTGCTATCGTCGTGGCGATCTGCGTGGGCATCGCGCTTTGGGACCTCTCGGCCGGAAATTACGGCTGGGCCATGGTCTTTGGCGGCATGGCCGGATACGCGGTCTATATCTTCTTTATCAAATGGGACGGGGACGAGACCGCCCAGGCCGAACCGGACGGGGCGGCATCCGAGGACGGGATCGAGGACGATGAGCCTGCCGACCACGGTGAGGGCGATGAAATCGATCCGGATGACGGGTTCGAGGACGATCACGACGCCGGGGACAGGCGCGGCTGATCGTCCTGACCCCGGCTCTGTTTTCGGAGCTTTTGGATGGGCCCGAGACGCAAAATCGTGATCGGAAGAGTGGCCCGACTCGCTAAGGTGACATTGACAATCAGGTTTGGCTGCGTATGTATGGCGCGAGTTCGACCCTGACGTCTTTCGAGCAGCGTAGTGCCATGCTGGTTTGCCAGTGCAACATGATCACAACCCGCGAGATCGAGAACGTGGTTCTCGATGTTCTCGAGGAGGACCCCTGGCAGCTCGTGGTGCCCGCGCGCATCTATCGCGAGCTCGGCAAGCGGGGACAATGCTGCGGTTGCGTGCCGAACCTTGTGGACATTATCCAAAAGGTCACCGAGAATTACCACCTCAAGCTCGCCGGGAACGGAGCCAGTCTGATCGACGTTCGGCTTCGAGTTCAGGCGCTGCGCAAGTCCACGCGCATTGGAGGTGAAGGTGAAAGGCGAAGAAAAGATCATCGAGCGGCTTAACGAAGCCCTCTTTCTCGAACTTGGGGCCGTCAACCAGTACTGGGTCCATTTCCGGTTGCTCGAAGACTGGGGTTACCGGCGGCTCGCGGCCAAGGAGCGTGCAGAGTCGATCGAGGAAATGCACCACGCCGACAAGCTGATCGAGAGAATCATCTTCCTTGAAGGCCATCCCAATCTGCAGCGTGTCGCGCCCTTGCGGATCGGCCAGACCGTGCGCGAGGTGCTCGAAGCGGACCTTGCCGGCGAGCACGATGCCCGGGCCAGCTACAAGACATCACGCGAGATCTGCAACGAATTGGGCGACTACGTCACGATGAAGCTCTTTGAAGAGCTTTTGATGGACGAGGAAGGCCATATCGACTTTCTCGAGACCGAGCTGGAGCTGCTCTCCAAGCTCGGCGAGGAAAAATACGGGCTGCTCAACGCATCCCCGGCCAACGAGGCCGAATGATCCCGTCCTGCGGGTCTCGCCCTTGCGCGAGGCCCGCGGCACACACCGCTGCCTCATCCTTGCCCCACCAAGCCGGCCTGCCATGCGCGCAGGTTCATCCGCGACCCGTTTGGGCACAGCGGTGGGGAGTACGGCGACGCGTCTGGAGCGTCTGGCCGCAGGGACAAGAGGGCGGGCCAGGGCGTACAGAGCGTTTCCAGGACAAGTGGAGACACTTGCCCGGTTCGGAAACGCGACAAATCAAAGTCTTAGAGCTCCTGTTCTGAATCAATCAGAGCAGGAGCTCTAGCTTCCAGCCAGTAGAGAGTTTTCAGGACGTCGAGCCATGACCTCATTTGCACCGCGCGAACGCGCTGCGATCAGTGCCCTTTCCGCTTCGGCGATCCGGGAGATCGCCAATGGAGGGATGGGGCGCACCGATATCGATGCGTTCTGGTTCGGGGAAAGCGATATCCCCACGCCCCGGTTCATCGTCGATGCGGCGACGCGCTCGCTCGAGGCGTGCGAGACGTTCTATTCGCAGAATCTGGGCATTCCGGCGCTGCGCGAGGCGATCGCGGCCTATGGCAACGGACTGCGCGGGGGAACAATCGAACCTGCGCGTATCGGGGTGACCGGGTCGGGGGTCTCTGCGCTGATGCTGGCGGCACAGCTCGTTCTGAGCCCGGGCGACAGGGCGGTGGTCGTCACCCCGATCTGGCCCAACATCGCGGAAATCCCAAAGATCCTGGGCGCCGAAGTGATCCGGTTCCCGCTCGTGGTTCGGGAGGGGAGCTGGAGCCTCGATGTCGATCGGCTGATCGAGACGCTGGACGAGAGCGTCACCCTGCTGGTGTTCAACGCGCCCAACAATCCCACAGGGTTCACGCTCGATGCACAAAGCCAGAAGGCGCTGCTCACCCATTGCCGGAGGCTCGGGATATGGGTGCTGTCGGACGAGGTCTATGAGCGACTGGTCTATACCGGCGCGCGGGTGGCGCCTGGAATGTCCGACCACGCCGAGCCCGAGGACCGGCTGATTCTCGTCAATTCTTTCTCCAAAGCATGGCTGATGACCGGCTGGCGGGTGGGCTGGCTGACGTTGCCCGCCGCGCTGGCGCCAGCGCTGGAAAAGATCATCGAGTATAACACGTCCTGCGTGCCCGTCTTTGTCCAGAAGGCAGCGCTGGCGGCGCTGACCGACCCGGAGGGCGAAGCGGCGGTGACCGGAATCGTCGAGGCGTTCGGCCGCTCCCGGGCGCTTTTGATGGAGGGGTTCGCGCGGCTGGGGCGGATCGAGGCGCCGGACGCCGATGGGGCGATGTACAGTTTTTTCCGCGTTGCGGGCCATGACGACGATATGGCGCTGGCCAAGACGCTGCTCGGTACGGCGGGGCTGGGTCTGGCCCCGGGCCGGGCGTTCGGGCCCGAGGGCAAGGGCTGGCTGCGCTGGTGCTTTGCCGCCCGGCCCGAAAAGATCGCGCGCGGCCTCGATCGGCTCGAAGGATTTCTCGCGCGCGAGTGAGGTTCAGAGCTGCGCGAACAGCCGGGCGTTGAAAAAATCGACCATGCGCTCAAGAGTCGGGTTCTGCCAGCGCAGGGGCCGCGAGATGGCGACGAGCGGACCGGCATGGTCCACTGAATCGTAGATTTCCAGCTCCGCATGCACCCCGGCCTCGGTGAGAAGCTCGGCGAGCCTGATGCTGTTACGAGGCATCACGGTTTTGTCGCCCCCACCATGGATGAGCAGGAATGGCGGCGCGTTTTCGCTGACGTGAGAGATCGGTTGGGTCTCGAGCGGTTCGGGCGCGTGCCCGAAGGCGTCGCGCGAGGCGTCGACGTCGAAGGGATAAAAATCGTAGGGACCCGATAGTCCCGCCACTCCGATGAGCCTGACCCCTGCGTCCGGTTCAGGCGCGAACTGGTCGGCCAGCGCGATCATTGCGACGTTATAGGCCCCGGCGGAATGGCCCGCCAGCAGCACTCGACCGGGGTCGCCGCCGTGATCGGCAACGTTGCGGCCCACCCATTCGAGCGCGAGGCGGGTGTCGTCCAGAAAGGCGGGGTAGCGATAGTCGGGCACGAGCCCGTAATCGGCGATCACGGTGAGAAAGCCGCGCGCGGCGAGCGCGTGTCCGACGAAGGCGTATTCGGCCTTGCTGCCGTCCGACCATCCCCCGCCATAGGCAAAGAACACCACGGGCAGGGGTGCCTGGCCTGTGGCCGCGGGGCGATAGATGTCGAGCGTCTGGCGCTGCGCCTCGCCATAGGCGATGTCGCGGACGACCTCTGTATTGCCATCCTTAGGCACAACGGCATTGAACATGCCCACTGCGCTGCACCCGCCCATGACGAGAGTGAGGGCGGCCACGCCGGCGGCGCGCAGGGGGCGAAAGAGGCGGGCCATGCGGCCGGACGTGTGATCGGTCATGACGACGGATACGCGCCAGACCCGCTTATGGTTTCATCGCTCCGGCCCGATCAGGCGTCGAGTGCGCCCAGGCTGGCAAAAAAGGCGACCATATCGTCGAGCACGGGCGCGCGCCAGCGCAGCATGGCGCCCAGCGAGGTCACGATTTCCATGTGGCCGATGCCCTCGTAGTAGCGCTCGTCGACCGGCACGTTGTACTCGCGCAGCCTGGCGGCGAGGGTGCGGGTGTTGTGGGCCTTCACGATAAGGTCCGACAGGCCCGAGGCCAGAAACATCGGCGGGGCGTTCTCGTTGACTACCCGAATGGGCTGGGTGCCTTCGGGGTTGGGCGCGTACCCGAAGGCTTCGCGCACCTCGTTGAAGTCGAAGGGGTAGAAATCATAGGGCCCGGCGAGGCCAGCCACGCCGCGCACCGGGATCGTCGCCCCGGCATCGCGCAGGAAAGCGGGGTCCAGCCCGAGCATCACCGCATTGTAGGCTCCGGCCGAATGGCCGGCGAGGAAGAGCTTGTTGGCGTCCCCGCCATAGCCCGAGATGTTGTCCTCGATCCATTTTGTGGCCACTGCGCAATCGTAGAGAAAGGCGGGGAAGGTGACTTCCGGCACGAGCCGATAGTCGGCGATGACGGTCACAAAGCCCCTTGCGGCAAAGGCGCGGCCGACGAATTCGTACTCGAAGCGCTCGCCCCGGTTCCAGCCTCCGCCGTAAACGAACTGCAGGACGGGGGCGTTGCCCTTGGGATTTTCGGGCCCATAGACGTCGAGCATGCCGCGCGGGCCGCCCGCATAGGGAATGGCGTGGCCCAGCCTGACTGCACCGCCATCCATGGCCGTGCCGATATTGAGCGGATCCATCAGAGAAACCGCATGGGCGGGGATGGGGAGCATGGCGGCAGCGAGCGAGGAGCCGAGCGCGCCGAGCACATGGCGACGGGTCAGGGGCATGGGCGTTTGCTGTTTTCGGAGGTAATCGACAAACCTGGCTTATGGGAGCCCAATCGGTCGCTTCTGGGGCAGAAATGCGGCGCAATTGAGCGGAACGGGTCCGGTTCAGGTCTCGATCGTGGGGCGGATCATCTCGAAAACCGACGTCGCGGTGACGTAATCGCCCCGGTATCCGCACCGTGCGATGGTTCCGGCGCGCACGATGTCAAAGAGCCCGTCGACCAGAACGCTCTCGTCGATGTGAACATGGACCACCTGGCCAAGCGCCATGATCGCCCCGGTGGGCTGGCCGCCCATGTCGCGGATAGGGCGCGTTTCGATCACCCGGCATTCCAGATGGGCGGGCGAGCCGGCGACCCGGGGCGGCGCGACGCTCGCGGAGGGCAGCTTTTCGAGCCCTGCCCTCTCGAACTCGTCGACGCCTTGCGGGAACGTGCCCGAGGAGAGATTCATCGCCTCGGCCTGGGCGCGGGTGGCGAGGTTATAGACGAAAGCGCCGGTCGCCTCGATGTTGGCAATGGTGTGCTTGTGGCCCTCGCTCGAGATCATGAGGATCGGCGGGTTGCCGCTGACCATGGCAAAGAAACTATAGGGCGCGAGGTTGGTGCGGCCCTCGCCATCGAGGGTGGAGATCCAGCCGATGGGGCGGGGCGCGACGATAGCCTTCAAGGGATCATGGGGCAGGCGGTGGCCGTCTGCAGGCTCGTAGGAATGAAAGCGTGCCAAGTGCGGGCTCTCCTTTTGGTGGGGCGCCGGCGCTCTGCCGGGGAGTGTTGACGCCGACCATACCGGGGGGCGGGCGCCTGCGCGAGCCCGAGGGCGTGGACCCATCGTTCTTGATTGTCGAACGATAAGGGTAGCAAAGTGCGGATGGTCGGGCGGGGTGCGCTCCCTATATCACGGGCAAGACAGGTTCATCCATCCAGGAGATTTGCCATGCTCGATTCGATCAGGGGGCTCCATCACGTTACCGCCATGGCGCGGGACCCCAATCTCAACAACCGGTTCTTTTCCAAGGCGCTCGGATTGCGCCGGGTCAAGATCACGGTCAATTTCGACGAGCCCTCGGTCTACCACCTTTATTATGGTGACGCGCAGGGCACGCCGGGGTCGGTGATGACCCATTTTCCCTTCCCCCATATCGTGAAGGGCCGTCCGGGAACCGGTGAAGTCGGGGAAACCGCGTTCTCGGTGCCCGAGGGCAGCCTTGGGTACTGGGCCGGTCGCCTGCCCGATCATGGCGCGGACGCGGTGATGGCCGAAGAGCGTTTCGGGGAAAAGCGGCTGCGGTTCGCGGGGCCCGAGGGCGACCGGCTGGCGCTGGTGGAAACATCGGGTGATACGCGTGCGCCCTGGCTGGGCGCGGGCGTGCCCGAGGACGCGGCGATCCGGGGCTTTCACTCCGTGACCCTGCGCCTGCGCGACGGCGCTGCGACCGAGGACGTGCTCAAGTTCATGGGTTACACCCATCGCCAGAGCGCCAACGGGATCACCCGGTACGGGGTCGCGAACGGCAACGGTGCCGATGTCGTCGATATTCAGGTGTTGCCCAACATGCCGAGGGCGGAACAGGGCGCGGGATCGGTTCATCACGTGGCCTTTTCGGTGGCCAATCGGGCCGAGCAGGCCAAGGTGCGCGACGCGCTGGCCGAGGCGGGGCATCATGTGACACCGTCCATCGACAGGGACTATTTCTATGCGATCTACTTCCGCACCCCGGGCGGGGTGCTGTTCGAGGTCGCGACCGACGAGCCGGGCTTTGCCCGCGACGAGGACGAAGCGGAACTGGGCACCGCGCTAAAGTTGCCCACCCAGCACGAGCATCTTCGCGACCGGCTCGTTGACTATCTGCCCGAGATCAAGGAGGACTGACCCATGACCAAGCCGCTTTACGCCTTCCGCGAGCACAAGGCCAAAGCCGAGGATGCCACCACGCTCGTGGTGCTGCACGGCACCGGGGGCGACGAGAACCAGTTCTTCGATCTGGGCCGTCAGCTGTTGCCCCAGGCGCGGATCGTCTCGCCGCGCGGCGACGTCTCCGAGAACGGGGCGCTGCGCTTTTTCCGCCGGGCCGCGGAAGGGGTCTACGATATGGAAGACCTCGCCAAGCGCACCGAAACCATGGCCGCCTTCGTCAAGGGACTGGGAGCGACCGGCAAGGTGATCGGGCTGGGCTATTCGAACGGTGCCAACATCCTGGCTTCGGTGCTGCTGGCCCATCCGGGTCTGTTTAATGCGGCTGTGCTGATGCATCCGCTGATTCCTTGGGATCCAGAGGATGTGCCCGGGCTTGCGGGCACCGATATCCTTGTCACCGCCGGGCGCAACGACCCGCTGACCACCGAGGCCAGTACACAAAATCTTATCGACTATTTCGCCCGTCAGGGCGCGGCGGTCGAGAGCGTCTGGCACGAGGGCGGGCACGAAGCGCGGCAGGAAGAACTGGCGGGCGCACGGGAATTCCTGGGGCGAATCGGCTGAGAAACCAGCCCCGCACAGGGGTTAACGCGGTTTAAACCACTGCTTTCCTAATCTGGGTCAGGCGACGACCGTGGTGGTGTCGCCGCTTGACCAATTCAGCGATCCAGCCATGGCTCCGTCACCCGAGCGTCCTCCGCTCCTGGCCACGCTGCGCACCCGCGTCCTGCTCATGGTCGTGGGCGTTTTCGCCGTTCTGCTGGTCCCCGCCTATTTTATCTTCGAGCGGATCTCGAGCGAGACGACTCTGACGCTGGGCAGCGCCCTGGCGTCCAAGCAGGCACAGTACGATCGCTACAGGGGCATGGCTGCGCTCGATAAGGAACTGACCCTGGCGGGCACGCTGGCGCGCGACCCGGCGATCATGGACTGGGCCGACAACGAGTTCGATCCCGATGTCCAAGCGCGGGGCCTGGCCGCCTTCGAGCACTACCGGGCCGCCTTTACCGACCGGAGCGCTTTCATCGTGCTCGACGCTTCGGGCAATTACTATTTCAACGACGCCCAGCAAAGCTACTCGGACGATCCCTATCGCTACACGGTGCGCTCGGACAATCCGCGCGACGGCTGGTATTTCACGACGCGGGCACGCGGCGAGGGCTGCTACCTCAATGTCGATCATGACGACGTGCTGCGGCTGACCAATGTCTGGATCAACTGCGTCATCAACCGCGAGGGGCGGGTGCTGGGAATCGTGGGCACGGGCATCAACCTGTCCGCCTTCATTCGCGAGGTCGTCGATATTGACCAACCGGGAATCGAATCGATGTTCGTGGACGCCACGGGCGCCGTCCAGGCGCATCCCGATGCCTCACTGGTCGATTTCCATTCGCTGACCAAAGACATAGCGGATCAGCAGACGATCTTTGCCATGCTCGACACCGAGGCAGACAGGACCGCGCTGACGCGGCTCATGGAGGGTGCGCGTGAGGGTGGGGAGGGCAGTGTCCCCACTGCGATGGTGTCTCTGGCGGGCAGTCCCATGCTTGTGGGCGTGGGCTATCTGGGGGGCATAGACTGGTACAACGTCACGCTCATGGACCCGGACGTCATCGTTGGCCAATCCCTGTTCCAGCCGGTGGGCGGGCTGGCGCTCATCGTGCTGCTGGCGGCGGCGCTGGGCATGACGGTGCTGTTTAAAACCGCGGTGCTCGACCGGCTCGAGACGATCGAGGCTGGGATCGACGGATTGCGGCAAGGCAAGCGTGGCCAGATCAGGCTCGACCGCGGCAATGACGAAATCGGGCGGCTCTCACGCACTCTGGTGGCCATGGTCTCGGCGGTCACCGCGTCCCAGCGCGATCTCGAACGGCAGGTGAAGGAACGCACCGAAGATCTCGAGGATCTGGTCAACCGCGATTCGCTGACGGGCATCTTCAACCGGCGCGGTGTCGCGCAGGGCTTTGCCGATTTCTCGGACTGGGCGCGTCAGCGCAAGACCACCATCGGGCTGATCCTGATCGACGTGGACGGGTTCAAGGCCATCAACGATTCCCTGGGCCATGCGACCGGGGACGCGGTGCTCATCGCGCTGGCCGAGAGGCTCTCGCAGGCGATAAGGCGCTCGGATTTGTGCGGGCGTTGGGGCGGGGACGAATTCGTGGTGGTGATCCGCGGGTGCGATGCGGCTGTGCTGAACCGGATCGCGGGGGAACTGCTCGAGATGACGCGGACCGTGCCCGTGCCCCAGGATGGCGCGGCGTCGCCGGGGCTGACCGCGAGTATCGGCGCGTGCGTGGTTTCCCCCGGGGAGTCTCTGCAGCGGGCCACCGACCTTGCCGACCAGGCGCTTTATCGCGCCAAGCATGAAGGCCGGGACAGGGCGGTGATCGTCGCGACAGAAGACGATGATACGGCGCGCGTTTCCGCTTGAGCTGCGCCCTCGAGCAGTTTCCATCTCAGATCGGGATGTGGGACAGGCATTTTCCTGGAAACGCTTTAGCTGGTCAGCACGTCGGCCCAGTCGGGGTGGCGGCGGAACTGCATGACCACATATGGGCAGACCGGGACGATCGATTTGTCTGCCTCGCGCGCTTTTTCCACCACATGGGTCACAAGACGCAGGGCGATGCCCTTGCCTTCGAAGGCGCGCGGTACGCCAGTGTGATCGACGATCCATGCGCCGTCGGCTTCCCGGATGCCATAGGTGAGCTCGGCCTCGTGCCCTTCGCCCAGATCGGCGATGAACCGGCCGCGTCCGTCGGCGGCCTCGTGGGTGACGACAAGTTCGCTGGTCATGGACGGTTTCCTTTCATACGGTGGTGAGTCTGGCGGGCCCGATGCGTCGACCGCGTTGCTGCCAGCATCGGATGAACAATCGCGTTCCGACAAGAGGAGTTCCGTTCATGAGCCTGCCCGTCCATTACATGATCGAGCGCGGCCCGCGCCCGGTCGCACCGTTCTCCCATGCGGTGGAGGCCGAAGGCTGGGTGTTTATCACCGGCCAGATGCCCACCGATCCCGATGCGCCCGACGCGCCGCTTCCCGATGGCATCGTGGCGCAGACGCGCCGGGTCATGGACAATCTGATAATCGTGCTCGAAGGGGTGGGGCTGGGGCTTGAGAACATCACAATGGCGCGGATCTATCTGCGCGAGTTCGACCGCGACTATGCCGAGATGAATGCCACCTATCAGTCCTATTTCGCCTCCATGCGCCTGCCGGCGCGCACCACGATCGGGGTGACGGGGCTGGCCGTCGGGGCGCTGGTGGAAATCGACCTGATCGCCAAGCGGCCTTAGCCTCTCCCCGGTTCGCCTGCGGCGCTTATCCTGATCGCGTTGGCCCAGGGGTCCTGAGTGTACAGCACCCCGTCGGCAAGCTCGACCGGGGTGCCGGCGGTTTCGAGCCGCGTGTGCAGTGCGTCGCGTGACGCGGCATCGGGCATGACGATCTCGAACCAGCGCAGGCCCGCGGAGCCCGGGGGTGGCGGTGGCGCGTCGGGGCCGGACCAGACGTTGAAGGCGAGGATGTGGGGCGCATAAGAGAGCGTCACGTCTCCCATGCCGTATCGGCGGCTGAGAAGCTGTCCGGCAAAGCCGAGCGTGTCGCGGTAAAACACCATGGCGCGCTCGAGATCGCCTACATGGACGTGGACATGTCCGATCCGTGTGCCGGGAGCCATGGGCGCGAGCGGGGTGGGGTCGCCGTCCAGTTCGGCGAGAAGCCCGGGCACGTCGATGGGCTCGCGGCCAGAGTGGTGTTTGCCCTCCGGGGTTTCGGCCCGCAGGTCGTCGTCTTCAACGAACCGGCCGCGCCAGGGAGTCTCGAAGGTGATTTCGATGCCATTGCCGTCGGTGTCCCACAGATAGAGCGCTTCGGAAACCAGGTGGTCGGTGGGCGAAACCCGCACGCGGGCGGCGATGGCGCGGTTGAGTGCCCGGGCGAAATCACGGCGGGTCGGGACGTGCAGCGCAACGTGATAGAGCCCGGTGGTGCCCCGGGGCACCGGTCCGCGCGCGCCGGGATGCAGGACGATGAGCGGGGTCTGGTCCACCCCCAGCACCAGACGGTCGGGGGCACTCGCGATGACGGTGAGGCCCACGACATCGCGCCAGATCGAGAGCGCGCGCCCGGGGTCGGTGACCGCGATGTGGACGGGCCCGAGCCGGGTAGTGTCGGGAACGAGGGCCCGGGTGGCGATGGGGGCAAGGTCGGTGGCCATTGGAATACTCCGTTGGGATGGGTGTCCCTTCGACGGCCAATCTAGGCCCTCGCCCGCGCGCGATTAAGCCCGGGCGGCGGAACGCTCTGTCCGCAAACAGGCAACAGGGCGATCAGTCGGGCGGGGAGACGCCCGGGCTGTCGATCGCCAGTTCGCCGTCGCTGAAGAGCGTGGGGTTGGTGCGCGCGAACTCAAAGACCGAATTGACCATGCCGGTGAGGTGGGTGCGCATGGCCGCGACGGCGGCGTCGCCATCGCCGCGCTCGAGCGCATCGCGGATGGCCCTGTGTTCCTCGACGACCAGGGTCAGCATGCGTACCCGGTCCGAAAGGTGCCGGGCCCGGTCGAGATTGTTGCGCGCAGTGTCGACCACGGCCTTCATGCGTCGGAATCCGGTGGCGGCAACGAGGATCTCGTGGAAGTGCAGGTCCGCGGCGTGGAAGGCCTCGGCATCGCCCTCATGCTCTGCGGCGCTCTGGCGCGCAAGGCTTTCGTCGAGCGCAGCGATCAGCCCCTCGGGGCGCCCGGCGGCCAGGAGCCGAACGGTTTCGCATTCCAGCCCGGTGCGGATGACGATGTATTCGCGCACCGCGGTGAGCGAGACAAGGGAGACCACCGAGCCGCGTTGGGGAAGGACATCCACCAGCCCTTCGGACTGCAGGCGCGCCACCGCTTCGGCAACGGGAGAACGCGACACCCCGAGCCGGGCACAGATCTCGGCCTTGTCAAGCATGGCGCCGGGCCGGAGCTGAAGCGAGACGATGGCCTGCCGAAGCCGATCGGCCACATGGCTCGCCAGCGATCCGCGCTGGAGATGTTCGGGCCTTTCGAGAAAGGCGTAGGCGCCGGGCCGGTCGGTCATTGCGGGTCAGTCTTGCCTGATCGCTCTGGAACGTCTGCTGTTCTGATTGAATCAGAACAGGAGCCCCAAGTCATTGTTTTGTCGCGTTGCCCAGCGGGAAAGTGTTCCCGCTTTTCCTGGAAACGCTCTGGGTGCCTGCCGCTGAAGGCTGGCCTTCTGCGCTTATAACACGGAGCGAGGCCCTGACCAGAGCGGGGGCGAGGCCACCTCGGGGTCTCCCCTCATCGTGTTCTTACCAATTGGTAAGCAGCGCCGGGTTAGGCGAGGGGGAGGACAAAGGATCCGCCCCATGAGCAGACTCGCCAGCGCCGGCCGCGCCATCTTCAGCATCGTGATCGCGGGCGGGCGCAGAACCGGCCGAAGGGCACGGCGACCGCGCCCGCGGCTGGCCGAGATCGTGCTCGGCTTCGTGCTGGTGGCGCTTATCGGGTATGGCGCGATCGGTCAGGGGGCGCTGGACCGAACCGGGCTGGGCCTAGCCCCCTCGCGGGCTCCGGCGCTGAGCGAGACCGTACATATCCGGTTCGGCCCGTGCACATCCCGGGGGGGAAGCTGCGTGATCGACGGAGACACGATCCGGATCGACGGGGTATCGGTACGGATCGCCGATATCGATACGCCTGAGGTGCGGGACTATCAGTGCGAAAGCGAAAAGGCGCTGGGCGATGCGGCGACCGAGCGGATGATATCGCTGGTCAGTTCCGGACCGTTCGAGATGGTGCGCGAGGGCAGCCGGGACACCGACAGGTACGGGCGCAAGCTCAGGGTGCTCGAACGCGACGGGCAGTCGCTGGGCATGATACTGGTCGATGAGGGGCTGGCGCGCCCCTGGGGCGGACGCCGCGAGGGCTGGTGCGGCTGATCGGGGCGGCTGCACTCAGTAATGGGGCGGGGGCGGTTCGACGCCGGTCTCGCGGATCACCGCCTCGAGCCGGGCGACGCGGTCGGTGAGCTGCTCGATCCGGCGCTCGAGGGTTTCGATGCGGCTCCACTGGTCGGTGACCGCGCCGCTCATGTCCTCGATCGCGTTTTCGGCCTGGGCGTTGCGAATCTCGAGTTCGACGATGCGGTCCTCGTTTCCTTCGGCCATGGTCAGGACCTGATCTTGAGCACGCCCGCTTCGGTGCTCTCAAAGCCGCAGCTGAGGTAGAAGGGCTTGAGATGGGGCTCGAAATCCACGTGGATCCACTTGGCGCCGCGGTTGCGGGCGATGTCGATGATGGTCTGCACGAGCTTCTGGCCGACCCCTTCGTCGCGGTGGTCGGGATGGACGCACACGTCCACGAGGAAGGCGTGAAAGCCCCCGTCCCAGGCCATGTTGGCAAAGCCCACCAGCCGCGTGCCGTCGATAAAGGCCCCCACATGCACGAGGCTGCGGGTCAGCACCGCATTGAAATCAGCGATGCCGTCTATCTCCCAGGTGTCGCGCCACAAATCGTTAATGTCGTGCTGGCCCGGGTAGGGATCGATCCTGATCTCCACGTTCATCTGTTGATATCCATCGTCTGACAAAGCCCCCACGCACAGAGCTATCTGAAAATCCGGCAGCACGCAAAGCCGCACATGGCCCTTGCGGGCCAAACGCGCTAAAAGCGCCTCACGCGTTCGCAATCGGCCAATCGAGGGGGAAGCCATGTTCGTCGTCGCCGGGGAAAGCCTCATCGATCTCGTTGCCGCGCCCCAGGCCGGGCCCAGGGGGCTGGAGATGACCGCCCATGCGGGCGGGTCGCCCTACAATTGCGCTCTGGCGCTGGGCAAGCTGGGCAACCGGACCGGATTTCTGTGCCCGATCTCGAAGGACAGCTTCGGGGAGATGCTGGCCGCGCCTCTCGACGCGGCCGGGGTGGACCAGCTCATTGCCGGGCGCTCGGCGTGCAACACCACCCTGGCGGTGGTGACGCGCAACGACAAGGGGCTGCCCAGCTACGCCTTTTACCGGCAGGGCACGGCCGAGCGTGATATCTCGGTCGACCGCCTGCGCGCGGCGCTGCCCGACACCATCTCGGCGTTCCAGATCGGGGGCTTCCTGCCCATCGAGCCCGAGGATGCCGAAATCTGGCTCGAGATCGTCGGGGATGTGGCGGCGCGCGGGTGCCTGATCTCGATCGACCCCAATGTGCGCCCGCGGCTGATCTCGGATTTCCCCGCTTACAAGGCGCGGCTCGAGCGGTTCCTCGACCTCGCGCATGTGATCAAAGTCTCGGACGAGGATCTCGAGCTGCTCGAGCCGGGCAGGACGCTCGATGCGCATGCGAGCGGGCTGCTGGCCCGGCCCAATGCCGAACTGGTGGTGGTGACCATGGGCGAAAAGGGCGCGCGGGCATTCACCACGCGCGGGGAGGCCTCCGCCCCGGTCCATTCCCCCGACGTGATGGGCGATACCGTGGGGGCCGGGGACAGTCTGATGGCGGGGGTGCTGACGGCGCTGGCCGACCGGGACGCGTTGCGTCCGGGCGTGCCCGGCACCCTGGACGGGCTGGCGCTGACCGAGATTTTGCGCTTTGGGACGGTGACCGCAGGGCTTAACTGCGCCCATGTGGGGTGCAATCCCCCCGGCCGGGCCGAGGTGGACGCGATCATCTCTGGTTGAAGCGCCCCCTGGCTCACCGCAAAGTGAAAGCGGATTGAGCCTCCAAATCCTGCGGCGGGGCGTATGTGTGCACATCAGCACAGTTTCACGCCCGAGCCGATTTCGCCTGAGCCCGTGCGGGGCAGGGGGAATTGGATTTGGTCGATTTCGGATTTGCGTATCTGGCGGGCCTGCTCACGCTGCTCAACCCCTGCGTACTGCTGCTGCTGCCCATCATTCTTGCCGGTTCGGCCACACGCAACCTGCTCGGGCCCCTGGCGCTCGCCGGCGGGCTTTCGGCAGGGTTCACCCTCGCGGGGATCGCCGGATACGGACTTGCCCAGTCGCTGGGACTTTTCCCCGAGGACATCGCGCGGATCGCCGCGATCGTGATGATCGGGTTCGGCGTGGTGCTGCTGGTGCCGCAGGCCAATGCGGCCTTCGCGCGCATGAGCGGGAGCCTTGCGGGCGGGGGTGACCGGGCCCTCTCGGCGATCGAAAAGGCCTCGCCCGACAGCCTCTGGCGCCAGGGGCTGGCGGGGCTGCTTTTGGGGGTGGTGTGGTCGCCCTGCATCGGGCCCACGCTCGGCGGCGCCATCGCGCTGGCCAGCCAGGGCGAGAATCTCATCTATGCCTTTTCGATCATGGCGGTGTTTTCGCTGGGGGCGGGCACCATCGTTCTGGCGCTCGCTTATGGCGGGCGCGAGCTGATCGCGCGCCGGCGCGAACGGCTGATGGCGGTGGCGCGCATCGCCAAGCCGCTCATGGGGTTCGCCCTCGTGGTGGTGGGGCTCGCGATCTGGTTCGGGCTGGACCGGATGGTGGAGTTCTGGGCGCTCACGCTCCTGCCCGAGGGCCTGTTCGATCTATCGGTTTCCATCTGACATCTCGAAGGGAGATTTCGACCATGCGTCTGTCGCGAAGACTGTTCCTGACCCTTGGTGTGACCGCAGGCGCCGGCCTTGCCGCGGGTGCGGGCCTGATGCGTGCGGCGAGCGCGCAGGTGGTCCATTATGAGTACACGCCCGAAATCCTCGCGGAGTTCGCGGCGTCCGGATCGCCCTATATCGTCAATTTCTGGGCGTCCTGGTGCACGACCTGCGCGCTCCAACAGCGGGTGATAGGCGAGTTGCAGGCCGAGAGCCAAGCCTATCTCAACGTGCCGGTCATAAGGGTCGACTGGGACCGCGAACGCCAGGGCGAGCTCGTCGCCCGGCTCGCGATCCCGCGGCGGTCCACGCTCGTGCTGATGGATGGAGAGGAGGAAATCTCGCGTCTGGTGGCCGAAACCCGGCGCGAGGCGATCGAGGCCATGTTCACCATGGCGATCTGATCGCCGCCACCTCAACCGGCGGAAGGCCCTCACAAGGGAGCGATTGCGATTGCCAGCGCGGGCCGGCTCTGGTTTCTTGCCGCAACGGCAAGAGGGGACGGGGCGCATGCGCAAGCTGGTGATCGCGGGAGTGTCGGTGCTGGCGATTGCCATCGCGGGGGCCGGAGCCCTCGTGCTTTTGAGCCCCTCGGCGCCCGAGCGGGACCTGACGCTCACTGCCGAT
This sequence comes from Pelagibacterium montanilacus, assembly GCF_003992665.1. Taxonomy (GTDB): domain Bacteria; phylum Pseudomonadota; class Alphaproteobacteria; order Rhizobiales; family Devosiaceae; genus Pelagibacterium; species Pelagibacterium montanilacus. Next base: position 40,400 of record NZ_RZMX01000016.1, read on the forward strand.
GCCGGGCACGGGGACTATCTCATCCGGCTCGGCGGGTGCGTGGCGTGCCACACCGATGTCGCGAGGCAGGGCGCCTATCTCGCGGGCGGGGCCCCGATCGAATCGCCCTATGGGCGTTTTGTTGCGCCCAACATCACTTCCGATCCCCAATACGGAATCGGGGATTGGACGCTTGCGGAATTCTCACGGGCCATGACCCGGGGCGAGCGCCCAGAAGGCGGCCATTATTATCCGGCCTTGCCCTACGAGTTCTATGCCTCGCTTACCGACCAGGACGTTGTCGACCTTTACGCGGCGCTGACAAACGTGCCCCCCGTGGCCCAGGCGTCGGGCGAGAACGATCTGGGCTTTCCGTTTTCGATGCGGTTCGGGCTGGGGGCATGGAAAGCGGCGTTCTTTTCCCCAGAGACCTTCGTCGCCGATCCCGGGCGGTCCGAAGCGTGGAACCGGGGCGCCTATATCGTCAACGGTCCGGCCCATTGCGGGGCCTGCCATTCTCCGCGCTCGGTGGTGGGCGCGGTTGACCCGAGCGGGCCGCTTTCGGGCGGGATCGGTCCCGACATCACCCCCCAGGCGCTCGCGCAGATGGGCTATGACCGGGAGTGGATGATCGAGGTCCTGATGGGCGGGGTGACGCCGGGGTTCGATGTTCCGGGCGGGGACATGGCACTGGTGATTTCCGAGAGCACCGTGCACTGGACCGAAACCGATCTCGATGCGGTGGCGGCCTATCTTCTCGACGAGGATTAAGCGTCTCGAAACGCTCACGCCGTTCCGGCGGCCTCGGCCCGGATGGCGAGCGCCTCGGGCAGGGTGAGCTCGGTATGGCGTTCCCAGGCGGGATCGGGCACCGGATGGTCGGTGCGGAAATGCCCACCCCGGCTTTCGGTGCGCAGGAGCGCCGATGCGGCCACGAGCGTGGCGGATGTGAGCATGTTGAGATAGGCCCGGGTGACCCCGCTTGCGGTGCGCTCGAGGGTGGCGATGATCCGCAGAGCCTCGCGCAGGCCCTCCCGGTCGCGCTCGAGACCCACATGGGCGGTCATGGCGGTGCGCATATCCCGGACGGCGGGCAGGTTGCGCAGGAGGGCTTCTGCGTCGGCGGCCTTGACCGGATCAAAGGCAATGCCTTCAAACGGGGGAAGCGGGGCACTCAGCGGTTCGAGCCCGGAGATATCCTCGGCAATGCGGGCGCCATAGACCACGGCTTCGAGCAGGGAGTTGGACGCCAGCCGGTTGGCGCCGTGCAGGCCCGTGCACGAGGCCTCACCACAGACCCAGAGGCCGGGAAGCGATGAACGCCCGTCGGTATCCACCTTGACCCCGCCCATGTGGTAATGGGCGGCGGGGGTAACGGGGATGGGGTCGCGCACCGGATCGATCCCCGCCCGCTCGCACGAGCGCGCCACGGTGGGATAGGCGGTGAGGATCCTTTCGCCCAGCGCCGCGCGGGTATCGAGAAAGACTCTGTGCCCGGCGCGGAGCTGGCGGAACCCGGCGCGTGCGACGATATCGCGGGGGGCCAGTTCGGCATCGGGGTGCACGTCGAGCATGAAGCGCTCCCCGGTCTCGTTGACCAGGAGCGCGCCTTCTCCCCGCAGCGCTTCGGTGGCGAGCGGGGCGGGGTCGGTGTCGCAGGCGATGGCGGTGGGGTGGAACTGGACGAATTCCGCGTCCGCGATCACTGCGCCGGCTCGGGCCGCCATGCCCATGGCGTGGCCGCGCACCGAGGGAGGATTGGTGGTGACCGCATAGAGCCCGCCCAGGCCCCCGGCGGCCAGCACGGTGGCGCGGGCCCGGATGAAGACCGGCTCGAGGAACCGGTCACCAAGCTTGCGGCAGATCACGCCCACGACACGACCGTCGGCACGGGCGAGATCGACCGCGGTGATGCCCTCGACCACCCGGATCGAGGGGGTCTCGCGAACTTTCGCGATCAGGGTCTGCATGATGGCGTGTCCGGCCCGGTCGCCCGAGACGCGCACCACGCGATTGGCCGAATGGGCCGCTTCGCGCGAGAGGATGAAATTGCCGAAATCGTCGCGGTCAAAGGGAATGCCCAGCGCCGCGAGATCGGCGATGCGGGCAGCGCCTTCGGCGGTGATCGAGGTGGCCGCGCCGTGATCGACGATGCCGGCGCCGGCCATTTCGGTGTCGCGCGCATGGGCCAGCGCGCTGTCGCCGGCCCCGACCGCGGCGGCGACCCCGCCCTGGGCCCAGGCCGAGGAAGCGCCGGCACCCAGCGGCATGGGCGAGAGGACGGTGACGGGACGGGGGCTGAGCTTGAGCGCGCAGAACAGGCCGGCCAGGCCGGCGCCGACGATGACGACGCCCTCGGCGTTGAACGTGTTGTCGAAAACGGTCATGGGCTCCCCGGGGCACTCTGGTGCGCCAGCCGGTTTAGGCCCGGGGCCCTCTGCTGACAAGGGGCAGGCGGGCTCGGCCTCTGCCTGCCCTGAGCGGGATCAGGCCTTTTTACGCGCGATGACGACGGCGCGTACGTCCTTGCCGCGGGTGCCGTGGCGTTCATTGGCGAGGATCTCGAAGCCGGCCGCCTTGATGCCGTCGAGAAGCTCGCGCTCGGGAAAGACCGCGACGGGCGGCGCCTTGCCGAGGAGACCCATCAGGGGGATGGCGAGGCGGATCATGGGGTTGAGCTCGGCGATGCAGGCGGTCTTGGAGATAAAGAGCGCCCCGGGGGCCATGCGTTCGCCGAGGCGGGCCAGCACCGCGCGCCAGTCGGGGATGAGGTGGATGACGTTGAAGGCGAGCACCGCGTCATGGGCGTCCGCACCGCCTGCGGCGTCGGCCGACCCGACGGCAAAGGTGATGTTGTGCACCCCGGCCGCCTCTGCCTTGCGATTGGCGATGTCGATCATGGCCGGAGAGGTGTCGGTGGCATGGATGGACCTGAGGTGAGGTGCGAGCCGGATTGCGGTCGAGCCTGTGCCGCATCCGAACTCGAAGGCCCGGGTTTCGGGCCCAAGCCATGTGCGGGTGACCTCGAGGGTGCGTTCGTAGCCCGCCTCGTCCTCGATGGGATCGTTGGCGTATTTGGCCGCGATCCGGTTCCAGAACCGGATCTGGCGTTCGCTGGTGTCCATGTGCGTGCCCCCCCGTCCTCAGGTCCAGAACGATTGCGCTGGAACGGGCCGGCTGGCAAGGGGTCGGGAAAGGCTCGCGCGATCAGGAGGGGCGGGCGGACATCTCGATCATGCGTTCGACCGCGGCGCGGGCCGGGGCGATGAGGTGCTCGGGTACGGTGACTTCCTCGTCACCGGTGTGCAGGCTCCAGAGCACGTTCTCGAGATTGATGCGCTTCATGTGCGGGCAGATGTTGCAGCCGCGCAGGAACGCCACACCCTCGGTCTCCGCCGCGACGTTGTCGCTCATCGAGCATTCGGTGACCATGACGACCCGGGCGGGTTTTTCGGACTTCACCCAATCGATCATCGCGGCGGTAGAGCCGGCGAAATCGACCACGTCGATGACTTCGGGCGGGCATTCGGGATGCGCAATGATCCGGGCGCCGGGGTAGGCGGCGCGCAATTCGGCGATGTCGCCGGCGGTGAAGGTCTCGTGGACCTCGCAGGCGCCGGCCCAGGTGACGATCTTCTTTTTGGTCTTTTTCGCCGTGTTCTGGGCGAGATACTGGTCGGGGATCATCATCACAGTGTCGCCCTCGACCGCTTCGACGATTTTGAGCGCATTGGACGAGGTGCAGCACACATCGGTCTCGGCTTTGACCGCGGCCGAGGAATTGACATAGGTGACAACAGGCACGCCGGGATACTGGGCACGCATGGCGCGCACGTCCTCGGCGGTGATCGAGGAGGCGAGCGAGCAACCCGCCCGGCTGTCGGGGATCAGGACGGTCTTGGAGGGGTTGAGCAGCTTGGAGGTCTCGGCCATGAAATGCACGCCGCACTGGACGATGACCGAAGCCTCGACCCTTGTGGCCTCGACCGCGAGCTGCAGGCTGTCGCCCACGATGTCGGCGACCCCGTAATAGATCTGGGGTGTCTGGTAGTTGTGGGCGAGGATGACCGCGTCCTTCTCGCGCTTGAGCCGGTTGATCTCGAAGATCAGGGGCGCGAGGAAAGGCCATTCGACTTCCGGGATGCGGTCCCGGATGCGGTCGAAGACCGGGCGCGTTTCGCGCTCGACCGCATCGGTGAATTTGAGGTCGAAGGCCTCTGCAAGACCGGCCCGCGCTTCGGCGAGCGGTGTTATGGCATTGATCTGCTGGATCATGTCCACTCCCCGCTTGTCGGCGCATTCGAGCGCCCGGGGCCGCCCCTGCGGCCGCGCGCATACTTAGGCAGTTTCGCCTCCCTTTTCAACAAAGCCCGTGCTAGAGGGGATCGTACTTTCGGGTGAGCGCAAAAAGGCGCCCGCCGAGAACTGCAGAGCTTGGAGAACATCATGGCCCAGGACGCAGCACGCCTGCATTCGACGCTTTCGCTGGCACCGGTGGTGCCGGTCATCATCCACGACGATGTCGATACCGCCCGGGCGCTCGCCGAGGCGCTGGTGGCCGGCGGGCTCAAGGTGCTCGAGGTCACCCTGCGCACGCCCAACGCGCTCAAGGTGATCGCCGAGATGGCCAAGGTCGAGGGCGCGATCGTGGGATCGGGCACGGTGCGCAAGCTCGACGACATGAAGGCGTCCCAGGATGCGGGCTGCCAGTTCATGGTTTCTCCGGGCGCGCCGGTCAAACTGCTCGAGGACGCCGAGGCGATCGATCCGCCGCTGCTTCCCGGGGTCACCTCGCCCACAGAGGCGATGGCGGCCTCGCTCATGGGCTACAGCTTCCTGAAGTTCTTCCCCGCCGAGGCGATGGGCGGGGCGCCGGTGCTCAAGTCCTTTGCGTCCCCGCTTCCGGACCTCAAATTCTGCCCCACGGGCGGGATCGATTTGTTCAAGGCCAAATCCTATCTGGCGCTCTCGAACGTGATCTGCGTGGGCGGATCCTGGGTGGTGCCGGGCGATGCGATCGCGGCGGGCGATTTCGACAAGATCGTCGCGCTGGCCGCCGAAGCAGCGGCGCTCAAGGGCTGAGATGGCCCGGCCCGTTCCGCCCTCGGGCCTCGGGCATCTGCGCATCGTCGTTGACGCGGACGCCTATATCGGGCCCGGGCGGGCCGATCTGCTCGAGCTGATCGCGCAGACAGGCTCGATCAGCGCGGCGGGCAAGGCCATGGGCATGAGCTACAAGCGCGCCTGGGGGCTGGTGCAGGCGCTCAACGGCGCATTTGACTCACCGCTGGTCGAGGCCGCGCGCGGCGGCAAGGACCAAGGCGGGGCGAGCCTGACCGAGACGGGCCATGACGTGCTGCGCCTTTATCGCGCGATCGAGGACAAGACCGCGGCGGCGATCGCCGAGGATGTCGCGGCGCTGCGCCGACTCAAGGGCGATCGGTCCCAAGGGAAATAACGGGTTGCCGTGCGATCGATATCCGTGTCAGGTTCGATATGTTCAGTAAGACATATCGAGGTTCTCAATGCGCCTTTCCCTTCTTGTTGTCGCCTTCGCCGGCAGTGTGGTGTCGCTGCCGGCCATTGCCCGGGATGCCCAGATTGCGGTGGCTGCGAATTTCACAGCGGCGGCACAGGAGCTGGGTTCAGCCTTCGCCGAGGAGACGGGGCTGGAGGTGAGTTTCAGCTTCGGGGCGACCGGACAGCTCTATGCGCAGATCATCCAGGGCGCGCCGTTCGATGCGTTCCTGTCCGCCGATGCGGCCACGCCGACCCGACTGGTCGCCGAAGGGCTCGGTGAGTCCGAGAGCCTGTTTTCCTATGCCGTGGGGCGGCTGGTCCTGTTCAGCGTGGATCCAGACCGCGTGACGGGACCAGAAGCTCTGGAGGGCGATTTCGCCAATCTTGCGATCGCCGAACCCGCGGCCGCGCCCTATGGGGCCGCGGCGGTCCAGACCATGGAGGCGCTGGGGCTCCTGGAGGATGTCTCGCCCCGGCTGGTGGTGGGCCAGAACATCTCGCAAACCTATCAGTTCATCGATACGGGCAATGCCGAGCTGGGGTTCGTCGCCCTGTCCCAGGTCATGGGCCGCGCGGACGGCTCGCGCTGGATCGTGGATGAGGATATGCACGATCCGATCGCTCAGGATGCGGTCCTTTTGTCTCCCGACAACGCTGCCGCACGGGCGTTCCTTGAGTTTCTCGGCAGTGAACAGGGCGTCACGATCATCGCGTCCTTTGGCTATTCGGTCGCCGATCGGTGATGGAGCTTTTCCTCGAGATATGGCCCGCGATCAGGCTGACACTGGCGCTGGCCGGCTGGACAACGGTGATCCTGCTGGTTCTTGGCACACCCCTGGCCTGGTGGCTGGCGCGTTCGCGGTCGCGCTGGACGGTGGTGGTCAATGCGGTGGTGGCGCTGCCACTGGTCCTGCCGCCCACGGTGCTCGGCTTTTACATGCTGATCCTTCTGGGTGCCAATGGCCCGGGCGGGGCGGTGGCAGGCTTGTTGGGGGGCCGAACGCTGGCCTTCAGCTTTCCCGGGCTGGTCATCGGTTCGGTGTTCTATTCGCTGCCCTTCGTCGTCCAGCCCCTGCGCAACGCGTTCATCGCCATCGGCAAGGAACCGCTCGAGGCGGCGCTGTCGCTGGGCTTCTCGTTTCGCAAGGCCTTCGTGCTCGTTATCCTGCCGCTTGCCCGGCCCGGCTATATGAGCGCAGCGGTGCTGGGGTTCGCGCATACGGTGGGCGAGTTCGGCGTGGTCCTGATGATCGGGGGTAATATCGAGGGCGAGACCAAGGTGCTCTCGATCGCGGTGTTCGACTATGTCGAGCAGTTGCGCTGGGCCGAGGCGCATGTGATCGCTCTCGGACTGGTCGTCTTTGCCTTTGTCGCGCTGGCGATCACCATGGGCATGGACCGGCGGTTGTCGCGGGTCCAGCCTTAGCGCTCCTGTTCTGATTAGATCAGAACAGGAGCTCCAAGCCTTTGATGTGTCGCGTTTCCGAGCCGGAAAAGTGTTTTCCACTTGTCCTGGAAACGCTCTAGACTCTGTCATTTTGTGACGGAAGCATACCCGGCATTTTGGATGTAGTTTGCACATTCGTGTGGGGAGATTGTCTGCACGAGGCGCCCGATGTGTCGCCAGGTTTCATCGACGGTTCGTTTCTGGGCCATACGCATCCAATGCTTTATCTTGGAGAAGGCCTGCTCGATGGGGTTGAGGTCGGGTGAGTAGGGCGGCAGGAACCAGAGCCGTGCTCCCGCACTTTTGATCATCTGCCGGATGATGGCGGCCTTGTGGGAGCCGAGATTGTCCATGACGACGATATCGCCGGGCCGGAGGGTGGGCAGGAGCACTTGTTCGACATAGGCCCGGAACGATGTCCCGTTGATCGGGCCGTCGAAAACGCAGGGCGCGATCAGCCCGTCGCAGCGCAAAGCGCCCAAAAAGGTCATGGTGCGCCAATGGCCGTTCGGGGCGAAGCCGCGCAGGCGTTGACCTCTTGGTCCCCATCCCCGGATCGGAGCCATGTTGGTCTTGATCCAGGTCTCGTCGATGAACACCAGCCGATTGGGGTCCAGATAGG
>NZ_RZMX01000017.1 GCF_003992665.1 Pelagibacterium montanilacus
CCAAGCACGAAGACGCTCGACATCGCCATCGCCCCTGCAGCCAAGACCGGCGACAAAAGCAGCCCAAATGTGGGATAGAGCACGCCGGCAGCGACCGGAATGAGAGCGGTATTGTACGCAAAGGCCCAGAACAGGTTTTGCCGGATATTGCCGATCGTTGCCTTCGAGAGCGCGATCGCAGTGGGGACGCCCATGAGACTGCCCGACATCAGCACCACGTCGGCGGCCTCGATGGCGATGTCGGTGCCTGTTCCAATGGCGATGCCGACATCGGCTTCGGCCAGTGCGGGCGCGTCGTTGATCCCGTCTCCGACGAAGGCGAGCCGACCGTGCGCCAGTTTCATCTCTCTTACCGCAGCGACCTTGCCATCAGGCAGCACCTCGGACACTACGTGGTCGATGTTCAGACGCCGGGCAATCGCCTCGGCTGTGTGGCGATTGTCACCGGTGATCATCGCGACCTTGAGACCAAGATCATGAAGGGCCTTGATGGCATCCGGTGTCGTTTGTTTGATCGGATCGGCAACAGCAATGATTGCCGTGAGCCGGCCGTCGATGGCGGCATAGAGCGGGGACTTGCCGTCTTGGGCCAAATGCGCTGCAGTGGTGGCGAATGGCGAGACGTCGAGCCCGAGACGTTCCATGTACCGGTCAGCACCGATCTCGACGCGACGCCCGTCTGCCAGGGCGCGGATGCCGAAACCGGTAATGCCCTCGAAATCGGTGACATCTGGGAGCGCCAGACGCTGTTCTTGAGCTGCCTGGACAATGGCCCGCGCGATGGGATGTTCGGATCGGGATTCAACTGCGGCAAGGAGAGCCAACACATCGTTGCTGGCAACCCCGTCAACGGTTTCAAAGTCTGTCAGCACGGGTCGGCCCGCGGTCAGCGTACCGGTCTTGTCGAACGCGACAACGCGGGCGCCCATCAAGGACTGGAGCGCCTCGCCCTTGCGGAACAAAACGCCCATCTCGGCGCCACGACCGGTTCCAACCATGATGGATGTGGGTGTTGCCAGCCCCATGGCACATGGACAGGCGATGATGAGCACGGCTACGGCATTGACAAGGGCAAAGGTGATCGCCGGATCAGGACCAAAGATCGCCCAGACAACAAAGGTCAATGCGGCAATTCCCATGACGGCGGGAACGAACCACAGCGTCACCCTATCGACCAGCGCCTGAATGGGGAGCTTGGAGCCCTGCGCTTCCTCGACCATGCGGATGATCCGGGAAAGCGCGGTGTCGGCGCCTACTGCGGTCGCACGGAAAGTTAGGGCACCAGTCTGATTGACCGTACCACCGACAATCGTGTCGCCCGTTGTCTTTTCGACGGGCACCGGCTCACCTGTGATCATGGATTGGTCAACAAAGGAGGACCCCTCCACGACTTCGCCGTCTACCGCAACGCGTTCGCCGGGCCGGACGTCCACCAGATCGCCAGTGACGATTTCGGCGAGCGAGAGCTCCACACTTTTGCCGTCGCGTTGAACACGTGCTGTCCTGGGCTGGAGGCCGACAAGGTGCTTGATCGCATCCGATGTTCGCCCCTTGGCGCGGGCCTCCAGATGCCGGCCAATCAGGATCAGCGTCACGATCACGGCGGCCGCCTCGAAGTAGACGTTCACGGTCCCCGCGGGCAAAACCTGCGGCGTGAAGGTTGCCACCACCGAATACGACCAGGCAGCGAGCGTGCCCACGGCCACCAGCGAGTTCATGTCTGGCGCGCCCTTGGCGAGTGCCGGCAACCCGGTCCTGTAAAAGCGCAGTCCGGGCCAGAACAGCACCAGTGTGGTAAGAGCAAACTGGACATACCAGCTCTCTTGCATCCCGATGCTGTTCATTACCAGATCGTGGATCGCAGGGATAAGGTGCGAGCCCATCTCCAGAACGAAAACCGGCAAGGTGAGCAACGCAGCAATGGATACGTCCCGGGCCAGCGCCGACTGATCGAGCTGCTTGCGAGCGGCTTGCGCCTGCCCATCCGCGCCGGCGCTTATTGCGTGCGCCTGATAACCGGTCGAAGCAATGGCAGCGATCAGTGCGGCCTGAGTGAGATATGCGCTTCCCCAGATAGAAGCTCGTTCGGACGCAAGGTTCACCGAAGCGCTGGTCACCCCGGGAACCGAAAGCAACGCCTTTTCCACTCGACCGACACAAGAAGCGCAGGTCATCCCTTCGACTGCGAGCTGCAGCTTCTGGCCAGGAACCTCATAGCCTGCATCCTCGATTGCCTTGACCAGAGCATCACGGTCTGCAGCCTCATCGATTGTAATCTCGGCGCGCTCGGTCGCAGGATTGACGTTGGCTCCAGAGACGCCTCGCACGCCCACCAAAGCCCGTTCAACGCGACCAACGCAGGACGCGCAGGTCATTCCAACCACAGGAAGCGTGATCTTGGTTGGCCCCGCAGCCGGACCATCTTCGGTTTCGAGGTTCGTATGGGCGGTCATTGGTCGCTCCCGTTGGCAAGCTCTGAGAAACCTTCTCTGCGCCTTCCAGTCGATGGAAGGTCAATGCTGACAGGCAACAATTTCTCCCGTGCCGAATTCCCTTGACCTTCCTCCTGCTGGAACCCCCATCGTCCAAGAAAACAAATCGTAGGAGAGCCACATGGAATTTCAGATCGACAACATGACGTGCGGCGGCTGCGCCAGGAGCGTCACCAAAGCGATCCAAACGATCGATCCTGAAGCCAAAGTCGATATCGATCTTGGTGCCAAGGTGGTGCGTGTCACCTCGAGCGCTGAACAGGCCACCATTGCGGCTGAACTCGACGATGTGGGCTATCCACCGCGGCGTGCGGCATAGCCAGCGCCCGGAGTCTCACCGTTCGAGTTCGGCAATGAGGGTTTCCATCTCATCGATCTCCCGGCGCTGGGCCTGGATGATTTCGTCGGCAAGTTCGCGAACCCGTGGGTCGGTCAACTCCGCCCTCTCGCTCGTCAGAATGGCAATGGAATGATGTGGGACCATGGCCTTCAACCAGTCGACCTGATCGATCGTAGCCTGCGAGCGCACCAGATACAGAGATCCCGCAAATATGAGTGCGGCAACAGCAAAGATCGCTGCATTGATCCCCTTACGGTCGTACATGCCCAACATGAAGGCCATCATCACGATGGCCATCGCCGCGCCCATGACCAGCGCCATATAGGCCCGAGTCTCGCTCCAATAGACGTGCTCGAGGGCATAAGTGTTGAGATACATGAGCCCAAACATGATCACCGTGGACGTTGCAATCATTGCAGCAAAGCGCAGGTATTTGCTCATCGTCGATCCTTTCTTCGGGCAAGCTCGGTCAGATCAGTTGATCCCGACAGGTGTGCCCTCGTTCTCGAAACCGCCATATTTTGGGGAATTGTTCGGTTCAACGCGAGTTCCAATCCCGATGCATGCGAAAGGCGCCGTTCGTTGAAGCTTGCCGACCGGACACTACCGCTGATGATTGCCGCGTTGCTCGCACTGGCCGTTTCCCTGGTCTGGCTGCCGGCTGGCGCGGGCGCTTTCGAGCGTCATGCCCAAATGCATGGTAGTGGGATCGAGGAGGCGCACGATCCGGCATATCACGATACCGACCCTGGCGAGATGGCGGGCGCCCAGCACCCCTGTAAACCCTGCGGCGCCGATTGCTGCATGATGACCCAGTGCCATCCCGGTTTGGCGACCGAGCCCCATGGCTCCTTGTTTTCGGAACCAGGCGACAAGGTAATCAGCGCCATTGGGGCGGGCGCGCTCAGCGGTTCGCCCGATGTTGCCGTTCCTCCTCCGCGCATCCTGCTGATCTGATTGAATATGAACCAGTTTTGACAGGAGAATTTCGATGAACTTCGCAAGTATAGTCTTTATGGCGGCCCTTGCAGCCGCTGCGCTTTCCGTCCCCGCTCTCGCGCAGGGGGCCGACTTCCAGCTGCCCGACCAGTGCACGACCACTACCGGGATGGGGGATATGGATCATTCGTCCATGGGGCACGGCACCATGCACGGCGATCAAGATGACGACATGGGCGCAGCGATGATGGACATGATGGGAATGGACATGGACCTCGAGGCCATGCCCGAGCATGTCCAGGAAAACATGGCCAAGATGATGGTCACCATGCCCGCCATGCACGAAGGCATGATGAACGAAGACGCCGATGTGGCTTTCGCATGCGGGATGATCGCTCATCATCAGGGCGCCATCGACATGGCCCAGGTACTGCTCGATCATGGTGACGATCCGCAGATGCGAGCCCTCGCCGAAGAGATCATCGAAGCACAGGTCGCCGAGATAGAGCAGATGACGACCTGGCTGGTTGCAAACGCCAACTAAAAATACCCGGCCGCGCGGTCCGTGCCGCGCGGTCGTCTTTCGCAATTGACCCTTGCGCTTCCAGTCGCAGGAACCCTTATGAAGGCCGGGTTAGCATTGGAGACATTGCCATGAACATTGGAACTGCCGCCCGCCAGTCAGGTCTTCCGGCCAAGACTATCCGCTATTATGAGGACATCGGGCTGTTGAAGGCCGATCGCGCCGCGAACGGATATCGCGACTACTCCAAAGACGATGTGCACCGCCTCCGTTTTGTGCAACGGGCCAGAAGCCTTGGCTTTTCAGTCGAGGAGTGCCGGCAATTGCTCTCACTTTATTCTGATCGCCAACGCGCAAGCGCGGACGTAAAAGCGATCGCTGCGGAAAAGCTCGGTCAAATCGAACGAAAGATCGTGGACTTGACTGAACTGCGCGACCTACTGGCCCATTTGGTGAACAATTGCCATGGCGACGCACGGCCGGAATGCCCCATCATCGACGGGCTTTCTGGCAGGACGATGGGCCAGTAAGGGCCCGATAGACCGTGAGGGCAGTGCCGGGTCGACCGATAGTGCGGAATGGCGCCAACGGTCGCGCTTCGCTTCTGGCCCTGCAGCGCATAACGGACCGACTTGCCCACTCGGGCTAAGGCTAGAGTATCCGTGTTGGTCAAGCCGGTCTTTGTTCCCATTTCCGGTCAGCCTTGATGAGGGCATTTGCGAGGATGATGAGTTTTCGCATGATGGCGGTGAGGGCGACTTTGGGCGGTTTGCCGCGCGCGGTCATGGCTTGGTAAATGGCAGAGAAGTCCGGATTGAACCGGGCAGCAACGAGAGCTGGCATGTAAAGGGCCTGACGGACATTCACCCCGCCTCCGGTAACGAAGGCCTTGCCCGTTCGCTTGCCGGACTGGCGGGTCATGGGAGCAGTTCCTGAGAGGGCGGCTGTGGCCTGTCTGTCGAGGGCTCCGAGCTCTGGCATGTCGGCGATCAGGGCGAAGGCTGAGCGTGTGGCGAGGCCGGGGATAGAGGTCAGGATGGCAAGCCTTCTGGCAAGGTCCTGATCGCTTTCAACAAGGGCCAGCATCCCGGCTTCGATGGCCTCCAGATGGCGCTCGATCTGGGCGAGGCGTTCGCGTGACTGGTGTTTCAGCAACGGGCTTTGTAGCGATTTCTCCCGGTTCCTGGCTGCGGTGCGGTCCTTGATGCGGGCCGTGCGGGCCACATGCAGGTCCTTGAGATCACTGATGATCTTCGAGGGCGCCGGGCGCACGTCCGGTTCGATCAAGGCCCCGAAGCGGGCGAGCATCTCTGCGTCCATGCGGTCTGTCTTCGCCAGCTGACCGAGCGCCTCGCCAAAGCGCTTGGCCTGGCGCGGATTGACCTTGCACAGCGACAGGCCCGCCTCGCCCATCGCGCGCTCGACGGCGCGGTGATAAGGGCCCGTCGCCTCGAAGACGAGGCGGGCGACGGGCCGGTCCGCGATCCATCTCACGATGGTTCTGAAGCCTGTTGGTGTATTGGGGAACTGGCGATGCCCACCCGCTGGATGAATATGAACGTCCAGCGTATCTTTCGAAACGTCAACGCCGATGGTAAAGTCTGTCATCTTTACTGCCTCTGCTTGTCATGCGGGCCTCAAAGCCCCTGTATCCGTTCAGGCCGATGGGAAAGACGAGGGCGATCAAACTCTAGCTCGACCCGTCAACGGTCAGCATGTCAACGATCCGACCCTCGCCGCTGAGGGAGGGCGGTTACCCTCTCCCAGCGGACCCTTTTTCGCCCATTCGGCAGGAAAAGTCATAAGACAAGCAGAACCCCATCAGTCTGCATCGTATCCAGCGGCGGCGAAGTAGTTGGCGCACTCTTTGGGCGTGAAGGTATCGACCAGTCTGCCAACCGCTTGCGGACATGGGGTCTCAAACTCAGGGAGAGGATCGGCTTCAAAAGAGCCGCCGTAGCCGTGGCGCGCAAACTGGCAGTTATAATGCACGCAATGCTTAAGACCGGTTCGTTCTTTGACCCAAACGCAGGAACTGCAACTTGAGCCAGTTCGAATAGCGCTCAAGCTCGGAGAGCCTGAGACGTCCTGCTGGGGCGTGGGGCCGAGCCATTCGGCTCATGGGGTTGCACCGCTGAGTCAGCGCAGCGCGTCATCCATATTGCCAGGCTTCGGTCCACCTCGCCATATCCATCATAATCAGGATGAAACCTTCGTCGTGCTCACCGGTCAGGTGGAGTTCTGGCTGGAAGGCAACCGGTTTATTCGTGGCCCCGGCGAGGACTGGTCGCGCCATCTGGTGACGACGACGCCCGGCGGTATCGAAGCCTTCTTCGAGGAGATGAGCCGCTTGGGGCTCACCATTCCAACGGACATGGAGCGAGTCGTCGAGATTGCGCGTCGCCACGCGCTCGAGTCACCGGCCCGCCGCTTGCACCGGCATAAGCACCGAGACTCCTGTCACAATCCGTTGCGCACGGGGCCAAGCGGGAAAGTCCGCGAACGGGAGAAACACTATGCCCACACTGCCAAAGCTCTATTTCAAAACTGCCATCGTCTTCCTTGTCATTGGGATTGGGCTCGGCATTCACATGTCGATCTCGGGCGACCACAGTCCCTTGGGGCGCATGCGCATATCAACCTGCTCGGCTGGGTTACCATGGCGCTGTTCGGGACATATTACGCGTTCGAGCCGGATAAGGCGCGGACCCGCCTCGCGCAAATCCAGTATGGCGTCTACACAATCGGCGTGGTGGTGATGATGCCGTCGCTCTATTTCATGCTCCAAGGCAATCGTGCGCTCGAACCGCTGGTCGCCGTCGGCTCGCTTGTTGTCTTTGCCAGCGTCCTGCTGTTCGCCTTCATCCTGTTCTCGGGCAGCAGCACTGGCAAAAGCGGGGCGTAGCAATACGCGGTCCGGCTCATTTTCCAACCGCGTTCCCACGACCCGACCCTTCTCTATTCGGCGTGTTCAGGTCAAGCGCTTCAAGCCTTTCCATGTGCCCAGCGTCGACGTCTTTCGCAGGCCCTTGCTTCTCTACGGGATCGGCGCATTGCCCTCCCAGCATAGGATCAGGAGAATGAGGCAGTCCCATCTTTTTAGCGTCCTGACCGACATCGAGTGCGGTCGGCACGGAGTTGAGTTCGAACTTACCTCATCCATCGTCCTGCTAAGGACGCTTGTCCGCCGGGGCGGAACTTTCTGTCTCTCTCCTTCCTGGCCGTCCGGATCAGATGATCGGGGCCGTGGCTTCCCGTGTCCAGCGGAACTCGGCGCCATCCAGCCACATGCGATGCATGATGACCGCAAGGCGACGTGCGAGCGCGACAATGGCTTTGCGCATCCCGCGCCGCTTGGCGACGTTCATTGCCCAGACTCTCAACCATGACCATTTCGTCACGCGCGTCAGCAGCGTCTGTGCGACCTCATAGAGCAGGGTTCTCATCATGCCGTCCCCACACAGAGAAATGCGGCCCACGCGCTTGCTTTCGCCGGACTCGTTGAGCTTCGGCGTCAGCCCGAGGGTGGACCCACTGCCTTGGAGATTCTGAAGCGCTGCGGTATGTCGATGGTCGCGGTATAGGCCAGCGCCGTGACGGCACCGACACCAGGGATCGTCATCAAGAGCTTGCAGGTCGCATCCTCCTCGGCGGACGCCAGCACCTTCTTGTGCAGGCGAGCGAACACCGAGCCGATTTCGTCAGGCCCGTGTTCGCAGCTGCTCCAGGACGGCCTCAACCGCCGTATCCTTGCGTCTGTCCATTCGCTCCTGTCCATGGTTGTGTTCAAACTCCATGGAATACCAGAATGGGCAGCCCGTGACGGGGCGCGCCCCGGCACGGGCTCATGCCCCGCACTTCATGCAAATTTCCAGACCCCAGGGAACAGTACCCGCGCGGATCGATGTGTTCAGCCCCTCCGGATCGACCTGTTCAAGGCTGCAGTTGCTGACGACAGTCAGAACGTTCAGAACTTTCGTCAAGGATCGGAATGAGGGGCACAGCGCTGCGTCCGCCGTCCACCCCCCCAAAATATCGTTGCGCCAACGCTCCAGCCACTCCTCCAGCTACCAGGCAGCAGAACCCAGGCTGATTCTCCGGCCACATTTTTGGCGCATGTCCTTTCTTCGGCAAATCCTTTTTTAACCGGCGCGATACAGGTTCCGGCTTTTTGCCCGAAAGCACGCGGTACACCACGCATGAGTCAAGAAAATACAAGGCGTTCACGTAAGCTCAGCACGGGCGGCGATGAATCGCGCAGTGCGGCTCGTCCGCCGGCGAATCCGGAACACGTGGATCGCCTCGTCAGCCTGCGAACTGGGGCGGAGAGAGACTTCATTCTCGACGCGCTCGACGAGTCTGCCATCGTCGCAATCACCGATGTCAAAGGTACGATTATCTACGTGAACCGAAAGTTCAGCGAGATCAGCGGCTATTGTACCAACGAACTTATCGGCCAAAACCACAGAATCCTGAACTCGGGCAGGCACAGCAAGCAGTTTTTCCGCAACATGTACCGCACCATTGCCCGCGGGACCATCTGGAGTGGCGAGATCTGCAATGCGAGAAAAGACGGATCGCACTATTGGGTGCACACTACCATCGTGCCGCGCATCGGAACCAACGGGAACGCAACCTCCTATGTCGCAATCCGATTCGATATCACCGAGTCAAAGCTGGTTCAGACGAAGCTTCGGGAGAACCGCCGCCGTTTGCGCGATGCTGTTCGGCGAGACGCTCTTACGGGGGTTTCCAACCGGGCCCACTTCACCGCAACGCTTGGTGCATATCTCAAGCAGTCCCAACTCGATGGTGGTCGGTTTGCGCTCGCCTTTGTCGACGTGGACAACTTCAAATTCATCAATGACTCTTATAGGCATGACGCCGGCGATGCGGTGTTGCGAACGTTGGCGCAACGCCTCGAGACGTTCGCAGGAGGCCAGGGGCTCGTCGCGCGCTTGGGTGGAGACGAATTCGCGGCCCTGCTCCCGTGCACATCTCAAGCCGCAGCGGCAGCCCAACTCACGGACTTGATGAGATCGATCCGGCAACCCATGCGTTTACCGCGCGGGACCCTTCAGTGCACCGTAAGCGTTGGACTGGTGCTGGCGCCGCGTCATGGCAAGACGGGAAAGACGCTGATGAAGGCCGCAGATCTAGGCGCTGTTGACATAAGTCGGCATCCATAGCTTTGCGGCGGCGAGTGCCAGGAAGCCAAGGAACGAGACGGCGGTCTTGTCGTATCGGGTTGCGATGCGCCGGAACTGCTTGAGCTTGTTGAACATGCGCTCGACCCGATTGCGGTCCTTGTAGGCACGGTAGTCGCAGGCGATGGCCTCTTTGCGGTTGGCCTTGGGCGGGATGACCGGCATAATCCCCTTGAGCAGCAGGCTGGCGCGGACATCATCGCTGTCGTAGCCCTTGTCGGCCAGCATCAGCCTGGGCTTGGCGACAGGCAAGGCGATCAGGTCATCGACGGCCTTATAGTCGGAGGCTTCGCCGCCCGTGAGGACGAAGCCAAGAGGGCGTCCCTGACCGTCTGCGCGGGCGTGGATTTTGCTCGTAAAGCCGCCGCGGCTTCGACCAAAACCCTCCTTATGAGTCCCCTTTTGCGCCCGCTGCCTGAGAGTGGCCGCGCACCGTGGTGCTGTCGATCATGTGTTGCCAGTCGTCGGTGAGCCCAAGCTCGACCAGCGTTTCCAGCAAAGCGTCCCAGACCCCTTGCTCGGCCCAGCGCCGGAACCGGACATAGACGGAATTCCACTTGCCATAGCGCTCATGCATGTCGCGCCAGGGGCAACCGACCCGCAACACATAGAGCATTCCGTTCAGAAAGCGCCGGTTGTCCAGGGCTGGCCGAGACCACCGACCACGCTCGGCCGGCAACAATTCCCCTACCAGCGCCCACTCTTCATCAGTCAAATCGCCCCGAGCCAAAACTGCCTCCTCTGAAAGGAAGCCTTGAATCAGTCACGCGGCGATTTGGGAAACCCTTTTGTCAACACAGCCTAGCGCTCTACTGCGCAAAGTTCTCGGGCAAGGACCAGTTTCAAGTTTTCCGTCCCGAGATGCGACGCAGCTTCGACAAAGCTATCCAGTTGCGTGAAGCCGTGGAGAGGGGGTTGGATAACAACCAGTTCGAGTTGTATTTTCAGCCGATTGCTGCTGCTGCACCAGGCAAACCGCCCGTTCTGGAAGCATTGCTTCGCTGGCACCATCCGACTGATGGATTAGTGACTCCACTGGCGTTCTCCACCGTGTTCAACGATGCCAACACGGCCTGGAAAATTGGAAACTATGTCATGGACCAGACGGTTCATGCGGCACGGAAGCTCGCCGATCAAGGAGTGTCCTTCGAAAGAATAGCATTCAATGTGGCGAATGCTGACTTTAGAGATACGAGCTTCGTCGCGCGGCTGATCGATCGGTGTGAGGCACATAACGTGCCCCTCGAAAGGCTCATCGTCGAGGTGACCGAAAACCTGGTTCTGGGTGCGGAGACTCAAAACGTGACAACGGCCCTCACCCACCTTCGGCGGAAAGGAGTGCAAATTGCCCTTGATGATTTCGGCACTGGCTATGCCTCTCTCTCCCACCTCAGATCTCTAAAGTTCGATAAGATCAAGATCGACAAGAGTTTTGTCACGGAGCTTACGACCAGCACCGGAGATGCGACGATTGTGCAAAGCGTGGTCAACATCGCAGCCAGTCTCAATAAGGAAGTCATCGCTGAGGGCGTTGAAACCGAGGCACAAGCCAGGTGTCTTGTGCAAATGGGGTGTGATTGGTTGCAGGGATGGCATTTTTCGCGCGCCGTCCCGCTTTGCAATCTCTCCGATACCTTGACGGGGCTGGAAGCCGACTGGCCCGAGTGACTGAAGGGCGCAATGGAGGTCGTTGAACGAGAACCCGCTGGCGCGGGATGGGTGTGCGCGGTGAGGTAGGCGCCTGATCCCTGGCGTCATGGCTCGATTGAGCTGCTTTCGGTTCGAGCGTTTCCTGACCGCATCGGCGTAGATGAGGCGCGCGAGATGGTCGTAGAACCATCCGATGATGCGGTTAAGCTTCGAGGATACCAGTTTGGGCGGACACCGCACCGCATCCATGAGGACGAGGATCTTCGCGGCCGTATGCGACCGATAGCGATTGATTTTCGTCATAAACGGCCTTATATGACCGCTTAACGGATTTCAATGGATGCGTAACAAACGGCCATATGCGGCCTACAAACCGGATTAAATCGGACTATGAGGTCATATATGGCCGACAATAGACACACGAGCGTCAAAACACCAGCAACAATTTCGCGGGACATCGGCGAAAAGCTCGAGCGGCTGCGTCTCTCCCGAAACATTACGCAGGCCGAGCTCGCCCAGGACGCAGGCATTTCCGAGCGCACATTGAGACGCCTCGAATCCGGAGATAATCCGACACTCGACTCGCTCATCCGCGTGCTGATTTCTCTGAAAGTCCAGCAAAACGTCGACCTCCTTGTTCCCGATCCGCGTGTCAGGCCGATTGAGCGGGTGCGGACAAAAGGGGGCGAGCGACAACGATCGAGTTCGACCAAGCCAACAAAGAAAACCAAGCAATGGGAATGGGGTGCAAAGAAGTAGACCATGGCTGAACCTTCAACCGATGCATCAATCAATCTCTGGGGGCGAGAGGTCGCGGCCGTTTCGTGGTTGCCGGAGGATGGCTTTGCCGTCTTCCAGTATGACCCCGAATTCGCCAAATCTGGCATAGAGCTGTCGCCGCTCGTAATGCCCTTAACTCCGGACCCTTATTCCTTTCCTGCCCTGCCCCGGACAACGTTCAAAGGACTCCCGGGAATGCTGGCGGATGCCCTTCCCGACAAATATGGTGATCGGCTGATCAACGCCTGGCTGGCAGAACAGGGCCGCAGACCTGAAAGCTTCAATCCGGTGGAGCGCCTTTGCTATGTCGGAACCCGCGGCATGGGAGCTCTTGAGTTCAAGCCGGCGCTGATGGGCTCGAACCGGAGAGCTCGAAAAGTCGAGGTTGCCAACCTTGTGCGCCTGGCCAATCTGGTCCTGAACGAGAAAGCCGGTCTGGAAGGCGCACTCGAGGGCGAGAACGACATTACCGCGATCGACGATATTCTCAGAGTTGGCACATCAGCCGGTGGAGCGCGCGCGAAGGCGATTTTGGCGTGGAACCAGAATACGGGCGAATTCCGCCATGGCCAGATCGACGCCGGAGACGGCTTCGAACACTGGTTGATGAAGTTCGATGGCATCGACGATAACCGCGACAAGGAAGAACCCGACCCGCAGGGATTCGGCCTGATCGAGTACGGTTACTACCTGATGGCAACGGCCGCGGGCATCGACATGACGCCATGCCGTTTGCATCATGAGGGCGGACGCAGCCACTTCATGACACGGCGGTTCGATCGTCCCCTCGATGAGAATGGAGTGACACAAAAACTCCACATGCAGTCGCTCTGCGCCCTGCAGCACTACGACTTCAACGATCCGCGCGGCTACTCCTACGAGCAGGCCATCCTGACCATCCGCGAACTTGGCCTCGGCGCCCCCGCGCTTGAGCAGCAGTTTCTCCGGGCAATCTTCAACATCATCGCCAGAAATCAGGATGATCACGTCAAAAACATCGCCTTCCTCATGGACCAGGCTGGTGAGTGGACGCTGTCGCCAGCATTCGACGTGAACTACTCCTACAATCCGAGCGGCGACTGGACCGGTCAACATCAGATGAGCCTGAACGGCAAACGCGACGGCTTCGAGATGGACGACCTGTTGGCCTTCGCGGAAACCACATCGATAAAGCCAACCAAAGCAAAGACACTCATTTCCAATGTCAGCGAGGTCGTTGCGAACTGGCCGCAATATGCGCAGGACGCCGGCGTTGATGACGAGACAAGACGAAGAATTGGGAACGCTCACCGGTCATTTCGCTGAAGCTTTCAGCGGACCCGAGACGGGAAACGTGGTCGACATAACTGAGCTCGACTTTGTACATTATGCCGCGAAGCAGAGGGCCGCGGCCATTCGGACGAGACGGTCTGGTGGGATTTTATGTCGTTCCCGGTTTGGCGGGAGTG
Source organism: Pelagibacterium montanilacus (assembly GCF_003992665.1). Classification (GTDB taxonomy): domain Bacteria; phylum Pseudomonadota; class Alphaproteobacteria; order Rhizobiales; family Devosiaceae; genus Pelagibacterium; species Pelagibacterium montanilacus. Next base: position 13,380 of record NZ_RZMX01000017.1, read on the forward strand.
TTGGTAAATGTCTCCGACCCATAAAGCGAGGCGGACTGCGCCGATTGCGTCGGTGAAGGTGAGATTGCTCTTTCGGTACCACGCGGCGGCATAGGGTATGCTGGAGGTGGTTAGCAGATCACAAGCCCACAACGAGACGAGACTGTAGAGGCCGAGCAATACAGGCGTAGTCCGTTCGATGGCTTTGTCGGACCATTGCCGCTGGGTTTCGACACCCAGATGGGCCCTCGTTTCTGCAAAGGTAACCTCGACCTGCCAGCGACGCACGAACAGAGCGATAATCTCGGCGGGGGTCGTGTCGCGAATACTGTGGAAATTCCCTGGCGGCGTGCTCCAAGCATGTGATGGATGGGCCTTTCAGGCTGCGAGGTCAAGGGGCATTGGTTCGACAGGGTCTCCCAGCCATCGACCTTGCGCATCTGGATCTGACCGGAGGCGAGTAGCGCCCAGAGCAACATCGCACGGTCTGGGCGCAGGGCAGCACGGTCTGGGTCTTGATGCGGCGGCGGGACTCCTCGTTCACACGTTCGATGGCGTTGGTCGTGCGCGCAGATTTCCATTGCGAGGGATCGAGGCGGGTGAAGGTGAAAAAGAGCCGGTCGCCCGCGTCCTCGAGGCTGTCGGCGACCGCCCGACACTTCAGGCGCCACTTGCGCAGGAACGCCTTGCGCCTCTTGTCGATCTCGGCCGCGGTGTCGGCGCAGATCATGTCGCGGTAGTCCTCGGTCAGCTCGTCCTGCATGTGTTTGGGGGCATGACCCAGAAGGTTACGATGCTTGTGAACCGTGCAGCGCTGGATGGGCAATTCCTCTCCCCACAGCGCCACGAGCGCGGCCTCCAGCCCCGGGGCGCCGTCGACGATCACCAATTCAGGCCGCTTCAGGCCGCGGGCGTCGAGATCGTCGAGGAACTGGCGCCAGGCGGCCGTGCTCTCCCCGCCCATATTCCTGATGGAAAGCAGAACCTTCTGCCCATCCCGCCGCACCCCGATTGCGGCCAGCACCGAGATGTTCGTGGCTTTCCGGTCCAGACGGGACTTGATCACGGTCCCATCGAGGATCAGGCGGACGATATCCTCATCGGCAAGGCTGCGGGCGCACCAAGCGTCCCAGTCGACCTTCACCTTGCGCCAGGCACGGCTGACCACGTCCTTGCTCACGGCACCTTCGAACAACCCGAACAGCGCTCGCTTGACGCGCCGGGTGTTGGTGCCGGCGAGATAGACAGCGGCGATGAGGCCCTCGGCTTTCTTTGTCAGCCCCTGGTATCGGGGCAGCGCTTTCGATCGCCACTCCGTTACCTTGCCCGTCTCATCTGCGACGCGGGCGCGGGGCACGCGGACCGTCTCGGTCCCGAAGGTGCCGGTGAGCTGCCGTTCGCGGTGCCCGTGGCGATACCCTTTCGCGGCTCCATCGCCCCGGTCGTAGCGCAGGCGGCCGAGAAAGCTGGCAAGCTCCTCCTCGAACGGTCGTGCGGACATTCATCCGCAACTGCTCCTCGATCGGGTCAAACCCGGCATCATGGGACAGTAGCGAAAAGCTTGAAGTGTCGGTAATCTGGGTCATGGCGTGATCTCCCTGGCGGTTGGCGCCGCCGGTTGGGTGGGTGTCAGGTCACCCGGAGATTACGCCGCCTTCAAATTTCCACCAAATCCGAGACACGACCCAACTTCAGGCGCTAGATCATAATGTCTTGCAGGCCTCATCTGGCGCCGCAGCAGCGGAAGTACTGAACCAGAGAGCTGAGCTCGACCTGTTGTTCACCGACGTGGTGATGCCTGGCGGAATGGGCGGGCGGGATCTTGCTGATGCCGCGCGTAAAATCAGACCGAATATCAAAATTCTGTTTACTTCTGGATACACCGAGAACTCGATTGTACACAACTGGCGATTGGATCCGGCATCAAGCTACTCACCAAGCCATACAGGCGCAATCATCTGGCGGCGGCCGTGCGAGAAGCATTGGACACCATAGACAACGAATGATGGCCACAGCCCATCTTCGTCGTCGCGTGCATATCTGCGTCAACCATTGTCTGCCGGTGACCTAACCCTTGCGAAGAGCGAGCGCGCACAGCGCCTGTTTCCTGAGGTGTTTCCCACGACAGCCTTGTCTCTCGATACGAAATCGTTATTCTGCAGTACGATATATGGATTTTGCAGGATCACCATGGCTGCCCAGATTGCGGTAATCGAAAAGGCATTCGTCGCGCTCGAAGCGATGAACAAGCTGGCGCGTCCGGCCTCGCTCAAGGAGCTCGCGGCGATAACAGACCTGCCCAAGCCTACGCTGTTCCGCATCCTCCAGACTTTGGTCGAGCTTGGCTATGTGGACCAGGATAGTGCGCGCAGCCGTTACGGCCTGAGTCTGCGCCTTTTTCACCTCGGCCGCGGGGACAGTTTCGAAGATGTCAGGCAGCGCGCCATGCCGTTCATGGAACCTTTGCACCGCCGGTTCAACGAGACCATCAATCTGGGCGTTCTTGAGGGGGGCTCGGTCTTTTACGTCCACTTTATTGAAACCACGCGCAATTTGCGCTGGCAGGTCCGACCGGGAACGCAGGATCCGTTCTACTGCACCTCCCTTGGCCGGGCGATGGTGGCCCATCTGCCCAAAGCGCGTCAAAAACAACTGATCGAGCGGATCAAGTTCGAGGAGCGCACGCCACACACGCCGCGCGACGCGGTGACGGTGCGTCGGCTGCTCGCCGAGACGGCGGCAAATGGCTGGGCCTGCGACGCCGAGGAAAACGATATCGGGGTCTCGTGCTTCGGCGTGCCGTTGATGCTCGATGGCGAGCCGACGGCAGCGATCAGTCTGTCGATACCCGAAAGCCGACTGACGCCCGAGCTGCGCGAAGAGATCATTTCGGCGCTTCTGGCCGTACGCGAAGGCCGCATCGACGGCGATTATGGAGGGGGCTGACCATGGCCCGAGTACTTTTTGCGGGCCTTTTCCATGAGACCCATTGTTTCATCGATTCCTTGACCAGACTCGCGGACTTCTCCGTACTTCGCGGCGCCGAAATCCTGCGCTGCAGGGGGGATGGTTCGCAGATCGACGGGTTTCTCGAGGTCGCCCAAGAGAGGGGCTGGGAGATTGTTCCGGCCTGCGCCTATGCCGCCACACCATCAGCGACGGTCGAACATGCCGTCTTCGAGCAGTTCTGGTCCGAACTGGAGCCGGTCGCGCGTCAGGCAGGAACTGACGGGGTCGATGCGATCTTTGTATCCCTACATGGCGCGATGGTTACACAATCCGAGAACGACGTGGAGGGGGAGGTTCTCGCGCGGCTCCGCAGCACGCCGGGGTTGCAGGACGTGCCCTTGTTCGGCGTCTACGATCTTCACGCCAATTTCAGCGACCGCATGGCCCGGCACGCCAATGGTCTGGTCTGCTATCGGGAGAACCCGCATATCGATGCGCGCGATACCGCCGTGCGCGCTGCACGGCTGCTCGCCCGGTGCCTGGAGACCGGTGTCATCCCCCGGATGACGGAACGGGCCGCTGGCATACTCTGGTCGCCGCCCGGAACAGGGACGGCAGACGCACCAATGGCTGCGCTCGAAGCTGCGGCGCGCGCCATGGAGGCCGAAGATCCGGACATATGGGCGGTGAACATCGTGGGGGGATATTCTTTCGGCGACACGCCATGGACAGGCGTGAATGTAAACCTCGTTGGCACCGCCGACTCCGCCCGCAATGCCGCGATACTGGACCAGCTTTGCGGATTGGCGCTCGCGCTCAAAGAGCGCGGTGAGGCTCAGGAGGTCGCGCCGGAGGAGGCACTGGCGGAGATCGTCCGGCTGGCGCCGGATGGCCCGGCCCTTCTGGTCGAACCTTCGGACAACATCGGGGGCGGCGCTCCGGGAAACGGCACCGGCGTTCTTCGCGCGCTCATGGCCGCAGATGCTCGCGATGCCGGCGTGGCAATTTGCGATCCCGAAGCGGTGGAGGCGCTGATCGCGCGGGCACTGGGCGAGGAGGTGAAGCTTGAAGTCGGCGGCAATGGCAACCGTTACGACCCGGGGCCGGTGCGCATACAGGCGACGCTCGTTTCTCGCAGCGACGGGCGCTTCTCGCTCGAGGACATCAACAGCCACCTCGCCGCATCACGGGGGCGCAACATAGAGATGGGGCCATGCGCCGTGGTCAGGCATCGCGGCATCACCATTTTGCTGACGTCCAAGCCGACCCCGCCATTCGATCTGGGCCAGTGGCGCAGCCAGGGCATTGATCCCGAGCGGCTCGCGATAATTGGCGTGAAGGCGGCGGTCGCACACCGGCGCGCCTACGATCCGATCGCCGCTGCCAGCTTCACAGTCAGGACGCCCGGAGCATGCACCAGCGATCCGCGCTTGCTGCCGTACCAGAACATCCGGCGACCAATTTACCCACTCGACCCTCAATGACCAGAAGCGAGAAGCTCATGATTTCCTACCCCGACGCGCCCGAAATGCCCCGTTCGCACCTGCCGTTCAGTCCGGTGGTACGCGTTGGCGATCTGCTCTTTGTCTCCGGTCAGGCGTCAGTCGATGGGACCGGCAAGATCGTCGATGACAGCTTCGAAGGCGAAATGCGGCGTTCGATCGCCAATCTCGAGGCCATCCTGAAGGCGGCGGGAAGCGGTCTCGAACATGTCGTCCAGACCCGGAACTACGTCCGGCGGCCCGAGGACCTTGCCGAATACAATCGGCTCTACCCCGAGTTTTTCAAGGCACCGTTCCCGGCGCGGACCACGATTAGCGAGTGCCTCTCGGGGAGTCTGAAATACGAGATCGACTGCATCGCCGTGGTGGCACCCGCCGCGTAGCGCCTTTTTGGCATACCAGACGGAAAGGGCCGGCAGCGTGCTGCCGGCCCTTTTTCGTTGCGGTGTTCCGGGGAGGCCGCCTCGGTCAAAGCGCCTTGCGCGCTGCGTCCAGGGTGCTGTCGATCGTTGTCTGGTCGTGAGCGGTCGAGACAAACCAGGTCCCCCTGGCCGTAGGCCTGATGCCGTTGGCAAGCAGCGCGACGAGGAACTCTTTCTGGCGCGCCTGATCCGTCTTCCGGTAGCTCTGGTAGTCGATAACGGAACCGGACTCACCGAAATAGGTGTTAAAGCAGGTGCCGACGCCGGAAACCTGAAGTCCGGACGCCCCTCCGATCTCTGCCAGGCCCGCCATCAGTGCCTTGCCCATGTCCTCGGCTCGGGCGAGGGCGGCGCCATTGTCTGCCGCCAGGGCGCGGATCGTCGCGATGGATGCCACGACGCTGGGAACGTTCGAATTGTAGGTTCCCGAGTGGTTCACCGCGCCGGTCCCGAACATATCCATAAGGTCGCGTCTGCCGGCCAATGCGGCGATCGGGAAGCCGTTGGCCATGGCCTTGGCGAAGGTGGACAGGTCCGGGGTAATCCCGTACCGCCCCTGCGCTCCACCCAAACCGAGCCGGAAACCCGTGATGACCTCGTCGAAGATGAGCACGACGCCATGCTCGCGGGTCAGCTCGCGAAGGCCCTCCAGATAACCTTTCCTGGGCAGGATCGCGCCAGTGTTGCACATGACGGGCTCTGTGATGAGGGCGGCGATGTTGTCCCCGTGCTCCTCGAGCGTGTGCCGCACGGCATCGAGGTCGTTCCAGGGCAGGACGATGACGTCATCGAGCACCGACCGGGATTGGCCTCGCGTCTCGAGGTGGGCTTCACGGGGGACCGGCAATTTCTCGCCCGGCTCGGCAGGGTGCGGACTGTGGCTGATCAGGACGTTGTCGAACCAGCCATGATACTGGCCTTCGAACTTGATGAACTTCTTCCGGCCCGTGTGGGCGCGCGAGACCCGCAACGCGGCCTGCACGACCTCCGAACCGGTCATCCCGATGCGGACGCGTTCGGCGCTGGGAATATGCTCTACGAGAAGCTTGCCCAGTTCCAGTTCAGCCCTGTGCTGGCCGGCGAACATCTGGCCCATGGACAGCGACTGTGCGACCGCGTCGGAAACGACTTTGGGTGCATGTCCGAGGATGGTCGGGCCCATGCCAAGGGCATAGTCGATGAAGGTGTTGCCATCAATGTCATAGAGATGGGGACCCTCCGCACGCTCGAAGCACAGTGGAATCGAGGCGCCGCCCAGCCGGACATTGGAATTGACGCTGCCTGCTATGACCGCTGACGATTCGGTGTTGTAGTCGGCGGATCGCAGGTATTTCTGGGTCGCATCGGTCATGGAGACGTCCTGTGTCGTAATGGCGTTTCGTATTGCGGCATAGCCGTTTCGTGCCGTTTTTCGGGTATGGCTGGCCGACCGCGAACGGCAGCCCGGGTGTTCATCACTTCGGTCAGGTGTTGAGGCGGTTGCCCGTGTCTGCTTCGAAGAGATGCAGACGTTCAGGATCTGGCCGGATGTGCAGGGTATCGCCGGTTTTCAGCGAGAGACGGTCACGGAAGGCGCAGATCACAGGCTGGCCGGCAAGGCGGCCGACCACTTGCGTTTCCGCGCCGGTCGGCTCGACCACCTCCACGGTCACCGGCAGGCCATCAGGATCGATGGTGACGTGTTCGGGCCTGAAGCCGAGAATGGCCGTCTCCGCAGGTGGGGTACCGCCGGGCAGTGGGAGGCGCATATCTCCAGTGGCAAATTCGGGTCCACCGGGGCCTTGCCGTATCCGGCCCTCGAGATGGTTCATTGCCGGCGAGCCGATGAACCGTGCCACGAACACGTTGGCAGGTCGGTCGTAAAGATCAAGCGGGGTGCCGATCTGCTCGATGATCCCGTCGCGCATGACGACGATCCGGTCGGCCATGGTCATGGCTTCGATCTGATCATGGGTTACGTAGATCATCGTCGTGCCGACGTTATGATGGAGCTGCTTGATCTCGGCCCTCATCTGGACGCGCAATTGTGCGTCCAGATTGGAGAGGGGCTCATCGAACAGGAAGACCTTCGGGTTGCGCACGATCGCCCGGCCCATGGCCACACGTTGTCGCTGACCGCCCGACAACTGTCGGGGATACCGGTCGAGCAGGGGCTCGAGCCCGAGGATGCGTGAGGCTCGTTCCACGGCCGACGCGATCTCGGATGCCGGAGCCTTCGCGATCTTGAGCGAGAAGCCCATGTTGTCGCGTACGGTCATGTGCGGGTAGAGCGCATAATTCTGGAAGACCATCGCGATATTGCGCTCGCGAGGCGTGAGGTCGTTGACCACCGCGCCATCGATGCTGATGTCGCCAGAGGTGATGTCTTCCAGCCCGGCGATCATGCGCAAAAGGGTCGACTTGCCGCAGCCCGATGGGCCAACGAGCGTGATGAACTCTCCATCGGAGATGTCGAAGGATATGCCCTTGATCGCAGGCGAACTGCCGTAGGATTTGCGGACCGACGAAATGGTGACGGGTGCCATCGGGTTCACTCAATCCTTTGCTGGCCGGAACGGCCTGTCGTGACCGGGGATGACCAGGTCTGGCGAGAACGCCTGCACGCGATCGAGCGAAGCGTGGAGCTGCTCGAGTTGGGGGGGGCCATACCAGTGCGAGAAGGTGCGTTCTTCGTATTCCGGGCGCACCATGGTGAGATCGCCGGCCACGAGCACGCGTTCGTCTGCGGTATCGACGATCAGCGAGATGTGGCCCGACGAATGGCCGGGCGTCGCGATCGCGCTGACACCGGCCATGATCTCGACAGGGTCGAGGCCTCTGATCTCGGTGATTTCGCCCATCATCTGCTTTTTGGCCTCGACGATGGGCTTGCCTTCGATGATCTCCATGTCGGCGAACTCGCCAGCGCCGATGATCCAGGGTTTGCCCTTGAGCTGGACGACGGACGCGGCATGATCGACATGGCAGTGAGTGGTCACCACGGCATCGATATCCTCGTAGCCGAGACCCCGCGCAGCGAGCGCGCGCCGCAGAACGCCGTACGCCCCGATATGGGTGTTGCCGGGGTCTACGAGGAGCGTCTTCTCGCCGCGGATCAGGACCGTGCTCGCCACGGGCAGAAAACCGAGATTGGTGTCGAAGATCGGACCATCCTTTTCGGGGTCGATGCCGATCATGGTCTCCATGCGGTCGAGCTGCTGCTGGGGGTGGGCTGCGAACATGTAGACCAGCTCGTCGTGGTCATACCGGAAACGCAGGCAGATCGGGTGAATGATAACTTCAACAGTGGGATGCATGCTCATCGCGCTCAGTTCTCCCAGCCGCTGACGGCGTTTGCGATCCAGTCGAGTGTCCCGAGCTGCATGAAGCTGTAATTGTAGAAGGTGGCGCCAGAGGCAAAGGGGCGAACGGCGCTCACCTGCGCGGCCAAGCCCTCCGAATCCTCGATCTGCGGCACGATCGCCCTTATGGCGGGAACCTGTTTCGGCTCTGGACCCACCACTTTCCTGTAGGCATCGATCTTTGCGGCGAGGACGTCGGGATCGGAGAAGTAGAAGGTGGGATGAATCTCGTCGACGAGCGGAAGCTGGGCGTCGAGATCGACGCCATTCTGCCAGCGCCGGCCATTGGCTCCCAATCCATAAAGCGGGCCGAAATCCAGGATCGCGGTGGCGATGCCCCGCTCGCGTGCCGGCGCGACAGCTGCTTTGAGAAGTTCGGTGAGGCCTCTTTCACGGACTCTCAGATAGTGAATGAAACTCTCGCCGCCGGCCGCTTCCAGACCGGCCCAGTCCATGGGCGTGCGCGGCTCGCCGGCCATCGCCGGATCACACACGCTCCGGACAAATGCGCGGACGGCCTCGGGGTCGCCTCCATCCGCCGCCAATGCCTGGCACAGTCCCTCGGAAAAGGACAGGGAGGCCAGGAAGTCCACATCGGTATCGAGCGGAATGCCGATGACCTCATGATGGTGGCCGTGGCGGAGAGGAAGGTATTCGATGGATTCGAGCAGGACGCGTTCGAAAATCCCCAACGCTGCCACGTCGGCCACGACGTTGGCCACGATCGCTTTGACGGGCTCGGCATGCGGACACAGGGAATGGGTGATCACATCGCCCCAAGCGTTACGGATGGCAAGCTCGGAATGGGCGGTGCCGAGACCGGAGTTGTGGAGGACCGGCATCCATGCGGCGAGCGAGATGCCCCGACGCGAAGCCTTTTCGGACAGCTCGTTCCAGAATCTGTCCCAGTCGTTGGACAGGGTACTGATCACCGGCCGCTGTGCGCCGCTCGCGTGCCACGGCCCCGGCTTGAAATACAGGGCACCCGGTTCGGGGAAATGGATCCGTCGCCTTGGATTGTGCGGCAACAGGAACATGCCGGAATGATACCAGGCGGTGATGTAGAGCGTATTGAGGCGCGCGCGCTCGACGGCATCTAGGACGGCGTCTGCGCCCTCGTCCAGGACGTCCCAAGGATAGGCAAACAGGCCTAGCGGGGTGTCGGTCATGAGCGATCTCCCAAGTCTTCGGGTTTCGGCCAGGCGGCATAGTCCGCGAAAAAGGCGGCCAGCCTGTCTGTAAGGATTTCGAGTAGGGCCGCGCCACGATCGGCGTCAGCCAGCGTGGGGGCGCCGATGACGCCCGTCTCGCTCAGCTCCGCAAAGCTCGCGGCTGTCGTCACCGACCCGCCGGCGACAAGGTCTGCGCCCAGATATCGCGATCGGTCGAGATAGTGGTCCCGGGCCTTGTCCATGTCGACGAGATCGGGCCGGGTGGCCAGCACGAGCGCCGTCTCCATTTCGCAGGCGTGGTTGATCCCACCGATAGGGGATTGGCGCCAATCGGCGATGTCGGGGACGGCGAAATCCCAATACGACGCGGCGGCGACCGATATTCCGTGATCATAGCGCAGGGTTTGGGTGAGGTTGCGCAGCAGGTGCGCATTGCCACCGTGACCGTTGACGAGCACGATCCGTCTGAAGCCACTGTGCCAAAGGCTCCGTGCGATCTGTCCGACGATGGCCGAAAACGCCGTGTCGTCAAGCGTTACCGTGCCGGGGAAATCGCGATGATGTGGCGAATAGCCGGTCCACACGGCCGGCGTGACGGCAATTGCCCTGCCCTGCAATGATGCCTTTTCCGCTGCCCTTGTGGTGACGGCTTGCGAGAGATGGGCATCCACCTGGAGCGGAAGGTGATGCCCGTGCTGCTCGAAGGCGCCGACAGGAACGGCGACGAGGGGGTCCTTTTCGAGCAAGGTCCGCACCTGGGGCCAGCTCATCTCGCCAAGTTGGACGGTGGAGGTCATGGTGCGCCATCCGGTTCGACGTTGACGGGCATGCCCGTCGCGATCGAGGTCTTCATTGCCTGGACTACGGCCTCGGCGGCTCTCGCCGCTTTAAGACCCACCAGTGGCGGACGTTCCGCAAGCAAATTGTCGACGAACATGTCGAGCGACGCCTTGAGTGCTCCGCCGGTCCCGCCCGGCAGCGCTGGCCAATGGGTCATGTCGGGGTGGGTGTACCTTTGGGCGGTCAGGACTTTCATGCCTTGCGACGAGCCCTCGATAATGACCGAGCCGCCATCTCCGATGACATGGAAAGCCGGCTCCAGAGGCTCTGGTTGGAGCGGAGGCTGGACCCAGGACGTCTCGAAGATCGCTACGGCACCATCGGCGAAGCGGACGGTGGCGACGATCGCATCATGGCTGTCGAGGCCCTCGCAGGCGCGCACGACCGCTTCGGAGAAAACCCGCTCGACCGACGTTCCGTTCACCGCCAGAACCATCTCGATGTCATGGATGAGCGTGGAGGACAAAAGGTCCGTCCATTTCGCGTAGTGCTCGAGCCCGAGATTGGACCCTCTGCGCCGCGCGTAAAAGCTAACTGTCCGCCCGATGCCGCCCTCGGCAACGAGCTTTGCCATCGACGCGTAGCGCGGGTCGGCGTGCAGAATGAAGTTGACGGCAGCGTAGGCTTTTTTTGCGGTCAGCTTTCCGACCAGATCGTCGACCTGAGAGAGCGAGCGGCCCAGCGGCTTTTCGAGCAGCATTGGAATGCCCCGATCTGCTGCGAGCAGCGCCGGAGCCGCGCGATGGGTCTCCGGCGTGGCAATGGCGATCGCATCCACGACCGCCGGGTCGAGAAGCGCTTCCATTGCATCGAAGCGCTCTGTTCCGGTTCGCCCGGCGACGTCGGCGGCGCGCTCGGCATCCAGATCGTAGACGCCGACCAAGTCGCAACGCGGGTTTGCCGCATAGATGCCGGCATGCAAGGATCCGATCATGCCGGTGCCGATAACACCGATCCTGAGCTTTTCCATTGGCGTTCTCCTACCTGTCCGCACCGGTGAGCACCACCTGGGTAATCAGGCGCTGGAAGACGATCATGAGCAGGGCCACGGGCAGGAGCGTAAGAACCGCCGCCGCGGCCTGCTGGCCGATCTGGATGTCGATTGTCGAACGGAACATGCCCAAAGCCACGGTGCTGATGCGCAACGAGTTGGTGAAGATCAGCGGCGTCAGGAATTCGATCCAGGAGAGGATGAACGCAAAAACGAAGGCTGCAAGTATTCCCGGTCGGATCAGCGGCAGCACGATCAGATGAAGGATCTGGAGATAGCTGCATCCATCGATACGCGCTGCTTCCTCTATCTCGATCGGCAACTGGTCGATGAATGTCTTGAAGATCCAGATTGCGAAGGGAAGGATGAAGCCCGAATAGGCCAGCATCAGGCTCCAGATGGTGTCATCGAGCCCCCATTCCACAAAGATCACGAACATGGGAATGAGGAAAAGGGTGGTGGGCAAAAAATAGACCGAGATCAGCACGCCAAGCAGCAGTCCGCCCCCAGGCACTTTCAGGCGCGAAAGGGCATAGGCTGCCGGCAGGGCAAGCAGAATGCAAAGCAGGGCCGTGCTGGTCGAAACGATGAGGCTGTTGATCATCCCCTCGCGCAGCGGCACGATATGCCCGGGCCGAAGAACCTCGGCAAAGTGATCGAAAATGATTGTGGTGGGAACGAAGCTCACGTCCCGGGAGCGGATGATGGACTCCGGTTGCAGGCTGGTCAGAAGCAGGCCGTAGAGCGGGAACGCCATCAGCACCAGAACGACCAGGGCCGATCCATAGATGAAGATGTTGCGAGCGAGATCACGTCTTTGCCTGCGCGTCACGATGCACCCTCCCAATGGCGAGAAACAAGCCGCCTGATGGCCAACATGACGATGACCACGACCAGTGTGATGAGCAGCAGCACATAGGCCGATGCAGAGGCCCGGCCAAGATTGAAGGACTGGAACGCCTCCTGGTAGACGAAATAGTTCAGGGTCGTGGTGCCGCCGCCGGGCCCGCCTCGGGTCAGCACGAATATGGTGTCGAAGGCTTTCATCGCCCAGACAAACTGGATGAGCATGAGGGGTATGGCCACCGGCACCATCAGTGGCATCAGGATGTAGCGGAAGCGCTGGAACACGTTTGCCCCGTCAACCTCGGCGGCTTCGAACACCTGGCCAGGCAGACTTTGCAGCCCGGCCAGGAAGAACAGCACCATGAAGGGTATGGCCTTCCAGATTTCGGCGAGGGCGATGACGTGCAGCGCCGTCGTCGCATCCCCGAGCCAGATGCGGTAGCTGTCGATCAGGCCCAGACGATAGAGAATGGCGTTGATGAAGCCGACATCGGCATGGAACATCTGGCCCCAGAGCACGCCCGCGACCACGGGTGGGACTGCCCAGGGCAGGACCACGAAGACGCGCACGAGGCCGCGACCGCGGAAGGGCTCGTTGAGCAAAAGTGCGATCAGAAAGCCAAGGGTCGCCGTCGCAAAGGCAACCAGGAGCCCGAAATAGATCGTGCGCACTGCTGTTGCGACGAACTGCGGGTTCGCAAGCAGGCTCGAGAAATTTCCGAACCCCACGAAGCGCTCGATGCTCAACCGGACCATGTTGAATTCGGCAAAGCTGAGGGCCAGCGTGAAAAGTGCCGGGTACATGAATACGCCGCCTACGAGGAGCAATGCAGGCGCAACCATCACAAGGCCGAGGCCAGTTTCGCGTCTGATTTTCATCCAACAACCAATCAGGGTGTCGAGGCGGACGAACCGGCCGCCCGCCTCCTCGTCGTCAGGTGCGGCTCTGCTCGATCTGGCTGACCGCATCGTTGAGGGCCGTGCGAGGATCCTTGCTTTGGGCAAAGGCCTGGGACAACTCTCCCGTCAGTATTTCGACCCAGCGCAGGCGATCGGCCGAGTAGCCTCCGTCGACGGGGTATTCGTAGGACTGGCGGATGACCTCGGCCACGGGGAGGTTGTCGAGCACTGACTGTTCGCTCAGCGCCGGTTCGAGCACCGGCGCCCAGGCTGTCTCCGAGCCCTGAAGTATCTGGTTCTCCAGCGCCACGGCCATCTCGATGAACTGCCGACCACCTTCGGGATTATCCGAGAATGTGGGTACGGTGAGATACTCAGATCCGTCGACGGACGCCGATGTCACCACCGAAGGGTTGGGCGCATAGCCGCTTCGTCCCTGGATCTGGGAGTCTTCCGAGCCATTGGCGATGCCGGCGATGAAAGGCCAAGTGAAGAAGAAGCCACGCGTGCCGGCGAGATAGCTGGGCGAGGCATCGAAAACCCAGGTATAGGTGACGGACGCCGGATCGATCGCCCGGTGCTCGTGGAGGAGTTCCACCATGCGCGAGAGCGCTTCCACGCCTTCCTCGCTGTTCATGACGGGATTGCGATCATCGTCAAGGAAGTGCCCGCCATGCATCTGCAACAGCGATCCGAACGTGAAGATGCTACCTGTTCCGCCCCAATTGTCCACGAGGCCGTAGACGTTGTCGTCAGAATTGGTGATCGCCTTGGCATAGTCGACAAATTCATTCCAGGAATTGGGCGTCGAATGCCAGCCGGCAGGCGCCTCCGGATCGAGGCCGGCTCCCTCGAGCAGGTCCTTGTTCCAGTGCATGATCGGTGCGCCGATCGTGACCGGCACCCCATAGATTCGGTCATTGTAGGTGGCTGCGGTGAGGCTGTTGCGGAGCATGCCTGCTGGCACGAATTCGTTCTCCACGAGATCGGTCAGATCAGTTAGCCAGCCGTTTTCCGCAAGGCCCGCGATCTGGACGGCGTCGACAAAGACAGCATCGCCCACTGACCGGCGCGCGATAAAGGCGGAGCTGAGCTTGACCGGAAGATCGGGCGTGGTCACCAGCTCGATAGCCGCATCGGTCCCGTAGTCCTCGGCATACCTGTCGGCGAGGGCTATCAGATAGTCCATGTGGGAGCCGAGCAGCAAACGGACTGGCGAGGTGTTCCCCGATTGCGCAAGTGCAGATGCGAATGGTGAAATGGCGCCCATGGCTGCGGCGGATGCGCCGAGACCAAGGACCGAACGGCGAGAAAGAGCGCCCTTATGCATTATTCCCTCCTGCAGGCTGAGCTCCCCGATGATCAGTCCGGGGCGCGGGAAGGTCAACTCGAATTCTACAATGCGGCTTGCATATTTCATATCACGGAACGATTTTTGATTAATCCTTGCGCCTTCTGCGTTGATGCGCAAATTTTGGACTTTCCACCGTGGCGAGTAAAGGGTGTAAATGGGCGGGCTGGAATTCGTTCGGGCCGTTCTGACTGCACAGCAGCCGACAGGAGCCATGCTGCCAACGTGAACGGCTGGAATGAGCGCGCGAAGCTGCCTTGGACGATCGGCAATTGATCCAATCGTTGACACGATTTTCAGCTCACAGTGACACCTCGATTGTGCCTGGGGTGCAGCAACTGAAGGATCGGGTGATCGCCATTGCCGATCAGTTCAATCGCGGAGAGCCGCAAGCCAATATCTCCGGTCCGCTTGCCTCGGCACTCGCCCCTATTGCCAGATGTTCTTCAAAGACCGTTATCGAACTTTCAGGCTCGCAGACGCAGACTTGCCTGTAAGCCCTTTGCGGCAGTGCTAACTGTTTTGATCAAGGCATGGCTCAGACCCGACAAAGGGTTCGTATCTTTTGGCGCGCTCTGACTGCTTGGCGTTGAGGCGGAATGCATGACGCGCCGCCGTTGCGACCTGACTGACTTTGAATGGTCGATCATTAAGCCGTTTTTGCCCAATAAGCTGCGTGGCGGGCATCGCAGATGATCGCAAGGTGCTCAATGGCATTGTCTGGCGGCTTCGGCCTGGAACGCCCTGGGTGGAAACGCTCTAGATGCCGTAATGGGCCGGCAGCGGCCTGCTACAATCGCTTGGTTCGATAGCGGAAGGGGCTGCACGCCGAACACCTTATTTGGGGCCGCGAAAGTTGTGCCGGTAACCCCGGTCCGGCCCGTACACGAGCAGCTCCGGATCGATGAGGTGGACAGAGGCGTCGACAATTTGCTGCACTTCCTCCTTGAAGCCAGTTTTGCTAAACAACAGGAAGTGGTGCCCATCGGTGCCACCGTAGCCGCTTTTTTCGGGCGCCTCCTTCAGCTTTTCGATGATTGCCATGTCCACACGGCGTTCACGCCATTTAGCTTCACCGAAGAAGGCCTCGCCGTTCAACAGCATTCCTGCCACATCGACGTCCATATCGCGATGGCCCCAGATGGACCCGACCTCGGCCGCCGGCACACCTGTCTGTTCCTCCAGATGTAGTCGGGCGTAATCGCGACAGATCTTCTCGAACGCACCACCCATGAACTCCGGTAGTTCGTGAACAATGATGCTGTCGAAGAGTTTTTTACCGTGTCCGCTGTTGATAGCGCCGAGGTAGCGAGGAAGGAAGCGATACCAGAAGGCCAGTAGCTGATCGTTTAGCCGCAACCGTCGATTGCGGCCCCTGTCATCTGCGTCGAGCGACTTCTCGGACGTGATGAGGTCAAGCCTGATCAGCCTGGCCACGTAGGGCGAGATGTCCGATGTCTTGGCCTTGATACGATCAGCGATCGCTCCTGCGCCGTCGCAACCATCGGCAATGGCGGCGAGAATTGCAGCATAGGTCCGAGGCTTCTCGAATTCGCTCCTCATCAAGAACTCCGGCTCGTTCACCAATCCACCGGTCTCGGTCAAAAGCAGATCGATAATGTTGCCGCGCAGGTCCTTGGACGGGTCGCATTGGGCGAGGTAATGTGGCACGCCTCCGAACACCGCATATGTCTCGATGATTGCCTCGGCGGAGTAGTCTGGGAAAAACTCGGCCGCTTCCCGCAACGAGAGCTGCTTGACGTCGATCGACATCGTCTTGCGCCCATAGAGGGGGTTCTTCTCAGCCAGCAGATCTTCCATCTGCGAGATCGCCGAACCGCACAATATCAGCTTCAAATTACCGGCCGCCGCGGCGTCGGTGTCCCAGAAGCGCTGCAGGACCGATGGCAATGATTTGTCGTCGGCCAGTAGATAGGGGAATTCGTCAAAGATCACGACGAGGCCGGGCTGTTTTTTCGCGGCTTCCGCGAGGTAGTGAAATACGCTTTCCCAAGTCCCGAGACCAGCCAAAAGCTCTGAATCTCCCACGGCGAGAGCAGCCACTGCCTTGAACGTCTCGAGGTTCTGGGCAGACGAGGCTATGGTTGCCTGGAAATAGATGTTGGGACGCCCATCGGCGGCCTGCTTCAGTAGCCAGGATTTGCCGATACGGCGTCTGCCATAGGCAATGACGAGGGAGGGCCGGGCGAGATCGATCTCAGCTTTCAGAAGGCCCAGTTCCCGCTCTCTACCAATGAACTTCATACCATAATCCTGATTATCATATTTTCATTTATAATAATCTTATTTCTGGTATGAGTTCAAGTGCTATGAGCGATACGTGCGGCCTCTGACCATCCTCATGTGGCCTTTGATATCGGGATGGATGAATAACCCCGAGTTTCGTGGATGCCGTCGGGTTGGTTTCCCTGCTGGCGTTCAAACTCGACGGGTGACAGCATCCCGTTCCTGACGTGATTGCGTTTTGGGTTGTATAACATTTCGATGTAGTCGAACATGTCCTGCCTTGCCTCTTGGCACGTTCGATATGTTCTGCGGTGTATTCACTCACGCTTGAGCAGATTGAAAAGATTGCGCAACCTGCTGTCTGGAAATTCTGCTGAGAGCGGGTCACCCATCCTGGCATTCCCACTTGATGTAGGCCTTTGTGTCTGAGGCCCATTTCTCGTCGATCTCGACGAGGATTGCGCTGACCATGCGCAGGAGGGAATCCTCGCTCGGGAAGACCCTGAGCTTGGCCGTGCGGCGCTTGAGCTCCTGCTGCACGGCACGCTCGATCGGGTTCGAGGTGCGCAGTCGGCGGCGGTGTGGCTCTGGGAGGGTGAAGACGGCGAGCCCTTCAGGTGCGTTTTTCTCGAGCCATGCAGTCAGCCTTGGCGCACAGGTGTGGTAGCTGGCGACCAGTTCGGCGAGCGCGGTCTCAGCCTTGGCGAGCGTGCTTGCGGTCCACACGGCGCGCAGCTCGGCCCCGATGCGCTTGCGGATCTCGGCATTGGGGGCGTGGTGGATTGCGTTCTGGGCGAGATGGAACTGACAGCGCTGCCAAGTGGCACCGCCGAGCACGGCGCGCCGGGCAGCGCGCAGCCCGGCAGGGTCGTCCGATACGATGAACTCGACACCGCGCAGGCCACGGGCGACCAGGCTCTCCAGAGAGCTCCGCCAGTGGACCTCGGCCTCCGAGAGGGCCACGGACACACCAAGAACGCGCCGCCGCTCGTCCGGACCGATGCCAATGGCCGAGAGCACGGTGACATCGCGCACCACGCCGCCATGGCGCATCTTCTCATAGCGCGCGTCGACGATGAGGTATTCTACCTGGCCAAGAGGGCGGTTGCGCCAGCCGTCCAGCTCCTCGTCGAGCAGCTTGGCCGCCCGGCTGACCTGTGAGGACGACAGGCTCTCGATCCCGAACTCGCCCATGACAGCCTCGGCATCGCGTGTGGAGACGCCTTTGACATACATCTCGGCCACCGCCAGCATGACAGCCCGGACCGACCGCCGTCCGCGCTCGAGCGATTGCGGGTAGAATGGCTCTGCGTCGTGCCCGGCGGTCTTGGGCACCTGCACGCTCACGGTGCCCGCAGGCGTGTCGATCCGCTTGGGCTTGTAGCCGTTGGCATAGCCGTGCCGCTCGGGCGTGCGCTCATAAAAGCCCGCACCGAGAAACCGCTCACGTTCGATCTGCATCGCCAGCTCGAAAGCTCGGGCGAACACCGAGCCGATTTCCGTCAGGCCCGTGTTCGATCAGCTGTTCCAGGACGGCCTCAACCGCCGTATCCTTGCGTCTGCCCGTGCCGGGGCGCGCCCCGGCACGGGCTCATGCCCCGCACTTCATGCAAATTTCCAGACCGCAGGGTACAATATAGCGGCATGTCGGGCTGGGAGGCCTATCCGAAGGCGGAAACGGCGGCGCGGCGGGCCGTCGAACTCGATCCGACGCTCGATCTCGCACAAGGCGCGCTCGCTTTTGTCGAATTCCACTGGCACTGGCGGGTGGACGCCGGACTGGCTCGGTTTGCCGAGGCCATCCGTCTCAACCCGAACTCGGCCAACAATCACATGTGGTACGCCAGTGCGCTCCTGCTGGCCGGCAGACCGCAGGAGGCACTGCCCATTGCCAATCGAGCGCAACAACTCGACCCTCACAACAGCGCAGTCCTCAATATCAGGGCACAGGCGCTGTTCTATAGCGGCGATACCGAGCCGGCGTGGGACCTTCTCGCGGACATGATCGCGCAGGACCCGGGGTTTGCCTGGGCCTACTATACCCGCTCGCTCATTTATCTCTCGCAAGATGACTATGAAGGTTATCTAACCGATTATGGCCGGCTGGGCGACCTGATCGCCGTGCCGCGCTACCGCGCCGCAGCCGAGGCCGGTGTGAGAGCACTTACCGAGGCGGGACCCGAGGCGATGGCTATGGCCATGTTTTCAGTGGAGCAGGAGTACTATGAGCGCGGCGAAGCGTTGGCATGGGACCTTGTCCGCCATTATGCGCTGACCGGGGACGGTGATGAAGCCCTGCGCTGGCTTCGCATCAGTCTCAATCGCCGTGAGGAACGCCTGATCGGTATCAAGGTCGATCCCGCCTTCTGGCCGATCCGCAACAAACCCGGCTATACCGAACTGCTCGCCGAGATCGGGTTCCCCGCTAGCGGGTGACCGCAGCAGCTTATCCTATTTGCCGCCGATCACCGCACGTGCCTATGGCGACTTTCAGGTGTTGTTGTCGGATACCTGATCGGCCCCATTGGGGGCGCGAAGCTGCCTCACGACGATCGGTGATTGACCATTTCCCACCTGCCATCAATGTTCTTCAAGGGCCGTTATCGAACATTGAACCGGGCTCCCCTGCCCATCGATGGCAACCAATACCCGGCGATTGCCTGGCCAGAAGGGCCGGCGTTCTGCCGGCCCCTTGTCGCGGCCCGACCGGCCGACCCCAAAGCCCCCCCGCACAGGGCCGGCGTCCTCCCCCACGGCCAGGACCCCGGACCTCAAGGCCTGCCCCCCCGGGCTCAATCGTTGAGAAAAAACCTCGGCGCCCCCTCTCGCGCCGGGATCGTGACGGGCACGCCCGTTTCAAGGACCGCGCGGCCATGGCCGGCCAATTGTGCCACCGACAGGCTCGCGCGCGCAAAGAGCGCCTCGATTCCTGTCTGCAGTCCCTCGACCTCACTTTGGAAAACCGGGTCCTGCTCGGCGTTGGTGCGCGCCCGTTCCCCAAGGCCCACAAGCCCCCCGGCAACGACCAGGGACGCAATCGTCCCGGGCCGCCCGCGCAACGCCATGGAGCCGGCAAGAGCTGCACTCTCGAGCAGGGGCAAAAGATAGATCCGGGTCAAAAACACCCCGAACGCCGGGGCGAGATCGAAAAGGCTCGCCGCCGCGATCATCCGTTCCGGGCCCAGTTCGGCCAGCGCCTTCTCGGCCACCAGTCTCTGGCGCACCGAACTATAGAGGCGCGGTGGCTCTGGGAGCCAGATGGGCGCCTGCCGGTCCTTTGTGAGCTTCTTGATCACTCTTCGGGCGCTGTCGCGCACACCGATCTCGGCTTTCTTGCGCACTTTGTGCGCCTCATGCCAGAGGCAAAGCGTGTCGATCAGTCCCAGTTCCCCGGCAAGCACCTCGGCAAACCCCCTGGCCCTGATCCGGGCGATAAAGGCGCGATCAAGCGCGGCCTCAAGGGCACGTTCCTCGAGCCCGTAAGCCTCGGCCAGCAGCCGGGGGCCATGGGTCTGGCACCAGCCACGGACCGGGAACCGGTCCTCGCGCGCGTGGTCGGCATTGAGATTAAAGAGCGCGCCATGATCCTCGAGCCGGCTGCCCAACGCCCGGCGCTCGGCTTTGAAGGTCTCGATGTCGCAAGGCTCAATGACCGCACCGAGCCGATCGAACCGGGCCACCGCCTGGGCAAAGGCAGTTTTGAACGCGGTGTCGATGGGCGCTGCGTCGGGGCGCCCGGGCGCCTGCCTGCCGCGGAAATCAAGCTGGGCGGCAAAGGAGGTGACCGCCCCGCCTGCCGCCAGACGCGCTCTGGTCGCTTCACTGCCGAAATCGGTGCGCGCGCAAGTGGCCTCATCAACCCGCCGCACGATCATCGGGGCTATCAACTCGCTTGAAAACGCACGCCGCAGCTCGCTCACACCGGCAAAGATCTCAAACAGCTGGCGTTCGGTCAGCTGGGCGGCAAATGGCTGGAAGGTTTCAAGGCTCAAGGGCCCGCGTGGCAGGAAAGCCATCTCCCGGGCATCAACGCTTGCGGCCCCGGCCCCCTCTGCACGCACCGTGGCAATGACTGTAAAATCCTCAAGGTTCACCATGCCGGTCCTCTCATCGTCCGGGGCCAGGGGCATCTGTTCTGGCACGCGGAGGGTTAGCAAACCCCTGCCCTTGTTTTTCCGACAATCAGGCAAATCCGCAATTGGCCCGCTTTTGCGCGGGCGCACCGCGAGGCGATGCTGGCTCTGGCAATAGATCTGGCGGAGACAAACCGTGACCCACGACGAGTTCGTTGCACGCGCCCAGGAGACAGCACGCAATGCGCAGGGCCTGCGACCGCTCGCCGGCCATGTGCGCCGGCTTTATCGCGACATTCGTGCGCTGCAGGGCGACGACAATGCGTTCTATTACATCTCCGAGGTCATCCACGCGGCGCGCGGCGGGGACCGCGATCTCTCCCAGACCACCGAGCGCGTCAAAACCTATTTCCACAGGTATCGCAAGGCACTGGGTGATCCTGTTGTCGCGCGGGGTCTGGATGGGGGCACGAGGGTTCGAAGGGCCGCGCTCGACCAGAGGTCAACAGGGACCGCTCCGGGCTCTCCATCGAGCCCCACACGCTCGGTCTGGGCGCCCGATGACCCACACGCGCCCCATCAGAGCGATGGGGTCGAGGACCGGACCGATCTACGCCTTGAGCAGGCCGCACCGGGCGTGCCCGAGAGCCCTTTGGCTCATGACCCGGCTTCCTCCGGTTTGCCATCGCCCCCCAAGCGGGCGGTGCCCGAGAGGACGGCACCCGAACACAGCGACATGGCTGCGCTGGCGGCTTGCTACCGACGCCCGGGCCGCCGCCGCCTCATCTCCGGGGGTTAGCCTTTTCCTTTTCTTGGGGAAGGTGCCGGTCCCGGTCAGGAAAAAGCGAAGTTTTCTCCAAATCCGCAATTGGCCCGTTGGACCGGCATGCCGATCACGCTCAGGCTTTGTGCGTGGTGACACAAAACCAACCAACCGGCCGAAAGGACAATTCGCCAATGCTTGATATCCCCGAAATCGTGGCTGCCCCGCAGTCACCACTCCTCACCATTCCGAGCCATCGTCTCGGCGGCTCAGCCAAGTCGTTCATGAGCCAGATCCTTGTCGACGCGGGCCACCGCTCGGGCCTTGACCTCAAGATCTTCGAAAACGACAGCCAGCGCTTTTACGATCCCTACGCCAGCGTGCAGCATATCCTTTTCCCCCCTACCGACGTGGTCGTTCATGACCCCATCGCGGACGTGCGTGTCCACTCCGTCCTCGACCGGGCGCTCCTTGAGGCAGGTCCCAATGATTGCCTGATCTATGATACGTCAGCCGCATCGATCAATCGGCTCACTTTCGTGATGGATCAGCTTGACGTCGCGCTGCGGCTGGTTGCGATGGAACGTCATGCCCTGATTGTCGTTCCGACGTCCGCGCGTGAGGATATCGCGCGCGACGCGCTCGAGACGTACGAGGTCTGGCGTGACCTTCTGCCGGCGCCGCACCGGGTTGTGCCCGCTGTCAGTCAGCGTGATGGAGACATTCACACGCTCCCCGCAGGCCACGATCTGCGCAAGCTCCTCAAGGTTGCAGAGGACGGCGCGTTCCTGATGCCCCAGGTGCCGATGACAATCATCGATGGCATCCGTCGGTCGGGCCTCATGCTCTTCCGCCTCGGGGATTCACGCAACCCGCTTGAGACCGCGGAGATGGCAAAAAAGATGGGCATGGATCCGACCCTCGTTCAGATGATGCGCCGGGCTGCCGGGACCATTTTGAGCGAAACCGACGAGCAGATGCGCCGCCTGGGTTTTATCCTCGGGCTGTAGCGAGCGGGCCCAGTCACAGCCAGCAGAGCGCTGCGGCCCTTGCAACGATCGCAGCGCTCGCCGACAGGACCGAACAGGAGCGACAGGTCCTTGGTATCGTCCGCTACCTCGCCCCGGACGCGGTAGAAGACCTTGTCCTGGGCCGCAGTCCGCTGGCAAGCCAGCACTGCGCGCGGCTGTTGATGGAACTGATCGATCAGGGGCGTCATGACAGGACCCTTGATCCGATCCTCAGGACGATCGAACATCGGGCCGTCCGCTCGGCGGCAAACAAGGTCATCGGCGGGCGCGGCCGGATCAACCGCGCAAATCGGTTTGCCCCGGACCTTGTCCCGGGCCTCACCAATCTCGCGGTTACCGAGTTGATCCGGCTCAAGCTCGAAAGGGCCTTGCAAAACCTGCGACACAGAACGCGTAAATGAGCTTGAGCTCGCCCTACCCTCACCCGCGCCACCGGCGCGGGTTTTTTGTTGCCCAGGTGCGCGAGAAACAGGGTCGAGGGTGGAGGCGTGAGCCGGGCGGACGTCTTTTCTGCCTGGGCCCCATGAATGTGACTCCGAGTGACGGTCAGTGACTCTGTGTGACCAGGGCGTGAAACAAAGTGACTCGGTGTGACTGTCCGTGACTTCGGGTGACTTCAAGTGACTTCAAGTGACCGGACATCTAGTCGGTAAAGACTAGAATGATCGGCGTCGACAATTGCAGGAGAAAAAGGTGCGAGAATGCCGAGTCAATTTCTGCGACTGAACTGTTATGGCAAGCGGTCCGGCGCGCGGCGCAAGCCCCATGAAAACATCTACGATATCATTGATGAAGCTGCCCGGGCACCCGGGGCCGCCCCCCATGTGCGCAAGCCAAGACCACCGGTGCATCGATACGGGGCACCGCTCGACAGCCTCAAAAGTCAGATGACCGAATATGCAAAAACCGTTCGCGACCGGCGCGGGGCACGTATGCGCGAGGATGCGACCATGCTCTATGCGATTGTCGCGAGCTACCCCCGGCCCTGGCGCAAGCTTGCCGAAGGTGAGCCTCTCGCCCACTACCAGCAATGGCGCGAAAGCGTGATTGCCTGGCTCATTGTACAGTTTGGCGACCATCTTGCCACGATCGTTGAACATCTCGACGAGGGTCAGCCGCATTTGCATGGCTTTGTCATCCCGCCGGTCTGTCCGCGCCATCGCATCGATCATCGGCTTCATCCCGGCCACGCAGCGCGTGCGGCCGCGCTTGAGGAGGGCGCGGATCGGCTTGCCGGCGAGCGGGCTTACCGCAATGGCATGCGCGCCTGGCAGCACGATTTCCACGCCGCGGTTTCACGCCCCGCAGGCCATGACCGGATCGGACCACGCCGCAAGCGATTCCGGCGCGATGTCGCGCTCATGCGCCAGGCCCAGGATCGCTTCCTTGAACGCGCCGAGACCATCACGGCCCAGCTGGTGGCACGGCTTGGGGCGAACCCCGACCTCGTCCCGGCCACGGACCATGCCGACCTCGTTGCCTTGGGCGCGATGGTTTCCAATGCGCGCGGCAGGCTGCTGGCCGGCCGAAACGATGCGCTCGACGAGCTCGACGCAGACCTCGCGGCCCTTTGTGCGCCTCGTGGGCATGAAAACGGATCTGGAACACCAGCAAACCAGCCCTTCGCGGAGCCCTGGGCCTGGGACGGCGATCCTCGCTGGGACGACGTCGAGGACCCCGCCCTTGAGATCGACGACGATCCCGATCTTGATGCCTTTGAGCGTGAGGAGACAGACGGCTGGGATGTCGATGCCGAGGATGGATATGACGATGTCCCCGGTGTCGTGGAGGATTTCGACTTCGATCCACCCGATGAGCACTGACAGGGACCACCGACCCGGGGCGGCAGCGGTGCGTCGATAAGCAGTCAGGAGGAGTTCTGGCAAGGCGCCGCCGCCCCGGGCGAGGGCCAAGACACGCTCGAAGGCACATCGGCACTCGAGGACCGCGTGTCGTTGCCAGACAATTGCATATGTTGCCGGTAGCACCAAGCCCCGGCACCCGACCGATCAGGTCTTGTCACCTTTGGGCGTCACATCCTTGATTGCCGCCTGCAACAAGAACGCAACATTCTCTGCGGTGAATTTGTATCCCTTCCCGTCGGGGATCCGGTTGGCCGAGATCGGGTATTTGGGCCGGCGCGGATCGATGCCCGCGACACGAAACCTGTCCCGGCCCGTCGAAAACTCTCGACCGAAATCGTCTGGCGAGAGGCCAAACTCTTCAGCAAGCGCTTCAAACATCATGCGGTCGGGGTCCATCGTCGAGCCATCGGGCAGGGCAATGGAAACACGTGCGCCAAATTCGAAGTTCCAGCGCAGGTCCATCGCTTGCACACCCAGCCCCTCAGCCACGAGACCGCGCCGCGCGGCCACCTCAGAACACGCGCGCACCATTTCGTCCTCGAGCGTCCTAGACAGGCTGGGGGTCAGGTGCCGCGGGGGAAGCGGTTCCCGGCATCGTTGGCTCCTTCTGTCTGACTCCACATTCTGCGCACACTGGCACACACCCGCAGCTTGGTGAACGCGCAAGTCCGGGCAATCCACCTGTCACTTCACTCGCCGGGTGGACGTCACGGCTGAGCCCGAGCGGCCTTTGGCAAACTGCTATGACGATCTGCTCGAGCGGTCACCATCAAGGCGGTTCCATTTTGGTACCGATGCCCTGCCCGATTGCAAGCGCAAGGCTCAAATCACGGCGTTCCTGCTTTGAACCGCTCGCCAACCCGGGGGGGGGGGCTCGCAGTTGAGCGGGGGCATGTCAGTAGCCAGGGCCAGTTCCCACGCACCTGCAGACCACAGGACCGGAGGTTTTAGAACCAGGGGTCACGAAAGCGCACTGGCTCGGTTTCTTGCGCGAGCGTTTCGGCAAGGCATTGAGGCGCACAATGGTCTGGTCAGGTGGCCAAGAGGAAAATACAAGTACTCTTTTTGGGCCACCAGCACGAGAGAACAACGACTTGGAGTTCCCCATCTAATTCCACCAAACCAGGGAGTTCGCATGTTCTAACTGCGGTGCCAGCAGGCGACGGAATGGCCGGGGGCCACTTCCACGAGTGGCGGTGATTTTTCGCGGCACATCTGGGTGGCGAGGGGGCAGCGGGAGGCGAAGCGGCAGCCGGGCTGAGGGTTGGCGATATCGGGCACCTCGCCCTCGCAGGCAATGCGCTCGCGGGCGCGCTGGAGGGCCGGGTTGGCGACCGGCACCGCCGACAGGAGCGCTTCGGTATAGGGGTGCCTTGGGCGCTCGTAGATGTCGTCCCGGTCGGCAATCTCGACCAGCCTTCCGGCATAGAGAATGGCCACCCGATGGGAGATGTGGCGCACGATGGAGAGATCGTGGGCGATGAAGATGTAGCTGAGCTTGAGCTGGCGCTGCAGGCTCTGCATCAGATTGACCACCTGGGCACGCACCGAGACGTCGAGCGCGGAGACCGGCTCGTCGGCGACCACGAGATCGGGCTTGAGCGCAAGCGCACGCGCGATGCCGATGCGCTGGCGCTGGCCGCCCGAAAAGGCATGGGGATACCGGCTCGCCGCATCGGCCGGCAGGCCCACGAGATCGAGCAGTTCGACCACCTGATCGCGCGCCGCCTCTGCCGATTTGACCACGCCATGCACGATCAATGGTTCGGCGACCGCATCGAGAATGCGCATGCGCGGGTTGAGGCTGGCATAGGGGTCCTGCAGGACGAGTTGCATGCCCGCGCGCAGCCGGCGCAGCTTTTCGCCCTTGAGGGTGGTGATATCGGTGCCCTTGAAGATGATCTGGCCGGTGGCCGAATCGATCCGGCGCAGGATGGCACGCCCGGCGGTGGTCTTGCCCGATCCGGATTCGCCTACAAGGCCCAGCGTTTCACCGGGACGTACGTCGAACGAGACGCCCTCGAGGGCCGAGATCGGGCGCGGGCGGGACCAGAATCCCTTGGACCGGGTCAGATAATTAACCCCCAGGCTGCGCACACGCAGGGTCGGCAGCACCGTTGGAGAGGTCTCGTGCTCGCTCACAGCCCGGCCTCCTGCGCGCGGGTTGCGCCCATGGACCATGCGTCGGCCCCTGCCTTCCAGCAGCGCACGGCGCTTCCCTTCCACGCCTCGGCCGGCGGCGCCTGCCGGCACGCGTCCACACCAATGGGACAGCGCGGCAGGAAGGGGCAGCCCGGCTGCGGATCGATGAGCCGGGGGGGAATGCCATCGATGGACATCAGCGTGTCCTCGGTCCCTTCGAGACTAGGGGTCGAACGCAGCAGCCCCTGCGTATAGGGATGCCCGGGATCCTCAAAGATGGTGTCGACGTCTCCGGTCTCGACGATCCGGCCCGCATACATCACCGCAACCCGGTTGCAGATCCCGGCCACCACGCCCAGATCATGGGTGATCAGGATGATGGCGAGGCCCAGTTCTTTCTGCAGTCTGGCCAGCAATTCAAGGATCTGCGCCTGAATCGTGACATCGAGCGCCGTGGTGGGCTCGTCGGCGATCAGCAGTTCGGGCTCGCAGGAAATGGCCATGGCTATCATGACGCGCTGGCGCATGCCGCCCGAAAGCTCGTGGGGGTACTGGTCGAGCCGGCGCGCGGGGGCGGAAAGGCCCACGGCGCCCAGCAGCTCCTCGGCCCGCCGGCGCGCCTGGACGTGAGTGAAGCCCAGATGATAGCGCATGGCTTCGCCGATCTGGTCGCCGACGGTCATGAGCGGATTGAGCGAGGTCATGGGGTCCTGGAAAATCATGGCGATGTTCTTGCCGCGGACGCTGCGGGCATAGCGCTCGCCCTTGCGCCCGAGCAGCGAAGTGCCGCACCAGCGCACGTCGCCCCCGGTGATGGCGCCCGGCGGGGAGATCAGCCCCATCACCGCCTGGGCCGAGACGCTCTTGCCGGACCCCGACTCCCCCACCAGCCCGAGCGTTTCGCCCTTGTGCACGACAAGCGAGACCTCGTTGATGGCCTGCACGAGTCCGGCCCGGGAGGCGAAATCCACCCTCAAGCCATCGACCTCGAGCAAAGGTGCCGTCTGCGCGCTCATCGCACCACCGCCCTGTCCTCGGCGGGCCGCACCATGCGCCGCGCGGCCCTCGAATATGCGAACCGCTTTTCACGCTCCTGAGGGTCTGTTGTGACCCGGACCCAGTTGGCGAAAAGGTTGATCGAGAGCACCGTCAGGACAATGCCGAGCCCGGGAAAGGTGATGAGCCACCATGCAATGAAAATGTAATCGCGTCCCGAGGCCACATCGAGGCCCCAACTCGTGGCCGGCGGCTGGACACCCAGCCCGAGGAACGAGACCGCGGCTTCGGCCAGAACGATGTTGGTGAATTCGAGAATACCCAACGTGAGCAGCGGGGTGACCAGATTGGGCAGAATGTGCCGGAATATGATGCGGCGCGGCCGGCACCCCATGACCGAGGCCGCTTCCACATAGGGCACCTGGCGCACGGACATGACGATGGAGCGCACCTGACGGGCATAGATCATCCAGTTGGTGATCGAGAGCACGATGATCATGGTCAGCGTGCTGGGCCCAAGAACCGAGACGATCAGAAGGATCATGAGGATGCCGGGGAACGAGACCTGGATATCGACGATGCGCATCAGGACGCCATCCACGCGCCCGCCCGCATAGCCGGCGACGAGCCCCACGATCACCCCGATGGTGCCGGCGATCAGAACCACCGATGCCCCGATCAGCAGCGTGGAGCGCGCGCCCCAGATGACGCGGGAGAGCACGTCGCGGCCCAGATTGTCGGTGCCCAGGATATGGTTCCAGTCGCCATTGGCGAGCCAGACGGGCGGCTGGAGCCGGGCCATCACATTCTGGGCCGCCGGATCGTAGGGCGCGATCCAGGGCGCAAGCAGCGCCATGGCCGTGATCAGGGCGATGACGAGGAAACCGATGAACCCGGCCTTGTCATGCCAGAGCTCGGAGACGAGGCCGCCCAGGATGGCCAGTCTCTTCGGGGTCTGCGGCTTTGAGGAAAGACGGTCGGCCATCAGTTGAGGTTGATCCTTGGGTCGATCATCTTGAAGACGATATCGAGCACGATGTTGATGAGGACGATGAGCAGCGCGATGACGAACACGATGGCCTGCATCAGGAACAGATCGCCCCTCTGGATCGCCTGAACCGCAGTGAGCCCGAGCCCGGGCCAGGCAAAGACCGTTTCGACAACCACCGTGTATCCGGCCAGCGTCGTGATCAGCTCCCAGCCGGCGAGGGTCATATAGGAAATCAGGATATTGCGCAGGGTATGAACGCGCAGGATGCGGGTGAAGGGCAGGCCCTTGGCCCTGACCGTGCGCACATAGTGCTGGTTGAGCTCGTCGATCATCGATGAGCGCACCAGCATGGTCAACCGCGCCAGGGGCGTGAGCGCAAGCGTGAGGGCCGGCAGCACGAGGTGCAGCGGCGTGCCCATGCCCGAAGTGGGCAGCAGCTTGAGCTGGACCGAAAACACCACGATCAGCAGGAGGCCCACCCAGAACTGGGGCATCGAGAGCCCCAGCAATCCCGCGCTAACGATGAACCGGTCGAGGAACCCTCCGGGCCGAAGCGCCGCGATCATCCCAAGCGGGATCGACAAGAGGATGGCAAAGCCCAACCCCGTGCCGATCAGCATCAGCGTCAAGGGCAGCCGCTCGAACACCACTTCGATCGCCGGGCGGCGCTGCCAGAGACTTTCGCCAAAGTCGAAGGTGGCCAGATCACCGAGGAAGCGGATGAACTGAACGAAAAGCGGCTGGTCGAGCCCGATCTCCTGGGCGAAGGCCATGCGCTGTTCGGCGCTGGCCGAGAGGGGCAGCATGAGGCTGACGGGGTCGCCGAACAGGCGCGTGACCGCAAAGACGGTAAAGCTGACGCCAAGGACGACAAGCAGGCCGTGCCACAACCGGCAAACGATGAATGACCCCATATTACCCCTTTTCGGCCAGAGACACCAATGCGCCGTCCGGTCCTGTGCTCACGCGGCTGAAGGCCCACCAGCGGTGCCCCCCGCCCGCGATCCGCAGCCATGCGCCTTGCCTCGGACGATACTGACACAACGCCCGTGACCCACAGGCAAAGACCATCTGAGGCCCTGCGTCAAAGAGTTCGTGCGCGTTTAGCACAAAATATAACCCTGTCCCGGAAATTGCGCGCTTTTCTTGCACGTGCCGGATCGCCCGTGTTTCTCCTGTCGGCCTTCCTGCTGGCAAGGACGGTCAGCCGGGTCCTGGGGCCGGCAGGGCGATTGTCAACGCGCGGAGGGAAGGTTCGCGCGGGCCCTCAAACGCGAAAGCCGCCTGCCGTTTGGGGCAGACGGCTTTGCCTGTCGGGGACCGGCCGGATGTTACTCGGCGACCGACATTTCCTTGATCAGCAGCTTGGCGTCGGTGCGCGGCTGCCATTCCATGCGCTCGGACATGCCGTAGATGTCCTGCAGGTTGAACAGCGGCACGGTGTAGTGGAGATCATGGGCGTGCTGGAAAATCTCGTCGTAGAGCGCCTGGCGCTCGCCCTCGTCGGTCGTGATCCGGGCCTCGTCGATCATCGCCGCCATCTCCTCGTCGGAGTTCGAGGCCGCAGCGCCGTCCATGTGGTAGATGAACGAGGCTTCGCGATCGGCATCGAGCAACTCGTTGGAGTTGGCGATGAAGATGGTGTCGGGACGCGGCCCGTCACCCATCAGGCTGTCGAGGTACTGGGAGAATTCCTGGATCTGGACGTCCACCGAAAGGCCCGTTTCGGCCCAATAGCCGGCCACCGCCTCGATCTGCTCGCGATCCTTGAGCCAGCGGCCCGATTCACCGATGACCTGAAGGGTCTGGCCATTGGCACCAGCCTCTTCGATCAGCTCGCGGGCCCGCTCGGGATCATAGGGGTAGCTCTCGAGCGAATCGTTGAACCCGAAGGCGCGCGGGTTGACGTGATGGCCCTGGGCGACGGTGGCGTAGCCGCTAAAGAGGCTGTCGACCATGGCCTGGCGGTCGATGGCCAGGTTGAGGGCCTCGCGCACCAGCGGATCTGAGGTCAACTCATTGTCGGCGCCAACTACGAACACCGATGTCTCGAGCCCTTCCACGGCGGCGAATTTGGGCACCGTGGACGTGAACTCGGGCAGCAGATTGGTGATGATGTCGAACTCGCCCGCCATCAGGCCCGAAAGGCGCGTGCCGGGTTCACCCACGAAGCGATAGGTCACCTCGTCGATCTCGGGCGCACCGTCCCAATAGTCTTCATTGGCCTGGAGCGTGATGGTGTCGCCACGCGACCAGGAGACGAACTCGTAGGGACCCGTGCCGACCGGCGCGCTCGCCAGGTCGCCTTCCTGGGCGTAAACCGGCGGGATCATCTTCATCCAGTACATGCGCGAAGGAAGGATCGGGTCGGGCCCGTTGGTGAGGATGTGGACGGTGTAGTCGTCGATCTTCTCTGCGCCGGCGATGGTGCCGAAATAGGCCATCTGCTCGGAATTGTTCTCCGGGTCGATGACACGCTCGAGGCTGGCCACCACGGAATCGGCGTTGAACGGCTCGCCATTGTGGAAGCTGACGTCCTCGCGCAGTTTGAACTCCCAGGTCGTCTCGTCGATCTGGACGGGTTCGGACGCGGCCAAACCCGGGACGAGCTGGGCATCGGGCGTGCGGGCCATGAGCGTTTCATAGATGTTGTCGTTGACCTGGCGTTCGCCGCCGTCGTCGCGCAGCTGCGGGTCGAGCGTGGACGGCTCCGAGCCGATCGCAACGGTGATCGACTGCGCATAGACCGCCGGAGCGAGAGCGCCGAGCGAGACGGCAAGCGCCGTGCTCGCCAGCAAGAGACCAAATTGCCTGTTCATGTTCAAACTACCCCTTTGTGACCAAGTGTCCGGCGCCTCATCGCAACGGTGCGCCACCCTCGCGGCTACTCTTGGGAGAGACCAGGCAATTGTCAACGTGAAGAACAGCATGACCGATGCCCAGATCGCTGGGAAAGGTCGCGCGCGAGTGTCCGGCGCGCCCGCCCCACGCGATTTCTCGCCACCGGAGCCATATGGGAACAGATAAAACCTTCCCACGGCGCGCCGGGATCGCGATGATGGCGGTCGGAATCACCGTTCTCGAGTTATCTCCGTGGCATTTATCTCCACCATCGACTGGCCCGTTATCGTTCTGGCCATCCTTGCCGTCATCGCCGCTGGTGCCGTGCAGGGTTCCACGGGGTTCGGGTTCAACATGGTGGCCGCCCCGGTGCTGGCGCTGATCGATCCGGCCTTCGTGCCGGTGCCCATGCTGCTGCTGGCGCTTTTCGTATGCATTGTCGGCGCGATCCGGGAGCGCAGCGAGATCGACCGCAAGGGCCTCACCGCATCCCTTTCGGGCCGGGTGGCCGCCTCGATACTGGCGGTGCTCTGCCTGGGGCTGGTCGACCAGGCCGCCTATTCCACCCTTTTTGCAGTTCTGGTGCTGATCGCCGTGGCGTTGAACCTTCTGGGGCTCAAGGTGGATGCCAATCCCCGAAACCTGTTCATAGCCGGCGGGGTATCGGGGTTCATGGGCACGCTCACCTCGATCGGCGCCCCGCCCATGGCCATGGTCTACCAGAACGCCAAGGGACCGGTGATGCGCGCCACGCTGAGCGCGTTCTTCGTGTTCGGGGCCATCATCTCGCTGATTGCACTGGCCATAGGCGGCCAGGTGACATGGACCGGCATCGGGCTTGGCCTGCTGCTGCTGCCGTTCGCCATGATCGGCTTTGTCTTTTCGAACTGGGGTCGCCTGCTCGTGGACAAGGGCAAGGTCCGTATTGTGGTGCTGAGCGTCTCGGCCCTGAGCGCCGTGCTGCTGATCGTGCGCGAATTCGTTTTCTGATTGCGGAGGTTTTTCCAGCCGTGCCTGCCTTGCGAACCGTCATCGTCATAACGGGAGCCGCCAGTGGCATCGGCGCGGCCACGGCGCGCCGGCTTGCCGGCCCGGACACCGCGCTGGTGCTGCACACGCGCGGCAACCGTGAGGGCCTCGACGCCGTGGCCAGGGACTGCCGCAGCCGGGGGGCCGAGGTTGCACTTGCGCTCGGTGATCTCGCCTCGCCCGAGGTGGCCGGTTCGATCATCGAGGCGGCCCGGGACGCGTTCGGGACGATCGACGTCATCGTGAGCAATGCAGGAGTGGCGCACAAATCGCGCTTCGGCGATCTCACCGAGGCAGAGCTGCGGTTCGCGCTCGAGATCATCCCGCTGGCCTTCTTCCGGCTGGTGGACGCGGCCCTGCCCGACCTGCGAGCCGGCGGCAATGGTCGCGTCATCGCGATCAGTTCGTTCGTGGCCCATGGGTTCGGGACCGGCGACATGCTGTTTCCCGCCTCCTCGGCGGCCAAGGCGGCGCTCGAAGCGCTGGCCAAGAGCCTTGCGGTCCAGCTCGGTCCGGACGGGGTCACCGTCAACTGCGTGGCACCGGGCTTCACCCGCAAGGATGCAGCCGCCCATACCGCGACCTCGCCGGA
Source organism: Pelagibacterium montanilacus (assembly GCF_003992665.1). Taxonomy (GTDB): domain Bacteria; phylum Pseudomonadota; class Alphaproteobacteria; order Rhizobiales; family Devosiaceae; genus Pelagibacterium; species Pelagibacterium montanilacus. The sequence goes on from NZ_RZMX01000017.1 coordinate 46,243, forward strand.
CGCCATGAACCGGACTGCGGGGATCACGCCCACGGGCCGGGTCGCCGAGCCGGACGACATCGCCGAGGCCGTGGCTTACCTTGCCAGCCCCGGCGCCCGTCAGGTCACCGGGCAGGTGCTGCATGTGGATGGCGGCCTGCTGCTGCCTTGAAGCGTTTCCAGGAAACGCCGGAACACTTTTCCGGTTCGGAAACGCGAGACATCAAAGATCTGGCGGAACCGCTTCTCAAAAACGCCTGGGTGAGAAGGCTTCGATCGGGACATCGGGCAAATCGCCAGACAACAGCGCGGCCACCGCCTGACCCGTCGCCGGGCCGTTGGCAAAGCCGATATGGCCATGCCCGAAGGCATAGACCACCGCCCGGCTGGCTTTGGAAAACCCGATCACGGGCAGGCTGTCTGGCGTCGACGGACGGCTTCCCATCCAGACCGGGCCGGCGCCATTCGCATCAATGGGAAGGCGTCCGGCCGCGTCGGCCAGAACCGCATCGATCTGGGTGTGGTCGGGCGGATCGTCGGGTAGCGCCAGCTCGACGCCGGAGAGAACACGCAGACCACCCTCCATCGGCGAGGCCACGAACCCGCCCGCGACGTCATAAATCGGACGTGAAAGCGCTGCGTTTCCGCTCCAGGGCACAAGCCGGTGATAGCCGCGTTCGCCGACGAGCGGAATCCGGTCTCCCAACGGCCGGGTGAGCGTTGACGATGACACGCCCGCCGCGACAACGGCCTGGGCAAAGCGCAGCGTGCGGCCATCGACGACCAGTTCCACGCCGTCGCCCAGGGAGGATATGGCTCGGACATGGCCTGGCAAATCCAGCCCCCCACGGGCGCGGAACGCGTCGCGCATGGCCATGACGATCGCGCCGGGATTGTCCACCGACATGGACTGGTTGAAATGGAGCCCCTCGGCATAGCGTTCGGCCAGCACGGGCTCAAGGTCGGCAAGGCCCCTGGCGTCGAGCGGTTGTGCCTCGATGCCGAAACGCTCCAGAACCCCGCGCTCGCGCGCTGCCCCGGCGAGCCCGCCGGCCTGCCGGTAAAGGCGCAGGAATCCGGTCTGCCGGTAACGCTGTGTGATGCCCAGCTCGGCGGCCAGCGCCATGTGATGATCGATTGCGGTGCGCACCAGAGGATCAAGCGCTTCTGCCGCGCCGCGCCATGCTGGTTCGCTGCAAGCGGCGAGGAAGCGGCGCACCCAGGGCACCATCGTGTGCAGGGACCGGCGATTGACGCGCACCGCGACGCATTTGCCCAGGCCGTATCCGGGCAGCTTGGCGACGAGACCCGGGCCGGCGATGGGAAAGATCGACCCACGGCTGAGAACCCCTGCATTGCCATATGACGCCTGCCCCATGGGATCGCCCGGGTCGATCAGCGTCACGGGCCGGCCCCGCTGCAAAAGGGCAAGGGCTGCCGAAAGCCCGACCATCCCCCCGCCGATGACGGCGACTTCGCCCTGCCCGTCCGGTGTCACAATACGTGGTCCAGCCCGCGCCTGAGCCCGGTCCATTGATGAACCTTCCGGGCCGCCAGCAGCGTTCCGGCAACATAGGGGGCGGTCGAGGCGCCGGCGTCGTGCCGGATGGTCAGGCGCTCATTGTCGGCCCCGAAGATCGCCTCACAGGAGAGCGCGTAGGAGGGCACGCGCACCGAATGGACCTGCACGGCGCGCGGCGAGCCCATGGCCGCACCGCGCGTTGCGGGGGTGCCCGTGAGCTCTTCGACGGGCACCGACGAGCTGGGGCCGGCTACCGGCCCGAGCATTTCGGCCAACTCCCGCGCCGTGCCGGTGGGCACGTCGGTCTTGGTGCCGGGCCCATAGTCGATGATCTCGACATCCTCGACATAGCGCGCCGCTTCCAGAGCGAAGCGCCGAAGAAGCGTTGCGGTGATCGAGAAATTGCCCGCCGCGAGCACGCCCTTTCCAGCAGCCCTGGCGGACCCGTCGATCTCGTCGTAATCGTCAGCGGTCAGGCCCGAGGTGCCGATGACCACATGGCGGCCTGCATCGAGTGCGGCCAGGACGTTGGCCTTGACTGCGCCGGGCTTGGTGTAATCGATCACCACCGAACCGGGAGCCGCAAGGGCCGATCCGGCATCGCCCGCGATGGTGAGCCCGCTGGGCGCATCGCCAAGCAGCGTGCCATAATCCTGCCCGGCGTGCCGCTTGCCTGAGACCGCGGCCAGCTCCAGATCGTCCGCGGCAAGAATGGCGGCGCCCAGCGCCCGGCCAACCCGCCCGCTTGCTCCGAACAAGGTGATCGCGACCATGATACTGTCCTCCCTTGGCTCGCCCCGGCGCCGTTGAGCCTAACCCGCTCTGGCGATGGCATCTCCATCCGAACGGAGCTCGGCGCCCTGAGCCACGAATAAACCGCAGGGGCCATGCGGGCAATCGATTCGACGGGGATATCGGTGTGGTTGGTCGTGATCGAACGCGACATCGAAAGCTCTGACTGCGCGACTGGCTGATGGCGATCACCGCTGTCGTCAACAGCGCCATGGGCCACTCGTCGCTCGATCTCTCCACCACTTGAGCGTCAAGTGTAGGACGGCTTGCGTGCTGTCTCATAGGCTCCGAGGGGCCCCGGGTGCTGAACTGGAAGAACGGCAGGACGATTCCGTTCGTGGTCAAGCGCGAGCATCTGGCCGTGCTGAATTCAACAGCACATCGCTGGTCCTTATAGGGCACACCTATGCCGCCGAAGTGGCCTGGCGCGAGGCGCCGTATTACCAATCGCGAGCGGCGCAGGCGCGACGGAGCACCGATATCAAGCCCCTGTCCTGGCTCCATCAGAACAGGGCGTCCAAAACCTCGGCGTCCTTGCTCCTGCACTGTGGTCCTGAGAGGGGGACGCAAGCATCTCAACCAGCAGCGCTTTGGTCAGGCTCCCACCGGAGGCGAACTTGGGGACGCCGGGACAGCGCCTCCCAAATGACCTTGGCAACGATCGTTGCCGTTTGATGTCGCGGTCAATGAGGCAGCCGCCGTATTGCGGGTCTGCCGTCTTCGCAAACGAGCTGATCAAAAAAGGACTGCAGCAGTGGTGTCAGCATCTTGTCGACGCGGGCACGCAGGTGTCGGTCTGCATCACAGAGGGCCAACTTCACCCTCCCCTCTTGTGTTACCGCGTAGCAGTAGCCCTCTCGGCCAATGAATACAGAACACTCTTTCGCCTCATGAAGGCGTTCGGCCCAGAACGCGGCGAAGAGGCGACAGAGCGCGTCGCAATGGGGCGTACCAAACCGGGGACCGACGGCACAACTGGCGATATCGAATTCCGATGCCTCAATCGAACCTGTGGAAACGCCGACATAGCGGATCTGCCGGTTGTGTAATCCAAGATTGGCGTTGCGCTCGCGCGCACTGAGGTAAGCTTCGGGCCCGCTGGACACGCCGAACTCCTCCACTTGGTATTGGGCCGAGACCAGAGAAGCCTCGACCAGAACTGGACGGGCGAACCAGATGGTCATTGCCACTCTCCCAATACAGATTGGTTACGCAATTAATATGCGCACAGAATGCTCAAAATTTAAAGCGGTTTCTTATTTTGTTGCGCGGGTTCTAGGCATACCCGCAGCTTTGGCGACAAATGGTTGCAAGTCCAGTATTGGAAAGTGCGCGGCCGAACGGGGACAATTAGCTGTCCGAACAGTCGATCCATGCGATCACAGCAAGGTCTCTTTCGGAGAAGATCAAGGATTGCGGCGACGACCGGTGACGAATTCAAGTCGACTGTTTCGCGCCGGGGCCTCAATCAAAAAACACTTGCGCAATACAGTCAATGCAGCCGGCGTTCGGTTTCGAACTGGTGTCGCCTGGGGCCGCCACCTTGGAGCATGCGCCAGCCCGACAATTCACCATCACTGCGACTCAACACTATACAAGAGTGTCCCCCAAAGCTTTATTGCAGCGGCATCGACCTGGCGACCGGTTGCTCCGTGAAGGAGGGTGGCTTGCAATGCCGGCCGATTGCAATTCCTCAACAGAGCAGATATCTGCTATATGATTCCGGGCGGCTCTGTGGGCTGCATCGCCTCCGATCTAGGGTGCGCGCATGGAAGGCTCGCCACAACCGACCGATTGAAAAGCACTATGAACAAGATCGACTCCAGGTATCCGGCCCTTTCCGCAGCTCCGCAGCGCCAGTCCGTTGTGAGTTTCGTGCTGGATCGCATCAAGCAGGCCATCATCAACGGCGAGATCGCGCCGGGCGATACCCTTCCCTCGGAAGTCGAGATGACGGCAAGTCTTGGGGTCGGCAAGACCTCGATCCGCGAAGCGCTCAAAATGTTGCAGGCCGTCGGCGCCGTTGAAATCCGGCAAGGGCACGGGACTGTCCTTCGGTCCGAGCCCGGCCCCGATATGCTCACGCCCCTGATCTTCCAGTTGCTCCTAAAAGACGGCACGCCGACCGAACTGATCGAGTTCAGAAAGCTTGTCGAGCCCAGCTACAGCCTGTGTGCAATGGAAAAGGCTGGCCCGGAGGATCTTGCTGCCCTGGAGGCCGCTGTAGAACGCTTGGAAAGCAACATCAGGAACAGTTGCCAGACGGCCGATGACGACCTCGCCTTCCACCGCGTGATCCTCGCGGCAACACGCAACCCCTATATGATCAGCATCGGCAACACGATCCTCGAATTGTTCCGCGGATCGATCGAGAAATCGATGCAGGACCGGCCGAACGTGGCTGCGACCGATCATCGAGCCATTCTCGAAGCATTCAAGGCGCGCGACGCGGAAAAGCTCCTCGCGGCCATCCAGAACAGCTACGAAGGCTGGTCCCAGAGCCTGCAGGCCCAGGAGACCGAGCGCGAACTGGGCGACTGGGTAGAGCCCAGGTCTGCCTGAGCGCGAGTATTTCCGGTTCGGACGGGATCAGAACTGGCGCTCCAAGTCCTTGATGTGTCGCAACGACCGACTGCAGGTGACACGTCCGGCAGGCGTTTCTTACCGCCGGATGCAGGCCTTGAAGTGTCCCGGCGACACCTCCTCGAGCGGAGGGACCTGCTGGCTGCATTCCGCCACCGCTATGGGGCAGCGTGTGCGGAATACGCACCCCGAGGGCGGGTTGATCGGGCTGGGGATGTCCCCTTGCAAGGGAGTTCCGGTGCGCTTGCGGGTGGGATCGGGTACCGGCACGGCTTCGAGAAGAGCTTCGGTATAGGGATGGACCGGGTTCGAATAAAGTTTGCGCGCGGGCGCGACCTCCATCACCCTGCCCAGATACATGACCACGACCCTGTCGGAAATGTACTCCACCACGGCAAGATCGTGCGCGATGAACAACATGGTCAGCGACAGCCGGCTCTGCAGGTCGCTCATCAGGTTGACGACCTGCGCCTGGATCGAGACGTCGAGCGCGGAAACCGGCTCGTCGGCCACGATGAACTGCGGGTCAACCGCCAGGGCCCGTGCAATGCCGATGCGCTGGCGCTGGCCGCCTGAGAATTCGTGCGGATAGCGCCGCATATGAGCCGCAGGCAGCCCCACCTGCCCCAGCAGTTCGGCGACCCGCTCCTCGCGCTGGCGACCCTTGGCGAGCCCGTGGGTAGACAGCGCTTCCCCAATGATCGCGCCGACCGTCATCCGCGGGTTCAGGCTGGCATAGGGGTCCTGGAAGATGATCTGCATCTTGCGCCGGTAGGCCCGCATCTGCTCGCTGGACAGGCGCGCAACGTCCACCCCGTCAAAGCGGATCTCACCACTTGTGGGTTCGATCAGGCGCAGGATGGTGCGGCCCACCGTGGTCTTGCCCGACCCCGACTCCCCGACCAGTCCCACTACCTCTCCGCGGGCGATCGAGAAGCTCACATCCTCAATCGCCTTGACATTGGCGACCGTGCGTCCGAGTACGCCGGCGCGGATGGGAAAGTACTTCCTGAGATTCTTGACCTCGAGGAGGGTGCGAACCGGGGCATTGCGGGCCGGGCCGTCCGCTGAAGCGGTCATTTGTGCTGCACTCATGAGGCGGCCTTCCTTTCCTGCTGGACCTGCACCCAGCGCACGCATCGCACCATGTGTCCTCCGCCCGCATCCTCCAGGCGCGGCTCGCCCGCCGCGCAGATTTCGGCCCGGTACCGGCAGCGCGGGTCGAAAGCGCACCCCGGCGGCAGGCGCAAAGGATTGGGCACGTTACCCGGAATGGCATGCAGAGGCTGGCGATCGAGCCCGCTGGCGCCCAGGCGCGGGATCGAGTCGAGAAGTCCCATCGTGTAGGGCATGCGCGGGCTGGCAAAGATATCGGCAACGGCGGCTTCCTCGACCGCCCTGCCCGCATACATGACCACTACGCGGTCCGCGATCTCCGCGATCACTCCCAGGTCGTGCGTGATAAACAGAATGGACATGCCGATCTCCTTCTGGAGCCGGCGCATGAGATCGAGAATCTGGGCCTGGATCGTCACGTCGAGCGCAGTGGTCGGCTCGTCCGCAATCAGGAGCTTGGGGTCGCACGCCAGCGCCATGGCGATCATCACCCGCTGGCGCATGCCGCCCGACATCTCGTGAGGATAGTTCCGGGCGCGCCGCGCGGGCTCGGGAATGCCCACCAGTTCGAGCATTTCGATGGCCCGGCTCCAAGCCTCGTCCCGCGACTGGCGCCGATGGAGCATCACGACCTCGGCGATCTGATTGCCCACCATGTGCACCGGATTGAGGCTGGTCATCGGTTCCTGGAAGATCATGGCGACATCATTGCCGCGGACTTTGCGCATCTCGGGCTCGGACTTTGCGATCAGGTCCTCCCCGTCGAGCCGGATCGCGCCGCCTGCGAACCGCGCCGGGGGCATGGACAGAAGGCGCATGATAGCAAGGCTGGTGACAGATTTGCCCGAACCGGACTCGCCCACGACCCCCAGGGTCTCGCCCTTGTCGATGTGGAAGCTGACACCGTCAACGGCTCTTACCGTGCCGTCATCGGTATCGAAGTGCACCTTGAGGTCCTCGACCTCCAGCAAGGGCCGTTGCGCCATTGCCCGTTCCTCCTCTAGTGGGCCGCGCCGCTCTTGGCCACGCCCTGATGTGGCCCCTCACCCCTCGACCATCCTCACGGCCCAGAAATCCTCATTGTGGCCGCCCGGATAGGGATTGAACCTTTCCACGCGCGGGCCCAAAGCAACATAACGCGGCAATTGCCAGAGCGGGACGCTGATCGCCTCCTCGTGGACAATCGCCTGAAGCGCGTTGCCCAGGCGCTCCTGCTCGGCGGGCTCCACGGCCTTTTGAAGCTCGGTATAGAGCGCGACGAAGCGCTCGGCCGCGCGCCCCTGCCAATTGGTGGAGTTTGCCTCCCGGCCCGGGTGGATGGGCCAAAGGTCGGTTTCCGCAGTCATCTCGACGCCGGCATGCCCGTGGGCATGCAACCCGCCCAGGGTGCCCTCGACCTGCTGGGGCTGGTAGGCGCCGGCCCAGTCCTTGTCGTTGACGGCTGTGACAGCGATCCCGACGGCCTCGAGATAAGGCACAAGCGCCTCGGCGATCTGTCCGCGGTCCGGCGAAGTGCTCCAATCGATCTCGATGGCAAAGCCGTCACCATAGCCAGCTTCCGCAAGCAGCGTTCGTGCGCGCCTGACATCGTATCCATAGGGCGTAAGCGCGGGATCGGCATTGGGCGGATTGACGAGGGTAGCGATCGGTCGCCCGGCACCACCGGTCAGCCGCTCGCACAGCGCATCGACATCGATAGCTAGATTGATGGCCTGCCGGACCCTCCGGTCGGCAAGCGCTGGATGGGCCTTCTGATTGATCTCGAAGCTCATGCGCGAGGTATCGGGCGCCGACACGACGCGCACGCCCTCGATCGCGGAAAAGGCCTCGACCTGGTCGACCGAGAGTGGGGCGATATCGATCCGTCCCGCCGCCATTTCGTGCACCAGCGTTTTGGGATCGGTGATCACGCGCATAACCAGACGGTCGAAATTGGGCCGCGCCAACCCGCGCGGGTCGGAAAAGCCGCCAAAGACCGAGAGGACGAGCCGGTCGCCCTTTTCATAGGAGACGAACCGGAATGGCCCTGCCCCGACGGGCGTCAAGGCAGAGGTCGCAGGGTCAGGCCCGTAAGCCGATGGCGCGACCGGATATGCGTCGGCCCGCAGCAGCCGGGCCGGCAGGATGGCGATTGGCTCGCTGGTGTGGATGACGCAGGTCAGTTCGTCCTCGACCTCGACGCGCTCGATCGGCGCGGAATGGAAAAATCGACGCGACGGGAAGTCGGGCTTCTGGATGCGGTCGATCGAGAACTTCAGCGCTTGAGCATCGAGAGGCTCGCCGTTGTGGAAGGTTAGGCCCGGCCGCAAGCGCACCGCCCAGCTCAGCGGATCGCGCGCCCTCACCTCACTGGCGAGATATGGCCAGTAGCCCACCTTGCCGTTGCTGCCGTCGAAGTTGAACATCAGGGCGCCGAAGATCGCGAGGGTCGCGGTATGGTCGGCCCATCCCGAGGCCTGGGTCGGCTCGAGCGAGGTGACGTCGTGCGCCGTTGCATAGACGAGATCAGTCATCTCGCCCCCGCCGACGCGCCAGCGCTCGCCTCGTCAGCGGGGAGGTCGCCTGCAATCCGTCGGATATTGTCTCCCAGTATGGCGTTGATTTCGGCCTGCGGCCGGCCCTCCAGCAAGGCCCGGTACATGGCGAGGCGGGCGTGCATGAGAAAGAACGGCATGTCGCTGCCAAAGCAGACCCGCTCGGCCCCCAGGACGTCGATCGCGGCCATGATCGCGCGCTCGTGGACCGCGCTGCCAATCACCGAAATGTTGGGATTGGCCTTGGCCGTCTCGATCGAGGACCGGTCCAGGGGCGGGAAAGACGCGCCACCAATGTGGATGAGGATGAACTTGACTTCCGGGAAGCGCCGGGCGATCCGGCCAAGCCGGTATGGGTGGGTATTTTCGGGAAAATCCCCTCCGATATGGAAGGCGAGCGGTTTTCCAAAGCGTGCGGCGTACTCGATGGCGGGCATCGCCACCTCTTCGTCGTCGATAACGTAGTCGTCCTGCGCCCCGTTGAACTTTATTCCGAGCAGCCCGTATTCCTCGTAGCAGCGCTTGACCATGTCCTTGGCATGGTCAAGACCAAGCCGGGGGTTGGCCCAGCCAAAGCCGAGGAACCGTCCTGGATGTGCTTTTACAGCATCGTGGATGGCCCGGTTCTCGGGGTCGATGTTCTTGTCATAGGGCGGCTTGAGCCAGATCAGCGCCTTGTCCACGCCCGCCTGGTCCATATGGCCAATCAGATCCGAGGCCGTGAGCGCGAGCCCGTCGAAACGGGACGATGATATGTGGCAGTCGGCGTCGACGATCAGAGCGTCGTTTCCAGATCCGGTCATGACCATCCTCCTTGTTGCTCTGAGTTCATTGGGTGGGCCCCGATTCCGGCGGCAGCCCGACGATAGCATCGACTTCGGCAAGCAACCCCGGCAGGAGTTGGCACTGGATGACCTTGCGGGCCGGCGGTTCGGCGGGAAAAAATTCCCCGTAGACGGCGTTGAGTGAGGAATAGTCCTCGATGCGGGTGACATAGACTGTCACCTTGAGCGCGTTCTCGAGGCGTCCGCCTCCTGCCTCGACGACCGCCCTCAAATTGGTGAGGGCCTGGCGCAGTTGATCGTCGAACCTGTCGGAGACCGGCATGCGGGTTACCGGGTCGAACCCGGCCTGTCCCCCCGCATAAAGGGTCGACCCGAAGACGACCGCCTGGGAGGCAGGAATGGGCATGACCGGGGCATCCGGGGTCTCGACGATCGAACGTGCGCGCATGGAACCCTCTTTCATTCTACTGGACCGCGATCAGCCGGATCGGGCAGGAATCGAGGCCAACGATCTTGATCGGGAGCGCGATGGCGGTGAACCGCGGGCCCTTGAGCGCCTCGAGATTGGTCACGTACTCGATCAGCAGACAATCGTGGGAAAACAAGGCGTCATGGTTAGGGAAGTCGCCATCGGGACCGAAGCGCACGAGGTCTTCCATCTCCGCGCAGACCGCAAAGACGCTCATGCCCTGCGAGACCAGCCATTTGACCGCCTCGGTGGAAAAGAACGGGGCGCGCTTTTCCTGGTTGGTCTTGTCCACGGTGTGGCAGAAGACCATCTCGCCCTTGTTGATGCCGCCCACCTTCTCGGCCGCGGCCTTGACGTGCTCGACCGTAATCTCGTCTTCGGGCGCCACGTCGCGTAAATCAAGCACGACAGCATCCCCGATCAGCCGTTCGGCCGGGATGTCCGCGCAATCGCGGCCACGTCTGTTCCAGTGATAGGGCGTTTCCAGATGCGTCCCGATATGGCTGGCGAACTCCACCGTGTGCATGGGGTAGATCTTGTCCGCCTCGGTGACCACGTAGCCGGGGAAGATCTTGGGGTAGTTCTCGAGCGTCACGTACTCGACGTGCACGTGGCGCTTTTCCGTGCGCGGATCGAGCGTGTGCGAGAGATCGATGACGGATTTGGATTTGAGATCGAGCATTGAATACAACCTTTGACGATTGGAAGGATCAGAACGCGCGTGGAGCGGAAACCCTGTCGATCAGGGCCTGGTCCTGGGCGGAAAGTGACGTTTGGAGCGCGCCGATATAGTCATCGAGCCGATCAGGCCTCGACGCTCCGGGAATGGTGCAACTGACATCGGAATTGGCGAGAACGAACTGGATCGCGGCCTGAACAAGCGTGCGCTCGGGCGTCTCGAGGTCCTTGAGCTCCTCAACCTGCGCGATCTTGCGCTGGTAGGCCTCGCGCTCGGCCCCTTGGTTCCAGCGCTTGCGGACCCAGTCTGTGAAGGTCTGATCGGCGGTCAGCCTACCCGAGAGAATGCCCTTGTCGAGGGGACGGCGAATGATCGTCGCGATGCCGTTTTCCCTGCAGTAGGGAAAGATGTCGGCTTCGGGCTGGCGGTCCAGCATGTTGTAGTCCAACTGGCAGGCGGCGCAGTCACCGTCCCGGTTCATTGCCTTGAGCACGTCTAGCTTGTTGGTCGAGGCTCCGAAATGGCGGATCTTGCCTTGCTGCTTGAGCCGGGAGAATGCCTCGAGAAAGACATCCACGTCGTCGGGGGGATCGAGGTGACATATATAGAGGTCGATCACGTCGGTCTTGAGCCGGCCCAGCGATGCGTCGCAGCACAGCAGAACATGCTCGGGGATAGCATAGGAAAGCGCGTGGCCCGTTCCCTGAGCGAACTTGCCGACCTTGGTAGACACAAGTACGTCGCTGCGGCTCGCGCCGAGGGCCTTACCTAGCCATTCCTCGGTGTTGTAGCTGTCCGCGGTGTCAAAGAAATTCATGCCCATATCAAGCGCGTGGTGCACCGTATTGGAGAAGTTGCGCTCTTCCTCGGCGTTCCAGTCCTCGACATGGGTCCCGCAGCCCAGGCTGATCTCGGTCACATCCCAACCGGTGCGTCCAAAAGGGCGTTTCGCGATCATGGGGCGGTCCTCCGGTTGCGGGGCGTGAATATCTCGACCACATCAGTCTGGTCCCAGGCAGCCTTGGGCCCGCCTCCAATCACGAACAGCCGGTCCTCATCAGACACCACAGCCAAGCCGTGGCGCGGGGTCGGTAGATCGGGCGCAACGAGCCAGGAATTGGTGTTGCGGTCAAACGCTTCGACTTCCCCGAAGGTCAGCCGGCCAGGGCTGTCGAGTACCTCCCCGCCCGCGACATAGAACAGGTCGTCGAGCACGGCGCCATATCCTGCGCCACGCGGCGTGGGCAGGGGCGCGAGCGTGCCCCAACTCATCGAGCCGGGATCGTAGACTTCGTTGGCGCCGGTATTGACCTGCCCGATCATGAATGTGGCCTCGGGATCCAGCGGATCGGGCCAGCGGCCGCCGACCACGTAAATGCGGCCGTCCATCGCCGCGATCGCCTGATGCTCACGAAAGCTCGGCATGCCGGGCAGAAAGTCCCAGCGATCGGCGTCGACGTCATAGCGCAGCATGACGCTCGGGTTCGGCCCCTGGCCGCCAACACTGTAGATGTGACGCCCCATGCGAACCGCGGAGTGCCCCAGCCGGGCAAGGGGCATCGGGCCGAGCCGTTCATACCGGTCGAGCGCCGGGTCGTAGCAGTAGACGGCTGTCCGGGGCGCGAAATCCCAGTTGGTGACGGCCATCATCTCCTCGACACTGTCACCCGAAATCTCGTTTGTCGCCGAGAGCGATCCGCCCAGGATGTAGATCTTGTCAGCGACCGCAACGGCCATGGTGTGATCGAGCGGCACGGGCAGCGGACGGATGGGCTGCCATGTCTCGCTTTTGATGTCGAACACCTCGGCATTATCGACCGTATAGCCCTTGTGGACACCGCCAAAGCTGTAAATCCTGCCGTCCAGATAGGTTGCGGTTATTTCGCTTCTGGCCTTGGGCAGTGGAGCGCTGGTTTGCCAGTCTCCCTCAATCCTCGGCAGATGGTCGCGGTTGGGCCGTTCGGTCATAAGTCTCTCTCGTTGGTCAGTTGTTCTGCTGGGTGACGTCGAAATAATCGCGCATCCAGTCGCCCAGCAGGTTGAAGGCCAGGACGGTGATAGTGATGGCGAGACCGGGGAAAACCGGCGCCCACATGTTGAGCAGGAGCGTGTTGCGCGACTCGGCCAGCATGTTGCCCCAGGTGGGAATGTTGGGCGGCACGCCCAGCCCGAAAAAGCTCATCGCCGCCTCGTAGAAGATTGCCGTGGACAGCGAGAAGCTCGCGACCACGAGGAGCGGACCGATGGCGTTGGGCAGCACGTGCCGGGCGATGAGGGGGACCGTGCGAACCCCGAGCGCGCGGGCGGCGTGGAAATATTCCATCCGTTTGATCTTGATGGTTTCGGCACGCGCCACCCGGGCGTAATAAGCCCATTGCACGAGCGCTATCACGAAGATCAGTTCCACGATGCCGGTTCCCAGCAGGGCCATGGCGATCAGTCCGATGAACATCGCGGGAAAGGCGATCTGCAGGTCCACGAGACGCATGATCAGTGCCTCCACCCAGCCCCCGAAATACCCGGCGATCAGCCCCAGCACCGTGCCGATGAAGCCGCCGACCACTACGGCCGCGACACCGACGAGCAGCGAGATCCGCGCGCCGGGGATCATCCGCGAAAGGATGTCGCGGCCCACATTGTCGGTGCCCAGAAGAAATTCGAGCCTGCCGCCTTCTACCCATGCAGGGGGCAGATAGGTGTGGAGCAGGTTCTGCTGGGAGGGGGGATAAGGCGCGATGGCCGCGCCAAGGATCGCAATGAGCGCCAGGATGCCAATGACGATCAGGCTGAAGAAGGCCAGCTTGGACCGGTAGAGCGAACGCGCGACATGCATCCAGGTGCGAGAAGGCTTGAGAGACATGTCCTCGCGGTCCACCATCGAGGTGGCGGCACTGGGGGAACCGGAAACGGGGGTGTCTTTTCGGGTCATGGGTGCGGTGCTCATCAGCGGCTCACTCGCGGATCGATTACCGCGTAGAGAATGTCTGCGACCAAGTTCATCACGACCGCGATCGAGGCGGTGAGTGCAATTGAGCCGGCCACCAGCGAGATATCGAGCTGGCGAATGGCGTTGATCATGAGAAGTCCGAGGCCGGGATAGTTGAAGATCGTCTCCACGATCATCGACCCGGCAAGGAGCGTGGCGAACTGCATGGCCGATACGGTGGTGAAGGGTATGAGCGCATTGCGAAGGGCGTGCCTGAACAGCACCGCCATGGGCGCCAGTCCCTTGCCGCGCGCCGTGCGGATGAAGTCCGAACCCAGGACATCGAGGATCGAGCCGCGCATGATGCGAGTGAGGTAGGCCGTGGGCCAGAGCGCCAGGGTGATGGTTGGCAGAACCATGTGCTGCCAAGTGCCCCTGCCGGATGCCGGCAGCCAGTTCAGCGCCAGCGAAAAGATGACGATGAGCATGATGGCCACCCAGAAAATGGGTGCCGCCTGCCCGACCAGAGCAACGATGCGCGCGAGGTAATCGGGGAGCTTGTTGCGGTAGGCAGCGCTGACCACGCCCAGTAGAATCGAGAGGCAAATGGCGAGCACCAATGCGGGGAGCGCGATCTCGATGGACACGACCAGACGCTGGAGCATCAGGGGAAACACCTCGGTCCGATACCGGGCCGACATGCCGAAATCGCCTTGCAGGGCATTTGTGAGGAACGAGAAGTACTGAACGTAAAGCGGGCGATCGAGCCCGTAGAGCTGGCGCACATTCTCTATCGTGGCGCGGTCCGCTTCGGCGCCCACGATGGCTATGACCGGGTCACCGATCACGTACATCAGAAGGAAGGCCGCGGTCAGCGCCATCAACAGCACGAGGGCTCCCTGAGCCAGGCGATGAATGATGAATGCGTGCACGATCGACTCCGCAGGTTGAGCCCGGGTGCGCGGGGACGGCGGCAAACCGCGCCGCCCCCGCGCAACAATTGGCTACTCGGCCATCCGGATGGTCCAGAAGTCTTCGTTGTGGCTGCCGGGATAGGGAATGAAATGGCCCACCCGGTCAGATACCGCCATGAAGCGCGGCATCTGCCAGAAGGTGACGGCAATCGCCTCTTCATGGATCAGCCGCTGGATCTCGTGACCGATCTCCTCCTGCTCTGCTGGATTGACCGCATTGCGCAGATCATCATAGAGCTCGACGAACCGATCCTCGGCCTCGCCTTCCCAGTTGGCGGAATTGGTCGCTCGGTCAGGATGGAAGGTCCACAGATCGGTCTCCACGGTCATTTCCACACCGCCATGGCCATGGCCGTGCAGTGCAGCAAGCGTGCCCTCGGTTTGGCGCGGGATGTAGACCGAACCCCATTCGAGTTCGCGCACCTCGCCGACCTGGATACCCACCTCCTCGAGATAGGGGACGATCGCCTCTGCTATACGCCCGATTTCCGCCGGCGTGCTCCAGTCGATGTCGAGCTGGAAGCCATCCTCATATCCCGCCTCGGCAAGCAGTTCGCGAGCCCTGTCCGGATCATAGGGGTAAGGTTCGAGGTCGTCGGGATTGTTGGGTGGGTTGGCGTGGGTGGCGATGCGCTGGCCTTCGCCGCCGGTGAGCGCCTGACGCAGGGACTCCACATCGATGGCGTAGTTGATGGCCTGGCGCACCCTCTTGTCCGCGAGCGCAGGATGGGCAGCCTGATTGATGATGAACGTGGCCCGTGTGGTATCGGGACCGGCCACCACGCGCAGGTTCTCGGCGTTCTCGACCACAGGAACCATCTCAGGCGGGATCGGCGCGATATCGACATTGCCCTGAAGAAGTTCGGCCATCAGGGTGGAGGTCTCGGGGATCACCCGCAGGATGAGCCGATCGTAATTGGGGCGCTCATAGCCCCGCGGATCTTCGAAATCCTCAAAGACCTCGAGAACCAGCCGATCGTCGGGAATATGCTCGACGAAGCGAAATGGGCCGGCACCGACAGGATCGAAGGCCGTCTCGCTGATGTTCTCAAATGGAGGTTCGTCGGCGTAATGTCCGGGCTCCACGATGTAGCCATCAGCCCTGAGCAGGCGGGCCGGCATGATTGCGATTGGCTCGGAGGTGTGCACATCGACGGTTAGCTCGTCGATGACCTCCACGCTCTCGATCGGCGCATTGGATAGATACCGCCCCGAAGGAAAGTCCGGATGCTGAATGCGGTCGAGCGAGAACTTGACCGCTTCGGCATCCAAGGGCTCGCCATTGTGGAACGTCTGGCCCTCGCGCAGCGTGATGCGCCATGTGGTGTCGGACGTAGCCTCGACCGATTCCGCGAGATAGGGATAATACCCGACGTCCCCGGTCTGCCCGTCGAAGTTGAACATCAGGGTGCCGAAGACCGCAAGAGTCGCGGTGTGGTCCGAAAATCCCGAAACCTGTGTCGGTTCGAGTGTGGTCACGGCGTTGGGGGTGGCGTAGACGAGATCTACCGTTTCGTCCTGTGCCCAGGCGCCGGACATGGCCAGTGCCGTGCCGAGCGCAGTCGCCGATGCTAGAAGATGTCTTAGAGCCATGGTCTCCTCCCTCTGGTCTCTACGAATGTGGCAGCCGCGGGCCCCTCCGGCCCGGTCCCGACTGCCGCCGTTTTCGCGGTAAAGGGCCCCTCCTACCTGACCCGATACCGCAAAACTTATAAGTCATCTGCTGACTGATAACTGTTACATCTCACCCTGGGTCCGTCAAGCCCGTACGTGAAGGCGGGAAGATGCTATCGCAGATGCGAGCCAATGGCTTGCGCGATCGCATCCAGCCCATCCCTGCCACCCTGGTCGAACGGCGTGAGATTTCCGGATGCAAAGGCACTGTCCACCGCGCCCACGATGGCGTTTGCGGCTGCGCGGGGTGCCGCCATGCCGTGTCCAAGTCCGATCCAGTCCAGCATCATGGCTCCTGAAAGTATCATGGCTGTAGGGTTAGCCTTACCTGTTCCGGCATGCCCTGTGCTGCTTCCGTGACAGGGCTGGAAGACGCCATGGCGGTCGCCGATATTGGCCGAGGGCGCATAATTGGCGCCTCCGATCAGCGCGACACCCAGATCGCCAAGGATGTCGCCGAACATGTTTTCCATGACCATTACATCGAACGCCCATGGCTCGAGAACCAATCTTTGGGCCATTGCATCGACGTAGACATGGTCGGCTTGGATATCGGTGAAGCGGGCGGCACGCTCGTCGAATATCTTGCGGAAGAAGGCAAGTGCCGTGAAGAGATTGGCCTTGTCCACGCAGGTGACCTTGCCCTTGCCCTCACTGCCGGCCCGGGCCTGAGCCAGCTCGAAACAGCGGTCGAAAAGTCGCTCCGAGGTATGGCGGGTTACGGTAAGCCAGTCACGTGCAGCGGTGTCGTCGGTGACCGTGCCCTTGCCAGCTGAATCGAACAGCCCTTCGGTCGATTCCCGCACGATCATGATGTCGATGCTATTGGCCCGGGAATCGGCGAGAACGCTCGGCACACCGGGGATCGAGCGGATCGGGCGCAGCCCCGCATAAAGATCGAGATCGAAGCGCAGCTCCAGCTGGGGCGCGATTTCCGTTCCATCGGGATGGGTGACGCCAGGCACCCCCATCGCCCCTACCAGAACGGCATCGGCGGCGTGGGCGGCCGCGCGGCTCTCGCCTGGAAATGCCTCTCCCGTCCTCTGGTAGCAGCCCCCGCCAGCCTCAAGCCAAGTGTAGTCGAGCGAAAAGCCACCGGCGAGGCGCGCGGCCTCGTCAATAATATCGAGTGACGATCGGAGCACCTCCGGTCCGATCCCGTCTCCTCCCAGAACCGCTATGTCGAAACGCGTTTTGCTCACCGGTCCCTCCCCGTCCCCTGCCTTACTCGGATCATGCCGTTCTAGTGGCGCTCCACGAATTCGAGGCGCTCCCCGTCTGGTCCCCGGAAGAACAGGCAGCGCGCCCCGGGCCATAGCTCGATGGCATCGGTGAAGGGCACGTCCGGCTCCTCCTGCCTGACCGCCGCCACCGCGTCCTCGAGACTGGAAACGGAAAAGGCGATGTGATTGACCTGAGCATCTCCTTGCAGATGGTCCTCACCGGCAATCAACTCGATCTCGGCTTCCCCAATGGTGAGAAAGGCAAGCTCGAGGGTCCGGAACGGGCGGCGCTCGCGCAGCGACAGTCCCAGCACTCGAGTATAGAAGTCTATGGAGCGGTTCATGTCCGACACCATGACGCCGACATGTTCGATCTTTTTGAGGTCCATTGATCTATCCTTTCAGGCCGCATGCCAGGCACCATGGCCCGCCGAAGCTTGGATGGCGGCGAGCACCTTCTGGTTTCTCACCCCGTCCGCGAAATCGGGGTGGACTGCCTCCCCGAAGGCCACGGCGCGCGCGAAATCATGGATCTCGATCATCTTTACCTCATGGTACCCCATGCCCAGCGCCGGGATGGGCCAGAAATGGGCGCCGTAGGGGTGCCGCGGCCCCAGATGAATTGTCTTGAAGTCCGGCTCATCGCTGCGGAAATCGCAGACCTTGAGCTCGTTCATGCGCTCATAGTCGAACGCCAGCGAGCCGTTCTCGAAATTGATCTCGAACCCCAGATCATTCTTGCGGCCGGGCGCGAAGCGGGTGGCCTCGATCGAGCCTATGGCGCCATTGGCAAACTCGAGCATACACATGACCTCGTCGTCCACATCCACCGCCTGACGCCCGCCGCCATCGCTCGGGCGCTCGGCAACCCACGTGCGCAGCATCGCGCTCACCCGATCGATATCGCCCAGCAGATAATGGGCAAAATCGACCACATGGGAGCCGATGTCCCCAAGCGTGCCGCTGCCGGCGGAACTGCCTGCAAGCCGCCAATTGACCGGAGCGTCCGGATCGGCCAGCCAGTCCTGAAGGTAGCGCCCCCGAAAGGCGCGGGGTCGTCCCAACCAGCCCTGATCGATCACCGCACGGGCATGGATCACGGCAGGCGTCCGCCGGTAGTTGAAGCACAGCATGGTGCGCACGCCCGCCTTTTGTGCGGCGGCTTCCATCTCCTCGCACTGGGCAACGGTCATCGCCATAGGCTTTTCGAGCAGGATGTGCTTGCCGGCTGCAGCAGCGGCCAGCGCCATCTCATGGTGAAGGTGGTTGGGCGTAAGGATCGAGACCACGTCGATGTCCTCGCGTGCGATCAGCGTCCGCCAGTCCTCTTCCACTTCGGCAAAACCGAAACGCCGTGCAGCCACCTTGGCCGTAGCGGCGCTCGATGCGGCGACCGCCTGCAGTTGAAGATCCACCTCCAGATCGGGAAAGCAGATGGGCAAGGCGCGGATGGCTTGAGCGTGGGCCTTGCCCATGAAGCCGGCACCGATGAACCCGAAACGCAGCGTTTTCATGCTCTTGTCCCCCTCGCGATCGGAATCAGTCTGGTCTCTATGTGCCGATGCATGGCTTGAGCACTGGCAAAGGGCGTGCTCTCTGAAGCATCGAGTTCGGCGACCACCCAGCCATCGAAGCCGGCATCGACAAGGGCCGAGACGACGCCTTCGATATCGACGGTGCCCTGCCCTACTTCAATGTCCTGCCCATTCCGACTGTCCTTGAGGTGGAGATAGCTGATGCGGCTCGCGTACCTCCTGCAAAAGTCGACCGGCTCGACTCCCCCCTTGGCAAGTACGCCCAGATCGGGGCACAGCCCGATGGCTGTCCGCCCGAGAATATTCTCGACCTGATCCTGGTTGTATCCGTCGGGATGGGGGTGAGGATGGAAGTGCGCTACCAGCCCGGCCCGGTCTGCTATCCCCGCGAGCTCGTCGAGCCGGTCGGCCATCATCGCGCAATCATCGGGCCCGACGCCGTTGGCACGAACCGCGCCGCCCCCGACCACGAGATTACGCGCGCCCAAGGCCCGCGCGGCATCTATGACCCGCTCGAACTTGGTGCGCTCATCGGCCCATGCGTCCGGATAGATGAACTGCCCTCCGGTGTAGACTCCGCTCAGGGTCAGCCCTGTCGCCGCGACATCCAAGCGTGCCTGATGCCATTCGATCACATCGCCGTCGAAGGCCTCGATCCCTTCGAAGCCGACCAGCCGAATCTCCTTGGTTGCGCGGGCAAATGGAGGCCTTGCGCGGTAAACCATGTCCTTGATGGACCCCACCCCCGCAGGATGCCCATGCACGCCGCCCCAGGTCTGGCAATGACAGCCGATCTTCATGCGATCACCTCCCCTGCCCGAGAAGCTGGCTTTCGAGCCCGCGCAGGTGCTCGAACGACCGGCGCGCGATCGAGTCGGGATGAGCCGACCGAGCGGTGAAGCCTACTTCCATGGTCACAAAGCCCTCGAACCCGGCTTCGAGCAGCGCTTCCATCACCGGACGAAAGTCCATGCCCCCACTTCCCGGCGCCAGCCGGTCATGGTCGGACATGTGCACGTGATCGAGATGGCTGCCCATGCGCCTGACGGCATCTACCGGGTCTTCATTGCGGTAGAGCGCATGAAAGGTGTCAAACATCACCTTGATATTGGAATGTCCGGCCGCATCCATCATTTCGAGGGCCTGATCGGGCGTTTCGATGAGATTGGAATCGGCTGGCGTTGGCTCCACGCAGATGGTGACGCCCTTGGTCTCGGCATGGGCTGCCACGGCCTTAAGGGTTTCGAGGCTCCAGGCCCATGCCTGGCTGCGGGTGACCCCGGAAATCTGCCAGCCGGCGATATAGAGCACCCTCGACGCGCCGAGATCAGCCGCAAGATCCACCACCGCTTTGTAATGTTCGCGGGTCCAGTCGCGCTCCCGCTCCAGGATTGAGGCAGGGTTGGCGCCCGGCCCGCCGCCAGGCGCAGGGAGCAGGGAAGCGGCCGCAAGCCGGCGTGCCTCGAGCCTTTCGCGTATCGCTGAACGCGATGGGGCATCGAGATAGTCGGGCCAGGCGTGGGGTGCCGCGCACCCGATTTCGATTCCGTCGTATCCGATGTCGGCCAACCGATCGATCACCGTGTCGAGCGGATAGGCCGGAAGCCAACTGGGGAAACTGCTGTAGCACCATGTGTTGAACGCGTATTTCATCACGTCCTCCTCCCTCACTCCTTGCGCACCGGGTCGGGCCCGAATGTCATCCTTGCATGCAAGGTTCTCATATGCGAACCATGTTCGCAATAGCAAACTCGAATCCCTGCGACAGCATTCATTCCAAGGACCCCGCCATGCCCCTGCTCGAGCTCGCCGACCGGCTGGCCTCCATCATCGAAACCCAGGCGCAAGCGCGCCGCCTGCTGGTCACGACCTGTGTGATTGATGCGCACGGCAACATCGTCTTGCTCCGCCGGATGGACGGCGCGATCCTGATTTCGCTCGAGATGGCTCAGCGCAAGGCCTACACCGCTGCGGCTATCGGCATGGACACCGAGGCCATAACCCCGCTTGACCAGCCGGGCGGTGCGCTGCACACCCTGTCTAGCGTTGCCGGTGGTCGATACGTGGCACTCGGCGGCGGCGTCTGCGTGGTGTCGGGCGACCGCCCTATCGCCGGTCTCGGTGTGAGCGGCGCATCTACCCAGGAGGACATCTCGCTCGCCCGCGCCGCCCTTGCGGGCATCTCCGCTGAGAAAAGCTAAGGACCGCCTATGGCTACACCATCCGAGCCCCGACCCATGCGCCCCACGACGGACGACGACATGTCACGGCAAGCCGATTTCGGCGGCAGCGTGGGCCGCGCACTGCGCCTTTTGCTTGACGTGACCCACAGCGCCGAACCCCGCAGCTTTTCCGAGCTCCAGCGTGCCCATGGCCTGCCCAAGGGCACGTTGCACAAAATCCTCGGCACACTCGAGACGATGCACTTCCTACGCCGCGATGCATCGAGCGGACGCTATACAATCGGGCTCGCAGTCCTTGAGATCGCCGCGGCCGCAGCGGCGAGCGCCGAAGACCTGACCCGGCTGGTGAAGCCCACGCTGAGCCGGCTGGTGGCAGACTGGCGCGAAACCTGCCATTTCGGAGTTCTCGATGGACAGGAAGAACTGATCCTGGACCGGGTCGACCCGGTCGACCAGATGGTCAGACTAGCGCCGCTCCCGACCCGACGCAATCCGTTGCATGCCTCTGCCGGTGGTCTTGCGATGCTCGCGATGCCGGGCAACGATGCCATTATTGAGACCTTGCCCGACACCCTGCCACCGACCACACCCCATACCCTCACCTCGCGCGAGGATCTGGTCAGGCGGGTCGAGAAGGTGCGGTCCGACGGCTATGCCCTCGACCTCGAAGAAGCCTATCTCGGAGTGCGCTGCATAGCGGTGGGGATCAACGCGCCGGGTCTGCCCACGATGTATATCAGCTTTTCGCTACCGCTTCAGCGCGCGCCGCTGGACACCCTCACCGGTCTCGAAGTGCCGCTGAGAGCCGCCGCCGACGAGATCGAGCATATCCTCACACGTGTGGTCCCGAACGCAAGCGCGGGATAGAAAACTACCAAACCAAGCCCGAACCTTTCGTAGCTGCGGGGTGGCGCCAAGCTTCAGACGACTGGCGGAAACAGGTCTTCGGTTTGCTCACCGTCCTTGAGCCCCCCTGCGCAGCCAGTCGTGCACGAAGGCAAGCTTGCGCCTTGCCGTATCGGAGAGCACGAACGGGTAGATGTCTGAAAGTCCCATGGACCGATTGGCGTGGTTGACCCCGGCAACGAGGGAGACCGCGATGCTGATCAGCCGGTCTGCATCCGGCTCGGCATAAGGATCCCAGCCGGCAAACGGCAGCTCCGGCATCGAGAAGCCTGCCGCGACGACGCTGTCTGTGATGTCGGTCAGATGCAGCAAATGGGCGGCGGTTTCGGCCCAGTCCTCGTGGGGGTGCGCGGAGGCGTAGGCGGTCAGGAAGCGCTGGTTCCAATCGGGCGGCGGTCCATCGCCATAGTGATGCTGGAGGGCCGCCGCATAGTCCTCTCTTTCGTCGCCGAACATGGCGCGGAAGGCATCGAGGAAATCGTCCCGCAGGCTTAGACGCCACCACAGCATATGTGCGATCTCATGGCGCATGTGACCGATCATGGTGCGGAACGGCTCATCGAGGGCTTCGCGGCGCGTTGTGCTGAGCACCGGATCGGCCTCGGCCACGCTGATGGTGACCACACCATCGGCATGGCCCATCGCGACCGGGGTGACGCCTTCGGCCAGCATGTGAAAGACCGGGCGGACGCCCGGATCCTCGGGGCGGAACCAGTGCCAGCGGCCGAGATTGTCGAGCACCCAACGCTTCGCGGCTTCGGTCTTTGCCCAATTGCCTACAGCATCGGCAATCGTTGTGTCCGGCGCGAGCGCCGTCATTGCACAGGATCTGCAAAACGCGCCCGGTTCGGGCGCAATCCAGTTGCACCCGATCACATTGCGGTTCACGCAGAACGGCGGCGCTGGCAGGAATTCCCGTGCCTGCGGGTCATAGCCAACCGGGGTACCGTCGGCTGTGGCGATGTTATCGAACCAAAGCAGACCGGCCCCGACGGGATTGGAGAAAACGCGCATGCGAGACAAGCTCCTGATGTTGATCTTTCGGCGTACCCTGCAGGCAACGCTCGAAAGGTGCATCCGCTCCGGACCCGATGCCAGAAATTCGGTTCAGAGCCTACCCTGTTCTGATTGGATCGGAACAGGAGCTCCAAGCTCTTGCTTTCTGGCGTTTCCTGCCCGGAAACGTATTTCGCGTCCGGAAAGCCCTATCAATTCACGTCGACTCGACCGACGCCAGACGCGTGATGGCGTCGCCGCCGATCTCATCGCGTCCCGCGCTCCAGCTGTGGCGGGCCAGATCTGCCGTGCGCGCCAGAACATCGGCGGGCGGCCGATTGGCCGTATCCGGGCGCAGCCTGTCCTCATGGAACAGATAAAGACGCGAGGTGAAAAGTTCGAACGGCAGTGAAGCTTCGCCGGGGCGCTCGCCCGATCCGTGGGTCGAAACGACGACGCCCTGACCCCAGTCCTGACCTGAATCGTTGTTGGGGTTGTAAAAGTACACGCGCATCTCATCGTCCTGGTCCGGAGCGACACGCAGTATGGTGATCGCGTGCCAGCCGACGAAGCGCCCACCGGCATCGGTGGCAGCTATCCCTGCGGGCTGGGGGTGCGTCACCGGTTCGCCGCCATTGAAGGCAGGATGGTATGCGGCGTGAAAGCGGCCCACGAAATCCTCGATTCCGGCCAGCGCGCCGGTGGGCACGTCAACAGCTACCGCGCAGGCGCGGCCGACCCACCAGCCATGAAACTCCGGGTTGATCCAGATGTGGGGATCGCCGCTCCGGTCGGCGCAAAGGCGCCCCATCTCCGCGTATATCCGATCGAGATGGTGGACCAGCACCACGGACACCGGATCGGCGTCGAGCGGTGCGCCGGCGGCAAGGCCGGCGGGCAGATCGGCAGAGTCGATGGCGCGTCCTTCGAAGTGCATGGACACCGTATCCAGCCGCGCGGCCTGGGCGACCAGATGAAGCAGATAGTCCGGATCATTGAGGGCCCACATGGCGATGGCCCGCGCCGACTGGCAGGTGGGATTGGCGCCCTGGCCCACGCCCAGCGGCTGGCCGAGCACCATGATGCAGCCCGCGAGCAACAGGTCTGCGGGCGGCACGGCATGGAGGGCAGCGGCAGACAGCCGCTCGGCCACCGGCGGGCAGGGTACGAGCGCGAGCTGGCGCCGGAGGGCCGGCACGATAGGGGGATGATGCAGAATGCCGCGGTCGAGCAAAAGCGACAGGCCATAGAGCGCCTGCGCAGTCTCAGGACGCACCGCACGACGGATCAGCTCGATGGCGAGGCCGCGATGGCACCGCCAGCAGTCGCGGCCCGTATTGCCCAGACCCAGCGCTTCCGGCGCCAGTCCGTCATGGTCCGTGTCCAGCACCCAGAGCAGGAACGCGGCATGATAGTCGGAGACAAGGCCGGTGTCGTGCATTGCCCGCGCAAGACCCTGCGCTTCATGGCGAAGATCGTTCTCGTCCATGGCGGCCAGCCGCTCGCAATAGGGGCCCAGTCCCGGGTCGTCCATGCACGCAATCGTCGGTCCGAAAAGCGCCGAGACGAGGCGATCCGCACCAAGCCTCTTGTCGCCGATGTCGCTGCCGCGATCCCTTAGCGTGATCGCGATCTGAGAGATCATGTCCTTGACGTGGGCGACCTGGATCGGGCGCTGGCGCAGGATGCGCCAGATCTCCGTGACCAGTTCGCCCGTAACGTCCTGAAAGCCCACATGGTCGACGAGATACCGCAACAGCGCCTCTATCGTGCCCTGCCGCCCGGCCGTGGCGCGCGTCGCCTCATCGGTCGCCCCAAAGAACCTGCGCAGATTGAGCGCAAGAACCTGGGTCAGGAAGCGCCGGGCTGCTGCGGCATGGATAGTGGGGTGCTGCGCCTGGCCCTCGGCAACCGCCAGCAGCCGCAGCAGGCTGATGGCCTCGGCCGCGACAGCTGTGGGCGTGCCCCACTCCAGTGTCCCCGAGACGAGGCCGGGCAGAAGATTGGCCGGCGCATCCCAGTCGGAGCCGACAAATATGCCGGCCGCGTCGATCCGCGGCGCCAGAGCGTGCAACCGGTCTATCCCATCGGGACACGCCAACAGGCGGCCTGCCACGTCGAGCACCTGGGTCTGATACCGGGCCTTGGCAAACGGCCGCGCTTGTTCGAGCCGGGACAACGCGCCTTCGAGAATGGCAGCCAGGCGCTCGGGTTCACCGCCGTGTTCGGCACCGGTCATAGGTGCCGGCCAGCGCGCAGTTTATACATAGAAATCAAGTTCCTCCTGCGCCTTGAGCAGATCACGCAGACGGTGCGGGTCATCCCCAAAGAAGTAGACCAGCCCCCAATGGGTTCCAAAGGCGGTTCGTTTGGTCACCTTCTGCTCCATGGGCTGGGAGAGTTCATGGAACTCGAAATACGGGTGCTTCTCGGTTTCTTCCGGAATCTGCATATGCTCGACCACACGGCGGCGGGGATAGGCGCCAAAGCAACCGGCATAGCCCTTGGCATCCTTTACCGGCGTGGGAAAGAAGGCGTCCAGCTCTTCCTGCGTCGTCTTGGGATCGAAGGCGAGCACAATTCCCTGGTAGCCGTTGAACCCATAAGCTCGCTCGATCAACTCCAGCGCATTGAAGCCCGGGGGACGATACGCCACTTCACCGAAGTACATGGTGCCGTCACTGGTCACGAAGTACTCGGGGTGGATGAAGCCGGAATCGATTTCGAAGGCCTCGATCAGCTTGTTGATCTCCGCCTCGATCTTGGTGCGCCAGGATTCCAGTTCGGGCGTGGCCGGCACGAACACCGAATAGCCGAGCGTCACGTATTCAGAGATGTTGAGGAACTGGATCTTGCCGTTCTTGATCCAGGCCTCGACCGCGAACTCCCATCCGTCCAGATGGCTTTCGAGCAGGGCGGGAAACTCGTCGCTGGAGATTGAATCGACATCCTCGACGGTGCGGATCGTACGGTGGCCCAGGCAACCGGCCTTATCGAACGCCTTGAAATGGATCGGGTCGTTCACGTCGCCATCGAGCTTGAGCAGCGTCTGATTGACCCGCTTGAGGAATCGGATGACGTCGGCGTGGTTGTCGGCCTCCTCGAAAATGCCCACCCGGATGCCGGCCAGCTGCGCGCGACGCTTCATGAGCGACTTGTCGCGGAACAGCATCGACTGGCCCAGCAACCGGGGGTTGCCGAGCAGCACCGAGTTGATTGCCCCTGCCCATTCCACGGTCTCTTCATAGAGGGGAATGGCGACATCGCAGCCCTCATCCTTGAGAATCTGCGCGATCTGATGGGAGCGTTCGTTGAGCCGGTCGAAATCCCAGGCGATGAAAGGAATATCGTTGGCCTTGGCGTATTCTTCGGCCCAGGGCGGCGCCACGATCACATAGCGCCGGTCAAAGCGATCGATCGCATCGATGGCGTTCAGCGACCAGCCAAGGATCGCTACGTAGCCCTTATCGGGGTTCTTGTCTGCCATTGGTATTCCTTTCGGTTATCTCTTCGGTCCGTTCAGTGCGCATGCAAACACTCGCTCAGCGCGCATGCTCGCCCGCTGCCTCCGCTCCATTCATATTCTGATCGTGTATCCCTTGGTTTCGCATCATTCCCGTGCATGAGCAATGGCTGCGGGGAAAAGCGGTGAAGTCGCTCGAAGGGCACCGGCCGTTGCGTGTCCTCGAGTTTTGGGCGCGGGGGACCGTCGCCAAGAGCGAAATGACAGAATTCGCTTATGTAAAAAACATACATTTTTGCCACCCTGGCAGCCTTGAAGGCACCTATGTGTCAAGATATTACATTGAACACAGGTCTGCCGAACCCGCCCCGGACGACAGCGGCTGACCCGGCCTCAGGATCCCCTCTCCACTCATCCCGGGGACGGCCCGCAAACGGAGCGTTGCATGCGTATCTTCACGGCCTCGCTGGCCACCGAGACCAACACGTTTTCTCCGGTGCCAACAGATCGTGCGGCCTTCGAGGCGGCGTTCTATGCCGGACCCGGCCAGCACCCCGCGACCCCGACACTCTGTTCGTCGCCGGTCCTGATCCTGCGCACCATCGCCGATGCAGAAGGTCTCGAGGTGATCGAAGGCTCCTCGAGCTGGGCGGAGCCCGCAGGGCTGGTCAAGCACGAGACTTATGAGGAGTTGCGCGACGAAATCCTCGATCAACTCAAGGCAGCGCTGCCGGTGGACGGAGTTATCCTTGGCCTGCACGGAGCGATGGTGGCCCAGGGCTACGACGACTGCGAGGGTGACCTGCTCACGCGCATCCGCGCATTGGTGGGCCGGGACGTTTTTGTCTCCGCCGAATTTGATCCGCACAGTCATCTCACGCCCAAGCGGCTCGAGGCTCTCGATCTTGCGGCGGCGTTTCTGGAGTTCCCGCACACGGACTTTTTCGAGCGCGGCGAACATGTGGTCGGGCTCAGCCTCAGGGCGATGCGCGGAGAGATCAGCCCGAAGATGTCGGTGTTCGACTGCCAGATGATCGGCATCTATCCGACCAGCCAGGAGCCCATGCGGTCTTTCGTCGATCGCATTCGCGCGCTCGAGGGAGAGGACGACATCCTCTCGATCTCGGTGATCCATGGTTTCATGGCTGGCGATGTTCCGGAGATGGGCACGCGGATTCTGGTGGTTTCGGACGATGCGCCGGAGAAAGGCGACGCTCTGGCCCAGAGGCTCGGGGAAGAACTCTATCGCCTGCGCGGCAAGACCTCCATGGACATCCTGCCGATCGCACCGGGGCTGGAGAAGGTCTCCGCGCTGATCGAGACGGCCAGGGACAAGCCCGTGACCATCGCCGATGTCTGGGATAATCCGGGCGGCGGGTGTGCGGGCGACGGCACCCATGTGCTCGGCGCGTTGATCGAGAACGGCTTCGACAGCATTGGGGTGGCGACGATTTGGGACCCGATCGCCGTGCAGTTCGCGCATGCGGCCGGGCTTGGCGGACGCCTGGAGATGCGGATTGGCGGCAAGGCCAGCGCGCTGGCCGGTGCCCCGCTCGACCTGTATGTGGAGATCACCCATCTGAGCCAGGAGGGCTGGCAGAGCTTTCGCGGTTCGCGCGTGACGCTGGGGCGCGCGGCAACGGTGAGGATCGTGGGCACCGAGATCGACATCATCCTGATCTCGAGCCGGACCCAGACCTACGAGCCGGACATCTTTTCCAATATGGGCATCGATTTCGCCGCCAAGCGCGTCCTGCTCATCAAGTCGACCAACCACTTTTTCGCCGGGTTCGAGCCGGTGTCGCGCGCGATCGTTTATCTCGAGGCGCCCTCGACCTACCCTACCGATCCGGCGAAAACCGATTACCGCAAAATGACCCGCTCGATCTGGCCAAGGGTCGCCGACCCGCTGGGGCTGGGAGAGCCTTAACCGAAACTGGAAAAGGATGGCGCCATGCACCTCTCGATCTGGACCTATCCCTGGGACATCGCCGATGTGGGCTTCGATGGCTTCATCCAAGAAGCCCGGGACCGCTTGGGGGTCAATTCGGTCAGCCTGAGCGCATCCTACCATGCGGGCCATTTCCTGCAGCCCAGAAGTCCGAAGCGCAAATCCTATTTCCCACAGGATGGGACCGTCTATTTCAAACCCGATGCGGCCATCTGGGCGGACAAGGAGATCGCGCCCCTAGTCGCCGACCATGTCGGGGAGGCC
Source organism: Pelagibacterium montanilacus (assembly GCF_003992665.1). Lineage (GTDB taxonomy): Bacteria > Pseudomonadota > Alphaproteobacteria > Rhizobiales > Devosiaceae > Pelagibacterium > Pelagibacterium montanilacus. The sequence continues at coordinate 74,797 of NZ_RZMX01000017.1, forward strand.
GGCGACATGATGGCGCGGATCGATGGCCAGCGCGAAGCCAGCGGGATCGCGCCCTCGTCCTGGACGGTGTGCCTGCATAATACGCGTTTGGGCATGGCCCATCCTGGCCATGTCACGCGCAGCGCCTTCGGGGACCCGAACTATTTCAGCCTCTGCCCTTCGAGCCCCGCGGTGCGCGCCTATGCGACTGGCCTGGTCGCGGACCTGACGCATCGGTATCTTCCCCGGGTCGTGGAGCTGGAAACGCCGGGGTTCATGGGATTCGACCACGGCTATCACCATGAGAAGGACGGGATGGGGCTGAACCCGGAAGACGAATTCCTGCTCTCGATCTGCTTTTGCGCGCACTGCGTGTCGGCGGCGGGCGCTGCCGGGGTCGATGCGGAGGCGGCAAAGCGGGAGGCCAAGGCCATGATCTCAGCGGCCTGCGACCGGGCGGTGCCCGAGGTGCAGTTCCCCGGTTTTCCAGCCAAGGGGATTGCGGCTTTCGCCGACCATGAGGCTCTCGTGTCCTACCTCGAATGGCGGAAAACGCCAGTGACCGGACTGGTTCGCGAAATCAAGGCAGCGGCGCATCCCGAGAGCGCGATCGTGGTGATCTCGGGCGCGCAGGGGTGGCGCGAGGGGATCGACAATGGCGAGGTCGCTGCGGCCTGCGACGGGCTGCTGGTGTCGCTCTATGACCTTGAAACAGCCCAGATCACCCCTCTGGTCGACGCCATGAGGGCGCTGATCGGGCCTGATAAGTGGCTGATCGGCGGGTTGCGGGTGTTTTACCCCGAGACCCGGTCTGGCGACCAGCTCGAAGGGCGGGCACGCGCGGCGAAAGCCGCCGGCTGCAACGGGCTGAATTTCTACAATTACGGACTGATCCCGGAACCGCGACTGGACTGGATCGGCCAGGCCTGCCACGCAGTGCGCGACGAGGCCTGACCCACATTTCAATCCATTCTCTCTCCGCTCGGCGCTATTTGACCGCGCCGAGCGCCAGACCTCGCACCAGATAGCGCTGGAGCCATGCGAAGACGAGTGCCACCGGCAGGGTCGCCACGAAGGCGGCTGCCATGACGTGGTGCCATTCGACCGTGTAGCGGCCCGCGACCAGCGAGAACACCTGGATGGGCAGCGTGTAGCTGTCCTGGGACCGCAGCATGGTCAATGCGATGACGAACTCGTTCCAGGCGTTGATGAACGCAAAGAGCGCTGTGACGGTCATCGCCGGAAGGGCAAGCGGGAGGAATACGGTGACCAGAGCCTGCCAGGGGCTTGCGCCCTCGATCCAAGCGGCCTCTTCGAGGTCCTTGGGAATGGTGGAGAAATAGCTCTGGAGCATCCAGACGCTGAACGCGACGGCGAAGGCCGCATAAACGAACACCACCGAATTGACGTTGTCGAGCAGCCCGAGCCAGACCACCAGCCGGAAGAGCCCAATCACCAGAACGATGGGGCTGAGCATCTGGGAAACGAGGAGAAACTGGCGGAAGAATCCCTGCCCGGCAAAGCGAAACCGGCTCATGGCATAGGCGGCGGGAATGGAGACCACCAGCGCAATTGCCGTGGAGAGAAACGCCACATAGACCGAATTCCAGAGCGCGCGCCCGAAATTGGTGGCGTCCCACATGGTCACGAAATTGGACCACACGAATTCGCTGGGCCACCAGGTGGGCTGGAGAACCTCTCCCGGCGGCTTGACCGCGGTGAAAAACATTACCGCAAAGGGAAACAGGACGAGGACGATCAGCGGGCTGAGCAGGGCCCAGGATACGATCGTGCGCTTCCACTTACGTGTCAGCTTCATGAGCGTTCTCCCCTCATGGCCAGCCGCACATAGATGATGGTGAACAGCAAGAGCAGCGCGAACATCATAATCGAAAGCGCCGAGGCATCGCCCAGCCGACCGAAACGGAAGCCCAGCTTATAGAGGTAAGTGACCAGAATGTCGGTGGAATTGGCCGGTCCGCCCTGGGTAGTGGCCCAGATGATGGGGAATGAGTTGAACACGTAGATCGTGTTCATGACCACGGCGATGTTGATGAAGGGCTTGAGCAGCGGCAGCGTGATCTCGCGGAAAATCTGCCAGCCGTTGGCGCCCTCAAGCTTGGCCGCCTCGTAAAGATCGTCGGGAATCGAGGAGAGGCCACCGAGAAAGATCGTGATCGCGAAGGGAAGCGTAACGAGAATCCCGATCATGATCTGGACCGGAAAGGCCGTTGCGGCCTGTGCGAGCCATTGAACGTTTGCGTCCAGCACCCCGACAGCGCGCAGACCGGAATTGAGCATGCCGCTTTCGCCATTGAGCGCCCATCGCCAGACGATGGCGGTCATGGTGAGCGATACCGCCCAGGGCAGCATGACGATGACGCGGGCGACACTGCGACCATAGAAGTCCTCATTGAGGATCATGGCGACCGGCAGGCCGATCACAATTGCGCCGCCGACGATGGCCAGCGTCCAGATGCCGGTCCGGCCAAGGGCGCCGAGAAATTCGGGATCCCGTATGACCGACATGAAATTGTCGAGGCCGGAAAAGCCGCGCAACTGGCCGAAGCGGTTGACCTCGTGGGTTGCGATCGTTCCCAGTTCGTAGAGCGGCCACAAGATGATGAATGCCGCGAGGAGAAACCCTGGAGCAATGAGGACATAGGGATTGACGAGGATCGATCGGTTCATGCGGTCCTGGCTGTTGATCGCGCTGCTCTCGGGGTATCGGTCTCGATGCGTGGTGCAGCAGATCTGATCATATCCGGTGTGGCGTCGGGTGCCCCCGCCCGAACGTCGCGTTCAGGCGGGGATCCATGATCGGGCATAGCCTTGCTAAGCCTGCCCGGGAAGGTATCGACCCCGGCATATTGGGCGCTGCGTTGCGGAGGTGAAATTCACCTCCGATGGACACGCCCGCTGCTCCGGGGACCGGCCATTACTGCAGAATGGCGTTGATGCGCTCGGCGGCTTCATTGAGCGTGGGCTCGATTTCGCCGTCACCGAGATAGATGGTCTGGAGCGCGTCTGAAGTGATCGCCGCGATTTCCTCCCAACCCGGGATGACCGGTGCGAACCGGGCGTCGGGCAGAAGGCCGGTGAACTGGCTCAGATCGGGATCCTCGGCAAAGGCGGGATCCTCAGCCACGGCGGTGAGCACAGGCAGGAATCCCTCGCCCTCCGAGAAGCGGACGCGCCATTCGGGCGAGAAGATGAAGTTGAGGAACTCCATCGCGCCTTCCTTGTTCTGGGCATTCTCGAACATGATGATCGAGTCCGTTACTCCATAGGTGCCGCGATCCCCGTCGGGCCCGGCCGGGATGGCGGCAACCCCATAGGGAAGATCGGGCACTTCGTCCGCGATCTGGTTGGACAGGAACGGCGCGGTGATCATCATGCCGACGCGACCCTGCTTGAACAGGTTCTGGACGTCCTCGCGCGAATAGGACGTTACGCCCGGCTGGGTCAGGCCCTCGTCGATCATGGACTTGTAAAGCGCGGCGGCTTCGTAGGCAGCCTCGCTGTCGAGGCCCGAGGTGCCGTCTTCCTCGATCAGCTCGCCACCATAGGACCATAGCGCGTAGTAGAAATAGACGTCGGTCTCGATCTCATTGCCCTGCAAGCCGAAGCCGAAGGTCTCGTCATCGAGCGCGCTGATCTGTTCGGCGGCAGCGACGAGCTCCTCCCAGGTCTCGGGCACAGCCTCGACCCCGGCCTCTTCCATCAGCTCAGTGTTGTAGTACATGGCGCGCGCCGAGGCGGCGATGGGAAGGCCATAGGTCTGGCCGTCCATAACCGAAGGTTCGAGGAAGGCGGGGATGAACCGGTCCGTCAGATCCGCGTCCATCATGTCATCGAGCGGGGCGGCAATGCCCTCGGACACGAAGTCGATCAGCCAGCGGGTCCCGATGATCGAGAGGTCGGCATTGACACCGCCGGAAATGTCGGTGGTCAGCTTCTGGAGGAGCACGTCCCACGGCACGACTTCAATTTCGACCGCAGTGCCGGTTTCTTCCTCGAACGCGGCAGCCGCTTCCTGGAAATAGGGACCGGTCAGCGAGCTGTACTCGGCGACAGTGACCCGGACGCTCTGGGCTTGCGCCGCGCCGGCCATGAGCGAGAGCGCCGCGCCGGCCAACGTCGCCTTCTTGATGGCATCGAGAGACATGAGTTTTCTCCTTAGGTTGCAAGGGCCACGTCCGAAGACGCAATCTCCTGCATGACGATGCCTGTCATTTTTTTTCATACTGACACAGGAATGCAAGTGAAAATCCAAACCCGTGTTGATTTCTTTCACAACGCCTGACAAGCTCCGCTCACTCTGACCAATCAATGGATGGCGCATTGCATGATTGATTTTTCGGGTAAGCGGATCGTGGTGACCGGCGCGGCGGGAGGCGTGGGCAAGGCGCTGACGCGCGTGTTTTCGCGGGCCGGCGGGCATGTGATTGCACTCGATATCGACGGCAAGGCGCTCGCGGGCATCGGCGCCGGTGAGATTCATACGGTCGATCTCACCGATCTTGGCGCCACGCGAGAGACCATCAATGCGATCCTCGCCGATGGCGCTCCGGACGTCGTGCTGAGCAACCTGGGATGGACGCGGGCGGAAACGTTCGATGAGCTTGACGACCAAAGCATGGCCTTCGAGCTCGACATCAACCTCGGAGCCTCCATGCGGTTGTCGCGCCTGCTGCTGCCTGCGCTTGTCGAAAAGGCCAAGACCGATCCGGTCGCCTATATCTTCATTTCCTCGGTCAACGCCCACGCCCATTTCGGCAACCCCGCCTATGCGGCGGCAAAAGGGGGGCTGGAAGCCTGGTCGCGCGGCATTGCAACCGAGTACGGAGCTCACGGGATCCGCTCGAACGTGATTGCACCGGCCTCGATCCGCACCATGGCCTGGGACCACAGGTTCGAAAAGGATCCCGACGTGGGCAAAGCCGTGTCCCGGCTCTACCCCATGGGACGCATGGTCGAGCCCGAGGAAGTCGCCCATGCCGCAGCCTTTCTCGCCTCGCCGCTGGCCAGTGCCATCACCGGCATCACCCTGCCGGTCGATTGCGGGCTGATGGCATCGAACCTTGGATTTCTAGACGCGATCGCACCAGACAGGATGAATGATGGCTGAGCTTGAACTCAAGAACATCAACAAGCAATTCGGCAAGGTCACGGTCATACCGGAATTGTCGCTGGACGTGGCCGATGGTGAGTTCGTGGTGCTGGTCGGCCCCTCGGGCTGCGGAAAGTCCACGCTTTTGCGCATGATCGCGGGGCTCGAGGAGATCAGCGGCGGCGAGATGCTGCTTGACGGGCAACTGGCCAACGACCTTCCGCCCCAGCGGCGCGACATCTCGATGGTGTTCCAGTCCTATGCGCTGTTTCCGCATATGTCGGCGCGCAAGAACATCACCTTCGGCCCCCGGATCAGGGGCGAGGGCCGCGACCGCATCCAAGAGCGCACCAAGCGCGCCGCGTCGATTTTGAACCTCGACGCCTATCTCGACCGGGCCCCGGGCCAGCTTTCGGGCGGCCAGCGCCAGCGGGTGGCGATGGGGCGTTCGATCGTGCGCGATCCAAAGGTATTCCTGTTCGACGAACCGCTCTCGAACCTCGACGCCAAGCTGCGCATTGCCATGCGCACCGAGATCAAGGCCCTGCACCAGAAGCTGGGGACGACGACGGTCTATGTGACCCACGACCAGATCGAGGCCATGACCATGGCCGACCGAATCGTGGTGATGCAGGGAGGGCGGATCGAGCAGGTCGGGGCGCCGCTCGATCTCTATGACCGCCCGGTCAACAAGTTCGTTGCCGGGTTCATCGGCTCGCCGGCGATGAGCTTTCTGCCGGCCCGGTACAAGGCCGAGGGTAGCGGCAAGGCGGTGTTCGAGAGCGGCGCGGAACTGGCTCTCGGCACCATCGCGGCCGAGGATGACCAAAAGGTCTCGATCGGCATCCGGCCCGAGAACTATCGGGTGGCTCCGGATGGCGCGCTTTCGCTGCGCGTCGAGGTGATCGAGCCGACAGGGCCCGAAACGCTGGTTTTCGGCACCATGGAGGGCGAACCGATCCGCTGCGTGTTCCGTGACCGGCTGGAGGCCAGGCCCGGGGACACGCTCACGCTCCATGCCGCACCCGAGCACGTGCACGTCTTTGCCGCTGACTCGGGAGAGCGGCTGGGCCCATGAGCCAAGGCAGAAGGCCGGAGCGGCATGTCGACATCATCGTGCGGCTCAAGTCGCGGCGCGGCCACGGGCATGGCGCCGAAACCCGGCTGATCGATGCGATCCTGGGCGATCTGCACTTTGCCACCCATGCTTCGGTGACCGAGCTGGCGCGGCGGGCCGAGGTGAGCGAGCCGACCGTGACCCGGCTGGCGCGGGCGCTCGGCTTTGAAGGCACGCGGCAGATGAAGGTGCACATGGCCCAGGCGCTGGCCATCGGCGGGGCCTATCTGCGCGAGGTCGAGCCCGGCGGCAGGCCCGACACGTCCACCCAGATCACGTCCGAAGTGTGCAGCCGGGCCCATGCCGCGCTGGACCTGATCAGCGTGGCGCTGACCAATGTGGATGTGGACGCGCTGGGCAAGACCATCGCCGGGGCCAAGCAGATCATGATCTACGGGACAGGCGGGAACTCCTCGATGGCCGCGACCGAAATGCACAACCGGCTGTTCCGGCTGGGGCTCAACTGCTGCCCCTATATCGACCCCCAGCTCCAGCGCATGAGCGCCTCGGTGGCGACGCATGGCTCGCTGATCATCGCATTCTCGATTTCCGGGCGGATCAGGTCGGTCAACGATGCCGTCTCGATCGGCAAGCAGTACGGCGCGACGACGATCGCCGTGACGGTGCCCGAGAGCCCGCTGGCCGAGACCGCCGATATCCTCGTGCCCTTCCATTTTCACGAGGACGGCAACCTCTACAAGCCCACCTCGAGCCGCTATGCGCTGCTCGCCGTGCTCGACGTGATGGCGATGTCCGCAGCCCAGACCATCGGCCCTGCCGTCCTCGAACCGCTCCGGCGCGTACGCCAGAGCCTTGCCACCTCCGAGATTACCGACCCACTGCATCCGATCGGGGATTAGGGTCTGCGGTGCTGGTGTGTCGTCGTTGGCGCTGAACAACTGTCGCGCCATCGGCCCGCACCGTCGAGAGCACTGGTCAGGGGGGCGATAATCTGGCAAGAGTCACGCCTTGCTAGCGGAACGAACTCGATTGCGCAGAGACCTCATGCGGCGAAAACCGCCCACAATGGTTGACGTGGCCAAGCTGGCGAATGTCGCTCCCATGACCGTATCGCGGGCGCTCAAGGACGATGGTGCCGTAAGCCGGGTCACCCGGGCTCGCGTGAGGGCAGCGGCCGAAGAGCTGGGCTATGTGCTCGATGGCACTGCGGCGGGACTGTCGTCGCGGAAATCGGGCTTCGTCGCCATGCTCATCCCGTCGCTCGACAATGCCAATTTCGCCGCGACGTTCAGGGCGATGTCCGAGCGGATCGAGGTGCACAACCTTCAGATCCTGCTGGGCAACACCAACTATCTGGTCGAGCAGGAAGAGAAGCTGATCGCCCAGATGCTGACCCGGCGGCCCGAAGCGCTGGTTGTGACCGGGGGGACCCATACCGACCGGGCGCGGCGGCTGTTGAACAATGCCGGCGTACCCGTGGTGGAGACGTGGGACCTTCCCCCCGACCCCATCGACACGGTGGTGGGGTTTTCCAACGCGGAGACGTCCCGGCTGGTGGTCGACCATTTCATCGACCGTGGCTATCGCAAGATCGGGTATATCGGCGGCGATACGTTGCGCGACACCCGGGGGCACGACCGCAAGCGCGGTTTCGTTCAGGCGCTCGAGCAGTGGGGGCTCTCGGCTGAGCGCACGATACCCGCCCGCCCCCCGATCACGATGCAGGAAGGCGCCCTGGCAATGCGTCGGCTGCTTGAACAATGGCCGGACACACGGGCTGTGATGTGCGTGTCGGACCTAGCGGCCTTCGGGGCCCTGACAGAATGCCAGCGCAAGGGGATCAGGGTCCCCCAGGACATCGCGATCGCGGGGTTCGGCGCCTACGACATATCGGCCCAGTGCGTGCCCTCGATCACAACGATCGACGTCAACGCGGCTGAGATCGGCGCGCAGACGGCCGAGGTTATTGTCCGCATGCTCAAGACCGAGGGCCTGCAGCAGGAAATCAGGCTCAAGCCGCGCCTTGTGATCCGCGACTCGAGTTAGGCCGCGAGGCCTGATCTAGGAGGGCTGGTGGCGGTCGGCAGAAAAGACGGTGTGAAAGACCTCGCCATCGAACAGCTCCAGCAGCCCTTTTGACGCCTCCCGGCTGCGGGCCCGGGCATCGGAGGCCAGCGCTGCGGCGATGTCCTCGCGCGTCTCGAACTCCATCACGAGCACCAGCGGGAGCGGATGATCCTGCGCATCGGTTTCCACCTGTCTCATCACGCGCACATCGCGAACGCGCGGGAACTGGCGCCACAGCGGAACCATGGTCGTCTCGACGATCTCATCGAACGCCTGGGCGCATCCGGGTCTGACCGTGCCCCGGAAAAAGGCGCAGCGAATGAACATGCTGGTCTCCCTGTTGGTGGCTTTGCGAGAGTTCCTGTTCCGGTCGAGTCAGAACAGGAGCTGCAAGTTCTTGATCTGTCGCGTTTCCGAACCGGAAAAGTGTTGCGCCTTTGCCTGGGAACGCTCTAGGCCCCAAGCTTTCTCGCCGAGAACGCAGTGAGCGCAGAGACGAAGCGTTCGGGATGCTCTGCCTGCAGACCGTGCCCGCCATCGGGGAACGTGATGACGGTCGCGTCGGGCAGCCGGGCAGCGAGTTCGTCGACATCCTCCTGAATCCGAAAGAGCCGGTCGTGAAGGCCGGTCAGGACCAGCGTCGGAAGCATAAGGGCCTCATAGGGCAGCGCCCAGTCGGCCTTGTGGACGCCATGGGCGAGGCGCAGGCGCGGGTTGTCGGGCGGCGGTGCAGTATAATATCCCCCTTCACGGAGATGGCTGGGGCGCATCCGCTCAAGTTCATCGCGCCCCGAGAGGACGGGGCGGAGCACGTCGAACAAAAGCTCGGTTCCGCCGATCGCGATCAGCCGGTCCTCAAGGGTGTTGATCCATTCGGTCTGTGCAGTGGGCTTGCGCAGGGTGTTGATCAGAACAAGACCTTCCGCGCGGGTGCCGGCGAGCCAGGCCCGTGCGGCGAACATGCCTCCAATCGAGAGGCCGACGAGGACCGGTCGCTGGGGCTGCAGGCGTTCACAGACGAGCCCGATATCCGATATGATCTCATCGGGCTCAAGCAAGGCCGTTGCGCCATATCTCGACTTGCCCTGCCCGCGGTAGTCGAAGCTGAGCGTGCCGTATCCCTTCTCGCGCAGCAATGGCGCAATGACCGGCTCCCAGACCTCGGTCGACGCCCCCATCGAGTTGGCGAACACGAATGTGGTCAGGTTTGCCTGCGGACGATGATGGATCGCGTGGATCGCGTTGTCGTCGTCGATTTCAACTTCGGTTGCCTGCGGCTGCACTGCTGTCATGGAACTCCCTCCCTCGGCTGGAAAAGACCTAACATGATATCGATATCAACATCCAGCCCGCACCCACGGATCGCCATGCCTGAAATCAGCAAATTTGAGCAGAATTTGCCCGCAGCAAACCCGCGTTCTCCGCCGATTGGGGACCAGTGAAGCGATACACGGTCTCTAGCCAGTCCGCCCCCCATTTGATATCGATATCATCAACAGTTCGGAGGAGGAGAACAGGCGTGTCGACACCAGAAATCCTGCAGGTTTCCCGTTACCCTGAGGCGATACAGGCCCAACTCGAGCAGCGGTTCAAGGTGCATCGCTATTTCGATGCCGCGGACCCATCCGCCCTGCTCGATGACGTCGGTCCCAAGATCCGGGCGATTGCGACCAATGGGGAAGTGGGCGCCAGCCGCAGCCTGATAGAGGCTTGCCAGGCGCTGGAACTGATTTCGGTCTTCGGCGTCGGCTATGATCCGGTAGACGTCAAAGCTTGTCGCGACCATCAGGTGAAGGTGACCAACACGCCAGACGTCCTGACCGCTGACGTCGCCGACCTGGCCGTCGGCATGATGCTTTGCCTTGGCCGAAGCATGGTTCCGGCCCACCATTGGGTGACCGAGGGCAAATGGGCGGAGCGGCCCTTCCCTCTGTCGAACCGCGTCCAGGGCCGCAAGGCCGGAATTCTGGGACTGGGGCGGATCGGTGAAAGCATCGGACGCCGGCTATTGGGTTTCGACATGGACATCGGATATTATTCCCGCGCCGCCAAAGCGCAGGCCGACGCGTCCTGGACCTATTTCGATACGCCCGAAAAGCTCGCCGCTCACAGCGACTTTCTGTTCGTGAGCGTTGCCGCGGGGGCCCAGACCCGTCACATCGTCGACGAGAAGGTCATTTCAGCCCTTGGGCCCCAAGGCATGCTCATCAACATCTCGCGTGGCGCGAATGTGGATGAAACCGCCCTTCTCGCAGCACTGACGTCAGGCACGCTAGGATGGGCGGCGCTCGACGTTTTCCAGAACGAGCCGACAATCGATCCCCAGTTCCTGGCGCTGGAAAACGTGCTGTTGCAGCCGCACCACGGATCGGGGACCCACGAGACGAGACGGGCAATGGGGCAACTCGTCATCGACAACCTTTCGGCGCACTTCGAGGGTAAGCCGCTTCTGACGCCGGCCCTCTGAGCGCCTGCCTTGGGCTGCAGCTCCTGTTCTGATGGAACCGGGAGAGCATCAGATCGTCGATTTTCCCTCGACGCGCGGCTTGAAATCCGCCGCGCCGGTCGCCTCACATAGCTTGCTCGAGCAGGTCGATATAGTCCTGCTGCGTTGCGGTGCGCGGATTGGTGAGGTGGCAATGGTCCTTCATCGCGTTCTGAGAGACCACCTCCAGCATCGCCTCGGTGACGCCCATGACGCCAAGCCCGGACGGCATGTCCAGTCGGGCGTTGAGCTGGCTGATCGCGACGTCGGGGTCGCCGCCGAGCAGGTCCACGAGCCGGCTCCACTTTTCCCCGATCTCGCCCCTGTTGAACCGCAGGACCGCCGGCATGAGGACGGCGTTGAGCGTCCCGTGATGCAGGTTGAGGGATTTGACGGCACCCAACGCATGGGTCAGAGCGTGGACTGCGCCCAGTCCCTTCTGGAAGGCCATGGCCCCCTCAAGCGCACACATCATCATGTCCCGGCGCGCGTCGACATCGCCTGGATCGGCGACCGCCCGCTCGATCGTGCCAATTCCACGCGCCAATCCATCGATGGCGATGGCGTCCGCCGGAGGATTATAGCTCGAGGCCATGAAGGTCTCGAGGCAATGGGAGATGGCATCCATGCCGGTGGCCGCAGTGAGGGCCGCAGGCAACCCGTAGGTGAGCTGGGGATCGCACAGGGCGATGGTCGGGAGCATGTGCGGGGAGAGAATACCAAGCTTGCGCCCGTCTGCAGTGGTGACGATGGCCGCCCGGCCGACCTCTGAACCGGTACCGGACGTGGTCGGGATGGCGATCATGGGGCACATCCCTGGCTTGATGCGGGACAGCCCGCCCTCGACCACAGCATACTGGGCAAGCGGAGGCTCATGGCTCGACAAAAGGCGCACGGCCTTGGCAAGATCCAGCGACGACCCGCCCCCGAGCCCGATCACGCCGTCGCAGCCGGCACTTTGGAACAGTGCATAGGCCTGGTTGATGGCCTCTTCGGTGGGGTTTGCCGGCGTATCGGAGAAAATGACGGCGTCCGCTTTGAGCAACCCGGCAATCTTTTCGACCATGCCCGTGGCAAGAAGGCCCCGGTCGGAGGCAATCATGGGCCGGCTGATGCCCAGATCATCGATCAGGGCTGGCAGCTGCCCGATTGCACCCTCTCCAAATTCGATCCGGGTCAGATAATTTATAGTGCTCACGGGTCCTCCCCCATCGCTGAAAGCATGAACGGTGATAATTGAAATTTCACATGCTGTTCAAACGATATTAGCTGTTAGAGATATCGCAAAGTTGATATCGTGGCACCGTATGGAAGATCATGATGCTTCACGCGGCCATGAGGCCGATTATCTGATCAGACGCGGTTTGAAGTTGTCGCATCTGCGCCTGATCGTTGCGCTTGAGGATGCAGGGCAGATCACTGCCGCTGCGCGGGCGCTTGCCACGACCCAATCTGCTGCATCCCGGCTCCTGAGCGGATGGTGTCCCTGGAGGTGGTGTAGGTTCTGAGGAGAGTGGTCACCGGCGGTTTTCCGGTAATGTCGGGTTGTTGAAGCCACAATCCGAAAGGACCACCGATGACCACCGATATGATGAACCTTCGCGCTCTGGTCGAACAGACCCCCGACGCCGATATTTTGCGTGAGATGATCGGCTTTGCCGCTGAACGCCTGATGGAGATGGAAGTGGGCGCTGCCACAGGCGCTGGTTATGGAGCGAAGAGCTCCGATCGCCTGGCCCAGCGCAATGGGTATCGCGACAGAGACTGGGAGACACGCGCCGGCACTGTCGAGCTGCGCATTCCCAAGCTGAGGACAGGGTCCTATTTCCCAACCTTCCTGGAGCCGCGCCGCATGGCCGAGAAGGCTCTAACCGCAGTTATCCAGGAAGCTTACATCCAGGGCATTTCCACCCGATCAGTCGATGATCTGGTCAAGGCCATGGGGATGGGCGGCATCTCCAAAAGTCAGGTGAGCCGGCTGTGCGAAGAGATCGACGATAAGGTCAAAGCCTTCCTCGATCGCCCCATCGAGGGTGACTGGCCCTATCTGTGGATTGATGCCACTTACCTCAAGGTGCGCCGCGGTGGGCGTATCGTCTCGGTCGCCGCCATTATCGCCATCGGCGTCAACAGTGATGGCAGGCGTGAGGTTCTGGGCATGGAGATCGGGACCTCGGAAGCCGAGCCGATCTGGACAGCGTTTCTGCGCAAGCTGACCCGGCGGGGGCTACGTGGGGTCAAGCTCGTGATCTCCGATGCGCACGAAGGGATCAAGGCGGCCGTCAGCAAGGTGTTGTGCGCCACTTGGCAACGATGCCGGGTTCACTTCATGCGCAACGTTCTTGCCCATGCCGGAAAGAGCGGGCGCCGTGTCGTCTCTGCCTTCATCGCCACGGCCTTTGCGCAGGAAACACCAAAGGCGGCCAGTGCGCAATGGCGCGCCGTCGCCGATCAGATCCGACCCAAGGTGCCCAAGCTGGCCACCCTGCTCGATGAGGCCGAGCCTGATGTTCTGGCCTACATGTCGTTCCCACGCGAACACCGGACCAAATTGCACAGCACGAACCCAATCGAGCGTCTCAACGGCGAAATCAAGCGGCGCACCGATGTCGTGGGCATCTTTCCCAATGATGACGCCATCGTGCGCCTCGTGGGCGCGTTACTGCTCGAACAGAACGATGAGTGGGCCGTCCAGCGCGCCCGCTACATGACACTGGAAACAATGAGCCAGATGAGCGATGATCCCCTCATCAGCCTGCCGCCCCTGGCCGGCTGATCCGACACCGGCAGTGCCGGGAAATGCGTGGCGGCCCAAACCAACCTACACCACGCCAGGGGACACCATC
>NZ_RZMX01000018.1 GCF_003992665.1 Pelagibacterium montanilacus
CCAAGCACGAAGACGCTCGACATCGCCATCGCCCCTGCAGCCAAGACCGGCGACAAAAGCAGCCCAAATGTGGGATAGAGCACGCCGGCAGCGACCGGAATGAGAGCGGTATTGTACGCAAAGGCCCAGAACAGGTTTTGCCGGATATTGCCGATCGTTGCCTTCGAGAGCGCGATCGCAGTGGGGACGCCCATGAGACTGCCCGACATCAGCACCACGTCGGCGGCCTCGATGGCGATGTCGGTGCCTGTTCCAATGGCGATGCCGACATCGGCTTCGGCCAGTGCGGGCGCGTCGTTGATCCCGTCTCCGACGAAGGCGAGCCGACCGTGCGCCAGTTTCATCTCTCTTACCGCAGCGACCTTGCCATCAGGCAGCACCTCGGACACTACGTGGTCGATGTTCAGACGCCGGGCAATCGCCTCGGCTGTGTGGCGATTGTCACCGGTGATCATCGCGACCTTGAGACCAAGATCATGAAGGGCCTTGATGGCATCCGGTGTCGTTTGTTTGATCGGATCGGCAACAGCAATGATTGCCGTGAGCCGGCCGTCGATGGCGGCATAGAGCGGGGACTTGCCGTCTTGGGCCAAATGCGCTGCAGTGGTGGCGAATGGCGAGACGTCGAGCCCGAGACGTTCCATGTACCGGTCAGCACCGATCTCGACGCGACGCCCGTCTGCCAGGGCGCGGATGCCGAAACCGGTAATGCCCTCGAAATCGGTGACATCTGGGAGCGCCAGACGCTGTTCTTGAGCTGCCTGGACAATGGCCCGCGCGATGGGATGTTCGGATCGGGATTCAACTGCGGCAAGGAGAGCCAACACATCGTTGCTGGCAACCCCGTCAACGGTTTCAAAGTCTGTCAGCACGGGTCGGCCCGCGGTCAGCGTACCGGTCTTGTCGAACGCGACAACGCGGGCGCCCATCAAGGACTGGAGCGCCTCGCCCTTGCGGAACAAAACGCCCATCTCGGCGCCACGACCGGTTCCAACCATGATGGATGTGGGTGTTGCCAGCCCCATGGCACATGGACAGGCGATGATGAGCACGGCTACGGCATTGACAAGGGCAAAGGTGATCGCCGGATCAGGACCAAAGATCGCCCAGACAACAAAGGTCAATGCGGCAATTCCCATGACGGCGGGAACGAACCACAGCGTCACCCTATCGACCAGCGCCTGAATGGGGAGCTTGGAGCCCTGCGCTTCCTCGACCATGCGGATGATCCGGGAAAGCGCGGTGTCGGCGCCTACTGCGGTCGCACGGAAAGTTAGGGCACCAGTCTGATTGACCGTACCACCGACAATCGTGTCGCCCGTTGTCTTTTCGACGGGCACCGGCTCACCTGTGATCATGGATTGGTCAACAAAGGAGGACCCCTCCACGACTTCGCCGTCTACCGCAACGCGTTCGCCGGGCCGGACGTCCACCAGATCGCCAGTGACGATTTCGGCGAGCGAGAGCTCCACACTTTTGCCGTCGCGTTGAACACGTGCTGTCCTGGGCTGGAGGCCGACAAGGTGCTTGATCGCATCCGATGTTCGCCCCTTGGCGCGGGCCTCCAGATGCCGGCCAATCAGGATCAGCGTCACGATCACGGCGGCCGCCTCGAAGTAGACGTTCACGGTCCCCGCGGGCAAAACCTGCGGCGTGAAGGTTGCCACCACCGAATACGACCAGGCAGCGAGCGTGCCCACGGCCACCAGCGAGTTCATGTCTGGCGCGCCCTTGGCGAGTGCCGGCAACCCGGTCCTGTAAAAGCGCAGTCCGGGCCAGAACAGCACCAGTGTGGTAAGAGCAAACTGGACATACCAGCTCTCTTGCATCCCGATGCTGTTCATTACCAGATCGTGGATCGCAGGGATAAGGTGCGAGCCCATCTCCAGAACGAAAACCGGCAAGGTGAGCAACGCAGCAATGGATACGTCCCGGGCCAGCGCCGACTGATCGAGCTGCTTGCGAGCGGCTTGCGCCTGCCCATCCGCGCCGGCGCTTATTGCGTGCGCCTGATAACCGGTCGAAGCAATGGCAGCGATCAGTGCGGCCTGAGTGAGATATGCGCTTCCCCAGATAGAAGCTCGTTCGGACGCAAGGTTCACCGAAGCGCTGGTCACCCCGGGAACCGAAAGCAACGCCTTTTCCACTCGACCGACACAAGAAGCGCAGGTCATCCCTTCGACTGCGAGCTGCAGCTTCTGGCCAGGAACCTCATAGCCTGCATCCTCGATTGCCTTGACCAGAGCATCACGGTCTGCAGCCTCATCGATTGTAATCTCGGCGCGCTCGGTCGCAGGATTGACGTTGGCTCCAGAGACGCCTCGCACGCCCACCAAAGCCCGTTCAACGCGACCAACGCAGGACGCGCAGGTCATTCCAACCACAGGAAGCGTGATCTTGGTTGGCCCCGCAGCCGGACCATCTTCGGTTTCGAGGTTCGTATGGGCGGTCATTGGTCGCTCCCGTTGGCAAGCTCTGAGAAACCTTCTCTGCGCCTTCCAGTCGATGGAAGGTCAATGCTGACAGGCAACAATTTCTCCCGTGCCGAATTCCCTTGACCTTCCTCCTGCTGGAACCCCCATCGTCCAAGAAAACAAATCGTAGGAGAGCCACATGGAATTTCAGATCGACAACATGACGTGCGGCGGCTGCGCCAGGAGCGTCACCAAAGCGATCCAAACGATCGATCCTGAAGCCAAAGTCGATATCGATCTTGGTGCCAAGGTGGTGCGTGTCACCTCGAGCGCTGAACAGGCCACCATTGCGGCTGAACTCGACGATGTGGGCTATCCACCGCGGCGTGCGGCATAGCCAGCGCCCGGAGTCTCACCGTTCGAGTTCGGCAATGAGGGTTTCCATCTCATCGATCTCCCGGCGCTGGGCCTGGATGATTTCGTCGGCAAGTTCGCGAACCCGTGGGTCGGTCAACTCCGCCCTCTCGCTCGTCAGAATGGCAATGGAATGATGTGGGACCATGGCCTTCAACCAGTCGACCTGATCGATCGTAGCCTGCGAGCGCACCAGATACAGAGATCCCGCAAATATGAGTGCGGCAACAGCAAAGATCGCTGCATTGATCCCCTTACGGTCGTACATGCCCAACATGAAGGCCATCATCACGATGGCCATCGCCGCGCCCATGACCAGCGCCATATAGGCCCGAGTCTCGCTCCAATAGACGTGCTCGAGGGCATAAGTGTTGAGATACATGAGCCCAAACATGATCACCGTGGACGTTGCAATCATTGCAGCAAAGCGCAGGTATTTGCTCATCGTCGATCCTTTCTTCGGGCAAGCTCGGTCAGATCAGTTGATCCCGACAGGTGTGCCCTCGTTCTCGAAACCGCCATATTTTGGGGAATTGTTCGGTTCAACGCGAGTTCCAATCCCGATGCATGCGAAAGGCGCCGTTCGTTGAAGCTTGCCGACCGGACACTACCGCTGATGATTGCCGCGTTGCTCGCACTGGCCGTTTCCCTGGTCTGGCTGCCGGCTGGCGCGGGCGCTTTCGAGCGTCATGCCCAAATGCATGGTAGTGGGATCGAGGAGGCGCACGATCCGGCATATCACGATACCGACCCTGGCGAGATGGCGGGCGCCCAGCACCCCTGTAAACCCTGCGGCGCCGATTGCTGCATGATGACCCAGTGCCATCCCGGTTTGGCGACCGAGCCCCATGGCTCCTTGTTTTCGGAACCAGGCGACAAGGTAATCAGCGCCATTGGGGCGGGCGCGCTCAGCGGTTCGCCCGATGTTGCCGTTCCTCCTCCGCGCATCCTGCTGATCTGATTGAATATGAACCAGTTTTGACAGGAGAATTTCGATGAACTTCGCAAGTATAGTCTTTATGGCGGCCCTTGCAGCCGCTGCGCTTTCCGTCCCCGCTCTCGCGCAGGGGGCCGACTTCCAGCTGCCCGACCAGTGCACGACCACTACCGGGATGGGGGATATGGATCATTCGTCCATGGGGCACGGCACCATGCACGGCGATCAAGATGACGACATGGGCGCAGCGATGATGGACATGATGGGAATGGACATGGACCTCGAGGCCATGCCCGAGCATGTCCAGGAAAACATGGCCAAGATGATGGTCACCATGCCCGCCATGCACGAAGGCATGATGAACGAAGACGCCGATGTGGCTTTCGCATGCGGGATGATCGCTCATCATCAGGGCGCCATCGACATGGCCCAGGTACTGCTCGATCATGGTGACGATCCGCAGATGCGAGCCCTCGCCGAAGAGATCATCGAAGCACAGGTCGCCGAGATAGAGCAGATGACGACCTGGCTGGTTGCAAACGCCAACTAAAAATACCCGGCCGCGCGGTCCGTGCCGCGCGGTCGTCTTTCGCAATTGACCCTTGCGCTTCCAGTCGCAGGAACCCTTATGAAGGCCGGGTTAGCATTGGAGACATTGCCATGAACATTGGAACTGCCGCCCGCCAGTCAGGTCTTCCGGCCAAGACTATCCGCTATTATGAGGACATCGGGCTGTTGAAGGCCGATCGCGCCGCGAACGGATATCGCGACTACTCCAAACACGATGTGCACCGCCTCCGTTTTGTGCAACGGGCCAGAAGCCTTGGCTTTTCAGTCGGGGAGTGCCGGCAACTGCTCTCGCTCTATTCTGATCGCGAACGCGCAAGCGCGGACGTGAAAGCGATCGCTGCAGAAAAGCTCGGTCAAATCGAACGCAAGATCGTAGAATTGACCGAGTTGCACGATATGCTGGGTCATCTGATGGACAATTGCCGTGGTGACGCACGGCCTGAATGCCCCATCATCGATGGGCTTTCTGGCAGCACGTCGGGCCCATAACGGCCCGATAGATTGACGGGGCAGTGTCGGTTAGGACCGATGCTGAGGACGGCAAGACCATCAATGTCGTACTTTGTGTCCATGCCGGATGGTATCGTTCAACGCCCCGGCCAATATCGACACCACGTTCAACCTCTGCCCCACGGCATGCAGATACCACGCCTCCCCGCCTTCAAGCGGCTTGGCAGCTACTGGTCTGGCGGCTCATGAATGGATTGCCGGTGTAGTTGGCGACTCGCAGGCAACCCTACAGTGCTGCCAGCGCCGCGAAACAGTTGAGGAACGAGGAGTGTGAGGCCGATCCACGTCCGGTTTTCCTCAGCGACCGCCCAGTCCGCTGCCGAGCTTTCAGCGCTGATGAATGGCTACGGGGCGGTGACAGGGAGTGCGTGATCTATCGCGGTCACATTGGCAGCCTGAGTTGATCCCGTTCATCTGCCCCCGCTCCTGTGGTTCCGGCAATGCACATGAGTTTCGCGCGTACTGGCAAATCAATACAGTAGCGTTCGTGGGGCTACGCTGAGGACCGTCTACCGCCGGGTTGAGCCGAGACAAGAAACACGTTGAACTGAACCCCGCCCATTGCGTTGGTCATCCGCACTCGGCCCAACGATGTGGAGAACGCCTTGGCTCCTGATCAGAAAGCAAGAGAGGAGGGCATGGCCGATGAAAGACAATATCACGGCGCGCTCCAAAAGCTTGTTCAGAGGTTGAAAGTCGTAGCCGAAGGCGACCGTGCGACGGTCGGTGATCTTTTGGATGAGGCGCGCCATGTATCGTTTCACGCACTGGCGCTTGCACCCGCGCTGATGGTTGTGACGCCCTTGAGCGCCATTCCCGGTCTCAGCGCGGCGGGCGGAATTGTCATCTTCCTCATCTGTGGGCAACACCTGTTTGGCCGAGATCGGCTTTGGCTACCCCACACCATGACGGAACGCCAGTTGGACCGTTCAAAACTCGAACGGTCATTCAAGGTGGCGAGCACGATTGCCCGTAGGCTCGATCGCCTCTGTCGGCCGCGTCTGGCCTTTCTCGTTCGGCCGCCGATGCGCGCCATTCTCAACGCGGTCTGCGCGATCTTGGGCATCTGCATGCCAATAATGGAACTGATCCCCACCTCATCTTCGCTGATCGCGTCCGTTGTTGTGCTGCTACAGCTCGCCTTGATAACCGAGGATGGTCTTCTTGTGGCAATCGGGCTGACTGTCCTTGGCCTGATACCCTTTGCTCTCTCCTCGCTCATTACCGCGGTGTCTGGATAGTGAGGCAAGGGAGAGACCTCGCGCACAATCTCGACCTTCAGGCTCAATCGGGTTGGGAATGGAACGATCGAGTATATACGCCATTCCCATGGCGCAACGAGGGAACGATGACGCAAATTACCGACATTGTGGGCGAGGCGCGGTCTCTTCGGTCCGATGACACGCTGCGGAGCCTCATGGAAGCCCTGCGCACCTCGCCACAGACTGTCTTTCCGGTCCTTGATGACAAGGAACGCGTTGTCGGCACGGTATCCGAACTCGATCTGGTCAGGCTGCTGGACCCTAGCGAACCGACGTTGTCATTCGGCCCGGGAAAACTCATTCGCGCCGGTCTGGTTTCCGATGTCGAAGACATCATGACCCGCAGGCCAACGACAATTTCCATCGATGAACCCCTGCACGCTGCCGCCAAGAAGATGGAAACGATGCGGCTTCCCCAGTTGATCGTGGTCGATAAAGACAAGCGCCTCAAGGGTCTGCTCCGCGGCCGCGACGTTTTCCTTGCCTTGTTCGAGGACCAGGGCGATGAATGAACTTCTGGCGCTCGCCGTCATCATTGTGTTCGCGCGCGCGGGCGGCGAAATTGCAATTCGGCTGCGTCAGTCTCCCATGCTTGGCGAAATCGTGGCGGGCCTGGTGCTCGGTCCCAGTCTGCTCAATCTCGTTGCGCCCACCCCGACGCTCGAATTTCTCGGCCATCTGGGGATTTTGTTCATGACCTTTCTGGCCGGGATGGAGGTCGATCTGCGCATGCTGCGCAAGGTTGCCGGGCCGTCCGTTGTGGTCTCCGCATTGGGGATAGCGGCCTCAATGGGGCTAGGTTATCTCGTTGGGGTCATGTTCGGATTTGCTCCGGAGGTCAGCCTTTTTCTCGGGGCTGCATTGGCTACGAGTTCGATTGCCGTCACGGCGCGCGTGTTTGCCGATTTTTCCATCATGCGGACCCGCGTCGGGCTCCTGTCGATGGCAGCGCACGCTATCGACGACGTTCTGGCGATGCTGGTGATCATCTTTGTGGTCTCGCTTTTCGGCGGACAGGATGCCGGCGTGCCGGTTTGGCTCGTTTTGCTCAAGGTCGCCGCGTTTCTGGCAATCGCCACAGCGATCGGGCTGTTTGCACTCAAGCCCGTCATGACATGGGTCTATCGCCTGAAGTCGCGCGAACTTCACTTCACCGTAGCAGTGTCCCTGGTCCTGCTCTTTGGCTGGGGCGCTGAATTTTTCGGGCTGGCCGACGTGCTCGGAGCCTTCGTCGCTGGCGCCTTTCTTCACTATACCGAGGAGGCCGAACCGGCGATGGTTGACCGGGTGGAGGCCGTCTCGGACGGCTTTCTCGTTCCGGTGTTTTTTGCAATGATCGGTTTGCAGACGGATTTGGCGCTTCTCGGCAGTGCTGTTCCGCTTCTGATCGTAGTTTTGATCGCCGCGATCGCAGGCAAGATGCTTGGCTGTGGTCTGGGTGCCAAGCTGTTTGGATATTCATGGCGCGATAGTGCCATTGTGGGGGCAGGGATGATTCCACGGGCAGGCTTGGCCCTTATCATGCTTGGATTGGTGCCTCAGGGCTCACTTCCGGGCGTGATGGCGCCGCTGCTCGTGTCCATCGTATTCTTGTCGGCGCTGGTTACCGCACCGATCCTGCGTGTCGTGGTGGGTCCCAAACGCCGAGAAAATATGGAAATCGCGGAGACAACAAAGGCTTAAGCTAAATTCATACACTTGGGCGCGGTGGCCCCGTTGGGCTTTTGCACAGTATCGTTGAAGACCCAGGATGCCCGTGATCAGGTTAATGGCCTTTGGGGCAATGGGGGCATGGCCCTCGGGGCGTAATTTCGTCAATCGTACCCCGTTTTGTTGTATCAGCAACGAAATGACTAACCTGCAATCTGGCTTTCAGAAAACAAGGAAAATTCAATGTTGAAATTTCTAGGCGGTACCGTTGGCATAATCTTCTTGATCGGTCTGGTCGTCGTTGTCGGCATATTGATGCTCATCTTTTGAGCGATGGCCTGATGCGCGATAATTCCCTCCTCGACGCGTGCTGGCGGCGCAGCCGGGCCGATCGTTTGTCTCTTCTGGTGAATGGGAGTGACTATTTCCGTGCTGCAAAAGAATCGATGCTTCTGGCGCGACATTCGATCTATCTCATCGGATGGGACTTCGACGCGCGCATCGCCCTTGAACCGGCTGGTCCGACCGTGCCCGGACCTGAGAAAATCGGCAAGTTTCTGAACTGGCTCGCCTCCGAGCGACCCGATCTGCAGATCAGACTTCTGAAATGGGACATAGGCACGATCAAGTCGCTCGGCCAGGGCGAGATCCCGTTGTTCTTTCTCGATCGCATGGGCCCAAGCAACGTCTGCCTCAGGCTTGATGGGGCTCATCCCACCATGGCCGCGCATCACATGAAGCTCGTGGTCATCGATGACGTCACGGCTTTTTGTGGCGGCATCGACATGACTGCGGGGCGATGGGATACCAGCGAGCACAAGGAGAAAGATGAGCGCCGCAAGTCTCCATGGGGGCGCCATCTTCCACCTTGGCATGACGTCACTACGTGCATTAGCGGCCCGGTCGTCCGCGATCTGGCTGATGTTGCACGGCAGCGATGGCTGCGAGCCACTGGCGAGAACCTCGATGGCAACGGCTATGCCGAGCCCGTCTGGCCATCATCGGTGCCAGTCCAGTTTAGAAACGTCGATATTGGCATCGCGCGCACCATCGGAGCGTACAAGGACTATCCTCAGGTGTCTGAAATCGAGCGACTCACCCTGAGCTTGATCGCCAACGCCAAAGCGTCTCTCTACATCGAAAATCAGTATCTTGCGTCGCGCAAGATTGCCGAAGCGATTGCAGAACGCCTCAAGGAGCCCGACGGACCCGAGATCGTTATTGTCATGCCCGATACAGCGGATGGCTGGCTGGAGGCCAAGGCGATGGATTCTGCGCGCTCGCGTTTATTGTCGCTGCTCGAGAAAGCCGATCACCACAACAGGTTCCGTGCCTACTACCCCGTGAATGAGCATGGCACGCCCATTTACGTGCATGCCAAGGTGCTCATTGCCGACGCGCGGTATCTGAAGGTTGGCTCGGCAAACTTTAACAACCGCTCCATGGGGTTCGATACCGAGTGTGACGTCGTGCTGGACTCATTGCAGGCAGAAAACCCTGAGGACGTTGAAACCAAGATCCTGGCGTGCCGTGCGCACTTGCTGGCCGAGCATCTCGGTGCGACGACCAAGCGTGTCGATGCAGCAATCGCCGAGTGCCAATCTCTCGTTGCCGCTATCGAAGTTCTGAATACACAGGGACGACTGCGCAAGGTCGAAGCCGAGGCGCTCAGCCCCGAAGAGGAGGCCATCGCCGAATCCGACCTGGTCGATCCCGAAAAGCCAAAGAATCCATGGAGCACGCTTTTCCGCCGCAGCGCTTAACCGCCGTTGCAATGCGTTCATGGTCGCCCCCAAAGGCGGACGCTAGACGCGAAGAGACGGTATCGGAATTGGCGAGCCGGTTCGGAATCGACCCCACGATGATCCACCGATGGAAACGGGCGCTGCTCGAAGGGGCATCGGGCGTGTTCGAATGTGGCGGGCGCAAAAGCCTGAGATTGACGATGAACAGGTCAAGGATCTGCACGCCAAGATCGGAGAGCTGGCTGTCGCCAACGATGCTTCGCTCGAACGAGAAGCGCGTGCGTCGGCTGATGCGCTCACGGGCCTGATGCCGATTTACCAGAAGCCAAACGCTTCGAGACCGGCCAGGGGACACAAGATCTGGCCCTATCTTCTGAAGGGGTTGAGGGTGGAGCGCCCGAACCAGGCCTGGGCCGCGGACATCACGTATTCACCGATGCGCCGGGACTTTCTCTATCTGGTGGCCATCATGGACTGACACACCCGCAAGGTCTTGGTGTGGCGCGTCTCGAACGCGCTTGATGGCAAAGGCCGGGTCCTCGACAATATCTTTGTCGAACGGCACTGGCACACCCTCAAATCTGCACGCTTGGAAGACCGGATCACAGGCCGCGCCGGTGTCTGCGACTGGATGGAATTCTACAATCATCGACGCCCTCATTCCGGCCCTGGCGGCAAACCGCCTGCCATGGTCTATCGGCAGCACATTGACCAAACCCAACCCGACCAGCAAATGCAGCAAGTAGCCTAATTTACGCCGAAACCTGTCCAGCGATTGGGGAGTACATCAAACCTCGTCGGTGGGCTCAACGGACTGATGACGCTCGCGCGGGAGCCAAGCGCCGTCGCATTCGTCACGCAGGAAGGCATAAAGGTTCTCACGCAGTTGGCATTGCAGATTCCATGCTGCCGAAGGGTTTCACGCTGAAGCGTAAAACCGGACCGTTATGGACCATCCATCAAGTCTTTGATTTGTCGCGTTTCCGAGCCAGAAAAGTGTTTCCACATTTTCTGGAAAACGCTCTAAGCCTGAGCCAGCGGACCGCATATTTGGTGGCGCAGTAAATGGCGGCCGTCGGCGCAGTGAAATAAGCGCCTTCCGAACCGATGGTGATGATCTGGCCCGCACCCGCTCGGTCATGGCCGGCAGCACAGCGGCGATTCCCCACAGCACGCCTTTGATGTTGGCGTCGATCATGCGATCCCACTCGTCGGTCTTGAGAGCGCCAAGCGGCGAGAGCAGCATGACGCCTGCATTGTTGATGAGCACGTCGATCCGTCCAATGCGCGCGCGGGCCGCTTCAGTGAAAGCCTTGACGCTTTGATGGTCGGTAACGTCGAGTTCCATAGCGACGGCGGTGCCGCCCTTATCGTTTATCTCGCGCGCCAGTGCTTCGAGCTTGTCGAAGCGGCGGGCACCGAGAAACAGTTTTGCGCCGGTCGGGGCCAGTTCGCGCGCGATGCCCTCTCCGATGCCGCTGGATGCACCGGTAATCAGAATAACCTTGCCTCTGATATCTATGGTTCTGCAGGAGGCCGAGGTCGTCGCTTGCCTCAAGGACAGACGGCTCGGGCCTCAGTCGTCGTGATCATGCGCGGTCCGAGCCTGCCAGCGACCATCCGGGATATTCGATGGGGAGTTGGCTGACGCGATCGAGCTTTTCCATATCGTCTTCGTCGAGCGCAATTTGGGTTGCTTCGACATTCTGGTTGAGCTGTTCGACACGCTTTGCGCCGATCAGCAGGGTGGAGACCACGTCCTGCTTCAGCAGCCACGCAAGAGCGATCTGCGCGGGGCGGGTCTCGTGCTTGTCGGCAATGGCCTTGAGCACCTCGATGAGTGGCTCGCCGCGTTCGCGATTAATCGGAGGAAAGTCGAGTTCGGTCTGCCGGCCGCCGGTGCTGTCGCCGCCGCTGGAATATTTGCCGGTCAAATACCCGCCAGCGAGGGGGCTCCAGACCATCAGTCCAACCTGCTCGGAGGCAAGCATAGGCGCAATCTCGCGCTCCAGATCGCGGCCGACCAGGGTGTAATAGGCTTGCAGCGAGGTGATCGGGGCCAATTGCCGGAGCGCGGTGATCCCGATTGCCTTCATCACTTGCCAGGCCGCCCAGTTCGACAAACCGATATAGCGCACGTCCCCGGCACGAACGAGCGTGTCGAGCGCTTCAAGCGTTTCTTCCATCGGCACTGCAGGATCGAAGGCATGCAGCTGATAGAGATCGATATGATCGATGCCGAGCCGGCGCAGGCTCGCCCTGCTTTCAGTCAGGATATGGCCACGGGAATTGCCCCGGCGATTGGGTCCGTCGCCCATGGCGCCGTTGACCTTGGTCGCGATCACCACGTCGTCGCGGTCAACGCCCAGGTTTCTCAGCGATTGGCCGTGGATTTCCTCGCTGAGGCCATTGGCATAAATATTGGCGGTGTCGAACAGATTGATGCCCGCATCGAGCGCGGCCTTGACCAGAGCATCGGCTTCGTCCTGGCCGAGTTTGCCGACCTGGCCCCAGATTCCATCGGTGCCACCAAAGGTCATGGCGCCGAAAGAAAGCTCGGAGACAAACAGGCCGCTTTTCCCTAATTTACGCATACGCATGGCAAATCTCCTATTGGAAGAGCATCGGTTGACACGAAGGGTACGGACGGTGTCCGCACCCCGATTGGCGTCGGTTCACAGGCCTTGCCCGCCGGAGACCTCGATACGCGTGCCGTTGGCCCAACCCATTCCGTCGGAGAGCAGAGACGCCACGGCGCCACCAATATCATCGGCTTCCCCGACACGGCCGAGCGCGATCATCGAGGAGACAAAGGCGTTGATTTCGGAATTGTCGCGCACCGCGCCACCCGTAAAGTCGGTGGCAATGGCCCCGGGAGCGATGCAATTGACGCGAATGGCGCGCTCGCCCAATTCCTTCGCCACATAGCGCGTCAGCACCTCCACGGCGCCTTTCATCGACGCATAGGCCGAGTATCCCGGCAGTGTGAAGCGGGCGAGGCCTGACGAAACGAAAAGCACGTTGCCGCCGTCGCGCATGTGCGGCAGCAGGGCCTGAGTCAGGAGGAACGGCGTCCGGACATGGATCTTGTAGAGCGTGTCGAGCTGATCCGCGGCAGTTTCAGCGAAGGCGGCATGGACGCCGACACCGGCATTGTTGACGAGATGGTCTAGCTTGTCGGCGCCAAATGTCGATTGCAGCGTCTGCGCCAGCGTATCTGCAAACTGGCCGGGATCCTCGCTTTCAGCGTCAAAGCGCACCATGGCGGCCTTGACGCCATGCGTCTCGATTTCGCGTGCAACGGACTCGGCTTCGTCCCTCGAGGACTTGTAAGTGCCGATGATATGAGTGCCGGCTTTTGCAAGATGCAGCGCGCTGGATTTTCCGAGGCCGCGGCTTGCGCCTGTGATCAAGGCGATCTGGTCGGTCATGTCGTGTTCCTTTCGAGTCTGCCGCCATGGCTCTGCCTGACGGGCATTCGAAAGTTAGGCCTTGAAAGACAATCCGATAAGGCGAAGTATCGTGAATACCCTATCCGGACAATCGGACAATGAGACGACCAGACCTCAATATTCTCGCCCAGTTTGTGGTGGTGGCTCGTCACCTCAATTTTCGGCGCGCAGCAAAGGAGCTGGCGATCTCTCCGTCGACACTGAGTGATCGCATCCGAGAACTGGAAGACCAGATGGGTGGGCGACTGTTCAATCGCACCACACGTAGCGCATCACTGACCGATCTCGGCGTCACACTCCTTGCCCAAACAGCGGATGCACTCGCCGTTCTTGAGGACGCAGCCAATGGCATCGCGACGGGAGCCACACAGGGGCAGTTGGTCGGCAAGATACGGATAAATGGCCCCAGGCCAGCGCTGGAGCTGTGCCTGATGCCGCTCGTTGTGTCATTTCTTGCAAAAAATCCGGGCGTTCGGGTGGAGGTGGTCACACAGGACGAACTTGTCGACGTGGTGGCAGGCGGCTTTGATGCCGGGGTGCGCTACACCGAAATGCTGGCTCAGGACATGATTGCCATCGGTCTGGGTGCCGAGCAGCGCATGGTCATTGCCGCATCGCCCGACTATCTCAAGCAGAACGGCACGCCACGGCACCCAAGGGATTTGCTCGGGCACAATTGTATTGGAACCGTGTTTGCAACCGGCAACGTCTTGCCATGGTCGTTGGAGCGTCAGGGCGAAGACGTCGAGTTCACGCCTCAAAGCAATCTGATTGTCAATTCCATCGAGAATAGCCTGATCGGGGCGCGGGCGTCTGTTGGACTTGTCTACACATTCGAAGATTATGTGGTCGAGGACCTCGCAACGGGCCGTCTCGTCGAGGTGATGCCGGAATGGACGCCGCCGTTTCCCGGTCCCTCACTCTACTTCTCCGAACGGCGCCTGATGCCCCCAGCGCTGCGTGCTTTTGTAGACCACGTGAAAGAGCCGACGGGATTGCATACCACAAAGCCAAAACCATCGCGCTGATCGTGCAACGGGATAGCAACTGGACAAGCGTGTTGAATCCGGTTCTGTTCCAGTCGGTGCGCCAGCTGACAGGAGCGCCGAGCAGGGCGGTCAGGATGCAAATGGTCAGAATGACCATGCTCCGCACCCATTGAGCCTGGTCGTCCGACTTCGTGTTGCCTCGCTCCCTTCAGGCCACTCCACCCGAGCGGGGTGACAACGGACTTGCCTTTCAGGGTGGGGGATATGAGTATTGTCCGGAGCGAAGATTGCCAGTGCGCCGGGGAGGCAACCATTTTCGATCTGGCCAAGTCCAAAGGCGTGGCGCGAACCCAATTTTCGGTGGATCGATTGCCGATCCACCAGCGCTACGATGCATGGGCAGACAGTATTGGATGCATATTCGAAGTATCGCGTTCCAGAAGCATGCAGGAGCCCTTCCATGCCAGCGTGGGGGCATTAACGCTTGGGCCATTGATGCTGGCGCGCACACGCAGCACAGGCCAGTATTGGCGGCGCTCCCCCTGGAAGATCGCTCGCGACGGGCTCGATCACTACATGATCCAGCTTTACCTGGGCGGGACCCAGACCTGTGATTGGGGCGGAGGGTCCCTGGAGATGCCGAAAGGCGGGCCTCTGGTCTATGACCTAGCCTGCGCGATGCGCGCAACGAGCAGTGCGTTCGATAACCTGTCGCTGGTTATTCCAAGAGCTCTGCTGGGGCCCCTGCTTCAGTTTCCCGACGCCCATCACATGCGTGCCCTTCCCGCGCAGGCGCCCTTGGTGGGGCTGCTGCGAGAGCACCTCATACTGTTTGATGCGAGCCAGAACAGCATCGACCTGCCGCAGGTTCGCGATCTGGCGACGTCGGTCGTTCACCTGGTGGCTGCGTGTCTCAATGCGGAAACTGAAGAGCGTGCGATCCCGCCCGAGCAGATCGCTTCTTCCCAGCTCATGCGGGCGCGACGCCTGATCGAAGCCGGCCTTTGGGACAAGGACTTGGGTCCCACCCGGCTCGCTGGACAACTGGGCGTCTCCCGCAGCAGGCTCTACGAGATCTTCTCGCCTCTGGGCGGCGTCAAGGGCGTTATCCGTGACAGGCGGCTGGCGGCCGCGCTCACGCTGCTGACCGACCCGGCGACCCAGCACCTTTCGGTCAGGCAGATCGCCGATCGTTGCCTGTTTTCCCCCACCGAGCTGAGCCGTGCGTTCCGCGCCCGATACGGGGTCAGCCCAAGAACCGCCCGGCATTACGGGCTTGCCGATGACAACGGATTCGATCCGCAGGCCGATTCGCTGGACCGGACTTATGAGCGCTGGATCAGGCAATTGTCGAACTTGTTCCTGTCTCCGGACGGATTGCAAACTGAACCCGGACAGAGCGCACATTCGGGCGCTTCATAGCCGAACCTATTTGTGTTGCCCCTCAACGCCCCCTACCGGTCAGGCACGTTCTTGCGAGACCGGGGCCCTGCATGTTTTCGAGATTTCTGCCTTCTTCCCACGCCCGAGCGCACGGCTCCGCTGCTGGGACGGCACTTGCCGATGTCCACGCAGCCAGATCAAACCATGCTGCAAAGCTGCCGGGCGGTCTGTGGCGGCTCGGCACGAGCATCGCTCTGGCGTTCGCCTTGTGGGGAACCACCCTGGCCCCGGCTCAGGCCCAAATGTCGGAGGGCTGCAGCGCCATCAACCAGGTGTTCGGCGGTGAAGGGGGGCAGCGGACATCCGCAGATTTTTCCTCCAGCCCCGCATTCTACGCGACCAATGGGCAATTCCAGGCCGGGGATCGGGTCTCGGGGGCTGTGACACTGACCGTGGAGAGCGGAGCTGGCGTCGTTACGCTATCTGATGGTCAGGAAACTAAAGCTTCGATTTATGTGACGGAGGGGAACTCGGAGACGCTGAACATCGACTACGTATTCCCTGCAGCCAATGCGGGAAGGTTTCAGATCATGTTTCCCGTTGGTTCCGATATGACAGCGCAGTATCAGGTTACGTGCTCTCCCGACACAATCCCGCCGGACGCGCCGACCATCGTCAGCCCGGCCCAAGGCGCTGAGATCGAAAGCGCCCGGCCCACGTTTTCGGGCCAGGCAGAAGCCCGCTCCCGCGTCCATCTAAGCATAGACGGGGAATACACCGGATCGGCAGACGCCGATGCGTCTGGAGAATGGACATTCGTTCCCGCGGTGGGGCTTTCCTCGGGCGAGTATGCGTTATCTATCGTAGCAGAGGATCCAGCAGGCAACAGGTCATCCGCCGCTACCCGCAATTTCTCAATTGTCGCACTTCCACCGATTGCCGGGCCGGTGTCGCTCACCGTGCCGGCGAATGACTCTCCCGCCCCGGTATTGCCCGAACTGAGCGGCGGCGAAGCTACCTCCGTCGCCGTAGCGTCACATCCCGCCCATGGCTCGGTTGCGGAGGAAGGCCTAACGCTCAGCTATGAACCTGACGCCGGCTATTCAGGCCAGGACAGCTTCACCTACACAGCGCGCAATGATGCAGGGGTGTCCGAGCCCGCCACGGTCACAGTCACGGTATCAGCTCCGATTCTGGCGTTTGTTCCTGCATCCGGTGCTGCGCTGGATCCGGGCACCGTGGGCACCGCATATGCGGGCCAGCCGGTCACCGTTACCGAGGGCGGCGGCAGTTACACCTTTACCTCCAGCGCTTTGCCGCAGGGTCTTACGCTTGATCAGAACACGGGCGCTATTGCAGGAACCCCCAGACAGAGCGGCACTTTCAGCGTAACACTCACTGCGCAGGATCAATGGGGTGCTACGGGCAGTGCCGAGTATTCAATCACCATTGCGGTTCAGGCTCCAACAGCAGCAGGTTCAACAGCCACCGTAGCGGCGAACTCGGGCGCAAGCACCATCCCGCTTTCCTTGTCGGGTGGGCCGGTAACCGGCATTCAGATTACCGACCAGCCAGGCCATGGAACGGCAGCAGTCGATGGCTTGACCATCACCTACGCTCCCGACGCCGGCTATTCAGGGGCAGACAGTTTCACCTACACGGCAAGCAACGACTCCGGGCCCTCTGAACCCGCCACCGTCTCCATAGAGGTCACCGCTCCCATCCTTACCATCACACCCGGGACATTGCCCGAGGGTATGGACACCCTTGTCTACGGCCCCCGCACGCTGACTGCCTTGCTCGGCACCAAGCCCTACAGTTTCGAGGTGACGGCTGGGGAGCTGCCCCAAGGGCTGACCCTTTCGGAGGCTGGGGAGTTTTCCGGCACCCCCGACGGCTTCGGGACATCCAGTTTCACGATAACCGCAACCGACCGCCATGGCGCTACCGGCACCGCAGCCTATGATCTCGTCATTGCTCGCAAGCCTGCGACGCTCGTCTTCTCGCCCGCTGCCGGTACGCTGGCCGATGCCATGGCTGGCGAAGCGTATGCGGCCTCAATCGAAGTCGATGGCGGCATCGAACCCTACAGATTCGCCATCGCGAGCGGCGAACTTCCCCCGGGTCTGGTTCTCGACCCTTCCACTGGTCACCTGACCGGGCAGCTCGATCAGGAGACGGACGGCCAATACGTCTTCACGATTGGCGTGCAGGACGGCAATGGCGACCCCGGCTCTGCCAGCTACACGCTCAACGTGGAAGAGCGGATCATTTCGGTCACCGACAAACAGGTCGAGGTTGTGCAGGGAACTGCACCCGACGACGTCGATCTCACCGACGGCGCCACGGGCGGCCCATTCGAGCGTGCTGATATCGTGTCGGTGATGCCCGCCAATGCCGGTACGGCCACCATTGTCCAGGCACAGCAAGACAGCTTCGGGATCACGGGGACACAAACATATCGTCTCAGATTCGTGCCGAATCCAGGCTATTCCGGGCAGGCTATCGTGCGGTTCACCCTGACCAGCGCGCTTGGAACGTCCAATACCGGTTCGGTCCTTTTCGGCCTCTCATACCATCCTGCCGACCTCGCACGGCAGGTTCACGAGCACATCGACAGCTTCACTCGCAGCCGCGCTGGCATGATCCTTTCGGGTATCGACCTGCCCACGCTTGCGGATCGCCGCCGTGCCCCTTTCCGTGCGAACGCCGCTAGCCAGCAGTCTGAGCCCCAGAGCTGACGGAATGGTGCTCAGCTTTGCCTCGAGCCTCCATGAGGTCGAAGCGTTGCGGGCATTCGATACATTGGGCGGTGAGCCTGCAGCGGTCCAGCCGTTCAATGCCTGGGTCGGCGCAGAGGTACAGGTCTATAACCGGCCCGATATGGACGACCGCTGGGGCGCCTTTGGTCTCGTCTCGGCTGGCATGGATTATCTGCTCGGGGAGGACGCTCTGTTGGGCATTTCGGTCCACTATGATGTCATCGAAGATCCTGCGGCCACCGACACGACTATCACCGGCGATGGTTGGCTGGTCGGTCCCTATGGGTCGATCGAGATTGGCAAGGGCGTCTTCCTCGAAACCCATCTCCTATACGGCCAGTCTCACAATCGCATCGATACCGCCTTTTTCGATGGCAGCTTCGTCACCGAGCGCCTTGTCTGGCAGGCGAGCCTTTCAGGCGAATGGCAGTTGGGCGAGGAAACCCGGCTGGCGCCGCGCCTGAGTGGCCAGTATCTCAGCGAAACGGTCGCGCCCTATGAGCTGACCAATGGTTCAGGGGACACGTTGGCCATGCCAGGAGACCATCACGAGGAGTTCCGGCTTTCCCTCGTCGGGCAACTTGAGCACACCATGGTTCTTGGCGGTGGCTGGGCACTGGTCCCGCGCATCGAGCTCAGCGGCGGGATAGCCGGGCTTGAACTCGACAAGGGGTTTGGAGCCGTCGATATCGGGCTGGCGCTGTCCCATGGGCAGAGCTGGATTCTCGACGCCAACCTGAAATTCGATGCGGCCACCAGCGGTCACGCATCGATGGGCGCGTCCATGGGCCTGGCTGCCCGGTTCTGATGGGGAGATCAGACTGGGATCGACCGGTGATGGCCACGCTCCAGCAGGCGAGAAGTCGGGGTCCGACGTCTCGCCTGTCTTGACTCTACTGTCAGTCCTTGTGCTCGGGTAGGTCTTCGAGTTGACCCACAGTCCATCGGCTCTGTTTTCCGTTCTGCATTCCGTAGTCCTTCGCTAGGCTAGGGCTTCTGGCGTTGCTGAAGGAGAAACGGGTGATGGATGTGGAGGATCTGGCGACATTCGTGGAAGTGGCCGACGCCGGCGGGGTTTCGGCGGCTGCCCGGCGGCTGGGGATTTCCAAGTCGATCGTCAGCCGGCGGTTGATCCGGCTCGAGGCGGAGCTTGGAGTGCAGCTTCTGGCGCGCACCACGCGCGGCGCGGCGCTGACTGAGGCCGGGGCCGGCTTTCGGGACCATGCGGCGAGGATCGGGGCCGAGATCGATGAGGCGCGGGAAGCGGTTCTGCCCGCCGGAGGGCTGCGGGGGCGGCTGCGGGTGGCCATGCCGCTCTCGTTCGGCCCGACCCATTTTGCCCCCGTGCTCGCCGACATGGCGCGGCAGCACCCGGCACTGCATATCCACGCTTCCTATAGCGACCGTTTCGTCGACCTGATCGCCGAGGGCTTTGATTGCGCGATCCGGGTCGGGCACCTTCCGGATTCCAACCTGATCGCCCGGCGGATCGGGCCAGTCCAGGGCAAGCTGGTGGCGAGCCCGGACTATGTCGCGGAGAATGGTACGCCAGAGACACCCGAGGAACTGGTTGCGCATCAGGCCCTGATGCAGGGGACCGAGACCTGGCAGTTGATGGACGGCGAGACGATCATTTCGGTTCGGCCGCAGGGGCGGTTCAAGGCGGACAATGGGCCGGCGTTGACCATGGCGGCGGTCTCCGGGCTCGGCATCGCCTATCTCCCCGACTGCCTGACCCACGACCATCTGGCAAAAGGCGCTCTGGTGCCGGTCATGACGCGCTATCCGCCGCTTGCGGCGGCCGCCTATGTGGTGCGCCCGCCCGGCCAGCATCCCGCACGCAAGATCAGGGTGCTCACCGATCTGCTGATTGCCTATTTCGAGCAGAATCCGCACCTATGGGGTACGATGCCGAATGCGCCGACGGTCTGAGGCGGGATGCCGAGCAGTCGAGCGCGTTCCGTTTTGAGGAACACTGCTTCCCTCCGAGCGGGCCTAGTGTGCGCCATTCGCGAACGATAGACCCGAGGGACGCGCGCACTGACCACGCGGCAGCAGGGAAAGGACGAGGCCCATGAGTTGGAATCCGGCGATTGCCCCCGGCTGCCCCGATGAAGTGGGCGCGGACGCTATCGAAACGCTGATCGTCCCGCGCGCCCGGGACATCGGCGGCTTCGAGGTGCGGCGCGCTCTGCCGGCAGCCAAGCGGCAGATGGTCGGGCCGTTCATCTTTTTCGACCAGGCCGGACCCGCAGATCTGCTGACCGGCCAGGGAATCGACGTGCGGCCGCATCCTCATATCGGGCTTGGCACCGTCACCTACCTGTTTCGCGGTGACTTCCATCATCGCGACAGCACGGGCGCAGACCAGATCATCCGCCCCGGCGCGCTGAACTGGATGGTTGCCGGGCGCGGCGTTTCCCATTCCGAGCGCACCACGTCGGTGGCGCGCAGCGGGCCCAACAGCCTGTTCGGGATTCAGACCTGGCTGGCCTTGCCCGATGAACACGAGGATATCGAGCCCTCCTTCGAGCATCACGGCAAGGCGGCACTGCCGGTTATCGAGGACAAGGGTGTCTCGGTGCGCCTCATCCTGGGCAGTGCCTATGGCGCGGTGGCTCCGGCAAGAATGTACTCGGAGACCTTCTATGCGGACGTGGCGCTCGATCCGGGCGCGCGGCTGCCGCTGCCGGACAACCATGAAGACCGGGGCATCTACATTCTCGAGGGCTCCATCTCGGTTGCCGGCCAGGACTACGACGCCACTCAGATGATGGTCTTCCGTCCCGGCGACCCGATCACCGTCGCGGCGGGACCGAGAGGCGCGCGCCTCATGATCCTTGGAGGCGCCACGCTGCCGGGCCCGCGCTACATCTGGTGGAACTTCGTGGCCTCGTCAAAAGAGCGCATCGAGGCGGCCAAGGCGGAGTGGCGGGCGCAGAACTGGGGGCAGGGGCGCTTCGACCTGCCGATAAACGACAGCGAAGAGCATATCCCGCTCCCCGATTGACCCTTCAGGCGGGCGATCCGCACACCCGCGGCCCGCGAACCGGACTGACAGACAGGCACCACAGGAGGTATCCATGAGCCAGACTTGGCCCCAACTCGACTATCTCGGCTGGCGGGACACCTGCTCGGCGCTTCATCTCTATCTCCAGATCGCCGGAAAATACCGGCTTGCCCACAGCCCCTGGCTCAACCATTCCTGGAACGCAACCTTCTATGTGACGCCGCAAGGCCTTGCCTCATCTCCGATTCCGGATGGCCCGGGGATCGAGATCCTCTTCAATCTCAAGACCCACAGGGTCGAGGGCAGTTGCGGCAATGGCACCGAGGCCTCCTTCGCCCTCGAGCCGATGACGGTGGCCCGGTTCCACGCCCGGTTCGTCGACCTCATCTCCGAACTGGGGGGCACTCCAACATTCCACGGCAAGCCCAATGAGGTACCCGATCCGGTGCCGTTCAGGGAGGATCATCGCGACCGTCCCTATGACAGGGACGCGGTGGAGCGGTTCCACGGGGCGCTGCGCTCCGCCGACGCGGTGTTCAAGACTTTCAGGACCTCGTTTCTGGGCAAATCGAGCCCCGTGCATCTGTTCTGGGGTGCGCTCGATCTGGCTGTGACCCGCTTTTCCGGTCGTCGCGCGCCGCTTCACCCTGCCGGCATCCCTGCACTGCCAGACGACGTGGCCCAGGAGGCCTACGACCGGGAGGTGTCCTCTGCGGGGTTCTGGCCGGGCGGAAACGGCATCGATTATCCGGCGTTTTACGCCTACGCCCATCCGGCGCCGAGGGCATACGAGGAGGCGCAGGTCGAGCCCGAGGCTGCCTTCTGGCACGGTGAGCTGGCGGAATTCATCCTGCCCTATGACGCGGTGCGATCGGCGAGCGATCCGGACGAGGCGCTGATGGCGTTTCTCGTCTCGACCTATGAGGCGGCCGCCGAGCGCGGGGGATGGGACCGCGACCTGCTCGAATGCAGCCGCGGGAGACCGCGCCAGGTGCGCAGGCCGGACGCGGAAATCCCCAGGCAGGCGGCCCCGGCCACGGACGGGGAAATCGAGCGGGAAGAGAACGGCGCCAAAGGCCGCTACCGGCTGGTCGTCGAGGGCGTCGAGGCGGAGATGACTTATAGCCGGGCGGGCGAGAAGCTGCTGATCATCGATCATACGGAGGTGCCCACCGCGCTGCGCGGGCGCAAGGTCGGCGAGCGCCTGGTGGAGCGGGCGGTCCAAGACGCCCGGCGCGACGGGATCACGATCATTCCCCTGTGCCCCTTCGCCAAGGCCCAGATCGAACGCCACCCCGAATGGCAGGACGTGCTGCGGCGGTCTTAGGGGTTGGCCCAATGAGCCCGGAGCCCCTGTTCTGATTGCATCAGAACAGGGGCTCCAGGTCTTTGATGTGTCGCGTTCCCGAACCGGAAAAGCGGTTCCACTTTTCCTGAGAACGCTCCAGGCGGACGTGCTCAGGCTCAGCGCCTGATCACGGAGCGAGGGGGACTTCGGTCGTGGGGTCGCCGTCTATGGCGAGGGCGATGGAGGGTTCGAGGACCTCGAGCGCATAGGGCAGGCTAAGCAGGGAGGTGTGGCTCAACGCGCTGGTGACGATGGGGCCGAGAAAGACCTCGCGGCCTTCCTGGACCGCCGTGAGCGTGGGCCGGAAGATGGCGTTTTCGATGGGCTCCATGCCCTCGTCGGCGAACCAGATCAGCACGTCGGAATCGAACGCCTCGGGACGCTCTTCGGAGAGTTCGACCGAGAAGGTGCCGGGGTCGGACAGCGCGACGACCTCGGGGTGATTGTCGAGGCCCATCTGGTTGAGAAGCTGAACGCGCGGGTCCGACGTCGTATAGACGTGGTTGGCGCCTTCCCAGATGGTGCCGAGCGACACCGTCTGCCCCGCCCACTCCGGGTTGCGCCCGGCGATCGCGGCGAGTTCGGCGTTGATCGCGTCGACCTGGGCCTGCGCCTCGTCCTCTTCGCCGATAGCGCGGCCAGCGACCAGGGCCTGCTGATCCCAAGCCAGCTCATAATCGCCCACCCCTTCGGGCACGGCGACCACGGGAGCGATGGCCGAGAGCTGCTGGTAGTCCCGGTCGGTGATGCCCGAATAGAGCGCGAGGATCACGTCTGGTTCGGAGGCCGCGATCTGTTCGAAATTGAGCTCGCCGCGCAGGATTTCGGGCGTTCCGGTCAGCATTTCTTTGGCCCAGGGCCAGACGTCGTATTCGCCGAACCAGTAGCGCACGGTCAGCGGCTGGACGCCGAGCGCGAGAAGATTGTCCGCGCCGTTGTAATCGACCGTGGCCACGCGGAGCGGGCGTTCGGGGATCGTGGTCGCGCCGAACTTGTGCTCGATTGTGAGGGGGAATTCCTGGGCATGGGCGAGACCCGTCGAGGCCGCGAGGCCGGCAAGGATCAGGATGGAAGGTAGCAGTTTCATCGGGTGGACCTTTTCGAGAGGGTCAAGGGGTGTGGGGAGCGCCGGTTGGCCGGGCAGGGATGTGCCGCGAGGTCAGGCGGCCAGTTCGGGATGTGTGCGGCGCAAGTGATCGATCAGGCGGTCCTTGCGGCTTTTTGGGTCGCGCAGGACGCAGGTGGTGCAGTATTCGCCGCCCTCGGCGGTGTAGTAGCGGCAGCACCCGCCGCGGGCGCGGAACCAGCCGCAGACGTCGGGCCGCTCGGGGAGCCGGGCCCTGACAAAGCCGGTCTGGCGCGCATAGAGCGGCGAGCCCTTCTCGCGCAGCATGGGCAGGACCAGCGTCATGGCGCGCTCGGGGTCGCCGGCCTCGGTACCGGCTTCGAGAAACCCCGCCGAGAGACTGTCGCCGGCCAGGCGCCAGAGCGCGGCGCGCGGCAGACCAGAAGCGGCGTGGAGACTATCAACGAGCGGGGCGAGGAGGATCTCGTAGGCTTGCCGGAACCGGTCTGCGCCCGCCGCATCGGGCAGGGCGGAAAAGCGTGCACCGCGTGGGGAGAGCGCGGCATCGAACACCGGCGCCACGCCGCTTTCGCCCTCGTGCTGCCAGGTGACCAGCCGCACGCTGGCCGAAGCACTGCCTTCTCGCGCCTCGATCAGCCATGCTCCGGAGAGGGCGAGGCCAGCCAGGGGCAGCGCGAGCGACCAGCTTATGCGGCCCATGGTGTAGGCGGCGGCCAGCTTGCGGTCCGCGCCCGGGGTTCTCTCGATTTCCTCATCGAGCCACACCGAGAGGGCCTGTTCCATGCCCCGGTCGATCGGAACGGCATCGGCAGGAGGCGGAGCCAGGACAAAGCGCGGGCTGTAGGGCCCCTGATGGTCCGCAAGCGCCTGATGCCTGGTCATGATCTCGTGGGGTGTCTGCTCCATGGGGCGATCGCTCCCGCGCTCAATCGAGGGGCACTTCGGTGGCGAAGGTCTTGCCCTGCCATTCGGGATGGGCCTCGGCGGCGTCGGCAACGGCGGAGCGCACCGCTTCGATCCGTTCGGCGGCGAGCTCGGACCGACCCAGCGCGAGGCCGGCCCGTTCGGCCTGTTCCACCCAGTCCAGATCATAGTCCCCACGCCCCGGTGGAACGGCGACGACGGGGGCGATCAGAGAGAGCCTTTCGTAATCATCGGGGCTGATGCCCGAGCGCATGGCGAGGATGACGTCTGGATCGGTGGCCGCGATCTGCTCGAAGTCGAGCTCACCGGCCAGAGCGGCGGGATCGGCGGTAGCCAGCTCCTGGGCCCATGGCCAGAGGGCGTTGTCATAGGGGCCGAACCAGGCCCGGGCGGTAAGGGGCTGGAAGCCGAGCGCCAGCACATTGTCCACCCCGGCGAAATCTATGGTCGCCACGCGTTCGGGCTGCTCTTCGATCACGGTGGTTCCGTATGTGTGCTCGATGGTGAGCGGGAAGTCCTGCGCAAATGCCGTGGTCGCAGTGGCGGCGAGGAAAATGGCAGCAACGCCATGGGGCAGCGGATGTGTCATGGAAACTGCCCTTAAAGTTGAGACCTGGCGGCGTTGCGCTGCAGGAGATAGACGAAAACCGGGACGCCGATGATGGCGGTGACGAGGCCTGCGGGGATCTGGACGGGTGCGAACAGGGCGCGGCCGGCCAGATCGGCGGCGGCGACCAGCAGGGCACCGCACAGCGCGGTGAGGATCGTGTGGAGCCCAAGGCTGGCGCGGGCGATGCGCCGGGCGGCGTGCGGGGCGATGAGGCCCACGAACCCCAGCGGCCCGACGATGGCGGTGGCCGCCGCGGCAAAGCCCACCCCAATGCAGATCAGGCCATAGCGGGCCCATCTGACCGGCGCCCCCAGACCGGTGGCGGTCTCTTCGCCCATGCGCAGCACCGACATGATGCGGCTCAGGCCCAGGATCAGAGGGCAGAGCGCGGCGCACCAGAGCGAAAGCAGGACGACGTCGTTCCATGTGGCGGCATTGATCGAGCCCGCCAGCCAGGCCAGAGCCGAGACCGCGCGGTCGATATCGCCATAGGTCAGCATGGCGGAAGTGAGCGAGGTGACGAAGGCGGCCACCCCGATGCCCACGAGGATGAAGCGGATGGCGCCGTTGCCGCGCTTCTGGTGGCTGAGCGCCTGAACGAGCGCGGCGATGGTCAGCGCGCCGCCGAAGGCGAGAATCGGGCGCCAGGAATAATCGAGGCCGGGGGCGAGAACGATGCCGAACACCACGGCGAGCGCGGCGCCCTGGCTGATACCGATGAGCGAGGGGTCGGCCAGCCCGTTGCGGGTGACGTTCTGCAAGGCGCTGCCCGAAAGCGCCATCATCGCGCCCACCAGCGCTGCAGCGAGGGCTCGCGGGAAGCGGAACTGCCAGACGACATTGTCGATGGCGTCCGAGGGTGCGTTGCCGGTGAGGGTGAGAACTACGGTCGCAAGGTCGATATCGTAGCTGCCGGTGACCAGGCTGAGGGCAAAGACCGCGACGAGGAGGCCCGCGAGGACCAGGACGGCGGCGAGCGCGCGGATGGGCAGGCGCAGCGCGAGGCGTTCGCCGGGGGTGCGCACCACTATGTGGTCGCGCAGATGGCCGGCGCCGGCGCTCATTTTGCCCTCATGCGCACGAGCTGGATGAAGACCGGCGCGCCCACCATCGCGGTGATGATGCCGGTGGAAATCTCGCGCGGAGCGATGGCAACGCGGGCGATGATGTCGATGCCAAGGAGATAGGCGGCGCCGACAATCGCCGAATAGGGGACGATCCAGCGGTAATCGGAGCCCACAAAGAGCCGCACCACATGCGGGATGACGAGGCCCACGAAGCCCATCGGTCCGGCCAGGGCGACCGAACATGCGGTGAGCACGACGACGGTGACGAGCAATTGCACCTTGAGCGGGCCAGTGCGCACGCCGAGGCCCTTTGCGACCTCGTCGCCCATGGCGAGCGCGGTCACCTGCCGCCCGAGCGCCAGCGCGGCAAGGAGTGCGATGGCGATCCATGGGCCGGTGATCCAGAGCATGGCGATATCGCGCCCGGCCAGCGATCCGGTGAGCCAGACCCGGAGGTTCTCGAAGGTGTCCTCGTTGAGCAGGTGCATCACCGATGTGAGCGCGGCAAGGAAGGCGGTGATTGCGGCGCCGGCCAGGGTGAGGGTGAGCGGGG
This sequence comes from Pelagibacterium montanilacus, assembly GCF_003992665.1. Lineage (GTDB taxonomy): Bacteria > Pseudomonadota > Alphaproteobacteria > Rhizobiales > Devosiaceae > Pelagibacterium > Pelagibacterium montanilacus. The sequence goes on from NZ_RZMX01000018.1 coordinate 26,688, forward strand.
TCGCGCCGCCGGGCGCCAGCGAGGAAATCACATAGACCACGAGTGCGGTGGCGAGGGCGCCCGCCGCAGCGATCCAGGGCAGGAATTGCATGGAGGGCAGGTCGATGAAAAACGAGGTGGCAACCACGGCGAACGAGGCGCCGGCGAGCAGGCCCAGAAGGCCCGGATCGGCAAGGGGGTTGCGCGTGACGCCCTGCATGAGCGCGCCCGAGACGGCGAGCGCGGCTCCCACGGTGACGGCGATCAGCGCGCGCGGGAGGCGCAGCTCCCAGATGATCATGTGGTCGAACACCTCGGTGTTGCGCGCAAAGATCGCCTCGAACACGGTCGCGAGAGGCAGCGGCTTGGCGCCGACCGCGATGTGAAGCGCAAAGAGCAGCGCTGCAACCCCAAGCGTTATCGGGATGCCCGAAGCGGCGGCGAGGTGACGGGTGCCGTGATGGTCCGTGGTGGCGCTCATGCGACGCGCACCGCGGCCTTGCGGCGCGCATGGGCGCCAAGCGGGATGCATACCAGATGCCCGGTGACCGGATCGCGGATCACCTGGGCATCGAGATCGAAGACTTCCCTGAGGCGGGCCTCGGTGAAGACGCAATGGGAGGGGCCGGCACAGACCACGCGGCCCTCCTTCATCATCACCAGATGATCGGCATAGGCTGCGGCAAGGCTGAGCTCGTGAAGCACGACGACGAGCGTTCGGCCGCTGCTGTGGGCGAGATCGGCAAGAAGCTCCATGAGGTCGACCTGAACCTTGAGGTCGAGAAAAGTCGTGGGTTCGTCGAGCAGCAGGAGGTCGGTCTGCTGGGCAAGGACCATGGCGATCCAGCAACGCTGGCGCTGTCCGCCAGAGAGCGTATCGATGGGGCGGTCGGCGAAATTGGACACCTGTGCGGTGTCCATGGCGTCCCGGACCGCTTCCTCGTCCTCTCTGGTCCATTGGCGCATGAGGCCCTGATGGGGAAAGCGCCCCTGGGCGACCAGTTCGCGTACGGTGAGTCCCTCGGGCGGGATGGGACCCTGGGGCAGCAATCCGAGCTTTTTCGCCACCTCACGGCTTTTGGACTGGTGGATGGCCTTGCCATCGAGGATCACGGACCCCGAGGACGGGGTGAGGATGCGGGCCATGGTCTTGAGAAGGGTGGACTTGCCCGACCCATTGGGGCCCACAAGGATGGTCATCTTGCCATCGGCGACCGCGAGCGAGACATCGGAGAGAACCGGGGTCTCCCCATATCCGCTCGCCAGATGCTCCGAGCGCAGGCGCGATTGGCTCTTGTGGTCGTCCATTGGATCGCTCGCGATGGCTCCGGCCGGCCAGTCTTCCGCAGGGGCGTCTGGAGGTATCCGGACCTGGCGACCGCGCACACGTCATGACGGCCACCATAAGATGATGGGCGCACTCATAATAAGTTAAGCTGACGAGTTCAATCACAAATAGCGCGTTGGCCGGGCAGGGGCCATCAGGCTGGGGGCAGCTTTGACGCTTACATCTGGGGATCCGGGCGTGCGAGCGTGAGAGGACCGGCGAGGATCAGCGCGACCAGTTCGGCCTGCCGGCCGGTGCCCGTCTTCTGGAACAGGTTGCGCATATGGAAGGCGACCGTTGTCTGCGCGATGCCGAGCGCGGCGGCGATCGCCGCGGGCTTGTGCCCGTCGGCGAGTTCCAGAGCAATCTCCGCCTCGGTCCGGGTGAGGCCGAAAAGCGGCGCCAGGACCGAGGCGGAGGGGCGGGGACGCCGATCGGGGTCGGTGATGAAGAGAGCTGCGACGGGAGCGTCATGCGGGGCGGTGCTCTGTGCGGGTATGGGGCAGGCGACGACGAGCAGATCTCTTTGGTCGGGCGCCCGCGCGAGGGCGCAGGACAGGACGTGATCGCCGCTTTGCGGACTGTCGGCAATCACGCGTGCGAGCAGATCCTTGAGGTGGTCCCGCTGTGCGGGTTCGAGGGCGCGCAGGGGCGCCCCGGTCTTGATCTCGAGGGTGCCGGTGCCCACCTCGCGGGCGCCGCAATTGGCGTGGCGGACATGACCGCGGCGGTCGAGCAGGACAATGCCCGTGGCGACGAGGTCCAGCACCTGTTCGATCCCGGCGCCCGGGTCGGGCTGGGTGCCGCTCAGGGTGGCTCGCAGGCGGTCGAGTTCGGCGTCGCGCTGGATCCTGATTCGCTCGATCTGGCGCAGGCGGGCCTGGACCGTGGCCAGCATCAGATCGAAATCCACCGGCTTGATGAGGTAGTCGTCGGCTCCCGATCGCTTGCCTTCCACGATCTCGCGCGGATCGGCGAGGGCCGTGAGGAAGATGAAGGGAATGTCCGCGTATTCGGGATGCCGGTCGCGCAGCGTTCGCAGCACCTCATAGCCGTTGGTGCCGGGCATGTTGATGTCGCACAGGATGAGATCCGGTCTGATCGCATCGATCTGGGCGAGTGCCTCGGTGCCGTTGGCTGCTTCGATGGCGGTGTATCCGGCCTCCTGCAACTCCTCGACCATATCGCGCCGGAGTTGCGCCTCGTCTTCCACGCATAGAACAGTTGACCGAACAGGGGCGCCAGCTGTCGGATCGCCGGTCATGCGGTGACCTCCGAAGTGCGCCTGCTCGCGGGATACCCCGGCGACGAGGCGGGGGCCAGAGGCAGGGACAGTGCGAACGTCGTGCGGTCATCGGAGGAGGCAAGAAGGCTGACATCGCCGCCCTGCATGCGGGCGAGCGTGCGTGCCATGTAGAGCCCGATTCCGGTGCCCGGTACCCCATTTGCGTTCTCCCCACGGAAATAGCGCTCGAACAGCCTCTGGCTTTCACACGGATCGATGGGGCAGCCGGAATTGGTCACAAGGCATTGGGCGAAAGGGCCTTCTAAACCGAACGCCACGTGAACGGGAGTGCCGGGCGGCGAATATTTCGCCGCGTTGGCGAGGAGGTTGATCAGGATGTGCTCGGCATGCGCCGAATCGCACAGGACGGTGATCGGACTTGTCCCATCGTGGTGCACGAGGATGTCTCTGTCTGGCGCGGTCTCTGTCTGGCGCTCGCAGACAGACGCGGCCAGTTGAACCAGATCGCAGGGCTGGGCGCGTACATCGACCTGGCCCGCGTCGAGCCGTGCGGCGTCGAGCGTGCTTTCCACGAGCCCGGTGAGGCGCGTGATCGCCTGCCGGGCGCGTCCGGCGCGTTCCTCAAGCTCGGATGGGGTGATCGACTGGCGGCGCCGCATCATGCGCTGCAGGGCGGAATCGATGATGGCGAGCGGCGTGCGGAACTGGTGGGACACCATGGCCGCGAAGTTGCGATAAAGATCGGCCGCGGCCCGTTCGCGGGCCAGCGCTTCGTCGAGCTCGCGGGTTCTGGCCCTGACCAGTTCCTCGAGGTGATCGCGGTGGCGCGAGAGCTCGATCTGGGCGGTGCGCCGTTCGGTGACGTCGCTGACGAACACGATGGCGCCGATGATGTCGCTGCCGCTGCGCAGCGGAAAGCAGCGCAGATAGAGATAGAGCGGTTCGGCTTCGGCAGGCTGGAAGAAGACCTGGTCGAAAAGGGTGGTGGAGCGGCCCGCAAGGCCCTCAACCAGTGCCTCGCGCACCGGTTCGATGTTGAAAAAGCCCGAAATATCGCCGAGCGACTGACCGACGGACCGATCGGGCGGGACAGAAAAGAGCTGCTCCATGGCCGCGTTCCAGACGGTGCAGCGCAGATCGAGGTCGACCACAAGCACGCCTTCGCCGCTCGACCCGATGACGAGTTCGGAAAAGGCCTTTTCGTTCTCCAGCAGCAGCGAGCGCTTCTGCGTCTCCCGGAGCGCGAGAAGGAGCCGCAGCGAGAGAAAGCCACCGATCAGCGAAATGCCGGCAAGCGAGGCGATGATATGCCAGAGCTGGCTGCGATAGGTATCGAGCCGCGCGCCCAGCCCTTCCCATTCGGCGACCATTGCGGCGTTGGCCGCGCGCCCCAGAGAGCCATTGTGGGGCGCGAGCACATCGTGGGCGGCGCGGGCCGCGGCGGTATCGCCCTGGCCAAGCCGGTCGAGCAGCGGAGCGAGGGTTTCGGCCGAGCGGGTGAGGGCTTCGAGCTCGGCGGAAAAGCCCAACCGCTCCATCTGCCGGCGCTGGGGCCCGGAATCGAGCAGGGCAATGCGGCTGAGAAAGACATCGTAGCGCCGCTGCAGTTCGGGCGTGTCGGTGGGATCGAGGGCGTAATTGGCGATCGTGTCGCTCAGGCGCAGGCTGGCGACCTGGGCCTGGGAGATGACCCACAGCATGTTCTGGGTCGCTTCCACCCGCATGTCGCGCTCGATCTCCGACAGGCGGATGAGCGCGAAGGCCAGAAGCAGGGCGAAGACCCCGACCCCCAGGGTCGACAGGACAACGCCGATGCGGTTTTGGGCGCCCCGGATCATCGGATCTCGAGCTGGTAGAGCTGCCACACCCATCGGTAGTCGTAGCGGATGTCCTGGAGTTGGTCGTGCTGATCGCGCGGGTAGACGATCCAGAGCGGGCCCTTGTCGCTCGGCAAGAGGCGCTCGCCGTCCATGCTGTGGGCGAGCACGACGTCGAAGCGCTCGAAATCCTCGATGGGGATATCGATGGCGTAGTCGTTGAGCGCGATGGCCGAGACGGTCTCGCCCTCGGCCCCGACCCGCGCGAGCAGATCTCGCATGAGAACCCCCTCGAAAAGATGCACGCCGTCGGTCACCGACGTGGACGTCTCGATGGCTGCAGGGGGCAGGGCTTCCAACATCTCCATGTCAAAGAGCGCGGCGTCATCGGCGTTGATTGCGGCGATCGTTCCGCGGACCTCGAGGATGACATCGCCAGCTGGCGCAGACAGGGCGTCCGTCGTCTGGGCGGAGAGCGGGAGGACGTGCATCGCGCCGGAGAGCGTGAGCAGTACTGCCGCGGCCAGCCGAGGCGCCGCGTCCGATAAGCTGAATGTATCGTGCGATGATGCCATGTCCGTGTCCCCCATGCGTTCACCCCTGCCCATGGGTAGCATGGCTTGCGGCAGGCACAAAAACCATCCCTGACCATCATAGGCCGGCCTAACGGCAGCGGCCCCGTTCAAACGAACGGGGCCCGGTGAGAAGCCAAAGTATACGATCGGCGCGACGACGGGACGTTCAGAACACGATCGGGGGATCTATGTGGGATTTTAGCGTAGGCAGCGCGATGGGCATGATGATGCGCACGCTGCCATTCATCGTGCTGCGCATGGCGGTCTATTTCGGCATCACGCTGGCCTATATCCTCGTCACCGGCGCGGGCGCCGGGATCGGGTTCGGTGTTGGCGCGCTGGGTGACCCGGGCTTTCAGGCCTCGTCGGCTTTCTGGGGCGGCGCCATCGGGTTCGGCGTCGTCGCAGCGGTGATGTACTGGGCGCGCGAATATATCCTTTATATCGTCAAGGCCGGGCATATCGCGGTGCTGGTCCAGATGATCGACGGCAAGCCGATGCCCGAGGGCCGCTCCCAGATTGAGCATGGCCGCGCGGTCGTCAAGGAGCGCTTCGCGCAGGCGAGCGTGCTCTTTGCGGTCGATCAGCTCATCAAGGGCGTGCTGGCGGCGATCACCGGGCTGGTGCGGGGCATCCTCTCGGTCCTGCCCATTCCCGGCGCCAGCCAGTTGACGGGCATCCTGCACGCCTTCCTCCGGATTGCGGTGGGGTTCATCGACGAGGTGATCCTGGCCTATGCCATCCGCACGGGCTCGACCAACCCCTGGGCGTCGGCGCGCACCTCGCTGGTGCTTTACGGGCAGAACTACAAGGTGATGCTCAAGAACGCCGCTTGGCTGGCCATCATCGTCTATGGGCTGAGCCTGCTGGTGTTTCTCGTCATGCTCGCCCCGGCGGCGCTGGTCGTCTACCTGATGCCGGGCGCGTGGGCTGCGGGCGGGTTCGTCTTCGCGCTGCTGTTCGCCTGGAGCGTCAAGGCGGCGCTGCTCGAACCGTTCGCGATCACCTGCCTGATGCAGGTCTATTTCAAAACCATAGAGGGCCAGGAGCCCGACCCGGAATGGGACGCAAGGCTCGAGCAGATGTCGGGCAAGTTCCGCAAGCTCAAGGAGCGCGCCATGGGCGGCCGGTCCCGGCCTGCAGCCGGCGCTCAGCCTGCCTGAACACTCTGGCACAGGGGGAGACATAATGCGAATTATAGGTCTGGCAGGGTTGATTGCTGCGGCACTTTCGGTGCCGGTTTCCGCCTCCGGGGACGTTGTCGTCGTCTATGACGCATCGGGTTCGATGTGGGGGCAGATAGATGGCGTCAGCAAGATTGAGATTGCCCGCGACGTCATGGCCGGGTTGGTGGATGGCTGGTCCGCGGACACGGACCTGGGCCTGGTTGCCTATGGGCACAGGCGCGAGGCCGATTGCGGCGACATTGAAACCGTCATCGCACCCGGTCCGGTGGACCGGGCCGGCTTCAAGCAGACGGTGAACCAGATCGTGCCAAATGGCCGTACGCCCTTGTCCGCTGCAGTCGAGCACGCCGCCGAGCTGCTGGCCTGGCGCGAAAACCCGGCTACCGTAGTGCTGATTTCCGATGGGCTGGAAAACTGCGAGGCCGATCCCTGTGCCCTGTCGGCTCAGCTCGCCGAGCAGGGCGTGGGGTTCACCACTCATGTCATCGGGTTCGACCTGACGCGCGAGGAACATGAGCAACTCGCCTGCATCGCCGACAATACCGGGGGCGTTTTCCTCCCGGCCCAGAATGCGGATGAGCTCGGTGACGCACTATCCCAGGTGCAGAGCGTGATCGACCTCGAGCCGGCGACCCGGCCTGCTGCGGAGCCGGCTCCTGAACCGGACGCCTTGGGCGGCCCGATCACGTTAACAGCACCGGGGCAAGTGTCGATCGGGGCCGAGTTCGATGTGGCCTGGTCCGAGACGATCGACACGTCGGACTATGTCAGCATCGTACCGATGGGCTCCGATGAAGGGGAGATGGAGAACTATCTCGTGGTGCGTGAGGACAGCGAAGGGGTCCTGACAGCGCCATCCGCACCTGGTGTTTACGAGGTGCGCTACGTGCTCAACGAGGGTCGCAAGACACTGGGTAGCGCGACCGTGGAGGTTACGGATGCCGCAGTGACACTGACGGCGCCCGAGGCGGTTGTGACCGGCGCGGAGTTCGATGTCGCCTGGTCCGATACGCTCAACGTCACGGACTATGTGAGCATCGTGCCCATGGGGTCCGATGAAGGAAAACTGGAGAACTATCTCGTGGTGCGCGAGGACAGCCAAGGGCTTCTGACAGCGCCATCGGAACCTGGTGTTTACGAGGTGCGCTACGTGCTCAACGAAGGGCGCAAGACGCTGGGTAGCGCCGCAATCGAGGTCACGGCGCCCGAGGTGATTGTCATGGGCCCGGACGTGGTGCGTGCCGAAGCTCCGGTTGACGTGTCGTGGTCCGCCACGGTCAACGCTTCCGACTATGTCAGCATCGTGCCGATGGGGGCCGACGAGGGGCAGATCGATGACTATCTGGTCGTTCGGGAAGCCAGCGAAGGCACGCTGACGGCTCCGACGGGCACGGGGCTTTATGAGGTGCGCTACATCCTCAATGAAGGCCGCCGCACGCTGGCGAGCCTCACTCTCGAAGTCGTTGCTGCTGAAGCCCCGCTCGACGATGGCGCCGGGCTGAACGTACCCGCCAGCGCCGCGCCGGGAGCGCCAGTCACCATCGAATGGACTGCCGAGGTCGCCGGCGCCCGGATCGCGCTTGCCCGTGCCGATCAGCCCGATTTCAGCTGGGTGGAGGCCCATTCGACCGACGGTCTGCAGGCGCTGGATATCACCATGCCCGAGGAGGCCGGAACCTACGAAATCCGCTTTCTTGATATCGCCGGGCAGGACGTGCTCGGGCGCGCAATCGTGGAGGTTCAATGATGAATGGGATCGTCAAACGGCTTGGCGCCGGAGTCGTCATGGCCGCGCTGGTCTTGCTGCCGATGGCGGCGCAGGCCGAGATCGATGGGCACGGGCCCGATGCCTGGCAGGTTCATGGTGTGGCGCCCAACGACGTGCTCAACGCACGCATGGGGCCGGGCACCAGCTTTCCGGTGATCGAGACGTTCCGGCACGATGAACGCGGCCTCGAGCAGATCACCTGCGTGCCGTTCATCACCATGGAGCACTATTCGGCGATGAGCGAGGCCCAGCTCGACAGCCTGCCGGCGCGCTGGTGCCTGATGCGCTCGTCGGACCTGAGAAAAGCGGGCTGGGTGGCGCAGCGCTATCTGGTGGAGGACGGCTATCAGCCGATCGATTCCCCCACCACCGGTCCCGGAGCCGTGCCGGGGGATCAGGTGATCGCCCATGCCCAGGACCTCGTGCGGGCGCTTTACGAGGCGGAGTTTCTGGCCACCCAGGGCGGACCGCATCCGCTCGATCCGGCCAATGCCGGCAATTATTTCTCCTCCGATGTCGTGGCTGTCCTGCGTTCGGGCCCGCTCGGAGCCGATCCGCTCTACGGGGCGCAGGACTTCGACGGCTCGGTCGGCGAGCCGATGCCCGATCCTGACCAGCCGATGCTGCGCGGGATGATCACCATCAACGTCGAGATCGTCAATTTCGGCAGGCCTCACACGGCGGTGTTTCGGCTGCGCGCCGATCCGAGCCGACCGGGCGCGCCTCTTCGCATTTTCCGTATCGAGCACGAGGGCTGGTCCTTTCCTTAGGACACGGCGAACAAGGAGAGAAACGATGAAGCACAGAACAGGGGCATCGATCGCAGGGGCGCTGGGGGTGCTGGTGTGCCTCATGGTGCCGGCATTGGCCCAGCTCGGCACGGCGGTGGGCACGCTCAGCGTCACGATCGACGGAGAGGCCTATGAAGGCGAGACGCTCGACGTGCCCTCGGAGGGCACGTCCACGGCGACGGTCCAGTCCTTCGGACCGGTCACGACGCTGACCATTCAGGCGCACGATCCGCAGTCCGACAGCATCATGCGTAATGTGATGGCGGTGGAACTTTCCCTGATGGGCAGCGATGCCTCCGCGTCAATCATGGAGGCGTCCGTGTCATGGTGGCCCGGAGGGATGGGCGAGCCATTCTACTATTCGGAAGGCAGCGGCACCGCGACAGACATCGTGATCGATACGCTAACCCTCGAGGATGGCGCCGAGGCTATTCAGGGCAGCGTCTCGGGGATGCTCTGCCGCCGCGACAGCTTCTTTGCCGATCCGGACATGGATGATTGCCGGATGGTCGAGGGCACTTTCGACACCCCGTTGCTCAAGGCTGAGTGAAGGCAGGGGCTCCCCGGGCGTCATGCCCGGTGGGGCGCCGGTGGCTAGAGCATATCCTGTTCTGAGTGAATCAGGGCAGGGGCTCCAAGCTTTTGCTGTGTCGCGTTTCCGAACCGAAAAAGTGTTTCCACTTTTCCTGGAAACGCTCCAGCCAGGCCGCGGGGCGCCCGAGCAGTTCGCTCGGGTGCCCCGCGGCATATGTGGGTCTACCAGTTGGTGAACGAGCCGTCCCTGCGGCGCAGGTGCGGGGGTTCGGAGTACTCGAACGGCGCGGATTTGAGGTAGTCCTCGTTGACCTCGACCCCGAGGCCCGGGCCCTCGGGTACCTGGTAGTGGCTGCCCTTGAGTTCGGTCTGGACCGGGAATATCTCCCGGTTTTCAAAGCCCAGATCCTCGACCGGGCTCGCGCGGCACTCGAGCCAGGAGAAATTGGGCACTGCTGCGGCCATGTGAACCGATGCGGCGGTGCAGATGGGACCGAGCGGATTGTGCGGCATCAGGTCGACGTAATGGGCCTCGCACCAGCCGGCGACCTTCATGGCTTCGGTGAAGCCGCCGACATTGCAGATGTCGATGCGGGCGTGCTGGAGGATGTCGCGTTCGATATAGGGTGCGAACTGCCATTTCGAAGAGAATTCCTCGCCGATGGCAAAGGGCACGTCGGTCATGCGGCGCAGTGATTCATAGGCGGTCGGCGCTTCGTCGCGGATCGGCTCCTCAAGGAAGTCCAGCGTCCCGGACCCCAGCTTCTGGCAAAAGGACGCGGCCTCGGCGACGCTGAGCCGGTGATGGTACTCCACGCCCAGGATTGCCGCGTGGCCCAGTTCGGCGCGCACGGCACGGACCCAGTCCACCGTCGCAGCGATGGAATCGCGCGGCTCGTAGGTTTCGGTTTCCTCCTGAAAGCCGCCGAGCAGGCGGATGCAGTGCCAGCCTGAATCGAAAGCGATCCGGGCTTTTTCCACCATTTCGGGGCCGGGATCGGCGGGGACAGTCGCAAAGGCCGGCACGCTCTGGCGCGCCCGGCCGCCGAGAAGCTGGTAGACCGGCACGCCCAGCGCTTTGCCCTTGATGTCGTAGCACGCGATGTCGATGGCGGAGATGGCCGCCGAGAGCACTCGGCCGCCCTCGAAATACTGGCTGCGATAAAGCTCCTGCCAGATTCCCGAGGCGTTCATGGGGTCGCGGCCGATGAGGAATTGCGAGAAGTGCTCGATGGCGCCCACGACGGCTTTTTCACGGAATGAGAGGCCGGATTCTCCCCAGCCATAGATACCTTCGTCGGTCTCGATCTTGACGAGAAGCTGGTTCCGAACGCCTACCCAGACCGGATAAGCCTTGATTGCCGTGATTTTCATTTGGTGGTTCTTCTGTACTTTTCTTTGAGTAGCGGAGCGGGTTCGAGACCGCGTCAGTTGAGCAGGTCCGGCAGCCAGGTCGAGAGTTCGGGCACCAACACAAGCAGGACGATGGCCGCGAGTTGTGCGATGATGAAGGGCAGGAGCGCCTTAAAGAGCGGGGCAAGCCCGATATTGCCGATCTTCATGAGCACGAACAGCACCACGCCGAAGGGTGGGGTGATCAGCCCCATGGCGAGCGTGAGCATGATGACCATCGCGGCCTGGATAGGATCGATCCCGAGCTGCATGATCGTAGGCATGAGCAGCGGCACGAAGATGATCAGCGCCGCCCCGATATCGAGGAACATGCCAAGGATCAGCATCAGCACCACGACCCCGATCAGGAACAGGGTGGGATCGCCGCCAAAAAACGGCACCATGGCCGAAACAAAGCCAGAAATTCCGAGGAGGTTCAGAGCGTAAGACAGGATCGCGGCCGCTGCGACGAGGAAGTAGATCGTCGCGGTGACACGGGTCGAGACAACGACCGCCTGCCAGATATCGGCGATCGAAAGCGAGCGGAAGATCACCAGCCCAAGGACCAGAGCCACGAACACGGCGATGCCGCCGCCCTCGGTGGCCGTGAAGGCGCCGGTGACCATGCCGCCGACGATGACGATGGGCAGGATGGCCACAATGGCGCTTTCCAGCAGTAGCCGTGGCATCTGGCTGCGTTCGACCTTGATGGCCGATTTTGGCAGGCCCCTGGTCATGGCGGTGATAAAGACCACCGCGATGCAGGCGAGCCCCATGATCAGGCCGGGGATGACGCCGGCGAGGAACAGATCGACGATCGAAAGCCCGGAGACCGCGGCCATGATGATGGCGAGGCCGGACGGCGGAATAATCGGGCCGACGATCGAGGAGGATGCGGTGACTGCGGCGGCATATTCCGGCGTGTAGCCTTCCTCTGGCATGACCTTGAGAAAAAAGCGTCCCAGCGCCGAGGCGTCGGCGACCGCCGAACCGGACACGCCGGCAAACAGAACCGAAGCGGTGATGTTTGTGTAGGCCGTACCGCCGGGGACCCGCCCCACCAGCAGTGAGGTGGCGCGGACGATGCGGTTGGTGATGCCGCTGATGTTCATGAGTTCGGCGGCGAGGATATAGAAGGGAACCGCCAGGAAGATGAAGCTATCCACGCCGCCGAAAAAGCGGGTGATGATCACCTGCGGCGGTATGCCGAACTGCCAGATGCCGAAGGTACCGGCGAGCCCGAGCGCAAAGGCGATGGGAACGCCGAGAACGAGCAGCACGAAGGATATCGACGCAACCCAGGCCATCGGATTACCTCACATGAAGGGTTGATTGACTCGGCGCTAGAGGCGCTCGGGTTCGGCATTGGCGTGGGCAAATCCGGAGATCGCGCACAGCAGGATCTGGATCAGCATGAGCGCCGCGCCGACGGGAATGGCGAGGTAGACCCAGAACATGGAAATGCCGGAGGCCGCTGCCCTCTGGCCCATATTGCTCACCGAGGCCGGCCAGCCGAAATAGATCAGGAGGACGCAGAAGAGGCCGGCCACGACATAGGTCGCCGTGAGCACCAGATGGCGACGGTGCCTGGCAAACAGCTCGCCCAGGCTTTCGACGGCCATGTGCTCGGCGTAGTAGATGGCGGCGGTGCCGCCCAGCATCATCACCCAGATCATGGAATAGCGCATAATCTCCTCGCCCCACGGGATCGACGAGCCAAGGACATAACGACCGAACACCTGCGAGAAGTTGAGACCGCACACGAACACGAAAATCGCGGCAGCACTCCACTGGCACGCCAGCGCGAGGCCTTTGGAAAGCGTCTTTATGCCCATGATGTCCTCCCTGGCGCAAAGCGACCGCCCCTCGGATAGGAGGGGCGGCCTTGCATGCTACTGGTCGCCGTAGACAGAGGCTTCGGCGTCTTCGACGGCCGCTTCGATGCGGTCAAGGACCTCTTCGCCGGCCTGGCCAAGAATGAACTCGCGGACCGGCTCATAGACCGCGTCGCGGAACATCGACTTTTCCTCTGGCGAGGAAATGTGGACCTCGACGCCCATCTCGCGGATGGCGGCGATGGCAGCCCAGTCGCCCGTGGTCTTTTCCACGTTCTCAACTGCGGCCAGCACCCGGGCGCCATCGGCCACGATCTGCTGGTGTTCCGGGGACAGCGAGGTGAACCACTCGTCATTGGCCACCACGATATGCAGGCCGAAAACGTGCTCGTTGAGCGTCATGTACTCGGCCACTTCCGCCGCGCCGCCCGAAAGGTGAACCGACGGGGGGCTTTCCAGCCCGTCCACAACGCCCTGCTGGAACGCCATGGTGGCTTCCGAGCCGGCGATCGGGGTGGGATCGGCGCCCAGGGCGGACACCATTTCCATGTAGACAGGGCTTTCCATGGTGCGGATCTTCATGCCCGCCATGTCTTCTGGCGTCTGGATCATCCGGTCGTTGTTGAGGAACGAGCGGAAGCCGTTCTGGGAGAAGGCCAGGGCACGGATGCCGGTCTGCTCCCGGATGTCCTCGAGCATCCACTGCCCGAATTCCCCGCTCATGACTTCCCATGCCACCGGAGCGGAGGGGAAGAGATAGGGCATCGACCAGGCCTGGATCGGCGCATAGAAGCCGGCGAACGCGCCGTCGGACGGCAGGGTCATGTGCAGGGTGCCCTGCTGGACCATCTCTGTGGTGTCACGGACCGAGCCGAGCTGGTTGCCCGGGAAGATGCGGACGGTCAGGTCGCCGCCGCTCTTGTTCTCGACGTATTCCTTGAACGCGGTGACCGCGTTGAATTCGGGATTGTCGCCTTCGTACATCTCGAGCGCAAAGCGAATCTCTTCACTCATCGCCATCGGAGCGACCGCAAACGACGAAGCGGCCAGCAGGCTGACGGAAAGGGCGCGAAACAGGGACATTTTCTCCTCCTATGTTCTTAAGATTGATGGAGACAAACACCCAAATTATACAAAGTCAATGATAGATTGTGTGCTAATGGCTTTGCGGTTAGAGTTCGCCAGACTGCAAAAAGGGGAGTCGCAGGTGAGCGAAGTTCTGGCATCGAGCGAGCGGAAAGTGTTTCGGCCCCGCCCCCGGATGGGACTGGCCGAGCTCATGCGCGACGACATCGTTTCCGGCGCCCTGCCGGCGGGGAGCCTGCTCAAGACCATAGAACTTTCAAAGCGCTACGGGGTGAGCACCAATCCGATCCGCGAGGCGTTGCATCAGCTCAGCGGGGAGGGATTTGTCGTGCTCTCGCGCAACAGGAGCGCGCAGGTCCGGAGTCTGGATGAGACGTTCGTGCGCAATATCTTCGACATCAGGACGCTGATCGAGCCCTATCTGATCCGGGTGTTCGTCGAGCAGGCGCGCAAGGACGATCTTGATCGTGCGCGGGAGGTCCAGCAGCGGCTCGAGGTGACCCAGGGCGATCAGGTCGAGTGGGACAAGCTCGACGAGGAATTCCACGGCATCATGTACAAGCGCCACTTCAACGGCGAAGCCCGGGCGATCCGCCAGCGGCACGGGGAGGTGGTGAGGGCACTCGCGCGGCGCTACCCGATCAGTTCGGCTCGCCGCGCCACCGTGCTCAAGGACCATTGGGAAATCATCGAGGCCGTCGAGGCCCACGATGCCGACCGCGCCGCCCAAGTGGTGGAGCGCCACGCAAGGGGCGCAGAGCGCCATCTGCTGCTCAGGATGCGGGAAGGCGCGTAAGGGCGCCGGCGCTCTTCCGGTAAAAGATGAGCGGACCGGATTATCGCTTTGCCGTTCCGCATGAATCCCGCACGATGAGCTGCGGGGTCTGGATGCGGCGCGTCACGTCCCGGTTGGGCTCGCGGATTCGGCTGATCACCAGTTCGGCGGCCTCGCGGCCGATCTCCCGGGGATGCAGGGACACGGTGGTGAGCGTCGGATGGGACATCTCCGCTTCGGGCATGCCGTCGAACCCGATCAACGCCATGTCACTGCCCGGCTCGAGCCCGTTCTTGCGAAGCCCGTGCATGACCGAAATGGCGACGAAATCATTGTAGCAGAGCGCCGCGGTCGGTCGGTCGCGCAGGCTCAGCACCGTCTCGACGTCGGTGATGCCGCTTTGGCGCGAAGGCCGGCTTTCCACCACGAGTGCAGGATCGTATTCGATGCCCGCCTGCTGCAGCGCCTTGAAGTAGCCCGCCACCCGGTCGTCGCGGGAGGGATTTCCGCGTTCCCCGCCGAGAAAGGCGATGCGGCGATGGCCGCGCTTCAGAAGCGCGTCGGTCGCGATTTCGGCCGCCCGGAAATTGTCCGGCCCGGAAAAGTCGAAGCGATCACTGGCGAAGGGGCGCACCGCGATGCACACGGGAATCCGCCGCTCGTGCAGGCGATCGAAGGTCTCGAGGGAAGAGCCGGTGGCGGGGCAGACGATCAGCCCTGCAACCCCGTGCTCGAGAAGCGACATGCACAGCTTGTGCTGGCGCGCCGGTTCCTCGTTGGACTGCACGAGATAGACGAAATAGCCCTCCCGGTCAGCCATCTCCTCGATGGTGGCGGTCAACTCTGTGAAGAACGGGTTCATCAGGTCGTTGATGATCAGCCCGATGGCCTGGGAGGTCTGGGTCCTCAGGTTTGCCGCGCCACGATTGTAGGTATAGCCCAGGGCATCGATGGACGCATTGACCCGATCGATGGTCGCCTTGGAAATGCGGGAACTGCCGCGCAGGACCAGCGAGACCGTCGATCGGGAGACCCCGGCATGATCGGCGATGTCGTTGATCGTGACGCTGCGCACCGGCCCCATCATCTGCCCCGGAAATCGGGTGTGCGCTTGGCGCGCATTGCGGCAATGCCGTCCTCGAGATCGGTGGTGGTCTGGGTCGCCATGCCCGCGAGCATCTCCAAAGTCTGATGAAGGGTCTCGCCGGCACCGCCGTCGATGATCTTCTTGCCGAGTTGTACGGCGATGGGTGCCTGAGCACAGATTTGTGCGGCCAGCCCGCGGGCCACGTCAAGAGCGCTGCCCTGCGGGGACACGGCATTCACCAAACCCCAGCGCTCCGCGGTGGGGGCGTCGATCCGCTGGGCGGTTAGCACCATCTGCTTGGCGCGCGACCGGCCCACGATGTCGGGAAGGCGCCGCGTGCCGCCCCATCCAGGCAGGGTGCCAAGCGACACTTCGGGCAATGCCATGGTGGTGTCCTCGTCCGCAACCCGTAAATCGGCAGCCAGCGCGAGTTCGAGCCCCCCACCGAGCGCCATGCCGTGCAGCGCCGCAATGACGGGCAGCCGGCAGCCGGCGATCGTATCGAATGCGCGGTGGCCCATGCTTATCCACTCGGTGCGAAAGGCCTCGGGCGAAAGAGCGGACCAGATATTGATATCGGCGCCCACCGAGAACAACCGGCCCTCGGCGTGAATCACCAGCGCGCGAAGGCCGGGCTCGGTTTCCGCCCGTGCAATTGCCGCGATCAGGTCGCGCAGCATGTCGGGGGTGAGTGCGTTGAGCTTTTCCGGCCGCGCCAGCCGCACAAGGCCAACAGAATCCTCGATATCGAATGCGATGTGCGACATACGCCAAGCCCTTGTGGATCAATGTAGAGTTGATAGAACGTTCTATCTGCCATTAGCTACCATTACAGCATAACGGTCGCAACCCTTCTGCCTGCGCGATGCGGTGCCTGGACAGGCAATGTGTCCTTCATTTCTATGAAATCAAGCAATAACAGAGGGATGGGCTCCCTTTCAGAATCATTATTGACAGTGAGAAGCGGCCGCGCCTATAGGTAGATCGTTCTAGCAAACATCGATATGTCGGGAGGAAAATCGATGAAGACCTTTCTCAATTCGACGGCGCTTGCTGCCCTCGTTCTGGGCATTGCTGCGTCCGCAAGCCCTGTAGCGGCGCAGGAAAGCCTGCTTTTCGGCGCGATTCTGAAGACGCCGGCCAATCCGCACTGGAATGCGATGTCCCAAGGCATCACCGACGCCGCCGAGGAAATCGGGGGAATCGAGGTGGTGGTCTCGACCGTCGCCAGCGAAGGCGCGGCCGAACAGCAGCTCAACAACTGCGAGTCCATGCTCCTGCGCGAGCCTGACGCCCTGATCGTGGGGGCCATCAACTCCAACATCCTTCTGCCATGCCTGCAGCGCGCCACCGAGCAAGGCATCGCGATCGTCGATCTCGATTACAACCTCGATCGCGTGATCGCCGAGAGCGCCGGTGTCGAGGTGACCTTCACCGCCGGCAATGACGGCAACGATACAGGCGGCGTGGGCGCCGATTTCGTGGTCGAGCAGCTTGGCGGCGAGCCGTCCGGTCCGGTGCTGGTGATCGAAGGCCTGCCGGGCAATCCGGTCGGCGCAGCACGCGGCGAAGGCTTCCGCGCGCGCCTTGCCGAAATCGCGCCTGGGCTCGAAGTCACGACGCTGAACGGGGACTGGGATCGCGGCAAGTCGGCTGACATCACCAACGACACCCTGCAGCGCACTCCTGACCTTCAGGCCGTGTTCGCGGCCAATGACACCATGGCCCTGGGTGCGGCGGAAGCACTGCTGGCCGCCGGGCACGATGATGTGCCCGTCGTGGGCGTGGATGGCAGCGCCGATGCCATCGAATCGATCCGGTCCGGCCGGCTGACCGCCACGGTAGGCCAGTTCCCCTATCTGGTCGGCAAGCGCTCGGTTGAGCTGCTCAACGACATGATCCGCAACGGGGGCGAGCTCGATACCTACCAGGGCACCGGGCAGTCCGTGATCACCCAGGAGGTCCTCGAGGCGGGGACAGACGAGATGATCCAGTACCTGCGCTGATCGCGATCAGGGCGTGGTCGCTCTTTGGGGTGGCCACGCTCCGCGCCGCCAGTTCAACCCAACGGAGCCTCCGATGCCCAATACAGAAGCCGCATCGTCCGGTGCGTCGCCGGCCAGCGCCGCCGTGCCCAGGAACAAGGGTGCGCTAAGAGTAGAATCTCTTATCGTTCTCGCCATTCTGGTTGCGGTGATGGCCTTCGCGTCACCCTATTTCTTCACCGTGCCCAACATTCTCAACGTTGTGCTCGCCACCTCGACGATCGGCATTCTCGCGCTCGGAGCCACCTTCGTTATCGGATCCGCCGGCATCGACCTCTCGGTCGGGTCCATACTGGCCTTCGCGGGCGTGATCGGGGCGCTCGTGGCCTCAACACTCGGACTGCCGTGGTGGTTGGCGATCCCCGCTGCCGTTCTCGCAGGTGCGTTCGCCGGCTGGATCAATGGGCTCGTGATCACCTATGGCAATGTCCCGGCCTTCGTCGTGACATTGGGCATGATGGGCGTTGCGCGTGGCGTGGCGCTGCTGATCACCGACGGTCAGGCGATCTACGGCCTCCCGGCGCCGCTGATTTGGCTGGGGCAGGGGCGTCCGTTTGGCATTCCCGTGCCCGCGCTGGTCTTCATCGTGGTGGCGATCATCCTGCATTTCGTGCTCAGCTACACCCGGTTCGGTCGCCATACGCTGATCATTGGCGACAATGAGCGTGGTGCGCGCGCCATGGGCGTTCCCGTCCGCTCGCTGCGGATCAAGATCTATATCCTTTCGGGCATGATGGCTGGGCTTGCCGGGCTTTTGACCACAGCACGCGTCAATGCCGGCGACCCGACGGCGGGCATGACATTCGAGCTCTCGGCGATCACCGCCGCGATCATCGGAGGCACGAATTTGTTCGGCGGCCGGGCCACGATCCTTGGGACGGTCATAGGCGCGCTGATCATGGGCGTGCTCCAGAACGGTCTCAACCTGCTCGCCATTCCCTCGTTCTGGCAGCAGATCTCGATCGGCGTCGTGCTCGTGGCCGCAGTCTGGCTCGATCAGTTCGCCAAGCGCGGCAGGGAGTGAGATGATGCTGCAGATCAACGACATCAAGAAGAATTTCGGCCCGATCGAGGTCCTGCGCGGCGTCACCTTCAGCGTCGATGCCGGCGAGTGCATCGCGGTCGTGGGTGACAATGGCGCCGGCAAGTCGACGCTGATGAAGATCATCACCGGCGTCTACAAGGCCAGCGATGGCGCTGTAATGCTCGCAGACAAGGAAATCACGGGCACCGAGCCGGGCGAGATCCGGGAGTTGGGGGTCGAGATGATCTACCAGAACCTCGAACTGGCCAGCCAGCAGGACGTGACGGCCAACATCTTTCTCGGCCGGGAACCGACTATGCGGTTCATGGGCTGGGACACGGGCGTGATCGATTTCAAATCGGCCCGCACCCAGGCCCAGGAAATGATCCGCCAGCTCGGCGCCCGCCTGCCGTCGGTCGATATCCAGGTCGGCAATCTCTCGGGCGGCCAGCAGCAGTCGGTTGCGATCGCGCGGGCGCTGACCTTCTCGCCCAAGGTCGTAATCATGGACGAGCCGACCGCCGCGTTGGCAGTCAGGGAGATCCAGCACGTTCTCGACCTGATCAAGGAACTCAAGAGCCGTGGCATCGCGGTCATCCTTATCAGCCACCGGCTGACCGACGTGTTCGAGGTCGCCGACCGCATCGTGGCGCTGCGGCAGGGTGTGGTAATCGCCGACGAGCGGACCGGAGAAACCACGATGCAGGACGTCGTCGCCCACATCGTCGGCGCGCACTGAGCGAGGCAACATGAAGATCGTTGACGATACCGCGCTGCGCGAAATCCTCGCCGGCCTTCCCGATGGTGCGACCGTGGCCGTCTCTGGGGCCGGTGGTGGCCTGCTCGAGCCCGACGTGGCGTTCCGGAGTTTCGAGGCCTCGTTCAAGGCGACGGGCCATCCCAAGAGCCTGACGCTCGTCCATGCGCTGGGCATGGGGGACCGCAAGGAGAAGGGCATCAACCGCTTTGCCCATCCGGGCATGGTCAAGCGGGTGATCGGGGGGCATTGGGTTTGGTCGCCGCGGATGCTGGCGATGGCCCAGCGCAACGAGATCGAGGCCTATTGCCTGCCCTCGGGCGTGCTCACGCAACTTTTCCGCGAGATCGGGGCGAAGCGGCCGGGCCTTTTCACCCATGTGGGGCTGGGCACCTTCTGCGACCCGCGCCTGCAGGGCGGACGGTGCAATGAGGCGGCGACGGAACCGGTGGTCGAGCTGATCGAAATCGATGGCAAGGATGTCCTGCGCTACCTGCCGTTCAAGGTCGATGTGGCGGTGGTTCGCGGCACGGCAATCGACGCGCAGGGCAATATCACGGCCCGCGAGGAACCCGCCGATCTCGACAGCTATGACATCGCGCTGGCCGCCAAGGCGAGCGGCGGCATCGTCATCGCCCAGGTGCGAGAAGAGGTGGAGGCCGGGGCTATCCGTCCCCGCGAAGTGTCCATACCGGGCAATCTGGTCGACTTCGCGCTCATCGCGCCCAGCCAGACCCAGACCTACCATGGCCCCTATAGCGCGGCGCTGGCCGGGCTGTCGCGGGATGGAGAGCGGTTCGACACCATGCCCGAGAACCATCTCGTTCGCCGGATCGTGGCCGAGCGGGCCTATCGGGAGCTCGAGAAGGGCGCAACCATCAATTTCGGGTTCGGCATGTCCGCCGGCGTCGCCGAGATCGTGGCGCGCAAGGGGGAACGCAAGGACTACTGGTTCACGATCGAGCAGGGCATCCATGGCGGGCAATTGCTCACCGGGGACCTCTTCGGTATTGCCGCCCACGCCGGGGCGATCATGTCCTCGGCCCAGCAATTTGACCTCTATTCAGGCGGACTTCTGGACCAGACCTATCTCGGGCTGGCGGAGATGGATGGTGAGGGCTCGGTGAACGTCTCGCATTTCGGCGGGCAGGTGAGCGGCCCGGGCGGGTTCATCGACATCAGCCAGGGCGCGCGGCGCGTGGTTTTCTGCGGTTCGTTCGACGCCAAGGGCGCGCGGCTCTCGGTCAGCGGCGGCAAGCTCAACATCGACCGGCACGGCGATGTCCGGAAACTGGTGCCGCGGGTGGAAGGCATTACCTTCAGCGGTCCCGAGGCGGTGCGGCGCGGCCAGCGGGTGACCTATGTCACCGAGCGCGCCGTATTCGAGCTGGGCAGCGAGGGGGTTGAACTGACCGAAATCGCGCCGGGCATCGACCTCGAGGCCGATATCCTCGCCAGGATAGGGTTCAGACCGATCATCAGGGAGCCGCGCACCATGGCGCCAGAGCTGTTTCGCGATATCGTGGAGAAAGTGGCATGACCGGCTCCAAGGTCTATGACTACGTGATCGCAGGCGGCGGTTCGGCGGGCTGCGTGCTCGCTGCGCGGCTTTCTGAAACCGGCGCCGAGGTGCTGCTGCTCGAGGCGGGGTATGGCGACAGCCACCCGTTGATCCACGTGCCGGCCGGGTTCACCAAGCTCTCGGGCCCACGGGTCAACTGGGGCTATCGGACGGTGCCGCAAAAGCACCTGAACAACCGCGAGATGTGGTACCCGCAGGGCAAGACGCTGGGTGGCGGGTCTTCGATCAACGCCATGATCTACACCCGCGGCCATCGCGCGGACTATGACGAGTGGTCGGGCCTCGGTGCCGAGGGCTGGTCCTACGCGGACGTGCTGCCCTATTTCCGCAAGGCCGAGGACAACGTCCGGCTGGTCGATGCCTATCATGGGGTTGGTGGCCCGTTGCGCGTGTCCGATCCGATCAGTCCGGCGCCGATCACTGCGCGCTTCGTGCGGGCGGCCCAGCAGGCGGGCCTGCCCTTCAGTCATGATTTCAACGGCGCCGAGCAACTCGGGGTGGGCTATCACCAGACCACGACGCGCAATGGCCGACGGGGCAGCGCGGCCGTCTCCTATCTGCGGCCCGCGCGCGATCGATCGAACCTCACGATTATCACGCGCGCCCAGGTGCACCGCATCGTGATCGAGAACGAACGCGCGACCGCGGTGGAGTATGTGACCCAGGCAGGCGATTCCACCGTGGCCCGGGCGGACAAGGAGATCATCGTTACCGCCGGCGCCGTCGGTTCGCCCAAGCTGATGATGCTCTCGGGCATCGGCCCGGCGGCGCACCTCAGGGAGCATGGCATCAAGGTGGTGGCGGACCTGCCCGGGGTGGGGGAGAACCTGCAGGACCATCTGGATTGCTACACCGTTTACGACATGAACGGTCGGCATTCATACCACGGCACGGACCAGTATCTGCAGCAGGCCTGGTGGGCGCTCCAGTACATGCTGTTCAAGAACGGACCGGTCACCACCAATATCGTGGAGGCCGGCGCGTTTGCCCGGGTTGACCCCGAGGGCGACCGGCCCGACATCCAGCTTCACTTCCTGCCGGCCTATGTGGTCGACCATGGCATGATGCGGATCAAGGGGTATGGGGTGAGCCTTTACTCCAACCTGCTGCGCCCACGCTCGCGCGGCACGGTACGGCTGAGCGGGAGCAGGGTGGAAGATGTGCCCCTGATCGATCCCAATTATCTCGCCGATCCCTACGACCGGAAAATGGCCGTCGAAGGCCTCAAGCTGGCGCGCGACGTGATGAGCCAGTCCGAAATCTCGGGCCTCATCGCCCGTGAACGCATGCCCGGCAAGGCGTTGGTCAGCGACGAGGACCTCGCGGGATATGTTCGCGAATGGGCCAAGACCGACTACCACCCGGTCGGGACCTGCAAGATGGGCACCGACGAAATGGCGGTGGTCACGCCGGACCTCAAGGTCCGCGGTATCGACGGGCTGCGCGTCTGCGACAGCTCGGTGATGCCCACCGAGATCAGCGCCAACACCAATGCGCCGACCATAATGATCGCGGAAAAGGCCGCCGATCTGATCCTTGGTCGGCCGCTCGAACCCAAGGAGACGCGCCATGAACGCCCTTAATATCGATTTGCCCAAGCTCGAGGTGCGGCGCTACAGCCAACTGGTCGACGGCAAGTCCGGCGAGGCGATGTCAGGGGAGCGCTTCGAGCGCAGAAGCCCGGCCCATGGCGTGGTTGTTGGCAATTATCCCCTCGCCGATGTGGCTGACGCCCACGCTGCAGTCGCTGCAGCGCGTAATGCTTTCGACACGGGGCCCTGGCCGCGCATGTCAGCCAGGGAGCGGTCCGAAATCCTGCTTGTGATCTCCGAGCGCATTGCCGGGAATGCCGAAGAGCTGGCGATGATGGACGTGCTGGAAAGCGGCAAGCCCATTAGCCAGGCGCGCGGCGAGATGGCCGGGGCGGTCGATCTCTGGCGCTACGCCGCAGGCCAGGCCCGGTCCTTGCACGGCAGCGTTCCCGCGGGGCTGGGCCAGCATATGCTGGGGCTGATCGAGCGCGAGCCGGTGGGTGTCGTGGCGATGATCACCCCCTGGAATTTCCCCTTCGTGATCCTGAGCCAGAAGCTGCCCTTCGCGCTGGCGGCGGGGTGCACAGTTGCTCTCAAGCCCAGCGAGCTAACGCCGGGCTCGTCCCTGCGGCTGGGCGAGATGCTCAAGGATGCGGGCCTGCCCGATGGGGTCGTCAACATCGTGGTGGGCTATGGAAACACCGTGGGCCAGACCTTCGCCGAGCACGATGATGTCGACATGATCTCGTTCACCGGCTCGACCCAGGTGGGCAAGAGCGTGGTGCGCGCGGCAGCGGGCAATCTCAAGAAGGTGGCGCTGGAGCTGGGCGGCAAGAACCCCCAGATCGTCTGCGCCGACGCCGATCTCGACGCAGCAGCAGATGCCGCCGTTTTCGGCGTTTTCTTCAATGTCGGCCAGTGCTGCAATTCTTCGAGCCGGCTGATCGTCGAGCGCTCGGTGGCCAAGCGGTTCGAGGAAAAGCTCGCCGAACTGACCGCCCGGGTGCCGGTCGGCGACCCGCTTGACCCCGAGACCAGGGTCGGCGCGATCATCAACGACGCGCAGATGGAAAAGATCGAGGGCTATCTCAAGGGCGCGATCGAGGCGGGCGCGAACCCGCTGTGCGGAGCCGAGCGGATCAAAGCCAATGCGGGATTGTACTACGCGCCGACCCTGATGTCGGGCGTCACGCGCGACATGAAGATCGCGCGCGAAGAAGTATTCGGCCCGGTGCTCTCTATCCTGACCTTCGAGACGCTGGACGAAGCGATCGGGATTGCCAACGACACCCATTACGGGCTCTCCGCCGGCATCTGGACCTCCGATCATGATCGGGCTCTCATTGCGGCACGCGATTTGCGCGCAGGCACGGTGTGGGTCAACTGCTGGATGGACGGATTTTCCGAGATGCCGTTCGGCGGCGTTCGCCAGAGCGGGCTGGGCCGGGAGCAGGGCGCTCAGGCCATCGAGGAGTTCACCGAGCAGAAATCGGTGCTGTTCCACCGTGGGCCGCGCGCGGGGCGCTGGGTGCCCGGAGTCTAGGTTTTCAAAGGAGCCGGCCATGGTCCAGCGGATATTTGCGATCATTGGGTACCCGATCGGGCAGGTTCGGTCACCCGAGGTGTTCAACACCCGGCTCAAGGCGGCGGGTAGCAACAATCTGATGGTGCCGCTGGAGGTTGCGCCTGAGGATTTCGCATCGGCTGTGGCAGGTCTGCGCGTAATGGTGAATTTTGCCGGTCTGGTTGTGACCGTGCCGCACAAGATCCGGGCAGCGGAACTGGCGATCCGGTCGTCGGCGCGCGTGCGAGCGGCGGGCGCCGCCAACCTGCTGCGGCCCATCTCCGGGGGCTGGGAGGCCGAACTTACCGACGGGATTGGCTTCGTTGCTGGATTGCTGGCAGAAGGTCATGCGGTTGCGGGCCAAAGGGTCGCAATAGTCGGGGCGGGTGGCGCGGGACTGGCCATCGCCGAAGCGCTGCTTGCGGCAGGCGCTGAGGTTGCGATTACTGATGTCAACCCGGCGCGCTGCGAAGCCGCGGGCCAGCGCCTGTCCGGGCTGGGGCGGTTCCGGATTGCAGCCCCGTCTCGCAACGACGGGATCGTCGTCAACGCCACGCCGCTCGGCATGGCCGCTGGAGACCCGATCCCGGTCGATCTCGACGCAATTGGCCCCGAGGCGCTGGTTGCCGAGGCCATCATGAAGCCGGCAATGACGCCTCTGCTCGAACAGGCCGAGCGCCGCGGACATAGGACCCATGCAGGCCGTCACATGCTCGACGGCCAGGTGCCTGCGATCTGGGACTTTCTCGGAATGCCGGACGGCCGGGCGGGATAGGGGCCGAAGCAACGCGCTGGGTCAGGCACGCTTGAGCCGGGGAGGTTGTGAACTGACGTGTTCTTCCTCCACTGCCCGCCTCGCATGGGCGAGATGGGCCCGCATTTCCCGCTCGGCCTGGTCCGGATCACGCGCGCGCATGGCTGCGAGAATCTTTCTGTGCTCGTTGAGGGCTTCCTTGGCGCGACCCGCGCGCTCGCTGGAGCGATATCTGTAGACACGCAGCATGTGGTAGAGATCCTCGCTCAGCATCTCGATGAGACGGCGATTGCCACTGGCGAGAATGATGCGGAAATGGAAGTCGTAGTCTCCCGGCTTCTGGAAATAATGCGCACCAGCCTGCAGCCCGATGTCCTTTTCGTGCGTGGTCAGGAGCTTGTCCAATTCGTCCAGATCGGCTGCGGTGATCCGCTCGGTTGCAAGTCGACACGCCATGCCCTCGAGCGCTTCCCGGACAGTGAGAAGCTGGACGAGATCGTCATGAGATCTCTGGGCAACCCGTACCCCGCTTCGGGCAATTCGCTCCACCAGCCGCTTGCCCTCAAGGCGCAGTATGGCTTCGCGCACCGGCCCCCTGCTGATCCCGAACGCCTTGGACAGGGCAAGTTCATCGAGTCGCGCGCCGGGCGGATAGTCACCCTTGATGATCGCTTCCTCCAGCCACTCAAAGGCCTGGTCGGCCAAGGTCGGGCCCAATTGGGGAGGAGGCATGTCTGCGAATCCTTTCAACTTTCAACGGCCTGAATTTACAACGTTGTGGGTCTTGTGTCGACAATTGGCGTGCCAACTGCTGTTCGTAGCTGGGCTCCAAGCGCGCCTGTGATCGGTGTTGTCGACCTGTTAGGCAGTTTTGTGTTGACACAAATAGGGCATCTGAGTCATCAGGGGCAAGAAAGGGAGGCGTGATGCAGGACAGGCTCAAATGCACGATCATGCGCGGTGGCACGAGCCGCGGCGTTTTTCTTGATGGCGCGGCGCTGCCGCAGGACATCAAGGCGCGGGAAAGTGTGATCCTGCGCGTATTCGGCTCCCCCGACCGGCGCCAGATCGACGGGCTTGGAGGCGCGGATCCCCTGACGAGCAAGCTGGCGATCATCGATCGTCCGGACGAAGAGCTCCGGGAGACAAGCGATCTCGTCTACACCTTCGGTCAAGTCGGCATCGCGCATGCGGAGGTCGATTGGCACAGCCTGTGCGGCAACATCACAGCGGCGGTCGGTGTCTATGCGATCCAGGAGGGGTTCGTTGAGCCGCGCGCGCCGGTGACGACGGTTCGGGTCTACAACACCAATCTGCATCGCCACCTTCTGGTGGATGTCCCGGTTTCCGGTGGCGCAGTGGTTTCCCAAGGCGATTACGCGGTGCCCGGTGTGCCGGGTACCGGCGCACGGATCGATATCGATTTCTCCCAAACGGCCGGCGCTGCCGTCGGCGACCTGCTTCCGACGGGCAATCGCGTGGATGTGCTCGATATCGAGGGGCTGGGGGCGGTTGAGGTCTCTCTTCTCGATATCGGCAATGCCCATGTGTTCGTGCGGGCCGCCGATGTCGGCATGAAAGGCACCGAAAGTGCCGCGGAGATCGACCGCGATCCCGAGCTTCTGGCCAGGCTTGAACTGATCAGGGGCGCTGCAGCCGTGCGTCTGGGCATGACCACTGGCACGCCGGTCGAGGCCCGTGACCAGAGCCCGGCCGTCCCGATCCTTGGCGTCATCTCCAGCCCTGCGGACTATATCAGCGCTCTCGACGGCAAGGCGGTAAGCGCGGCGGATGTCGACGTCGTCTCTCGCCTGCAGTTCATGCAGCAGACCCACAAGACATATGCCGGGACCAGCACCGCCTGCACCGGCGTTGCTGCCCGCGTTTCCGGGACGATCGTGCATCAGATGGCGCGTCCGACCAACGGGCGGATTTTCCGGATCGGCCATCCGGCCGGCGTCATAGAAACCCAGGCCGAGGTTGAGGAGAGCGGCGGCGAGCTGATCGTGCGCCGGGCGACCCTGGGGCGGACGGCACGGCGGATCTTGGACGGAACGGTTTATCTCTGAACTACCGGCCTTGTCACAGGCGGTGCCGTTTTGGTCACCGCGTCGGGTCAGGCTCCACACGAATAAAGCATCAAATATCAAGCCATGAGGACCTCAATGACCCAGACGCGTGCCGAAACTCTTGCCGCACATTTCGTTTCAATGCGCAGCAGGGATTTGCCAGAGACCCGGATCGAGCGCGCCAAGGTTCTGCTGCTCGACTATCTGGGTGTGGCGCTCGGTGGCAGCGGAACCGCGAGCGGCAAGGTCGCTGCGGAGTTCTCGGCCCGCCAGGGCGGCAGGCAAGGCGCAACCATCATCGGTGACGGGCGCCGCGTTCCCCCGATGCAGGCGGCGTTCTCCAATGCCATCGCCTCGCACAGCATCGAACTCGACGATGTCGACATTCTGGCGCTGTTCCACTTCAGCCCGCCCGTCGTCTCGGCCGCTTTGGCGGTCGCCGAGGAAACCGGAGCATCGGGCGCCGACTTGCTCAAGGCCATTGCGTTGGGCTGCGAGATGATGTCGAGGGCAAGCCACGCGGCGAACTTTTCGCTGCGCGATCGCGGGTTCCACACGACCCCAACCTGCGGGGTCTTCGGCGCCACCGTCGCTGCAGCCACGCTGATGGACCTCGACGTCGACCAGATGGTTTCGGCTCTGGGGCTGGCCGGGGCACAGGCCTCGGGTCTGATGGAAATGTACGGCCCGTCCATGCAGAAGCGGTTCAACCCCGGTCCAGCGGCACGCAACGGCGTGACGGCAGCGGAGATGGCCAAGCTGGGCTTCACCGGCGCTGCAACGATATTCGAGGGCGAGCGAGGGTTTCTCGCGGCCTTCACCGATGAGAGCGATGCAGAAGCATTGACGCGCAATCTCGGCACCGATTTCCCCGATGAGTTCGAGTACAAGGCCTATTCCTGCGCGCGGCCCATTCACAACGCCATCGACTGCGCGCTCGACGTGCGGTCGCATCTGGACGAGCCGCTGTCCAACATCACGCACATCACCATGCGCCGGCATTCCAAGTGGGCGCGCTATCATGACAACAAGCGGCCCCAGACCTACCACGAGGCCCAGGTCAGCCTGCCGTACTCGGTGGCCGTGGCGCTCATCGAAGGCGCGGCGCTCTTTCCCCAGTACAGCAACGACAAGCTCTCGGACCCGGAAATCCAGCGACTCTCCGATCTGGTCGAGATCGTCGTCGATGATTCCCTGCCGCGCGGGGTGTCCTGCCTGATGGAAGTGACGACGTCCGCGGGGGGGAGCGAGCTTTCCTCGCAGATCGATCATCCAAAGGGCTCGATCGAGAACCCGATGAACCGTGACGAGCACCGCGCCAAGGTCCGGCTTCTGGCCGAGCCGGTGGTCGGCGCCGGGGGGGTCCAGCAGCTTTTCGACGCGGTCGACGCGCTCGAGAGTGCGGGCTCGGTGAGCGCACTGGTGAGCGCCGTGGTTCCCGGAACGCAGGCATGAGCAGTGCGACAGAGACAGGATCGGCAAGCCCGACCCGGGACATTGCAGCGTTCGTGGCCGAGCTTGTGCCCGACGACGTTCCGGGGTCTCTCGAGGCTATCCTGACGTCGGCGGTGATCGATTCCATTGGCTGTGCGGTCTACGGCTCGACCACCGAGGCGTGTCGCGTCGTGAACCAGTATGCTGTCGAACAGGCCGGTCCTGCACAAGCTTCCATCTGGAGTTCGGGCGGAGCGGCGAAAGTGTCGATGATCAATGCCGCACTGAGCAATGGCGTGGCCATTCACGGCTTCGACTTCGACGACCACAGCCGCGCCAAGATCCACCCCGGTGCCGTGGTGATCGCCGCTGCCTTTGCAGCTGGCGAGCACACCGGCTGCAGCGGCAGAACCCTGCTTGCAGCGATCGCCGCCGGCTACGAAGTCATGAACAGGGCCAGCCTTGCAGCGGGCCCGAACCAGGCGCGCACCAAGGGCTGGCACCTGACCGGCACCACGGGAACATTTGCTGCAGCCGCGGCAACGAGCGTGATCTTCGGGCTGGACGCGGAGCAGACGGCAAGCGCGCTGGGCATAGCGGGCAGCCATTCTTCGGGAACCTGGGCCTTCAATGCCGAGGGCGCGATGACAAAGCGCCTGCATGCGGGCCTCGCCGCCCAGAGCGGCATCCGGTCTGCCGATCTGGCGCGCCGCGGCTTTTATGGCGGGGCCAGCATTTTCGAGACCACCGATGGCGGATTTCTCAAGATGGCTTCGGATGATCCAAGGCCGTCAGAGCTGACCCGGGATCTGGGCCGTACGTGGCGCGCCAAGGGCGCGTGCCTCAAGCCCTACGCGTGCTGCGGCAGCAACCATGCCGCTGTCGATGCGGTTCTGGACCTGTGCGAAAGCAATGGCCTGGGCGCCGACGACATCGAGCGGGTGACCGTGGGCGTGAGCCGTGTGGTCGAGCTTCAGACCGGCTTTCCCTATCGCAGGTCGAGCGTCCTCAACGCCCAGATGAGCATTCGCTACAACCTGGCCATTGCCATCCTCGACGGAGCAGCGCTGGTTCCGCAGTTCTCGCCCGAGCGTATTGCGGATCCTGCGATCGATGCACTGATCGAGCGGATCGACGTGCGCGTCGACCCGGACATGGACGCTGTCTATCCCGATCTCTACGCCGGGATCGTCACGCTGACCCTGCGGGATGGGCGCGAGCTGACCCGCCGTGTCGACCACTCGAGGGGCATGCCCGAGAACCCTATGACTGCCGAGGAACGCGATGCCAAGTTCCGGTCGCTGACCAGCCATGCAGGCAGTGCCGGGTCGGAGGCATTGCTCGCTGAGCTTCGCACCATTTTCGAAACGCCCGATATCCGGGGCATATGCGAGACCCTGAGAGCTCTATCGAGCCCCCATGGGGCAAGCTGAGTGCCAAGTTGCCGAGACCACTCATCCAATAATAATCAAGTGGAATACAAATGACCCAGACCGCCAAACTTAAAGAGTTGATCGCCCAACGCAAAGCGGTCCTCGCACCTGGTGCAGCCAATGCGTTGTTTGCGCGCGTCATCGAGGAAGTCGGGTTCGACGTCGTCTATGTCACCGGCGCCGGGATCGCGAACATGCACCTGGGCAAGCCTGACATCGGCCTGACCTCGCTTGCCGATATAGCTTACACCGTTTCCGCCATCGCGGACTCGGTCGAGCTGCCGCTCGTTGTTGATGCCGATACAGGCTTCGGCAATGCGCTCAACATGCGTCACACGGTCCGGGTGCTCGAGCGGGCGGGTGCCTGCGGCCTCCAGATCGAGGACCAGATCTTCCCAAAGAGGTGCGGACACTTCGCCGGCAAGTCGGTGATTTCGACCGGTGAGATGGTGGACAAGATCAAATCGGCCGCCGACGCGCGGCGCGACCAGGACTTGCAGATCATCGCCCGGACCGATGCACGCGCCATAGAGGGCCTCGATGCAGCGATCGACCGCGCACAGGCCTATGCCGAAGCGGGCGCAGACCTGACCTTCGTGGAAGCCCCGCTCGACGAAGCCGAACTGGCGCGGATCGGCACGGAAATCCCGGTGCCACAGGTTGCCAATATCGTCTTCGGGGGGCGGACGCCCGATCCCGGGCAGCAGGCCTTGTCCGATATGGGCTTCTCGCTCGTGCTTTACGCCAATGCGTCGCTGCAGGCCGCTCTCAAGGCCAGCTATGACGTGCTGGGCGGGCTACGCCGGGATGGATCGCTCGCCGGGGTCTCCGAACTCCTGGCGTCGTTCGAGGAACGCCAGAGAACTGTCCAGAAGCCCATGTGGGATGCTCTGGAACAGCGCTTTGAAAGCAACGATCGCAATAACTTCAAGGAGGAGAGCAATGCGAAACTTTAATTCACCAATGGGTGCACTGGCCGGGGCGGCGATGGTCATAGCCGGCTTGTCTGTGGCAGCTCCTGTCCATGCCCAGGACGCTCCATATTACGAGGGCAAGACGCTCAACCTTCTGGTGCCTTTCGGCCCCGGTGGCGGCACGGACGTCTGGGCACGGTATCTGGCAGAGTATCTGCCCGAAGCCATCGAAGGCTCACCCACCGTTCTGGTCGAGAACCGGCCAGGCGGCGGCAGCATTACCGGCGTCAACCATTTCGCCATGCAGGTGGAGCCGGATGGCGAAACGGTGCTGATCACCAGCGGATCGAGCATCCAGCCCTATCTGCTCGAAGATCCGGCCGTGCGCTATGATCTGGCCGACTGGCGCCCGGTCGCTGCCAATCCCGTGGGGGCGATCTTCTACGTGCATCCCTCCACCGGCATCGAAAGCGCAGACGATCTGGGCTCGGCATCCGAGGAACTGTATTATGGTGGGATCAG
Organism: Pelagibacterium montanilacus; assembly: GCF_003992665.1. Classification (GTDB taxonomy): domain Bacteria; phylum Pseudomonadota; class Alphaproteobacteria; order Rhizobiales; family Devosiaceae; genus Pelagibacterium; species Pelagibacterium montanilacus. Next base: position 57,717 of record NZ_RZMX01000018.1, read on the forward strand.
CGCGACTGGCAACGATCTTGTCATGCTCCTGATCTTCGACCTGCTGGACATGAACGTTCAATCCATCATGGGCTATGACGGAAAGGGGCCGATCCGCGTTGCCTATGAACGTGGCGAGGTCAACACCGACTACCAGGTGACCCCGGCCTACACGACGAGCGTCGAGCCGCTCGTCGCGGCAGACCAGGCTGTGCCGATCTTTACCTTCGGCATTATCGACGCCAACGGTGACGTCGTGGCCGATGAGGCCTTCCCCGATCTGCCCACGGTCAAGGATGTCTACATCTCGATCCATGGCGAAGAGCCGTCCGGGCAGGCATGGGAAGCCTACAAGACCTTCCTGGCGGCCGGGTTCGGCGTCCAGAAGATCATGTGGGTCAAGAACGATACCCCCGAGCAGGCCGTCGCCGCCCTGGAAGAAGCGATCCGGCAGATCGCGGAAGATCCCGAAGCCATCGAACGCGGGGTCGAGGTGCTGGGTGGATATCCGCTGCTCTACGGTGAGGACGCTGCGGCTGCTGCGCGCTCGATTGTCAACGCCGACCCCGAGGCGGCTGCCTACGCCATGTCGTTCCTCGAAGAACTGGGGCTTCGCTAGACAATGATCGGGGTGTGCTGCTGGTCGGTGCACCCCGATCCTGCCACGAGATATCGCTCCAACCGTACGGATCCTGTGCCATGCTCGATGCTCTGATGCAGGCCTTTGCCGGCATTCTAACATTCGGAACCTTGCTTCCGCTGCTTCTGGGCGTTGTGGTGGGCATCGTTATCGGCGTTCTGCCGGGGCTCGGAGGCGTGGTCGGCTTTTCGCTGCTGCTGCCGTTCGTTTTCAATCTCGAGCCCTCCGCCGCGATTGCAATGCTGATCGGGCTGGCAGCCGTGGTCCCGACCTCCGACACGTTTCCGTCCGTCCTCATGGGCATCCCCGGGTCGTCGGGCTCCCAGGCCACGATCATGGACGGCTATCCGCTGGCGCGGAAAGGTCAGGGCGCGAGAGCGCTGGGGGCGGCCTTCACCGCATCGCTGATGGGCGGGCTGATTGGTGCGCTGGTTCTGACGGCCGCCATTCCGATTGCCCGTCCACTGATCCTGATGTTCGGCTCGCCGGAACTCCTGATGCTGGCGATCCTGGGGCTGACGATGGTCGGCATCCTCAGCGCAGGCAATGCCTTGCGCGGCGTGCTGGCCGGCATTGTGGGGCTGATGATCGGCACCATCGGTGCTGCTCCATCCGATCCCGAATACAGATTTACCTTCGATATTCTCTATCTCTATGATGGCGTGCCGCTTATCGTCGTGGCGCTTGGGCTTTTTGCGATCCCCGAAATTGTCGACCTGCTGGCCAGCGGCCGCGCGATCGCTCCCGAAAAGGGCGGCGCCAACATGGGTCAGCTTATGAGAGGCATCCGCGAGGGCTTCGCACACTGGCGGCTGGTGCTGCGCTGCTCGGGTATCGGGGTCATCATCGGCGCCATTCCCGGCCTCGGCGGCAGCGTGGTTGACTGGATCAGCTACAGCCAGGCCAAGGCGACCATCCCGAACAACCATTTCGGAGAGGGCGATATCCGAGGGGTCATCGCCCCGGAATCCTCCAACAACGCCAAGGAGGGCGGGGCGCTGCTGCCGACGCTGTTGTTCGGCATTCCGGGCAGCGGGTCCATGGCGGTCCTGCTCGGTGGGATGACACTGCTCGGCATTCAGCCCGGACCCAGCATGGTCACGACCGATCTTCCCATTACCCTTACCGCCATCTGGAGCCTGGCTATTGCCAATATTCTCGGTGTGGTCATATGCATCGCGCTGGCCGGCGTTATTGCCCGGTTATGCTTCGTGCCGTTCCCAATGCTTGCACCGGCTATCCTGCTGGTGGTGGTCTTCGGCGCCTACCAGGCGACCCGATCCTGGGGTGACTGGGTGGCCCTCGTCCTTCTGGGTATCCTGGGCTGGCTGATGAAGCGATATGGCTGGTCACGTCCGGCAATTCTCGTGGGCTTCGTACTGGCGCCGATCACCGAGCAGTACTTCTTCATCTCGATGTCGCGCTACGGCCTCGAGTGGATGTTGCGCCCCGGGGTCGTGATCGTGGGCGTTCTGATCCTGGCACTGCTCGTCTCGGGGTTCCTGCTGAGCAGAAAAGAAAAGAAGGGCGTCGCATAATGTTCTCAGAGCGCGCTGTCTCCATCGCCCTAACCGCTGTCGTGGGTATCGTTTTACTTGCCATGGCCTGGGGGGCGCAGGATTTCCTGCGCTACTCCCGGCACTTTCCCTTCACCTTCGGTTTGATCGGCGCGGTGCTGGCGGCCGTGATCATCTTCCGTGACCTTGTAGTGGCCAGACCCCCGGTGCCCGACGAGCCCGTCGGTGACGCCGCGTCCGAGGGCGGGCATTCACCACTGCAGGTATTTGCCTGGTTCGCGCTCTATTTCGGCCTGGTGCCCGTGCTGGGGTTCCCCCTGGCCACAGGGGTTTTCACGGTAGCCTTCCTGCGCGTGGTGGCAGGAGCAGGATGGATCCTGGCGATCGTCTATGCAGCGGCGGCCATGGGCTTCATCTTCTTCATGGGTTCGATGCTCAACATGGAATGGCCGACCGGCTTTGTCTCCCGCGCGATCATGTCCCGAATGGGGTAGCCGGGCCAGGTCGGACCAAATGCGGGTTTGCGGACCAATGGTATCGCCTCCCGGGGCTTGCGTATCGGGTGCGATCTCCGTAATTTCGAAAACAATTCGAAATCGGGACAACGCGCTTGGACGATCGGCATCAACAGATTCTGGCGCTCGCCCGATTGCAGGGCAGGGTGCAGGTCGAGGACCTCGCAGGCGAGTTCGGGGTCAGTGCGCAGACCATCCGCAAGGATCTCAACGATTTGTGCCACCGGGGGCAACTCGTCAGGGTCCATGGCGGTGCTGAATTTCCCTCCGGCATCGAGAATGTGGAATACGAGGCCCGGCGGCTGATCGCGTCGAGCGAGAAGGGGGCCATCGGACGCGCGGTGGCTAAACTCATTCCCGACAACGCCTCGCTGTTCATCAATATCGGCACGACGACCGAAGCCGTGGGCAACGCGCTGATCGGGCATGCGGGCTTGATGGTGATCACCAATAACATCAACGTCGCCAACACCTTGCGGGTGCACAGGGAGTGCGAGGTGGTGATTGCCGGCGGGGTCGTACGCGGTTCGGATGGCGGTATCGTCGGCGAGGCCGCCGTCGACTTTATCAAGCAGTTCAAGGTCGATTACGCCGTGATCGGTGCCTCCGCTATAGATGACGACGGGGCGCTGCTGGACTTCGACTTTCGTGAGGTGAAGGTGGCCCAGGCCATCATCGCCAACGCAAGGCACGTCATCTGCGCTGCCGATTCGACCAAGTTCGAACGGACCGCTCCGGTGCGCATCGCGCACATGCGGCAGATATCGACGTTTGTCACTGATCGCTGCACGTCCGGTTCAGTCCGCACCATCTGCGAGGACCATGACGTCGAGCTGATCGAAACCGCAGCCTGAGACTGAATTCCGCATTTCGGTTTGTCCGTAAGGCTGGCGCAGTTTGCGTTTCGCTGCCAGCTTGTGCTGGCCATCGAATGCGGCGGTACGAATTTCAACGGAAAATCAACAGGTTAATGGTTCGTGTCTGAAATATGACCGAATTCGGTTGACACGTTTATGATTTCGAATACCTTTCGTATAGCTTTCAAATGAAGAAGAGGCGAAAAGGCCTCTGAAAGCCGGGGAGGCGTTTCGTGAGCGACGCGAAGTTCGACATTCTTGTCGTTGGAGGCGGCATCAACGGGTGCGGTATCGCCCGTGACGCGGCCGGTCGCGGATTCTCCGTGTGCCTTCTCGAGATGAACGACCTGGCCTCGGGGACGTCTTCGGGCTCGACCAAGCTGATCCATGGCGGCCTGCGCTATCTCGAGCATTACGAGTTTCGTCTGGTACGCGAGGCGCTTCAGGAGCGCGAAGTGCTCTGGGCGATGGCCCCCCATGTGATCTGGCCGCTGCGGTTCGTCCTGCCTCATCATCGTGGCCTGCGCCCGGCCTGGCTGCTCAGACTCGGCCTGTTCCTCTACGACCATCTCGGCGGGCGTCGCCGGCTTCCCGCGACCAAGGTGCGCGACTTGCGCCACGACCCGATCGGGCGTGTGCTCAAGCCCGGCTTTGCCAAGGCCTTCGAATATTCCGATTGCTGGGTAGACGATGCGCGGCTCGTTACGCTCAATGCCCAGGACGCCTCGCGGCTCGGTGCGCGGATCCGCACCCGCACGCGGCTGGTGACGGCGCGGCGCGAGGGCGATCATTGGCAGGTGACGACCGAGAATTCCGAAGGTGAAGTCGCTTCGCTTTGCGCACGCATGGTGATCAACGCCTCGGGCCCCTGGGTATCGCGTGTGCTCACCGAGTCGATCGGGGCCAACGAGAACCACAAGGTGCGGTTGGTCAAGGGCAGCCACATCGTGGTGCGCAAGCTCTATGACGATCCGCGCTGCTTTTTCTTCCAGAACAGTGACGGCCGGATCTTCTTTGCCATTCCCTATGAGGACGAGTTCACGCTGATCGGGACCACCGACGAGGATTTCGATGGCGACCCCAAGGACGTCGTTATCGCCGAGAGCGAGATCGACTATCTGCTTGCCGCCGCGGGAGAGTATTTCTCCGCCCCGCTGGGCCGCAAGGATGTGGTTTGGACCTATTCGGGTGTTCGCCCGCTCTACGACGACGGGGCGTCCAAGGCCCAGGAGGCAACACGCGATTACGTCCTGAAGCGTTCTGGCGGGGCGGGGCAGCCGGCGCTGCTCAATGTGATCGGCGGCAAGATAACGACCTATAGGCGGCTCGCGGAATCCGCGCTCGAACACGTCGAGGAAATGCTGGGCGCCCGCAAGCGGAGCTGGACGGCGAACTCCCGGCTGCCGGGGGGCGAGTTCGCGGTCGATGCCTATGAAGGCCAGGTGGACTGGCTGATACGGGACTATCCTTTCCTCGGGTCGGTCCAGGCGCGGCGCCTCGTGCGCAGCTATGGCACGCTGGCGCGCACGATCCTGGGTTCGGCCCGGCAGGCGAGCGATCTGGGCCCGGCCTTCGGCGCAGGGCTCACGGGTGCGGAAGTCACCTATCTCATCGACAATGAATGGGCACGCACCAGCGAGGATATTCTGTGGCGGCGGACCAAGCTCGGGCTGCATGGCGAAGCCATCGATCTTGCCGCCCTGAAAGCATTCATAGCCGATAACGTCCGGCGGAACGACGCTGCGGTGCATGAGGAGGAGGTGCGGCATGCTCGAGCTTAGGAACGTGTCCAAGATCATGGGCAATGAGACCCACGTTTCCGACGTCACGCTGGCCCTGGAACACGGGAGCCTCAACGTGCTGCTGGGGCCGACACTGTCGGGCAAGACGACGCTCATGCGCATCATGGCCGGGCTTGAGCGCCCGACCCATGGCCAGGTCGTCTTCGATGGCAAGGACGTCACAGGCGTCTCGCCACAAAAGCGCAACGTGGCGATGGTGCACCAGCAGTTCATCAACTATCCCGCGATGAGCGTTTACGAGAACATTGCGTCTCCGCTTCGGCTGGCCCGGCTCGACAAGGCAACCATCGACACGAGGGTGCGCAAGGCCGCAGAACTGATGAAGCTTACCCCCATGCTGGACCGGTTGCCGCTCAACCTGTCGGGAGGACAGCAGCAGCGCACGGCGCTGGCGCGGGCCATCGTCAAGGACGCCGCGGTGGTCCTGCTCGACGAGCCGCTGGCCAATCTCGACTACAAGCTCCGTGAGGAGTTGCGCGCCGAGTTGCCGCGCATCTTTGCCGAGGCAGGCTCGATCTTCGTTTATGCGACCACCGAGCCTTCCGAGGCGCTGCTGCTCGGTGGCAATACCGTTGCGCTTTCGGAAGGGCGCATCACCCAGTTCGGGCGGACCATCGAGGTGTTCCGCAGACCTGATGACCTCAAGACCGCACAGACTTTCGCCGATCCTCCGCTCAATACGCTGGCGGTGGAAAAGCGCGACACGAGGTTCCTCCTGGATGGTGGGGTTGCGATCCCGGTTCCCGACGAGGCGCGCAGCGCACCGGACGGAACATATACGATCGGGTTCCAGCCCCACCATCTGTCCCTTTCTCCGGCCAATCCCGATGCCGTCGGTGTCGAGGCCAAGGTGACGATCACCGAGATCACCGGTTCGGAGAGCTTCGTGCACCTGGCCTATGGGGGCTTCCCGTGGGTCATGCTGGCCCACGGCATCCACCACTTCGACGTGGGCGCCACGATTACCGTCTTCATCGATCCGCGCCATCTGCTGGTCTTCGACAGCGATGGGCGAGCCGTGCGGCGAACGCCGCTCGCAGCCTAGAGCCGGAAAGGGAGGAGACCTTTAAATGGCAAAAATCGAACTCGAGCACATCAAGCACTCGTACCTGCCAAACCCGGTCAAGGACGCCGACTTGGCGCTCAAGGAAGTACATCACTCCTGGAGCGACGGGGGCGCTTATGCGCTGCTTGGACCTTCCGGGTGCGGCAAGACCACGCTGCTCAACATCATCTCGGGCCTGATCAGGCCCTCGCACGGGCGCATCGTCTTCGATGGCACCGACGTGACCGACCTTTCCACCCAGGAGCGCAACATCGCGCAGGTGTTCCAGTTCCCGGTCGTTTACGACACCATGACGGTCTACGACAATCTGGCCTTTCCGCTGCGGAACCGGGGCGTGCCGCAGGCAGAGGTCGATCGGGCCGTCAGGGACATCCTCGAGATGATCGATCTCGCGGACTGGTCCGGGCGCCGGGCGCGTGGCCTCACCGCAGACCAGAAGCAGAAGATTTCGCTCGGCCGGGGGCTCGTGCGCGCGGACGTCAACGCGATCCTTTTCGACGAACCGCTCACGGTCATCGACCCGCACATGAAGTGGGTGCTGCGCAGCCAGCTCAAGCAACTGCACCACAAGTTCGGGTTCACCATGGTCTATGTGACCCACGACCAGACCGAAGCGCTGACTTTCGCGGACAAGGTGGTGGTCATGTACGAGGGCGAGATCGTGCAGATCGGCACGCCCGAGGAGCTGTTCGAGCGCCCCAGCCATACCTTCGTGGGATATTTCATCGGCTCTCCGGGCATGAATGTCATGCCCGTGAAGGTCGAGGGCGCAAAGGCCCATCTCGGGTCCGCGGTTATCGATCTGCCAGGCGCCGCCGACACCAGCCGGTCAAGGCGGTTGGAACTGGGCGTGCGGCCCGAATATGTGCGGCTGGGACGCCAAGGGCATCCCGTTCATATCCGCAAGGTCGAGGATATCGGGCGCCACAAGATCGTGCGCGCCGATCTGGGGGGCATGGAGGTCGCGGCGATCCTCGGGGAACACGATGAGCTGCCGACCGATGCCCATGTGAGTTTCGATCCCGCCGGCATCAATCTCTATGCCGACAGCTGGCGCGTCGATCTGGGAGGGCAAAATGGATAAGACCTGGAACAACAAGGCATGGTTTCTCGTCCTGCCGGTTCTGCTGCTGGTCGGGTTCTCGGCGGTCATCCCGCTGATGACGGTGGTGAACTACTCGGTGCAGGATACCTTCGGGAACAACGTGTTCTTCTGGGCCGGCCTGAGCTGGTTCGAGCAGGTGCTCAATTCCAGCCGTTTCCATGATGCGCTGGTGCGCAACCTCGTGTTCTCTCTCACCATTCTGGCGATCGAAATCCCGCTGGGCATCTTCATCGCCCTCAACATGCCCCGCAAGGGGTGGGGCGTTCCGGTCTGTCTCGTTTTGATGGCGCTGCCGCTGCTGATCCCCTGGAACGTCGTGGGCACCATCTGGCAGGTGTTCGGCCGCGTCGATATCGGGCTTCTGGGCCGTACGCTCGCCGCCATGGGCATCGACTACAACTACGCCACAAATCCAGTGGCTGCCTGGGTCACCGTGGTGGTGATGGATGTCTGGCACTGGACATCGCTCGTAGTGCTGCTGTGCTATGCGGGTCTCGTGTCGATCCCGGACGCCTATTATCAGGCCGCCAAGATCGACGGAGCCTCGCGCTGGTCCGTCTTCCGCTACATCCAGCTCCCCAAGATGCACAGGGTGCTTCTGATCGCAGTACTGCTGCGGTTCATGGACAGCTTCATGATATACACGGAACCCTTCGTGGTGACCGGTGGCGGTCCTGGCTCGACCACGACGTTTCTCTCGATCGACCTGGTGAAAATGGCAATCGGTCAGTTCGACCTAGGTCCGGCTGCAGCGATGTCGATCATCTACTTCCTGATCATTTTGCTGCTGAGCTGGATCTTTTACACGGTGATGACGAACTACGATGCGAGGCGCTGAGATGAACAGTCAAACCAATCTCTCTGGCGCTCGTGTCGTCCATCGTTCCGTCTCCGCGTCGGCCAGAGCACCCTCGGCCCAGAACGATGCGCTGGCGCGCAAGATGCGCCGGCGCGGGCAGAAGGCGCGGTTTTCCTGGCTGGTGCCCACGCTTTACATCGTTTTCCTCCTGTTGCCGATCTACTGGCTCGTCAACATGAGCTTCAAGACCAATGCGGAGATCCTGGGGGGCTTTTCGCTGTTCCCGCAGAACCCGACGCTGCGCAACTACATGGTGATCTTCACCGACCCGAGCTGGTATTCGGGTTACATCAACTCGATCATCTATGTGGTGCTCAACACGACCATTTCGGTCGCCGTGGCGCTGCCCGCAGCCTATGCGTTTTCGCGCTACCGGTTCCTCGGCGACAAGCACCTGTTTTTCTGGCTGCTGACCAACCGGATGGCCCCGCCTGCCGTGTTCGCGCTGCCGTTCCTGCAGCTCTACTCATCTTTCGGGCTGATCGATACCCACATCGCCGTGGCGCTGGCGCACTGCCTGTTCAACGTGCCTCTGGCGGTCTGGATCCTCGAGGGCTTCATGTCGGGCGTGCCCAAGGAGATCGACGAGACCGCCTATGTGGACGGCTACTCGTTCCCGAGGTTCTTTATCAAGATATTCATCCCGCTCATTTCCTCGGGCATCGGCGTGGCAGCGTTCTTCTGCTTCATGTTCTCCTGGGTGGAGCTTCTTATTGCCCGGACGCTGACAACGACGGACGCCCGGCCCATCGCTTCGGTCATGACCCGAACGGTATCGGCCTCCGGGCTCGACTGGGGCGTGCTCGCCGCCGCAGGGGTGCTCACGATCATCCCGGGCGCATTGGTCATCTATTTCGTACGCAACTACATCGCCAAGGGCTTTGCCCTGGGCCGGGTATAGGGGAGCGGTGCCATGAATTTCTCGTGGATGGCATGGACGATGCCGACGGCAATATTCTTTGTTTCGATCTTTGCGCTGATCGCCGCGATGGGGGTGTGGGAGTACCTCCGTCCCGGCGGCGACCCGCGCATAGGCGTGCTGCGCTTCGAGACGACGCGGGGGGACAGGCTGTTCATCTCGCTCCTGGGAAGCGCCTTTATCAACCTCGCATGGCTGGGTCTCGTGGACGCCAACCTGTGGTGGTCGCTGGCTCTCAGTGGCGTCTACGCGGTGCTCGTGTTCCGCTACGTCTAGCCGGCCAGTCCATGGTGCGGGCGACCGCTGGATCGCCCGCACTTCATGCGCACCTGTGGGAGCATGTGCGTGAACTCCAGTTCGCAATCCAAGGGAGGATTTCATGCGAAGGATACTGATGTCATCAACGGCGGCGATTGTCTTTCTGGGACAATTGGCAGCCCCGGCCTGGGCCGACATGGAAGCGGCGCGCGCTTTCCTGGACGCCGAGATTGGTGAGCTCTCCTCGCTGACCAGGGAGGAGCAGGAAGAGGAGATGCAGTGGTTCATCGATGCGGCCCAGCCATTCGCAGGAATGGACATCCGCGTCGTGTCCGAAACCATCACAACCCATGAATACGAAAGCCAGGTTCTGGCCCCGGCATTCTCGGCAATCACCGGCATTCAGGTCAGCCATGACCTGATCGGCGAAGGCGACGTGGTGGAGCGTCTCCAGAGCCAGATGCAGACCGGCGAGAACCTCTACGACATGTACGTCAACGACTCCGACCTGATCGGCACGCACTGGCGCTACGATCAGGTGCGCAACCTCACCGACTTCATGGAAGGCGAGGGGGCCGACGTCACGAACCCCAACCTCGATATCGACGATTTCGTCGGCATCTCGTTCACCACGGCTCCGGACGGAAAGATCTACCAGCTTCCGATCCAGCAGTTCGCCAACCTCTACTGGTTCCGTTACGACTGGTTCACCGATCCCGAGATCATGGCCGATTTCGAAGCCGAATACGGCTATGAGCTGGGCGTGCCGGTGAACTGGTCGGCCTATGAGGACATCGCTGAGTTCTTCACCGGTCGAGAGATCGACGGAAACGCGGTCTATGGTCACATGGACTATGGCCGTAAGGATCCTTCGCTCGGATGGCGCTTCACCGACGCCTGGCTGTCGATGGCCGGCAATGGTGACGTGGGCCTGCCCAACGGTGTTCCCGTCGACGAATGGGGGATCCGCGTGAACGACGCCGGTCAGCCTGTCGGCTCGTGCGTTGCACGCGGCGGCGACACCAACGGCCCTGCATCAGTCTACGCCATTCAGAAGTATCTCGATTGGCTCTCGGCCTATGCACCTCCAGAGGCCCAGGGCATGAACTTCTCGGAGTCCGGTCCCGTGCCGGCTCAGGGTAACATCGCCCAGCAGATCTTCTGGTACACAACCTTCACCGCCGACATGGTCGGGGAGGGTGCACAGGCGGTCCTCAACGAGGACGGAACGCCAAAATGGCGGATGGCCCCTTCGCCCCATGGCGTCTACTGGGTCGATGGCATGAAGTTGGGTTATCAGGATGCGGGTTCGGTTACCCTTATGCAGTCCACGCCCGTCGACCGGGCTCAGGCGGCCTGGCTCTATGGGCAGTTCATCGCCTCCAAGACCGTGGACGTGAAAAAGAGCCATGTGGGCCTTACCTTCGTGCGTGAATCCACCATCCAGCACGAAAGCTTCACCGAACGGTCGCCCGAGCTGGGTGGGCTGGTCGAGTTCTACCGCTCGCCTGCTCGCGTCCAGTGGTCGCCGACCGGCACCAATGTTCCGGACTATCCGCGTCTGGCGCAGCTCTGGTGGCAGCATATCGGTGACGCGTCTTCGGGTGAAAGGACCGCCCAGGAAGCCATGGACGCGCTGTGTGCCGAGCAGGAGGCCGTCATGGCCCGCCTCGAGGCCGCTGGCGTGCAGGGTGAATACGGGCCGCTGCTCAACGAGGAACAGTCCTTCGAGTACTGGGTGGAGCAAGCCCAGGCCAATGGCACCATTGCGCCGCAGCCCGCCAAGGAAAACGAGGACGAGGAACCGCTCACCATCGGCTATGACGAGCTGATCCAGAGCTGGGCTGCCGAATAAGGCAGACCGCACCGTGCCGGGGCCTAGGGCCCCGGCACGTCTTTTCTCATCTCAAAGGACATTGCTGTGACCGGATATGTCTTGGCCATCGATCAGGGCACCACGTCCACGCGTGCCATCATCTTTGATGGGGCGATGAAGCCTGTCGCGAGTGCACAGAAGGAGTTCCGGCAGCACTTTCCTGCTCCCGGTTGGGTCGAGCATGACGCCGAAGACATATGGACCACCGTCGTGTGGTCGGTCAGGGCGGCGATAGACAAGGCGGGCATCGCGCCCTCGGCTATCGCGGGCATCGGCATCACCAACCAGCGCGAAACCACGATGCTGTGGGATCGGGAGACGGGCCGGCCGATCGCCAACGCCATTGTGTGGCAGGACCGTCGCACCAGCGCCAAATGCGATGCACTGCGCGAAAGCGGGCTCGAGCTGCTCGTGCGCGAACGCACCGGGCTTCTGCTCGATCCCTATTTCGCGGGGACCAAGATCTCCTGGCTGTTGGAGCATGTGGAGGGGGCAAGGCAAAAGGCGGACGCAGGCAGGCTGGCCTTCGGCACCATCGACAGCTTCCTTGTCTGGCGTCTGACCGGCGGCCGGGCGCACGTGACCGACGCGACCAATGCCAGCCGGACCCTGCTGTTCGACATCCACGAACAGAAATGGGACCCCGAACTCTGCGCAGCGCTCGACATCCCGGCATCGCTGCTTCCGGTTGTGGAAGATTGCGCGGCCGAGTTTGGCCAGTGCGACCCCGCGCTTTTCGGTGCGCCCATTCCCATCCGCGGCATCGCCGGGGATCAGCAGGCAGCGCTGATCGGTCAGGCCTGTTTTGCTCCGGGCATGGTGAAAGCCACGTTCGGCACGGGGTGCTTCGTGCTGCTCAACACGGGAGATCAGTGCGTGAATTCCGCCAACAGGCTGCTCTCGACCGTGGCCTGCCGCATCAACAATACCCCGACCTATGCGCTGGAAGGCTCCATCTTCATGGCCGGGGCGACCGTGAAGTGGCTACGCGACGAGCTCGGCATGATCGGGGCGTCCGAGGAGGTCGGACCGCTGGCCGCAACTTCAGATCCCGATCAGCCGATCTACCTTGTGCCGGCCTTCGTCGGGCTGGGTGCGCCTTGGTGGCAGGCCAATGCGAGGGCCGCAATCTTCGGGATGACGCGAAGCACGGGACGGGCGGAATTCGCGCGCGCAGCGCTCGAGGCGGTCTGCTACCAGACCCGCGATCTGCTCGACGCCATGCACCGGGACTGGCAGCCTGGTGGGCACCATACCGTCCTGAGGGCCGATGGCGGCATGGTGGCATCGGACTGGATGATGCAGCGGCTGGCCGACATCACCGACGCGCCGGTCGACCGGCCCGTATTTCTCGAAACCACGGCGCTGGGCGCGGCATGGCTGGCGGGGCACCAGGCCGGGATATGGCCCGACCAGGAGGGATTCGCGCGGATCTGGCAGGTCGATGAGCGGTTCGAGGCGCAATGGGATGAAGGGCTTCGTTCCGCGCGCATCGCTGGATGGCACGAGGCCCTGCGGTTGACGGTATCGGCCAAGTTCTAGTCGGCGCGAACCAATGCAGAGCAGCGAGCGCAGGGGCAATTTGCCTCGCATTCAGGTCCACGAGACATCGGTGGTGGCCTCGGGCCGTGCCATGAGGCTAACATAGGCGCATCCGGAACGTCGCAGGCCCGGTGGCATTAAGGTGCCAGTATCCAGCTTTGGGGGCAGGGATGACGGTGCACAATTGGGGTTTCACGCCCGGTTCGGCAGATTGGACGGCGCGGCTTTGGGCGCCCGAGGCGCAATCGGTCAAGCTGGTCTGCCAGCAGGGCCTGATTGACATGCAGCGCGAGCCGGACGGCTATTGGGTGCTGGACACAAAAGCCGAGGCCGGAATGGTCTATGGCTTTTCCGTCGACGGCCTTGAGGTGCCCGATCCGGCCAGCCGGTTGCAGGCAGGCGACGTTCACGGCCGATCGGTTGCGGTCGACCACGGCGCGTTTGCGTGGCAGTGCGACTGGCGGGGCAGGGACTGGGCCGAGGCCGTGATCTACGAAATGCATGTGGGGACGTTCACCCCCGAGGGCACGTTCTCCAGCGCCCGGGTCAAGCTTGAGATGCTGGCCGAACTCGGGTTCACTGCCATCGAGATCATGCCGGTGGGCCAATTTCCCGGCGACCGGGGATGGGGCTATGATGGCGTGCTGCCTTTCGCGCCTCATCCCGCCTACGGCACGCCCGACGATCTCAAGCGCCTTGTCGATCATGCCCACAGCTTGGGGCTGATGGTGATGCTCGATGTGGTGATGAACCATTTCGGCCCAGATGGCGCTTATCTGCACGCTACGGCACCGGAATTCTTCGACAAGGACCGGCATACCCCCTGGGGCGCGGCGATCGACTTTTCGCGGCAACCGGTGCGGGATTTCTGGATCGAGTGCGCGCTGATGTGGATCGTTGACTACAGGTTCGACGGCCTGCGGCTCGATGCGGTCCATCAGATAACCGGCCCCAAGGCGGAGACGTTCTTTGCCGAACTGGCCGAACGCACCAGAGCCGCCGATCCCGGACGCCAGATTCATCTCGTCGTAGAGGACGAGAGCAACGATCCCGAGCTACGCGAGGCGTTTGGCTACGATGCGACCTGGAACGACGATTTCCATCACGCCGTCCATACGGCTCTGACCGGAGAGGATCATTCCTACTACAAGAGCTTCGCCCACGATCCGATTGGTGATCTGGCTCTGGCTCTCGAACGGGGGCATATCGAGGAAGGCCAGCCCCGCCCGGGGAGGGATACGCCGCGCGGCAAGGCCAGCGGGCATTTGCCGACCACCGGCTTCGTCAATTCCACCCAGACCCACGATCAGGTGGGCAACAGAGCGAATGGGGACCGGCTGCTCTCGCTTGCCGATCCGGCCGGGGTTGCCGTGGCCTATGCGCTCAACCTCGTTGCGCCCTATATCCCGATGGTCTTCATGGGCGAGGAGCGGGGCGAGACGGCGCCCTTCCTGTTCTTTGCAGACTATGAGGGGCAACTGGCCGAAAGCGTGAGGACCGGACGCGCCCAGGAATTCGCCGAAATCGCCTCCATGGGCGCCGATGTGCCCGATCCGCTTTCGCCAGAGACCTTCGCCCGCTCGCGGATCGATTGGAGCGATACCGATCACGCCCGGTTCTGGCAGAACCTGACCCGCGATGCGCTGGACTTCCGCGCCAACCATCTTGTGCCCATGCTCAAGGCAGGTGCCGAAGCGGATGGACAAGTGACCGTCGCAGGCGAGCGGGCTCTGGCCGCAAGCTGGACATTCGGGGCCGGCGTGCTGCGGATCGCGCTAAACTTCGGAACCGTCGGGGCGTTCTGCACCCCCCTCGGCGAGCCGGGCTTCAGACTGGGCGACATAGAACGGGACGCATACGCGCTCCATGCAAGGATAGACAGATCATGATCCCGCGTATTCCCACGGCGACCTACAGGATCCAGCTTCGCGAGGGAATGGGGTTCGCCGAGGTCGAGGGGCATCTCGATTATTTCAAGGGCCTGGGGATATCCCATCTCTACCTCTCGCCGATTTTCCAGGCGGCAAAGGGATCGACCCATGGTTACGATGTGACCGATCCTACGGAAATCGATCCGACGATCGGCGGACGGGCCGGATTCGAGGCTCTCGCGCGGGCAGCCAGAGCTCGCGATATCGGCATCATCCTCGATATCGTGCCCAATCACACCGCGTTCACCCTGGACAACCCCTGGTTGCGCGACGTCCTGATGCATGGGGAGGCGAGCGCCTTTGCGCCCCATTTCGACATCGACTGGAAGGCAGGGCCGCTCGTGCTGCCATTCCTGCCCGAGCCTTTCGAGAAGATGATCGGTGAGGGACGCTTCGCCATCGATGGGGACCAATGGGTCTTTGACGACGTGCGCGTCCCCATGGCCCCGGGCACCGAGGGCGGCGATCTGCGTGCGGCCCATGAGGCTCAGCACTGGCGGCTGGTGCATTGGGAACTGGAGCGCGACGGGATCACCCATCGGCGGTTCTTCAACGTGACGAGCCTTGTGGGCATGCGGGTGGAAGACCCCAAAGTGTTCGAGGATACGCACGCGCTCATCTTCGATCTGGTCAGAGAAGGCCTCGTCCATGGGCTGCGGGTCGACCATATCGATGGGCTGGTCGATCCCAGCCAGTATCTCGGCCGATTGGCCGAGGCGCTTCCCGACACTCCGGTCTGGATCGAAAAGATCGTCGTGGGTAGCGAAGAAGTCCCCGAGCACTGGGCGACGGCGGGAACTACCGGCTATGAGGCCGCGCGCATGATCGCGCGGCTGCTGACAGTCAAGGAGGGGCTCGAGCGGCTTGACGACTATTGGAGCGAGACGACGGGCATCAGCGAGGATTTCGCGGCGAGCCTCGTTCGCGCCAAGCGCGATATTCTCGATAACGAGCTGGCTGCCGAGCGGCTTCAGCTTGTCGGGCTGGCAGCCGTCGCTGCCGGAGGCTCCACGATTGCCGAGGCGGGGCCGGAGTCCTTGCGCGAGGCGGTAACCGCCCTTTTGCTCGGCATGCGGCGCTACCGCACCTACTTCACGCGCGAGGATCGACCATCCGACGATCGTGAGCTGGTCTCCCAAATCGTTGAAGACGCGGCGCCGAACTTGCGCTCCAGCCGGACGCTGGAATTGCTGCGCCAGATGATCGTCGACCCAGGGACAGACGAGGCACACGCCTTCGTGGTGCGCTTCCAGCAGGTCTCAGGTGCCCTGCTGGCCAAGGCGCAGGAGGACACGGCCGGGTTCCGCTGGACGCGATTCATCGCTGCCAATGAGGTGGGGGCCGAGCCGGAAGAGGCGGATGTGGCGGCCGAGGAGGCACAGCGGTTCCTCGACCGGCGAAGCGCCACCGAGATGACGCTGACCTCGACCCACGACACAAAGCGGTCCGAGGACTCCCGCATGCGGCTGGTGGCGATCAGCCATCTGCCCGAAATGTTCATCGCGCTCTACGACGCGGCAGCCGAGCTTCCGGATGCAGGAAGGGTCGAGGCGCGGTGGCGGTGGTATATCGTACAATCGGCGCTGGCGCTGTTTTCCGACGCGGTCGACGAGATCGGGGACCGGCTCGACGGACACATAGAAAAGGCGATGCGCGAGGCGAAGCTGACAAGCTTCTGGACGCGGCCCGACACACAAGCCGAGAGCAACGCACGGGCCTTCGCGCGCGAGGTGCTGCAGTCTTGGACCCAGGATCGGCCGGAGGCACTTGCCGCACTCATCGAGCGGGGAAACGCTCTGTCCCTCGCGCAACTCGCGCTCAAAGCCGTTATGCCGGGATTCCCCGATTTCTACCGCGGCTCGGAGATTTCGTTTCTTGCCCTGACCGACCCCGACAACCGGCTGCCGGTGGACTGGGGCAGGATGCAGCGCGCCCATGAGGGCGATGGGTTCGATGCCACCAAGGCCCGATGGACGCGGGAGTTGCTCGCCATGCGCGCCGCCGAGCCAGAGTTTTTCTCCACCGCGACAGCCGTCCTGAAACGCAGCGAGGATCGGATACGGCTGGTGCGCCAACTTGACGGCACTGTCCTGGCTGTCGAGATTTCCCACGGCCCACGCTCAGCCGATCCAGCCCCCATCCTCTCCATCGCGTTCGATGGTGACGTCGCGGTGAGTCTCTATCGGAGCTGACGCCTAGTGGCTCCGTTTGCGCGTGTGACCGACGATCAGTTGCATGTGGTGGCCGGGCTTCTCATCGCGGGGACCGGCTTGGCGATTGTGGTGTGGGCGCCCCGATGGCTTCGGCCTGGGTTGGCACCACGGGCAAGACCCGTGGTGCCCGATTGGGTGACCGCGGATCGTCAGCGGTCGAGGCGTGTGCGCTGGGGCGATGAGGCGGCTGGAGAAGCCGTGCCCGTGCTGTCGGGCTCATCGCCCTCCAGCGTATTCTCGCCACCGGTCTTTCCGGGGTCGTCCCCGGCGGCGCCGATCGGGCCTTCGGTGCTGCCATCCTCTTGCGGGCCGTCGTCTGCAGAGCCGCTGTCCTCGCTGGCCCGAAGCCAATGCTCCAGATCACGGCCTTCCGGCTTGCCTTCCTTTTCCCAAAGTTCATACGCCCGGCGACGGATGTCTTCGTCCGACATGTTCATGATCGCGACTTTCGTTTCTGGCTGATGGTTCTCTCAAACGCCGGTCCTTCGCGCCCGTTCCCCGAGCCGCGCAGGTGGTTGGTCCAGCGCTGCAAGGCCCTGGTAGCAGGGCCTTTCCGGCCTTTCCGCCGCCTGTATCAGCAACCCAGGTTAGTGCGCCTGAGCGGTCGGCATGCGATTGCTCAGGCTGGCGGCACGCGATCGGGGCGGTTGCCTTCTGCGCCAAGTTCGCGCAGGGCACGCGCCAGATGTTGGCGGATCGAATGCGTGGCGATGCCCGAGAACAGCTGCGAGAGGTTGGATACCGGCCTCACTGCCGAGGATATGGCGTAGATCGCCAGAGGAACACGCGGCCTGAACGGTCGGCACACGGTCGTCCCCGACGGGCCGGTATCTGCCGAGATCGGATCGACGAACGCCACTGCGCCGTGATGGACGACCGGCCCGGCGAGATGGGAAGCATTGATTTCGGCCACCACCTCGGGGCGCACGCCCGCGCGAGCGAAATTCTCGCGGATCAGATGGTTGGGCGGCGAGGCGGGGTTGAGAAACACGAGCGGCTGGCCGCGCAGATCCTCGGCCGTAATGATCGCCTTTCGCGCGAGGGGGTGTTGCACGGACACCTGGCAGGCCATCTCGGAATCCTCGATATGGATTGCCCGGACGTTCGCGCTTTGCGGATCGCCGTGGATGAAGCCGAGTTCTATCTTGTGGCTGGCGACATCATCGACGATGCGCTGGGACATTTCGGCCTGAAACTCGACCTGGACCTTTGGATAGTCTCGAAGGAAGCGTCCAACGCCCTCTGCAAGGCCTCCGATCGCCAGCGCAGGAATTGCAGCAATAGTCAGCCGGCCGTGTAGGGCCTCGTGCAAGGCGTCGATTTCGTCCCCAAACAGGGCCACCTGATTGAGTAAGCGCTCGGTCTCGGCAAGGAGCCGCATCGTGTCGCTGCTGGGCTGAAGCCGGCCGCGGACCCGCTGAAACAGGGTAAGCCCCACCGTGTCCTGGAGCTGGGAAATCGCCTTGCTAACAGCGGGTTGGCTGATGTTGTGGAGCTTCGCCGTCTCGGTGACGCTTAGCGTCTGAACGAGTGTCCGGAAAATCTCGAGGTGGCGAAGGTTGGGGTGGCGCATAACCAAAAGGGCATGAGGTTCGGGAAATTAATTCAATAGACTTAAGCACCTGCTCGGAACATCATCAAGCGGAAATCAAGCCTACAATTTAGGCACATGAAGCGGAGCGATGAGAATGATCCTGTTCGGGCGGGAAGAATTTATGGGACGTGTGGCCAGAGCCAAGGCCGAAATGCGCAGTCGTGGCATCGATCTGCTGCTTGTCTCGAGCCCCGCCAACCAGTTCTACCTGACCGGTTATGACGGCTGGTCGTTCTACACGCCCCAGATGGTCGCCGTGCATCTCGATCATGACGAGCCCATCTGGTTCGGGCGGAAAATGGATGCAGTCGGTGCCCAGTTCACCGCGTTTCTCGCGCCCGAAAATGTCATAGCCTACCCCGACAAATATGTCGGGTCCGCCGAGTTGCATCCAATGGATTATCTTGCCGAACTCATCACCGAGCGGGGCTGGTCGGGTGCGAACATCGGCGTGGAGATGGACGACTATTATTACACCGCCCGCTGGCACCAGATTCTGACCGATGCCTTGCCCGACGCGCATTTCGAGGATGCTTTCCTGCTCGTCAATCGTGTGCGCATGACCAAGTCCGCCAGGGAAATCGAGTTCATGATGCAGGCTGGCGCCATTGCCGGGGCTGCGATGGAAGCCGCGCGCCAGACGGTCGCCGTAGGTGTCCGTCAGTGCGACGTGATGGCCGAGCTCTACAAGGTCACGACCTCCGGTACGCCCGAATTCGGCGGCACCTTCCCCTGCAAGCCGCCCAACGCCATGGTCGGCGAATATTGCAGCGCGCCGCATTTGAGCTGGACCGACGCGCCGCTGGTCGAGGACGAGATTTTCTACATCGAGATGGGCGGTGTGCGACACCGCTACCACTCCCCGCTCTCACGCTGCGTCTATGTCGGGACGCCGCCCCAGGAACTCGTGAAGACCACCGCGATCATCCGCGAGGGGCTCGAGGCAGTGCTCGACAAGGTCAGGCCCGGCGTCCTTTGCGAGGAACTCGCGGCAGCCTGGAAAGATGTCATCGCCCGCCACGGCATCGAGAAGGACAGCCGCATCGGCTATCCCGTCGGCATCGGATACCCGCCCACCTGGGGTGAGCTCACCTGCAGCCTGCGGGCTGGAGACAAGACGGTGATGGAAGAGAACATGACGTTCCACTGTATCCCCGCTCTCTGGTTCGAGAAATACGGGCTGGTCGTCTCGGAATCCTTCGTGGTGACCAGTGACGGAGCCAAGACTTTTGCCGATTACCCCCGCGAACTGCTGACCAACACGTGATCCAGATCTCAGGAATCGACGCATGAGAGATGCTGCCTATCCATTTGCGACCTTTGTGCTTTTCGTGATCGCCTGGTACGGCGCGGCGGTGTTTTTCGACATCCCCCCGTATCTGCTCCCGAGACCCGAGGCGGTGATCGAACGGCTGGTTGGAGATTTTGGGTATCTTATGCGTCACACCTGGGTGACGACCTACGAGACGCTGGGCGGATTTTTCCTGAGCATCGTGGTGGGCGTACCTCTGGCCTTTCTGATCGTTTCCAGCCGGGTGCTCGACAAGGCCATCATGCCCTGGCTGATCCTGTCCCAGACCTTTCCAAAGGTCGCTCTCGCGCCGCTGATCGTGGTTTGGTTCGGGCTGGGGATCACGCCCAAGATCCTCATCACCTTCCTTGTGGCCTTCTTCCCCATCGTCATCTCCACCGTGGTGGGGCTGAGGTCGATGGAACGCGAGATGCTCGAGCTTGCGACCTCGATGCGGGCCAGCCGTTTCCAGCTCTTCTGGAAATTCCGGTTCCCGCTGGCCCTGCCGAGCCTGTTTTCCGGGCTCAAGGTATCGGTCGCCTTCGCCGTGGTCGGTGCGGTCATTGCCGAATGGGTGGGGGCAACAGAAGGGCTCGGCTACCTGCTTCTTGTCGCCAACGCCAATCTCGACACCACGCTGCTGTTCGCGGTGCTCGCCATTCTCACCGTGATCGGCGTCGTCCTGTACTACGGCGTCGAGATCATCGAAACCCGGGCCATACCCTGGCACGCCACGGTGCGGCTCAAGGACGCCTCTCTCTGACACCCGCAACTTGCTTGAACAGAAAGGACATATCGATGAAAAAACGCAATTTCCTTGCAATGGTCACCGCAATCGGACTGGGCACGACTGCGCTCGGCACCGGATCGCTCATGGCCCAGGACCTCACCCCCATCTCGTTCCGGCTCGACTGGACGATCTACGGCAGCCATGCCCCGTTCTATCTGGCCGTCCAGGAAGGGCTCTATGAAGCCGAGGGCCTCGATGTGTCGATCGGTGAAGGGCAGGGCTCGCCCACCGTGGCGCAGTTCGTCGCCCAGGGAAACGATCAGTTCGGTTTTGTCGATTTCGGATCGATGGTCCGCGGCGTGGAGCAGGGCCTGCCGCTCAAGGCTGTGATGCGCGTCATCAGCGACGTGGCCACCATCATCTCGCACAGCGATGCTCCGGTCGAAACGCCGAGCGATCTCACCGACAAGGTCGTCGCTTTCGCTCCCGGCGAATCCTCCGCCCAGCTTTTTGATGCGCTGCTCGAAGCCGAAGGCGTCGATCCCGCCAGCGTGGGTGTGCTCAATCCTGCTGTCGGCGCCAAGAACGCGATGCTGCTGCAGCGCCGGGCCGATGCCATTCCCGGATATTACAACGTGCAGGTGGCCCAGCTTGAAGCGCAGGGCGCGGACGTAGAGTACTTTCTGTTTTCCGATTACGGGCTGAGCCTGATGAACAACGGCATCGTCACGTCCGATGCTTTCATCGCGGATAATCCAGAGGCTGTCGAAGGCTTCCTCGCCGCCACCGTCCGCGGCTGGGAAATGGCGCAAGAAGATCCCGAAGCCGCAATCGATGCACTCATTGCGGCCTTGCCCGAGCAGGAGCGCAACCGCGAAGCCCTGGCGCGCCAGCTCGAACTGACCTTCCCCTCGCTCGTCACGGCCAATACCGAAGATGAGCCGTTCGGGTATATGGCCCAAGCCGATTGGGAAGAAATGCAGACGCTGCTTGCGACCTATGCCGGCATGGAGCGTGAACTGCCGGTCGAGCAGTACTACACCAACGACTTCTTGCCAGAATAAGAAGACACCCCGCGATGAAACCTGCAATCCGCCTGGAAAACGTCACCAAGAAATTCGATGAGCTGACTGCGCTCCAGTCAGTCGGGCTCAGTGTCGAGAAAGGCGAATTCATTGCTGTGGTCGGCAGTTCCGGCTGCGGCAAGAGTACCTTGCTGCGTCTCATCGCGGGATTGCTTCCCGCAACCGAAGGGTCGGTGATGGTCAATGGCCATCACATCGACGGCCCGACTGAAGATGTCGGCATCGCGTTCCAGACGCCGGTCCTCCTCCCATGGCGGACGGTGCGCGAGAACATCGCCCTGCCGCTCGAGATTCAGGGCGCCCGGCGTGCGAGTTACGAGGACGCGATCGGGCGCATGATCGACCTCGTCGGACTCAAGGGCTTCGAGGACAAGCAACCGCATCAGCTCTCGGGCGGGATGCAGCAGCGCGTATCCCTTTGCCGGGCCCTTATCCACGACCCCGCGCTGCTCCTGATGGACGAGCCGTTCGGGGCGCTCGATGCCATGACGCGTGAGCAGATGAACCTCGAGGTTCAGCGCATCTGGATGGAGACGGGCAAGACGGTCGTGCTCATCACCCACTCGATCATCGAGGCGGTGTTCCTGGCCGACCGGGTGGTCGTGATGTCTTCGCGGCCCGGGCGGGTCGTAGATGTGCTCGACGTGAAGGTGCCCCGGCCGCGCTCCTTTTCCAACCTCGGTGATCCCGGCTTCCAGGAGGCCAGCGACCGTATCCGCGAGCTTATGAACGCCAATGGCATGGTCGAGTGAGAACAGACAGATGAGCTTTACCTCCCGCCCCATCCTGATGTCCGACGCCGGAATGGTGGTCAGCGGCCATCATCTGGCATCCGAAGCCGGCGCCGCTGTTCTGCGTGCCGGCGGCAATGCCTTCGACGCTGCCATTGCCGCTGCCACGACGCTGGCCGTGGCGATCCCGAACATGAATGGGGTCGGCGGAGACGCGATCGCCCTGTGTTACGTGCGGGAGGACGATTCGGTCTATGCGATCAACGGCAGCGGGCGGTCGCCGCAGGCCGCGACGCTGGACGCCTTTGCCGCGCGCGGGCTCACGCAGATTCCGCAGACCGGCCCATTGGCCATGACCGTTTGCGGTGCCCCCCATGCGTGGCACACCGTACTGGAACGCTTCGGCACGACCACGCTCTCGGACGCGCTTGCACCAGCGATCGCGTTGGCCGAAGCCGGCGTGCCGACCGATACGGTTCTCCAGACCTTTTTTGCCGGTGAGACATACCGCGAATTGGCCGCCAAATTCCCCCAGCTGGCAGAGGTCTACGGCCCACCGGGGCATCGAGCACTGGGTGAACGGTTTCATCAACCCCAGCTCGGCCGCACATTGCGCAAGATGTCCGAGCAGGGCGTTGAGTCCCTTTACGGAGGAGAGATCGGCGACGCGCTGATCGCCGACCTGGACGCCGCGGGCAGCTTGCTGACGCTCGAAGACCTTGCCGCCCATGAAACGCTGATCTCCGAGACCCTGTCCGTGCCTTTCCTGGGGCGGAGGCTGCACGTCGCGCCGCCCAACTCTCAAGGCATCGCGCTCGCATTTTTGGCTGCGCTCTGGCAGGCCGATGGCGCGCAGGCCCTGGCCCCCGATCTCTACCTGAGGCTCAAGCACCTCGCGTTCGGTGAACGCGATCGGGCCGCGACCGATCCGGACCGATCCGGGGTTGCGCCCGGACCTCTCGATGGGGTCGAATTCGCATCGATTCTTGCGAGCAAGGGCGACCGCAACACAGAAGCGCGGGCAGGCGGTGGGGATACCAGCACACTGGTGGTCGTCGATCGGTGGGGAAATGCGGTAAGCTGGGTCCAGAGCCTGTTCGAGGATTTCGGGAGCGGCGTCATTTCCCCCTCGACCGGAATCGTGATGCACAACAGGCTTTATCTTGAGGAACTCAGCGACCATCCGACGCGCGGACTTAGGCCCGGCACGCGCCCCTTCCACACGCTTTGCCCGGCTCTGGTCATCGGGGAAGATGGCTGTGACGTGGCGATTGCCACGCCTGGCGATCACGGCCAGCCACAGTCGATCTTCCAGGTTCTCCTCAACCTGTTCAAAGCAGGCATGAATATCCAGCAGGCAATCGAAGCGCCCCGTATCCGGCATGACACCGGCGACGACGTGATGCTCGAGGCCCGCGCGCCTGGCCATTGGCGTGAGGAGATCGAGCGATCGGGCTTTGCGGTGAGGGACGTCGGCGACTGGTCGCGTCTGATGGGCGGTGTGAACGCCATCGTTACCGGACCGGACGGCGTCCTGATGGGAGGCGCCGATCCCCGGCGGGCTTGCCATGCCGTTTCCGGCTGACGCATGGGCAGCAAGGGATAGGTCTTGCCAAGGAGGGACCCGATGACTTCGGGTCCGATCCTTCGCGGTGGCCGGAATGTTTATGGCCATGCCGTTGGCATTCTCATGATCGAGGGCCGGTTTCCGCGCCCGTCCGGCGCGATCGGGAACGCGACGACATTTCCATTCCCCGTGATGCATCATGTGGTGAAGGGAGCGAGTGGCTCGCGAACAGTTCGCGACGTGGGATCAATGGACCCGGACGGCGGCGAATTTGCCGAAGCGATCGAGCCCTGGCTCGCCGGCGCCCGGTATCTTGAGGCCCAAGGCTGCAAGGCTCTCACGACCTCGTGCGGCTTTGCGATCCTTTTCCAGCGTCACTTTGCGGCGGCGGTGTCGATCCCCGTGCTCGCCTCCTCGCTGTTGCTCGCGCCACTGATCCTATCAGGCCTGACCACCGGCAAACGCCTAGGCGTCATCACTGCAGATGGCGAAAGCCTCTCGGAACGCCATCTCGCCGCGGCGCGGCTGGCGCGCTCGGAGCTGGCGATTGTGGGAATGGAGAAATCAGATCAGTTCTGCAGAACAGCCTGGGACGACGAGGAAACGCTCGACTTCGGACGCGCAGAAGCCGAGGCGGTGGGGATCGCCAGGCAAATGCAGGCGGACAATCCCGATATTGGAGCCATCCTGCTCGAGTGCTCGCTTCTGCCACCCTACGCTCACGCCATTCAGCAAGCGACGGGATTGCCCGTGTTCGACTTCACGCATCTGGTGAACTTTCTCCACCATGGATGTGTGCAGACTCCATATTCCGGGTTTCTCTAAAGCATATCCTGTTCTGACTGAATCAGAACAGGAACTCTAAGTCTTTGATTTGTCGCCTTTCCGAACCGGAAAGGTGTTTCCACCTTTCCTGGAAACGCTCTAGGATCAAGGGAGTTGCTTCGCCGCCTTAGTCGCGCTCTTCTCAAAGCCTGAGGAGGTTCGCGCTCAAGGCGATCGCGAGGGCTTGTTCGCGGGTGCGTGCGCCCAAGCGTTCCCGGGCGCGGCGCAGATGCAGCTCGACGGTCACCGGCTTTATGCCGAGCGCGTCGGCGATCTGCTGGCATTTCATTCCGGCTGCGAGATAGGCGAGGCAGTCGTGCTCCCGGGCGCTGAGCCTGATGGCTGGTTCGGCAACCCGATGCTGACGCAAGCGGGCCATCCGCTCATGAGCGTAAAGGGCGACCAGCCGCAGACTGGGAGCCTTCTCGGTCAGGATGGATTCCACCTGGGTCCTCCCGAGCGTGGATCCGATGTTCCAACCTCCCATGCCCTCGGGAGATAAGGGCTGAAACGTGCACGAAAACCCCGCCCGCATGCCCGCTTCGCGTGCCGTCTCGATGACTCGGCGCTCGGAGGGCGTGAGGTACTGATACTGGTCGAGGTAATCCGAGCCGGTTGCGATTGGTATCAGGGACGCGCAGCAATATTTGAAGAAGGGATCGTCGGCAGGATTGCACACGTCGGCATAATAGGCGCCGAACGCCTCGGGAAACGAGGTGAGTAAGAGCGGCGGCTGGCCTGTCATGTCCGCATAGATCACCCGGTCGAAGCCCGCACCTTCGAAATAGGCGAGGGCCTCATTCCAGACCATTTCAGCAGAATGGGCCAGGACCATACGGTCCAGCGCGGCTTCCAATGTCAAACTCTCGTCCCCACGAGCTCGGAACCTATGGATTTCCATAGATTGCGCAGCGCTGTCCAAGTTTGTCTATTCTTTTCAGGCAGAAGCACTTGTCCGCTTCTCGCTAGCGCTAGCCCGGTTCGCGCCGAGAACGCGCGCTGCAGGAGAGGTCGAGACCAGACATGACGATCGGCTCAGCCATGCCGTGCCCTAAGGACAGGCTTAGGTCTTTGAGGCAATTTCTCTCATGACCGGCGTAAAGGGCAGGGGCCCATCCATACTCGGGACCTTGGCCCGGTTTCGTGCGCGCCCCCGCGGCATGCTGTTCGGCACGCTGGGCAATCCGCGTCCCGTCGGGACGAGGCTGTCGGGGGCAGAGATCCGGGCAGTGCGCGAACGCCTCAAGCCGACACTCATTCGGCTCAACCAGCAGCGGCAGACGTGGTTCGAGGCGACCGAGAACCAGTTGCGGCTCAAGATGGGTGCCGCCGCCCTGGCCGGACTGGTGCTCGGCTGGTTCGGTATGGGCAGTGTCATGATCGGACTGGCACTGATGGTGGGCGGCGCGTTTTTCGCGTTCCTCATGTCGGTGACGAAAACCGATGAAACGGCGCGTGCGCAAACCAAGCATGCCGTGCTTGCCGAGATGGCCGATGAGCTTCTCGGCCTCATCTCGGTCCCGCCCGAAGCGCGGACAGAGGCCTTGTCCAAAGAGGTCGTCGAACGCTGGCGCCTGCTTCCGCCGGTTCGGGTCATAACGGTCGATGATCGACTGGTCGGCGAGCGCGACGGCTTCGACGTCGCGGTCTCGCGGGTGGGGTTCCAGTTCGGCGGCAGTTCCAATGTGGAACTCACGCAGGGGGACGGAATGGTTTTCGTGGTTGTCGAGATTACGGACCCGGGCGCGCGTGGCGCGGACGAGGACACGTTCACCATCGTACTGGGCACTGATGCGCCCGCCATGCTGCGCGGTGCGCCGCGTCTGACCTATGGGCTGGCCGAGGCGGAAAGCGGCGATGCGGGTTTCGACGCGCGCTATAGCGTCTTTGGCGATCCTGCGCCGCTGAGCAAAGAGGTGCGCGCTGCATTTGCGCCACTCGAGGCGGTGGCGCGCTGCGACAAGACCGGTACCCGGGACGTGTCCGCCGGCGGCGGGCTGCGGCCCGTCGTGCTGATGCGTCCCGGACACCTCGTTGTGATGACGCCAGTGCCGGTGTTCGACGGTGCGCTCGAGCCGCCGCCCTACTGGGAACCGCTGGAGCCCGGCACGCTCATCGCCGCCTTCGCCTCGGACCTTGCGATCCTCGACGATCACCTCGCCGCAGCGATGGCGCTCCGGGCGGCGCGACGACCATGACGAATACTCACAACAAGAGGCAATACGGGATGCGAAGACACGTGGGACGCTTTGGACTGGCCTTTGCGCTGGGGGCACTGACGACGCTTTCCGCGCCGGCCTCCGCGCAGGACGCAAACGGCGCTTCTGTTCTGATCTACGACGCGTCGGGGTCCATGTGGGGGCAACTCGAGGGCGGCATCACCAAGGTCGAGGTGGCGCGCGAGGTGATCGGCGACTTTTTCACCAGGCGCGACAATGCCGAGCCGCTGGGCGTGATTGCCTATGGCCACAACCGGCGCGGTGATTGCGCCGATATCGAAGTGATTGCCGATGTAGGGATCAATGATCCGGCAGGGCTGTCCTCGAATCTCAATCGCCTCAACCCCCGCGGCATGACCCCGATCACGGATTCGCTTTCGCTGGCCGCTTCGATGATCCCGCCAACGGCGGAATCGGCCGATATCATCCTCGTCACGGACGGGCTCGAGACCTGCGATGCCGACCCCTGCGCGCTCGCCGCGCAATTGGCCGAGGAGGGAATCTCCATCCGCGCCCATGTGGTGGGTTTCGCGCTGACGGATGAAGAAGCCGAAGCCATGCGCTGCGTGGCCGAGGCCACCGGCGGGTTGTTGCTGGCCCCGCAATCGGGCCAGGAGCTGGCCGATGCGCTCAACCAGATCGCCGAAGCCGAACCTGCACCAGAGCCCGAGCCTCAGCCCGTTGCTGAGGCCTTCTTCGATATAGGGCCTAAAGCGGAAGCGGGGCATGACTACAGGATTTCGTTCGAGGGTACGGCCCGCAACGTCGATTACGCGGGCTTCACGCGGCGCGGCGCGGGACAACCTGATGTCGGTCCGTCCTACGGAGTGCTCGGCGGCGCTGAGGTTGGCAACAACCCGTTCACGCGGCGAGCTCCGCTTGAGCCGGGTGAATACGACCTCATCCTGGCGGTTACGGGGCAGGGGATCATCGCGCGTCAGCCGATCGAAGTTGTGCCGCCGTCCAACGGTTTTGATGCCATCGGGTCGGTCGAGCCGGACGCGCGCTTTGAATTCACCTGGCGCGGACCCAACCAGGTGGGCCAGCGCCTCGTAATCGCGCGGCCCGGCGCGGCCCCAAATGATTATTTCCCCAGCTGGGGGTATCCCTACAGCAACCGGCAAACCCAGCGTATGGGCCTGACGGCGCCGGTCGAGCCGGGCATATACGAGCTGCGGTACATCTCGGGCAACCAGCAGGAGATTCTCTTTTCCCGAGAGTTCGGCGTGGGTGTGCCATTCGAGGACACGGACGCGACCAACACCGCCGATCTCGCGGACCAGGCGGCGGCGGCGACCCAGGCCGCGCCCGGCCAGGACGCCATGCCGATGGTGAAGGCGACGTTCCGCACGCCTGACAATTTTCCCCAGATTCCGCTCTGGTGGGACGCGATTCCGCTCGATCCCGATATGAGCCAGGAAGCCTACGCGCCGATCTCGGAGCTCGTGGTGTGGGAGAACGAGTTCGAGCCGGGCCGCTATCGCGTTTCGGCCATCGGACCGGGCGAAACCGAATTCAGCGCGGTGGTCGAGATTTTCCCCGGTCAGCCGAACGATTTCGTTGTCCCGGTGTCATCGGCCAGCGAAGAAGACGAAGGCTCTGTCGTTGGCCTCTCAGGCGGCTGGCAGATGTGGGCCATCCCGCCGCGCGATGCGCCGGCCGGCGCGCCGACCGACCCGATCGAGATGGCCCGGGTTTCGCTGACCATCAACGCCGAGGCGACCGCCTATGGTGGCGTGTTCACGCCCACAGGGGCCATGGTCGGCGCGGGCGATGCTGCCGGGGTGCCATTCGAGAGCGTAAGCGAGGAGGAGGGGTACCTGTTCCTGCGCTTCGCGCTACCCGCGCTTTCTCCCGAGCCGTTCGTCGTCTCACTCGCGCCCTATGGCAATGGATTCTCGGGAACGATGGATTCCGGGGCCAACGGACTGCCTGTCGTTTTCTGGCCAGCTGACGAGTCGCTGCCGTCCATGCCGGACATGCAGGATCACCTCTATGGCCCGACTGTCGGACAGACTGACGATCCCGGGCCGCTTCAGGAGACGCCCGCCGCAGTGCCGGGGGCTTGCGAAGAGGACATCTGCTTTGTCAGCGACGAGGCAACAGGACTCGCCGCCCAACTGCCGCGCGGTTGGCTGATGTGGCAGATCGAGCGCGTCGATGGCCAATTGCTAGCGCAGTTCACCAATGGGGAGAGCATCCTGATGCTGATCCCGTCTGCTAGCTGGAATCCCGAAAACGGGCCCTGTTTCGAGAGTGCCGCAGGGCCTGTATGCTACTGGGCCGAAGGCGATCCCGGCGCGCGTCTTGCCGCGCCCTTCATCGCCGCCAACCTCAGGATCGAGCCGCAGGAAGACGCTTCTGCTCCCGCATCTGGAGGGGAGGTCGATCTTTCGGACTTCA
The DNA here is from genome assembly GCF_003992665.1 of Pelagibacterium montanilacus. Classification (GTDB taxonomy): domain Bacteria; phylum Pseudomonadota; class Alphaproteobacteria; order Rhizobiales; family Devosiaceae; genus Pelagibacterium; species Pelagibacterium montanilacus. Next base: position 87,241 of record NZ_RZMX01000018.1, read on the forward strand.
TCGGGGAGTTGGCCACCGTTCTCGTGCCGCAGACCAGTGCGCTCGAGGGTGCCGACGATCGGATCCGCGTTCGCCTGAAGCCGGAAACCCAGTTCGGATCGGGCTGTTTCATCGCAGCCGATCTTGCCCAGCGCGGGCACGAGCCTTTCACCCTCGTCGCCGGGCTCAGTGCACAGGCCAATGACGCTCCGGTGACCTCGGTTCTCAACCCCGATGAGCCGATGGTGCTGGAGATCGACGCGTTCACCGATCGGGGCGCAGCGCTGTCGCCGGTAATGATGATGTCCGCTTGTGACGCCATCGCGCTGACGGTCGGACCCATCCAGTGCCGCATGGGCACCGACAGCGCCGCGCCGCTCCAAGCGTGCCCGTTGCCAGTCGAAGTCAGCACCTCTGGGGCGCTCGCCGCGCTCTCGGTGGCGGGCGAGGCCTCGGCCGGCACACCCGCCGAGTTGCAAGCGCCGATCGTCCAGCCGGACGAGGCCGCGATGACCGGCGAGGTCATCCCCGTGGATATCGGAGACATGAGCCCCGAGGAGCTCCTGTCGGTCCTTCTGCCGTTTCAGCCGGAGAGTTGAGCCATGAGGTTTTTTGCCCTGCTCTGGGCGGTGATGGTCATGCTGGCGGTTTCACCCGCTCACGCCCAACAGGTTCAGATGGCCACATGCTGGCCCGGGGGCTGCTCGTGTGCGCTCTCGGACGTTACGCTTGCGGACCTCGAAGTCATGCTGGGTAAGCCCAACCCGCCGGGTGCCGACCAGATGACGCTGGTCGTGGAAGACACAGGGTTTAGCTGGCGCTCCCAGACGCCGGAGCAGATCGATCGTTCCTTTGGCGGTCCCGGGTCCTGCCCGGTCTATCTGGCGGGGCCGATGCTGCCTGAAGACGGCATATGGCGCATGAGCGCGGGTGCCACCGACAGTTCGGCCTGTCCGCTGCTTCAGGGGCAGGCCATCCCGGCGCAGTTGAGCGGCGAGACGCGCCAGATCGACTGGAACGGCGGCTTTCATCCTGATTCCCTGTTGGTCGAGGCCCGGGGGATGGTGCGCTGGTCCCGGACCGGCGATCGGTCATGGCGCGGCGTGGTTGTCGACGAGAGCCTGGCGGACGGCTCGGGAAGCACGTCGGGAAGCGTGATCTGGCGCATGGCACTTGTCAGCCCGACCGAGATCACCGGCACCAGCGTGTTCGAATACACGATCGCCTCGAGCCAGGCGGACGCCCAGGTGCAGGCCCTGCTCGGCAGCCTGAACTGCCGGACCGTGACGCCCTTCAGGGCAAACCGGATCGACTAAAGCGTTTCCAGGAAAAGCGGACACACTTGTCCGGTTCGGAAACGCGACACATCAGGGACTTGGCGTTATCCCGTTCTGAATTCAATCAGAACGGGATAGCGTCAGGCCAGCGACCTATGGCCGCCTCATGAAGGGTGGCCACTTTTCGTGTATGCCTCAGCTTTGCCCTACCGCGGCAGGCGGTCGGGGCAGGGCGATCCAACCATGTCCGCAGGATGGACCAGGTGGCCTTATGGGGGCAACCGGGGCGCTTCTGCTTTGCCACTGAGGGTTCCGGATAAAATGTCCGGACAAAGTTGAATTTCCATCTTGCAATTTGTCCGGACATTGTATTTTCTTGATGAGCGCTCGATACATATCGCAAGTGCCGTTGGTAGGAGACGGCAGCGGCGGAGGAGCGCACGTTAGCCCCGAGCGGGGCATGCCAAGGGAGGAATACTCAATGTCTAGCCACTTCACCTCGGGGCTCTTCCGGGGGCGGTCTTTTGCGGCCGCAACCGCAGTCGGGCTTCTGCTCGCCGGTCCGGCGCTGGCCCAGCAGATGGAGCCGCTCGAAGACGGTTTCCCCAATCGTCCCATCGTGCTGCTGGTAATCGATGAGCCCGGCTCTGCCGACAGCGTCTACGCCAACCAGATCGCGGATGCCGCGACCCGGCTTTCGCCGCAGCCAGTGGTTGTCGAGCACCGCGTCGACTTCACTAATTTCGGCACGTGGGAAGGCATCGCCTGGATCCGCGATCAGGGTGAAATCGCCACTGACGGTTACATCAACTATGTGCTGACGCTGCCCGACGCCATGGTCGACATGGCTGCGCTCGACATCGAGAGCATGACCGGCCAGTCCCAGGATGCGCTCAACCCCGTGATTGCCACCGAGCGCGTGCCCTTCTTCCTCGTCCAGCGTGCAGATGCTCCCTGGGGCGATACCGTCGAGGAGTTCGTTGCCTACGCACAGGAGAACCCCGACAGCGTGCGTCACATTACCGGCGGCCCCGGCGGCGGCATGGACGCGGCGATCCGCTTCTGGGCCAATGGTCTGGACTTCACCGTTCGTGACGTGATCGCAGGCAACCCGACCGAGCGCGCGCTTGCCGTTGCCTCGGGTGAAGGCGACATTACGGCGCTTCCGCCCGACGTCCTGCGTCCGCACTTTGATGCGGGCCGCATGGAACTGCTCATGGGGGCAGGCGAAGGGCCCTTCGGTGCGCCCTGGGAAGATGTTCCTTCGGCTGCAAGCATGGGCATCGAAGACGATCCGTTCTCGCAGACGCGGACGATCGCCACGGCGCCGGAAGTGAGCGACGAGCACCGTCAGTGGCTCTATGAGCTTTTCTCTGCTGCCGCTCAGGACGAAGACTACATCGCTCAGCGCGAGCAGGTTGCCGCCCTCGAGCTGATCGACCTCGATCCTGAAGAAGCCACCGCATTGGCTGACGAAGGTCTCGAAGTCTCGATCCAGATCTTCCGTGACCTCGGTATGTACTGGGGCGACCAGTAATATCTGTGGCCGCGGCGCTTCGGGCGCCGCGGCCATATTTCCCTGTATTCGAGCGGAGGACGGCATGGACCGCCGCATTGATCTCTTGGTCGCGCTCGCATTCGCGCTGCTCGGCCTATTTGTCATCTTCCAGGCAACAGACATCACCCAGGGCATGATGCGCGACCCCATCGGTCCGCGCATGGCGTTTTATGCCGTCGGTGGCATGCTGGCCGTGGGTGGTGCGTTCCTGGCGTTTCGCCACGTCGTGGCCTGGCGCCAAGGAGCGGGACACGTGATGGTCTCGGAAGGATCACCCGATGAGCCTGAAAGTCCGGCCTCGGCTCTGCAGGCCTTCCTTCTGGTGGGCGTATGCCTGGCCTACGCCATAGCGTTCCAGCCTCTGGGTTATCTTTTCGCTACGCCGTTGTTCATACTCGCCGGACTGTTCGTGCTCGGCGAGCGCAAGTGGCAGGTAATGGTGACCATCGCCATTGTGTTCTCTACCGCCTCCTATTTGGTCTTTGCGCAGGCGTTGAGCGTCCGGGTCCCTGTAGGGCCGTTGACCGGGTTGTTCCGCGACCTCGGTTGGATCATTCTCTAAAGGACAAAGTGCGATGGATTTTCTCCAACCTCTTCTGGGCGGTCTCGCGCTCATGGGCGATCCCTGGATATGGGTTGCCGTGGTCGCCGGTACATTGTTCGGCGTGGTATCGGGAGCGATGCCGGGAATCGGCACGACGCTCGCCTACGGGCTCGTTCTGCCCTTTACCTTCGTCATGTCGCCGGTCATTGGCGTGGCCTTCCTGCTTTCGATCAGCGTGGGTGTGGGTTACGGCAACTCAATACCTGCCATTCTCATGGGTATCCCGGGCAATCCGGCTGCCATCCTGACGGTCATCGACGGCCATACTCTGCACAAGCGTGGTAAAAGTGCTCTGGCCCTGGCGGTCTCGCTCGTGGCCGCGCTGAGTGGTCAGGCCCTTTCGGTCCTGATGTTCATCCTGCTCGTCGTGCCGCTCATGGGCATGGCCTACTACTTCAGCTTCCCCGAGATTTTCGGACTCTATTGCCTGGGCTTTGTCGCGCTGATCAGCCTTGCTGGCGACAACATGATCAAGGGCATGATGGCGGCGACCTTCGGTATCGGTGTCGGCCTGATCGGGCTCGATCCGATCAACATGGTCACGCGCATGGATTTCGGCCTGCGCGAGTTGCGCTCCGGGCTCGAGCCGGTTGCGCTGGTGATCGGTCTGCTGGCGGTCAGCGAATTGTTCCGCTCGGCGCGTCAGTCTTTCCAGTGGAAAGACCTCTCGGGCGGGCTCAACAACACCAAATGGCCAGGGTTCAAGGCGATCAAGCCTGCCGTGCCGGCGATGTTCAGCGGCACGATCGTAGGCACGTTTGTCGGGTCGATCCCCGGCGCCGGTGCAACGCCCGCGGCGATGATCTCATACCAGACGGCCCAGATGTTCTCCAAGACGCCCGAGGAGTTCGGCAAAGGCTCGATCGAAGGCATCGGCGCCAACGAAGCCGCGCAGAACGCCTCGAACTCAGGTGAACTGATCCCGACGCTTGGCCTTGGTATTCCGGTGTCCGGCTCGATGGTGCTGTTGTTGGCTGCCCTGACGGTTCAGGGATTCGTCCCCGGCCCGCTGATGGTGGTGAATGCTCCCCATCTGCTTTATGCCGCGATCGCCGGCCTTCTGGCCTCGACCTTCCTCCTGGCCTTCACCGGCTGGGGCATGGCTCGCCTGATGCTCAAGGCCGTGACCATGAACCGTCAGGTTGTGATCGTCCTCGCGCTCGCAATGGTCTGCATGGGCACCTACGCGCTCAACACCCGTATCCTCGACGTGGGAATCGCGCTTGGTGCAGGTGTGGTGGGCTACTTCATGCTGCGTTACGGCTATTCGACCGCCGCTGCGGCGCTGGGTGTGTTCCTGGGGTCCGAGTTCGAGCGCTCGCTGCGGATCGGTCTGAACATGAACGACAACAACTTCATCCAGTTCATCACACGTCCGATCGCTGCATCCATCGTTGCCGTTGCTATCGGTTTGCTGATCTGGGGTGCGCTCAAGCGTCGCCAGATGCGGCGGAGAATGGCCGCAAGGGCTGCCGGTACAGCCCAGACAGGCGACATGATGGTGGAGTGATCTCCATCGGAAAGGGGACATGGACCGGGGCGCGATCGTGCCCCGGTCTTGACTCGGGGGCCCGTTTCGGTCCCTTGCACAATCTGGATTGGCGTTCGGTTCGCGAATCCATCGGAGAGTCCCCATGGCCAAACCGGACAGGAAAATTCTGACCCGCTACGCCGAGATCGAGGCCACGCTGCGCCGCGAGATCGAGTCCGGCCAGTGTCCGATAGGCACCTGCCTGCCCACAGAGCACGAACTGACCCACAGGTTCGGAGCCAGCCGGTTTACCATCCGTCGCGCCATATCCGATCTCAAGGAGGCAGGATTTGTCGCCCCGCGGCCTGGTATCGGCACCATGGTCATTGCCGACCGGCCGAAGGCAGGTTTCGTGCAGTCGCTGGGCTCGCTTGACGAAATGCTGCAATATCCGCCCGAAACCCACCGCCGGGTTCTGGCGACGGGCAAGGTGGTGGCCGATGATACGCTGGCAGCAACGCTCCATGCCGCTGAAGGCACGACCTGGTATACGCTCGAGGCGCTGCGCTCGCTTCCCGACGGGATGGTAATTGCCTGGATCGATGCGTGGATTGCCCCACGGTTCAAGGGCGTTCTGACGGCACCCAACGCAGCTTACCACGCCACGCTGAGGCAGATCGAGGATCGGCATGGCTACCGCGCGTCCCACGCCCATGTGGACATCTTCGCGCGCCGTATGCCCAAGCGCATGGCCGAGCACGTTGAAGCGGATCCGGGCAGCCCGGCGCTCGTCATACGGCGCCGCTATCGAGGCGATGACGGCGAAACATTCCTGATGACAGAGACCTTCCACCCCGAGAACCGGTTCGGCATCGCGTTCGATTTCCAGCGGGGTTGAAGGCGGGGCCGGCAGATGACTGCCAACCAGCCATGGCGGGCGCGGTCGGCATGTTCAGAGGTTGCGGTACTGATCCACCGGAACCGGAGGGCCGATGCTGTCGCGGTCCGATGCCCCAAACCAGACGAGTGCCGCAAACACCGCAATGATCGCGACGAGGGCGTATCGTGTAACGGTGTTTGTCATCTGGCGCATCCGATATGGGTAGACCGGAGAGGAACGGCCTTCGCCTTGGTCAAAGTCCAGCGACGGTCGTGACATAGACAACGAGGCTTAGTGCCCCGGCCAGAACGCTCCAGTTGAGCGCCTTCTGGGCGCCCATGGGCCAGAGTGCGGTGCCTGAGCGCCGGCTCAAAGGGCAGCCATGGCAGGAGCAACGGGAGTTGGGACAGGCACGGTTTCGACGCGCTCCCCAAAGGCCTTGGCAAAGACCGGATAGAGCAGGCGGTCAAAGTCCAGGCTTTTGGCCGGGCGTGCGGGCCTGAGAACGATGATCTTGGACGATTCGGCAGCGTTGACGTCAGTCATGGTGCTCGCTCCTCGGGATTGGTCCGACCTCAAGGGTCGGCGGGTTCCGCTATGCCGGCGGCATAAGGGGGCAGTCCATTGAATCTGGTCGCTACCGGGCCGCAGAGAGCAGCCCGCAGAGCGGGCCTCAGCCGGCTGGCTTTGCCCGACGCTTGTGCTCGAGCTTGCTGGTGCGGTCGGCGATCGTCTGGGCCTCTGTTGCAAGGCGCAGGGCGCGCAACCGGGCCGTCTTTTCGCGAACTTCTGAGTGTTCGTCGTGAACCGAGTTCATGACGTTTTCCTCGCGCCGCACGAGTGCGGCAAAGCGGGTTTCCGCAATCGCACGAAGTGTGCTGGTCATGGCATTTCCTGTTGGAGTAGGGCCGCCCCTGAGGGCGGCCCACTGAGCTTTAGTCGGCGAGCTGCAGATTGGCTGCAGAAACCTTGCCGTCGCGGCCCTTTTCGAGGTCGTAGGAGACCTTCTGGCCTTCGGCGAGGCCAGACAGGCCCGCTTGCTCGACAGCCGAGATGTGCACGAATGCGTCCTTGGATCCATCGGCCGGCGTGATGAAGCCGAAGCCTTTGGTGGAATTGAAGAACTTAACGGTGCCATTGATCATGGGAGATACCTTGGTGGTTGGCTCGGAACGATACGTACGAGCATGTATACGCCCTGCGGGCTCGCAGGGTCGGCACGTTCGCAAAAATCGAGGGATAGCCAAGCAATCCGGCAAAGCCGGTGATCAGGTAGCCTATGACGGCTGAAAACGTAACGTCTATATGGGCCTTCCCGGCCCTAATAGCAAGCGCTGACCCTTTGCTTCGGTCCGGTTCCCCAGAACAGGGGGGCGCTCGCTCCTGCCTCGCACACTAGGGTCCAAACCCAATCAGCATATTGAATAGATGCTGCAAATCAGATTTTTTGGCGTCAAATGGAGCTGGAGGTGTTGATGAGCAGACTGTTTTGGTTGAGCGACGAAGCTTGGGCGGCCATTGAGCCGCACCTCCCTCAAAACCAGCCCGGAGCACGCCGGGTCGACGACCGACGGGTGATTTCGGGGATCATTCATATGCTCAAGTGCGGTGGGCGCTGGGTTGATTGCCCTGTCGAATATGGCCCTGCGACAACCGTCTACAATCGCTGGAACCGTTGGAGCCGTCGCGGGGTCTGGGCCCGCATCCTGATGGCTTTGACCGACAAGGGCTGGATTGCGGAAACGGCCCAGATCGACAGCAGCTATATCAAGGCCCATCGCGGCGCAGGTGGGGCAAAAGGGGGGCGAAAGCCAACGCCATTGGCATCTCGCGTGGTGGCCGGACCACCAAGGTCCATGCGCTCGTCGACGTTATTGGAAGGCCGCTCCGCCTCATCCTGACACCCGGCAACGCCTCGGACATGAAGGGGACTGACCTGCTGATCGGGGAAACCACAGGCATGAAGCGGCTCATTGCTGACCGGGGCTATGATGCCAATCGACTGCGATCCACTTTGCGCAGCCAGAGCACCATCCCCGTGATCCCTGGACGCAAAAACCGCAAGCGCATCATCCGTTACGATGAGAAGCGCTACAAGGACCGCTGGCGCGTCGAAGCTACCTTCTGCCGCCTCAAGGATTTCCGCCGTGTAGCGACACGATACGACAAACTCGCCCGGAACTACCTCTCCGCTGTCATGCTCGCAGCAGCAGTCGCATACTGGCTATGATTGA
>NZ_RZMX01000019.1 GCF_003992665.1 Pelagibacterium montanilacus
TGACGTTGCCCCTTGGAGCTAATCCAGTTTGAAATAGACTCTGGCCCATCGAAAAGGACCAGAGATGAAACGCAACAGGTTCAGCGAAGAACAGATTATCGGCATCCTCAAGGAGCATGAGGCAGGCGTTCCGGTCGCCGATTTGTGCCGGAAGCACGGCGTGAGCAGCGCCAGTATCTACAAATGGAAAGCCAAATACGGCGGCATGGATGTGAGCGAGGCCAAGCGGCTTAAATCGCTCGAGGACGAAAACGCCAAGCTCAAGAAGCTCCTGGCCGATACCATGCTCGACAACTCCGCACTCAAGGATCTTCTTGGAAAAAAATGGTAGCGCCCGCCGCCAGGCGAAAGGCGGTCGCTTATCTCAGGGAGACCTTTGAGATGAGCGAGCGGCGGGCGTGCACAGTGCTGGGCTGTTGTCGCATGACCATGCGATATCAGGGCAGCCGCGTGGATGATATCGATCTGCGGGATCGGATGAAGGCAATTGCCCATGAACGCCGGCGCTTTGGATATCGGCGGCTACATGTGCTGTTGCGCCGGGAAGGCTATGTGGTCAACCACAAGCGTCTGTTCCGGATGTATCGGGAAGAGAAGCTATCGGTGCGGCGCAGGGGGTGCCGGAAGCGGGCCTTGGGAACGCGGGCGCCGATGGTCATCCCCATGGCACCCAACGAGCGCTGGTCGTTGGACTTTGTCTCCGACCAACTGACCGACGGGCGCCGGTTCAGGGTTCTGGCCGTCGTGGATGACTGCACGCGCGAGTGCCTGGCGCTCGTCGCTGATACATCCCTCTCAGGTCTGCGGGTTGCCCGAGAGCTCGAAATGATCATGGCGGCACGTGGCAAACCGAAGATGATTGTCAGCGACAACGGCACCGAGTTCACCTCCAATGCCATCCTGGGCTTCGCCGACCGGCACAAGATCGACTGGCACTATATCGCCCCGGGAAAGCCGATGCAGAACGCGTTCATTGAATCGTTCAATGGCAGGCTCAGGGACGAGATGCTCAACGAGACCTTGTTCCCGAGCCTCTCCTACGCACGCATCGCCCTTCGAGAATGGCTGGCTGACTACAATGCCAATCGCCCACACTCGCGGCTGGGCTGGCTCACCCCCCCCACGACGGGACCTGGCGCTGCGCTCAATGGCCAGCTCCGCGCCAGCCCCCGTCTTCCACCAGGCTCGGCAGGGCCAAAACAACTCCAGGAGTCTACGTCACGCTGGATAAAAGTTGGGGGCAACGTCAGATGGTATTGCCGGCGCTCATGGCGCCGATCCGCCCATCTCGACACGTGGAGAGAAGGGACATGTGGTCATTGCCGTGCTGGGGATGGTTGTGCAGATGGATCGCCAGTTCATCAAGGAGCGCCAGCGAGAAGGAATCGAGCGGGCGAAGCGGAGTGGCAGGTACAAGTGCGGCAAGCGCCGCATTGACCGAGACAGTGTACTCGCTCTCCGGGACCAAGGCCTCTCTCCCAGCGCGATCGCCGAGAGATTGGGTGTTCGCGCATGCAGGTCTACCGGATTATTGGACCATTACGTTCGTGAAGAAGCGTTCCCACCTGCATCACCGGATCAGGCAGCACTTCACCTTGTCGATGGTCCGCAAATACCGCTCGCCAGATGGCCATCAGACTAGGAAAGTAATCCGCAATGCGTAGCTCGAGCTCTACCGGTGTTCGGAGTCGTCAGGCACGACCAGATCGCGAAATCTATCGGTAAGGATCACTTCGTCCTTCTCGTCGCTAACGTTGATAAACGTTTCGCCCCGATAATGCTCAATCCAGTGCGTGCCAGATCCATATGTGCGCAGGGCCTGGCCAATAACGCGAACGGCAGCGGAGCCCGCATCATCTCGCAAAGCAAACGACTTCATTTCCAGCTTCTCCTCAACGAGGGGGCAACTTTCTTATGGGCGCGCCACCAACTCCGGAACGATGGCGCCCGCAGCAGCTGGCAATGCATCCATCGGCTCTCGGTCACTTCCAGTTCGCGACCGTCTTGCATGCCCGCCCGCGCGCCAAGCGCAAGCGGGTCTTTGGCCGAACGTTGTTCGACCTACACATGCTTGCCTATACGGTCCGCAAAGCCGCACACTTGGCGCACAGCTTAGTTGTTACGTCAGCGACAAGCCGGTCGGGCTCAATCTGCAGATCGCACGCTATGCAATATCCGAATGTGTCGTTTTCGATCCTGTCCAGAACTGCTTGAAGCCGCTCAACCCTTGCCTGTTCCGGCCCTGTTGGTTCTTGTTTCAGCTTCAATCTCAGGACCGACACCGCGAGCTCATGAGTAGCTCGATTGTACCAGGTCAACTCTTGGCTTGGCGTATAATGGATGTTCACTGCTTGAAACCTCCGGTCTTGGGCTTGATGGCTCTCATCTTGCTTCGGCGCAGAAACTCGACTTTCTGGTTCAGATCACGATCATTCATCGCTGCAACGGTAGGCACCAAGCGGCGTATGTCCGTCAGCGTCGCATTTGGCTTGGCAATCAGAAGCCTTGCGATTGTTGCGTCGTGGTCAATTTCCATGAACGAGCTCCGGTTCGCCTGCCGAGGCCCCCGCTTCACGGCCGCGGACAAGGCTGTCGACATCACTGGTGTCGAGGATTTCAATAAGGATCTCTGAGAGTTCCTGAATCTGACGCGTCTTGGCCGCATCTCTGAGCAGGAACTTGGCGGTATCAATCCGCCAGATGAGATCACGCAACGCCATCAAGGCCGTTTGCTGGACCCTTCGATGCCCTTCGTCATCGTCGATGATTTTCCTCGCAACGGAATAGATCAGGCTATCTGTTGATAGGCACGTTTGTTGTTGAGGTGACTGTTCTGCGGCACTGATGAGCTGGCGCAGAAGCGCGAGGGCGCGGTATTCCGGTTGCCGGATTTTCGCCAGACTCTCAGTGTGGAGTGGTGGTTCTTTTGTCATGCAGGCTCCATCGTTTGCACGGCGAAGTCAGCACGCACATCGAAGCCATTGGCCTGCAGAACCGGAGCCGGTGCCACGGAGACCAAGGGCGCTTTGCGCAGCTACCTCGATACGGGTGTTTCCGAACTCCAGCCCTGCTCTATCAGGGAGGGAGCTTTAGTATAGGTATTGGTGGTCGGCTTGTGAACCCCGAAGCGAGGTTGATCGTCAGCCCCCTGCCTTAATCCTATAGAGATTGTGTTTGGATAAGCCGTCGTGTAACCGGTGGGTCCTGCCTTGCATTCTTTCATCCCGCTGCGAGATGGCTTTCGAGACATGGTCGGGCAGCTGGGAGTATAGCGCCCAGTTCAAGGCAGAGATCCCATAACTCCAGGAGCGATCCCGAGCGCTATTCGGACTGAGTGCCGGGCGAAGCGTATCCCGCTCGCAGAGCCCAAGACCGCTCAACTCATACTGAACGCTCTACCGCTGGGTACGGCGACAGAAACCGTCTCGCTATAGTCAATAAAACTTGCATGCTGGTGCTTCAACAAAAGCAGGTCGTCAGGGGAAGTTATGGCAAGGCACCAGCCCCGATCGCGCGCAAGCGCTCGTGTTCGGCCGCTGCCGAAATCATCAATGTAGCGCACCAATGCCTTCACTTCAGGCCATTTCACGTGGCGCTTTAGATGCACAAGAGAAACGGGACGCGTATCATGGTGCGGCGTTCGCACGTTGCCGTCAAAAACATGTTTGTTCAATAGGAACCTCCAGTAACGTCTGGAGCATACCCATGGCGGTCGCAAAGACTGCGCTGTGCGAAAAACAACAGTCGAGCTCCGTCAGCGTACCATTTTGGAAACCGATGAGTGCGACTGCCGCCACGATTGCGACGTCGTCATCGGTAATGCTGCTGAGCCCACTAAATGTGGGAAGATATTTTAGTTGTAGTCCATTCATCCGCCGTTGTGTAGAGGCAGACACATTATTTCTTCCATCGGTTCAGCGCGCGGCGCAGTGAATGCACTTGGCCGCGGCAGGATCGATCGCCAGACGGCGGGCAGCGATTGTCTCGCCGCATTCAACGCACAAGCCGTACTCCGAATCTTCGAGCCGCCGAAGGGCCGCCTCCAGCTCGATTATGCGGCGTTGGCGCCGGTGCTGGGAGGCATCAGCCATGGCCTGCCCCTGAAGTGCGTCCATACGCGACAATCGCCCAACGCTTTGCTGATCGAGTTCCACCGGCTTGCGGTCACTGAGCGTTGCCTCGGATGCCGACTTCAACTCTTCGAGTTCATCAAGGATTCTGGCATGAAGAACGCCATCCATCAGTGTCTCCCTCAGGCTTGAACATCAAAGGCAAGGCTTTGATCAGCGAATGCTTTTGTAGCCGCCAGCTATGCCCTTTGGCGATAGAACCACTTGCCAAAGCTGGGTATGCCGCGCCCGGAACACCGCGGCACACATCATTAGATAGTAGCGCCACATGCGCCGGAAACGCTCGTCGTATCGCGAGGCGAGGTCGTCCCAGGCTGCGTCGAAACGTGAGAGCCAAGCCATCAAGGTATTGTCGTAGTCGGGACCAAAATTATGCCAATCTTCAAGCACGAAGACGCCCTCAATTCTCCGCGTGATTTGGGCTGGCGACGGTAACATGCCGTTGGGGAAGATGTATTTCTCAACCCAGGGATCGCCGTGCACAGACGAATGATTACCGCCGATCGTATGGAGGAGGAATAGGCCGTCCGGCACTAGAAGCTGGCGGACCTTTTCAAAGTAGCTGCCATAGTTTTTTTGCCCAACATGCTCAAACATACCGACCGACACGATTCGATCAAATTTCCCCTCGAGATCCATGTAGTCAATGAGCTTTGTCTCTATGGGCAGTCCGCGTCGGTTCGCATTGGCATACCGCGCTTGTTCATGGGAGACGGTCACCCCAACTCCTTGCACTCCGTACCGTTCGGCCGCGAACCGGAGCAAGCCGCCCCATCCGGAGCCGATGTCCAGCAATTTCATACCTGGATGCAGGTCGAGCTTGCGACAGATCAGGTCGAGCTTTCGCTCCTGCGCCTCCTCAAGAGTTGAGGCGTTCTTCCAGTACGCGCACGAGTAGATCATCCGGCTATCGAGCATTCGCTGGTAGAGATCGTTGCCGATGTCGTAGTGATTCTCACCAACTTCAAAGGCTCGACTGCGCTGGAAATTGAACAGCCGGCCTCTCGCGATGCTGATGAGCAGCGGGAAATCGCGCCGCAAATGCGATGGGATGTCCGCTTCCAGCAACTTGGTCATCAGCTCATCGACGGCGGGCGCACCCCACCATCCATCCATATAGGATTCGCCGAGGCCGAGGGAGCCGCGCGCAAGCACCCGTTGGTAAACGCGAGGGTCGTTCACCGTTATGTCCCAAGGGCGGGAGCCTCCGATCTTGATGTCAGCCAAGCCGAGCAGATCGGCGATGTGCCTCTCGGCATTGGATGTGCGAGCCGCGCTGGGCCTTTTTGGTGGTGCAAAATAACGGTTCATACTCGCTCGGCGGGCGATCCCGCCCCTCGGTGCTAGTCCATAGATATTTCAGGGAGCAGATCGCGCAACTCAATGAACCTGTCGGCGGCATCCAGTAGAGATCGATGCGGGGCGATGCTCGCCGGAGCAAACAGGGTTGAGACGATCGCAACACTCGCGCCACGTTGCCGGATCCCAGCAACCACGGGCGTAAGCTGGAAATCGCCCGCGAGCACAAAAATCGATTTGCCCTTCTCGGCGCAACGCTGCGCATCTACGGCCAACTCTAGTAAGTTCGTTCCGTAGCGCTGCCTCGGTGCTGGCGGATCGAGAGGCTCGGCACGACCAACCACCGAGATATCATGCGTTTCCAGCCAGGCCCGAAAGCCGGCAAATCGCGCCATTTCGGCTCGGTCGCGCACATCGCGATAGTACCGTATCTCCATCAGACCCTCTGGTGCCGATAGCAGCGGGACCAGCCTGAAGAAATCAATCCTCGTGCCAAATGTCGATCGCAGTCGATCATAGTGAGATCCATCGACAAGCAGGACGGCGCTGAAGGTTTCATCCATACACGTTTCCCCCAAAGCGGCGCACGGCGGGACGGCGCAAAGGTCGCTAGGGATCCCGCTCCTATCAGCGGAACAACATGACCGGAATGAGCACCGAGCGGATCATCTCGGTTGTCGTGGAGCCGATGATGAAGTTCCGGATGCGCGAGTGCCCATAGGCGCCCATCACGAGCAGGCCGATGTCGTTGGCCTTCACATACTCGGCGATCACTTTCTCGGCGTCGCCCGGAATCAGAGACGCATGGGTCTCGAACCCGGCCGCGGTGAGCTTGCGGTTGGCGTTTTCGAGCCGTGAGCGCGCCTGTTCGGTGTCGCTGCCGGCGATGACAAGGTGGCAGGGCGTGCCCGGGAAGAGCTTGCCCTTGGCGATGTGGTCGACGGCCTTGTCCGCGCTGGCCCCGCCATCATAGGCGATCATGAACGCGTTGACCGGCTTGAAGGCGCGGGAGGCGACCATCACGGGTTTGCTGCTCACGCGCGCGACGCGCTCGAGGTTGGACCCCAGATGCATCCTGGCAAAGTCCGCCGCCTCGCCGCGCTTGCCCAGAACGATGAGGTCGGCATCGGCCTCGATATCCTTGAGGACCTCGACGATGTCGCCCCTCAGGAGCCTCGCTTTCGCCTGGCTGACGCCGGCTGCGGCGAGGTGCTGGACGCCTGCATCCACGATGAGCTTGCCGCGCTCCTGGGCCAGGCGCGACTTTTGCGCGTCGTGCTCGGCCAGCTCGTGCAGCAGATTGCTGCGCACGCCGAGCTCGAGGCTTCCGCTCCAGTCCATCGGGGTGTC
>NZ_RZMX01000020.1 GCF_003992665.1 Pelagibacterium montanilacus
TGACGTTGCCCCTTGGAGCTAATCCAGTTTGAAATAGACTCTGGCCCATCGAAAAGGACCAGAGATGAAACGCAACAGGTTCAGCGAAGAACAGATTATCGGCATCCTCAAGGAGCATGAGGCAGGCGTTCCGGTCGCCGATTTGTGCCGGAAGCACGGCGTGAGCAGCGCCAGTATCTACAAATGGAAAGCCAAATACGGCGGCATGGATGTGAGCGAGGCCAAGCGGCTTAAATCGCTCGAGGACGAAAACGCCAAGCTCAAGAAGCTCCTGGCCGATACCATGCTCGACAACTCCGCACTCAAGGATCTTCTTGGAAAAAAATGGTAGCGCCCGCCGCCAGGCGAAAGGCGGTCGCTTATCTCAGGGAGACCTTTGAGATGAGCGAGCGGCGGGCGTGCACAGTGCTGGGCTGTTGTCGCATGACCATGCGATATCAGGGCAGCCGCGTGGATGATATCGATCTGCGGGATCGGATGAAGGCAATTGCCCATGAACGCCGGCGCTTTGGATATCGGCGGCTACATGTGCTGTTGCGCCGGGAAGGCTATGTGGTCAACCACAAGCGTCTGTTCCGGATGTATCGGGAAGAGAAGCTATCGGTGCGGCGCAGGGGGTGCCGGAAGCGGGCCTTGGGAACGCGGGCGCCGATGGTCATCCCCATGGCACCCAACGAGCGCTGGTCGTTGGACTTTGTCTCCGACCAACTGACCGACGGGCGCCGGTTCAGGGTTCTGGCCGTCGTGGATGACTGCACGCGCGAGTGCCTGGCGCTCGTCGCTGATACATCCCTCTCAGGTCTGCGGGTTGCCCGAGAGCTCGAAATGATCATGGCGGCACGTGGCAAACCGAAGATGATTGTCAGCGACAACGGCACCGAGTTCACCTCCAATGCCATCCTGGGCTTCGCCGACCGGCACAAGATCGACTGGCACTATATCGCCCCGGGAAAGCCGATGCAGAACGCGTTCATTGAATCGTTCAATGGCAGGCTCAGGGACGAGATGCTCAACGAGACCTTGTTCCCGAGCCTCTCCTACGCACGCATCGCCCTTCGAGAATGGCTGGCTGACTACAATGCCAATCGCCCACACTCGCGGCTGGGCTGGCTCACCCCCCCCACGACGGGACCTGGCGCTGCGCTCAATGGCCAGCTCCGCGCCAGCCCCCGTCTTCCACCAGGCTCGGCAGGGCCAAAACAACTCCAGGAGTCTACGTCACGCTGGATAAAAGTTGGGGGCAACGTCAGTCGCCAGAGCGACCATGCGCTAATGTATGAAGGATCAATGCGCTCGTGCGAGGCGGGTAGCGATGAGCCGGATTTCCTGAATCGGCCATCGGATCAATTGTCGATCTTGCGTCTTGCGGGCTGAATCGTTCTTGGGGGAAGCACGGCGTTGGCGCGATAGCCGATGACAGCCACCATGGCAAAGGCGCATGCCGAGCGAAACATGGCGATGCCAGCCATGCCAGGATCGGGTCTTATTGTGATCGAGGCCGAACTCATTCTTGGCGGTTTCGAGACTGTATTCTATCGGCCGCCGGCGCCCCTCCACCGTGACCGGTTTCTCCAGGGTCGCCCAAAACGGACACCCGGTGGAGAAGAATGCGAGATCACCATCGACAATGTTACGACGATCATCAGCCCACGGGTCCAGATGCCGGCAAAGTCCGCGTCGAAATCAGCGGCGTCAAGATCGGCGAGTTCGAGATAGGCCCAATGCAGGCTCGCGCCTTTGCTTCCCTCGCCTGCCGACAGCTGTCGCCAGGCCTCCTCCGGCAAGGCCTCGGCGATATCCTTTGCGGTTCCAGCCACAGCCAGCGGCTTGTTCCATGAGCGGAAGGAATGGGTGGCGTCACGCCCAGCACTTAGCCCTTGCCTGCTCGTCTGAGGGCGATTTCGATATCACCCACGCCATAGACGCCGTCGGCCACCACTCAGGAGAACTGTAATGCCAGCAGCCCACCACTCACACAAACTGCGTTGGTCCTCCGCCCATTAGTTGTGCTCACTCGGGCCCATGATGGTGATGCTCTCGGTCAGCTCCACATGGCGCACGAAGATGTACTTGTCCTCACGGCCATCGGAATGTTTGCGCCTGATCCCGGGCTCTGGGGTCGTGTCGACCTTAGCGACGATCACGAATGGGCCGTAGGTCTTCATGGCCAGATCACAGAGTTTGGTAAATCCCTCGATATCCGTGGCGGTGTGCGCCTGCTCAACCCCCGCTCCCCGGGCAATGGCGGCGAGATCGACCCGACCACTGGCGGTATGGGTGGGCGGCCCACCGATGGACTGATAGCATTCATTGTCCCAGACCACGACCTTGAGGTTTCCGGGCTGCTCATTTCCCAGCGTGGCGAGGATCCCAAGGTTGAACAAAAGCCCCCCATCGGTATCCAGCGAGATGATCCGGCGATGCGGCAACCCGGCAGCCAGCCCGAATGCCTGCGGAGTCACACACCCCAATTGCTGCTGGAACAGACTGGCCTCGCGCATATGGGGCGCGGCATTATACCATTCGTCCACGCTGCCACCCAGCGAAAGGATGACCAGCTCGTCGGACAGCCGGGAAGCGAGGATGGTCATGCAATCGAAGCGTCTCATCGTACCAGTTCTCCGCCAAGCACGACCGCGGAGTGGTGATAGGCAGCGTAGGACCATTGATAGGCGTCCGCTACGGCTCTTGCGATCTCGGCCTCCCGGTCCACGATCCGATAAGGGATGCGCAGTGCATTGAGTACCGGCTCCATGGTGATGCCATGGGGAATGGCCCACCAGTTGTTCTCGCCCAGCTCGCCGCGGAAGCTCATGATCATGATCACCGGAATGCCCGCACCCAGCCCCATTCGGGCTAATGGCTCGACCGAGGCCCTCAGGCCAGAATTCTCCATGATGAGCACGGCTCGCTTTCCCGAAAGAAAGACACCACCGCAGATCGCGGCTCCCTCCCCCTCATTGGTGACACGGATGGTCCTGAACGTCGGCTCCGCATCGAGCGCAGGGTAGAGCTCCTTGAAGAGCGAGTCCGGCAGATAACAGACGATACTCACGCCGGCGGCTTTGAGCCCGGCAATGACGGCGTCCACGGCGCTGGGGCGCATGGGTGTCTCCTTGATGATCGAACGCGAGGATGGACCTAGCGGGTGAGTTCCACCTTCGCATCGCGATAAAGAGCGACGCATTCCTCGTGCAGCACGCCGGTCACAAGGGTGAGGTCCCATCCGACCATCCGCGCAAAGTTCTCGACGGAATAGGTGTTGAAATTGAAAGCGAGCGTGGCGAGCTTCTGTATGTCGGTGTTGCGCGCGCCGAGTACCAGCGTACCCATTCCAGCGTTCAGCACCGCGCCCAGACACATCGGACAGGGCTCGCAGGTGGAATAGAAGACAGCGTCGGGCAAGTGCCGCCGCCCCAGCTTTTGGGTGGCCATTTTGACCGCCAGCGTTTCCGAGTGCGCGGTAGTGTCGCTGGTGGAGACCTTGAGCGAACGGCTGCGCACGACGACCTCGCCGTCGCAGACGACGACCGCTCCAAAGGGCTGCTCGCCCGAGGCAGCCCCGGCCCGCGCTTCTTCTATGGCCATCGCCATGTAGTGTTCGTGGACTTGCGCCATATTTCGTCCTTTGTGTGACGCGCGGCGGCAGGGGCCGCCGCGCTTTGGTGCGGCTGTCAGGGAAGCATCCGCTCTTCGGCAGGCGGCAGGAAGGCGGGATCGAAGATCGCCTCGACCTCTGGGGCGGCCTCGAGTTCGTAGACCTCGGCAATGGTCTCGATCGAGGAGGCAAGGCGATCCATGGACAGGTGGCCGATACCCAGCTCGCCGGTCTCGTCGGTATAGAGCTGGTTGTCGATGGTGTACTGGAGACGCTGCATTTCCAGATCGGCATCGTTGAGGGGCTCAATCTCCATGAGCACGTCGATGCCGGCTTGCGGTTCAGACACCACATCGAGCACGGCACGGTTGATGGCGCGCACCAAGCCTGCCACCACTTCGGGCTGCTCCTCGATCATTGCCCGCGAGACGATCACCCCGTTCGAGTAGAGATCCAGCCCGTTGTCGCTGTAAAAGAACCAGTTGAAATCAGTCTCGGGATCAAGGCCCATCGCGATGAAGTTCATGTAGCTGGTCGCACCAAACTGCGCGATGGCCTCCGCGTCACCGCTGATGAGCATCTGCTCGATCAGGTTCTGCGCGGCGTTTAGAACCTCGACGTTCTGCCCGTCGAACCCGTTTGCTTCCGCAAGCGCGGGAAACAGGCGGAACGTCGCCGACCCGGCCGGAGAAGCGATCACGCGACCTTCGACGTCGGGGAGTTCTTGCACCGGGCCATCGGCCTTGGAAATGATGGCGAACGGCGCGCGGTTATAGACGAGGTAAACCATGACGGGCGCGTCTTCGGGCTCGGTCGCGGCGGCCTGGATCACGGCGTTGATGTCGCCGAAGCCTGCGTCGTAGGCCCCGGTCATCACGCGGCTGACAGCTGCCGCCGAGCCTTCGCCCTGATCGATGGTGATGTCGATGCCTTCGTCTTCGAAATAGCCGCGCTCCTCGGCGAGATAGAACCAGGAGTGCGGGCCCTGGGCGGCCCAATCAAGGGTGAAGTTGACCGGGACGTTCTGGGCCATCGCTGACCCGGTGGCGAACGTGACCGTGCTGGCGAGCAGGGCTGGAAGCAGTCTAATCATGGCAATAGTCCTTGTGCGGGAGGTGGAAGATCGAACTAGGCGAGCGGGTCCCTGCCCCTCGTGGCCCAGCGCGTGAAGCGCCGCTCCACAATGGAAAAGAGCGTGTAAAAGAGGACGCCGGTGATCGAGATCATCAGCAGCGCTGCGAAAACCAGCGGCATGTTGAAGTTCGACGAAGCGACCAGCATCGCATTGCCGATGCCCCGGTTGGCCGCGATCGTCTCGGAGGTGATCGAGCCGATGAAGGCGACTGTGATCGCGACCTTCATTGCCGCAAAGAGATAGGGCATGGTCCGCGGCAGCCCCACGTTCCAGAAGATATCCGCCTTGCTGGCGCCAAGCGCCTTCAGGACATCCTCGAGTTCGGGCTCGGTGGTGGCGAGGCCAGTAGCGACGTTGACCACGACGGGAAAGACCGAAATCGCGAAGGCAGTAGCGATGGCCGGTCCGGTTCCCGCGCCCATCCACACCACAAAGATCGGGATCAGCGCCACCTTGGGAATGGAGGATATGCCCACCAGAATGGGATAGATTGCCTCGTAGGCCAGGCGCGAGGTCCCCACAAGCCCGCCGATCAGAGTTCCGATCACCACGCTGAGCGTGAAGCCGATCACGGTCGTGTAAAGGGTCTGCACCAGATGCGGCTGCAGGGCCCCGAAACGGGTATAAAGGGTATGGATAATGGAACTGGGCGGCGGCAGGATGAACTGGCTGACGTCGAATGCGCGGCACACGAACTCCCAGAACAAGAAAACTGAAACGATGATCGCGATCGAATAGATGCGCATCGTGAAGTCGCTCAGCTTCATATTGCGCCCTCCCTGCTGTCGATCAGCGCACGCATGTGCCGGCACAGATCCACCGATTGAGTGTCGTAGGTCCCTTCGATGGTCCGCGGCCGCTGCAAGGGCACGGCGATGTCTTCGAGAATGCGGCCAGGGCGCGGCGTCATGACGATGATCCTGGAAGCCAGGAATGCGGCTTCCCGCAGGTCGTGGGTCACGAGCAGAACCGTAGGCCGCCGCTCGATCCACATGGACTGCATGGTTATCCAGAGCGATTCACGGGTGAATTGGTCGAGGGCCCCGAAGGGCTCGTCAAGCAGGAGGATGTCGGGCTCGTGGATCAGTGCGCGGCATAGGTTGGCGCGCTGGACCATTCCTCCCGAAAGCTGCCAGGGATACTTCGAGGCGAACTGGCCGAGGCCAACGCTTTCGAGTAAACCCATTGCGCGATCCCTGAATGACCGCTTGCGCTCGCGCTGATAGCGGTCGCGATAGGGGCGCACGATCTTGAGCGGAAGCATGACATTGGCTTCCACTGTCAGCCACGGCAGCATGGTCGGATTCTGAAAGGCCAGCCCGACTTTTGCAGCCGGCGAGCCCACTTCCCTGCCGGCCACTGTCGCAGCGCCGGAATCAGGTACTTCCAGCCCAGCCAGTATCCTCAGTATGGTGGACTTTCCGCACCCCGAAGGTCCGACCAGCGCCACGAAATCTCCCGCATCGACATCGAGATTGATATCGTTGAGCGCATGGACGGCCGAACCGTCTTGGCCGAAGACGCGGTCGACGCCATCAAGCTCGATGGCCTTTGACGCGTGCGATGCCGGCTGGAAGGAAGACACATGGACACCTGATTCTGGATCGCTCGAAGCCTGAGCTTTCCATCATGCTGTCACACGCAAAATGTTCTCGATAGGATGATTTTTTCGCATATGATGTTGCTCATTAAGCAACATCATCGCTTTCATCGAGCTTGGCCAGTGCTTCTCCGAGCATTCGAGAAACCGCGGACGCGGCCTGCGGCAGGGCGCTGTTGGCGCGGGCGACGAGAAGCAATTCCCGCATCTTCACATTGGGGTCGCTCAAAGGCACGAACACGAGCCGCCCGCTCTCGAGTTCCGGCTCGACCCCCACCCGGGTCTGGAAGGTGACACCCTGACCCGAACGGGCTAGCTCGATCAGCGCGCCGATCGAGTTGGTCACAACGCGAGAGCGAAAATCCACGCCGGCCGCCGCGGCCGCGATTTCGATCGTGCGCCCGAGCGTCAGGGAAGGTTCGGCGAGCAGGATGGGCTCCAGCGCGAAGTCGCGCAGCGTGACCGACCGATTGCCCGCGAGCGGATGATCGGGACGAAGCAGAGCCCCGAGCTTCATCCTGCAACTGGCAAGGCGGCGCGCACGGCGGGGCACGTCCACGTCGAAAGCCACTGCGAGATCGTGCAAACCGTTCGCCACCGATTCGAACGCCTCGGTGGATCCGGCCACATGGATATCGACCTCGACATTCTCATGGCTACGCCAGAACATGCCCAGAACCTTGGGGATCGCATGGCGCGCCACGCTCTCGATGGCCGCGATCGATACCGTACCGCCGCGCAGACCTTTGAGGTCCTGGATGAAATTGAGCGCATGGCCGAGCTCGAGCGCACTGGCCCGGGTGTGATAAAGCAGCGTTTCGCCGGCACTGGTGAGCTTGAGCCTGCGGCTGACCCGATCGAACAACTGGACGTCCAGATCGGCCTCGATCTGCCTTATGCTGCGGCTGAGCACCGAGGGGGCCACGTTGAGCGCATGGGCGGCCCTGCGGATGGATCCGAACTCGGCCACGAGTTGGAAATAATGCAGTTTCGTCGAGATGAGACCAAAACGGCGCGCGTCCATCCTCTAAGCCCCCCGATGCATCCACTCGCTCGTTGACCGATTAGCGCCCTGACTGTGGCGTCTACACGAAAGGGAAGCCCGGTTCTACGCTGTCGGAGCATGGCCAGGCGCTGCACCAACAGAAGCTGGCCCCGGAAAACGTGCCCGGGAGTATTATCATAGGCAATGGGCTGTTCCAGCCTCCTGTTCCTCGGACGACGATCCGTTGTGCCTCCTCGTCATCGGCAGCGAGAGCGGCGGAATAGGCGGATCAGGCGCCGGGTCCTTGCCCGCTTCGATGTGTCCACCCGCAGCCCTCCCGCGCCGGCCTGCCTGAGCGATCTGACGACCCCATTTCCGTTTCGCGCCATAGCCCGTGTGGCGTTCACCGGGCCTCGGCAAGCAGAGCGTTCGAATCGCGCTTTACATTAAGTATTACTTTATGCAGACTATTGCGTGCGGCTGGTTAGGGAGGCTCTGACCGGCGCACACAGGAGGAACATCATGAAACTCGTAAACTTGCTTGCGCTCAGCGTAAGCACATTCGCTGTCATGGGCTCTGGCGCTATGGCGCAGAGCGGTCTTGAAGGCATGACCATCGGCTTTTCCCAGATCGGCTCCGAGTCCGGCTGGCGCGCCGCCGAAACGTCGGTAACCCGCCAGCAGGCCGAGGAATGGGGCGTGAACCTGCAGTTTTCCGACGCCCAGCAGCGCCAGGAAAACCAGATCCGCGCCATTCGCAGCTTTGTCGCCCAAGGCGTGGACGCGATCCTTTTGGCTCCCGTCGTGGCGACAGGTTGGGAGGAAGTGCTTTCCGAGGCCAAGGATGCCGAGATTCCCGTGGTGCTGCTCGACCGCGGCATCGAAGCACCCGAAGATCTTTATCTTACTTCCGTTGCATCCGATCAGGTCCTTGAGGGCCGTGTTGCGGGCGAATGGCTGGTCGAGGAAGTCGCCGGCGAGGAATGCCGCGTCGTCGAGCTCCAGGGCACTGTCGGCTCGTCGCCGGCCATCAACCGCAAGCAGGGCTTTGAGGAAGCTATTGCGGAAACCGACACCATCGAGATCGTCCGCAGCCAGACCGGTGACTTCACGCGTGCCCAGGGCAAGCAGGTCATGGAAGGGTTCCTGCGTGCGGAAAATGGTGGTGCCGACATCTGCGCACTCTATGCCCACAATGACGACATGGCCGTCGGCGCCATCCAGGCGATCAACGAAGCTGGCCTGGCGCCCGGCGAAGACATCCTCGTGGTGTCGATCGATGCCGTTCCCGACATCTTCACGGCAATCGCGGCCGGCGAGGCCAACGCCACGGTAGAGCTGACCCCGAACATGGCAGGGCCCGCGTTCGAAGCACTGGACGCCTATCTCAACGATGGCGTCGAGCCCGAGAAGTTCATCATCACCGAATCGCGCCTTTACACGGCCGAGGACGACCCCGAGGGCGAAGCCGAGCGTCGCCGCGGCCTGGGCTACTGATCTCCGGCCCCGCAGAAGGTGAGGGCTGAGGCCTGAACGGCCTCGTCCCCCAAGCGCGGGCAGGCCGATTCGAGAGGCGGGGCCAGCAGGGCCCTGCCTCATCCCCCTCCGGTCAAAAAGGGTGCGATCATGGCTGAGCCGTTATTGAGCGCCGCGCACATCGACAAATCCTTCCTCGACAACAAGGTCCTCGACGATGTCAGCATGGATCTGCTGCCCGGAGAGGTTCATGCGCTGCTCGGAGAAAACGGCGCAGGCAAGTCCACGCTGATCAAGATCCTCACCGGGGCCTATACCCACGATTCAGGCACCATTCTGCTCGAGGGCAGGCCGGTTCATCCCAGAGACACCAAGCATGCCCAGGAGATGGGCGTCGGCACGGTCTATCAGGAAGTCAATCTGCTTCCCAACATGACCGTCGCGGAAAATCTTTATATCGGGCGCCAGCCGCGCCGGTTCGGTCTCGTGGACAGCAGGAAGATGGAGCGCGACGCCCACCAGCTTCTGGCGCGCTACCAGCTCGACATCGATGTCGGCGCACAACTCGACACCTATTCGGTCGCCGTCCAGCAGATCATCGCCATCGCGCGCGCGGTCGACATCTCCGGCAAGGTGCTCATCCTGGACGAGCCCACTGCCAGCCTCGACCAGCATGAAGTGGATGTGTTGTTCGCCATCCTCGGGCGCCTGAAGGCCGACGGTATGGCGATCGTTTTCATCACCCATTTTCTCGATCAGGTCTACGAAATCGCCGACAGGGTCACGGTGCTGCGCAACGGCAAGCGTGTCGGATCGCACCCCATCCAGGACCTGGACCGCATGGAGCTGGTCAAGATGATGCTGGGCCAGGCGCTCGAGCATGACGAGGCCATGAGGATCGGCAAAGCGCGCCAAGCCGGCGAGCTTTACGCGTCCTTTCGCAATTATGCTCTGTCCGGCAAGGCCGCACCGTTCGACCTCGATCTGCACAAGGGCGAGATCGTCGGCGTTGCCGGACTGCTCGGATCGGGACGAACGGAGATGGCGCGCCTTCTGTTCGGGATCGACAGGCCCGACAGCGGTGAGCTGACAGTGGCCGGCCAGAAGGCCAGGCTGCGCGAGCCTCGTGATGCCGTTGCCCTGGGCTTTGCCTTTGCGCCCGAGGATCGCAAGATCGATGGCATCCTAGGGGATCTGACCGTCAGGGAAAATATCATGATCGCGCTGCAGGCGCGCCAGGGTTGGACGCGACCGCTTTCCCAAAAGGCCCAGGTCGAAATGGCCGATCATTTCGTCAAGGCGCTCGACATCCGGACCACCGGAATCGAACAGCCCGTGAAGTTTCTTTCCGGCGGCAACCAGCAGAAAGTCGTGCTCGCGCGCTGGCTTGCCACCAATCCCAGATTGCTGATTCTGGACGAGCCCACCCGCGGCATCGATGTGGGCGCCCATGCGGAAATCATCCGCATGATCAACGCATTGTGCGACCAGGGCATGAGCCTGTTCGTCATTTCCTCGGAGCTCGACGAGATCGTGGCCTACTCCTCGCGCGTGCTCGTTTTGCGCGATCGGGCCATTTCCGGCGAACTGCGCGGCGCTGAAATCACCCAGGGAGCCATAATGGAAATGATCGCGGCCCAGCATGAGGTGCAGCCATTATGACCCGTCCGATGCGTTCGCTGGTCAAGCCGCAATTCGTCGCGCTCGCCCTGATCCTGCTGTTGAACTGGATCCTGTTTCCCGGGTTCTTCAGTTTCTTTGTCCGCGACGGTCGCATATACGGCTCACTGATCGACGTGCTCAACCGCGGCGCTCCCGTGGCGATCCTTGCGATCGGCATGACGGCGGTGATTGCCACGCGCGGCATCGACCTTTCGGTCGGCGCGGTCATGGCCATCGCGGGCGCGGTGGCGGCAACCATGGTGGGCGATGGCACGCCGCTTTTCATCGTGCTGATGGCCGCGCTCGGCGTGGGGCTCCTGTGCGGGCTCTGGAACGGAACGTTGGTGGCCGTTCTGGGCCTGCAGCCGATTATCGCCACGCTCATCCTGATGGTTGCTGGGCGCGGGATCGCCCAGACCATCACCGAAGGCTTCATCGTCACCTTCAACGATCCGGGCCTGATCTTCCTGGGATCGGGAGCGATGCTCGGGCTCCCGACGCCCATCATCATCATGGCCACCCTCGCCGTGCTCGCGACAGCGGTCTTCCGACTGACCGCGCTGGGATTGTTCGTTCAATCCATCGGCGTCAACGAATCGGCATCGACCTATGCCGGGCTGCGCTCGCGTGCCCTGCTGATCGGGGTCTACGCCTTTGCGGGGTTCTGTGCCGCGACCTCGGGGATCATCGCGGCAGCCGACATTCGTGGCGCCGATGCCAACAATGTGGGGCTTTGGCTCGAGCTCGACGCCATTCTCGCGGTCGTGATCGGAGGCACCTCGCTGATGGGGGGGCGCTTTTCCATCCCCATGTCCGTGGTCGGCGCCCTCATCATTCAGGCGATGAACACCGGTATCCTGGTCTCGGGCTTCCCGCCCGAGTTCAATCTTCTGGTCAAGGCAGCGCTGATCATCGTCATCCTCGTCGTCCAGTCGCCGCTGGCAGGCC
Organism: Pelagibacterium montanilacus; assembly: GCF_003992665.1. Lineage (GTDB taxonomy): Bacteria > Pseudomonadota > Alphaproteobacteria > Rhizobiales > Devosiaceae > Pelagibacterium > Pelagibacterium montanilacus. Next base: position 11,405 of record NZ_RZMX01000020.1, read on the forward strand.
GCATCTGGTACTTCGTAGCGCCATCGCGCGAGCGCCCGCCTGACGATCGCCCTTCTCGAACGACCGCAACCAGCGCTGAAGGTGGACCCAAATGAACGCGCGATACTGGCCCCTCGTGGCGACAATCACGATCTTTGTCGTCGCCTACGCGCTCGCGGTGATGCAGTTCCCGGCCCTGTTCTCAACACGCGTGCTCGGCAATCTTCTGACCGACAACGCATTCCTGGGCGTCACCGCCGTAGGCATGACCTTCGTCATCCTGTCCGGCGGCATCGACCTCTCCGTGGGCTCCGTGATCGCTTTCTCGGGCGTTCTCGTCGCCGTTCTCGTCAGCCAGCTCGGCCTTCATCCCCTGCCGGCTTTCGCCATCACGCTTCTGATCTGCACCTGCTTTGGCGGGACCATGGGCGCGATGATCTATTATCTCGAAGTGCCCGCCTTCATCGTCACGCTCGCCGGCATGTTTCTCGCACGCGGCGTCACATTCCTTCTGACCCAGGACTCCATCCCCATCGATCACGCATTTTACGATTGGGTCCGCCAGTTCTACTACGTCATGCCCGGCGGCGGCCGCATCACCTTCAATGGCGGCCTGATGCTCCTGGTGTTCCTGGTCGGGATTATCGTGGCCCATCGCACACGGTTCGGCTCATACGTCTACGCAATGGGCGGCAATGCGCAATCCGCCGCGCTTCTGGGAGTGCCGGTCGCACGCACGACCATCGGCATATATGCGATGTCGAGCTTTCTTGCGGGGCTTTCGGGCATCGTCTATTCGCTCTACACCTCGTCGGGCTACCCGCTCGCTGCGGTGGGGGTCGAACTCGAGACGATCGCGGCCGTGGTCATCGGAGGCACCCTGCTCTCGGGAGGTGTCGGCTTCATGTTCGGCACGCTCATTGGCATTTCCATCCAGGGCATGATCCAGACCTACATCGTCTTTGATGGCACCCTGTCGAGTTGGTGGACCAAGATCGTCATCGGCGGCCTGCTCTTCGGATTCATCGTCATGCAGCGGGTCATCATCGCGGCATCCAGACGGGACTGGCGCACAAAGCCCCACCCCGAGCCTGCACCGTCGGGCTGAGGCTCCGGCGCGGGCCACGATGTCGCACGGTGGTGACCGATAGAGAGAATTATGGAAAAAGCGCCAGCACTGGGTTCAGGATCTTCGGGAGAAGGTGCGTCCGCGATGCTGGGAAGAAAGCGAAAGCCGGCCAATCTTCACGCGCAGGTGGTGCGTGAACTGGGCATGGATATCGTTTCGGGCCGTTTTCCCGAGCACCATGTGCTGCCGGGCGATGTGGAGCTGACCGGCCGCTTTCAGGTGTCGAGGACGGTCATCCGGGATGCCATCAAGGCCCTGGCCGCCAAGGGCATCGTTCAGCCCCGGGCGCGCGTGGGGACCAGGGTTCTGGCGCGGCGCAGTTGGAACATGTTCGATTCCGACGTGCTGTCCTGGCATCTGCAATCGGGAAACGACGCCGCCCTCGTCGACCAGCTCGCCGAAATCCGCATGGGGTTCGAGCCCGAGGCGGCGGCTTTGGCCGCCCGGCGCAGAACATCCGAAGATTGCGAAGCGATCATGCATGCGCTCGAGAACATGTCCCTGCCCGACATCGACTCCCAGGAGTTCGCCTTGCACGATCTCGAGTTTCACAAGGCCATCGCCAATGCCTCGGCAAATCCCTTCATGGTATCGATCACCTCGGTGGTCGAAGCGGCCCTCTCGGTGTCCTTCACCATCAGCTCGCCGATCATGCTCGGCAAAGAGGCCCTGGCCCACACCCTAAAGTTGCACGCAACCATCGCCCAGGCGGTGGTGTCCCGGCAGCCCGAGGAGGCGGCGGCAGCCATGCGCGAGGTCATCCTGGACGGCATCAAAAGGACCAAAAAGAGCGACGAAAGACGTAACGGCCAGTAGCAGCGGACCACTCGGCTCGCATCACCAGCGCACGAACAACCGCCCAAGCGCCGCGCCCATGGCCGTCACCAACGCGATGGCAATCGGGTACCAGACCATGACGAACAGCGGGGAATCGTCGGTGCAATGGGCCGCATAAAATGTCGCCCCGATCGCTCCGGCCGTCAGCCCGACCAGTGCGCCGGACAAGGCCGGCCTGGTCGGCGCGCCGTTTCGTAGAGCCAGAGTCAGAACGAGGACCGGCGCGAGGCTGATGAGCGGAATGAACGTCAGGCAGACGAGCATGTTCTTGCCCACCGCGGCCATGGCCCAGACTCCGGCAGGCAACGCCATCAGCTCGGTGCCAACGGCGGCAAACCCCAGCACCGGCGCGATCAGCAGAGCCCGCAACGGCACGCGCGCACCCGGCACGGCAGCGGCGCGCAGAACCATGAACCCCGACAGGGCAAGGGACAGCGTCAAGACGAACTTGAAGTCGAACCGGAGCGTCTGAACGGCCGCCATCAGGTCCGCGCGCGGACCGATGGTCGCGAAAAACACGAGGCCGGCCAGAACCACGCTGCCTAGTATGGCGAGCGTCCAGGCCCGGTCCTGCCCGGTTCTGGTTGAGGATGTGTCCGCGGCCAGCGCGGTGATCAGGTCTTCGGTACGCATTCAGTCGGTCTTTCCGAATTTGGCGGCAATGGCAGCGAGGCCGCGGTGCAGCGCGACCCGCACCGCCGTTTCCTTCATGCCCAGCCGTTTGGCCGTTTCCTCTATCGAGGCGCCCTCAACCCCGATGGCCGATACGACCTGGCGTTGCCCGTCCGAAAGGCAGTCGAGCGCTCTCTGGACGTCGCGGGCCAGAACGGTCTGCTTTTCTTCGCCTGCCAGCGTGTCCGCGAAAGCCGCGATGTCGAGTTCCACGCGGTGACCGCGCCGCCTGTAGGCGTCGATGATCTTGTAGCGGGCTATCGCATAAATCCAGGGGCCGATGGGCTCCTCGGGACGCCAGGTGTGTCGTTTCAGATGGACCGCCAACAACGTCTCCTGGACGATGTCCTCCGGGTCGAGCCCGGCCCCGGACCCGATCTTTCGCCGGGCGATCGGCCTGATCAGCCGGGCAATATCGCCCAGCAGCCGTGCATACCCGGACTCGTCACCGGCCAGCACAGCCCGCATCAGATCGGAAAGTTCCTTGTCCTTGGCGGGTGTCATCGTATCTCCCCAGTACGCTCGGACACGCGTGCTTGTTACGGCCGCCGGCGGGCATTTTCCATTTTCGCGCGCACGCCGCCCGGTAACGAATCCGTGTAGCCGCGGGAAGAGCGTAACAATCGGCGTCCCCGCCACGAACAGCTTCTCATGGTGCCGCAAAACGCCGGTACCGCGAACCACTGTTTGAAGGATGGACCATCATGAACCGCACGATTGCTTCGCTCGCACTCGCCTCTTCTCTCGCAGCCGCCATGGCAGGTGGCGGGATCGCCACGGCACAGGACACCGGCGACATGGAGAAATGCTACGGAGTGGCGCTGGCAGGAGAGAACGACTGCGCGGCAGGCCCGGGCACCACATGCGCCGGCACCTCCACCATGGACTATCAGGGCAATGCCTGGTCGCTGGTTCCCGCAGGGACCTGCGAGGACATCGCGCTGGATGGTGACCGGATGGGCTCGCTCGCCGAGCTCGATCGCGATCTCCCCTGATCGAAGCCCCAGGATGCGGGGCCGGCATCATCGGCCCCGCATTGCATTTGAGAACGAGAGGCTGTGACATGACCAAGCTCGATGTGCTGCCCGACCGCGCCGGAGTGGGGCTCAAGGGAGAACACTATGCCGACATCGTCGGCACGTGGCCCGATCTCGGATTTTTCGAAGTTCATGCCGAAAACTATATGGGTGATGGCGGGCCGCCCCACCGGTATCTGGAAACCATAGCGGCGCACTATCCCCTGTCGTTTCACGGTGTGGGCCTCTCGATCGGCGGGGATGGCCCGATCGATCAGGATCATATCGGGCGCCTGAAAACGCTGATCGACCGCTATCGCCCGGCGTCGTTCTCCGAGCATCTGGCCTGGTCGACCCATGACTCGGCCTATCTCAACGATCTGCTGCCCCTGCCCTATACCGAGCAGACCCTCGCGCGCGTCTGCGAGCATGTCGATGAGGTCCAGAACGCGCTGGGCAGGCGCATGCTCCTGGAAAATCCGTCCACCTACGTGCTCTTTTCCGAGAGCACCATCGAAGAAACCGAATTTCTCACCCGCATAGCCGACCGCACAGGATGCGGGCTGCTGCTCGACGTCAACAACGTGATGGTCTCGACCGTCAATCATCGGCTCGATCCCTACGCCTATATCGAGCGCTTCGCCCTCGATCTCGTGGGCGAAATCCATATGGCCGGCTATGACGAAACCGTAGACGGCGCCGGGGACCGGTTGCTGATCGATGCCCACGGATCGGCGGTCAGGCCAGACGTTTTCGAGCTGTTCGTGTTCGCGCTGAACAAGGCAGGTCCACGTCCGGTCCTTGTGGAATGGGACAACAATGTCCCCGGTTTTGCCGAGCTTCACGCCGAAGCCCGGCGGGTCGAAGCGGTCATCGCCCGATCGCGGGGCTCCCGGCCGGTTGCCGCGCAATGAGTGCCCGGCCCACCCTCCAATCCTGGTCGCGTGCCTTCGCCGCAGCGCTGACCGATCCCGCAGCGCCGGTTCCAGCCGGCCTTGAGACCGGGAACACGCCCGCCGACCGGCTCCGCTTTGCCGTCTACCGCAACAATGTGCATGTCGGGCTGGTCGAGGCTCTGCGCAGGGCGTTCCCTGTCGTTGAACGGGTCGTGGGGGATGCGTTCTTTACGGCCATGGCTCGCGATTACGTCACCCACAACAAGCCAACGAGCCCCGTCCTCATTCTCTATGGGGATCGGTTTGCCGCGTTCATCGCCGCCTTCGCGCCGGCAGCGCGCCTCCCCTATCTCCCCGATCTGGCCCGGCTCGAACGCGCCTGGCTCGAAAGCTACCATGCGGCAGATGTCGCCGCGCTTGGCGTGCCCGCGCTTGCCGCTCTCGATGCCGCATTGCTGGCCGGCGCCGTGCTTACCCCCCATCCGGCCGCGCGAGTTGTGCGCTCGTCCTATGCGGTGGGATCGATCTGGTCCGCCCATAGCGCAGCACGCACGCACCCCAGCGGCCGGATCGATGCTGGACGGGCCGAAACCGTGCTCGTGACCCGGCCCGAGGCCAGGGTGGATGTGACCATCATCCCCGACCGGGACGCCGGCTTTGTCCTCGACGTTCTGGCCGGCACGCCGCTGGGCGAGGCGGCCGTTCGGGCCAGTCAGGCAAATCCGGCTTTCGATTTCGGCACGGCCCTGACCGGCCTCGTGCGCAAGGGCGCTCTGGCCGCCACAACCACGCAAGGAGCGGTCACATGAACAGGCTGGCAGGATACCTCTGGACGCGCGTCAACGATCTCGAAAGCCTCGTCGGGCGGGTCCCGCTCCCAGCCGTGCTGCTGGTCACACGCATTGCGCTGGCGGTGCCGTTCCTGCGTTCGGGACTGACCAAATGGGACGGCTTGGGTGCGCTCAGCCCGAGCCATCTTTTCCTGTTCCGGCAGGAGTTCAAGCTGCACATCCTGGGCAACGCCTACCCCTATCCGTTCCCGGACCTGATGGCCTGGGCCGCAGCCATCGGCGAAATCGTGCTGCCGGCTCTGCTGATCGCCGGACTCTTTACCCGGTTTTCGGCCCTGGGCGTGCTGGCCATGACCATCGTCATCCAGCTGACCATCCCCAGCGGGTGGGCGAATTTCCATCTGCCGTGGGCGGCGATGGCCCTTGTCCTGATGCAGGCCGGGGGTGGGCGGCTGTCCGCCGATGCCCTGCTGCTGGGCAAGCCGCGCGTCATGGTGAAGCCTCAGTCCCTATGAGCCAGCAACCGGGCCGCGCGCATGCAGCGGGCGGCTCTATCAAAACCGCTGGACGCCTCGGGAATGCTTGCACGGGGTTTGACGCGAGAGCGCTGGGGCCTTGCCAGGCTTGCCCGAACGCGCCAGTCTGACAGCCAAAAGATGTTTGCAGATTTTGCCTTTTCGGGGATTGAAGAAATGATGAAATCGATTGCGATGACGCTGTTGGCATCCACCGTTCTGGTGGGCGCAGCGCAGGCCGAGACCTTCCGCTGGTCAGCCACGACCGATCCCCAGACCATGGATCCCCACGCTGCAAATCTGGCGCCGGTGACCTCGTTCCTCAACAACATCTACGAAGGATTGGTCCGGCGCGGCAGGGACATGGCCATCGAACCCTCGCTCGCCACACGCTGGGAGCCGCTCCAAGGAGAGGACGGCTGGCGGTTTTATCTGCGCGAGGGCGTCACCTTCCACGACGGCGCGGCATTCACCGCCGATGACGTCCTGTTCTCCTATGAGCGGGGCATTTCCGAGCAGTCCGACGTCCGCTCCTGGTTCGCGCCGGTGAGCGACGTGCGCGTGGTCGACGACCAAACGGTCGATATCGTTCTCAACGCTCCCAATCCGATCTTTCCGGATTCCATCGCCAACTGGATGATCATGGACCGCGGCTGGGCGGAGGCGAACGGGTCGACGGCGCCTGCGCGCGACGAAACCACCACCGCGACCCTGGAAACCAACGGAACGGGTCCTTTCATGCTCGAAGCGCGCGAGCCCGGCGTGGAGACCAGCCTCGTGCCGACCCCCGATTGGTGGGACACTGCCGAGCACAACATCACCCGCGCGATCCTCAACCCGATCACGACGCCGGCCACCGCCATTGCGGCGCTGGTCTCAGGAGAGGTCGACATGCTCGCAACGGTGCCGGTCCAGGACGTGGACCGGCTGCGCCAGAGCGAGGAGATCACCGTCTTTGAGGGCCTTGAGGCCCGCGTCATCATGATGGGGTTCGGTCACGATCAGGCCGAGCTCTACGGCGGCGACGGCACGCTGGACGAAAATCCGTTCCAGGACGTTGCGGTGCGTCAGGCCGTGGCACACGCGATCGACGTCGAGGCAATCGACACCGTACTCATGGACGGGCTCGCCGAACCCGCCAGCCAGCTCCAGCCCGCGGGGCTTTCGGGCTACAGCGATGTCCATGCCGCCCGCCCGGACTACGATCCCGAGCTTGCACGGCAACTGCTCGCCGGGGCCGGCTATCCCGAGGGGTTCAGCTTCAACCTCAAATGCACCAATGACCGCTACCTCAACGATTCCGACGTCTGCCAGGCCATCGTCGGCATGCTGGCTCAGGTCGGGCTCGAGGCCCAGCTCGAAGCCATGCCGGTCGCCGGGTACTGGACCGAGCTGCGCGAGGGCAACTACGACATGTTCCTTCTCGGATGGTCGCCCGGCACCTTCGATGCCGAGCACCCGATCCGCTTCCTCGCCCACACCCCGACCGATACCCTGGGCACCTGGAATTTCGGGGGGTACTCCAACCCGCGCGTCGACCAATTGCTGCCCCTGGTCCGGTCCGAACTCGACCCCACCGAACGCCAGGCCATGCTCGACGAGATCGCCGGCATCCTGCAGGACGAAGTCGCCTATGTGCCCCTCTACGAGGAGCCTCTTGTCTGGGCTGCGCGCGAGGGCATCGATCTGGTCCAGCGTCCTGACAATTTCTTCATGCTGCGCTGGGTAAACATCGACCGATAGCCGATGCGTGGCCGGGAACGCTTCACCGGCCATGTGCGTTGGACAGTTGAGGCATGGTGGGATCAAATCCCCGCCAAGCCAACGGTTTTTTAGGAGTTCCCTCATGATGCGATATGCTGGACGTCACCGTGGAGCACTGCTGATCGGCGGCGTGTTCGCTGCCAATCTCATGCTCAGTTCAGGCCTTGTGCAGGCCCAGGTCACGCCCGTGGAAATCGAGACCGGGCAGAACGAGCTTTTTGCTTCCCGCGTCCTGTCCACCGGGCTGGATAATCCCTGGGCTATGCGCTGGGGTCCTGACGACCAGATTTGGGTGACAGAGCGCACGGCCGGAGAGGTGACGCGTATCGATCCCGAGACCGGCGTGCAGCAGACGGTGCTGACCCTTGATGACGTCTATACCGGCCCTCAGCACGAAGGCCTGCTGGGCCTCGCCCTGCATCCGGAGTTCGGACAGGATGCAGGCAGCGATTACGTCTATATCGCCTACACCATCAACAACGGCACCGCTGAGGAGCCCGAGCCCACAGCGCAGATCGTGCGCTACACCTGGGACAGCCAGGCGTTGCAGCTTGTCGAGCCGATGACGCTCATCGAAGATCTGCCCGCCTGGAACGACCATAATGCCGGTCGCGTGGAAATCGGCCCTGATGGTAAAATCTACTATTCGATCGGTGATCAGGGCGCCAATTTCGGGCGCAATCTTCGCCGCGAGAACCTCGCCCAGGTTCTGCCGACATCCGAGGAAGTGGAGAGCGAGAACTGGCGCACCTATTCGGGCAAGATCCTGCGCCTCAATCTGGACGGATCGATCCCCGAGGACAATCCCGAGATCGAGGGCGTTCGCAGCCACGTCTACAGCTATGGCCACCGCAACCCGCAGGGCATCGCGTTCGGCAGCAACGGCACGCTCTATCAGACCGAGCACGGCCCGGCGAGCGGAGACGAACTCAACATCATCGAGGCGGGCGGCAATTACGGTTGGCCCAACGTTTCGGGCTATATCGATGACAAGGCCTACAGCTTCATCAATTGGCACGAAGCCCCCGAGGATATCGACCAGAACGCCGATCCGCTGCCCGATTCGGTACCCCAGTTCCAGGAGAGCGAGTTTGAGGGCGACATGACCGCCCCAATCGCCGCCTACTGGGTGGTCGAGGACGATTATCCCATCGGCGAGATCTGCGGCTACATCTGCGATCCCACCATCGCTCCGTCTTCCGTTCTTGCCTATGAGGCCGGAGAAGACGGCATCGCGGAATGGGAGAATTCGATCCTGATCCCGACGCTCAAGCACGGCACGCTCTATGTTCAGCACCTGAACGAGGACGGCACGGAAGCCGACGGGTTGCCCGAGGCCTGGTTCAGCACGCAGAACCGCTATCGTGATGTTCTGGTCTCACCCGACGGACGGACCGTCTTCATCGCGACCGACGCTTTCGGATCGGCAGCGCAGAAGTTTGGCGAAGGCCTGAACACCTCGGTGCTGCATAACCCCGGCGCGATCCTGAAATTCACCTATGGTGAGGAAGGCGGATCGATCGGCGTAGTCGAAGGCAATGATTTCGAGGCCGCCCCCTCCGATTCCGGCGAAGCGAACGTCCAGGAGTGGGAAGACCCCAACACCGGCAATGAGGAAGCCGAAGGCTCGCAGGACGCCTCCCCGGCAGAGGGTGAAGACACCTCCGACGCCGGCGCGATCACGGAAGAGTCCGACGTCGCAGCGGTCGCTGCGCTCGGTCAGCCCAAATATGTGGTCAATTGCGGCGGGTGCCACGGCGCCGACGGTGGTGGGGCCGGCGGAGCCGGCGCAGTCCTTTCGGGCAATGACAACCTGGCCGATGCGACCTTTGTTGCCGAAACGATCGTTCACGGATTCGGCTACATGCCGGCTTTCGGCAGCCAGCTCAGCGACGAAGACATCGCCCAGATCGGCAGCTATATCCGCAGCACCTGGGGCAATGAATTTGGCGTCCTGACCACCGAAGCGGTTGAAGCGGCCCGCTAACGGTTGACACTGAACCGAAGGAAGAGGGGCGAGAGCGATCTCGCCCCTTTTTCATGCCCGGGACCGTTTAATCGATGTCATGGATCAATCCCGCCCGGCGTTTCCAGCGCCTGACGTCAGGAGCACGAAACGCAGGTTCATCTCGTGCCGTTGGACAGGTGAACAATGCCAAAGGAGCCTTGCATGACCAAGGACGATCAAAAGAGCCGGCGCGTCGAAAACATGAATGCCGGAGAGCATCTCGGCGGCACCCATTTCGGTCAGGGCCCAAGCGCCACAGGCGCCAACCCGGCCAAAGCCAAAAAGGATGCGTCCGACAATCCGGACAAGGCCAAGAGCACGGACAAGGCCGGAACGTGATCTTACGTGGGCGGCACATCCCGGTGCCGCCCGTCATCTTGCGCGGATCATCAGCTCTCTGGGAGGCCCCAGGCCCTGGCGAGGAGACGATAGCTCTCTTCGCGTTTGTCGTAGTCGTGCACCGTCGTTGTCACCATGACCTCGCTGGCGCCGGCCTCCTGAGCCTTGGCTTCGATCGCCTCCACCACCGTCTCGGGGCTGCCCACGATCCAGAGCCGCGACTGCTCGGAAACGAAAGCCCGTTCCGCATCGGTCCAAGGGTAGGCGTCCGCCTCTTCAGGCGGCGCGATGGGCTGGGGCTGGCCCGAGCGCAGGCTCAGCCAGGTCAGCTCCATGGACTTGGCCAGATGCTTTGCCTCGGCGTCGGTCGGCGCACAGATCACAGAAACGCACAGGATCGCATGCGGCTCGGGAAACGCCTCGGACGGCCTGAAGCTGCGCCTGTAGGCATGGAACGCCGGGCCGGCAGGCGTTGGGCTGAAGTGCGAGGCAAAGGCATAGCCGATCCCGTACTGGCCGGCCATCTGCGCCGACGCGCCCGATGACCCCAACAGCCAGATCGGCGGCAGGGTGATGCCACCCGGCACCGCATCGACCTCGGCAAACGGGTGGTCTGGCGGAAAGCTGCCGCCCTCGAAGGCCAGCAATTCAGCGAACTGCTCGGGAAAGGCTTCTCCCCCGAACGAACGCAGCGCCTGTAGCGTGCGCGAATCCGAGCCACCCGCACGCCCGATCCCAAGATCGATCCGACCCGGATGAAGCCCTTCGAGGGTCCGGTATGTCTCCACCACTCTCAACGGCACGTGATTGGGAAGCATCACCCCGCCTGCGCCCACGTGGATCCGGTCGGTGGCGGCCGCCGCATTGGCGATCAGCACCTCTGGCGAGGACGAAGCGATCGAGGCCATGCCGTGGTGCTCTGCGTACCACAGCCTCTGGTAGCCCAGCGCCTCGCCCAGGCGGACGAGGTCGCGGGTGCGGGCCAGCGCCTCCTGACTCGAAGAGCCTTTGGAGACGGGGGCGAGATCCTGAATGGAAAGTGGGGGGCGTGTCATGCCCACGAGATAGGCGCGCGGACGCTCCCCTTCAAGCTTGAGCCAACAGGTTCCTTGCCACCGCGAGCCGGGTTTTTCTGGTGCTCCCGTTTTCGTGATCTGCCGAATGAAACTCGGTGCCCAGTCCGGGCCGTACAAGTCTGCGTCAACAGGCCCACGGGCCACCGCACAATCAATCCCTGAAGGGGGGACTTTCATCATGCTCGTCAAACTCGCACAGTCACTTTCGCTAGCCGCCCTGCTCGCCGCCGGTGCCGGCACGGCCATAGCTCAGGAAAACCCGATGGTCGGAGGCGCGCCCATGTCGCCCCAGATGAACATCGTAGAGAACGCCGTCAATTCGGCGGACCACACCACGCTGGTCGCCGCCGTTCAGGCCGCCGGCCTCGTCGACACACTGGCCGGCCCGGGCCCGTTCACGGTCTTTGCGCCCACCAACAGCGCATTTTCCGAACTTCCCGACGGCACGGTCGAAACGCTTCTCGAGCCCGAGAACATCGAAATGCTCCAGAAGGTGCTGACCGCCCACGTGCTGCCCGGCACCTATTCGGCAGCAGACCTGATGGAGCGGATCGAAGCCAATGGCGGCGCTGTCGGCCTGCGCACCGTCAGCGGCGACACCCTGGGCTTCCAGATGATCGGCGGAAGCCTCTACGTCGTCGACGAGAACCGCAATCCCGCCCGCGTGACCATCGGCGACGTCAACCAGTCCAATGGCGTGATCCACGTCGTGGATTCGGTGCTCGTACCCAACTGATCCTGCTGATCGAGACCCAAGTGCCGGATAGGCCCCGCCCCCCTGGGCGGGGCCTTTCAGCGTGGGGCTCCCTGCCCCCGCGTCACAATTGACTTATCCGACAGACCGCGTATGAAACGGGCACTTTCTCGTTTCCCGGAGCGCAAGATGGTTCGCAGGACGACCACATCATTGCCGATCGCGACCGGCGCGCATGTGCGGCCCGGATCCTCGCGCGGGACCAAAACCACCACCAAAACTCTCTAGACGCACTCCCAGCGGCCGCCCCCTCCCGCCGGGAGGGCGGATCGGACCATGCGGTCGGCAAGGGCATCGTCCCTGGCGCGGGAGGCGGGGTGAAAGGAAGATTTCCACTATGGGATACAAAGTCGCAATCGTCGGTGCCACGGGCAATGTGGGCCGCGAGATGCTCGATATTCTGGCCGAACGCAATTTTCCGGCGTCCGAAGTGGTGGCGCTCGCCTCCTCGCGTTCGGTCGGCCGCGAGATCAGCTTTGGGGATCGGACCCTCAAGTGCAAGAACCTCGATGATTTCGACTTCACCGGCACCGATTTCGTGCTGATGAGCGCGGGTGGCACGCTCTCGCAGACCTGGTCACCCAGGATCGGAGCGTCGGGCGCCATCGTCATCGATAACTCTTCGGCCTTCCGCTATCACGAGGACGTCCCGCTGATCGTCCCGGAAGTCAATGGGCACGTTCTGGACGCCTACATGGCCCGGACCGATCGCAAGAACATCATCGCCAATCCCAATTGCTCGACCGCCCAGCTCGTCGTGGCGCTCAAGCCGCTGCACGATCTGGCCCAGATCACCCGGATGGTGGTTTCGACCTACCAGTCGGTCTCGGGCGCGGGCAAGGACGCCATGGACGAGCTCTGGGGCCAGACCAAGGGCATATTCGTGAACGAAACGCCCCAGGCGCATAAGTTCACCAAGCAGATCGCCTTCAACGTCATTCCCCACATCGATGTCTTCATGGAAGATGGCTACACCAAGGAAGAGTGGAAGGTCCTCGCCGAAACCAAGAAGATGCTCGACCCCAAGATCAAAGTGACCTGCACGGCAGTGCGTGTACCGGTGTTCGTGGGACACGGCGAGGCGGTCAATCTCGAGTTTGCCCGCCCCATCACCCCCGACGAGGCGCGCGAAGCGCTCCGCAACGCCCCGGGGATTTCCGTCGTGGACAAGCGCGAGGACGGTGGCTACGTGACCCCGGTCGAAGCCAAGGGCGAGGATGCCACGTTCGTCTCGCGCATCCGCGAAGACGTGACGGTCGAGAACGGGCTGGTCATGTGGGTGGTCTCGGACAATCTGCGCAAGGGCGCCGCGCTCAACACGGTCCAGATCGCCGAAACGCTCATCGAGCGCGGCCTGGTGACGGCCAAGGCGTCCTGATGCGCTGGGTGGCACTGTTCGAGGACAAGACCGAAGGCGCGGCCGATATCCGCGCCCGGTTCACCGATGCCCACCAGGCCTATCTGCGGGCCAACAGGGGCAAGATCGTCCTTGCCGGCGCCATGCGCGCCGACCCCGATGGCAAGCCGGTCGGCGGGCTCTGGGTGTTCGAGGCCGACAGCAGGCAGGAGGTCGAGGACATCATCCGCCAGGACCCCTTCCAGCGCGAGGGCCTGAGGGCAGTCACCCGGATCTACGCCTGGGGCACCGCCCCTGGCTATGAAGACGTGGCGATCGCCCCAAAAGACTGATCGCGTTGGCTGGACGAAGGATCAGCGCTCCTTCGTCCGGTCACCGCTCTGGCGGTCCTGTTGTGCCAGAAAGCCCGCTTCAGCACGGCGCAACATTCTCACCCACTCGGCCTCCCCGTGGCAGTTGATCGGTTCGGCCTTGATTGCTCTGGCGACACCGGCGCGCGTGCCAGCCTCCGAATAGCTCTCGAGCAGGTTTGCGGTCTCTGCAAGTTCGGCGAGAAAATCGGAATCGATTTCGATCCCGCATCGGGTGACGATCGCCTGGTAGCGTTCGACCACAACGAGCATACCAACGAGCCCTTCATCGTCCTCCTGAGCGGGCAAAGCCGGAGCGAGGGCGAGCGACACGACAAGCGCCAGCAACAGGCATACGCCCAGCACCAAGGTCGATCGATGCCGACCGCTTGCGCTCAGAGTTCCGGCCTCCGGAAGTCGCCGCTTTCCCCGCTCATCACCCAAAGCTCACCGCTGGAGATGTCGAACCACGCGCCATGGAGCGAGAGCGCCTGACCGTCCACGGCCTCGGCGATGAACGGAAAACTCAGCAGATTGCCGATCGACTGCCGGATGGCGATACGCTCGAGCGCAGTCTGACGCTCGGATGCGGTCATCAGGTCATTGTTCTCCACCTTCTCGGCCACCTGCTCGACCATGGTCAGCCATTTGCCGATGAAATCGCCGGCCGGGGCCGCACCGGCCGCGCTGGCAAGGGCAGCCTGAATGCCGCCGCACCGGCCATGCCCCATCACCACGATGTGCTCGACCCTGAGATGCTTGACCGCGAATTCGATGGCTGCTGATGTGGCGTGGAACGTGCCCGTCGGTCCGAACGGGGGCACCAGATTGGCCACGTTGCGGATCACGAAAAGCTGGCCGGGACCAGAGTCGAAGATGGTTTCAGGCGCGGCACGGGAGTCGCAGCACGCGATGACCAGCGTCGTGGGCTTCTGCCCGTCTTCGGCCAGTTCGCGATAGCGCTCGCTTTCGGCCGCGTAGCGCCCGGACATGAAGTTGCGATAGCCGTTGATGAGAAAAGGCGGAAAATCTTGCATCGTCACTCGCTTTCATCTCAAGTGTGACCGCCCGACCGATTAGCGGCAAGCGCGCGCAAGATCAATCGCGCAGTGCCACCCGGCGGGCGCCTATGCAGACGAGACAGGCCATGCTGATCTACAGATTTCTCTCCGGTGACGACGATTCCGCCTTTTGCCACAAGGTGTCCAAGGCCCTGATCGAAGGCTGGCAGCTTTATGGCGAGCCCCGCTATGTGCACGACCCCGGCACCGGACGTATGCGCTGCGGCCAGGCTGTGACGCGGGACGTGGCCGACCAGCCCTACGATCCGGACAAAAAGCTGGTCGACTACGCCTAGAGCGTTTCCAGGAAAAGTGGAAACGCTTTTCCGGTTCGGAAACGCGGCACATCAAAGACTGAGTGCTCCTGTTCGGATTGAATCAGAACAGGAGCACTAAGCGGTGAGGACCACCGCATCGGCGCTGCGGGTTGCCGGCCCGTGCCAGACCGCTTCGATATTGTTGCCGTCCGGATCGAGCACGAACGCGGCATAGTAGCCCGGATGGTAGGTCCGCTCCCCCGGCGCCCCGTTGTCGGTGCCGCCATTGGCGAGGCCTGCCGCGTGGAACGCCTTGACCCATTCCGGACCGTCGGTCTGGAATGCCAGATGGATCCGGGAAACCTCACCATCGGCGGCGTCGACAAACAACTCGTCGGCGACAAAGAAATGTTCGGTCTCGTGGGTGATCGTGCGCCCCAGAGCGGCCAGCGCAGCCCGGTAGAAGTCCCGGCTCTTGTCGAGATCGGCCACCCTGAGGTGAATGTGGTCGATCAACCGACCGCGATAGAACTCCATCTGTCGTCTCCCTTGCAAATCGAAGTCCAGTCTAGCCCGTTGCCGGGGCTTCCAGAAGCCCTTCGAGGGCCGCATGCTGGATCAGGGCCACGGTCTTGGCGTCGGTTATGGCGCCCGAGCGGATCATGGCCAGCGCCTCTTGGGGCGAGAGCGTGACCACCTCGATATCCTCCCCTTCCGCCGCGAGCCCGCCGCCCCATCCCGGCCGGTCGCCCGTGCCGTAATAGCCGACAAAACAGTGGACCTTTTCCGAGAGCGACCCCGGGCTCATATAGAGATCGAAGGCGTGAACGACCCGGGCGGGAGCGATCCCCGTCTCCTCCATCGCCTCGCGCCGCGCGCACTCTTCGGGACCATCGCCATCGAGAAGCCCCGCGCAGACCTCCAGCATCATTGGCTCGTCGCCATTGAGCGCTCCGGGCAGCCGATACTGGCGCACGAAGGTCAGTGTCTGCGCACGGGGGTCAAACAGGAGCACGCAGGCGCCATTGCCATGATCGTAGACTTCACGCTTCAATGGCTGACGGGATCCGTCCGAACGGGCATAGTCGAGGTCATAGAGGGTGAGCCGCCCCCAGCCATCGGAAAGAATCGTCTTGCTGGTGATGTGTGTGCGATGCCGGTCCACGAAATTTACCTATAGGTCAGGTATCTGCAGAATTGGTACGCCGGACAGCTACTTGGAGGCTGGCCGGCCAGGGAAACAAAGATGATATTGAAACTCAACATATTTTCTCCCGCCAGACTGAGCTCAGGTCCGACCAAATGAGTAGCTGCTTGGCTTTGACGAATGGGGAAAGCAGCGATAGAAGACTTGCAAAGCGATCAATCCGCATCGCGCACCAGCGCGTATAGAGGCAGACATGGCCGAAAAGTTCAAACCGCTCTCGCCCCATTTGCAGATATGGCGCCCGACGCTCACCTATGTGCTGTCGATAACCCATCGTATTCTGGGCGGCGCGCTGTATTTCGGCTCGGTGCTGTTTATTCTCTGGCTCGGCGCTGCCGCTCTGGGACAAGACCAGCTCGCGGCGATCAATGGGTTTTATGCCTTCCCGCTGATCCAGATCGGACTTTTTCTCTATACCTGGGTGCTGTTCCACCACCTGGCGGGCGGGATCAAGCACCTGATCTGGGATACGGGTCTGGGCTTTGGCAAGGCCGAGCGAGAGGCGATCTCTCTGGCCACCCTCATCTTTTCCGTGCTCGCCACGCTTGTGGTCTGGGCCGTGTTCGTCTGGTTCTGAGGAAGGTCGGCGCATGTCACATCATCGGGGCACGGGCATATTCATCCAGCAGCGCGTCACCGCACTGACCAACATCGTCGTCATCGGCTTTCTCGTCTGGCTGGTCGCCACGCTGTACCAGGCCGACCGCGCGACGATTGCTGCAACCTTTTCCAACCCGATCGTCGCCATCCTCACCTTGGCGCTTCTGGGTTCGGTGCTGTTTCACATGCGCATCGGGATGGGCGAAATCATCGAGGACTACGTTCACGAGCCGCGGCTCAACTCCCTCGCTTTGGCGCTCAACACCGTTTTCGTTCTGATGCTGGGCGTGGTCGGAGCTTTTTCGGTCCTCGTCCTGGCTTTTGGAGGCTAGCTCTCTACTCATGGCGACCAAATCCTATCCGATTATCGACCACGCTTACGACGTCGTCGTCGTGGGCGCCGGCGGAGCGGGCCTGCGGGCAACGCTCGGCATGGCCGAGCAGGGCTTCAAGACCGCTTGCGTGACCAAGGTCTTCCCCACCCGCTCCCACACCGTGGCCGCACAGGGCGGCATCGCGGCGTCCCTGTCCAACATGGGCCCGGATTCCTGGCAGTGGCACATGTACGACACCGTCAAGGGTTCGGACTGGCTGGGCGACAACGACGCCATGGAGTATCTCGCCCGCGAGGCGCCTCAGGCGGTCTATGAGCTCGAGCATTACGGCGTGCCCTTCTCGCGCACCGAAGAGGGCAAGATCTACCAGCGCCCTTTCGGCGGGCACATGCAGAACTATGGCGAAGGCCCCCCGGTCCAGCGCACCTGCGCGGCGGCTGACCGCACCGGACACGCCATCCTGCACACGCTTTACGGCCAATCCCTGCGCAACAACGCGGAATTCTTCGTCGAGTATTTCGCACTCGACCTGATCATGAGCGAGGACGGGGTCTGTCAGGGCATCATCGCCTGGAAGCTTGATGACGGCACCATTCACCGGTTCCGCGCCAAGATGGTGGTGCTGGCGACCGGCGGCTATGGCCGTGCGTATTTCTCGGCCACCTCCGCCCATACCTGCACCGGGGACGGCAATGCGATGATCGCGCGCGCCGGCCTGCCGCTCCAGGACATGGAGTTCGTCCAGTTCCACCCCACCGGCATTTATGGCTCGGGGTGCCTGATTACCGAGGGTGCCCGCGGGGAGGGCGGCTATCTCGTCAATTCCGAGGGCGAGCGCTTCATGGAGCGCTATGCGCCCAATGCCAAGGATCTGGCCAGCCGCGACGTCGTCTCGCGCTGCATGACCCTCGAAATCCGAGAAGGACGCGGTGTCGGCCCCAAGGGCGACCACATCTTCCTTCATCTCGACCATCTCGATCCGGCCGTCCTGCACGAACGCCTGCCCGGCATTTCGGAATCGGCCAAGATCTTTGCCGGCGTCGACGTGACCCGTGACCCGATCCCGGTGCTGCCCACGGTGCACTACAATATGGGTGGCATCCCCACGACCTATTGGGGCGAAGTGATCGACCCGCGCCGCGGCGGGCCCGACGCCACCTCACCCGGCCTGATGGCCGTGGGCGAAGCGGCCTGCGCCTCGGTGCACGGCGCCAACCGTCTGGGCTCTAACTCGCTGATCGACCTCGTGGTGTTCGGGCGGGCCGCCGCGATCCGCGCCGGCGAGATCATCGACCGCAACAGCGCAATCCCCGACATCAACGTCGCCAGCGAGGACCAGATTCTCGCTCGGTTCGACCGGCTGCGCCACGCCGATGGCAGCACGCCCACGGCCAAGGTTCGCGACCACATGCAGCGGGCCATGCAGGAAGATGCGGCCGTGTTCCGCACCCAGGAGACGCTCGAGGCGGGCTGCCGCAGGATTTCCGAGATCTGGGACGAGCTTTCCGACCTCAAGGTCCACGACCGCTCGCTGATCTGGAACTCCGATCTTGTGGAGACCCTCGAGCTGGAGAACCTGATGGCAAATGCGGTCACCACGGTCTACTCGGCCGAGGCGCGCAAGGAAAGCCGTGGCGCCCATGCGCGCGAGGACTTCTCGGACCGCGACGACGCCAACTGGCGCAAGCACACCCTGTCCTGGATCGACGAGAGCGGGAAAGTCACCCTCGACTACCGCCCCGTGCACACCGATCCGCTTTCGGACGGTATCGACCTCGAAAAGATCGCGCCCAAGGCGCGCGTATACTAACCAAGGGCGGACGGCATCATGGTTGAACTCCTGCTCGACAAGAAGTCCCGACCAGGCAAGGGTAAGGTGTGGCCCCGTCCCGGAGGCGCCACCAATGTGCGCGAATACCGTGTCTACCGCTACGACCCGGACACCGAGGCCAATCCCCGGATCGACACCTATTTCGTCGATCTCGACGATTGCGGGCCGATGGTTCTCGATGGCCTGTTGTGGATTAAGAACAATATCGATCCGACCCTGACCCTGCGCCGCTCTTGCCGCGAGGGGATCTGCGGATCGTGTGCCATGAACATCGACGGCGCCAATACCCTTGCGTGCACCCGCGGCATGGACGGGGACGGACCGATCTCGATCTACCCGCTGCCGCACATGCCGGTGGTCAAGGACCTGGTGCCCGACCTCACGACTTTCTATGCCCAGCACAAGTCGATCGAGCCCTGGCTTCAGACCAAGACCGAAGCGCCAGGGACCGAATGGATCCAGAGCCGCGATGACCGGGCCAGGCTCGATGGGCTTTACGAGTGCATCCTGTGCGCGTGCTGCTCGACCTCCTGCCCGTCCTATTGGTGGAACGGCGAGAAGTATCTGGGCCCGGCCACCCTGCTCCAGGCCTATCGCTGGCTGATCGACAGCCGCGACCAGAACACGTCCGAGCGCCTCGACAATATCGAGGATCCGTTCAAGCTCTATCGCTGCCACACCATCATGAACTGCGCCCAGGTCTGCCCCAAGGGGTTGAACCCGGCCAAGGCCATCGCCGAGATCAAGAAGATGATGGTCGAGCGCAAAGTGGCCTGAGAAAATAAAATCTCACATAATCGAGGGGTCCGGGGAACCGGGCCCCTTGTTTTTTGCTTGCCGTTCAAAGGAGTTCAGATGATTGACTTCGAGACCATCGCAACGGTCAAGCGCGAAGGCACCGCCCGCGTTCTCATCACCGCGCTCAGAGCCCACGGCTTCTCACCGCGCGACATCGCCGACGGCGGCTTTCCGGGCGTCTCGAGCGGGCTCACGGGTTCTGGAATACCCATCACTGTCCCTGCCAGCGAAGCCGCGGAGGCCCGGCCCCTGGCCGAAGCGCTCCTTGGCGACATGAGGGATTGAAGATCGGCTGTCGTGCGGCTGGCGTGAAACGCTACTGAGCGGGCGCGAAGCGGTTCTCTGCGATCGCAGCAACCCGCGCTGTGGGCACCACCGGAGAGAGAAACCGCGAATCGGGATCTCCACCGAACATGCGCTCGCGTTCCTCGGGCGTCGACATGAAGAACGGGAAGCGATCGGCCACCCTGTTGCGGATATCGCGCACGTCGGCCGAATGGAGCTTGACGCTGAACGTCGCCCCGCCCCAGGTCCGCTCTTCGGCGATCGGCACGGCTCCGAACACCCGTTTGTAGAAGGGCGCATGCTCGTCCCGGACGCCCGAGAGACAATGATCGACCTCGAAATACTCGCATGCCATGGCCGCCACGCGCAGGGTGAGGAACGGCAGGGCCGGGAAGGCCAGCGTCGCGTCGCGGTCAGCGGTAAAGCGTGAAGGATCGATAAAGGTCCTCCCCGCATCGAGCCATGGGGAGAGCACGTCCGGCCAGACCGACATGCAAGGGGAGCGCCGGAAATCGGCGGTCACATGGTGGAGGCGGATAGAACTCACCAGCGCGCCATCGATATAGACGCCGTAGCACATGGC
This sequence comes from Pelagibacterium montanilacus, assembly GCF_003992665.1. Lineage (GTDB taxonomy): Bacteria > Pseudomonadota > Alphaproteobacteria > Rhizobiales > Devosiaceae > Pelagibacterium > Pelagibacterium montanilacus. The sequence continues at coordinate 31,845 of NZ_RZMX01000020.1, forward strand.
ATTTGGAACCAGATCAAGATCTTCGCGCACGATGCGGTCCACATTGAAGGGAACGCCCTCTTCGCGCCGATAGGCTTCGTATCTAAGCCTGAAGATCGGATCGTGAATCTCATCGAGCCTGACCCGGCGGTACTCCACCCGATCAAGAATATCCATGAGAGCCGAGGCAAACCGCGAAGTTTGCGCCGCCGGCCGTGTTCGGTTGGTACCCATTACATATCGCCCCCGAAACCATTGAGGGCAATTGTAATAAATTTTTAATGATAATGGAAACCTTTAATCGGCGTTCATGCGCCGGCTGTGCTCCCGCCCAATCATCTCCAGACGCGCCGATTGTCCCTTCATGGACGTGATCAGCTCGCGGATTTCGCTCGCGGGCAGCGGCGCGCCGAAAAGATAGCCCTGCACCTGGTCCACCCCGACCCGGTCGGCCAGCACCTCGAGCTGTTCTTCGGTTTCCACGCCTTCGGCCGTGACCAGGAGGCCGAGGTCCTGGCCGAGCCGCGCCACATTGCGCACAAGGCGTTCGGAACGCTCGCTGCGGGCTATGTCGCAGATGAAGGAGCGGTCGATCTTGAGTTTGGTGAAGGGCAGCTCATTGAGATAAGAGAGCGAGGAGTAGCCCGTCCCGAAATCGTCGAGCGCCAGCCCGATACCATGGGACACCAATGCATCAAGGCGCTGGGCCGCCAGGTTGCGCTCTTCGATCAGGGCGGTTTCGGTCACCTCGATCTCCAGCCGCTCGGGCGAAAGTCCGCTTCTCTTTATCGCAGCATCGACCTGACCGACCAGAAGGTCACTTCTCAGATCCCGTCCCGAGACGTTGATGGCAATTCCGATGCCTTCAGGCCAGCGCGCGCATTCCGCGCAGGCGGTGTCGAGCACGAATTCTGTGATTCTCGAGACCAGCCCTATATCCTCGGCCAACGGCACGAACACCATGGGGGCGACGGCTCCAAGCTCGGGATGATACCAGCGCACCAGCGCCTCGCAGCCTGCGATCCGCCGCGTGGCGAGATCGACGACCGGTTGGTAGACCACGGTCAGTGACCCCGCTTCGACGGCCGCGCGCAGATCCGCCTTGAGTCTCTGGCGATAACGGTACTCAACGTCGAGCGCCTCTTCGAACTCGTGCCACTGGCTCTTGCCATTGCCCTTGGCGCGATAGAGTGCCAGATCAGCCTGCCGGATGAGATCGTCCAGCAGGGTCTCGTTCCCCGGTACCCTTGCGATGCCGATACTTGCCTTGAGTTCGAGGCGCTCTCCATCGATCTCGTAAGGCTCGGCCAGCGCGTCGAGCATCGCCTGCGCTTCGAGCCCCGGCTCGGAATCGAGCGTCGGCTGGGCGCGATAGACGACGAATTCATCCCCGCCGAACCGCGCCACATGGCTGGCGTTATGCACGACCCGGCGCAGCCGGTTCGCAGCCTCGGCAAGCACCTTGTCGCCGGCCAGGTGGCCAAGCGAATCGTTGACGTGCTTGAAATCATCAAGGTCAACGATCATGAGAACGACCGGCGTCGCCTCGTCGCGCCGCACGCGCCCGGCAAGATCTGCATCGACCAGTTCGGTGAACTGGGCCCGGTTCGGCAGACCGGTCAGCCCGTCGTAGCGGGCCATGAAGTTGATCCTCTCCTGGGCCCGCACCCGTGCGGTCACGTCCTCGAACAGAAGGACGGTCCGGTCCCCACGCGAGCTGATGGTGATCTCGCAATGATAGGCCTCAGTCAGGGCGACGACCACCTTGCCTCCTCCACCATCGCCGACCATCCGCAGAACGCGCTCGGCGGTCGTGCGGCGCATAACGCCCTGCTCCGCGCCGGCCAGGATCAGCTCCCTGAAGGTCTGGCCGACCCAGGCGCCGTTGGCGATCATGGCAAAGGACTGCTGGGCCCGGCTGTTTGCGAGCGCGATCACGCCGTTGTTGTCGAGCATGCAGAGCCCATGCTGCATGGTATCGAGGGCGGTATCGAGCTGATCTGCGAGGCTGGACGCCGCCACCCGTTCATGGACAGCGTTGAGCAGCATGTTGCGCACGTCGGCCGCCAGGAACCGGAAACTGGTCATCAGCGGCAGCAAGAGCGCCGACAGCGCGATGTGGTAGGAATCGAATGTCAGCAAGAGCCCGAGCGCCAGAGGCAGTGCGCTTGCGAGACACTGGAGCGTCACCAGCCGATCGATTCCGAAATTGCGCGTGGCGATTCCGATCATGGCCGCGACCGTGACAGAAACCGCCGTAAGTTCGGCAAAAGGGTCGTTCACGATGACAAGGGAGAAAAAGCACCAACTCCCGTAAAGCCCCGAGGTCATCACCCCAAACAACGTCGCCCGGCCCTCCCAGAACCGTGCCCTTGCCCTGTCTGCTGGCCCGAGGTCTGCCCTGGAGAAGCCGACCACGTTGCGGTCCCGGAAATAGGTGAGCACCATAAAGGCGGCAACGTGGAGCCAGAGAACAGGAGCGCCGGTCTTGAGCGCCGTGAGCCCTACGGCGAGGATCGTGGCCCCCATGCCAACAAGCATCGCCCGCCGCTCCTGATAAACGGAGGCAACGATCGACACATAGTCGAGAGTCGGCAATATCTTGGCTGACTGCATGGGTCCGGCGTGTTCCCCTGTCCAGCTCGGCTGGCGCATCGTGGATCGGGTGTGCATTATGGGCCCGTCCCAATGCGATTTGGTTAAGACCGCCACGTTCACGGCCGTGACTGGGGCGCGCCGGCCCATGTGGTTAATGCGGACATAACGTCCCAGGGACCACAGTCCGGTATCCACCACGATACGGAGCGAACCGATGGCAAGACCGACGGAGCGAGACCTGCTCGAAGGCCCCGCGTTGCAAAAGCATCTGGCCGAATGCCCACAATGGGCCATCAATCACGAGGGCCGCCTGGCGCGAACATTCAAGTTCAAGAACTTCTCGGAAGCATTCGGTTTCATGGCGCGCGTGGCGTTGGTTGCCGAGCAGCTTGGCCATCACCCTGAGATATTCAATGTCTATTCGCGTGTTGAGATAGGTCTTTGGACCCATGATTCGGGTGGTGTGACGGGTTTGGACTTTTCGTTTGCGTCTTTGGTTGATGCTTTTGGCTGATGTTGTGTTCTTTGGAAAACAAGAAGCCCCGCTGCGGTTATGCAGCGGGGCTTTTTGGATGAGGGTTAAAGAGAAGGGATATTTGTTCTTGTTAGACCTGGCGGCGACCTACTCTCCCGTGCCTTAAGACACAGTACCATTGGCGCTGAAGCGTTTAACGGTCGAGTTCGGAATGGGATCGGGTTCTGGGCGCTTCGCCATAGCCACCAGGTCGAACAAGAACAAATTGGTGTGAGACTGGTCTTTTTGAGATCTGTGCAACGTGCGGGTTGCAGGCATTGATAAATGAGAACGATCAAGCCGATCGAGCTATTAGTACCGGTAAGCTTCACGCATTGCTGCGCTTCCACACCCGGCCTATCGACGTGGTGGTCTTCCACGGCTCTGATAGGGAATACTGGTTTTGAAGGAGGCTTCCCGCTTAGATGCTTTCAGCGGTTATCCCGTCCGAACTTAGCTACCCTGCACTGCGGCTGGCGCCACAACAGGTCCACCAGAGGTTCGTCCATCCCGGTCCTCTCGTACTAGGGACAGCTCTTCTCAATATTCCAACACCCACGGCAGATAGGGACCGAACTGTCTCACGACGTTCTAAACCCAGCTCACGTACCACTTTAAACGGCGAACAGCCGTACCCTTGGGACCTGCTCCAGCCCCAGGATGTGATGAGCCGACATCGAGGTGCCAAACGATGCCGTCGATAAGGACTCTTGGGCATCATCAGCCTGTTATCCCCGGCGTACCTTTTATCCGTTGAGCGATGGCCCTTCCACGCGGGACCACCGGATCACTATGACCGACTTTCGTCTCTGCTCGAGTTGTCACTCTCGCAGTCAGGCAGGCTTATGCCATTGCACTCAACGACCGATTTCCGACCGGTCTGAGCCCACCATCGCGCGCCTCCGTTACTCTTTGGGAGGCGACCGCCCCAGTCAAACTACCCACCACACGCTGTCCCGGGTGCTGTTACACCGCGGTTAGACATCCATGACGATAAGGGTGGTATCTCACATTGCGGCTCCACGAGAACTGGCGTTCCCGCTTCAAAGCCTACCACCTATTCTGCACATGCCGACACGAATGCCAGCGTGAAGCTATAGTAAAGGTGCACGGGGTCTTTCCGTCTGACCGCAGGAACCCCGCATCTTCACGGGGAATTCAATTTCGCTGAGTCGATGCTGGAGACAGTGGGGAAGTCGTTACGCCATTCGTGCAGGTCGGAACTTACCCGACAAGGAATTTCGCTACCTTAGGACCGTTATAGTTACGGCCGCCGTTTACCGGGGCTTCAATTCAAGGCTTGCACCTCTCCTTTTAACCTTCCGGCACCGGGCAGGCGTCAGACCCTATACGTCGCCTTGCGGCTTCGCAGAGCCCTGTGTTTTTAATAAACAGTCGCCACCCCCTGGTCTGTGCCACCCCCCACCGGTTGCCCGATGAAGGGTCACGCTTATCCCGAAGTTACGCGTGCAATTTGCCGAGTTCCTTCAGCATCGTTCTCTCAAGCGCCTTGGTATGCTCTACCAGTCCACCTGTGTCGGTTTCGGGTACGGTCTATAAGCTGGGGCTATTTCCTGGAACCGCCTCACTGCACGTCCAATCCGATAAGGACATACAACTCTGGCAATCCGTCACTTCCCAGCAGGCTCACGAATATTAACGTGATTCCCATCGACTACGCCTTTCGGCCTCGCCTTAGGAGCCGGCTAACCCTGCGCTGATTAGCATTGCGCAGGAACCCTTGGACTTTCGGCGAGAGTGTCTCTCACACTCTTTGTCGCTACTCATGTCAGCATTCGCACTTGTGATACCTCCAGGATCCCTCACGGGTATCCCTTCGCAGGCTTACACAACGCTCCGCTACCGCGTACAGCAAAAGCTGCACACCCTAAGCTTCGGTGCATGGTTTGAGCCCCGTTACATTTTCGCCGCAGGAACGCTTGACCAGTGAGCTGTTACGCTATCTTTAAAGGATGGCTGCTTCTAAGCCAACCTCCTGGTTGTCTAAGCATTCCCACATGCTTTCCCACTTAACCATGACTTGGGGACCTTAGCTGTAGGTCAGGGCTGTTTCCCTTTCCACGACGGACCTTAGCACCCGCCGTGTGTCTGCCAGATAGTACTCTCGGGTATTCGGAGTTTGGTTAGGTTTGGTAATCCGGTGAGGACCCCTAGCCCATCCAGTGCTCTACCCCCCGAGGTATTCGTCTGACGCTCTACCTAAATAGATTTCGCGGAGAACCAGCTATTTCCGAGTTTGATTGGCCTTTCACCCCTAGCCACACGTCATCCCCGTCTTTTTCAACAGACGTGGGTTCGGTCCTCCAGTGCGTGTTACCGCACCTTCAACCTGCACATGGCTAGATCACTCGGTTTCGGGTCTGATCCAACGAACTCATTCGCCCTCTTAAGACTCGCTTTCGCTGCGCCTACACCTATCGGCTTAAGCTTGCTCGTTAGACCAAGTCGCTGACCCATTATACAAAAGGTACGCCATCACCCAGGACAAACCTTGGGCTCTGACTGTTTGTAGGCATCCAGTTTCAGGGACTGTTTCACTCCCCTTGTCGGGGTGCTTTTCACCTTTCCCTCACGGTACTTGTTCACTATCGGTCGCACACGAGTACTTAGGCTTGGAGGGTGGTCCCCCCATGTTCAGACAGGATTTCACGTGTCCCGCCTTACTCGAGGACAACAAGGTTTTCTACCGGTACGGGGCTATCACCCACTCTGGCCGCATTTTCCAATGCGTTCCCGTTCTTACCCTGTTGCCACTGGCCTGATCCGCGTTCGCTCGCCACTACTAACGGAGTCTCAATTGATGTCCTTTCCTCCGGGTACTGAGATGTTTCAGTTCCCCGGGTTCGCCTCCCTTGCGGGATACTCATTGCTGAGTGGGTTGCCCCATTCGGAAATCGCCGGATCAAAGCTTATTCGCAGCTCCCCGACGCTTATCGCAGCGTATCACGTCCTTCATCGCCTGTGTGCGCCAAGGCATCCACTGAACGCCCTTTTGGCACTTGATCGTTCTCATTACCAATGCCCGCAATCTCTCGATCATCGGGCATCGATGGTCAGATCATTTAAAGGATCGGATATACCGAACAGACCACCCGTTGCTCACCGGTGTGCACCACCGATGCGAGCGGCCCATCCGACCGGACAAAACCCCACAAGACGTGTCGCCACGCCTCCAGGTGCTGCCCTGATCCGATCCAAAGACCAGTTTCACGAGGTATCGTTTCTCCAAGGCAAAAAGCCTAATCCCGACTGGGGGATCGCCTGGGGTACAGGCAGGACAAACAATCCTTCTCTTCACAATGTATCGTCGAACAGGCACGCCCTTTTTCAAGAGACGGCCGAACCGTTTTCTTCCCTACACACGCAAACCAGATCAAGACCCCAAAGATCGCCTTGCCACCCAAGGGTCCTGCCATTCGAGCACAGCTCTCATGGCCTTCTCCCCTCAAATCGCTCCACCGGAGCGCTTTTACCGTTCCGGACGGACCGAAGTGGTGGAGCCAGACGGGATCGAACCGACGACCTCCTGAATGCAAATCAGGCGCTCTCCCAGCTGAGCTATGGCCCCATTTCCGGGAACGCGACGCCTCTTTCGCGAGCGAAGAGCGAGCCGGCGACCGTTCGCCGCCCGCTGGAGGGCCAGCGAGGGCATAGGCGCGGTTTTAGCGCCGTCATGCCCGAGCGGTACGGCCCGTGAGGTAGAGAATGGTGGGCACGGGTAGACTCGAACTACCGACCTCACGCTTATCAGGCGTGTGCTCTAACCACCTGAGCTACGTGCCCATGCCCGTCGCCGGGACTGGCCTTGCGACCAGGCGCCTCCAAAGAGACACCCGTTCCGGCTCTGGTGGTGAACAAGGCGCGCCAATTCAAAAGAACAACGCGCCTTTCGAACGCCGGCCGGCCTCCGGGTCAGAACCCGGACTTCACTGTCATCATGATCGCCCCAGGCCCAAAGACCCAAGCTCCATGATGTGCGTGTGTGTGGAAAGAGAAACGAAGGCGGCGGTTCTGGTTCGCCTGTTATTCAAGCGATCGGCCTGACTTGACCGATCTGTCCAATGAAAGTCCGATATCGAGCAAGCCCGATGAAGGACAATCCTTAGAAAGGAGGTGATCCAGCCGCAGGTTCCCCTACGGCTACCTTGTTACGACTTCACCCCAGTCGCTGACCCTACCGTGGTCGGCTGCCTCCTTGCGGTTAGCGCACCGGCTTCGGGTAGAACCAACTCCCATGGTGTGACGGGCGGTGTGTACAAGGCCCGGGAACGTATTCACCGCAGCATGCTGATCTGCGATTACTAGCGATTCCAACTTCATGCACCCGAGTTGCAGAGTGCAATCCGAACTGAGACGGCTTTTAGGGATTAGCACGGCCTCGCGACCTAGCTGCCCTCTGTCACCGCCATTGTAGCACGTGTGTAGCCCAGCCCGTAAGGGCCATGATGACTTGACCTCATCCCCACCTTCCTCCGGCTTATCACCGGCAGTCCCTCTAGAGTGCCCAACCAAATGATGGCAACTAAAGGCGAGGGTTGCGCTCGTTGCGGGACTTAACCCAACATCTCACGACACGAGCTGACGACAGCCATGCAGCACCTGTCACCGGTCCAGCCGAACTGAAGCAATCCATCTCTGGAAAGCGCGACCGGGATGTCAAGGGCTGGTAAGGTTCTTCGCGTTGCTTCGAATTAAACCACATGCTCCACCGCTTGTGCGGGCCCCCGTCAATTCCTTTGAGTTTTAATCTTGCGACCGTACTCCCCAGGCGGGAAGCTTAATGCGTTAGCTGCGCCACTGAAGGGTAAACCCCCCAACGGCTAGCTTCCATCGTTTACGGCGTGGACTACCAGGGTATCTAATCCTGTTTGCTCCCCACGCTTTCGCACCTCAGCGTCAGTACCGAGCCAGTGAGCCGCCTTCGCCACTGGTGTTCTTCCTAATATCTACGAATTCCACCTCTACACTAGGAGTTCCACTCACCTCTCTCGGCCTCAAGATACCCAGTATCAAAGGCAGTTCCAGGGTTGAGCCCTGGGATTTCACCTCTGACTTAAATATCCGCCTACGTGCGCTTTACGCCCAGTAATTCCGAACAACGCTAGCCCCCTTCGTATTACCGCGGCTGCTGGCACGAAGTTAGCCGGGGCTTCTTCTCCGGTTACCGTCATTATCTTCACCGGTGAAAGAGCTTTACAACCCTAAGGCCTTCATCACTCACGCGGCATGGCTGGATCAGGGTTGCCCCCATTGTCCAATATTCCCCACTGCTGCCTCCCGTAGGAGTCTGGGCCGTGTCTCAGTCCCAGTGTGGCTGATCATCCTCTCAGACCAGCTAAAGATCGTCGCCTTGGTAGGCCATTACCCCACCAACTAGCTAATCTTACGCGGGCTCATCCAATCCCGATAAATCTTTCCCCAAAAGGGCGTATGCGGTATTAATTCCAGTTTCCCGGAGCTATTCCGCAGGACTGGGTAGATTCCCACGCGTTACTCACCCGTCTGCCGCTAGGACCGAAGTCCTCGCTCGACTTGCATGTGTTAAGCCTGCCGCCAGCGTTCGTTCTGAGCCAGGATCAAACTCTCAAGTTTGATTTCTGACATGTCTGACGCAATGCACATTGACGAGGACACACACCTCATCATCCCCATAAAGGAAACAATGAAAGAGTGTACCTCTTAGAAAAACGTGCACCCATCGACAAAAGTCATACAGTCAATACCTTCCAGACCCCAAACAACACCAGATAAATCCAGCGCCATCCAAAACCCGGAAAACATCAACCCGCAAAACCAAAGCCGCCGGCCACGTTTCCCTTTCCAACAAAACTACAATGTCAAAATAACAAACGCCCAATAAGAACGTTT
>NZ_RZMX01000021.1 GCF_003992665.1 Pelagibacterium montanilacus
CTGACGTTGCCCCCAACTTTTATCCAGCGTGACGTAGACTCCTGGAGTTGTTTTGGCCCTGCCGAGCCTGGTGGAAGACGGGGGCTGGCGCGGAGCTGGCCATTGAGCGCAGCGCCAGGTCCCGTCGTGGGGGGGGTGAGCCAGCCCAGCCGCGAGTGTGGGCGATTGGCATTGTAGTCAGCCAGCCATTCTCGAAGGGCGATGCGTGCGTAGGAGAGGCTCGGGAACAAGGTCTCGTTGAGCATCTCGTCCCTGAGCCTGCCATTGAACGATTCAATGAACGCGTTCTGCATCGGCTTTCCCGGGGCGATATAGTGCCAGTCGATCTTGTGCCGGTCGGCGAAGCCCAGGATGGCATTGGAGGTGAACTCGGTGCCGTTGTCGCTGACAATCATCTTCGGTTTGCCACGTGCCGCCATGATCATTTCGAGCTCTCGGGCAACCCGCAGACCTGAGAGGGATGTATCAGCGACGAGCGCCAGGCACTCGCGCGTGCAGTCATCCACGACGGCCAGAACCCTGAACCGGCGCCCGTCGGTCAGTTGGTCGGAGACAAAGTCCAACGACCAGCGCTCGTTGGGTGCCATGGGGATGACCATCGGCGCCCGCGTTCCCAAGGCCCGCTTCCGGCACCCCCTGCGCCGCACCGATAGCTTCTCTTCCCGATACATCCGGAACAGACGCTTGTGGTTGACCACATAGCCTTCCCGGCGCAACAGCACATGTAGCCGCCGATATCCAAAGCGCCGGCGTTCATGGGCAATTGCCTTCATCCGATCCCGCAGATCGATATCATCCACGCGGCTGCCCTGATATCGCATGGTCATGCGACAACAGCCCAGCACTGTGCACGCCCGCCGCTCGCTCATCTCAAAGGTCTCCCTGAGATAAGCGACCGCCTTTCGCCTGGCGGCGGGCGCTACCATTTTTTTCCAAGAAGATCCTTGAGTGCGGAGTTGTCGAGCATGGTATCGGCCAGGAGCTTCTTGAGCTTGGCGTTTTCGTCCTCGAGCGATTTAAGCCGCTTGGCCTCGCTCACATCCATGCCGCCGTATTTGGCTTTCCATTTGTAGATACTGGCGCTGCTCACGCCGTGCTTCCGGCACAAATCGGCGACCGGAACGCCTGCCTCATGCTCCTTGAGGATGCCGATAATCTGTTCTTCGCTGAACCTGTTGCGTTTCATCTCTGGTCCTTTTCGATGGGCCAGAGTCTATTTCAAACTGGATTAGCTCCAAGGGGCAACGTCACCACCATCCCGTCCTGAAGCATACCGGCGGTCGTTACTTATGGTTTATCTCGAATATACGCCTACTACGCCTCTATTTTTCTATCTATCAGTCGAGGCCTTTGAGAACGTCGTCCGCTCCAAAAAGCTCTGGTTGACCGACATCACTGCGTCCAACGATCCTCGCGAGATTGCACTCGGTCGGGAAGCCTTCGCGGAGGCTATGAACGCGCTCTCTGAGCGCGACATTCCCGGGCTCAATCGCCGGAATCTTTCAGCATTTCTCGTTGATGTACTGCGCGTTAGTCGCACGAGCACATGTTATGCTGTCTGCTTCGCTCTTGCCGGAGATCAGTTGCCAATGTGGCGAGAGTATGCAGATCGAGGCGAGGGTTTGTGCATCGCCTTCCGCCCCACAGCGATGAATGCCATTCCCGGTCGAATGCAACTTGTTCGATACACCGATGAGACGACCGCAGGCGCATTTCGGGATGCTGCAATCCGGGCTGCGCTTACGATGGGGCAGCCTCGATCAGTTGAGGCCGTGTTAGCGGCGGCCGAAGCATTTGCGGCTATCACTTCGCTGAAGCACCATACTTGGGCTCACGAACGAGAGGTGCGGCTGATCTTCAACCAACGAAACGAAAAGCCCATGCCGAATGAAATTCTCACTCAGATTGTGAGCGCCCATCCTGATGGCGATGGTGTCCCTGGAGGTGGTGTAGGTTCTGAGGAGAGTGGTCACCGGCGGTTTTCCGGTAATGTCGGGTTGTTGAAGCCACAATCCGAAAGGACCACCGATGACCACCGATATGATGAACCTTCGCGCTCTGGTCGAACAGACCCCCGACGCCGATATTTTGCGTGAGATGATCGGCTTTGCCGCTGAACGCCTGATGGAGATGGAAGTGGGCGCTGCCACAGGCGCTGGTTATGGAGCGAAGAGCTCCGATCGCCTGGCCCAGCGCAATGGGTATCGCGACAGAGACTGGGAGACACGCGCCGGCACTGTCGAGCTGCGCATTCCCAAGCTGAGGACAGGGTCCTATTTCCCAACCTTCCTGGAGCCGCGCCGCATGGCCGAGAAGGCTCTAACCGCAGTTATCCAGGAAGCTTACATCCAGGGCATTTCCACCCGATCAGTCGATGATCTGGTCAAGGCCATGGGGATGGGCGGCATCTCCAAAAGTCAGGTGAGCCGGCTGTGCGAAGAGATCGACGATAAGGTCAAAGCCTTCCTCGATCGCCCCATCGAGGGTGACTGGCCCTATCTGTGGATTGATGCCACTTACCTCAAGGTGCGCCGCGGTGGGCGTATCGTCTCGGTCGCCGCCATTATCGCCATCGGCGTCAACAGTGATGGCAGGCGTGAGGTTCTGGGCATGGAGATCGGGACCTCGGAAGCCGAGCCGATCTGGACAGCGTTTCTGCGCAAGCTGACCCGGCGGGGGCTACGTGGGGTCAAGCTCGTGATCTCCGATGCGCACGAAGGGATCAAGGCGGCCGTCAGCAAGGTGTTGTGCGCCACTTGGCAACGATGCCGGGTTCACTTCATGCGCAACGTTCTTGCCCATGCCGGAAAGAGCGGGCGCCGTGTCGTCTCTGCCTTCATCGCCACGGCCTTTGCGCAGGAAACACCAAAGGCGGCCAGTGCGCAATGGCGCGCCGTCGCCGATCAGATCCGACCCAAGGTGCCCAAGCTGGCCACCCTGCTCGATGAGGCCGAGCCTGATGTTCTGGCCTACATGTCGTTCCCACGCGAACACCGGACCAAATTGCACAGCACGAACCCAATCGAGCGTCTCAACGGCGAAATCAAGCGGCGCACCGATGTCGTGGGCATCTTTCCCAATGATGACGCCATCGTGCGCCTCGTGGGCGCGTTACTGCTCGAACAGAACGATGAGTGGGCCGTCCAGCGCGCCCGCTACATGACACTGGAAACAATGAGCCAGATGAGCGATGATCCCCTCATCAGCCTGCCGCCCCTGGCCGGCTGATCCGACACCGGCAGTGCCGGGAAATGCGTGGCGGCCCAAACCAACCTACACCACGCCAGGGGACACCATC
>NZ_RZMX01000022.1 GCF_003992665.1 Pelagibacterium montanilacus
CTGACGTTGCCCCCAACTTTTATCCAGCGTGACGTAGACTCCTGGAGTTGTTTTGGCCCTGCCGAGCCTGGTGGAAGACGGGGGCTGGCGCGGAGCTGGCCATTGAGCGCAGCGCCAGGTCCCGTCGTGGGGGGGGTGAGCCAGCCCAGCCGCGAGTGTGGGCGATTGGCATTGTAGTCAGCCAGCCATTCTCGAAGGGCGATGCGTGCGTAGGAGAGGCTCGGGAACAAGGTCTCGTTGAGCATCTCGTCCCTGAGCCTGCCATTGAACGATTCAATGAACGCGTTCTGCATCGGCTTTCCCGGGGCGATATAGTGCCAGTCGATCTTGTGCCGGTCGGCGAAGCCCAGGATGGCATTGGAGGTGAACTCGGTGCCGTTGTCGCTGACAATCATCTTCGGTTTGCCACGTGCCGCCATGATCATTTCGAGCTCTCGGGCAACCCGCAGACCTGAGAGGGATGTATCAGCGACGAGCGCCAGGCACTCGCGCGTGCAGTCATCCACGACGGCCAGAACCCTGAACCGGCGCCCGTCGGTCAGTTGGTCGGAGACAAAGTCCAACGACCAGCGCTCGTTGGGTGCCATGGGGATGACCATCGGCGCCCGCGTTCCCAAGGCCCGCTTCCGGCACCCCCTGCGCCGCACCGATAGCTTCTCTTCCCGATACATCCGGAACAGACGCTTGTGGTTGACCACATAGCCTTCCCGGCGCAACAGCACATGTAGCCGCCGATATCCAAAGCGCCGGCGTTCATGGGCAATTGCCTTCATCCGATCCCGCAGATCGATATCATCCACGCGGCTGCCCTGATATCGCATGGTCATGCGACAACAGCCCAGCACTGTGCACGCCCGCCGCTCGCTCATCTCAAAGGTCTCCCTGAGATAAGCGACCGCCTTTCGCCTGGCGGCGGGCGCTACCATTTTTTTCCAAGAAGATCCTTGAGTGCGGAGTTGTCGAGCATGGTATCGGCCAGGAGCTTCTTGAGCTTGGCGTTTTCGTCCTCGAGCGATTTAAGCCGCTTGGCCTCGCTCACATCCATGCCGCCGTATTTGGCTTTCCATTTGTAGATACTGGCGCTGCTCACGCCGTGCTTCCGGCACAAATCGGCGACCGGAACGCCTGCCTCATGCTCCTTGAGGATGCCGATAATCTGTTCTTCGCTGAACCTGTTGCGTTTCATCTCTGGTCCTTTTCGATGGGCCAGAGTCTATTTCAAACTGGATTAGCTCCAAGGGGCAACGTCAGCCGCGCTCAATTGCGAGCCCCGTCTGGCTCTGGGTTCAGCACGGCCAAAGCATCCAAAGGCTAAGTCACGCTGGAAAAAAGTTAGGGGCCACGTCAGACGGTTCAATTCGAAATCTGACTATTGCATTGCCACCGATCAGCCTGCTAGCGCGTTCCTGCTCCACCAACCGATGGAGATGACCTTTGGCTTCTTACGAACTTCTCTACTGGTCTGCGCCCTTTCGAGGTCAATTCGTACGAGCTCTGCTGGCCTTTGCTGGACAGTCGTGGACAGAGGGCGGCGATGAGAAAATTACGCGGTTAATGCAGGGCCCGTTAGAGGACATGCCCGTTCCCTTCATGGGACCACCCGTGCTGATCGACCGAAACGCTGATGTCAGTCTCGCTCAAATGCCGGCCATCATCCTCTATCTTGGTGAGACGCTGAACTTGATGCCGGGCACGCCGGCACAGCGCGCCATGATGATCAAGATGACCAACGATGCGAACGATGTCATCGACGAGATCACCCTGAACGGCGGTGATCATATGTGGACTGAAAGACGTTGGGCGGAATTCATGCCCCGCCTCACAAAGTGGATGAGCATGTGGGAGGATACTGGTAGGCGTAACGGTCTGTCTCATGATGCGGGTTACATCCTAGGAAGCAAAACCCCGGGAATTGCGGATGTGATCACCGCTACACTCTGGACCACGATGACCGAACGGTTCAGCAGAATCCGCGGTCTATTCGAAGAGACCGCACCAAATACCGCAGCGCTCTGCCGGCGCGTGTCGTCACTCCCTCCGCTCGTAAAGCTGGCCAGTACGGCAAGAGAGGATTACGGACAGGCCTACGCTGGCGGGCAGATCGGCGGTTCAATGGCGAAGATTCTCAACGATTAGCCACGGAATTCTCACCGTGATAGGCGAGGTGAGTAAGGCCGAAATGCGCCCCCAATGCGGCCGTTCAGTCAGTCTCGTCAAGTGCGCAAAAGCCGCCGTTCGATCTTCCAGTATCGAACGTCGCAGACGGCGTGGGAAAGCGGTCCATCGGCTTGACGTTATGCCATTCGGGCAGCTAGCGATCCTTCTGGCAGTGGGGCAATTAACTGCCGAGCGGCCCGCTGGGGTATTCGATCGGCAGCCGGCTGACGGTGATAAGTTGTGCCATGTCGTCTTCGTCCAGTGCAATCTCGATTGCCTGGACGTTGCAAAGCCCTACGTCGCCTTTGATCATGAAGGTGTCTTTTCGAGTGGCCCGGTCCAAAACGTATAGGCGGGCGTATTTCTCGCCCGCATTACGCGGCCCGGATCGTCAATTCTCGCAAAACCATAAGATGGTTCCAGGACCAAAAACTTTGCCGGGAAAAGCCAATGATCGGCTGAAAACCTAACTTCTATATTGAGACGCCGAGCTCGACAGTGTCAGTCCGCGGGCCGTTCCTGACCCAACGCAATGACGAGGCTGTGCCGGCCTGCTTCGAGTGTGATCGTGACGGCGCCGCTGCTGCAGTCGATAGCCACCCCGTCGAGTGTGGCGGTGATGCCGCTCCCTTTCGCGGACTGGCTGACGGAGACATCGAGGGTGCCAGCGCCCAGTCGGATGGTGGCCTCAAAGCCCGGCCATGCCGAAGGCAGCACCGGGGAAAGGGTCAGGCGGTCGCCCTTGCGGGATATACCCAGAATGCCTTCGATGCCGGCGCGATACATCCATCCGGCCGAACCGGTGTACCAGGTCCAGCCGCCGCGTCCGGCATGGGGGGCGACCGAATAGATATCGGCCGCGACCACATAGGGCTCGACCTTGTAGCGTTCGGTGGCCTCGGGCGTTGCAGCGTGGTGCATCGGGTTAAGCATGGCGAACAGATCGTGAGCCTTGTCGCCCTGGCCCAGACGGGCAAAAGCAAGCACCGCCCACATGGCGGCGTGGCTGTACTGGCCGCCATTTTCGCGCAGCCCCGGCGGATAGCCCTTGATGTAGCCGGGGTCGCGCGGGGTGGTGTCGAAAGGCGGCGCAAAGAGCAGCGCGAGACCATCCGCCTTGCGGATCAGATGCGTTTCGAGTGACGCCATGGCCATCTCGGCCCGTGCAGGATCGGCGGCACCCGATAGAACGGCCCAGGACTGGGCGATTGAGTCGATCCGGCACTCCACGCTTTCTGACGAGCCGAGCCAGGTCCCGTCGTCGAAGGTGGCGCGGCGGTACCACGCACCATCCCAGGCGTGGGTCTCGAGCGCTATGCGCAGGCCGTCGGCGTGGGCCTTCCAGCTCTCGGCCCGCTGTGGATCCCGTGAAATGGCGAGCGGCACGAATTTGTCGATGGCGGTGACCAGCAACCAGCCGAGCCAGACGCTTTCGCCCTTGCCGCCTTCGCCCACCCGGTTCATGCCGTCGTTCCAGTCGCCGGTGCCCATTAAAGGCAGGCCGTGGGCGCCGGAAAGTGCGATGGCCTGATCAAGGCCGCGGGCGCAATGCTCGAACAACGAGCCCTTTTCGCCTTCCTGCGGGATAAAGAAGGCATCATGTTCGCCCTCGGCCAGGTGCTGGCCCTCGAGAAAGGGCACAGCCTCGTCGAGAATGGCCGCATCGTCGGCGATCGCGACATAGGTCGCCGCGGCGTAGGCGAGCCAGACGCGATCGTCGGAAATTCGCGTTCGCACCCCTTGGCTCGAATGCGGCAGCCACCAATGCTGCACGTCACCTTCGACGAATTGCCGGCCGGCGGCGCGTAGGATGTGGTGGCGGGTTTCCCCAGGACGGGCAAAGGCGAGCGCCATGCCGTCCTGAAGCTGGTCGCGAAAGCCATAGGCGCCGCTGGCCTGATAGAACGCCGAACGCGCTGTGATGCGGCAGGCCAACGTCTGATAGAGCAGCCAGCCATTGAGCATGATGTCCATCGCTCGGTCTGGCGTCCTGACCGCAATCGTGCTCAGCAGGTCGGTCCAATAGTCGGCAATGTCCCCCTGGACAGCATCGAGGTCGGCCGTCCGGTAACGCTGGACCAGCGCGCTGGCGGCCTCGGCCGTTTCGCTCTGCCCGAGCAGCGCGACGATCTCGACGGACTGACCCGGATCGATGGTGATCTGCCTGTGGAGCACCGCGCAGGGGTCTAGCCCCGCACCGATCGCTTCGCCGAGCCGCGACCTACCCATCAGCGCCGCCGGCGCCCCGGCGCTGCCTCCGCGCCCCAGAAATTCGGTGCGGTCTGTAGTCCAGCCGGTCGGATGCGCGCCAAGATCGGCGAAAGCGACGTGGCCGGGAAAGGCGGTACCCCAGCGATTGCGCGCCAGGATCGCACCGGTCCGTCCGTCGCGCTCGGTCGTGATGAACGGGGCATTGGGGCCGCGCTGGGTGCCCAGCACCCATTCGCTGTAGGTTGTGACGGACAGCCGGCGCACCCGGTTCGAATGATTGGTGAGCGTCAGGCGAGATACCTTGATCGGGTCGGACGGCGGCACGAACTGCACCAACGCGCTTTCGATGCCGTGGGCTCGGTGTGCGAAGCTGCTGTAGCCGAAGCCGTGCCGCGCCACGTAGCGCCCACCATCGCGGATCGGCTGCGCGGTCGGGCTCCAGAGCGCGCCGCTCTCGTCGTCGCGAATGTAGATCGCCTCGCCGTTGGGGTCCGAGACCGGATCGTTGGACCAGGGGGTGAGCTGGTTTTCGCGGCTGTTGTCGGCCCAGGTGTAGCCACTGCCATCGACGGAGACCTGAAAGCCGAAGCCTGGATTAGCGATGACGTTGATCCACGGCGCCGGGGTGGATTTTCCCGCCTCGAGCACCGTGACGTATTCGGTGCCGTTGCGGTCGAACCCGCCGAGCCCGTTGAAGAATTCGAGGTCCGCAGGCAGCACGACGTGTTCGGCCTCGGCAGGGCGCGGTGCCGTCGTCATCTCGCTCGCCGCATCGGTGGGCGCAGCGGCGATCCGGGCAAGCTGGTCGGCAATCGGGCCGCGGCGCGCGAGGAGCACGACCCGCGCCACGGCATAGATCAGGTCGCGGCTTTCGACCGCCATCATGTCGGCGCGCAGCACGTGGACGACGCCCTGCGCCGCCTGTTCACCGAAGCGCGGGCGGGACTGGCTGGTGCGAACGGCGGTTTCGATCCCGATCTGGAGATCCTGCACGTAAGAGGCCGCGCGCTCGTTGACGATAACGAGATCGACCGCCAGCCCCTTCATGCGCCAGTATTCATGGGCCCGCAGCAACTGGCGGACCTGCGCCATGTCCTCGACATCCTCGATGCGCAAGACGACGATCGGCAGGTCGCCCGAAATCCCGTGGGCCCACAGGCCCGATTGCGGGCCGATGCCCCTCGCAATGGCCTCGGCAGGGACCCGGAAGCGCGCATCGGCGTAAAGCACCGGCGTCGCGAGGCGCTGGAAATCAGCGGCCTGCTGCACTGTGGTGCCGAGATGGTGCAACTGCACCTGGGCCTGCGTCCAGGCCAGCGTCCTGGCCCTTTCGAAGGCGCTGCGATCGTGGTGGCTGTCGACCAGTTCGAGCAGCTTTTCCCGTGAGGATGCTACCATCGTCCAGAAGGCGATCCGCGCAGCCTTGCCCGGCCGGATGCGGACGCGCCGGCGCAGCGAGAACACCGGATCGAGAACTGTGCCGAGGGTGTTCGAGAGTCCTTGCGGCCCGTCCATCGCGCGGGGATCGGCGAGCGTGCGGTTGCGCCCGATGAAGCGCGCCCTGTCGGTCTCGTACTGGGGATCGCCGACGATCTCGCCTTCCACCACGGCAAAATGGGCGGCCCAGATCTCGGGGTCCGCCGGATTGCGCCGGCGCCGCGTCGCAATGAGCGCGCCATACTCGGCGAGATATTCGGTGATGACGAACATCTTGGAGAAGGCCGGATGCGCGTTGTCCGAGGCGGGACTGGCGAGCACCAGTTCCGCATAGGACGTCAGCTCGATCTCGCGCGCGTTCCGACCCGCATTTGTGAGCGAAATGCGCCGCACCTCGCCGTCGTCCTCGCCGGAGACCAGCAATTCCATAACCGTCTTGAGCGAACCGTCTCGGCGGGTGAAGTCGGCGTGGTCTTCGCCGAAGGTCACGCCGCGCATGTCGGGCGCCTCGCCCGGCAGATGGGCGGAAGGGGTCCAGACGGCGCCGGTTTGGATGTCCTTGAGATAGACGAAGGTTCCCCAGTCGTCGCGGGTGGCGTCCTCGCGCCAGCGGGTCACGGCGATATCGCGCCAGCGGCTGTAGCCCGCGCCGGAGCCGGTGACCATCACGGCGTAACGTCCGTTCGAAAGCATGTGGGTCGCCATCGGCGCCTCGGCGGCCGCGCCCGACAGGCGGCGCACCATTGGCATGGCCGCGCCCGGGGCCTCGGTGCGGACCTTGCGTTCCTCGGCCCGCGCATGCGCCACCGCGACATCGCGCGGGAGCTTTTCGGCCAGCAGCAATTCGCTCGCCATGATCATGGGTTCACGGTGAAAGCGCGCCCGCATCCGGCCCTCGAGCAGGGTGTTGGCAAGCGACACGATGGTCATGCCCTGATGGTGCGCCATGACGTTGCGGACGATGGCGACTGTATTCTTGGGCGGAACGCGGGCCGGGGTGAAATCGAGCGCGTCGTAAAACCCATACGGCCCAAGCGCGCCCATTTCGGCAAGGCGGGCATAGTTTGCGGTGGCGCCGCGCGGATCGATCATCGCCGCAAGCCCGGTGGCATAAGGGGCGATGACGAGATTGGCCGACAGCCCGCGTTTGAGCCCGAGGCCCGGCACACCGAAATTGGAGTACTGATAGGTGAATTCTAGATCGCGCGCGTTGTAGGCGGATTCCGAGATGCCCCACGGCACATCCAGACCACCGGCATACGCCTTCTGCCGCGCAACGACGGTACGGTTGGTGCGCTCGAGCAGGCTCCCCGCGGGGGCCCGCATGACGAGCGAGGGCATCAGATACTCGAACATCGAGCCCGACCACGAGACCAGCGCCGCGCCGTTGCCGATCGGGGTCGATGTGCGTCCCAGCCGGAACCAGTGGCGCGTCGGGACATCGCCCTTGGCGATGGCGAAGAGGCTCGCGAGGCGCGCCTCGGAAGCCAGAAGGTCATAGCAGCTTGGATCGAGATCGTTGTCCGCGATCGAGTAGCCGATCGAGAGCAGCTTGCGCTCCGGATCGAGCAGGAAGGCGAAATCCATCTCCATGGCCATGGTGCGCGCCGCTGTGGCGAGCGCAGCAAGACGCGCATCGAGCGACACCGCATCGACCGGCCATGCCGCGCGGTCCAGGGCGAACTGCGCCAGCGTTTCCGACAGGGCGCCGATCCAGAACGCGGCATCGGTGTCCTTGCTCTCGGTGCGGCGCACGGTCTTGAGCGCCCTTTCGGCGAGGCGCGTCAGGGCCGGCGAGACGCTGTCGAGCGACTGGGTGCCGGCGAGTAGGGTTTCGATCTCCTCGAGGGTCGCAGCCAGGATTTTGTCGGGATGGCCCGGCTCGTTCGCCACGGCCTGCCGGGCCAGATCGAGCGTATCGATCAGCCCCGTCCGGTTTTCGGCCAAGGGCGCGCCGATCCATTCCTCGCAGGCATTGGCGAGGGCGATAAGATGGCCGGCCAGATTGCCGCTGTCGACGGACGAGACATAGGCCGGCTCGAGCGTGCGCAGATCCCTCGTGTCGTACCAGTTGAACAGGTGCCCGTTGAACCGGGCCAACTTGCCGAGCGTCACAAAGCTCGCTTCGAGGCGCTCAAGCGTAGCGAGCCGTCCGGTCCATCCGAAATCATGCGCCGCGACGGCCGAGAGCAGATAGAGCCCGATATTGGTGGGCGACGTGCGATGCGCGATGGCGGGGCGCGGCGTTTCCTGGAAATTGTCGGGCGGCAGCATATTGTCTTCGGGGGTGACGAAGGTCTCGAAGTACCGCCAGGTGCGTCGGCCTATCCGCCGCAATTGCTTCGCGTCCGCTTCCGTCGCGGAATCGCGACCCTTCGCGCCATCCGAACGACTCGCCCGAAGGGCGATCGCTGGCGCCAGGAGCCAGAGCGCGGCCAGCGGCACTATCACGGGCCAATCGCCGGGGGCGAGCAGCAGCGCCCCCGCCAGCAGAATCATCGTGAGAATCGTGCCTCCCGCCATCTCGCGATAGAACCCCGCAAGCGTCAGGCGGGGCCGGCGACCGGCCTGCGCCGCCGTGGTCCATTCGAGCAGCGTAAGATGCGATATGTTGAGGCGATAAAGCGTGCGTCCGATCGCATCGAGATTGCGCCACGCTTCGTCGGGGAGGAAGGCGAGCTTGAGCGCCACCTGAGCCGCCGCGAGCCCGGCCTGCCGGCCGAGGCTGGTGAAATGATGCGGCAGGTGCAGCCCGCCCCGCCGGGGTAGCGTCGCGAACGCGACGGGCAGCAAGGCGGGGATGGCGATGGTCAGAACGATCAGTGCCACGCCGACCAGCGCGGCGGGCAAGGGCAGCAGGCAGGCGACGATGAGCGCCAGAACCGACAGCGGTGCGACGAGCGCGCGACGCAGATTGTCCAGCATCTTCCAGCGCCCCAGCGCACCGATATGCGACGCACCGAAAATCCAGGGGAGCAACTGCCAGTCGCCCCGCGTCCAGCGGTGCGATCGACGCGCCGCGACGTCGTAGCGGGTGGGGAAATCCTCGACGAGTTCGACATCGGAGGCGAGCCCCGCGCGCGCGACGCTGCCTTCGAGCAGATCGTGGCTGAGCAGCGTGTTGTCCGGAATGCGACCCGCCAGCGCCCTCTCGACGGCATCGACATCGTAGATGCCCTTGCCGGCAAACGAGCCTTGGCCGAACAGGTCCTGATAAACATCGGAAATCGCCCCGGCATAGGGGTCCATGCCGCCCGGCGATGAAAAGACGCGCTGGAACAGCGAGCCGTTTCCGCCAGCCGGTAGCGCCGCCGTGACACGTGGCTGGAGGATGGCATATCCCTTCGACACAAGCCCGGTATCCGCATCGAAGCGGGGTCGGTTGAGCGGGTGGGCCATCTTGCCGATCAGCCTCAGGGCAGCTTCTCGCGGCAACATGGTGTCGGCATCGAGGGTGATGACGTAGCGGATGTCGCTCGGAACTGTCGGGGCAACGCCGTCGACACCCTCGAAACTGGTGTCGGCGCCGCCGCGCAGCAGGCGATTGAGTTCCTGGAGCTTGCCGCGTTTGCGCTCCCAGCCCATCCAGACGTTCTCGCCCGAATTGTATTGCCGCCGGCGGTAAAGGAACAGAAACCTGTCACCCGCCGGTCCATGACCGTGGCGCTGATTGAGCGCCGCCACGGCGCTTCGGGCGGTCGCAACGAGCGGCGCGTCGCCGTCCATCACTGCGTCCGGGGCATCGACACCATCGGCCAGGAGGGCGAAGTAGACCTCGCCTTCCGCGCCCGACAGGAAATGCACCTCGAGCCGCTCGATCTGTTCGACGAGATCGGCATGGGTGGTCAAAAGCGTTGGGACCGCGATCAGGGTCCGCAGCGACGCGGGCACGCCGTGCGCCAGTTCAAACCCCGGCAGGGCCGACGCCCCGACACGCCCCGCGATCAACCTGTTGACGATTGATACTCCGATCTCGGAGGCGGGCAGCAGCGCGATGAGCGCAAAGAGCGCCAGCAGGGCCGTGGGGGCGCCCAGGGAAGACTGCAGCCACAGCATGCCGGCCACGACGAGAAGGGTCACCACCGCGAGGCCGCCGATATACCCCTTGAGCCCGAGCTGCACGGGAATGCGGCTCAGGCGAAGTGGCAAAGGCGCCTTAAAGCCGACAAGGGCTTCGAAGGCCCGCCGGCCTTCCCCGATCAGATGATGGCCCGCATCGCCCACCCGTTCGGCCTCATTGGGTGCGCCCGCCTTCGCCCCGGCGTCCTGCGCCGCCGCCAGCGCGGCGCCAGCGATGTCGAGTTCACTCAGCGGCGCGCCGCGAGCCAGTTGCTCGATGGCCGCGCGATAGAGGTCGCGCGTGGGAAAGTCCATTTCGGCATAAGTGCCCGACGATGACAGGCGGGTATCGACGAGGCTCATGGTCTCGAACATCTCGGCCCAGTCGACATCGGAAATCAGCCGCATGCTGGTGATGACGTTGCGCACCGTGACGTTGGAGGCCCCCTGTCGCTGCTGGGCGTGCTGAACCACGGTCTCGATCGAGGTGCCCTGGGCCGCAAGCCGCTGCTCGAGCCAGCCCTGTGCCGGGGTCGTCGTCGGGTCGTGGTCGCGCAGGCGCTTGGCGAGTTGGGCCGCGAACCGCTCCGAGAGGGGCTCGGTCGAAACCGGCCAGGCGCGGGCCGCCTGCGCTCCCGCCGACAGGAGACCGTCGGCCAGCGCGTCGGCCTCTGCGCGCGTCGCGCGTCCCACGGTGATCTGGTCGGCGAGCCGGCGCAGATTTTCGACGAGAACGATCCGCAGGGTGATCGCCACAGCCCAGAGCTCGCCGATGGTCAACGGCTGCACCCGCTGATACGCGGCGACGAACCGCGTCAGCGTGTCGGGGTCGAAATGGCTGTCGGTGTGCGCAACGAACGCCCATGCGATCCCGAATACCCGCGGGTAGCCGGCGAAGGGGCCTTCAGCGAGTTTGGGCAACTGACGGTAATAACCCGGGGGCAAATCCTCGCGGATTTCCCGGATCTGGGATTCCACCAGATGATAATTGTCGAGCAACCACTCGGCTGCGGGCACAACGTTTTGGTCGTCTTCGATGGCGGCGGCACTGGCGCGATAGGCGGCCAGAAGCGTTGCGGCGTTATCATCGAGGCGGCCATTCAGGCTGCGCACGCGCGGCGGTCGGGAAGTGGCCTGCTGCGCCAGCGCCAGACTTTCGGCGTGCTGCTCCAGGCGCTCGATGCCAAAGAGCTCCTCACGGATAGGAGCAGCATCGTCCCAGGGAGAGGCAGCGCCGGAACGGAGGCGTGGTCGAGCGATCATGGCGTGGGGCTGTCCTGGGATCGGAACGGGACGGATCGCGCCGGATCCATGGGCGCTCTTTAAAGATCTCCCGCAGGCTGGTGCCCGCGAGAGACGAGATCATGAAAGTGCAGAGACCTTGCCTAGGCAGAGTTGACTGGTCCCGCGGTCTCCTTGGCGAGCCATTGTCTGACGTCGGCTACCGACTGCGCGTCGGACACGCCGCTGCGAATGTGAACAAGAACCGCGAGCTTGGCCTCGGTGTCGGTCATGGTGAGATCGAGAGGCGTCAGAAAAGCCCATTGCCGACGTGCGCTTTCACGCAGGCGTTTCTTCCTGTCGGAGGATGCCGGCGTCTCGCCGGCCTGATAGGCGAACATGGGAATTCTCCCGAAAGAGCGGGCGAACAAAGCGTTCTTAAGGGACAAGCGTCCATCCCAACCTGCGCTCTTTCATCCGAAATACGTCAAGTAGATTAAATAATGAGACAGATATCCTACACCATATACTAGAAATTATTTCTTTCGTCTCGTGTCAGCGCTTTTTCCGGATTTTGAGTTCTTGTTCAGATTGTTTCCGGGGTTCATGTGAGCAATTCGCAATGCGGACCGGTCTTCCTTGGCCATTTGATCTATTCCTTTGTTTTTATGGGGTGTCCTTGCAAGCGCCGCGCTGAGATCTCGGCATGCAAGACAGGACGAGAAGTCTCCAAGACTCGCGCGCCAGAAGCGCTCGCGTTCGGAGTGGATCGTGAGTTTGGAGTCGTCAGATGCGACAACCCCTCAGAATCTGCGAAATATGGCCGGACGCCCGCATGCCGGGGTCCGCCACTTCGAGCAGCCCGTGAGTCGAGCGATCAGTTGAGAACCGCAGGAGCGGGCAACTCGTCCCCACCCATGCCGTTCGGAGTAAGGCGATCGGGTATCCCAACGGCATCGTCATTGTGAGGGGGCAACCCCTTGAGGGCCATCCACTGCGCCACGACCTCTTCGGCCTCGCCCTGGTTGCGGCCGGTGCATTGGGCTATGGCCGCGACCAATTCGGTTTCGGAGGCGATGGCATTGATGTCGGTGGCGACCAGACTCGGCCACTCCGTCATCAGGGCGTTGCGCAATTCCGACCTCGCGAGAATGGTCGGAATCGGGGCGCCCATATCATACTTGAACATCTTGCTCTCCGGCCAGCGCGGGCGTTCGCCAGGATAACGGACCAAGTGCCCGATGGTGAAGCCAACCTGGTATTCGATATGTGGTGCGGAGCAAGGCCACATACAATGCCCGGTCTATCGCCCGCTCTCGACTTCGTCGTTGTCTTGGAGCAACCACGCGGGTAAGGCTCACTCTACCAAGGCTATTCCAGCATGCATAATGGATCGGAAATATGCACTCCGTAGCAGCGTGCAGGGGGACTGGCTCAAGGTATAAGGTTCTCTCGATCGCGAGGGTGCTCTGCTATTGATACCTCACCACCAAAAAGGACCGTGCGGTCTCGGACCCGAATTCGCCAGCGGAAACGACGGTCGGCGAGCGTCTGCTTACGATCGCCTTCCCTTAAAAGCTTCCGGACAGCCCCCGCCGCTGCCAGTCTCAGCGTTCCTCTTTTGGCCAATCACGGCCAATGGAGACATGAAATGGGATACTCACGATATGATGCCGCAGCCCGAGGACGGGCTGCATGGAATGCAGGCAAGACCGTGGGGACCAAGCGTCCCCTGACGCAGAAGCAGATCTGGGCGATCCGTTTCTTCCTGGATCGGGAAGGACGGGTTCGAGACCGCGCGCTGTTCGATCTCGCCATCGACAGCAAGCTCCGCGGATGCGATCTGGTCAAGATCAAGACAGGTGACTTGGTCATGGGGCCGGAAATTCGAACCCGGGCAATGGTGGTTCAGCAGAAGACCGGACGTCTTGTCCAGTTCGAACTCACCAGCGATGTAAGAGCCAGCCTTCTCACCTGGCTCGAGAGGAGAGTGGGCAGTGTCGGTGATTTTGCTTTTCCAAGCCGTGTCGACCACGATCACCATATGAGCACGCGACAGTATGCCCGTCTGGTCGATGAGTGGGTCACAGCCATCGGCCTTCGATCATCAGACTACGGAACGCATTCCCTCCGAAGAACGAAAGCGGCCATGATCTACAAGGCAACTGGAAATTTGCGCGCCATCCAGATCCTGCTCGGACACACCAAGATCGAGAACACTGTCCGGTATCTCGGTGTGGACATTGAGGATGCTCTGCTTCTGGCTGAACGGACCGAAATCTGAACATGGAGCGGTCATTCGCTCACCACGGATGACCGCTTCTTGCCGCTGGCTCTTCGCCCACAGAAGCCGAGTCGGGGTGGTTTCCTGTCCGACGGCTTTCGGTTGCGGAACCTAGAAAATGGACTTTGTCCGGAGAGGAAAGGGATGGCCTCAATGAACCCGTGGCAATCCCCTGAACGCCTAGGTCATGAGCTGGCATCTAGCGCTGAAATGTGAGGTGGATGGTCCCGCTCTCGGCCGTTTCCGACCTCACAGTGTAGCCAGCTTCCAAGCCACGCAGATCGTCCCAGAGGCGTATGCCTCGTCCCAGCACGATTGGTACGATCGCAACGTGCAGCCGGTCCACAAGTCCGGCCTTGAGATAGTCGCGAACCATGGTTGGTCCGCCCCCTATCCGCACGTCCTTGCCGTTCGCGGTCTTTGCGGCCTTCTGAAGCGCATCATCCGGGCTCGCGGCGATGAAGTGGAAAGTGGTGCCGCCAGCCATTTCGATTGAAGGTCGCGGCGTGTGCGTCAGGACGAAGACCGGGCAGCGGAATGGCGGCTCGTCACCCCACCAACCCTTCCAGTTCGGATCATCGGGGAAGTTGTGCAGCCCGAACTTGCCCGCTCCCATGATTTCGGCACCGATGTTGTCGAAGTAGTCCTTCGCATATTCATCGTCGATACCGGTGGTGCCTTTGCCGCTGGTGTCGTGCAGCACGCGATCCCGGAAAGTCCGTGTCGCGACATAGGCATCTGTCAGGCGCGACCAGTCCTGGCCGAACGGATTGTCTGGTGTCTGGTCCGTCGTCGTTGCGAAACCATCGAGCGAGATCATGAGATCGACACGAACTGTCATTGTAGTGCTCCGTAAATACTAAGGTATCCGCCTTTCTAACTGCATCGAAACACTAAGGCAAGTGCCTTTTTTACCTTGACTGACGCGGCGGGGCGATTTACGCAGCGATATGCCCTTTCACTCGACCCCGCTCGATCTTGCCTTCCATGCCCTGAGCGATCCGACGCGCCGGGCGGTGATATCGCGTCTGGCCGAGGGAGAGATGCCTGTCAGTGTGCTCGCGAAGCCTTTCGACATGGCGCTCCCCTCCTTTGCTCAGCATCTCAAGGTGCTCGAAGATTGCGGATTGATTGCCAGCGAGAAACGCGGGCGCAGCCGCTGGTGCCGCCTGGAGCGGGCGCGGTTCGAGGAGGCGGCAAATTGGATGGAAGCGGAGCGCCTTGGCTGGGCCGAGCGGCTCGACCGGCTGGAAGCCTATCTGGACAACGCGGAAGGGAACGATGATGGAAAAGCTGTTTGAGAGCTGGTCGCTCGACCGTGAGATCGTACTGGTAAAGGTGCTCAAGCACCCGCGCCGCAAGGTCTTTGCCGCGTGGATGGACCCCGAAGCGCTGGCTCAGTGGTATGGTCCGGCTGGCCTCACTATCGAGAGCCAGAATGCCGATATCCGCGAGGGTGGGGAATGGCACTTCGACATGGTGGGTACGTTTGAAGGAAAAACGCAGCGCATTCCCAACCTTATGCGCTTCTTAAAGATCGTGCCGAATGAACTGATCGTGGTGGACTACGGCACGCCCGAGCCGAACGATCCGGAGCGCTTCTACATGACTGTCACCTTCGATGAGCAGACCGACGGGAAAACCGTGCTGACCATGCGCCAACTTCACCCGAGCCGCGAACGTCGTCAGGTGGTCTTGGGTTTCGGCGCGGTGGAATACGGGCTGCAGACTCTGGACAGCCTCGCGGCCTGGCTGGATGGTTGAGCGCTGCTCAACTGGACGCCTACCGGTCGCACCATCTTCTCACGAACGGCAGCTTTCAGTTCTCGGAGCGCAACTGCGAATGTCTGAATTGG
>NZ_RZMX01000023.1 GCF_003992665.1 Pelagibacterium montanilacus
TGATTCATATGTGGACGCCCCCTATGGCAAGAGCTGGTTTTGTCATGTTGCGGTGATCGGTTGCTTTCATATGTCCGGCCTGTTTGTGCGGCGTGATATTCGCTGCTGGCCCTGATGGAAATCCGCCGGTGAGGTCCCTGATCAAGCTGGCGCGCACGAGTGGCGCATTGAATCAGACGGGTTTGCCTCTCCATTGGCTCGATCGTTACGCATCATCGACTGCCATTGCCAATTTGGTTCGGGCTGCGCGCGGTCAGGCAGGCCGCCCATAGGGTCTATATGTCTCTCCGCGGGTTAGTACTACCCAGGCGATGCGGGCGAGCTTGTTAGCGAGGGCGACCGAGGCGAGCCGGAACGGCTTCTTCTCCAGCAACCCATTCACCCAGTCTGTTATCGGCGTCGGGTTACGCTTGGCGTGTCGCATGACGGCCGTTGCGCCAACGACGAGCAGGCGCCGCAAATACCTGTCGCCCTGTTTGGATATACCACCGAGACGTGTTTTGCCTCCGGTCGACTGCTGCTGCGGCGTCAGCCCAAGCCAGGCGGCGAATTGCCTGCCTGATTGGAACTGATCGGGGTCTGTCACTGTTGCCGCGATGGCTGTCGCTGTGATCACCCCGACACCCGGGATAGCCGCGAGCCTTCGACTGGCCTCGTTCTCGGCATGCCAGATGCGTAATTCCTGATCGAGTTCGCCGACCTCCTCGGTTAACTCGGTGATCCGTCGGATCAATATCTCAAGCGCTCGATGAGCGTAAGTAGGAAGGGCTTCATCAGCAAAGGCCCTATCGGCCAGCTTCGCCAGATTGGCGATGCCGGGATTTGCGACGAAGCCGAATTCGGCCAGGTGAGCGCGCAGTGCATTCGCTGCCATGGTGCGCTGGCGCACCAGGAGAGATCGCGCCCGATGCGCCATCAGGATGCCCTGCTGCTCAACCGTCTTGACGGGCACGAACCGCATCGTGGGACGTTGCACGGCTTCGCAGATCGCTTCTGCGTCCAGCGCATCACTTTTGCCGCGCTTGACGTATCCTTTTACATAAGACGGCGGCATGATCCTGACGTCATGGCCCATGGCGATCAGCGTACGCGCCCAGTGATGCGCCGTAGCGCAGGCTTCAACCCCGATCAGGCAGGGTGCCAGTTTCGAAAAGAATGGCAGCATCTGTTTGCGATGCAGCTTCTTCACCAGCACTGTCTTCCCGGTGTCATCCACGCCATGTGCCTGGAAAACGCTCTTGGCCAGATCCAGTCCGATTGTATTGATATTCATTGTAAACGCTCCTTCTCTTGCTTTCACTTCCACAGCACCTTAACCGGCACTGCGCTGGCCGGGGGCGTCCACATCATCAAGCTGCATTCTGGGCGGAGGCCAGCATGCATGACCAAGGCTTACTCCAACGATCTTCGAGAACGTGTTGTCGCGGCGGTACTTGCGGGTGAACCAACGCGGTCTGTGGCCAGCCGTTTCGATATTGCGGTGTCATCGGTGGTCAAGTGGCACCAGCGATACCGGGCGACCGGTTCAGTGGCGCCGGCCAGGATGGGCGGACGCCGCAAGCTTGTTCTTGAGGCCCATCGGGCTTTGATTCTGGAGGCGATCGCTGCGACGCCGCACCTGACGGTGCGCGGTTTGCAGGCGATGCTGGCAGGACATGGCTTGACGGTCTCGCGCCATGCCGTGTGGCTTTTCCTGAGACGCGAAGGTCTCAGCTTCAAAAAAAACACTATTCGCCCTCGAACAGGCGCG
>NZ_RZMX01000024.1 GCF_003992665.1 Pelagibacterium montanilacus
TGATTCATATGTGGACGCCCCCTATGGCAAGAGCTGGTTTTGTCATGTTGCGGTGATCGGTTGCTTTCATATGTCCGGCCTGTTTGTGCGGCGTGATATTCGCTGCTGGCCCTGATGGAAATCCGCCGGTGAGGTCCCTGATCAAGCTGGCGCGCACGAGTGGCGCATTGAATCAGACGGGTTTGCCTCTCCATTGGCTCGATCGTTACGCATCATCGACTGCCATTGCCAATTTGGTTCGGGCTGCGCGCGGTCAGGCAGGCCGCCCATAGGGTCTATATGTCTCTCCGCGGGTTAGTACTACCCAGGCGATGCGGGCGAGCTTGTTAGCGAGGGCGACCGAGGCGAGCCGGAACGGCTTCTTCTCCAGCAACCCATTCACCCAGTCTGTTATCGGCGTCGGGTTACGCTTGGCGTGTCGCATGACGGCCGTTGCGCCAACGACGAGCAGGCGCCGCAAATACCTGTCGCCCTGTTTGGATATACCACCGAGACGTGTTTTGCCTCCGGTCGACTGCTGCTGCGGCGTCAGCCCAAGCCAGGCGGCGAATTGCCTGCCTGATTGGAACTGATCGGGGTCTGTCACTGTTGCCGCGATGGCTGTCGCTGTGATCACCCCGACACCCGGGATAGCCGCGAGCCTTCGACTGGCCTCGTTCTCGGCATGCCAGATGCGTAATTCCTGATCGAGTTCGCCGACCTCCTCGGTTAACTCGGTGATCCGTCGGATCAATATCTCAAGCGCTCGATGAGCGTAAGTAGGAAGGGCTTCATCAGCAAAGGCCCTATCGGCCAGCTTCGCCAGATTGGCGATGCCGGGATTTGCGACGAAGCCGAATTCGGCCAGGTGAGCGCGCAGTGCATTCGCTGCCATGGTGCGCTGGCGCACCAGGAGAGATCGCGCCCGATGCGCCATCAGGATGCCCTGCTGCTCAACCGTCTTGACGGGCACGAACCGCATCGTGGGACGTTGCACGGCTTCGCAGATCGCTTCTGCGTCCAGCGCATCACTTTTGCCGCGCTTGACGTATCCTTTTACATAAGACGGCGGCATGATCCTGACGTCATGGCCCATGGCGATCAGCGTACGCGCCCAGTGATGCGCCGTAGCGCAGGCTTCAACCCCGATCAGGCAGGGTGCCAGTTTCGAAAAGAATGGCAGCATCTGTTTGCGATGCAGCTTCTTCACCAGCACTGTCTTCCCGGTGTCATCCACGCCATGTGCCTGGAAAACGCTCTTGGCCAGATCCAGTCCGATTGTATTGATATTCATTGTAAACGCTCCTTCTCTTGCTTTCACTTCCACAGCACCTTAACCGGCACTGCGCTGGCCGGGGGCGTCCACATCATCAAGGCTGTTCTTTGCGGAGGGCAGCGTTGGTTCGTGGTTTGATGTCGGATGAGGAATGGGCGTTCTTCGAGCCGTTCGTGGTCGAGAAGGGTCCGAGGCGAGGTCGGCCACCTCGTGACCATCGACTAGCATCAACAAAACCGAGGCCGAGATGGTGCGCATGATCTTCCATCGCTACCTGGAGGTCAGCTCGATCGGCTCCCTCAAGCGATCGCTCGATGCCGAGGGCATCGTCTCCAAACGCCGACGCTTCCGTGACGGCAAGTAAATGGGGGGCGTGAGCCTCAGCCGCGGCGCGCTCTACCAGATCCTGCGCAACCGCGTGTACCGCGGCCAAATTCAACATCGCGGAGAGGTCCACCAGGGCGAGCATACGGCGATCATCTCCGACGACCTCTGGAATGCTGTCCAGGCACGACTGGCGGAGCAGAGCCACCGGCCTCGGGGGTCCGGATCCCGCCGGGCTTCAGCACCTCTGGCGGGGATACTGTTCGATTCTGACGGTTGCAGGATGAGTCCGACCTACGCAATCAAGTCCGGGCGACGCTACCGTTATTACACATCGGCGCCGCTCGTTCGCGGCACTGCCTGCGGCAAGGGCTGCCGCGTCCCGGCTCCAGACGTCGAGCAACTGATCGTTACCATTATCGCCGACCACCTTGCCGATCCTATCTGGATGGCTGACTTCAGCGGAGTAAGCGAACTCCCCCAACTGACGAAGATCTTCGGCTCGGGACAGCGGCTATCCCAATCGATCAGAGCCCAGACAGGACAGGACCTACTGGTCGAGGCCATCCCTCAGTTTGTTGAGCGAATCGAAGTGGGGCAGGACAGCGTGACGCTCGCGATCAATCGTGGGGCGCTGACAAGGGAGCTGGAGATGACAGAGCCCGACTGCATCGCGAACATCGCCGACTTAGATGAGCCGCTTGAGATCACCACCCCAATTCGGCTGCAGCGTTGCGGCAAACAGGTCCGCCTTATCCTTGGCGAGGTCAGCAGCAGGACCAGAGCACTTGATCGGGATCTCGTGCAGCTTGTCCTTGACGGTCATAGGTGGTTCGAAGACCTGCGCACTGGCCGGGCCGCCACCATCGCCGCGATTGCAAAACGGGATCGCCGGCAGGTTTCCCATGTCAGCCGCAACCTCTCGCTTGCCTTTCTCGCTCCGGACATCACGGAGATGATCCTAACAGGTCGGCACCCCATCACGCTGACACCTGAGCGATTGAAGGCCGCCCGTCCCCTGCCTCTGGACTGGTCCCAACAGCATACCCTGCTGCTCGACTGACACCAGCTCCCCGACCCCCTGAAGAGGCCCCCTGGCCGCCACCAGGGGCGTTCGTCATTCGGGCCGCATGATGTCAGCCAACGAGCTATATTCTGTATTTCTTGATCATCCCAGAGCATGTCGGGAATTTGGCCCACGGAGAAACTCGGTCGACGATCGCGCCAAACACGGACGAATCGGGGTTGGAGAGAGCGGCTCCAGTGGCGGACCTACCGCTAACCTCCGGAAATCACCGGGCTTCCTGCAGAGAGCTCCCATGACGCGGGAATGGCGGAGACTGGTTGGCTGGGGCGGCAGGATTCGAAGCTCGCCCTAGGCACCAGCTTTTCCGGGCTTCTGACTGCCTCCATGTTGAACAGTTTGTTGAACACGCGGGGGCGCTGACATGGACGCCCAACGCTTCCGGAACATCCTCGTCACCATGATGAACATCGACCTCCACGAGCTGGTCGAGGCTGGTGTCATCGCCGCCGGCAACATCGACGATGGGGGCTCGTCCTGGTCCCGCTTCAACTCCGACCCACTGACCTTCGTCGCCAAGCTCGGAGATAAGCAGCTCGAGGCGCTTTGGCAGATCGTAGCCGAGCGGCAGCCGGTCAGCACGCACAATGCGGACTATGATCGCGGGCTCAAAGCCGGCGTAGCAGTGGGGCTTGCGCGCGCCGGCATGGCGATCAACGCGCTGCGCGTCGACCAGATCGCCCAAGATGTTGCACCCGGTGCAACCACTGACGTCGGCCATGGCCTCCAGCCATCAGCGCTGGATGTCCGCAACGCGTTGGCGACCGCTATCTGCGCGCTGCGAAGCTACCAGTTCGGTAACGGCTCGCCAGACTTGGCCGAGGGCATAGCGAACTACTGCGACACCATTCTGGCCGGATCTGCCCAAGGGGTGTGCGATGCCAACGCTCAATGAGGAAGCGTGGCGTCAGTACCGCGAACAACTGCGCGAGACGTTCACCTCCAGCCATCTCACCGACGCCCTGCTCTACGGCATGCACTTCGCTGGCCATCGGTACCGGGACGTCTTCCGCTCCGCGCCGCGGATCGGCGCCATCGATTTTGAGGCCGGCGCCGATGGTGTCTGGCGCCTCCCGCAGGCCTGGGGCGACGGCAGGGGGTTTCACTTCGGCATCGATCCTGGCCCGTCCGGGATCCGATACCACCGCCTTTCACACCGCCTACCGGGAGCCCCGTTCATGACCAGGGACCATATCATCGCGAAAACGATGGAGCTCATCCGGCGCCATCACATGGAGCTTCCCGAGGCCGAAGAGCGGTCGCTTGACGAGCTGCTGGAATATCCGAGCACCACCCTCGGCCAGCTCGGGTATGACAGCCTCGACGAGGTCGAACTGGCGATCGGGGTCGAGGATGCCTTCCCCGGGATCATCATCGAGGACGACCTTTGGAACTCGGGCACGACCGTCTCCAAGATCTGCGCCGACGTCGTGGGCCGGGTGGGTGTAGAATGAGCGATCACAATTGCCCCGAGAACACGCACTGGACGCTCAATCTCCAGCATTTCGGCAATACCAATATCAAATACCTGGAGGTTTCCGGCGCATGCGCCGTGTGCGGTCGCAAGGTCGAGTTTCGTGGGCCCATGGGCGTGAGTCCCGAACACCCCACCGCTTCAGCTATCGACGGCAGCGAGGCCTGTCTGCCGTTCCTTTTCGCCGGTGAGATCTACGACGGCAAGGGCGTGGGCTATTCCGTCTCCGTCCGGGGAGGGAACTGATGGCCCAGAGGTTTGGACGCCGACGCAAACGCGCAATGCGCGAAGCGCTCGAGAGCGAGCGGGCGATGCGGGAAGCCGCCGAAGGGCTGGCTCGCTGGCATGATGACGAGCGCCAGCGTGCCGTTGGGCTGCTGCAGGAAGTCTACACCCGCATCAAGCGCGCGTGCGGCCCGGATTCGGCTCTGCTGCCGATGGCCATGCAGGAACCGAGAGAGCACAGCATCGTCGGGCGCTATCCGCTACGCAGGGATCTGGATGGTTTCCCGAAGCCATCCAATGCTGGGTTCGATTTCAGCATGGAGCCGATCCGCATGACCGAGCTGCTCCACCTGGTGCTGCACGTCGAGCGGAACCTAGATCAGTTCGCCGACCTGATACGCTTTGAGAACATCAGCGAGCGCCAAGGCGGCTGGAGCACGCGGGGCTACGCTGTAAGCCTGAGCGCGATGAAGCGAATTGGGATGGCAAGTGATGTGTGGTGGCTGGCTCAACAGGTCGCTCATGGGCTGACCGAGTTGGAGCGTCGAACATGACCTATGGCCTCCTTTGCCGGCAGGAGGCCGGCGACAAACCTTTCGCCCGCTGCTGGTGGCTTCATGCTCCGTGGGCCCACCCGCTATGGCACAGCTATCTGGTGTCGCTGGCGGACCTCACGACTCCCACAGCCAGGCCGCCAAAGCTCATGGCGCCCGAGGTGACGCACGAACTGCTTGTGTGCGCCCTCAATCCGTCGGTCCCCAAGGAAACCTGGCCACCCCAGCTGCTGCAACCAATAAACCACGGCTACCAGTTCCGCGCGGAAGATGATCGTGCCGCCGAGGCGCGCATCGTCTCTGTCATGGAGGCAATCTCGGCGAAGCGGCTGAACCCCGATACCGACGCCCGCTCTAGCTGGGACACGCTGTTCGAGGACGGGCACACGCTGCACGTCAACACCATCATGGCCACCGCGCCCAAGGTGAAGCACTGATGGATGACCTGCTCATTCCCGCCTTCGATCCTGCATCGTTCTCACCGTGCAGGACCTGGCGTTACCGCCTCGAGCGCCGGTGGGCTGAAGGCCCGGTCGTGGGATTCATCCTGCTCAACCCGTCCACCGCCGATGAGAGCAACGACGACCCAACAATCCGCCGGTGCATAGGCTATGCGAAGGCCTGGGGCTTCGGGGGCCTTGTGCTCGGCAACATCTTCGCCCTTCGCTCTACCGATCCGGCCAATCTCTATCTCGTCCCCGACCCCATCGGGCCCGACAACAACGTCTGGCTGCGCAGGATCGTGGATCAATGCGGGACGATCGTGTGCGGCTGGGGCCGACATGGTGAGAGCGCGCACCGCGGTGACGAGGTCATTGGGCTGGTTCGTAGCATGGGTCGCACGCCCAAGTTCCTCCGGCTCACCAAATCCGGCCAGCCGGGCCACCCGCTCTACCTTCCTTCCAACCTCGTGCCACAGGATATGCCACTGCCATGACCGCAGCTTACCCTCTCCAATGGCCCGACCACATCGAGCGCTCGCGAACCCGCGAGGTCGGCCGTTTCAAAACCACCCTCCCGAGCGCGCTCGGCAACGTCGAGACGTCGCTGCACAGGTTTGCCAGCGACAGCCGCAAAAAGATCAGCGGTCTCGTCATCTCGTCGAACTATTCGTTGGCCGAGCGCAAGCCTGCCGATCCCGGCGTGTCCGTCTGGTTCAACTGGGACGACATGCAAATCTGCATCCCCGTCGATCGGTACTCGAGCGTCGAGGCGAACCTGCAGGCCATCCATCATGTGATCGAGGCGAGGCGCACGGAGCTCCGCCACGGGACGCTCGCCTTGGTGCGGGCCACCTTTCGCGGGTTTCAGGCTCTACCCCCGCCATCGGCCGACAAAGCCCCGCACTGGACCAAGGTGCTGGGGCTCGCTGCGAACGAGGCGGTCGGCCCGGCCGATATCGAGCGCGCATACCGGCAGCTGGCCAAGAAGCGCCACCCTGACCACGGCGGGTCTGACCAGGCCATGGCCGAGCTCAACGCAGCGCGCGCTGCAGGACTCAAGGCAATAGGAGCATGACAATGCCCGAAGCAGACACCACCGCCCCGGAAACCCGAACCTACCTGCCCTACGATTGGGTGGACGAAGTGGTGCCGGGTATGCTGGCGAGCCCGGACGCCTATCTCGTCAAGTCGGACGATGGCGGCTGGATGCTCCGCCTGCCCAAGGACGACCCGGAATACGAAAACGAGTTCTTTGCCATGAAGCTCGAGCAGGGTCAGATCATCAACTGGGTGCTCCGCGAGACGTTCGGCGACCTCCTGCTCACTGTGCAGGCCGATCAGTCATGGACCGTCGACCGGCCGCTGCCCGAGAAGGCCAACACATTCTGGATGCCATTCGATTTCGACACGGTGACCGGGAGCATTGAGGAACTGGTGACGACCTGCGGCGATCCACTGCAGGGAGAGCCCCTCGTCGTCGGCAACCACGTCATCAACGCATTCTACTGGTCGCCTACATTCCCCATGAGGTTCGAGGTGAACCAGGGCGTGGCGCGTTTCGCCCCAGTCGTGGGGCAAGCCTGATGGCCGGGATCAAAACCAAGGCTGAGGCGGCGGAGCGCTTGCAGGCCCTCAATTTAGCGATCTCCACCGCGGTGACGCTCATCCGGTCTGAACAGGAGACGCTAGATCAGTTCTTTGCCGAGAGCGCTAATATGGACAGCGTTGGACCGATACTCGACCCGACCCTTTTCAACAGCGCTGAGCGCCAAACGACCGAGGCGATATTCAAGCCGATCTATGCTTCGGCACGGCAGCTGATTGAGGTCTTTGACCGGCAGGTAGCTGACGCACAGGCTGCACTCGAGAAGGTCGGGGACCGGCCATGAACGCGCTCAACTTTGGCAATGTCCCCGTCCCCTACACTGTCCTCTGGTCGGCCGAGGATCCCATGCACATCGCCAAGTGCGAATTTACCCGCAGGGCGGCCGTCTGCAACGCGGTTGCCCCGGGCGTAGGCAAGCCGATCTTCGGTAAACCGCACATGCAGCGCCAGCGCGAGGTCGTGGTCCTCGAAAAGTGCGATCTCTGCGCCAAGCCCCTCAAGGGCCAAACAAAGGTCTCGCTGTCCCATGCCCGGCCGCGCATCGCCGCGCGGGGGCAGCTGGTCATCATGCAGGTCGAAGCGCTGGTCCATAAGGATTGCGCCGCCATCTGCCTCGATCACTGCCCTTCCCTGCGGGCGGACATCCGCCGCGGCTCGCTCGTGGTGCGCATGGTCACCCGCTACCAGGTGCAGGTCGCGCAGCTGACCGGCGCGGCCGTTCTGGAATTCACCGGAGAGCACGCGCCCGGCTGCGTGGGGCACGCCAAGATCGTTCTGCAGCAATGGAAGGACAAAGACGAAAAATGGCTGAGATAGAGGACATCGGCACCGAGGACTTCGAATGGGCTGTGGTCGAGATCTTCGGCCATCGCCGGCACGCCGGCCGAGCCCGGGAGGAAGAGCGGTTCGGATCAAAGATGCTCCGAATCGACGTCCCAATCGAGGGCGACCCCGCCAAGGGCTGGACCAGTCATTTCTATGGCGGCGCTTCGATCTTTTCGTTCACCCCGAGCGATAAGGCGACCGTGATGCGGATCAATCGGCCCTATGCCCCGCCGGCCCGTTACCGGCTCACTGAACCGCCGTTGGATGATGGACTCGCTTCCCTCGTCACTGAGGACCTGCCGTCATGAGCAGCGACCCGATCGATCTGGACCGCGAACGCAACCGCCGAGCAAGCCCCGACCCGGAGCACGTCCGCTACGACGACTTCGGTCGCCCGCTTTACGAGTTCACCTGCTCCTACAGCCGGGACGGCAAAAGGTGGGGCACCACGGTCTGGGCGTACAGCATGGCCGATGCAGAAAGCCGCGCCCGCGCCATGCGCTCAAACCTCACTGTAGAAGGACAATTGTTTTCAACGATCCCGCTATAGCCCCAGACGCGGCCTCACGATCACCTAATCTGACATTGAGAATCCTTGACGGAGAAGCCTTCGTAGCCTTCTGACACCATCAAGGCTTCGATCTCCGACGCGGACATTGAGCAATTGGGGCCCCGGGAAACGTGACCGATTGCTCGGCGATGATCGACACCTTGCTTCGTGTATCGACCAAAGGGGAATTCGAAGTATGTGACCGATCGGCCCCGGGCGACGCGAACAAGTGGCTCCCGCCATTCGATAACGGTGCCATCAGGATGGTGTCCCCTGGCGTGGTGTAGGTTGGTTTGGGCCGCCACGCATTTCCCGGCACTGCCGGTGTCGGATCAGCCGGCCAGGGGCGGCAGGCTGATGAGGGGATCATCGCTCATCTGGCTCATTGTTTCCAGTGTCATGTAGCGGGCGCGCTGGACGGCCCACTCATCGTTCTGTTCGAGCAGTAACGCGCCCACGAGGCGCACGATGGCGTCATCATTGGGAAAGATGCCCACGACATCGGTGCGCCGCTTGATTTCGCCGTTGAGACGCTCGATTGGGTTCGTGCTGTGCAATTTGGTCCGGTGTTCGCGTGGGAACGACATGTAGGCCAGAACATCAGGCTCGGCCTCATCGAGCAGGGTGGCCAGCTTGGGCACCTTGGGTCGGATCTGATCGGCGACGGCGCGCCATTGCGCACTGGCCGCCTTTGGTGTTTCCTGCGCAAAGGCCGTGGCGATGAAGGCAGAGACGACACGGCGCCCGCTCTTTCCGGCATGGGCAAGAACGTTGCGCATGAAGTGAACCCGGCATCGTTGCCAAGTGGCGCACAACACCTTGCTGACGGCCGCCTTGATCCCTTCGTGCGCATCGGAGATCACGAGCTTGACCCCACGTAGCCCCCGCCGGGTCAGCTTGCGCAGAAACGCTGTCCAGATCGGCTCGGCTTCCGAGGTCCCGATCTCCATGCCCAGAACCTCACGCCTGCCATCACTGTTGACGCCGATGGCGATAATGGCGGCGACCGAGACGATACGCCCACCGCGGCGCACCTTGAGGTAAGTGGCATCAATCCACAGATAGGGCCAGTCACCCTCGATGGGGCGATCGAGGAAGGCTTTGACCTTATCGTCGATCTCTTCGCACAGCCGGCTCACCTGACTTTTGGAGATGCCGCCCATCCCCATGGCCTTGACCAGATCATCGACTGATCGGGTGGAAATGCCCTGGATGTAAGCTTCCTGGATAACTGCGGTTAGAGCCTTCTCGGCCATGCGGCGCGGCTCCAGGAAGGTTGGGAAATAGGACCCTGTCCTCAGCTTGGGAATGCGCAGCTCGACAGTGCCGGCGCGTGTCTCCCAGTCTCTGTCGCGATACCCATTGCGCTGGGCCAGGCGATCGGAGCTCTTCGCTCCATAACCAGCGCCTGTGGCAGCGCCCACTTCCATCTCCATCAGGCGTTCAGCGGCAAAGCCGATCATCTCACGCAAAATATCGGCGTCGGGGGTCTGTTCGACCAGAGCGCGAAGGTTCATCATATCGGTGGTCATCGGTGGTCCTTTCGGATTGTGGCTTCAACAACCCGACATTACCGGAAAA
>NZ_RZMX01000025.1 GCF_003992665.1 Pelagibacterium montanilacus
CTTGATGATGTGGACGCCCCCGGCCAGCGCAGTGCCGGTTAAGGTGCTGTGGAAGTGAAAGCAAGAGAAGGAGCGTTTACAATGAATATCAATACAATCGGACTGGATCTGGCCAAGAGCGTTTTCCAGGCACATGGCGTGGATGACACCGGGAAGACAGTGCTGGTGAAGAAGCTGCATCGCAAACAGATGCTGCCATTCTTTTCGAAACTGGCACCCTGCCTGATCGGGGTTGAAGCCTGCGCTACGGCGCATCACTGGGCGCGTACGCTGATCGCCATGGGCCATGACGTCAGGATCATGCCGCCGTCTTATGTAAAAGGATACGTCAAGCGCGGCAAAAGTGATGCGCTGGACGCAGAAGCGATCTGCGAAGCCGTGCAACGTCCCACGATGCGGTTCGTGCCCGTCAAGACGGTTGAGCAGCAGGGCATCCTGATGGCGCATCGGGCGCGATCTCTCCTGGTGCGCCAGCGCACCATGGCAGCGAATGCACTGCGCGCTCACCTGGCCGAATTCGGCTTCGTCGCAAATCCCGGCATCGCCAATCTGGCGAAGCTGGCCGATAGGGCCTTTGCTGATGAAGCCCTTCCTACTTACGCTCATCGAGCGCTTGAGATATTGATCCGACGGATCACCGAGTTAACCGAGGAGGTCGGCGAACTCGATCAGGAATTACGCATCTGGCATGCCGAGAACGAGGCCAGTCGAAGGCTCGCGGCTATCCCGGGTGTCGGGGTGATCACAGCGACAGCCATCGCGGCAACAGTGACAGACCCCGATCAGTTCCAATCAGGCAGGCAATTCGCCGCCTGGCTTGGGCTGACGCCGCAGCAGCAGTCGACCGGAGGCAAAACACGTCTCGGTGGTATATCCAAACAGGGCGACAGGTATTTGCGGCGCCTGCTCGTCGTTGGCGCAACGGCCGTCATGCGACACGCCAAGCGTAACCCGACGCCGATAACAGACTGGGTGAATGGGTTGCTGGAGAAGAAGCCGTTCCGGCTCGCCTCGGTCGCCCTCGCTAACAAGCTCGCCCGCATCGCCTGGGTAGTACTAACCCGCGGAGAGACATATAGACCCTATGGGCGGCCTGCCTGACCGCGCGCAGCCCGAACCAAATTGGCAATGGCAGTCGATGATGCGTAACGATCGAGCCAATGGAGAGGCAAACCCGTCTGATTCAATGCGCCACTCGTGCGCGCCAGCTTGATCAGGGACCTCACCGGCGGATTTCCATCAGGGCCAGCAGCGAATATCACGCCGCACAAACAGGCCGGACATATGAAAGCAACCGATCACCGCAACATGACAAAACCAGCTCTTGCCATAGGGGGCGTCCACATATGAATCAGATTTACTCCCTGAACGGAATCCAAAATCTGATTCAATCGCCAAATGACATGCTCTAGAGCATATCCCGTTCTGATTGAATCAGGACGGGATATGCTCGAAAGCTGTCGCGGTCCTGATCTCGATGCGGCATGACACCGCTTTTTCAGGTCACAAGCGGGACATGCAGGGCATCGAGCCTATCATCCCTGCCTAACCGGCCCTCAGCGGCGTCTCCCCCCGGCGCGTGCATTGCGCCAACTACCCGGCTTTTCCGCCCGGGTCTGACCAGACCGCCAGCACATTCCCGCCCGGCTCGCGGAAATGAAACCGCCGGCCGCCCGGAAAATCGAACTGCTCCTTGACGATCTCGCCTCCTGCTGCCCGCACCGCCGCTTCTGCCGCGTTCAGATCGGCGCTGTAGAGAATGACCAGGGGCGCAAACGCCGCGTCGGGCTCCACGGCCTCGATGCCGCCATCCAGCCCCGCGCCCTCGAGCCCGGCATAGCCCGGTCCATAATCGGCAAAGCCCCATCCGAACGCCTGGGCGAAAAACGCCCGCGACTTCGAGATATCGGTGCTCCCGAACTCGATGTAGTCGATCCGCGTCGCGTCCATGCTGCCCCCGCTATCTGTTCACTTTCTGTTCTATATTGCCGAGCTGCCGCCGTCAAGCCGTCACGTCTGGCATCCGGCGCCCCGAGCACCAGCCTGCGCAAGGCGCGAGCCCAGGCTCGTCGTTCCCGCAAAAAAGAGGGCCGGGGATCCCCGGCCCTCTTCGCGTGGTATTCGCTTGTCTGCCCCCGTCCCAGCGAACGAGGACAGGGTTACCCGAGGACCGCAATGACCGCTTCGCGGGTCTTGTCCACAATGATATCCGCTTCCTCGGACGTCAGGCACAGCGGCGGCGCAAAACCGAGAATGTCGCCCTGCGGCATGGCCCGTGCGATGACCCCGCGCTTGGCCAGTTCGGCAGAAATCCTGGGGCCAACCTTCTCTGAAGCGTCGAAGAACGCGAGGGCTTCCTTGTCCTTGGCGAACTCGACGGCACACAGCATGCCCTCGCCACGAACCTCGGCCACGTGGGCGTGCCCGGCCAGGGCATCGGACATGGCCGCGTTGAGATATGCACCGGTTTTGCCTGCGTTTTCCACCAGGCCCAACGTGTCGATCAGCTTAAGGTTGGCGACACCCGCGGCCGCGCCGATCGGATGGGCCGAGTAGGTCCAGCCATGGCCGATCGGGCCGTTCTCGTCAGTCCCTTTTTCAAACACGCTCCAGACCTTGTCCGAAATGATCGAGCCCGAGAGCGGCGCATAGGCCGAGGTCAGGCCCTTGGCGATGGTGATGATGTCCGGGGTGATCCCGTAATGGGTCGAACCGAACATGGTGCCAAGCCGTCCAAACCCGGTGACGACCTCGTCGGCCACCAGTAGGATGTCGTGCTTGGCCAAAATGGGCTGAATCGCTTCCCAATAGCCCTGCGGCGGCGGCACGATGCCGCCGGTCCCAAGGATCGGCTCGCCGATGAACGCGGCAATCGTATCAGCGCCTTCGCGCGCGATCAGCGCTTCGAGCTCGGCCACGCAATGGGCCACGAACTGGGCCTCGCTCATGTCGCGCCGCGGCCGGCGCAGATAATAGGGCGCTTCGGTGTGCAGCACCTGGGCGAGCGGCAGGTCGAACTTGTCGTGGAATCCCTTGAGCCCGGTCAGCGAGCCGGTCATCAAGCCCGACCCGTGATAGCCGCGCCAGCGCGAGATGATCTTCTTTTTCTGCGGCCGGCCCAGGATGTTGTTGTAGTACCAGATCAGCTTGATGTTGGTCTCGTTGGCGTCCGACCCCCCGAGGCCGAAATAGACCTTGCTCATGTTCCCGGGCGCGCGGTCGAGGATCATCTTGGCGAGCGTGATCGACACTTCGGTGCCATGCCCCACATAGGCGTGGTAGTAGGCCAGCTCGCGCGCCTGCTCGGCGATGGCATCGGCGATCTCGGTCCGCCCATAGCCGACATTGACGCAGTAGAGGCCGGCAAACCCGTCCAGCAGTTTGTTGCCATCCCGGTCCTCGATATAGACGCCCTTGCCGCCCGATACGATCCGGTTCGGGCTCTCCCCGCGCGCGTGCTGGGCGAGATGGGTCGAGGGATGGAAGAAATTCTCGCGGTCCCAGCGGTCGAGCTGATCGTTCGAAAGCATTGGTCTTGTCCTTGTCGTTACTTTTGTCTTTTCGAGCCTAGAGCCTTTGCTGGAAACGCTCTAGCGCCAGTCCCGGCACACATACTTGACTTCCGTAAAGGCCTCCATGCCCAGCCGCGCGCCCTCGCGGCCGATGCCCGATTGCTTGTAGCCGCCGAACGGGATCGGCGCACCGGTCACCTTGGTGCGGTTGACCGCGACCATGCCGAACTGCAAGGCGCGCGAAGCGCGATAGATGCGCCGGGGATTGTTGGTATGCAGGTAGGCCACCAGACCGTACTCGGTGTCATTGGCCCGGGCGATCACTTCCGCCTCGCTGTCGAACGGACAGATGGCCGCCACGGGCCCAAAGGTTTCCTCGTTCATGATCTTGGCGTCTGCCGCGACATCGGCGATGACGGTGGGCGAAAAGAACAGCGCGCCGGCCGCGTGGCCCTTGCCGCCCGCGAGAAGCCGCCCGCCCTTGGCCAGCGCGTCCTCCACGTGCTCGACCTGCTTGTCGAACGCCTTCTGGTTCATCATCGGTCCGATATCGGGGTCATCGAGCCCGGGTCCCACACTGAGCCGGTCGGCGGCGGCGGCGAACTTGTCGCAGAACCGCTCGTAAACGCCGCGCTCCACAAAGAACCGGTTGGCCCCGAGGCAATCCTGGCCGCTGGTCGCGAACTTGGCCTTGACCGCTTCGCTGACCGCCTGGTCGAGATCGGCATCGGCAAAGACGATGAACGGGGCATGCCCGCCCAGTTCCATGACCAGTCTTTTGACCGTGGTGGCCGACTGGCGGTAAAGCAGCCGTCCGATCTCGGTCGAGCCGGTGAACGAGACCACGCGCACCCGCGGGTCGGCCATCCAGGGCTCGACGATCGTCGGAGCGCTGCCCGTCACGACGTTGAATGCCCCGGCCGGCATGCCGGCGCGCCGGGCAAGAACCGCAAGCGCGGTCGCCGAGAACGGGGTTTCGGAGGAAGGATGGACCACGCAGGTGCACCCCGCCGCCAGAGCCGCCGCGGCCTTGCGGGTGATCATGGCCGAAGGGAAGTTCCACGGCGTGATCAGCGCGGCGACGCCAGCGGGCTCGCGCCAGATCTCGACCTCGGCATCGGGCAGGTGCGAGGTCACGGATTCGATATTGGGGCGCTTGGTTTCTTCGGCGTAAAATTCGACGAACGAGGCCGCGTAGTCGATCTCCCCCCGGGACTCCGAAATGGGCTTGCCCTGCTCCAGACTCATGATGATGGCCAGATCCTCACGCGCCTCGACCATCAGTTCGAACCAGCGGCGCAGGATCGCCGAGCGCTCCTGGGGCAGCAGTTCGGACCAGACGGCAAAGGCCCTCTGGGCGCTGTCGACCGCCGCGGCGGACTGGGCCGCATCGAACGCGGCGATCGAGCCGACCTGCCTGCCGGTCGCCGGATCGTGAACAGCGATGGGTTCGAGCGCCCCGGCCTCCGGCCGGTCCCCCACCATCGCAAATTCGCAGTAGAGTTCGGGATCCGACAGCAATGCGCCGATTCCCTGCTCTTTCAGCACGACAGATCTGTTCGCCATGATTGCGCTGGTCTCCCGCTCGCAGTGTGGTGATCTGTCATCACCATACCGATCCGCGGCCAGAGACGTTCGCCAAAGTAGTGGCACATAGGCGAGGCTTGTTCTGCCCGATCCCGGGGCGCGCGGAGGGATCGTCTATCCGCCGGCCCCGATAAGGGTCTCGATCGGGACGGGAGCATCCTTGATCGCGCCTGTAACCACGTAGGAATAGTAGCGCTTGACGCCCACCTGGGCGGCGAGCAGCCGGTCGATCAGATCCTGATAGGCTTCGAGGTCGCGGGTGACCACCTTGAGCATGTAGTCGATGCCGCCGCCCACCGCCCAGCACTCCACGATCTCCGCCATGTCCGCGACAGCGGCCTGGAACCGGGTGAAATCCTCGGTCTGGTGACTCTGGAGCTCGATCTGGACGAAAACGATGGTGACCGGGCCGAAGGCGCGCAGCGATACGCGCGCGCCATAGCTTTCGATAATTCCGGCATGCTCAAGGCGCTTGAGGCGCTCCCAGCAGGGCGTGGGGGTCAAATTCACCCGCTCCGCGAGGGTCGCCTTGGGAATGCGCCCTTCGCGCTGAAGGATGGACAGGATTTTTATATCCCGGTCATCGAGCTTGATTTGCCCCTGTCTTATGGCGCGCCTCCGGACCAGATCGCTCAAGATACTGGA
This sequence comes from Pelagibacterium montanilacus, assembly GCF_003992665.1. Taxonomy (GTDB): domain Bacteria; phylum Pseudomonadota; class Alphaproteobacteria; order Rhizobiales; family Devosiaceae; genus Pelagibacterium; species Pelagibacterium montanilacus. The sequence continues at coordinate 5,745 of NZ_RZMX01000025.1, forward strand.
GAATAAGTTCTTTACCGGCAGAATCCATAGCGCGTCCGGATGGAGTGCACAACAGCACATTCGCCCCGCACCCCTTTCCGGGGGCGGGAGCCCGGTCTGTCGGGTGCCGCTGGCCTGCCTACTTCACGACCATGCAGGTGGTCTTGGCCAGCCCGGTCACCTTGTGGGAGACCGAACCGAGGAAAAAGCCCCCGGCATCGCCACTGCCACGCGCGCCGAGGACGATCAGATCGCACCTGCGCTGCTCGGCGAATTCAACGATGGCGCGGGCCGGCTGCCCACGCTTTGCAAACGCCTCCACCGCCTTGGGCGCGCCGAGTTCGATCGCCTGCGCCTTGGCTGCGGCCGCCACCTCGCTTGCGAACGAGCGCAACGCGGCATCGGGCGCATCCGGTTCGCTCGAGCGGACCATCGAAATCGAGTGCTCGAGCAGGGAGTGGTGCTTGTAAACGCACAGCACCACGAGGTCCGCTTCATAACGGCGGGCGACGTCCACGGCCATCTCCAAGGCTTTGGTGGAATGCTCCGAGCCGTCCACTGCAACCAGGATCTTTTCAAACATTGCGTCGCTCCTACCGGAAGGCCAGGTCGCGCAGGAACAGCGCGATGGGAGGGAAGAAGATCAGCAGCAGGCTGACCCCCAGAAGGATCAGGATGAACGGTGGGGTTCCCCTGATGACGTCCATATACGGTCGCTTGAACACCGCGATGGCCGTGAAGATATCGCAACCGAACGGTGGCGTCGCCGAGCCGATCGCGACCTGCAGGGTGATGATGATGCCCACAAGCACCGGGTCGATCCCCAGTCCGGTCACGATGGGGGCAAAGATCGGCACGAGGATCAGGATCACCACGATCGGGTCAACGAACATGCAGCCCACGAAGAACGCGATGGCGATCGCGAACAGCACCGTCGTTTCACCGGCCTCCGCCAGCCCTATCGCTCCCAGGATCATCTGCGGGATCTGCTGGAAGGAGATGACCCATGAAAAGGCATTGCCCGCGGCCACGAGGATGAACACCACGGCCGTGATCATTCCGGTGGATTTCGCGATACCCCAGATGTCGCCCGGCTTGAGCGCGCGGAACACGATGAATTCAAGAACGATCGCATAGAGCACGCAGACCGAGGCCGCCTCGGTGGGGCTGAAAATCCCGCCATAGATACCGCCCACGATGATTGCGGGAAAGCCCAGCGGCCAGATGGCCTGGGTGATGGCCCGGCCACGCTCGCGCCATGAGGCCTTGGGCTCGGTCGGAATCTTGTTCTTGGTTGCGTAAATGACGCAATAGATCGAGAACAAGACAAGGATCAGCACGCCCGGCCCGACGCCGGCGATGAACAACTCGGAGATCGAGGTGCCCGAGATCACCCCGTAGATGATCATGGCGATCGAGGGCGGAATGAGCATCGCGATATCGGATGCGTTCACGATCAGGGCCAGCGAGAAGCTGTCCGAATAGCCCGCCTTGAGCATGCGCGGGCGCAAGGGGCTGCCGATCGCCACCACCGTGGCCTGGGTCGATCCCGAAACCGCGCCGAATAGCGTGCACCCCGTAGCGGTCGCGATGCCGAGGCCTCCGCGCAAATGGCCCACGAAGGCCATGACGAGGTCGATCAGCCGGTTGGCTGAATGCCCCTTGGTGATGATGTCGGCGGCCAGAATGAACATCGGCACGGCAACGAGCGCGGAGGGCCGGATCCCGCCCAGCATCTGCTGGATCATGATCTCGGGCCCCATGGGCATATAAATGAAGAACGCGATGAAGCATGCCGCCATGAGCGGGATCATCATGGGGAACCCCAGCAGCAGCAGGCCCACCATCGCAATGATCATCCAGGTTGCAAGTTCCTGAGCCAATTCGCCAAACTCCCCCGGGCGGTGCTAGAGCGCTTCCATCGGAACATACCCGGTTCGGAAGCGGGAAAAATCAAACACTTAGAGCCCCTGTCCCGATCCCGTCAGAACAGGAAACGCTCTAGATCGGCGTTTCCGTGTCCTCGTAGGAATCGATGACACTGGTCGAGAGATAGACGTCGGGCCGCGTGAGATTGGCGATCGCCGTCAGCACATACTGGATGCCCGTCACGACGAACCCGATCGGAACCCAGATGAGCGTGATGTAGACCGGGATGCGGGTCGCTGATGCGATCCGTCCGGTGTTGTAGACGCTCAGGACATAGATCACTGAATACCAGGCCAGAACGAACATCGCTGCTGCGGTGATCAGCGCGATGAAGATCATCAGAACCTTGCGGTGCTTGTCCGAAAGCATGTCGTAGAACGCCGACATTCGGATGTGCCGACCCTGTCGGGCGGCGTATCCGATACCGGCGAACGTGATGAGAATGATGAGAAACTGATTGATTTCCTCGGTGCCGGGGAACGACCGGCCAAGGGCGAAGCGGGCGACGATGTTGCTGATGGCGTTGGCCGCCATGGCAAGAACACCGGCGGAAAGCATGATCGATTCGAGCCAGGCAAGGCCACGGTCAAGGAACGCCAGGGGCTTGAGAACGCCGCCAAACTGGCTCGGTGGTGGCGCCAGGCCCGGATCCGGATTGGCCGGCTTGGGGGTAAGGCCCCCCGACCGATCATCTTGGCTCATCGACAGTCCTTTCGCACATCATCCATGCAGGAAAGAAGGGGCCCGGCAATGCCGGACCCCTGTAGTCTTGGTCGATTACTGCGCCACGGATTCGCGGGCGGACTCGATATCGGCTTCAAAGCCATCAAGGACATCCTGCCCGGAATCACCGGCCATTTCCAGGAACGTCTCGCGCACCTGCTGTGCGGCCTCGCGGAACGGCTCACGCTCCTCGTCGGTCAGGCGCGTAACGCCCATGTCCGGCTTGGCCTCCAGGATCATCTCGAGCGCTTCTTCGGTCAGACCCTGCTGGTATTCGATGATGTACTCATAGGCCTCTTCCGAAGCGGCGGCGACCAGTTCCTGATCTTCTTCCGACAGCCCGTCATAGAAAGCCTTGTTGGCCAGCACGGCGGTCGTGAAGTTGTTGTGGCCCGCAAAGGTGATGTGATCGGTCACCTCGTACATGTTCGTCGATTCAACGAAGAACATCGGGTTTTCCTGGCCCTGGATCATGTTGAGCTGCAGGGCACCGAACACCTCGCCCCAGGGGAGCGGCGTCGGGGTCGCACCGAACGCATTGTAGGTTTCCACCAGGATCGGCGAGGTCATGACCCGGAAGTTCACGCCATCGAGATCCTCAGGAGCGTTGACCGGCTCCTTGGTGGTCATCACCACTTCGCCTTCCGGATACATCGTGACCATCTCAAAGCCCTGATCGTTGTACCGTGCCGCGAGCGTCTCGTTGATCGTGGGCGAGGAACGGAAGAACTCGGCGAGCACTTCAGGATCCTCGGGCAGCACGTAAGGCAGGTTGAACACGTTCAGCTCAGGGATCAGCGCGCCGGTGAACCCGGGCGAAGCGGTCACGAACTCGATCGCGCCCATCTGGGCCAGCTCGGTCGTGTCGGCCGATTCCCCGAGGGTGCCGAACGGATAGATCGTTACGGTGTGGTCGGAATTGGCTTCCACGTAATCCTTGAACTGGGTCGCGAAAACGCCCTGCACTTCGTCGATGGCCTCTTCGAGCGCGTAGCGCCATTCGGCGGCACCAGCCGACGCGGCGGAAAATGCCAGAACCGAAGCACCGGTCACAAGACCCAGGGTGAGCTTGCGGGTGAACGTATTAGAATTGGTCGGCATGATTGCGTCCTTCCTTTTATCGTTTACAGTTCTCAGAGCCCAAACGTTCAGCCGCGATCAGTGATCTCGCAGCCGTTTTGTCCGAGTCTGTAGTGTTCTGCTTGCCCATCGAATGACGCGCACTCGACCGGGCAGCCGAAATACTGGCGGTAGGGTTGCGCGCCGCGCCGGTGAAGTCGAGGGACGATTTTTCTGTATATGCCGCCTCGCGCAGCAGAACGCACTGCCTGACCCCGCCCAACTTGGTGAGATCGACTGGGGACTTGATGTTCATAGTGAGCTTTGCGTAGCGGGTTCATGGGATGCCGGGCGGCCGCACGCTCAATATATCGAGGTGATGATGCAACAGGGCGTAGGGACACGGTCTGGACCCGGTGCGGTGCCGCTTTACGGGGCGATCCTGCTGGCGAGCGACATGACCACGGAGCGCGACATGCGCGCGCTGATGCCTGCCGCCCTTGGCTCGGTGACCACGCGCGTCCCGTTCTCCAACCCCACGACGCCCGAGAATCTCCGGGCTATCCTGCCTCACCTTTCAAAGGCCGCGGGCCTGCTCGTGCCCGGCACGGACCTGCCGGCGATCTATTTCTCGTGCACCTCGGCCACGGTGGTCCTGGGCTATGAGGTGGTGCGTGCTGCCATAGGCGAGCACAGACCCGGCGTCCCGGTCGTCACGCCGCTGGCCTGTGCGCTCGAGGCGTATGCCCTTCTGGGCGCCGACCGGATTGCCGTGATGTCCCCTTACGTGCCCGAGACCACCAGGGTCGTCGTCGATCATTTCGAGGCGAGCGGGCTCGAGGTCACCAATATGGTCTCGCTCGACATCCCCGACGACCGCGACATGGCCCGCATGGCCGACGACGATATCGTCGAAGCCTGCGCCAGAGCGGTCAACGACAGGGCCCAGGCGCTGTTTGTATCGTGCACCGCCCTGCCCGCCGCCCGGCTGGCCCCCAGGATCGAGGCACGCATCGGCCGCCCGGTCGTCACCTCCAACCTTGCCGGGCTCTGGAAAGTCCGGGCTCTGGCGGGCTGCGCGCCCTCCCCCGAACTTGGCACGCTGATGGGCCTGCCCCTCAATGCCAGGATCCCTGCGTGACCCACATCGATTTCACTGCCATTCTCGAGGCGCGCCGCGCCATCGCGCCCTATGTGCTGCGGACGCCCGCCTATCGGAGCGCGGCACTCTCGGAGGTCGCCGGCCATGACGTGATGCTCAAGGCCGAGCACCGCCAGACCACAGGGAGCTTCAAGCTGAGGGGCGCGACCAACGCCATTCTCTCGCTCGACCCCGACGCCCGCCAGCGCGGGGTCTGCGCCGCCTCCACGGGAAATCACGGCCGGGCCCTCGCCCATGCCGCGCGCATGACCGGCGCGAGGGCCGTTGTGTGCATGTCGCGCCTCGTGCCCCCCAACAAGGTCGAGGCGATCGAGGCGCTGGGGGCCGAGGCCCGTATCGTGGGAATGAGCCAGGACGATGCCCAGTGCGAGGTCGACGCGCTGTGCGCCGCCGAGGCCATGACCGACATCCCGCCCTTCGATCACGCCGCGATCATCGCCGGTCAGGGCACGCTTGGCATCGAGATCATGGAAGATCTGCCCCGTGCCGAAGCGGTCCTCGTGCCACTATCGGGGGGCGGGCTGATCGCCGGCATGGCGCGCGCGATCAAGACGCTGAACCCATCGACCCGGGTGATCGGCATCTCGATGGAACGCGGCGCGGCCATGGCGGCAGCGCTTTCCGCCGGCCGTCCGGTGGACGTCGAGGAGGTCGAAACCCTGGCAGATTCCCTTGGCGGCGGCATCGGGCTGTCCAACCGCCACACCTTCGCAATGGTCCGCGATCTGGTCGATGAGGTGGTGCTGCTCACCGAAGCCGAGATCGCCGCGGGCATCGCCCATGCCTACAGGGTCGAGCGCGAAATCCTCGAAGGCGCCGGCGCGGTGGGCATCGCCGCCCTGTTGTGCGGCAAGGTGCGCCCTCGCGGCCCCGTCGCACTTGTCCTGAGCGGAGGCAATATCGATATGGCCAGCCATCTCGACATTCTCACCGGCCGCCATCCCGCATGCCGTATGGAGCACGCCCATGGCTGACATTACCATCCTCGTTGAATCCCGGTTGCGCGACCTGGTCGCCCTCGACCCCGCTGCCGTAGCCTGCGTGCGCGATGCCTTTTTGGCGCTCGCCACCCGGCCCGTCGTCATGCCCCCCATCCTGCGGCTCGACATCGCCGAGGCCAATGGCGAGGTCGACGTCAAGACCGCCTATGTGCCGGGCATCGAGAGCTTTGCCATCAAGATCTCCCCGGGCTTTTTCGACAACCCCAAGCTTGGCCTGCCCTCGGTCAACGGGCTCATGTGCCTTTTGAGCGCCAGGACCGGCCTGCTCGAGGCGATGCTGCTCGACAATGGCTATCTCACGGACGTGCGCACTGCCGCCGCCGGCGCCGTCGCCGCCGACACGCTGGCGCGCTCCGATGCCCGCGTGGCCGCGATCCTGGGCGCCGGGGTTCAGGCCAGACTCCAGCTCAAGGCCCTGAAACTGGTGCGCGAGATTGAGGAAGTCCGCTTCTGGGCCCGCGACAGGGCAAAGGCCGAAGCCGCCGCTGCTTGGGCGCGCGAGGAACTCGGGCTTTTGGCAGGCGTCACCGAACATGGCCGGAGCGCCATTGACGGCGCCGATATCATCGTCAGCACCACCCCTGCCGACGAGCCGCTGGTCATGGGTGACTGGCTTTCCGCCGGCCAGCATCTCACGGCCATGGGCTCGGACGCCGAGCACAAGAACGAGATCGACCCCGCGCTCTTTGCGCGGGAAGGCCTCGTTTACGTCGCCGACCGGCTGAGCCAGACCCGCATCCTGGGGGAACTCCACCACGCCATTGCCGCGGGCGTTGTTCCGGCCGACGCCGATTTCGCCGAACTGGGCGCCGTCCTCGCCGGAAACCGTCCCGGGCGCACCACGCCCGACCAGATCACCTTTGCCGACCTCACGGGCACCGGTGTCCAGGATACAGCGATTGCCACCCTGGCCCGCGCACGAGCCCTGGGCGCAGGCGCCGGCACCATTATTTCCAGTTAAGGCCTTTTCCCCGGAGCGCATCGAGATGCCCAGCCTACGCCTGCCTTTCACCCTCTCGGAATATTACGGGCGCCTCGACGCCACGCGGCGCGCCATGCAGACCCATGGCATCGACATCCTGATCGTCACCAACCCGTCCAACATGCACTGGCTCACGGGCTATGACGGCTGGTCGTTCTATGTCCACCAGGCGGTGATCGTCTCGTTGACCGACGAGCCGCAATGGTGGGGCCGCCCCATGGACGCCGTCGGCGCGCAGATGACCACCTGGCTGGCCGACGATTCGATCCACTCCTATCCCGACGACTACGTGCAGAACCCCGAAAAGCACGCCTACCAGCACCTTTGCGCCATCCTCAGGGCCAAGGGCTGGGACCAGCGGCGCATCGGGGTGGAGATGGACAACTATTATTTCACCGCCGCGTGCCTCGAGACCCTGCGCGCCGAGATCCCCGGCGTCTCGGTCGCTGACGCCACCTCGATCGTCACATGGCAGCGCTCGGTCAAGTCCGAGGCCGAGATCGAGTACATGCGCCGGGCCGCCCGGATCATCGAAAAGACCCATGAGCGCATCCGCGAGATCACCGAGCCCGGCCTGCGCAAGAACGAGCTTGTCGCCGAGATCTTCGCCTCGCTCACCCGCGGTGCGGACGGCTATGGCGGGGATTATTCGGCCATCGTGCCCCTCACCCCCTCGGGCCGGGACGCCGCTGCCGCCCACCTCACCTGGGACGACCGTCCGCTCATCGCGGGGGAAGGCACGTTCTTTGAGATCGCGGGCTGCTACCGGCGCTATCACTGCCCGATCTCGCGCACCGTCTATCTGGGCACGCCGCCCGATGAAATGCTCCGCGCCCAGGAAGCCGTGCTCGAAGGGCTCGAGGCGGGACTGGCCACCGCGCGCCCGGGCAACACCTGCGGAGAGGTCGCCGAGGCCTTCTTTGCCGTGCTCAAGAAGCACGGGGTGGAAAAGTCCTCGCGGGCCGGCTACTCGGTCGGTCTGTCCTACCCGCCCGACTGGGGCGAGCACACCATGAGCATCCGCCCCGGCGACCGCTCGATCCTGACCGCGAACATGACCTTCCACTTCATGCCCGCCATCTGGACCCCCGAATGGGGCCTCGAGATCACCGAGACCTTCCGGATCACCGAGGACGGCGCGCCCGAATGCCTCGCCAACGTTCCCCGTGAACTCTGCGTCAAACCCTAGACCCCGGAGCCAAGCGACCATGGCCCATGCCCTGCTCGGCGACACGCTCGAGATCCTCGCCGATCTCATCGCCTTTCCCTCCGTCTCCCACGACAGCAATCTCGAGTTGATCGCCTATATCAACCAGCGGCTCGACCAGATCGGCACGCGGACCTACCTCACGCTCGATCCTTCGGGCACCAAGGCCAATCTGTTCGCAACGCTGGGGCCCGCGGATATGGATGGCGGAATCATTCTCTCGGGTCATACCGACGTGGTCCCGGTCGAGGGCCAGGAATGGACCTCGGACCCTTACGTGGCCACCATCCGCAACAAGCGCCTTTACGGCCGGGGCGCCTGCGACATGAAGGGGTTTCTCGCCTGCATGATGGCCTATGCCCCCCATTTCGCCGAAGCGGGGCTCACGCGCCCCCTGCACATGGCCTTCACCTATGACGAGGAGGTGGGCTGCCACGGGGCCAAGGTGATGCTGCGCGAACTGGAATCGGTGGGACGCAAGCCCGCCCTGTGCATCGTGGGCGAACCCTCGATGATGGACATCATCGACGGCCACAAGGGGTGCTGCGAGTATACCACCAGCTTCACCGGGCTCGAGGGCCACGGCTCGATGCCCGACAATGGGGTCAACGCCGTGGAATACGCGGCCCGCTTCATCGCAAAGCTCATGGAGCTGGCCGAAGAGCTCAAGGCCCGCTCCCCCACTTCCGGCCGGTTCGATCCCCCCTATTCCACCATCCAGGTCGGAAGAATCTCGGGCGGGATCGCGCGCAACATCATCGCTGGCGCGGCTTCCGTCGACTGGGAATTGCGCCCGGTCTCCAAGGAGGACTACGCCTTCGTGCACGCCCAGCTCGACGCCTTCGTCAACGAGCAGCTCCTGCCACCCATGCAGGCCATTCATCCCGAAGCCGGGATCGAGACCGAAACGGTGGGCGATGTCGGCGGGCTCGAGCCCGTGGAAGGATCCAAGGCGGTCGAACTGGTGCGCGCGCTCACGGGCAACACCGAGCCTACCCATTGCGTCTCGTTCAACACCGAGGCCGGGCTGTTCCAGGACAAGGGCATTGACACGGTCATTTGCGGACCCGGATCGATCGACCAGGCCCACAAGCCCGACGAGTTCATCGAACTCAGCCAGTTGAGCGCGTGCCTTGAAATGATCGGCAATCTCGAGCGCCATCTCAAATCCTGACGGAGCGCGGGAAAACTGTCGCCATAAGGCCCGCCGGGCCTTATGGAGTGCCCATGACACAAGCCGACAGTTTTGAAATTTTCCTCGTCTGCGCCCCCGGGCTCGAGCAGCCGCTGCGCGCCGAAGCGCTCGAGCTGGGCTTTGCCGGCGCACGCGCCATGCGCGGGGGCGTCGCCGTCTCGGGCGGCTGGACCAATGTGATGCGCGCCAATCTGCTTTCGCGCGGGGCGATCAGGATTCTGGCGCGCGTGGCCAGCTTCAGGGCGAGCCATCTCGCCCAGCTCGACAAGCGCGCCCGCACCGTGGCCTGGGACACGGTCCTGCGCCCGGACGTGCCCGTCTGGGTGGACGCGAGCTGCAAAGGCTCGCGCATCTACCACAGCGGCGCAGCCGCCGAGCGCGTGGCCACGGCGATCGCACAAACCCTCGGCGCCCCGATCTGCGAGGACGCGCCCATTCGTATCCTCGTCCGGATCGAGAACGACATCGTCACCCTGAGCGTGGACACCTCCGGCGAACCCCTGCACAAGCGCGGCCACAAGCAGGCGGTCAACCGCGCGCCCATGCGCGAGACCATCGCCGCCCTGCTGCTGCGCGCCTGCGCCTATCGGGGCACCGAACCCGTGCTCGACCCCATGTGCGGCTCGGGCACCTTCGTGATCGAGGCCGCCGAGATCGCCGCTGGCCTCGCCCCGGGCCGCTCGCGCGCCTTCGCCTTCGAGCACCTTGCCCCCTTCGATCGAGACCGCTGGGCCAGAATGAAGGGCTCGGGCAAGTCCTCCGAGCCGGCTTCCCTGTTTTACGGCGCGGACCGCGACCAGGGCGCCATCGCGATGAGCCAGGCCAATGCCGAACGCGCCGGCGTCGCGCAATGGGCCCGCTTCACACACGCCCCGATCTCAGCGCTTGAGCGACCCGAAGGTCCGCCGGGCCTCGTCATGGTCAATCCGCCCTATGGCGGGCGCGTGGGGGAGAAAAAGGCGCTCGGTCCGCTCTATGGCGCCCTGGGCGCAGTGCTGGCCGAACGGTTTGCCGGGTGGCGCGTAGCGCTTGTGACCAGCGAGCCAGACCTTGCCCGGGCCACGCGCCTGCCCTTCCTGGCCGCGGGCGAAACCATCGACAATGGCGGCACCCGCATCGGGCTCTATCGCACCGCCCCGCTGGCCTGAACAATGGGCCCGGACATGAAAAAGGCCCCGTCTCCGGGGCCTTTCCGTCTTGATGCATTCCGATCGCTTACTGCGCGGCGGCGTCGATCACCTCGCCCTCGAGAAGCGGCCTGATAACGAGCCCGTCCTCCCCGGCGTCCACTTCCACTGCCGAACCGTCGGTGATGGCGCCGGCCAGCATCTTTTCGGCCAACTCGTCCTGGACGGCCCGCTGGATGACACGCTTGAGCGGCCGGGCCCCGTAATGGGGGTCATAGCCCTGCCCGGCGAGCCAGTCGCGCGCCGCCTCGGTGACCGAGATCGTGATCTCGCGGGCATCGAGCAGCTTTTGCAGCCGGGTGAGCTGGATATCCACGATCGCCCCCATCTGGCTGCGCTCGAGCCGCGAGAACAGCAGGATCTCGTCCACGCGGTTGAGGAATTCGGGCTTGAACGCGGCCTTGACCACATCCATCACCTTGCCCTCGGCCAGTTGCACGGGGTCGCCATCGGCGAGCTCGATCAGGTATTGCGAGCCCAGATTCGAGGTCATGATCACCAGCGTATTGCGGAAATCGACCGTATGACCCTGGCCGTCGGTCAGCCGCCCGTCATCGAGCACCTGCAACAGGATGTTGAAGACGTCCGGATGGGCCTTTTCGATCTCATCGAACAGGATCACCTGATAGGGTCGACGCCGAACCGCCTCGGTCAGCACCCCGCCTTCGTCATAGCCCACATAGCCCGGAGGCGCGCCGATCAGGCGGGCGACCGCGTGCTTTTCCATGAACTCGGACATGTCGAGCCGGACCATCGCCGTCTCGTCGTCAAAGAGGAACTGGGCTAGCGCCTTGGTCAGCTCGGTCTTGCCCACGCCCGTGGGCCCAAGGAAGATGAACGAGCCAATGGGCCGGTTGGGATCCTGCAGGCCCGCCCGCGCGCGCCGCACGGCCCGCGAGACCGCCTCGACGGCCTGGGACTGGCCCACGACCCGCCGTCCCAGTTCCTGCTCCATGCGCAAGAGCTTGTCGCGCTCGCCCTCGAGCATCCTGTCGACGGGCACACCCGTCCAACGGGAAACCACCTGGGCGATATGGTCGGCGGTGACCACCTCCTCGACCATATCCGAGCCGGGCTTGGCTTCATGGGCCTCGGCAGCGTTCAGACGCCGCTCGAGATCGGGGATCACGCCATAGGCAAGCTCGCCAGCCCGCGCAAGATCGCCCTTGCGCTGGGCGAGCTCGAGTTCGGTGCGCGCCTGATCGAGCTCCTCCTTGAGCTTGGTGCCCCCGGCGAGCCGTTCCTTTTCGGCCAGCCAGCGCTGGGTCATGGCGTCGGACTCTTCCTCGAGCCCGGCAAGCTCGGCCTCGAGCCGGGCCAGACGGGATTTGGACGCGTCGTCGTCTTCCTTTTTCAGCGCCTCGCGCTCGATCTTGAGCTGGATGATGCGCCGGTCGAGCTCGTCGAGCGCCTCGGGCTTGGAGTCCACCGCCATACGCAGCCGCGCCGAGGCCTCATCCATCAGATCGATGGCCTTGTCGGGCAGGAACCGGTCGGTGATGTACCGGTTCGAGAGCGTCGCCGCGGAGACCAGCGCGGAATCGGAAATCCGCACCCCATGGTGAAGCTCGTATTTTTCCTTCAGACCGCGCAGAATCGAGATCGTATCCTCGACCGTGGGCTCGGAGACAAAGACCGGCTGGAACCGGCGGGCCAGGGCCGCATCCTTTTCCACGTGCTTTTTGTACTCGTCGAGCGTGGTGGCGCCCACGCAGTGCAGCTCACCGCGCGCCAGGGCGGGTTTGAGAAGGTTCGAGGCGTCCATCGCCCCGTCCGCCTTGCCCGCGCCCACCAGCGTATGCATTTCGTCGATAAACAGGATGATCTGCCCCTCGGCGGCCTGCACCTCCGAAAGCACGGACTTCAGCCGCTCCTCGAATTCGCCGCGATATTTGGCGCCGGCGATCAGCGCGCCCATGTCGAGCGCCAGCAGGGCCTTGCTCTTGAGGCTTTCGGGCACGTCGCCGTTCACGATCCGGAGCGACAGGCCCTCCGCGATCGCGGTCTTGCCCACGCCGGGCTCGCCGATCAGAACCGGATTGTTCTTGGTGCGCCGGGAGAGGACCTGGATGGTGCGCCGGATTTCCTCGTCCCGCCCGATCACAGGATCGAGCTTGCCCATGCGGGCTTCCTCGGTGAGGTCGCGGGCATATTTCTTGAGCGCGTCATAAGTGTTTTCGGCCGACGCGGAATCGGCGGTGCGGCCCTTGCGGATCGCATCGATGGCGCTGTTGAGCCCCGCCGGGGTCACCCCGGCGGCGGCCAGCACCTTGCCTGCATCTGTGGACTTTTCCACCGCCAGCGCCAGCAGCAGGCGCTCGACCGCAACGAAGCTGTCCCCGGCCTTTTTGGCCGCAGCCTCGGCGGTCTCGAACACCCGCGCCGCCTCGCGGGAAAGATAGACCTGGCCCGCATCGCCCGAAACCTTGGGCAGTTTTCCCAGCCCCTCCTCGACCCCGGCGCGGACCTGGGCGACATTGCCGCCGGCCCGTTCGATCAGCCCCGAGGCCATGCCCTCGGGGTCGTCGACCAGCACCTTGAGGATGTGCAGGGGCACAAATTGCTGGTGACCCTGCGAGAGGGCCATCTGCTGCGCACTCTGGATAAAACCGCGCGCGCGCTCGGTGAATTTCTCAACGTTCATCGCTTCAACTCTCCTGGATCTGGCACGTCGTTCCCCGCCTGGTGTCCAGCGCGTGGCCCAACGCCCGAAGCGTTGTCTCTATTATAGGGATCAGCCCGATCCTCGGCACTGATCGAGATCAAGAAGAGATATAGGCGCAGTTGAACGAAGAAAAAGACCGGAGCGGCTGACCGGTCGAGATTAAGCCGCCCGGGCTATCTGGCCAGCACTGCCCTGCAGGCCTGAACCGTGTCGATGAGGCCGGCAAACCCGGTCGTGGGAAAGCTGTTGGAGGTGCCTGCGACCTCGAAGGTGAAGGTACCGCCGGCCGCGAAGTCAAACAGCAGCGTATCGAGGTCCTGCTCCGAGAGCATCAGCCTCACCCCGTTCACCGCTGGGGCCGCACTGACATCCACGCGGAGCCCCGATACCCCCGACGGCAGGTTCAACACGGCATCGAGCATTCCCTCGAGATCGGCGAACCGATCATCGCCCACCGCAAGGAGCGAGAAGTCCTCTGCGATGGTGAAATTCATCATCGGACGCTGCTCGCCGAACCAGATCATGCAATAGGGGCTGCCATCGGCAAACTGCGAGGGCTCCCAATTCGCCTTCCATTCATCGGCCGAGGCCGGCGCGACAAAGCTCACAGCAGCAAATGCGAAGCCGCCCAGTATCAATCCTCTGTTCATCGCCGGAGGTCTCCTTTCAGCGTGGGCTCAAAGGCTAGGCTTCTGGTTCAAGGGCGCACACCCCCGGTTCCGGGGTGCGGGAAGGCGCGCATCATGGGCTAGAGCTCTGATTTTTCGCGTTTCCGAACCGGAAAAGTGTTTCCACTTTTTCTGGACACGCTCCAAGCGCGCGGCGGGAAACGAAAAAGGCCGGGCGCTGCCGCCCGGCCTTCTTTGATCGATCACTGGTTCTGCCAGCGCTATTCGGCCGCTTCGCGACCCGCCGTCAGGAAGGCCGGCAGCTCGGACGGACCGGCATCGGCCTCTGCGGTATCGTCGGCCTTGGGGCGCCGGGTCCGGCGAGCCCTTTTAGGCTTTTCCCCATCGGCGGCGCCTTCGGCGGCCGGCGCTGCGTCGGCAGCCGGCGTCTCGGCTTCGGTCGATTCGGCAGCCTCGCGGGTCTTGCGCGGCCTGCGTTGGCGCTGCACGCGACGGGGCTGCTCACCGCCATCCTCGTTCTCGCCATCATCGCTATTGGACTGGCCGCGTGCGGAGTCTCCCGCTTCGGACTTTTCGGACCGGTCGGACCGCTCGCCACGCTCTGTGTTCTGCGCGCGGGGATTGTCCTGACGGGACTGCTCCTGTTCCTGCTGCTGGTCTTCGTCATCGTCGTTCTGATCCTGCCGCTGGGGCAGCTGGGCCTGGGCCGAGAGGATGATGCGATTGTAATGTTCTGCGTGCTGGAGATAATTCTCTCCCATCACGTTATCGCCGGAAGCGGCTGCGTCGCGCGCAAGCTGGGTGTACTTCTCGGCGATGTGAGCAGCGTTGCCGCGAATCTTCACATCCGGACCGTTGCTCTCATAGTTGCGCGAAAGGGGATTACCGCCACCGCCGCGCCGACCGCTATTGTTGTTATTGTTGTTGTTCCGGCCGCGCGAGCGCTGCTTGTTGTTCTGCTGGTTTGGTCTCATCTGCTCACTTCAATACGTTACGTGAGATAGTGAAGGTCTCTCCGCCGACATCGGGCGGCTGGAAACGACACCTCCGTCACGATCCCAACCCGGATCGCGCTGCGCCGATCGCTCTCTCTGGTTTCACCAAAAAGGCCGCACTGGCACTCCGGTCCCTTGCTTGGCGGCAGGTCGTATCGAACCTGTTTCGCCGTGCGGCGCGTCCTTTGAAAAAAGTCCGCCAATGTTCGGGTGGGCTCCATCGCCGCCCATCTCGAGGGTGGCGTCAGCGAGGGCAACCTAACCGCTTCTGCCGTCCTTTCCAAGAAAAATCTTGAACGTGACGGCCCGGACGGCTCGCGCTGTCCCTTGCTCATGCCACACTAGCATGCACCACGCGCGCATGGCCCGCGAGATCGCGCCCGATCATTGCAGGCCCGAAGCCCGCCAGTTCGAACATCTGCTTGACCATATCGGGCTGATCATGGCCGATTTCAACGCCAAGCGCGCCGCCGGCCCGCAAATGGGCCGGTGCCTCGCCCAGGATGACCCGATAGGGAACCAGCCCCATCTCGCCCCCGTCGAGCGCGAGCCTGGGGTCGAAATCGCGCACGCCCGGATCGAGCGTCTCGATCACCTCGGGCGCGATATAGGGTGGGTTCGAAACGATGAGATCGAACCGCTCGTCCGGCGCCAGAGCGCCATACCATGCCCCTGCCCGCAGCTCGAACCGATCGGCCAACCCCAGCGCCCGGCCATTGGCCTCTGCCTGAGCAAGAGCGCCTTGTGCGATATCGGTGCCGACCGCGCGGGCCTCTGGCAGATTGGCCAGCAGCGCCAGCGCGATGCACCCGGTGCCCGTCCCGAGATCGAGAATGCGCGGCGCGGCCAGGCCCTTGAGCCGGGCAATGCCCCAGTCCACCAGCATCTCGGTTTCGGGGCGCGGAATCAGCGTGTCGGCGTTGAGCCCGAAGTCCAGCCCGTAAAATTCCTGCGCACCGCGGATGCGGGCCACCGGCTCACCGACAAGGCGGCGAGCGACAAGGGCTTCAAGTTCGGCGGCTTTACACCCAGGAAACGGAACAGTGTCCGAAGCGACAAGTCCGGTGGCATCGAGCGCGAGAACTTGACGCACCAGCAATTGTGCATCGAGCGCTGCCGTGAGATTGCCCGCGGCCATCAAATCGTCCCGCACAGTACGCCATACCCGCCCGATGCTCGGCACTCCAGAATGCATGGCTCGTCCTTTATTCGGCCCGGTTTGGAGCAAATGATGAAAGCGTCATTTCAATCGGCAGATCAAAACGACCCATGACCACACCGATGAGCGCACCATGGCAAGCCAACCGCTGGCGCCCTTTTGTCTGGACCGGACTTGTTGTTCTTCTCGCTGTACCGCTGATCGCCATGCAGTTTACCAGCGAGGTCGATTGGGACATTTTCGACTTCCTTTTCGCAGCCATTTTACTGGCAACGGTCGGGATCGCATTTGAATTTTCTGCACGGATGAAATCGGGCTTGCGGCCCAAACTTGCAGCCATGGCGCTGGTCATCGGCCTTGTCCTGATAATCTGGGCACACGCCGCCGTGGGGATCGTTTAGCCCCCTTGCTCCATTGCCAGAAGCTGGGCGGCCTGGTTCTCGGTGATCAGCGCCTCGATGATCTCGTCGAGCGCTTCGCCGGTGATGATCTGGGGCAGTTTGTAAAGCGTCAGATTGATCCGGTGATCGGTCACCCGCCCCTGGGGAAAATTATAGGTCCGGATACGTTCGGACCTGTCGCCAGACCCCACCTGGGTCTTGCGGCTTTCCGCTCGTTCGGAGGAGGCCCTGCTCTCCTGCTCGTCATAGAGCCGGGCCCGTAGCACCTTCATGGCATTGGCCCTGTTCTGGTGCTGGGATTTCTCCGCCGACGTCACGACGATGCCGCTGGGAATATGGGTGATGCGCACCGCCGAGTCGGTGGTGTTGACGTGCTGGCCGCCGGCCCCCGAGGCGCGCATGGTGTCGATGCGGATGTCCTCGGGCCGGATCTCGATGTCGATGTCCTCGACTTCGGGCAACACCGCCACCGTGGCCGCCGAGGTATGGATGCGGCCCGACCCTTCGGTCTCGGGCACACGCTGAACCCGGTGTACCCCCGATTCGTATTTGAGCCGCGCGAACACCCCGGTCCCCGCGATCTGGGCGATGATTTCCTTGTACCCGCCCGCGTCGCCCTCGGAGGTTTCCATCACGGTCACCTTCCAGCCCTGGGTTTCGGCAAACCGCTGGTACATGCGGAAGAGATCGCCCGCAAACAGCGCCGCCTCGTCCCCGCCGGTGCCGGCGCGCACCTCGAGAATGGCGTTCTTCTCGTCGGCGGCGTCCCTGGGCAGCAGCAGAACGCGAATCTCCTGGGTCAGCGCTTCGATCTGCTCCTTGAGCGCGCTCATTTCCGCATAAGCGAGCTCGGCCATCTCCCGGTCGCCCGCTTCGTAGAGCTCCTCTGCCCCGGCAAGGTCCGAAAGCGCGGTCTTGTAGACGCGAATCTTTTCGACCATGGGCGAGAGCTCGGCATACTCCTTGGACAGGCGCACATAGGCCTCGGGATCGGGGCCGGCCGACATGGCGTGCTCGATCGATTCGAACCGGCGTTCGAGGGCATCGAGCTTGTCATTGGGAAGTCCGGCCATCGCCTCACCCCTTTGTTGAACGCCAAAAAACTGGTTTGCTAAAAGGTCAGCCGCTGGGCCGCTGCAAGTTCGGTCAGCATGGCGCGCGCCTGCGTGCCGTCGCCCGGCCCTTCGAGATAGGCGTCCATCGCCTCGCGGATCGGCCCCAGATCGACGCCCAGGATCATTTCCTTGACCGGCCCGATCGAGGAGGCCCCCATCGAAAGCCGGGTCATGCCCACAGAGAGCAGCGCCAGGGCCTCGATCGGCCGGCCGGCCAGCTCCCCGCACATGGTCAATGGGCGCTGGTGCTCGCGAGCCGCGTCCACGATCGTCTTGAGCGCCCTGAGCCTGGGCCTTCCGATCGCGTCATAGGACCGCGATACCCGAGGGTTGGCCCGGTCGGCCGCCGTCAGGAACTGGATGAGGTCGTTGGACCCGATCGAGACGAAATCGGTCTCGGGCAGCAATGCGTCGAGCTCGAACAGCAGCGAGGGCACCTCGATCATCGCGCCGATCTCGAGGGTCTCGGGCACCGACGCCCCGAGCCGGACCAGGCGCTCGACCTCGCGCATGATGAAGCGCTTGACCTTCATGAACTCGACCGTCTCGGTGACCATGGGGACGAGCAGCTTGAGCGGCCGGCCCGCCGCCGCCTGGAGCAGTGCGCGCACCTGGGTGCGCAAAAGCCCGGGGCGATCGAGCGCAAGGCGCAGCGAGCGCCAGCCCATCGCCGGGTTTTCCTCGGCCATCGAGCGCATGTAGGGGATGACCTTGTCGCCCCCGATATCGAGCAGCCTGAAGACGATCGGCCTGCCGCCCGCCCGGCGCATGGCGTCCGAATACAGCTCGATCTGCTCGGTGATCCTGGGCATTTTCGAGGCGATCATGAACTGCAGCTCGGTGCGGAACAGTCCGAACCCGTCCGCTCCGGTTTCCTCGATGGCGTCCATGTCCGCCAGAAGGCCCGAATTGTGCAGAAGCGATATGCGCACCCCGTCGCGCGTGACCGGAACCTTGTCCTTGAGCGCCGCGTAATGGGCACGCCGCTTGGCCGAAAGCCGGACCTTGTCGATGTAGATCGCCTCGAGATCGGGCGAGGGGCGCACATGCACGGCCCCCGTGAACCCGTCCACGATGATCTCGTCCCCGTCCTCGCACACCGAAACGATGTTGTTGGTCTGGCCCACGGCCACCAGCCCCACCGAACGCGCGACGATCGCCACATGCGCGGTTGCCGCGCCGTCCTCGAGCACCACCGCGCGCAGGCGCGTGCGGTCGTATTCGAGCAGTTCGGCCGGCCCCATGTTGCGCGCGACCAGAATTGCGTTCTCCGGCATGTCCTTGCCATGTGCGCCCGCGCCGTTCCCGGTCAGGATTCGCAACAGCCTGTTGGCCAGATCGTCGAGATCGTGAAGCCTGTCGCGCAGATAGGGATCGGTCTGGCGCATCATGCGCGCGCGCGTGTCGTTCTGCACGCGCTCGACCGCCGCTTCGGCGGTAAGCCCGGAATCGATCGCTTCGCCCAGCCGCCGCGCCCAGCCCCTGTCATGGGCGAACATGCGGTAGCTCTCAAGGATGTCCCGGTGATCGGACGCGATCTGCATGTCGCCTGAATTGAGCATGTCGTCGATCGAGACCTGCATGGTGCGCAGGGCCGATTCAAGCCGGGCTTTTTCAGCGTCCGTATCGTCGGCAACAAAATTGGTCACCACCACGCGCGGATCGTGCAGCACCACCTTGCCCAGTGCGATGCCTTCAGAAAACGCCGCGCCCTCGAAGGTGCGCGGGCGGCGCAGGTCAATATCCGAGCCCGGCTTGATCAGGGCATCGAAATCGGAGGTCGAGATCATCTCGGCGAGAATGGTCGCCGTGGTCAGCAGCGCCTCGGTCTCGTCTTCCCCGTAGATCCGCTGCTCGGCGTTCTGGACGACGAGGACCCCGAGCGTATTGCCCGCCCTCAGGACCGGCACGCCCAGGAACGAGGAATAGGGATCTTCGCCCGTTTCCGGGCGGTATGCGAAGGCCGGGTGCGCGGGAGCGTTGGTGAGCCTGAGCGGTTCGGCCTCGGCCGCGATCAGGCCCACGAGGCCCTCGCCGAGCCTCAGGGTGGTGACGTGCACAGATTCGGGCTTGAGCCCGTGGGTTGCGAAAAGCTCGAGCGCGCTGTCGTCGCGCAGGACATAGAACGAGCACACGTCCGCGCGCATGTTCTCGGCGATCAGATCGACGATCTTGTCGAGCCGCTCCTGGCTGCCCAGGGGCTCGGCCATCGTCTCGCGCAACTGGCGCAAAAGAATGCGCGGTCCGCCAATTGCTGTCACCATTGCCGCCCGGCGGCTCTTTCGGCCGCCCCTCTTTGCAGGGTCGGGCTGGAGCTGCCGTCAGTCTCCAGCCTTGTCCAGACCGTAATAGGTATGGAGGGCCCGCACTGCAAGCTCCGCATATTCTTCCTCGATCAGCACGGAGGTCTTGATCTCGGACGTGGTGATGAGCTGGATGTTGATTCCCTTGTCCGCCAGCGCGCGGAACATGGACGAGGCAACGCCCGCATGGCTGCGCATGCCCACCCCGATCACCGAGATCTTGGCCCCGCCCTTGGACCCGCTGATCGACTCATAGGTCAGCCCGGGCGCGTTCCGGAGCACCGATATCGCCTTGTCGAATTCCCCGTCGGGGATCGTGAAGGTGATGTCGGTGCTCTTTCCGTCCTCGGAAATGTTCTGCACGATCATGTCCACCACGATATGGGCGTCGGCCAGCGGCCCGAAGACGGCGGCCGCGATTCCGGGCCTGTCCTCGACCTTTCTCAAGGTGATCTTGGCCTCCGCCTTGGCCAGGGTGACGCCCGATACGATCTGCTTTTCCATGATCTCGTCCTCATCGCACACAAGCGTGCCCGTCTGACCCCATTCCGATCCTTCAGCGTCGGGCGCCTCTGGATCATCAAAGCTCGAGCGCACCACCAGCCGCACCCCCTGGGCCATGGCCAGTTCGACCGATCGGGTCTGGAGCACCTTGGCCCCCAGCGATGCCATCTCGAGCATTTCCTCAAAGCTGATCCGCGAGAGCCGGCGCGCCTTGGGCGCAATACGCGGGTCGGTGGTGTAGACCCCGTCCACGTCGGTATAGATGTCGCACCGGTCGGCCTTGACCGCCGCGGCGACCGCCACCGCGCTCGTATCCGATCCTCCGCGCCCCAGCGTCGTGATCCGGCCCTTGCCCGATACGCCCTGGAACCCGGTGACGACCGGCACCCAGCCGCCGGTGAGCCGGCCATCGAGATTGTCGGGATCGACCCCGGTGATCCGGGCCGAGCCGTGGGTGTCGTCGGTGTGGATCGGCACCTGCCAGCCCGCATAGGACCGGGACTGGATACCCATATCCTGGAGCACGATCGACATCAGCCCGGCCGTGACCTGCTCGCCCGAGGCGACCACCGCGTCGTATTCGCGCGCGTCGTGCATGGATGCCGCGTCCCGGCACCAGCCCACGAGCTCATTGGTCTTGCCGGCCATGGCCGAGACCACGACGGCGACCTGGTTGCCCGCATCGACCTCGCGTTTGACATGGCGCGCCGCATGCCGGATGCGGTCGATACTGGCGACGGAGGTGCCGCCGAACTTCATAACGATGCGCGCCATAAACGCTTGTCCCCGACTGCCGGCGCGACAGCAACCCTGCCGCGAATTTCGCGCGTGTGAGTGCCATATTGCGCACCTTCTGGCAATAAGTCCTTGGTGACGCCCGCCCCGGGTGCGACGTCGCTACGCTTGACTTGCCCGCTCCGGGCGGCAACCTGACCGGAACGGTTTCCCTGCGCTTGAAAGGCGTTTTCATGTCCCGCTCAACGATCGACGCCGACGAGATCGGAAAATTCCAGAAGATGGCCGACCAGTGGTGGGACGAAACCGGCAAGTTCGCCCCGCTGCACAAGATCGGCCCTGTCCGGCTCGACTATATCCGCGAGCACGCACTGGCGCGGTTCGGACGCGACGGCTCGGCGATGCGCCCCTTCGAGGGCCTGCGCCTGCTCGACATCGGCTGCGGGGGCGGGCTGTTGTGCGAGCCCATGACACGGCTTGGGGCAGATGTGGTGGGCGCTGATGCAGGCGAGACCAACATCAAGGTGGCCGCGCTCCATGCCGAGCAGTCCGGGCTCGAGATCGACTACCGCACCACCACCGCCGAGGCGCTCGCCGGGGCGGGCGAGCGCTTTGACATCGTGCTCAACATGGAAGTGGTCGAGCACGTGGCCGACGTCTCGCTCTATATGGAAAGCTGCGCTTCCATGGTGCGCCCCGGCGGGCTGATGATCGTCTCGACGATCAACCGCACCGCCCGGGCCTGGGCCCTCGCCATCGTCGCCGCCGAGCGCGTGCTGCGCTGGCTCCCCAGGGGCACTCACCAGTACGAAAAGCTCGTCACCCCCGACGAGCTCAAGTGCGCAGCGGCGCGCAACGGGCTCGACGTGCTCGACATCTCGGGCATGAGCTTTAACCCGCTCACCAATCGCTGGAGCCGCACGCGCGACACCGGGGTCAACTACATGATGGCCATGCGCAAGCCGGCGGCTTGACGCGCTTTCAGTTGTGCTCGTCGGGCAGGCTCGGCAGTGGCACGAATTCGATCCCGTCCTCGAGCAGCGAAGCGACCTCGTCACGCGAGGCCTCGCCATAGATGCCGCGGGCCTCGGCCTCCTCGAAATGGATCCGGCGCGCCTCCTCGGCGAACCGGTCGCCCACATAATCGGCCTTGGATGTGACCGCCTCGCGCAGCTTGCGCAGCATCTCGATATGCCGCGCGCGGTCGGGATGGCCGGCGGAAAGCGAAACCGTCTCGTCCTTGCGCGCCACGGCGGGCGCCATCAGCGTTTTGTCCACCGCCCCCGATCCGCAGACCGGGCAGGTCAGGACGCCCTTGGCCTTCTGCTCGTCGAATGCCAGGGCGTTTCGGAACCAGGCATCGAAGCCATGGCCCTTCTCGCAGGCGAGTGCATAACTGATCACGCCGAAACTCTCCGATCCGGTGCCGCATCGAAAGGCTTGTGATCGACCTCGACCATGAAATCACGCCCATTGGCCAGCGCCGGCACCCGCTGGTGCGCCGAGGCCACCGCCCCCAGATCGATCTCGGCGCTCACAAGGCCCGGCGCGTCGCCATCGGCCCGCGCCACCACCTCGCCCCAGGGCGCCACGATCATCGAGCGGCCATAGGTCGACCGCCCGTTCTCATGGGTCCCGCCCTGTGCGGCGGCAATCACATAGCACCCGGTCTCGATCGCCCGGGCCCGCAACAGAACCTCCCAATGGGCCTCGCCCGTCGGGACCGTAAAGGCGGCAGGAACACTCAGCACCTGCGCGCCGGCCTGTGCAAGTGCCCGGTAGAGCGCGGCAAAGCGCAGATCATAGCAGATGGAAAATCCCAGCGCGAAACCGGGCGCCGTGGTCACGACCGCCGTCTCGCCACCGCGATAGGTGGCGCTTTCCCTGTAGGCGTTCTGCCCGGGAAGATCTGCATCGAACAGATGGATCTTGTCATAGCGGGCGGCGATCGCGCCATCGGGCGCAAAAAGCAGCGAGCGATTGGCAAACCGCCCGTCATCGAGGGCCACGGCCATCGACCCCACATGCAGCCATATCCCCGCCGCGCGCGCGATTTCGGCCAGCCGTGCACTGGCCGCGCCTCCCGCCTCGGGTTCGGCGCGCTCGACGAGCATCGCCCTGTTCTCGGCGAACACCACGCTCATCTCCGGGGTCAGCACATAGCCGGCCCCGTCCGCCGCCGCGCGGGAGACGAACCCCTCGAGCGCGTCGAGATTGGCCTCGGGATCGACGCCCGAACGCATCTGGACGATGGCTGCATGTCGGATATCGGTCATGTCAATTGGCCAGAAGAGCGTCCAGCTTGCCCTGGCGATCAAGGGCGGCGATATCGTCATAGCCGCCCAGATGCGTGTCCCCGACAAAGATCTGGGGCACGGTCCGCTGGCCGTTGGCGCGCTGGGTCATGGCCGCCCGCAGATCGGGATCGAGAACCACGATCTCCTCGAACGCCACGTTCTTGCCCCCAAGCAGCGCCTTGGCCGCGTGGCAATAGGGACAGGTTGGGGTGGTATAGATTTCGACCTTCTTCATTTCCCATTTTCCTCTTGCACCCGAAGGGCCGGCGCTTGGCGAACCGGGGCCTTCTATACTGTCATATCGTCGTCAAAGACAACGCGGGCGAAGCTGAGCACGTCCACCGCCTCGAATCCGGCGCGCTGCACGGCCTTGGCAACCGCGGCAACCGTCGCGCCGGTGGTGACCACGTCATCGATGATCACGATCCGGCGCCCACGATGGCGCTGGGCCCTTTCGGGCCGAACCGCGAATGCGCCCTGCACATTGGTTTGCCGCTGGCGGGCCGAGAGCCCGACCTGCCGGGCGGTGTTGCGCCGTCTCCAGACCAGATCGGTATCGAGCGCCACGTTTGCAAGCCCGGCGATCACATGGGCCAGCTCGCTCGACTGGTTGTAGCGGCGCAGGAACTGCCGCCCGCGATGGAGCGGCACCGGCACGAGAAGGGCATCGGGGCCGACCAGTTCATGGCCGGCGCCCGCCATCAGCCGCCCGCACAATCGCGCGATCTCGGGTCGGTCCGAATATTTCATGCGCGCCACGATCGCCCGAGCGATATCGTTATAGGCCACCGCGGCCCGCGCCCGGTCGAAGGGGGGCGGGTTGGCGATCGCCTGGGGAGAGGTCGCGCCCGCTCCCATGTCGGCGGCAAACGGCAGCCCCAGAATCGGGCAAAGCGGCGCGGTGATCGGCTCGAGCTGCCGCCAGCACTCCGGGCACAGGGCATCGGGGCCCCCGATAGCCTCCCCGCAGGCGGTGCATACCGGCGGAAACGCAAAGTCGAGCAGCGACCGCCCGAGCCGACCGACCAGCCCCGAGCCGGCTCCCCGTTCTTTGACAATGCCCCCTTCGATCTCCATAACCGCGATATTCGCACGAGCCCGCCAACCGCGCCAGCACGGCCTGCCCCATGCCTCCGATGCCAACAATATTTGATCGCGACCTCATTGCTGCCCGCTTGGCGCGGCGCCGGGGCGAGGACGATTTCATTACGCGCCTCGTGCTCGACGATCTCAACGAGCGGCTCGCCGCGGTGACCCGCCCCTTCGCGCACGCCCTGATCCTGGGCCCCGATCCTGGCCTGCTGCCGATTGAGGGGCGGTCCGCCGCCGGAGACTTCTCCTTTGTCCGCGCCTCGACGCTTCTCCAGGCTCCCGGGTGCCCGCGCGTCGATCCCGATCATCCCGTCCTTGAGGGGGACGATCACGATCTCATTGTCTCTGTGCTCGATCTGCAGGTGGTCAACGACGTGCCGGCCTTTCTGGCCGGACTGCGGCGCCATCTCGCTCCCGACGGGCTGCTGATCGCGGCCGCCATCGGCGGACGCTCGCTTACGGAAATGCGCGAAGCCTTTCTCGCCGCCGACACCGAAGTGACCGGCGGCGCGTCCCCCCGGGTCGCCCCCATGATCGATGTGCGTGATGCGGGCCGGCTGCTCCAGGGCGCCGGGCTCGCCCTTCCGGTGGCGGACCTTGAAACTCACACGGTGCGCTACAGCAGCCCGATGGCGCTCTTTACCGAGCTGCGCGCCCTTGGCGCCTCAAATCCGCTGATCGATCGGGCGCCGCGCCCCATGACGCGCACCCTGCTCCTGCGCGCGGCAGAGCTTTATGCCGAGCGCCATTCTGACCCCGACGGACGGGTCCGGGCGACCCTCGAAATCCTCTGGATGTCGGGCTGGGCGCCCCACGACAGCCAGCAGAAGCCGTTAAAACCCGGCTCCGCCCAGACCAGCCTGCGCGACGTCCTTGGCGACAAGGCCCGCAACAGCTAAAGCTTCCAAGGCAGCCGATGCGCCCACGGCAGCCGCTCAGAGCAGGTCGATCAGCGGGGCGATCAGCGGCTCGTCCGCAGCCGGCATGGGGTAGTCGCGCAGCGCGGTGGGCCGCACCCATTTGAGTGCTGTGTGCTCGGAGGGTCTGGGCGTCCCGCTCCACTTGCGGCACACATACAGCGGCATCAGAAGGTGGAAGTCGTCATAGTCATGGCTGGCAAAGCTCAGGGGCGCCAGACACGCCGCGGCGGTATCGATGCCCAATTCCTCGGAAAGCTCCCGGATCAGCGCCGCCTCGGGCGTCTCACCGGGCTCGACCTTTCCGCCGGGAAACTCCCAGAGCCCGGCCATGGCCTTGCCCAGGGGCCGCTGGGCGATCAGGACGCGCCGGTCGGCATCGACCAGCGCGCAGGCCACCACCAGAACCAGCTTTGCGCTCACGAGCGATAGCTGCCGTTGATGTCGATATAGCCATGGGTGAGGTCGCAGGTGTAGACCACCGCAGCGCCGTCCCCCAGCCCGATGTCCACAGCGATCTCGAGGTCCTGGCCCTTCATGTAGGCGCTGGTCGCCTCCTCGGAATAGTCGGCCACGCGCATGCCGGCGCGGGCAACCACGATGTCCCCGAAGGCGATCTCGAGCCGATCCCGGTCGGCCGGCTCGCCCGCCTTGCCCACTGCCATCACCACCCGGCCCCAATTGGCGTCTTCGCCCGCCACCGCGGTCTTGACCAGCGGGGAATCGGCAATGGCGCGCGCAATGCGCCCAGCGCTCGCCTCGGTGGACGCGCCGCGCACCCGCACGGTCACGAACTTGGTTGCCCCCTCCCCGTCGCGCACCACCTGCATGGCGAGATCGAACAGCACCGCCCCGAGCGCATCGCCGAGCGCCCTGCCGCGCGCATCGTCGGCCACGGTGATTTCGGCGATATCGGCCTTGCCCGTCGCGAAGGCCAGAAGCGTGTCGGACGTCGAGGTATCGCTGTCGACGGTGATCGCATTGAAGCTGGTCTGGTTGTGCCGGGCAACGAGCGTCTGGAGCGCATCCTGAGCCACCGGGGCGTCGGTGAAAACGAAGCTGAGCATGGTCGCCATGTCCGGCGCGATCATGCCCGATCCCTTGGCGATGCCCGAGATGGTCACCGGCACGCCGTCGATCTCCACCGTCCGGCTGGCCAGCTTGGGGAAGGTGTCGGTGGTCATGATCGCCTTGGCCGGCTCCATCCAGGGGCCGTCCTTGAGCCCACCGGCCATTTCCTCGAGAACCCCGTCGAACTTGCGCGCGTCCAGCGGCTCGCCGATCACCCCGGTCGAGGCCAGAAAGACCTCTCCGGGCGCACACCCCACCGCACGCGCCGCGATCTCGGCCGTCAGCGTTACCGCCTCCTGGCCGCGCGCGCCGGTAAAGGCATTGGCATTGCCCGAATTGACCACCAGCGCCCGAGCCGTGCCGCCTTTGAGCGCATCCCGGCACCAGTCCACCGCAGCCGAGGGGCAAAGCGAGCGCGTGAGCACCCCCGCCACTGTGGTGCCCGGGTCCAAGACGGCCAGCAGCACGTCGGTGCGGCCCTTGTACCTTATGCCCGCTTCCGCGGTCGCAAAGCGCACGCCGGCGACCGGCGGGGGCACGTCATAGGTGGATGGAGCGAGCGGGGAAACAGGAAGGGGCATGGCGCGCGACCTCTTGGGACGTCTGGATCGGGTGATGGCCGTCCATGTGCCTCAGGACCGGCCCGGCGCGCAAGGGCCCTATTTGCGGGGCGGCACGAGGAGCACCCGCCTGAAGCGGGCGAGGATGGTCGGGATCAGGAAATAGACCATGATCGAAACCATGAGCGGAGCGACGACCAGCGTGACCGCCCAGATCGGCCAGCCCTGAGTGAAGGGCAGAACCAGATAAAGCAGGACCGTGATCAGCGGATAGACCCCCAGCAGGGTAAGCGCGAACTGCCTGTGGCGCGAGATCACCATCGGCGGGGATTCGGAATGAGGCTGACCGGAACTATCCATGAAATGCGAACCGCGATGGCTGGAAACCAAACGGTCCGGGGCGCGATTGCCCCGAACCGGAAATCTTGAACGACGTCGCGCTGAGTGATCAGAGCCCGCCCTGCGCCTCGACTGCTGCGGCCAGTTCGGGATCGGAGATCTCGACATTGGCCTCTTCCTTGAGCGAGGAGACGATGGAATCGAAGTTCTCGTAGAGCACCTGCTGGGCGATCTGGGGCTGGAGCTGCTCGAGCGGGGGCGCGCTCGACACCCGGCGATCCTGCAGCTCGATGATGTGGAAGCCGAACTGGCTCTCGACGGGCTCCGACATCTGCCCGACCTCGAGCGCGAAGGCAGCCTGCTCGAACGGCTCGACCATCATACCAGTGCGGAACCAGCCCAGATCCCCGCCCTCGGCGGCGCTGCCGGTGTCGATGGAATACTCTGTGGCCGCCTCTTCGAAGGCCATCCCGCCTTCGAGCTCGGCGAGCACCTCCTGAGCCTCCTCGATGGTGGGCACGAGAATATGGCGTGCGCGCAGCTCGGGCTCGGGCTCGAACTCTGCGACCAGCTCCTCATAGGTCTCCTCGATGCGCTCGTCGGTCACCCCGGCTTCGATCACCTCCGAAAAGAAAGCGCGGCGCAGCGCCCGATCCTCGAGGTAGTCCAGCCGCCGTGCGAAGGTCTCGCTTTCGTCAAGCCCCTCGCCGCGTGCGGCATTGGCCATGACTTTCATGTCGATCAGCACGGTGAGAAGGAAGGCACGACGGTCGGCGGGCGGGACCTGCTGGAGGTCCTGGGCGAGGTCTTCGGCCGCATAAAGCAGGTCACCCTCGGTGATCTCCACACCACCGACGGTGGCCAGAATGGTGTCGGGCGAGCGGGTCTGTGCCGCTTCAGCCTCCTGGACCGCAGGAGCGGGTGCGGGCGTTTCGCCCTCCCCCTGCGCCATGGCCGGAGCGGCGAAAAGCGTGAGAGCGAAGGCAGCGGAGGCCATAAGGGCGTTTGGCCGCAGGCCGGTGCGCGGCGCAATTGAGATGGGCATGTGGGCTTTCTCCTTGGTGTGGTTCTGCCAAGCCCCCAATACTCGGCGCTAGGCCTCCTAACCGGGGTTTGGGGCCTTTTCGCGCTGGTTTCGCCCATTTTGCCGACGTTGACAACCCTTGTGAGCGCTCTTACATCTTCGTCGCGCTATCCCCGCGCCTTATTGGCCCGCGCCCCCCAAGAGCCTTATCGGGCCCGGGATCGCAGCCGCTCTGGGCGTGACCGGCAACAGGATCTAAGGATACAGTCCCCATGGCATTCGCTGCGCTAGCCCGAAAGATTTTCGGCTCGTCCAACGACAGGCGCGTGCGCCGCTACCAGCCCGATGTCGACGCCATAAACGCACTGGAAAGCGAGTTCGAAGCGCTTTCGGACGATCAGTTGCGCGAAAAGACGGTCGAATTCCGCAGCCAGCTCGCGGACGGCAAATCGCTCGCAAGCCTAATCGTACCGGCATTCGCCACGGTGCGCGAAGCGTCCAAGCGCGTCCTCGGGCTTCGCCATTTCGATGTGCAGCTGATCGGCGGCATGGTGCTCAACGAGCATTCGATCACCGAGATGCGGACCGGCGAGGGCAAAACCCTCGTGGCCACGCTCGCCGCCTATCTCAACGCGCTCGAGGCCAAGGGCGTCCACGTGGTCACGGTCAACGACTATTTGGCCCGCCGCGACGCCGATTGGATGGGTCAGATCTACCGCTTCCTCGGGCTCACGGTCGGCGTGATCGTCCCCGGGCTTTCGGACCCCGAACGCAAGGCAGCCTACGACGCCGACATCACCTACGGCACCAACAACGAGTTCGGCTTCGACTATCTGCGCGACAACATGAAGTACAGCCGCGCCCAGATGGTCCAGCGCGGACACAATTACGCGATCGTCGACGAGGTGGACTCGATCCTGATCGACGAGGCGCGCACCCCGCTCATCATCTCGGGCCCGTCCCAGGACCGGTCCGAACTCTACAAGCAGATCGACAAATACATCCCTCTGCTCGGGGAAGACGATTACAGCGTCGACGAGAAGCACCGCGCCGCCAGCCTTACCGACGAAGGCATCGAAAAGCTCGAGGAGATCCTCACCCGCGACGGGGTGATCAAGGAGGGCTCGCTCTACGACATCGACAACGTCTCGGTGGTCCACCACCTCAATTCGGCCCTGCGCGCCCACAAGATCTTCCGGCGCGACAAGGACTATATCGTGCGCAACGACGAAGTTGTGATCATCGACGAGTTCACCGGCCGCATGATGGCCGGGCGCCGGTTCTCCGAGGGACTTCATCAGGCGCTAGAGGCCAAGGAAAACGTCAAGATCCAGCCCGAGAACCAGACCCTCGCCTCGATCACCTTCCAGAACTATTTCCGGCTCTACAAGAAGCTCTCGGGCATGACCGGCACCGCCGACACCGAGGCGTCCGAATTTGCCGACATCTACAAGCTCGAAGTCGTCACCGTCCCCACCAACGTGCCCATCGCGCGCCTGGACGAGGACGACGCGATCTACCGGACCGTCGATGAAAAGTTCAACGCCATCACACAGGCGGTGATCGACTGCCGCGAGCGCCGCCAGCCGGTCCTCGTGGGCACCACCTCGATCGAGCGCTCCGAAGTGCTGGCCGAGCACCTGCGCAACAAGGGCGTCAAGGACGTCCAGATCCTCAACGCCCGCTATCACGAGCAGGAAGCCTACATCATTTCCCAGGCCGGTGTGCCGGGCGCGATCACCATCGCCACCAACATGGCCGGCCGAGGCACCGACATCCAGCTCGGCGGTAATCTCGACATGCGCATCGCCAACGAGACCGAAGAACTCGAAGGGGAAGCACGCGAGGCCCGCATCGCCCAGATCAAGGCCGAGGTCGAAGAGCGCCGCGCCGAAGCCAAGGCCGCCGGTGGGCTGATGGTCGTGGGCACCGAGCGCCACGAAAGCCGCCGCATCGACAACCAGTTGCGCGGTCGGTCCGGCCGCCAGGGCGACCCCGGGCGCTCCAAGTTCTTCGTCTCGCTTCAGGACGATCTGATGCGCCGGTTCTTCCCCGAGCGCATGGAAAAGATTCTGACATCGCTGGGACTCAAGGACGGCGAAGCGATTTCCGATGGGCTGGTCACCAAAGCCATCGAGCGCGCCCAGACCCGCGTCGAGGCGCACAATTTCGACATCCGCAAGAACATCCTCAAATACGACGACGTGATGAACGATCAGCGCAAGGTGATCTTCGAGCAGCGTCTCGAGCTGATGGATGACGACAACGTGTCCGACACCATCGCCGACATGCGCCACGACGTGGTGGATTCGGTGATCGCCAAATCGTGCCCGGACAAATCCTTCCCCGAACAGTGGAATGTCGAGCAGCTCACCGAAGCCTGCCGCACCTATCTGGGCATCACGCCCCCGATCGCCCAGTGGGTGGACGAGGAAGGCATGGACATCGAGGTTCTGCGCGAGCGGCTGGTCAATGCCGCCGACCAGTTCGCCGCTGCCAAGACAGCCCGGGTCGGCTCCGACACCATGCGCCAGATCGAGAAGTCGATCATCCTGCAGTCCATCGACGGGCTCTGGCGCGATCACCTCGTGACCCTCGACCATCTTTCCAAGGTCATCGCCTGGCGCGGCCTTGCCCAGCGCGATCCGCTCAACGAGTACAAGCAGGAAGCCTTCGAGCTGTTCTCCCAGCTCCTGACCAATCTGCGCGAGCTCGTCACCACCCAGATGAGCCATTTCGAGCTGCAGGTCCGCCAGCCTGAGCCCCAGGCTCCCGATCCCGCACAGCTGCGCGCCTCGCACGTCAATCCCCAGACCGGCGAGCAGGAAGTGGCCGGAGGCAGCCAGCCCCAGGGCTCGGCGGCCCCGCTCACCCAGGAGCAGCTTGCCACCACCCGCAGGAACGACCCCTGCCCCTGCGGTTCGGGCAAGAAGTTCAAGCACTGCCACGGCGCATACTGAGCCTGTTTGCCTGGTCGGCGCCCCTGGCGCCGAACATTTCGCTCGCGGGTGAGGGAACGCGTCGGACCATCTGCGCATTTGCGCACGATCGACCGGGTGCATGGGGGCACGATTGACCTACGAACAGATCATGCTCTTCGTGCTCCTCGGGCTCGTGCTCGTCGGCCTCTTGTGGGGCAAATGGCGCTATGACCTCGTGGCTTTCGCCGCCCTGATCGCCGGCGTCGTCCTCGGGGTCGTGCCCGCCGACACGGCCTTTTCCGGCTTCGGCAACGACGCCACGATCATCATCGCCCTCGTGCTTGTGGTCACCGCCGGGCTTTCGCGCTCGGGCGCGGTCGACCTGATCACCCGCTTTGCCGTTGATCGCGATCGGCCTTTGCCGCTCCACATTTCGGCCATGGGCGGCATCGGCGCCCTGTTTTCCGGGTTCATGAACAATGTGGCGGCGCTCGCCATCCTGATGCCCGTCGATATACAGGCCGCGCAGAAGGCCGGACGGTCACCGGCCGCATCGCTGATGCCTCTGGCCTACGCGACGATCCTGGGCGGCATGATCACGCTGATCGGCACTCCCCCCAACATCATCATCGCGGCCTATCGCGAACGGGCTCTGGGCGCGCCCTTCACCATGTTCGACTTCACCCCCGTGGGCCTGCTGTGCGCGCTGGCGGGCATCGCGTTCATCGGGCTCGTGGGCTGGCGGCTCATCCCCATGCGCGACAAGGGCAAGGGCATGGGCGCCGAGCTGCGCGCCTCGGCCAGCTACACCACCGAGCTCGTGGTCGGCGAGAATTCCAAGGCCCGCGGCCAGCGTCTGCGTGAACTCGATCCCACCGCGGAAGAACATGACTGCGCCATCGTGGGGCTGGTGCGGCGCAACAAGCGCCTGCCGGGGCGGGCCCGCTGGGAAAAGGTCCGCAAGAGCGACTTGCTGGTGGTCCAGGGCGGCACTGAATCGATCACCGCCTTTGCCGGGGCGCTGGGGCTCGATCTTCAGGGCAAGTCCGGCGAGAGCGTCGAGCTCTCGACCGAGCTCAAGATGGTCGAAGCCGTGGTGGCTGCCGATTCGCCCGTGGTGGGTCGCCGGGCCAACGACGTGCGCGTCATGCAGCGCAATGGCGTGGTCATGCTCGGGCTCTCCCGCCGCGGACGGGTCCTCACCGAACGCGTGCGCCGGATTGCGCTCGAAGTCGGCGACGTGATGCTCCTGCTGGGCCATCAGGATTCCATTGAGGACGTGATCGCGCGCATGGACTGCCTGCCCGTGGCCTCCTCGCCGGCCATCATCCAGCATCGCAAGGCCTGGGCCGCGATCGCCATGTTTGCCGCCGCTGTCGGCGTGGGCGCCTTCGGCCTCATCCCGCTCACCGTGGCCCTGGGCGCCGTCGCCATCTGTTACGTGGTCTTCGACATCCTGCCCATGCGCGAGATCTACACGTCGATCGAATGGCCGGTCGTGGTGCTGCTGGGCTCGCTGCTGCCCGTGGGACTGGCGCTCGAGACTTCGGGCGGCACCCAGGTGGTCGCCGAGGCCCTTGCCGCCGCCAGCCAGTCGCTGCCCGCCTGGGTGGCTCTGACCATCGTGCTGGTCTTTACCATGTTCCTTTCGGACGTGCTCAACAACGCCGCCACGGCAGTGATCCTGGCGCCCATTTCGGTCGGGCTCGCTCAGATCATCGGGGCCAACCCGGATGCATTCCTCATGGCCGTGGCCATCGGCGCGAGTTGCGCTTTCCTCACGCCCATCGGGCACAACAACAATGCTCTGATCATGGGCCCGGGCGGGTATCAATTCGGGGATTACTGGCGGATGGGACTACCGCTCGAGGCCATCATCGTGGCCGTGGCCGTCCCGGCCATCATGGTTTTCTGGCCGCTATAGCCTCGCCGATCCCCGCCTGCAGGCTCGCCTTGTCGTAAGGCTTGCCCACGCGCGGCGCATCGGCATGAATCACGGGGAAGTCCACGCCCTCTGTATAGCCTGAGGCAAAGACCAGAGGCACGCCCTTCTCCACGAGCACGTCCGCGATCGCAAAGCTTGTCTCCGAGCCCAGATTGACGTCGAGCACGGCAAAGCCGAAATCCCTGTGCGAAATGAGCTTGAGCGCCTGGTCCACGTTCGAGCACAGGCTCACTTCCCTGAACCCCATGTCCCCCAGAATCGCTTCGCAATCCATGGCGATGATGATGTTGTCCTCGACCAGCAGAACCGGCCCCTCGATCGCCTGGATCGACGCCCTGTCCGCGGTCGCGGCCCGGACGGCGCCCTTTTCCGAGCGCTCGGGCGCGTCGGCCACATGCTCGGGTGCGATCTCGAACTTGGCGGTCAGCCCTTCGAGCCGAAAATCCATATCCACACTTCCTCCCAAATCGTGGGTGACCGACCGTTCGATGACCAGTGTCCCAAAGCCCTGCCGATCGGGCGCCTTGACCGGGGGGCCGTCCCGCTCGACCCAGTCGATGCTCACGCCGCCATATTCGGTCAGCGCGATGGTGACCGTCACCCGGCCGCGCCTGTCGCACAACGCCCCGTATTTCGCGGAATTGGTCGTGAGCTCGTGCATGACCAGCGCAAGCGCCGAGAAGGCCTGCGGCTTGAGCCCTACATCGGGCCCCTTGACCGAAACCCGCCCGGCCTTGTCGGCCAGATAGGCGGCCGTTTCGTTGTCGATCAATTCGTGCAGCGATCCGGCCGACCATTGCTTTTGGGTGAGCTGGTCGTGAGCCCGGGCCAGGGCCTGCACGCGTTCATCGAGCGTCTGGACGAACTCTTCGGTCGTCCGGGCCGGATTGCGCACCTGCTTGATCAGGCCCCGGATCAGCCCCAGAATGTTGCGCACCCTGTGATTGAGTTCGGCGATCAACAGATCCTGGCGCTGCTGGGCGGCCTTGCGCTCGGTCTCGATCAAATCTGTGTGCTTGAGCACGACTTCCAGAAGCGTCACCCGCAGCGCGTCGGCAAGCCGGATCTGGCTGGCCTGCCAGGGTTCGCTCTGGCCCTTGACCTCGGTCTGCCAGGCTTCAAAGCTCTTGCGCGGCGTCAGCCGCTCGCCATTGGGCCCCAGTGAGACTGGCTTTTCAGGATTGCCCGCCCAATTGACTGTCCGCACCACTTCCTTGCGGAAGAACACGAGATAGTCTCGCGGCCGGCGTGATATGGGAATGGCCAGCAGCCCCGAGGCCAGCGGCGCGAACTCGGCTGCCGGCGGAAACACGCTCGAAAGGTTGTGGGTCGCATAGATCGAATTGGACGTGGTGCGATTGAGGAAATTGACCAGCGTATCGAACTGGGCGCGCGTGGGCGTGGACTGCCAGAGCTCGACTTCCCCGTCCACCACCATGCCGATGCCATTGCAGTCCACCAGCGCACACATCTCCTCAAACATCGCCGAAAGCTGGGAGACGGGGCCCTGATCGGGTTCCGGACCCACGCTGCGCAGCACCTTGTGGTGGAAGTCGTGAGCCCGCTGCTCGGCCTCGATCTCGGCGTCCCGGATGCGGGCGTCGAGCGCAAGCGAGAACATCTGGCCCACCAGCTCGGCGCCCGTGCGAACGGGAAAGGGCACCCGCCGCGCCGACATGTGATGGCAGGCCACCAGCCCCCAGAGCTGCCCGCGCACCACAATCGAGACCGACATGGAGGCGCCCACGCCCATGTTCTTGAGATACTCGATATGGATCGGGGAGACCGAACGCAGAACCGAGGTCGAAAGGTCGATCGGCATGCCGTCGGGACTGAATTCGGGGATGATGGGGATCGATTCCCCATGCACGTCGGCAATCACCCGTATCAGGTTGCGCTTGTAGAGTTCGCGGGCCTGCCGGGGGATGTCGGAAGCGGGATAGCGCAGGCCCAGAAAGGGCTCGAGATCGGCGCGCTTGGCCTCCGCGACAACCTCCCCGCCCTCGTCATGCATGAACTTGTAGACCATCACCCGGTCGAAACCGGTCAGCGCCTTGATGAGGCGGGCACCCGCCTGACAGACCTGATCGGTGGTCCGCGCGCCCTGCAGGCGGCTCACGATGCGGCGCACCATGGAATCATTGTTGCCCGCACCGGGCTGGGCCGGCTCGCATTCGATGACCACCAGCGAACCCGACACGTGCACCGCCACGTCGCAGAGGCGCCCGTCCTCGATCAGGCGCAGCCCGAAGGCGCGCTCCACATCGTCGGGGCCCACCAGATACTGGACGTGGTTGCGCACCGCGTGCACGAAGTCCGAATGTGCGCTGGCGCTCAGCGGCATGCCGATCATGTCCTCGGGCCGGACGCCGAACCACCCCTGGGCGTTCTCGGACACATACTGGACGATCCAGTCATGCGACACAGCAACCAGCACGCCGAAGGCCTGGATCTTGCCCAACCTGTGGATGGGTTCGCGGTCGCAATTGGTAAGATCGACTTTTGTGGGGACTGTGTGCTGGTTCATTATCCGACCGAAGCGAGAGCGGCGCGCGAGGGGAAGGGTGCCGACCCTGCAAAGAGTTTGAAGACCGCGTTGGCCGCGGCGATGGCTGCCGCCATCTCCGCGCCCGACAGGCGGGCCGCATCCAGTGCGGCGACGAAGCGCGGCCAGAGATTGGTGTATCGGCCGTGCGAAAGGAACGAGGATGCAGACTGCGAGAGCGTTTCGGGAACCGCGCGCGCCAGCATCTTGCCCCCGAGCCGTGACCCTTCGAGCACATAGGCTATGCCCCAAAGCGCACCGACATTGTGTTCGGGCGCATCCAGACCGCTGGCATTGGAAAGGGACGCGGCAAGGGCGGGCTGGGCAAGCTCGAGCTGGCAGAGATCGCTCGCGAGCGCGTCACGACGGCTGCGCTCGGACCAGTCGGTGAGCAGCATGCCCACGCCATTGCTTTCCAGATGGCGCTCAAGCGCAGGTACGAGACCTGCCTGCCAGAGCAGGAAGTCGCAATACCGCGATCGGCTGGACAGATCGATATCGAGTGCATCGAGTTGTCCATGCATGTGAGTGGTGGCGGCCCGAAGGGCCATTCTGTTGCTCATCGCGCCTTTATCTCGAGCGCCCCCACGCTGAACACTATGGGGATTCGGCCTCTAACGATAGGGCCTTACGCGATCGGCAACGCCCTCAACGGCACTTTGAACGCCTCGCCGCCTCCGATGTTCCCGCGCCGGATAGGCGGTATCGTGATTTTTGAGCAGGTGTGGGGTTTACGCACCGCCTTCGGGTGTGGCGGGTACAGACGCATCAGAGCCACCGAACGGAGAAAGCAGCCCGCCGAAAAATCCGCCCACCGCGCCGTTGATCGCTTCGCTGCGCTGGGCGAGTTCGGCTTCGGCCTGCGCCTTGCGCTCGGCCGCCGCCGCCTGGCGGGCCTTGCTGTCCGCCTCACGGTTGAGCGCAAGCCGGATCGCCTCGGCATCTTCGGCCTGCTTGCTCATGAACGCATTGACGATCCGCTGGTCGGCGACCACCGCAGGGCATTGTCCGCCCATCGAGGCCGCGGCGGACGCGGCGCTGGGCTCGCGGAACACGTACCGCCCCTCGCACACGTCCCAGGATGGGGGCCGGTTGGCGACCTCGAAAAAGTCGTAGCCCTCCTTGAGGTTCATCCAGAACTCCATATGCGGGCTGTCCTTGTGACGGGCGATATTGGCAGGCGTCATCCGGAAGGGAAAAATCTGGACCTCGAAGCTGCGCTGCCCGCCCGAGAAGGCCTCGCGGGCCAGGGCGTAGATTTCGGTGATCTGATCGTCTTCCATGGCATAGCAGCCCGCCGACGAGCACGCCCCGTGAACCATCAGATGGCTGCCGGTCCGCCCGTGGGCCCTGTCGAACTTGTTGGGAAACCCGAGGTTGAAGGCGAGATAGTAATTCGAGCGCGGGTTCATCAGGCCCGGGGTGATGGTGTAGAATCCTTCAGGCGCCTGCCGGTCGCCCTCGGCCACCTTGGGCCCCAATTCGCCTGACCAGGTGCAGATTTCATAGGTCGTAAAGAGCTCGTACCGCCCGCTCGACGCCTGTTTCCAGACCTCGAGGACATTCTCTTCCTTGAAGATGCGGACCATCATCGCCGATTGCGGCGAGGACCCCATCGCCGCCAGCTTGCCCTTGGCCTGGGCGCTCAGCGGCACGAGATGCCGTCCGTCCCCCTCGATCGGGGCACAGGCGCCAAGCACCACAATCATCATGAACGCCAGCAGCGTCGCACCAATTGCTCGGATCATCCACACAGGTCCGTCATTCCAGGAGTTGTCCCGGCCATGACTAGCACGGCATGGTTAAAGCTCCGGTAATACAAGGCTCATGGACGCGCAAAACCGGCGCGAATTGAACCAAATCCCGCTCACTTTCAGGTGAGGGCCGTTCCCATTGCAAGGAATTTCTCGCGCCGGTGCTCCCTGATTTCGAGCGGACCGCGCCCGTCGTCGAACTCCTCGAGGAATCGACCGATTTCCACGCGCGTCGCGGCCATCACCGTATCGGGATGCCGGTGCGCGCCGCCCACCGGTTCCTCGATGATCGTGTCGATGATCCCGAAATCCAGAAGGTCCTGCGCCGTGATCTTCATGTTGTTGGCCGCGTCCTGGGCCTTGCCTGCATCGCGCCAGAGGATCGAGGCTGCCCCTTCGGGCGAGATCACCGAGTAGACGGCGTGCTCGAGCATCACCACCTTGTTGGCCGTGGCGATCGCGATGGCCCCGCCAGAGCCACCCTCCCCGATCACGATCGCGATGTTTGGCACCCCGATCTCGAGGCATTTCTCGGTCGAGCGCGCGATGGCCTCGGCCTGGCCGCGCTCTTCGGCGCCGATCCCGGGATAGGCGCCCGCGGTATCCACGAACGAGACCACCGGCAGTCCGAACCGGTCCGCCATCTCCATCAGCCGTACGGCCTTGCGATAGCCCTCGGGTCGCGCCATGCCGAAATTGTGCTTGAGCCGGCTTTCGGTGTCGTTGCCCTTTTCCTGGCCCAGGATAGCGACCGGCCGGCCGTCAATGCGCCCGAAGCCGGCCTGGATGGCCGCATCGTCGGCATATTTCCGGTCCCCGGCCAGCGGCGTCCATTCGGTCACCAGCGCCCTCTGATAGTCCGAGAAATGGGGCCTGAGCGGATGGCGCGCCACCTGGGTCTTCTGCCAGGGGCTGAGCTTTTTGTAGACGTCGCGCAGCGCATCCTCGGCCCGCTGCTGCAGGCGCGTGACTTCCTCGCCGATCGAGACCGCATCGTCGGTCTGGGCGAGAGACTTGAGTTCCGCGATCTTGCCTTCGAGTTCGGCGACCGGCTTTTCGAAATCGAGATAGGACTGCATGGACTCCGCCCGGCTGGGAAAGATGCCTTCGATTAGCGTCCGGGGGCCGGCGGGCGCAAGCCCGGCCTCAAGGGCCTCCCGAAAGGTCGCGGGAAAGTGTCGATTAGGGGCCCTCTTGTCAAGAACCGCGGCCCGAGAGCGGGTGATGGGTTTCGAGCAGCTCCCGCAAATGCCGATCCAGCACATGGGTATAGATCTGGGTCGTGGCGATGTCGGAATGGCCCAGCAGCATCTGCACGACCCGCAAATCGGCGCCGTTCTGGAGCAGATGGCTGGCAAAGGCGTGCCGCAGGACGTGGGGAGAAACCCGCCCCGCCCCGATCCCTGCCCGCGCCGCCAGCCCCTTGAGATCGCGTGCGAACACCTGCCGGGCGATATGGCCCGAACGCCCCTGGGCGGGGAACATGTACCGCCCCTCGTCCTGGCGCGCCCGCCAGGCAACCAGCGCATCCCGGGCCCGATCGTTGAGCGGAACCACCCTCTCCTTGCCGCCCTTGCCCGCGACCGTGAGATAGCTCGCGTCGCGCATCAGCGCCGCCCGTTCGAGCGCCACGAGCTCGCTCACGCGCAATCCCGTGCCATAAAGCAACTCGAGCAGCACGTAGAGGCGCTCGGCCCTCAGCCGCGCCTCGGCATCGGCGCCTTCGTCCGCAGCTTCGGCTTCGGCACGCTCGAGCAGGGCCGACACATCCTCGATCGAAAGCACCTTGGGCAGCGCCCGGCGCGGCTTGGGGGCCGAAACGATACGGGTGGGATCATCCCCGCGCATCCCTTCGGCGAGCAGGAACCTGTGGAACTGGCGCACCGCGCTCAGCCTGCGCGCGCTCGAGGACGCGGCCAGCCCCTGGGCGTCGAGCCCGGCGATATAGTCGGCTACATCGTCCTTGGACGCCGAGCGCGCGGCCCGGCTCCGCGTGCCGAGAAACTCCAGGTAATCAAGCAGATCGCGCTCGTATGCCGCAATCGTATTGGCCGCCGCACCACGCTCGGCGCTCATCATCTCGAGAAACGCGTCCACGAGATGGCCGTCGGATCCGCTCATTGATTTTCGGAGGAAAAGATCTGCTGGGTCGGCACGCGTACCGTCACCTCGCGCTCGCGCGGCTCCACGAGCGCCGAGAGCGCGAACATGCCCGCGTACACGAGGCCGGCAAGGAAAGCGAGGGCGACGATGAGGCGAAAGAGCGTTGGCATGGGGCGACGGTCGATGGAAACAACGCCCGTTTGTCCCAGATTTGCCTCCTCCCCGCAAGCGTAAGCGCTCCCCCTGCCCCCAGCGCGCGCTTGACAAGACGTGGCGGCACGGGTTTGAACGGGCGGCCTGCTGCGCACGAGAGGGACATGGGACACAAAGCCGCCCGGACGGTCATCGAAAGCGAGATCGTGCGCCGACTGGAGGGCCGCCCCATCGTGCTGATCGGCATGATGGGCGCCGGCAAGACCACCGTCGGGCGCCGGCTGGCCAGCCGGCTCGGGCTCGATTTCGTCGATTCCGATGCCGAGATCGAATCCGCTGCGGCCATGACCATCCCCGAGATTTTCGCCGCCCATGGCGAGGAGGAGTTCCGCGCCGGGGAAGCCCGCGTCATCGCCCGGCTCCTG
This sequence comes from Pelagibacterium montanilacus, assembly GCF_003992665.1. GTDB lineage: Bacteria > Pseudomonadota > Alphaproteobacteria > Rhizobiales > Devosiaceae > Pelagibacterium > Pelagibacterium montanilacus. The sequence continues at coordinate 45,821 of NZ_RZMX01000025.1, forward strand.
CGCGAGCATCAGGGCGTGATCGCCACGGGCGGCGGCGCTTTCATGAACCCCCAGACCCGCGAGCAGATCGCCGAACTGGGCGTCTCGGTCTGGATCAAGGCCGATTTCGAGCTGCTTTTTGCCCGGGTCTCCAAACGGCCCACCCGCCCGCTGCTGCGCACGCCCGACCCCCGCGGCACGCTCAAATCGCTGATCGATGCGCGCTATCCCACCTACGGGCTGGCCGACATCACCATCCTTTCACGCGACGTGCCCCACGACACCGTCGTCGCCGACCTCATCGCCGAACTCGCCGGCTTTCTCGATATCGAGCCCGACCATGACTGACAGCACCGCTGCCCGGATCGTTCCGGTCGAACTGGGCGATCGCCGCTACGAGATCGTGATCTCGCCCACCGCCATCGATGAGGCGGGAGACCGTCTCGCAAAGCTTGCCCCCGGCGCGCGCTTCGGCATCGTGACCGACGAAAACGTGGCCCGGACCCAGCTCCCGCGCCTCCAGCACGCCCTCACCCAGGCTGGCCTCGCCCACGAGACGATCGTTTTGCCCGCGGGAGAATCCACCAAGTCCTGGGCTCAGCTTCAGGCGGTGGTCGACGGGCTGATCGCGGCCCGGCTCGAGCGCCGGGACCTCGTCATCGCCCTTGGGGGCGGCGTTATCGGGGATCTTGCCGGGTTTGCCGCCGCCATCACGCGCCGGGGGATGGATTTCGTCCAGATCCCCACCTCCCTTCTCGCCCAGGTCGATTCCTCGGTCGGGGGCAAGACCGGCATCAATTCGGTCCACGGCAAGAATCTGGTAGGCGCCTTCCATCAGCCGCGCCTCGTCCTTGCCGATCTCGGGGCCCTCGATACCCTGCCCCAGCGCCAGTTCCGGTCCGGCTACGCGGAAGTGGCCAAATATGGCCTGATCGACGATGCCGGGTTCTTCTTCTGGCTCGAGGCCAACTGGCGCGATATCTTTGAGGGGGGTCCGGCGCGGGCCGACGCGATCGCGCGCGCGTGCGCGGCCAAGGCCCGTGTGGTCGCCGCCGACGAGACCGAGCAGGGCGCAAGGGCTCTGCTCAACCTGGGCCACACCTTCGGCCATGCCCTCGAAAAGGCCACCGGGTATTCCGATCGCCTGCTCCACGGCGAGGGCGTGGCGATCGGCATGGCGCTCGCCCACCGGTTTTCCGCCAGCCTCGGACTGTGCACCTCCCAGGACGCGGGCCGGGTCGAGGCGCATTTGAAAACCGTCGGGCTTCCCACTATACTCGCCGACATTCCCGGACAACTGCCTCCAACCGATGCCCTCATGGACATGATCGCGCAGGACAAGAAAGTCTCTCGCGGCGCGCTGACGTTCATTCTCACGCGCGGGATCGGACACTCATTTATTGCACGCGATGTCGACCCGGGCGCCGTCGCCAGTTTCCTTGAGGACCAACGCTAATGGACGCAGCCTTCTGGTTGTCTGTCGCCGCGATCGTCACCCTTCTTGGCGTGAGCTTCTTTTTTTCGGGCTCGGAAACGGCCCTGACCGCAGCTTCGCGGGCACGCATGCACCATCTCGCCAAGAGCGGGAACAAGCGCGCCGGGCTGGTGGAAAAGCTCACCATCGAGCGCGAGCGCCTCATCGGCGCAATCCTTTTGGGCAACAACGTCGTTAACATTCTCGCTTCGACCCTGGCCGCGTCCGTGCTGATCCAGATTTTCGGGGAAGCGGGCATCGTCTACGCCACCATCGCGATGACCGCGGCGGTCGTCGTGTTCTCGGAAGTTCTGCCCAAGACCCTTGCGCTCATGCGGCCCGACGCGTTCGCCATGGTGGTGGCGCCCGCCATCCGCATGATCGTCTTCCTGTTCGCGCCCATCACCGGCACCGTCCAGATGATCGTCAACACCATCCTTAAGGGCTTCGGGCTCGACGCCGACAAGGCCAGCGCAGTCTCGGGACACGAGGAGTTGCGCGGCACGGTGGATTTCCTCCACGCCGAGGGCGAGGTGTTCAAGCACGACCGCGACATGCTCGGCGGCATTCTCGACCTGCACGAGCTCGAGGTTTCCGACGTCATGGTGCATCGCACCCGCATGCTCGCGCTCGATGCGGACATGCCGACCGCCGATCTGGTGTCCGCCGTGCTCGAAAGCCCCTATACCCGCGTGCCGCTCTACCGCGAGCGCCAGGACAACATCGTGGGCATCGTCCACGCCAAGGACCTTCTGCGCGCACTGATGAAAGTGGGGGGCGACCCAGAAAAGGTCAACGTCACCAAGATCGCCTTCAAGCCCTGGTTCGTGCCCGACACCACCTCGGTCCAGGCCCAGCTCAACGCCTTTCTCAAGCGCAAGCTCCACTTCGCTCTGGTCGTGGATGAATATGGCGAGGTCCAGGGCCTGATCACGCTCGAGGACATCCTCGAGGAAATCGTGGGCGACATCGCCGACGAGCACGATACCGTCATGCAGGGGCTGACCAAGCAGGCCGACGGCTCCTACGTCATCGACGGCCAGCTCCCGATCCGCGACCTCAACCGCGCGCTGGACTGGAACCTGCCCGACGAGGAAGCCAACACCATCGCGGGCCTCGTGATCCAGGAAGCCAAGCTGATCCCCGAGCAGGGCGCCCAGTTCACCTTCCACAATCTGCGCTTCAAGGTGCTGCGCAAGACCCATAACCGGATCACCCAGCTCCGGGTCACCCCGCTGGGCCCCGACACCGTCAGCTCCTGACCACCTCGATCGCCAGCGCATGCACCCCGGCGCGGAACTGGGGTGCGAGCGCGGCGTTGATCGCGCGATGCTGGCCGACCCGGCTCAGGCCCTCGAGCCTGGGGCTCGAAATCCGGACGCGGAAATGGGTTTCGCCCCCTTCCCGCCATCCTTGGTGCCCACGGTGACGGTCGGATTCGTCGATGACCTCGAGCAGGTCGGGCACGAATTGGTCAGCCAGGGTCTGCTCGATGCTCTCGCGCACGCTCATGGTGTCAACAGTCCTTACTTGATGGGTGGGACAAATTTACCGGCACCGGGCCGGCGCAAAGCGTATATCATCGCGCGCTTGCCGCTGCACAAGGGCCCCATCATGTCGGCCCCACAGCACGGGAAGCAGGATCGAAGGAAACGGAGCCTTCAAAGACCGATTATGACAGCCAAATCCAAGTCCACCATCTTCGACTCCATTCGCATCCGGCCGCGCCGCGGCGCCGCGGCGCCCGAGGAACCTCAGCATCCGGTCTGCGATTGGGAAGGGTGCGAGAACCCGGCGCCACATCGCGCGCCCAAGGGCGCCAAGGCGAACGGGGAGTTTCACAATTTCTGCCTCGAGCACGTCCGGCACTACAACAAGGCCTACAATTATTTCTCGGGCATGAGCGATGACGACATCGCCTCGCACGCGGCCAGCGTCAACGCGCCCGGCGCGCGCGAGACCTGGGCGTTCGGGTCCAACCGCTTCGGCAAGTCCAATCCCGAGCCGCGCAAGTTCAAGACCCGCGACTACACCGCCAAGCGCGTCAACGATCCCAATAACCTGTTCGCACGGCTGGCCCGCAATCAGGCGCGGACCAGCGGAACGCCCCCCGAGGAGCGCGCGCTCACCATCCATCCCCAGGATCGCGCTGCGCTCGAAACCCTCGGGCTCGAAGGCCGCAGGACCCGCGAGGAGATCAAGTCCGCCTATAAGGCTCTCGTCAAACTCCACCATCCCGACGCCAATGGCGGCGACAAGGGGTCCGAGGACCGGCTGCGCCTGATCATTCTGGCCTACAATCACCTCAAGACCCGTGGCTTCGTCTAGGACCCCGCCATCTGCCTGCCCCTGCATGAATCCTGATGGATCGGTTCAAATCCTTTAAGGTCCAGACCCTAGGACTGGGGCAATTATGCTGCTATAGCTCGCCCGCATTTTTCTGCCGCCGCCAGACGCGCGTCTTCCGATGAGGCCTTTTCGATGACTGAATATTCCCATCTGCCGGACACCGACTACAAGGTCAGGGACCTGTTCGGCATCGACAGCGACATGGTGGTCAAGGGCTATGGGGCGACCGATCCTCACGTGCCCGAACTCGACCCCGACTATCTGTTCGACCGCAACACCACGCTCGCGATTCTCGCCGGCTTTGCCTTCAACCGCCGCGTGATGATCCAGGGCTATCACGGCACGGGCAAGTCGACCCATATCGAGCAGGTGGCAGCCCGGCTCAACTGGCCGCTGGTCCGCGTGAACCTTGACAGCCACGTCAGCCGTATCGATCTGGTGGGCAAGGACGCCATCGTTCTCAAGGACGGCAAGCAGGTCACCGAATTCCGCGACGGCATCCTGCCCTGGGCGGTCCAGAACAACGTGGCGCTGGTCTTTGACGAATACGACGCCGGCCGCCCCGACGTGATGTTTGTGATCCAGCGCGTGCTCGAAGTCGCCGGGCGCCTGACCCTTCTCGACCAGAACCGGGTCATCCGTCCCCACCCCGCCTTCCGCATGTTCGCAACGACCAACACCATCGGTCTGGGCGACACCTCCGGGCTTTATCACGGCACCCAGCAGATCAACCAGGGCCAGATGGACCGCTGGTCGATCGTGGCCACGCTCAACTACCTGCCCCACGAAAAGGAAGTCGGGATCGTGCTGGCCAAGGCCAAGTCCTACCAGAACCCCGAGGGCGAAAAGACCGTCTCCAACATGGTCCGCATCGCCGATCTCACCCGCCAGGCCTTCGTCAACGGGGAGCTCTCCACCGTGATGAGCCCGCGCGCGGTGATCACCTGGGCCGAGAACGCCGAGATCTTCGGTGATCTGGGTTTCGCCTTCCGGCTGACCTTCCTCAACAAGTGCGACGAACTCGAACGGGCCGTCGTGGCCGAGTTCTACCAGCGCGTCTTTGGAGAGGATTTGCCCGAATCCGCCGCCAACCTGGCGATTTCGGCATAAGGCAGCCGCATGGCCCAGCCTCCGCGCTCCAGACCCAACAAGCCCGATCCCACCGCCCCCTTCAGGGCGGCGATGGGAGCGGCCGTGCGCACCATCGCCGGGGCGCCCGAACTTGAGGTGGCCTTTTCCGCCGACCGCCCGATCCTGACCTCGGACAAGGCCCGGCTCGCCGCCTTGCCGCGCCTGCCCACCAGCCGCGACATCGCCATTGCCCGCGGCCAGGGCGATGCCATGGCCATGCGGCTCGCCAGCCACGACACCGCCACCCATCGCAAGCTCGCGCCCAAGGATGCCGACGCCCGCGCCGCATTCGACGCGCTCGAGCAGGCCCGCGTCGAAGCTTTGGGCTGCCGGCGCATGCCCGGCATGAGCGGCAACATCGCCCAGATGCTCGAGGATCGGTTGTTCCGCGCCAATTATGCCGATGTCGGCGATCTCAAGGACGCACCGCTGGCCGAGGCGCTGGGGCTTATGCTGCGCGAAAAGCTGGCGGGCATCCCCGTGCCGCCCTCGGGCCGGGCCATGGTCGATCTCTGGCGCGAGAAGGTCGAGAGCAGGGGAACCAGTTCGCTCGAGGCGATGGCCGAACTGCTCGAAGACCAGTCCGCCTTTGCCCAGGCCTCGCGCAGCTTCCTGCGTGAGCTCGAGCTGATCGCCGACGCCGATCTCGACGAGATCGAGCCCGACCAGGCCGATGGGGGTGAAAACGCCCAGAACAACCAGTCGGCAAACGGGGAAGAAGAGCAGGAGCAGGGCGAGAGCGACGGCGCGGAGATGGAAGGCGCCGACGAGGCCGCCGGCGAGCACGAGGAAGAAGGCGACCTCGAAGGCCAGGACGCCGACATGGCCGACACCGACGAGGACGCCACCGCCGAGGCCGGACAGGACGCTCCCGCGCCCCCGCCCGACGAAGGCGTGCCACACCGGCTCTCCAACCAGCCGACCTACCGGATTTTCACCGAGAAGTTCGACGAGATCGTCAGCGCCGCCGAGTTGTGCCCCACCGAGGAGCTCGATCAGCTCCGGGCCCTTCTCGACAAGCAGCTCGAGCATCTGGCTGGCGCGGTTGCGCGCCTTGCCAACAAGCTCCAGCGGCGCCTGATGGCCCAGCAGAACCGGGCCTGGGAGTTCGATCTCGAAGAGGGTCTGCTCGACACCGCCCGGCTGACCCGGGTTGTCACCGATCCGCTCCAGGCCCTCTCGTTCAAGGCCGAGCGCGACACCGAGTTCCGCGACACGGTCGTGACGCTGCTCATCGACAATTCCGGCTCCATGCGCGGACGCCCGATCACCATCGCCGCGATCTGCGGGGACATTCTCGCACGCACGCTCGAGCGCTGCGGGGTCAAGGTCGAGATCCTGGGCTTCACCACCCGCGCCTGGAAGGGCGGCAAGTCCCGTGAAGCCTGGCTCGATGCGGGCCGTCCGGCCAATCCGGGCCGGGTCAACGATGTCCGGCACATCATCTACAAGGGCGCCGACGAGCCCTGGCGGCACGCCAAGCGCAATCTCGGCCTGATGATGCGCGAGGGGCTCTTGAAGGAGAACATCGACGGCGAGGCCCTGCAATGGGCCCACAAGCGCCTGCTGGCGCGGCCCGAGAACCGCCAGATCCTGATGGTGATCTCGGACGGCGCGCCGGTCGATGATTCCACCCAGAGCGTCAATCCGGGCAATTATCTCGAAGCCCATCTGCGCCAGGTGATCGAGGAGATCGAGACCCGCTCGCCCGTCCAGCTCGTCGCCGTGGGCATCGGCCACGACGTCACCCGCTATTATCGCCGCGCGGTGACGATTCTCGATGCCGACGAACTCGCCGGGGCACTCACAGACAATCTCGCGGCCCTGTTCGACGAGGAAGCGCCCGGCATGGTCCGGCGATGGCGCTAGCGCCCCCGCTCGCAGGGTTGGGTTTCGCGCTGGGTCTGGGCCTTGTCCTTGCTGCGCCTGGGGTCGCTGGCGAACCGGTCACCATTGCGGCCGAGCCGGTCACGGCCTTCGGCGCCGCCGTGCCCGGAGACCCGGTTGATGGCGTCGTCTTTCGCGGCGGTGCGGTCCTCTCGTCCGACCACCCCGATTTCGGCGGCATTTCGGGCCTCTCCATGCTCGATGCCGCGCGCTTCGTGATGGTGACCGACCGCGGCTCGGTCATCACGGGCCGGCTCGCGCCGGGTGCGGAACCCGGTCTCATCGACACCCGGCTCGCCCCGCTCACCGCCACCACCGGCGACGCCATTCCCGGCCGGTTCAGCGCCGATGCCGAAGCGGTCGAGATCATCGTGCGCGAGGGGCTACCCTCGGCCATGCGCGTCGGCTTCGAATCCAACACTCGCGTTGCCGACTATGCGCTCGATGCGGAGGGCATCCCGACCGGCCCCGCCCAGCCCGTCGCGATCCCCGACTGGCTGCGCGCCCTGCGCACCAATGAATCGATCGAATCGCTGTGTATCGCCCCTCCGGCCTCCCCGATTGCCGGATCGACGCTGATCATCACCGAGAATCACGTTCGCACGGGCGACGCGATTGCCGCGACCCTTCTGGGGGTCGCCGATCGCGGCGATCTCGACCTCGAACGCTCCGGCCGCTTTCTGCCCACCGACTGCGCTTTCGCGCCCGATGGCGATCTCCTCGTGCTCGAGCGCACCTTCAGCCTTCTCGGCTTTGCCATGCAGGTCCGTCGGATCCCGGCCGATGCGGTTCGCGCCGGGGCCCGCATGGACGGAGAGATCATCCTTTCAGGCTCGGGCCGGGACGTGGACAACATGGAAGGCCTTGGCGTGCGAACCATGTCCGACGGAGAAGTCCGCATGCTGATCGTGTCCGACGACAATTTCCTTGCCTTCCAGCGCACGCTTTTGCTCGAATTTGCTCTGCCCGAGACCGGAGACCCTGCCCCATGACCACCGCGTTCAACATCGACCTTTTGCGCAATCTCTGCCTCACCCCGGGCGTGCCCGGCCGCGAGCATCGGGTTCGCAAGCTGATCGAGACCGAGATCTCCGGGCTGTTCGACGAGGTGCGCACCGATCCCATGGGGTCCCTGCTCGCCACCCGGCGCTCGCGCACGCGGTCCGAAAATCCGCTCAGGATCATGCTCTTGTGCCACATGGACGAGATCGGCTTTCTCGTGACCCATGTGAGTGAGAAGGGCTGGATCCACATCGATCCGGTCGGCGGGTTCGACGCGCGTACCCTCTTTGCCCGCCGCGTCAAGGTCTGCACCCGGGATGGCGATTATCCCGGCGTCATGAATGCCGGCGGCCGCCCCCTGCACATCTCCTCGCCCGACGAGCGCAAGAAGATTCCCGAGCCCAAGGATTTCTTCATCGATATCGGTCTGGGCGCGGAAACCCGCTCGCACGTTCAGGTCGGCGATTTCGTCGTCATGGACGAGCCGCTCGTGGAGATGGGCGACAAGATCGTCTCCAAGGCGCTCGACAACCGCATCGCCTGCTGGCTGGGCATCGAGGCCATCCGTGCGCTCGCGGAGGCCGATGTGCGCCATGACTGCGAGATCCACGTGGCCTTTACCGCCCAGGAGGAGGTCGGCCTGCGCGGCGCGCGCACCGCATCCTTTGCCATCTCACCCGATATCGGGCTGGGCATCGACACCACGCTGGCCTGCGATACCCCCGGCGTGCCAGAAAACGAAGCGGTCACCACCCAGGGCAAGGGCTTCGGACTACAGGTCAAGGACGGGTCCTTCATCGCCGATCTCGACCTGGTCGAGGAAATCGAGGCCCTCGCCGTGCGCGATAAGATCGCGTTCCAGCGCACCATCCTCGCCCGTGGCGGACAGGATGCCGCCGCCGCCCAGCAGGCCGCGGCAGGCGCGCGCGCCGTCGGCATCGTTGTGGGCACACGCTATATCCACACGGTCGCTGAAATGATCGACTGCAACGATCTGATCGCCGCGCGCGACATTCTCGTCGCCTACCTCTCGGGCCGATAGACCGTTTCCTTCGGAAACGCGCCGAACCAAAGACTTGGAGTGCGGACAAAAAGAAGGGCCGCCCGGGCGGGGAGCGGCCCTTCACGAAGCGGGCAGGCGGGTGCCCGGCTCCGTTGGGAGGGGAGGAAACGCGTCCCCAAGGATCATCTTACGCGCCTTGAGGTCATGCCGCGTCCCCCCGTTTCGGGGGCGGTGTCTGAAGAGCTGCAGTAGTTCCAGGGAAAGTGGAAACACGTTTCGGGTTCGGAGACGCGGCAACTCAAAGACTGGAGCTCCTGTTCTGATTCAATCAGAACAGGATATGGTCTAGCGGATCAGGCGCTCGCGATAGACCTCGCCCTCGAAATCGACGTCCAGCTTCACTTCCGCGCCCTCGGGGCTCATGGCGACCATTTCGATATGGCGCGGCTTGGTTTCCACCGCCTGCACCACATAGCCTACCGCCTCGACCCGGGCCCTTGCCGCGTCGACATCGACATTGGCCGGCGCAGGACGCCGCTCGCTCTCGACCGAGATAGAACCCGTCCGGGCGTCGGCGCCGATCTCGAACTCCACCTTGCGGCCGTTGGCATCATAGCCTTCGACCTCGTAGTGCCGGCCCTTGGTCTCGAACTCGATCAGGTCCACGATCCCACGCTCGGCCACCGCGCTGCGCAGAGCTTCGGGCAACAGATCGGCGAGGTTGTTGGTGTTGGCCCGGCGATCGTCATCCACGTCGATCTCGTAGATCGTCCCGTCCCGGCGCACATCGATGTCGACCTCACGGCCATCGGTATCGACGGCCTCGAACTCGAAATGCCCGTCATCGTCCTCATCGAGCCACACCCGGCTGAACAGGCCCGAATTCTCGAGCATGGCCTGCGCATCGGCCGCCGACATCGCGGCGGAAGCCGGCTGGGGCGCCTGTGCGGTCTCGGTGCGCGGGGCGGGGGCCGGGGCTGCTGCCGCCTGGGCCGGCGCGCTCAGGATCACCGTGCCGTCCGCCAGGGTGATCGAACGGGCAACAAAGCCATCGGGGGTATCGTCGCCGACCACGACCACCCGGTCGCCACCGCTCAGCTGCGCGTCATCGGAGAACGCGGCGGCAGGATCAACGAGCGTGCGCCCGCTGCCGTCCTCGAGGATAAAGCGCTGGCCGAAGACCTCCCCGACCTCTCCCTCGATCACGGTGCCCGAAAGCGAGCCGAGCGGGGTCTGGGCCAGCGCGTAGCCCGCCGGAACGATTGCGAGCGCTGCAAGGGCGAAAGCGTGTGTGGACCTGAGCATGGGTATCTCCATTTTTTCGTTGCTGCGACGGTGTCGCGTTGACGGCACGATCCCTAGCGCATCCGCCTTGAACCCACCCGAAACGAAACGGTTCAACTTCGGTTCAACCGCAATGTGGTACTCAGCACCATCATGAGACACCTCGCGTCCCTCCTTTTCGCCATGGCCCTTGCGTTCGTGCCCGTGCTGTCCGCATCGGGCCAGTCGGTCCTCGACATCACGCGCGCCATGGACGTGGTCACCGAGCGCTTTGCCGGCCGGATCGTCGCGGCCGAGTTGGCCGACGGGCGCCCCGAGGAAGGCGTACCCGTGGTGTTTGATTTCCGCCTCCTGACCGAGACGGGCGCGATTTTGCGCGTGCGCGTGGACCCGTTCGCCTCCATCATTGTGGACGTGGATGGGTACGGGCTGGTCGAGGCCCGCCGCACGGGCAGGGAATCGGACGCACAATGAGAATTCTGGTCGTCGAGGACGACAAGGCCATCAGGGCCACCCTTTGTACAGCCCTCGAGGAAGCCGGCTTTGCCGCCCTTGGGATCGCTGACGGCCAGGAAGCTGAATTTCTCGGCCAGACCGAGACCTTCGATGCCGTGGTGCTGGACCTGGGGCTTCCGGGCATGGACGGCATTTCCGTGCTCACCGCCTGGCGCCAGGCCGGCCGCACCATGCCGGTCCTCATCCTCACCGCCCGCGAGGAATGGAGCGAGAAGGTCCGGGGCTTCCGCGCCGGGGCCGACGACTACGTCACCAAGCCGTTCCGTCCCGAAGAGGTCGTGATTCGCATCCGCTCGCTGGTCCGCCGGGCCAATGGCCACGCCACCTCGATCATCACCTGCGGCCCGCTCGCGCTCGACACCCAGATGGGCGCGATTACCCGCGACGGCCTGCCCCTCAAGCTGACCGCCTTCGAGTTCCGCCTGCTCGCCTACATGATCCACCACCCCGAACGGGTGCTCACGCGCACCGAATTGAGCGAGCACCTTTACGCCGAGGACGGGGACCGGGACTACAATTCCATCGAGGTGGTCATCGGCCGGCTGCGCAGGAAAGCCGGCAGCGAACTCATCGAAACGGTCCGCGGGCAGGGCTACCGGCTTACGGCGGGCGCGTCCTCCTGATGCGGCTCTCCTCGCTCGGCCTGCGGCTGACCCTGCTCGCCATCGGCGGAACGCTCCTGGGCCTTGCCCTCATCGGCGCGGTGATCGCCCTGCTCTTGCGCGATTTCGTCATCGAGACCAACGAAGCCAATCTCGAGGCCACCCTCGTCGCGCTCATGGCCAATAGCGAATACGTCGCCGAAACCCAGCAGGTCCGCGTCAACGCCGCGGTCGCCGATTCACGCTTCGACCAGCCCTTCTCGGGCTGGTACTGGCAGCTCGCCGAGGCCGGCGAGCCGCTGATCCGCTCGGGCTCGCTCTGGCAGCAATCGATCACGATGGGCCCGGGCGAGCCCCTGGCCAGTGGCGTGGCGCGCAGTTTCGGGACCGGGCCCCAGGGCGAGCGTCTGCGCATCCTTTCGCGCACCTTCACCGGCCCGGGCTCCACCGTCCCGCTCACCGTCGCGGTCACCATGCCCGAGCGCGATATCGACGACCGGGTGCGCACCATCGTGCTCCCGCTCGCCGCGTCCATCGCACTTTTGGGGCTGGTGCTGGCCCTTGCAACGATCGTTCAGGTGCGCTTCGGGCTCGCCCCCCTGCGCCGGCTGAGCGCCAATCTGCGCGCCATCAAGACGGGCAAGACCACCCGATTGCCCGCCGAACCCATCGCCGAGATCGCCCCGGTGGTCGATGAAATGAACGCGCTTCTCGAAGCCAACCGCCAGACGATCGCCCGGGCGCGCACCCATGTCGGCAACCTCGCGCACGGGCTCAAGACACCGCTGACCACCCTTGCCGCCAAAAGCGCCGACCCCGCTCTGCCCCCAGAAACCCGCGAGACCTTCACCGCGCTCTCGGACCGCATGAACCGGCTGGTCAGCCACCATCTGCGCCGGGCCCGGTCCGCCGCGACCCTGGGGCTCGCGGGCGCGCGCACCTCGATCGGCCAAACCCTCGCCGATCTCGAACCCGTGCTCTCTGGGATCTATGCGGACAAGGGCATCACCCTCGAGATCAGCGCTCCGGCCGATCTCGATTTCGCCGGCGAGCGCGAGGATCTCGACGAACTGCTCGGCAATCTGCTCGACAATGCCTGCAAATGGGCGGACCAACGGGTCGTGGTCACCGTGGCCCCGGCTGGAGAAGGCCGGGTCGCCATCACGGTTGGAGACGATGGGCCCGGCATGAGCGAGGAGGAGGCGCAGACCGCGTCCCAATGGGGCAAGCGCTTCGACGAGGGCCGTCCCGGCGCGGGCCTGGGCCTGGCCATCGTCGCCGACCTCGCCGCGCTTTACGGAGGATCCCTGGACCTGATCGCCCACGGGCACCCGCCGCTCACTGGCGCCAGCGCCGTGCTCCAATTGCCCGCCCTGCCCTCCGGCCAGCCAGAGCGAACGAAACCCTCTGTCTCAGGCTGACGGCACTGCGCTGCGGTCGGGGATCACCGCGCGCAGAATCTTGTAGGGTGCCAGCAGCGCGAGGGCGACCAGAAGCTTGACGAGGAAATCGCCCAGCGCCAGCGACACCCACAGCGGCACGTCAGGCCCCACCGAGAGCAGCGGCACGGCAAAGCCGAGCGAGGAATCCTCATAGCCCAGCCCGGTGTCGAGAAAGGCAAAGGACGCCGCAAAGGCCAGCCCGAAGAACAACACCGTGTCGATCGCCGACCCCAGCGTCGAGGAGACGATCGGCGCCTTCCACCAGCGCGCGACGCGCAGCCGGTCAAAGATCGCGGTATCGAGGAGCTGGGCGAGAAGGAACGCGGCACCCGAGGCAATGGCGATGCGCGGGGAGGCGAGGACAATGCTCAGCGCCACGGCGATCGCGAACCCCACCAGCACCACCCTGCGGGCCGCGCGCGGCCCGAAATGGCGGTTGGTGAGGTCGTTGACGAGGAAGGCCAGCGGATAGGTAAACGCGCCCCAGGTCAGGATCTCGGCAAGATCGATACCCGCGAGACGGACCTGGAGGGGATACTGGACGAGGATATTGGAGACGGTGACGACCACCGCCATTGCCAGGACGGCAAGAGCGAACCGCGCAGTCATGATGCGCATTCCTTCCATGTTCCGAGGCGGCAAAGGACCGCTGGATTGATGTTAACGTGCGCGCTTCCGGCAAGGCGCCGGCGCTGCACAAACGCCCATTTTTATCGGATGGGACAAAACCGAACGCCGCGTCCGGTATGGCCGGGCGCGGCGTCAAGGTAATCGGGGAACCCTGGAGGCAGGGGTCAGGCTGCAGCCTGACCGGCCTGTGCCTTGCGGATTTCCTTCTTGATGCCGAGCGCCCGGGTCGAGAGCTCGTCGTCCTTGGCCTTCATCAGGAAGGCGTCAAGGCCGCCGCGGTGCTCGACCGTGCGCAGCGCCGAAGCCGAGATGCGCAGCTTGACCTGACGGTCGAGCACCTCGGAAATGAGCGTCACATCGCACAGATTGGGCAGAAAGCGGCGGCGGGTCCGGTTGAGCGCGTGGCTCACATTGTTGCCGGTCATAACGCCCTTGCCGGTGAGTTCACAGCGCCGTGCCATTGTCGTTGTCCTGTCAATCGACGACCGGGACCGGGGTAGACCCCAATCGACCAGTCCGGGTTCCAAAGGAAAAGTTCCGCGCTTAGATAGAGAAACCGGGCGCACCCGTCAAGCCGATAGCCTTGCTGTGAGACTCTGGACATGCGCAAATCCTGCGGGCACCCTCGATCTTGGCTGATTCGCGGCCGCAAAGGGCGCGAAAATCTGGTCCACCACCACCCCTGTTGAGTGAGTGTATTGCCCGTGCGCGTGTTCCGAACTGCCCTTGCCACCATGGTGCTGCTGGCCGGATCGGCCCTTGGCGGGGCCACGGCCCATGCCCAGGACCTGCGCCACGCATCTTACGTGGCCTCGATCGGCGGCATCAATGTCGCAAACGTCAATATAAGGCTCGCCATCGAGGGGGCGGGCTACCAGCTCGATCTTTCGGCCGACGTCGCCGGACTGGCCCAGATCGTTGCGCGCGGCTCGGGCGCGGTCAATTCGGGCGGACGCATCACCCAACGGGGCCTGGCTTCGGACCGCTTCTTTCTCGAAACGCGCAGTCAGGGCGAGCGCTTTGCCGTCGAGGCCAGCTATTCGGGCGGCAACACCACCAACTACGCGGTCACCCCGGGTCTCACCGAGGATGCGGGGCGCGTGCCCGTCACCGCCGCGCACCGGCGCGGGGTCAACGACCCGCTCGCCGCCTTCATCCTGCGCGGCTCGGCGCTCGACGGATCGCTGTGCGACCGGCAGATGAACATCTTCACCGGCATCGAGCGCTTCGACATCGACATGGCCTTCGCCGAAATGCAGCAGGCCACCTCGGCCCGCACCGGCTATCAGGGGCCCGTGGTCCTGTGCAACATGCGCTACCGCCCCGTCTCGGGCCATTTCACCCATTCCGAGATCACCCGGTACCTTGCCGAAAGCCAGAAAATGGCGATCTGGTATGCCCCCTTGGCGGGCACGGACTTTTTCATCCCCTATCGGGTCCTCATGGGCACCCGCTATGGCGACCTCTCGCTCGTCCTGACGTCTCTGGAGTGATCGCATCCGGGCGCCAGACGCCCGGTGATTTCCGATCGAACGATCCTGCCCTGCGCCCTGCCACACCCGTGACAGGGCCTTTTTCTGTGCAATCAATGGGTCCGCCACGGCATCGCCACGCCCGCTGTGCCCCGCTTCCCCGACCTCTGTGCCTGCACCCCGCCGCCCCTGCTCCCTCTGGAGGGCCGAAAGCCATGTGAGTGCCCCGGGCAGACAAAAGCGCGCGCAGGCCGGTCCCACCGGGTCCCCAGCCGCCGTCCCATTCCGGCACGGTCAAAAGCTTTTTCGTCAAAATGCGATTGCCCGGCGCCCGGAAACCGGGCCCAAAGGCGTTTACCCGACACACGCGCGTAAAAATATCGATTTAACATCTGCTTAGCTTCTGCGCCGAATCGAGCGCAGTTAACACAAATGCAACCAAGGTGAACACCTGCGGCCCGTTTTCGCCCCTCGAGGACGCCCTCGCTCGCCCGGGCGACCGCTCTTGTGGCAATGGCCTCGCGAGCCCTACCACATCATGGGGTGAACAAACCCGGATTTAAGGGGAAGTGCCGATTCGGACCGACTTTGTTCTCATTTGGTTCCGGAGCTTAACGCAGGGCGCAAAAACCTCCATTGCCTTTCCCGTTCTGATACACCACCTTGGGTCAAAGGCGGCCGCCCGGTCTCCGTTTTCCGTCCTCCGCCTCGACACGATATGAATCAGCCCTTTTCGCCATCTCAGTCGGTCAAGGCCGTGCTCGGCCCCACCAACACCGGCAAGACCCATTATGCGATCGAGCGGATGCTGGCCCACCGGACCGGCATGATCGGGCTGCCGCTGCGGCTTCTGGCCCGGGAGGTCTATGGGCGGGTCGTCGAACGCGTCGGCGCCGCCGCCGTGGCGCTGGTCACGGGCGAAGAGCGGATCGTGCCCGCCTCGGCCCGCTATTGGGTAGCGACGGTCGAAGCCATGCCCTCGGACCTCGAAACCGATTTCGTGGCCGTCGACGAGATCCAGACCGCCACCGGGTTCGAGCGCGGGCACGTCTTCACCGACCGGATCCTTCACAGGCGCGGGCGGTCCGAAACCCTTCTTCTGGGCGCCCAGACCATGGAACCGGTGATCCGCCGGCTCCTGCCCCACGCCGACATCCAGTTCCGCCCGCGCTTTTCCCATCTGGCCTATGCGGGATCGAAAAAGATCTCCCGCCAGCCCCGCCGCTCGGCCATCGTCGCCTTCTCGGCCACCGACGTCTATGCCATTGCCGAATTGCTGCGCCGGGAGCGCGGGGGCGCTGCGGTGGTGATGGGCGCGCTCTCCCCGCGCACCCGCAACGCCCAGGTGGACCTCTTCCAGAACGGGGACGTCGATTTCCTCGTGGCCACCGATGCCATAGGCATGGGGCTCAACCTCGACGTCAACCACGTGGCCTTCGCCGCGGACGCCAAATACGACGGGCATCAGTACCGCCCGCTGACCCCCGCCGAGATCGGCCAGATCGCCGGCCGGGCCGGCCGGCACATGCGGGACGGCACTTTCGGGGTCACCGGCGGGGTCGAGCCCTTCGACGAGGAGCTCGTCCAGCGCCTGGAAGGCCATGATTTCGAGCCGGTGCGCATGGTCCAGTGGCGCAATCCCCGTCTCGACTTTTCAACCCTTGAGCGTCTCCACGCCAGCCTCGAGGCCGTCCCCGACCACCCCAATCTCACCCGCGTGCCCGTGGCCACCGACCAGAAGGCGCTCGAATGGCTCATGCGGCGCGAGGCGGCCCATCTGGCGACCCGTCCCGAGCGGGTGGAACTGGCCTGGGAATGCTGCCAGATTCCCGATTACCGGGACATCTCCCCAGCCGCCCATGCCGAGATCATCTCGCGCATCTATTCCGATCTCGTGCTTTCGGGCCGGATCGACACCGATTGGATTGCCGAGCAGGTCAGGTTCTGCGACAATACCGCCGGGGACATAGACACCCTGTCAAACAGGATCCGCCAGATTCGGACCTGGACCTTCATTTCGAACCGCAAGAACTGGCTGGAAGACCCAAAGCACTGGCGCGAAACAACAAAGTCAATCGAGGACGCGCTCTCCGACGCCCTGCACCAAAGGCTGATCCAGCGCTTTGTCGACCGCAGGACAAGTGTGCTGATGCGTCACCTTAGAGACAAGCAGATGGTATCACCGCAAATCAACGAAAAAGGCGAGCTCACGATCGAGGGCCATGTAATCGGCACGATGGAGGGGTTCAGGTTCACTCTGGCGAGAGGCGAGGGCGAAACCGACTCAAAGAACCTGCGCTCGGCTGCGGCCTCTGCCGTCGCCCCGGAAATCGCCCGGCGCGCAGACCGCCTGGCGGGCGCGCCCAATGAGGAGTTCGTGCTCACCACCGACGGCGTCATCCGCTGGCGCGGTGAGGTGGTCGCCGAGCTGGCCGAGGGTCAGACCCTTCTGGCTCCCCGCATAATCATCCTCGCCGATGAAAGCCTTTCGGGCGCCGAGCTCGAGCGGGTCGAGGAGCGACTGTCGCTCTGGCTCCGCCACGCCATCAACACCCAGCTCGAGCAGATCGTCGCGCTGGCCGAGCCCGCCGAACTCGAGGGCACGGCCCGCGGCATCGCCTTCCGGCTCGCGGAAAACCTCGGCATCATCGCCCGCGCTGAGATCGCCGACGAGGTCAAGGGCCTCGACCAGGACGTGCGCGGCAAGATGCGCAAGATGGGCATCAAGTTCGGTGCCTACCACATCTATCTGCCCGCGACCCTCAAGCCCGCCCCGCGCGAGTTGGCCCTGATTCTCTGGGGGCTCAAGAATGGCGGCGTCCGCCAGCCGGGCGTCTCGGAATTGCCCCACGTCATCCTTTCGGGCCGCACCTCCTTCCCCATCGACCCCAATTTCGACCCCCGCGTCTATGAGATCGGCGGCTTTAAGGTGGCCGGCGGGCGGATCGTGCGCGTCGATATTCTCGAGCGGCTGGCCGATATCATCCGCCCGCTCATCGCCCATGACGCGGCGCGCCCGACCGAGACCCCGGCGCCCGAAGGCGCAGCCGAAGCCAACGGCTTCCGCGTCACCGTCGAGATGACCTCGCTTCTGGGCTGCGCGGGGGAGGATTTCGCCTCCGTGCTGACCTCGTTGGGCTATCGCATGCGCCGCACGCCACTGCCCCCCGAGGCTCCGGCAGAACAGGCTCCGGACGCGGCGACCGCCACCCCGGTCGAAAGCGCGCCAGAGATCACGGATCAGGCTGGCGAGCCGGCCGCTGCCGAGCCCGCCGAGCCTGAACCTGCTCCCGAGACCGCGTCCGAGACCCCGGCAGCAGACGCTCCGGCACCGGTGCAACCCACCGAGGCCCCGGCCGCATCCGCAGAGGCGTCCGCCGAACCGCGGTTCGACGAAGTCTGGTTCCCCGGCGGACGGCGGCCCGAGCGCAATCGCGGCCAGCGGCCCCAGCGAGACCACGACCAGAAGCGCGAGCGGCCCGAGCGTGCCCGCGGCAAGCCCAATCGATCGGGACAGCCGGGCGGCAAGCCCGACCGGCCCCAGCGCGACAAGGCCCAGCCGCACGCCGGGAACCGTGACAACAAGGGACGGGACAAGGGCCGCGACAAACCCTTCGACCCCGATTCGCCTTTCGCCGCGCTCGCCGCCCTCAAGGATCGCAAATAAGCGATTTGGACATGCAGGGCACCGAACCCCGCCAGCGACTTGACAAATGGCTCTGGTATGCGCGCGTGGCCAGATCACGCTCGCTGGCCCAGAAGCTGGTCGCGTCCGGGGCAGTGCGCGTCAACGGTCAGCGCTGCGTGGCGCCTGATCGCCGCATCGCTCCGGGAGACGGGCTCACCATCGCCATAGCCGGCAGGATCCGGGTCCTCAGGGTGCGCGATCCAGGGGCCCGGCGCGGCCCGGCCACCGAGGCGCGGCTGCTTTACGAAGACCTTTCGCCAGACCCCGCCCCGCCGCAATAGCGATCTCCGGGCGGGCGCTTTCTTGGGACGAACCGGTCTTGAAAGCCCCCTGAAAACCGTTTAGCAACCGGGTTCGCCTGTCTCCTTTCGGCGGCACGGCCCATCGCCTGCCCTCATCCGGGAACCAATCGCAATGACCTATGTCGTCACCGACAATTGCATCAAGTGCAAGTACACCGACTGCGTGGAAGTGTGTCCCGTGGACTGCTTTTACGAAGGCGAGAACATGCTGGTCATTCACCCCGACGAGTGCATCGACTGCGGCGTGTGCGAGCCCGAATGCCCCGCCGAAGCGATCAAGCCCGACACCGAGAGCGGTCTGGACAAATGGCTTGAGGTGAACACCAAATACGCCTCGGTCTGGCCCAACATCACCGAGAAGCGCGACGAACTGCCCGAAGCCAAGGAGTTCGACGGAGTGGACGGCAAGTTCGAGAAGTATTTCTCCGAAGCGCCCGGCGAGGGCGACTGACCGGCAAGACCCCGCTCCATGCGGGGTTCGGTCGCGCGCGCATGCCCGCACACCGCCGTTGATTCGCAGCTTTTGATTTTGTCATCTGATTGTGGTATTGTTTCCACAATCAGTCGCTCGCCTCTCAACCGGACCGTGCCCAGTTGGGCATTTTCTTTCGACAATCCCCGACTCGACGATTTCCCTGGCTGGAAAAAGCGGAACCGGCCTGGTGGCTTTGCGACTGGAACGACCGAGCTTCAAAGCGGTCGACAATAAAAATCGAGAGCGGCCCGACACACGGACACTTCGCTAACCGGTGTCGGCCGAGGCGTCAACAGGAGTAGCCAAATGGCAACCAAAAAGACCACGCAGCGCGCGGGGTTCAAGACCGGTGAGTATATCGTTTATCCGGCTCACGGCGTCGGCCTCATCCAGGCGATCGAAGAGCAGGAAGTCGCAGGACTTTCTCTTGAGCTTTTCGTGATCGGCTTCGAGCAGGACAAGCTCACGTTGCGTGTACCGGTGGCCAAGATCAAGTCGGTGGGCATGCGCAAGCTTGCCGAACCCGAACTCGTGACCAAATCCCTCGATTCGGTCGCTGGCCGCGCGCGCGTCAAGCGCACCATGTGGAGCCGCCGGGCTCAGGAATACGAAGCCAAGATAAATTCCGGTGACCTGATCGCGATCTCGGAAGTCGTTCGGGACCTTTATCGCTCCGACGAACAGCCCGAGCAGTCCTATTCCGAACGCCAGCTCTTCGAGCAGGCCATGGACCGGATGAGCCGCGAGGTTGCCGCCGTCAACAAGATCAGCCTGACCGAAGCGGTGAGCCTGATCACCAAGACGCTCTCCAAGAGCCCGCGCCGGGCCGCAAAGCCCGACGATTCCGAGGCCGAAAAGGCCGCTTGATCGGTCAAAGCGCTGGTCATCGATCAGAACCGGACGGCCCCGTGCCGTCCGGTTTTTTGTATCCGAAAACCTAGCAGTCCCTCACATCCGAGAGATCGGCAAGAGGGAGCGCCCAGGCACCCTATTCCACACGCACCACCTTGTAGGGCGCGCCCGTCTCGACCGGATCGCCCGGCAGCAGGTTGTTCATCACAAGAAACAGTTCGCGCCCGCGGCTGAGCTGGCCCATCCGCGCGGCGAGCGTATCGGCGTTGTCATTGCCTCCGGCCGTGACCAGCCGCAGCTTGACCGCGCGGAGATTGGCCAGATCGCTCTGGGACGTCCGCCGGAAGCTCGCCACGGTCTGCTCGGCGGCCGACCGGAAGCTTTCGGTGTCTTGGCGGCCCGCAAAGATGAAGCGGAAAACGGCCCCCTCGATGCGCGCCACGGTTATGTTGAAATGCCACTGCTCGGTCCGCGCCCGCGCCGATGCCGTCTCGATACCGTTGATCGAGCGGGTGGAGATGGTGTCGGTCAAAAGACCCGCGATCCAGCCCGACCCCAGATAGGACTGGAGCGTGGTCGAGGCGGGCACCGCCGCGCTGTCGAACCGCAGCGCCGCGCCGTCTCCTGCGACCGCGACGACAGCCTGATTGGAGATTTGCAGCTCGTAGGTCGAGGGCGCTGTGAAGGTCAGCCGGTTCTGGGGATCGATATAGCGTTGCCCCACGATCGTGCCCTGCCGGGCCGAATCGCCGAAATCGATGCCTTCGATGGCGCGCATGTAGCCGGCACGGTCGGTCGTGCCCGAG
The DNA here is from genome assembly GCF_003992665.1 of Pelagibacterium montanilacus. Taxonomy (GTDB): domain Bacteria; phylum Pseudomonadota; class Alphaproteobacteria; order Rhizobiales; family Devosiaceae; genus Pelagibacterium; species Pelagibacterium montanilacus. The sequence goes on from NZ_RZMX01000025.1 coordinate 66,715, forward strand.
CCCGGAGCCCCGAACTCGCGCGCCCGCGTCACCGCCCGCTGGATGCGGTTGGGGGTCGAGGGGTGGCTCGAGAGGAAATCCTCCCCGCCCCCGCCGGCGAACTTGGCGAACCGGCCCATGGCGGTCAGGAACCGCGCCGCCGCATGGGGATCGTAGCCCGCACGCGCGGCGATCTTGATGCCCTCGTCGTCGGCCTCGAGCTCCTGGGCCTGGGAGAAGGCCGCAAGCGATTCGGCGGTGCGCTGTGCGGTCTGCTGGGGATCGATCACCCCGCCCAGAACCCCGGTGATAACGCGATCCACGATCTCGCTGGTGCGCACCCGGCTCGAGCGCGCCCGGGCATGGCGCAGGGTGACGTGGGCGATCTCGTGGGAGATCACCGCGGCAAGCTCGCTCATGTCGTTGGCCAGCGTCAGGATCCCGCGCGTGACGTAGATGAACCCGCCCGGCAGCGCGAAGGCGTTCACTTCCGAGGAATCGAGGATCGTGATCGTGAACTGGGTCGCGGGCTGACCCGCGGCGGCCAGAAGGTTCGAGACCATGCGCGCCAGCATCACCTCGGTCTGGCGGTACTCATAGACGCCGCCATAATTTGCGATGATGCGCGGATGTTCGCGCCGGCCGATCACCACATCGTCCGGATCGGTCCCGGCCGGCACAGCCGGTGCCTGCCCCGAGGTCCGGCGCGTCTCGATGTCGGACCCGCCCAGAAGCGTGGTGCAGCCCGCCAGCCCGGACGCCAGGACAAGCCCGCCGCCCGCTGCAAGAAACCGCCGACGTGTGAAAAGCGATTCGCTCATTGGCCACTCAGAATTTCGATCTGTTCGGGATGGGTAACGATCACGCGCGGTCCGTCAAGCTCTTCGATCCATCCGCGCACCCGGATCACGGCGCCATCGAGGGCCAGCGGGTCCAGTCCGGCTCCTGAAAACGCCTCCAGACCGTCCGATTCGATCACAACCGTGAAGTCCTCGCGCCAGCGCCGGCCGAAATTGAGATAGACCAGATCACGCACGCGCTCGGCATTGAGCACCCGGCCCTCGACGAGTTCATACCCGCCCCTGTGCTCGAGCAGCCCCAGCGGATCGGCTGCGTCGCGCACCGCGTAAAAGGAATCGCGCCACAGCCCGCGCCGGTCGGCCCGCGCCTCCCGCTCGGCGGCATAGAGCGCGTCGAGACAGTTTCTGTTGTCGGGGAAGGAATAGACCCGCGCCAGTCCCGCCCGCAGCACCTCGCCCTGCACCCATGCCGGCCCGTCGCCATCAACGCGCATCACATGGGCGAGCGCCCGCCCGTGCCGGTCCCGGCGTTCCCCGCCATAATGGAGTTCGACCTCGGCGCCTTCCACGAGATCGACCACCAGCGCCTTGGCCTCGTCGGCCAGCGGCCAGGCCTCGAAATCGGGCCGGCCCAGCGGCAGTTTGGGCGCCTGTATGCCCACCAGCCTTACGGTCAGCCCGCCCTCGAGCTCGATGGTGTCCCCATCGGTCACCGAGACCACGCGGGCGCGCTCCCCCGCTTCCAGCGCAGCGCACACCTGCGCCACGCTCGGGCTGGACCACAGTGTGGCAAGGCCGAGAACCGTCACGAGCAACCGTCTGAACAAGAATTGGCCTTTATGAAGCACCCATTTGAGCGAGATCGTCGGAAAGTGGCCCATGCGCGGGCCCGTATTCGGCTCAATCTGCACGCAATTGCGGCAAAAATCATCCTTTCGCGCATGCGCCCGCGCACAATCACGCCCGGTGTTGCCGTTCGGCCATCGCCCGGGCCCTCCACCCGCCCGGTGTTGACAGAACCGGCCGGGAGCGCTTTAACCTGATAATCATACTCATATTATAGTCAGGCCGCCCCATGCTCCCCTCACCGATCCGCGTTCTGCGCCCCCCTCTGCTGGCCGTTCTCGGTCTGGCTCTTGTCACGCCCGCCTTCAGCCAGGACGATGGAACGCTCAGCCTCCAGCTCAACGCGCTCGCGCAGGCCGAGGCCGGATGCCGGACCACCTTCGTGAGCACCAACGGTCTGGGCGAAGCGCTCGATGGCTTTGCCATCGAAATCGCACTCTTTGACACCGACGGGCTCGTCTCGGGCCTTTCCGCGCTCGATTTCGGGGCCATGAGCCCGGAGCGCACCCGCGTCGTCCAGTTCACCCTGCCCGATACCGACTGCACCGGGATCGGGCGCATCCTCATCAACGATGTCAGCGTCTGCTCGGGCCCTGCCGACCCCGGCGCCTGCCTTGCCGCCCTGGCTCCGGAAACCCGGACCGACAGCGCCTTCGGGCTTTAGGAGATCCCCATGGCCGACATGCTCATCTCCCGGATTTCCGGCCTCTTTGCCCTGGGCGGCCCGGTCGTCATTGTTCTCGTCGCACTCTCGGTGATCGCGCTGACCCTGGTGCTCGTCAAGCTCGCCCAGTTCATGGGCAGGCGGGTCGGGCGGCACGGCGCCGCCCGGCGGGCTCTGGCGCTCTGGCGCGAGGGCCGGACCCGAGAGGCCCTCGAGACGTGCGCGCGCCAGCCCACGCCGGCCACCAGAACGCTCATGGCCGGCATGGCCATGCACATGGACAGCCATGCCGATCCCGCACGCCTTGAAAGCGAGCTGGGCCGGGTGGCGGGCGAAGAGCTTCACGAACTCCAGAAAGGCTTCCGCGCGCTCGACGCCATCGCCCAGATCGCTCCGCTCCTGGGGCTCTTCGGGACCGTCCTCGGGATGATCGAGGCCTTCCGCGCCATGCAGGGCGCAGGCACCGCCGTCGACCCTTCCGTGCTCGCCGGCGGCATCTGGGTGGCGCTGATGACCACCGCCGTGGGCCTCGCGGTCGCCATGCCCGTCTCCATGCTGCTGGCCGCGCTCGAGACCCGCGTCGACAATGAGCGTGCCGCGATCGAATCGATCGCCACCCAATGGCTCAACGCGAGATCCGACCGCGAGCCGGACCGGCAACCCTCCCCGCGCACCCGCCACCCCGAGGCGCCCGCCCACGGTCCCGGACTCGTCCATGCGCATTGAGACCGCGCGCACCCGCAGGCGCCCCCTTGCCCTCACCTCGCTGATCGACGTCATCTTCCTGCTGCTGCTGTTCTTCATGCTCACCTCGACCTTTTCGCGTCACGCCGAAATCCCGCTCACGGGCGGTCGGGCCGGCACAAGCTCGGCAGGTGCCCCCGACATCCTGATCGTGCCGCAGGCCGATGGGCCCTGGCGGATCAACGGACAGACCCTGTCCCCAGCCGATATCGGCCCCGAGATCGCCCGGCTTTCCCGGGTCGGCGCCCGGAGCGCGCTCATCCTCATGCCCGAGGGCAGCGCCACCCAGGATCTGGTCGATGCGCTCGAAACCGTTCGCCGCGCGGCGCCCGTGCCGCTCTCGGTCGCCTATTGAGCGCCCCATGAAAATCGCCCGCCCCGCTCCCCGGCCCCAGCGCGAGAGCACCATTCCGCTGATCAATGTCGTGTTCCTGATGCTGATCTTCTTTCTGGTCGCCGGAACCCTTGCGCCGCCCACCGACCGGGATGTCACGCTCGCCGCGTCCAGAGACGCGGCCGGTGCGCGCCCGAGCGAAACCTTGATGATCGCCGCGGACGGGAGCCCGAGCTGGCGCGGCGCCCCGGTCGCCCTCGCGCCCTTCGCGGCAAGCTGGACCTCCCCGGACGGGGAACCGCTGCGCGTGGGCGCTGACAGAACGCTCCCCGCCCGCGCACTCATCGACGCGCTCGCCGCCCTGCGCGCCGCCGGGATCGAGGACATCGTTCTGGTCACCGAGCAGGCCGGGCCATGAGCGCCCGTCTCTGGGGCTGGGCGCTGGCCCTCCTGGTCTCGCTTTGCCTGCACGTCGCGCTCGCCGGTCTCGGCCTTGCCCCCGAACCTGAACCCCCCACGCGGATCGCGGGCGGGGAGGCCACCGACATCGTGGTGCTGGGCAATGCCTTTGAAACGACGTCCGCCATGGGTGGGCCCCAAGCCATCACGCCCGAAACCGCGCTCCCCGCCCCGCCATCCCCCCAACCGGCCCTCGACCAGCCCATCGAACCGACCGCGGCGATCGGGGCGCCGGCGGACGGCGAGGCTGTCGCGACACCCCGTCACCTCGTTTCACCCGCTGAGCCCGACACCGTGATTGTGGCGCTCGCGGACAGCGCCCGGCCTGCCCCCCGGGACCCTTCGCCGGCCGCGATTGCGCCCTCGGCCCCCGATCCTGCCGTGACGATGCCGGACCAAGCCGTCACACCGACGAACGCAGTGACCGCAACTCCGGCACCTGTCCTGGCCGCCGACCCCGCGCGGGCCCTTGAGTCCCCGACGCCCGAGACGCTCACGGCCGAACCCGAAATTGCCTATACGCCCCCCGCTCCCCGGCGCCCCGACAATCTTTCCCCCCCGCCCCAGCCGCAAGAACTTGCCCAGCCGACTCCGCGCCCCGCTCCCCGGACTGCGCCTCCCAGTCAAGCGGGCTCGGGCGGCAGCGGAACCGCGGACACCACGCGCGGGGCCCAGGCCGGAACCACCTCGGGGGCAGCGGCAAGCGCGGGCAACGCCCGATCGCGTGCGGCCGGTAACGCGGATGTGTCCAATTATCCCGGGCAGATCGTGGGCGCCCTGCGCCGGGCCCTGCGCTACCCTTCGGCAGCCCGCGGCGCGACCGGACAGGCCGTCGTCGCCTTCACCGTCGATGCCGGCGGGAGCCTTGCCGGCGCCGCGCTGGTGCGGTCCTCGGGAAATGGCGCGCTGGATTCCGCGGCTCTGGAAACCATCCGCCGCGCCGCGCCCTTCCCGCCCATTCCCCCGGCAGCCGGGCGATCCTCCTGGCAGTTCACTTTGCCCCTCGCCTTTTCGCGATAGGGCGCTTCAAGGAAACGTCGAAACACTTTCCCGGTTCGCGGACGCGACAAATCAAAGACCTCGAGCGCGTGTCCTGATTCCATCGGACGCGGATAGGCTCCAGCGAGAGGGCGGGACGCAGCGCATTACGGGATGGCGCCGCGCGTCCTTTCGCGCTAGGTGAATAAACGCATTCTTTACCGTGAATTTCTAACACTTCCGGGCGCTCCACCAAACGGATGAGAAATTGTTTCCGACAAATGCTCTCCATGCCGATTCCCTTCCCGCGCTCAGCGACGGCCTGAGCGCCCTCGAACTCTATGACGGGGCTGCCTCGATCGTGCCAATGGGCGCCTTTGAATGCGATCTCGCCAGTGAACGGCTGACCTGGACCAACGGCGTCTTTGAGATGTTCGGCCTGCCCGCAGAGCGGCCCGCCGAACGCCGTGCCACCGTCGAGATGTATTGCGAGCAATCGCGTGAGGTGCTCGAGCACAAGCGCTCCCGCGCCATCGAAACCGGCACCGGCTTTTCGCTCGATGCCAGAATCCATCGCCCCGACGGTCTCGAGCGCTGGATCCGCATCACCGCCGCGGTGCGCAAATCCCATGGCAGGGCCCGCACGCTCTATGGCATGAAGCAGGACATAACCGAGGACCGCGCGCGCTGGGAAAGCCTGCGTGCCCAGGCCGAGTGCGATCCGCTGACCGGCGTTGCCAACCGCGCCCGCTTCCAGCGCTTCCTTGAGGGCGAGGCCGGGGACGTCCTGCGCGAGGAGATCGGGGCGCTCGTCGTCTTTGATCTCGACAATTTCAAGCAGATCAATGACCGGTGGGGCCATGCGGCGGGCGACCGGTGCCTCGTGGCATTCGGCAGGCGCCTCCAGAAGGCCTTTCCCGCACCCTGCCTCGTTTCGCGCCTCGGCGGGGACGAATTCGCGGTCCTGCTGCCCCCGCTCCGCTCGCGCACGGCAACCGAACGCGCCCTGCGCGCGATGATCCCGGGCCTTCTCAACCCCGTTCCCTGGGACGGAGACATGGTGCCGCTCACCGCCTCGGTCGGGCTCGCCTTCGCCTCCCCTCTAGCAGGGCTATCGCCTGAACGGCTGTATGTTGCCGCCGACAGGGCGCTCTACGACGCCAAGAAGAACCCCGCGTCGGTTCTCGTCTGCATCTGACGGCGTCCGGCCCATGCCGGATTCTTGTCGGGCGCATGGCTGGAGTGACCGCCGCGCATCTGCCACAATAGCCCAAGGGCCGGTGCAGGGCCCTGGGGTATGGACCGTGATCGAAATTCCCTTTCCCATTGGGCGAACCCTTTCCCTGCTCCGCCATTATGTGTCGGCACGTCAGGCCGTTTGGGACCGTTTTGGTTTGTAACGATGGAGAACAAGATGCGTTTGTTTGGGATTGTATTGGGAAGCGTTGCTGCGCTTTGCGTTGGTGTCGGATCTGCGCAAGCGCAGGTCGTGGTCTCGTCCAAGATCGACACCGAGGGTGGCGTTCTGGGCAACATCATCAAGCAGGTGCTCGAGGGCGCCGACATTGCGGTTGAAGACCGGATCCAGCTCGGGGGCACGCCGATCGTGCGCGAGGCGATCACGGCGGGCGAGATCGACATCTATCCCGAGTATACCGGGAACGCGGCGTTCTTTTTCGAGCGGGCCGACGATCCGCTCTGGAACAACGCCCAGTCGGCCTATGAGGAGGCCAGGGCGCTCGATTACGAGGCCAACCAGATCGTCTGGCTCACCCCCTCGCCGGCCAACAACACCTGGGCCGTGGCGATCCGCCAGGACCTGGCCGAGGCCAACGGGCTCGAAACCTTCACCCAGTTCGGCGAATATGTCTCGGGCGGCGGTGAAGTGGTGCTGGCCGCATCGTCCGAGTTCGTGAACTCGCCCGCCGCCCTGCCCAAGTTCCAGGAGGTCTATGGCTTCACCCTTTCGCCCGACCAGCTGATCACGTTGTCGGGCGGGGATACCGCCGCCACCATCGCCGCGGCCGCCCAGGGCACCAATGGCGCCAATGCCGCGATGGTCTATGGCACCGATGGCGGGATCGCCCCGTCGGGTCTCGTGGTCCTCGAGGACGATCAGGGCGTACAGCCGGTTTACCAGCCCGCCCCGATCATCCGCGAAGAGGTTCTCGAAGAATATCCCCAGATCGAGGAGCTTCTGGCCCCGGTCTTTGAGGCCCTTACCCTCGAGACGCTCCAGGATCTCAACGGCCGCGTGCAGGTGGGCGGTGAAGCCGCATCCTCGGTTGCCACCGACTTCCTGACGGCGAACGGGTTCGCCGACTAAAGCGCTTCGAGGAAAAGTGGATAGACTTTTCCGGTTCACAAGCGCGACAAATCGAAGGCTTGGAGCTCCTGTCCTGATTCAGTCAGAACAGGATATGCCCGAGCACGGCTGGTCTCAGAGCCATCAGACTGGCAGGGGACGCGTGCCGCGCGCCCCTCGGGGCCCGCATCAGCGAGGGAAGGGGCAAGATGTCCACTGCCGATATCGCCGGAAAGGCCCGCGCCCCGTGGATGGCCTTGGACAAGCTTGGGGTGCTGATCGCACTCATCGCCGTGGCAGGCACGGTCCTGCCCTTTGCGGTTTTCCGGGCCAACCGCATCGTTCTGGGCGAAGGGCTGCAGATTCCCTTCGCTCTCGAAGCACTGCCCGCTTTGGTGCTGGGGGTGCTGATCGCTCTTGGGATAGCCATCGCGCTCATGGCGCTCTCCCCGCTGGTCAAGCTGGTGGGTGGCTTCGTGCTCCTCGGGGCGCTCATGATCCTGATCGGGCTGGCCGCGACGGGGCTGATCCCGCCTGGCGACAGCTTCGCCCGGGTCTCCCCGGGGGCAGGGTTCTGGGTTCTGGTCTTTGCCTTTGCCCTGATGGTCACCGATGCGCTGGCGCGCCTGCGCCTGGGCCCCTGGCAGCGGATCACCATCCTGGCGCTTGTGGGCGCCGCGCTTGGGAGTCTGCTCTGGGCCGGGACCTTCGATGATCTCTCCATTCTCAAGGAATACGCCAACCGGGCGCCCGCCTTCTGGGCCGAGGCGCGCACCCATCTGGTGCTGGCCTTCGGGTCGGTGGCCATCGCCATTGTGGCCGGGGTGCCGCTGGGCATCGTGCTCTACCGGATCCGGCCCCTGCGCGCGGCGGTGCTCAACGTGCTCAACATCGTCCAGACCATCCCCTCGATCGCGCTGTTCGGGCTCTTGATCGCGCCTCTGGCCTGGGTCGCCGCCAATGTGCCGGGCGCCTCGGCGATCGGGATCTCGGGGATCGGGCTCGCGCCGGCCATGGTGGCCCTGTTTGCCTATTCCCTGCTGCCCATCGTCTCCAACACCCTTGTGGGGCTGGTCAACGTGCCCGAGACGGCCAACGATGCCGCGCGCGGCATGGGGATGACCGACCGCCAGCGCCTGATGGGCGTGGAGTTGCCGCTGGCCTTCCCGGTGGTGTTGACCGGCATTCGCATCGTGCTGGTCCAGAACATCGGTCTGGCCACCATCGCCGCGCTGATCGGGGGCGGCGGCTTCGGGGTCTTCGTCTTCCAGGGCATCGGACAGACGGCCATGGACCTCGTTCTGCTGGGGGCGGTGCCCACCGTGGCGCTCGCCTTTGCCGCCGCGGTCGTTCTTGATGCCCTTGTCGAAATGGCCAGCACCAGGGAGCGTGCGCGATGATCGAGATTCAGGCATTGACCAAGGTCTACGGCCAGACGACGGTGGTCGATTCCATCTCGCTGACCATCGAGGCCGGAGACATCTGCGTGATCGTGGGCACGTCAGGCTCGGGCAAGACCACCCTGATGCGCATGATCAACCGGCTGGTCGAGCCCACTTCGGGCCGGGTGCTGATCGACGGTCAGGACACCCGCGAGGTGCCGCCCTATGAGCTGCGCCGCCGCATCGGCTATGCCATCCAGGGCCACGGGCTCTTCCCCCATCGCACCGTGAGCCAGAACATCGGCACCGTCCCCAGCCTTCTGGGCTGGGACAAGGCGCGCATCCGGGCGCGGGTCGACGAATTGCTCGATCTCTTCCAGCTCGATCCCGCCCAGTTCCGCGACCGCATGCCCAACGAGCTCTCGGGCGGCCAGCAGCAGCGGGTGGGGGTGGCACGGGCGCTGGCGGCCGAGCCCAATATCCTTTTGATGGACGAGCCCTTCGGGGCGCTCGATCCGGTGATCCGCGCCAAGGCCCAGGACGATCTGCTCGCCATCCAGCGCCGGTTCGACACCACCGTGGTGCTGGTCACCCATGACATGGAGGAAGCCATCCATCTGGGCACAAGGATTGCCGTGATGGACGAGGGCCGGCTGCTCCAATACGCAACCCCTGCCGAGATCATCGGCCATCCGGCCACCGACTTCGTCTCCGAGCTGCTCGGGGGCGACCGGCCCTTCCGGCTGCTCTCGCTCGAAACCGTGGCCTCGCTCCTCGAAGAGGGCGAGGCCACCGGAACGCCCATCCCGGCCGGGGCCAGCCTGCGCGAGGCCTATGCCGAATGCCTGTGGTCGGGCCGCGAGGCGCTGCCGGTCATCCAGGACGGCAGGCTGATCGGCCGGATCAGCCGGGCCCGGCTCGCCCGGAGCGCGGCGAGGCCGTCATGAGGGCAGGGCTGCTCATCCGGCTGGTCGTCTTCGCCCTTCTGGTGGCGTTCCTCGTCAACCCCGAGGCGTTCGCCTTCGTATTCGCGCCCCTGGCCAGCAATGGCCAGCCGGTGATCTACAATCAGGGCAGCCTGCTCGATCTCACCCTCAACCATCTGATGATCGTTCTGATCGCCACCACGCTGGCCACGCTGGTGGCCGTTGGACTGGCCATCCTGGTCACCCGACCCTTCGGGGCCGAGTTCCTGCCGCTCTCGCGCAGTCTTGCCAATGTGGGCCAGACCTTCCCGCCCGTAGCCGTCCTCGCCCTTGCCGTGCCCATGCTGGGCTTTGGCACCGCGCCCACGCTGGTCGCACTGTTCCTTTACGGGCTGCTGCCGATCTTTGAGAACACCCTCACGGGGCTGACCGGGCTCAGGGGCCCGGTCACCGAGGCGGCGCGCGGCATGGGCATGACCGGCCTCCAGCGGCTGACCCGGGTCGAATTGCCCCTCGCCCTGCCGGTCATTCTCGCCGGGGTGCGGCTCTCGACCGTCATCTCGCTGGCCACCGCCACCATCGGCTCGACCGTCGCCGCCCGAACCCTCGGGGAAGTGATCATCGCGGGCCTGCTTTCGGGCAACACCGCCTTCGTCCTTCAGGGCGGCCTTATCGTCGGTGTCCTCGCCGTCCTCATCTATGACGGCCTCTCGGCGATCGAACGCACTCTGTCGCGCCGGATCGGTCAGAGGGCGCGGGCCTGACCACGCGTTTTCAGGTTCCCATCAATGCCCGATTTTGCTATGCGCAGAACCAGTGGTCCCGTAGCTCAGCAGGATAGAGCACCAGATTCCTAATCTGGGGGTCGCGCGTTCGAATCGCGCCGGGATCACCACTTTGCGCCGTCGCGCCCTCCCCGCCCCATCTGCTGGTATCGCGCCGATTTGCTTGGCCAAACGCCCTGACCGGTGAGATAATCACCGCTACGGCGCGATCTTGCGCCGTGCTTTGTCAGGACAACCCCCATGGCCAAAGGTCAGATACGCGGAAACCGCGAAACCAAGAAACCCAAGCAGGAAAAGCCCAAGACCATCGCAGCAGCGCCTTCGCTCAAGGGCGCCGTCACGCTGGGCGAGCACAAGAAGCCCAAGAAATAGCTCGGCAGAGGTGGGCGCGGGCCGCGGCGTCCGCCCCACCCTTAGAGCGTTTCCAGAAAAAGTGGAAACACTTGTTCGGTTCGGAAACGCGACAAATCAAAGACTTAGAGCCAATGTCCTGATTCAGTCAGAACAGGATATGCTCTAGCCCGGGACCCGCCGGGGGCACCATTCGACCAGGGAGCCAGGACCATGAACGTCGCCAACCTTCAGCTCGAAGGGCTTTATCTCACCATTGCCGCGCTTAACGACACTCTCGTGGAGCGCGGGGTGATCAGCCGCACCGAGATCGATGCCGCCATGAAGAAGGCCGAGCGCGCCGCACTCGATGCACGGGCGGGCGATGATCTCTCCCCCGCCCAGCGCGATGCCATGGCCTTTCCCGCCCGGTTCCTGATCCTCGCCAACGCCGCCTCGGGCGAGGGGCGTTCATTCCAGGAGCTCGCCCGCCAGGTCGGGGAAACCAAGAACACCCGGTTCGACCCGAGCTGACCGCGCGCCGTTAAAAGTCATCCTTGGCCTTGCGCAGGGCGGCAAAGACCGTCTCGGGCGGACGCCCCGGCAGCCCCATTTTCTCGGCCAGCCCCTGATCGTCGGCCCTCAGGAACGGGTTGGCCGCGATTTCTTCGCCCAGCCGGCTGGGAATGGTGGGCTCGCCCTTCTCGCACAGCCGCGCGACCTCCTCGGCCCGGCGCACCAGCGCCGCGTTCTCCCCATCCACGCTGAGCGCAAATTTAGCGTTGGCTTGGGTGTATTCATGACCGCAATGGATCATCGTCTCCGGATCGAGCGCCCGCAGGCGTTTGAGCCCCTGCCACATGGGCCCCGGCGCGCCCTCGAACATCCGCCCGCACCCCAGCGAGAACAGCGCGTCGGCGCAAAACAGCGCCTTGAGCGCGGGCGCGTGGAACGACACATGCCCCAGCGTATGGCCCGGGGTGTCGATCACCTCGAAAACCATCTCCCCGATCGTGACGCTGTCGCCACCCGAAACCAGGGCGTCGAGGCCCTCGATCTTGTCTGCTTCGCCGCGTGGGCCGGTCACATGCGCCCCATATCTGGCCTTGAGCGGCGCGATGGCCTCGGTGTGGTCGTGGTGATGGTGGGTCACGAGAATATCGGTCAGCGTCCAGCCCCGCGCCTCGAGCACATCGACGATCGCCTCGGTCTCGGGCGCGTCGATCGAAACCGTGCGTCCGGTCGCCTCCTCATGGATCAGGTAGCCGTAATTGTCCGAACGTGCGGGAAAGACCACGATCTCGGCCATGATGCCTCCTTGTCAGTCTCGTTGGCGCGCTGCAGGCCTTCGGGGCCGCAACGGTTTGACCTCTGGGCCCGATACACGCACATAATGGCGGCCCAAGCAAAGGGATGCGTGATGACCCCCGACGTCGACGGCCTCTCGCGGTTCTACCGCACCCCGCTGGGCCGGCTTGCCCGCCGCCTGATTCGCGAACAGGTGTCCGCCTTGGCGGGCGACGTCACCGGACGGCGCATATTGGGGCTGGGCTACACCACCCCCTATCTGGGCGCAACGCTTGGAGGTGCCGAGCGGGTTCTGGTCTTCATGCCAGCCCGGCAGGGCGCGGCCCCCTGGCCGCCCGAGGCACCCAACCACACGGTTCTGTGCGATCCCCTTGAAATGCCGCTCACCGACGCGGCGGTCGATCTGGTGCTGATCGTCCACGGGCTCGAACACGTGGTCGATGCCGAAGAGCTGATGCGCGAGCTCTGGCGGGTCTGCGCGCCCGGCGCCGATCTCGTCATCGCGGTGCCGCGCCGGCGCGGGCTCTGGGCGGGCATGGACAACACCCCCTTCGGCCAGGGCCGCCCCTATTCGCGCAGCCAGCTCGAAAAGCTCCTGCGCGACCATTCCTTCACCCCCCGCGCCTGGCGCGAATGCCTTTACGTGCCGCCCTTCAACCGGGGCGCCATCGTGCGCTCGGCCCGGGTGTTCGAGCGCACCGGGCGGATGCTGGGCGCGACGTTCGCGGGGGTCATGTGCGTGCACGCGCGCAAGGAACAGGTGCCCGCGGTCACACGCCGCAAGCGCGCCAGCGCCAGCGCCCCCAGCACGGTCTTCGCCGGCCAGACCGCGCGCAGCCGGCCCTGACGCGACCGTTTTGCGCCCGATTGCCTTGGCGCACCGGTTTCACTATGGTCCGCCCGCATCCCGCCCTTATCCTGCGCTCTGGTTGACCGGCTGCCCATGTCCAAGCTGACTGAAACCTCCAAGCTGACTGACACCGCCCTGCCCCGCCCCGTGCCCCAGCCCGGCATTTTAGAGATTTCCGCCTATGTGCCCGGACGCTCGAGCACGGGCAATGCGCGCGCGCCGATCAAGCTCTCGGCCAATGAATCCCCGCTCGGTGCCAGCCCGCGCGCCATCGAAGCCTACCGCGCGGCCGCCGACCGGCTCGAGATCTATCCCGAAGGCTCCTCGCGGCTCCTGCGTGAGGCGCTCGGCGAGGTCAACGCCATCGATCCGGACCGGATCGTCGTGGGCGCGGGGTCCGACGAGGTGCTGCACCTGCTTGCCCAGGCCTACGTGGGGGTGGGCGACGAGGTGGTCATCTCGCGCTACGGGTTCATGGTCTATCCCATCGTCACCCGCGCGGCAGGCGGCGTGCCCGTCTTTGCCGAGGAAAACGACTACCACGCCGATGTCGATGCCATCCTCGCCTCTGTGACCGACAAGACCCGGCTGGTTTACCTCGCCAACCCCAACAACCCCACCGGCACCTGCCTGCCGGCCTCCGAACTCGACCGGCTCCATGCGGGCCTGCCCGCCAACGTCATCCTCGCGATCGATTCGGCCTATGCCGAATACGTCACCGACCCAGATTACGGGGTGGGCATCTCGCTCGTCGAGCGCGCCGAAAACGTCGTGATGGTCCGCACCTTCTCGAAAATGGGCCTCGCCGCCGTTCGCGTGGGCTGGCTCTATGGCCCTGCCGCCATCATCGATGTGCTCAACCGCATCCGGGGGCCCTTCAACGTCACGATGCCCGGCCAGCTTGCCGCCGCCGCCGCGGCCCGTGACCTCGCCTTTATCGCGCGGCTCAAGGCCCACAACGCCCAGTGGCGCGACTGGCTGACCGCTGAGCTCTCGTCCAACCGCCTGCGCGTCCTGCCCAGCCAGGGCAATTTCGTCCTCGTCCTGTTCCCCGACACCCCCGGCAAGACCGCTGCCGATGCCAATGCGGCGCTGCTCGAAGAGGGCCTCGTGGTCCGCGAGATGGGGGGCTATGGCATCCCAGAGGGCCTGCGCATTTCCATCGGAAGCGAATCCGCCATGCGGGCGGTCGCTGCCTGTCTCAAGGACTTCATGGACCAATGATGTTCGACAAGATCGCACTGATCGGGATCGGGCTGATCGGCTCGTCCATCTCCCACGCCGTCCGGCGCAAGGGGCTCGCGCGCGAGATCGCCATTTCCACCCGCCGCGCCGACACGCTCGAGGAAGCCCGCGCCCTGGGGCTGGGCACCCAGTACACGCTGGACGCCGCCGAAGCCGTCAAAGGCGCAGATCTCGTGGTCCTGGCCGCGCCCGTGGGCGCCTATGAGGCCATCGCGCGCACCATCGCCCCCCATCTGGCTCCCGGCACCATCGTCACCGATGTGGGCTCGGTCAAACGCCACGTTCTGTCCGCCGTCGGCCCGCACCTGCCCGAGGGCGTCCATTTCGTGCCCGGCCATCCCATGGCGGGCACCGAGCATTCGGGGCCCGGAGCCGGCTTTGCCTCGCTCTTTGCCAATCGCTGGACGATCCTCACCCCCGAGCCGGGCACCGACCCCAAGGCCATCGAGACGACCGCCGCCTTCTGGCGCGCGCTGGGGGCCGATGTCGAGCTGATGGACGCCGACCACCACGATCTGGTCGTCGCCATCACCAGCCACGTGCCGCACCTGATCGCCTACAATATCGTGGGCACCGCCGACGACCTTGAAACGGTCACCAAGTCAGAAGTCATCAAGTTCTCGGCCGGAGGCTTCCGGGACTTCACCCGCATCGCCGCGTCCGATCCCGTCATGTGGCGCGACGTGTTCCTGACCAACCGCGAGGCGGTGCTCGAAATGCTTGGCCGGTTCCTCGAAGATCTCAGCACGCTCCAGCGCGCCGTCAGGGTCGGGGATGGCGAAGCGCTCGAGACGCTCTTTACCCGCACCCGCGCCATCCGCCGCTCGATCATCGACGCTGGCCAGGAAACCGACGCGCCCGATTTCGGCCGCGCCCATGAGGACGACGGCACGTCCCGGTAGCGCTTATCCCGAAAAAAGAACCAGCCGCCCGGCTCAAAAGACCGGCGGCACCGTCGCCATCGGCAGCAGGCCGATAAAGATCTGCCCGCCCCGGGCGCTGAGCGTCTGACTGTAGACGCCCTCGTCGTCGGGCCGGCCCAGCAGCATCGCGGCCATCGGGTCGTCCGAGAAATCGCCGAATCGCTCCACCACGCCCTGGGACTGCACCTCGGCGCTGCCCATCAACAGGCCGTTATCATCGAGGGCCATCTCCCCGCTGGCCGAGAGCGACAGCCCCTCGGCCACAGCGTCGAGAGCCCGGACCGTCAGCACCCCGCCATTGGCCTGCCAGAGTGCCGCCATACGCGGATCGCCCCAGAGCGCCATTTCGGGCACCGCGGTCAACTGACCGTCGAGCGTTGCTTGCCCGTTCGCGATCTGCAGCCCGCCCATCCCGGCGCCCTCGAGCCGGACGAAGAGATCGAGCACCGAGCCCGCAGCCTCGCCCTCTCCGCCCTCGACAAGATGGATTTCCGCGCCCTCTACCGCGCCCAGCACCGTGTCCCCGAACAGGAGGTCCGACCACACCAGCTCCTCGCCCACCACCGAAAAGCGCTCGATCGTGCTGCCCGAGAGCCGCAGGCTGGCGCGCAGGCTCTCCCAGTCGAGCTGCTGGCGCGAACCGGTAAAGGCATCGGAAATCTCGGCCGGTCCCTCGGCGAAAAGCTGCATATGGGTGGGCCGATAGATAAGCGCGGTGCCATAGATCGAGTTGACGGCCAGCGTTATGTCGCCCGAGGTTATCCGCGCGCCCTCGCACCGGGGCGCGAACTGGAACGGGAACCCCCGCACCGCGCGCGTCTCGCATTCGAGACGAGGCGCCATGACCCCGTCATTGCTCTCAAGCGCCGCGAGCTCGGTGTCGATCTGGCTGGCCACGAACAGCCACACGCCGGCCCACAGGGCGCAGACGGCAAGCACGATGATGATGACAATGACAAAACGCTTCATGGCAGCCTTCTTACCGGTTCGCCTCCTGGCCGTCACCGGACTTTTTTGCCCGCGCCAGCCCACCGCATGGCGCCCCGGCGCTGCTCAGCTTTTCTCGAGAGGGACCGGCGGCAGGCCGATCCCGTTGCGCAACCACGCGCAACGCGCCGGGACGAGGGCCGGCAGCGATCGTCCACCGGCCCGCTTGTGCCTTTCATGGCCCCATGGCAAGAAGACGGCATGGCCAATGACAACGACCAGCCCCTGTCCTGGGTGTTCGGCTATGGATCACTGATCTGGCGGCCGGGCTTCCCTTTTGTTCGCGCCGAGCGCGCCCTCATGCGCGGCGTGCACCGGCGCCTGTGCATCTTCTCGCACCGGCACAGAGGCACACCCGAGCAGCCCGGCCTCGTCTTCGGGCTTGAACGGGGCGGATCGTGCATCGGCATGGCCTTTGAGGTCGCCCCCGAGCGGTGGATCGAGGTGCGCGACTATCTGCGCGAGCGCGAGCAGGTGACCGGCGTCTATCGCGAAACCCGCCGCCCGGTGAAGCTGGCCAGCGGTGAGATCGTCCCGGCCCTCACCTTCGTCACCGATCCCGGCCACATCCAGTACGCAGGCCGACTGGCCATCGACGACCAGTTCGCCCTGGTCAGGCGCGCCAGCGGCGCGTCAGGGCCCAACGCCGATTATGTGGTCAACACCGCCAGCCACCTCGAACAACTCGGCATTCCCGACGGCCGCCTCGACGCCCTGAGCGCCCGGCTGCGCAGCGCAGCCACCGATGAGATGCACGAAGCGGGCAAACCGCAATCCGGACCGGCCGGTGCGCGATAGAGCGGTTCCAGGAGAGTGGAAACTCTTTTCCAGATCGGAAACCCGGCGAGCCAAAGACCGGGAGTTCCCGGTCCGATTTACTCGGAACCGGACAAGGTTCAGAGCACGCTCGAGCGCCACCCTGGAGAGGGAGGCACCGGTCTCCCTCCATTCTCCCATAGCCAGACCGCGATACCGCTCCCCCTCCCGCACCAATGGTCGAAAGAGGCAGCCGCCTGCCTTGAGAGCACGCGCCGGCACCGTAAGTGGCATTTTACAGCGGCCATCGGGGCACCGCCCGGACCACCGTCCGATTCTTCGGAAGGACGGGCACTGCCCACCCTCCGGTTCTCGGGTTAGCCGCGTGCGCCGGCACTGCCCCTCGAATGCGACACGGCGCGCTGACCTTCATTGATCAGTCAGGCAGGGCCGGGCATTCATTCAGGCAGCGCTGCGCACCAAAGGGCAGCGCACCCCCTCAAGATCCCAGACCAGCGTCATGCGTGAGAGGTCGTCGCCCGGATCGGGCAGGCAATACATGGCCATGCCTTCGGCCAGCGCGCGGCGGAATCGCTCCCGGCTCGCCTGATCGGCGATCAGGTCCTCGGCCGTGCCGGCCCAGCCGACCGCATCACCGGCCAAGACGTAAAACCATCCCTCCATCAGGGTCGCGCCGGTCGCATCGACCCGCTCGAGGCCATAGCGTTGGCCCGAGCGTCCGAACCAGACGGTCGTCCCCGAGCCTCTCCCGGCTCCCTGGGCAATGCTTCGTGTCATGGCTACCCCTCGCTGCCCCCGGACGCGAACATCGCGCCAACAAGAACAAAATTAGAACAAACACCCGCAGATGTCAATTGCGCTCCATGCGCTCCACCCCGCATGATCCGGATTGAGCCCACATATTGTGTCTAATTTTCGGCAGAATACAATCTCTGGATTCAAGACATCGCGATCAGGATGCTTGGCCCATCCGCGCCTCGAGCTCGGCGATCCGCGCCCTCAGCCTTGGGGAGATGGGCCGGGCGAGCCCCGCCTGCACGTCCTCAAGGATCATGCGGTCAGTCTCGCCCTCAATGGCCGCGATCAGCCGCTCCTCGAATTCGGCGGGCGCGAGCCCGGGCGCGATCGGCGGCAGAAATCTGGCCCGTGCCTTGCCTGGCCACAGCACGGGGCTGTTGCGCCCCCAGTAGAGCCCTGAGGTCAGCGCCACGGGCACCACCGGAACCCCCAGCGCGACGTACATGCGTATGATGCCCGAGCGGTAGGCCGGCGCCTCGAGCGGCGCCCGGCGCGTGCCCTCGGGGTAGATGATCACTTCGCAGCCCCGGTCCACCGCCTCCTGGGCGCTGGCCAGCATCAGCGGCACCGCGTCCCGCCCGCGCTTGCGATCGACCGGCACCGCATTCATCCATGCGGCGGCCCAGCCGAAAAAGGGAATCGCGAGCAGTTCCTTCTTGGCGATGAAGGCCGGCTGGCCCATGTGGGGCAGGATGGCGAAGATATCCCAGTCGGACTGGTGTTTGGCCGCCACGATATAGGCGCCCTCCGGCAGGTTTGTCATGCCGGTCACCTCGCTGCGGATACCCACCAGCCAGCGCAGCAGGAAAAGGGTCGCGACCGACCAGTAGCGCACGATCGCCCATCCGGATTTGCGCCGGGTCGGCATCAGCTTGGCCATGGTGCCGACGAGCAGCGCCAGAAAGAAAGTATGGACGAAGAACGCGAGGTAAAAGAGCGTGGAGCGAACAGCCTGAACGATCATTTGCCCGTATCCTTGCTGCGCCCGGGAATCACGAAATCTGGGAGAGGAACCGTCGCACGGTCAACCGCGAGGTGATCGCCGTCAGCCCAGCGATCACCAGCACCACGCCGGCAAGCCCCAGAATGCCGCTCAGCCCCAGCGAGAACTGCCCGAAAAGAATCCCGATCTGCTGACCCGATTCGTCGGGAACCACCGTGCTCATGGCGGCGCTCACCATGGTGAAGAACAGGATCGCCGCGACCCCGCCGAACACCCCGCCCCGCAGTCCGATCAAAAGGAACCGCCCCTGAAACTCGCCGGCGATGAACCGGTTCGAGGCCCCGATGAAATGCAGCACGTCCACGATGTCGCGGTTGGTGGACATGGTCCCCCGCGTGGCAAAGACGATGGCCAGCGCCGTCGCCACGAGGATCAGGCCCAGCACCAGGATGCCCGAGACGACCACAGTGCCGGCCATGGTGTTGAGCTGCACCCGCCAGGCCGCATGGGTCTCGATCGTGGTGCCCGGAATGGTCGCGAGGTCACGCTCGAGCCGGCCGATATCGAACCCGTTGGGGTCCGAAAGCCGCACGATCACCAGCCGGGGGATCGAGAGGTCGGTAAGATCGAGCCCCGCGCCCAGCCATGGCTCGAGCAGCGCCTCGCTGTCTTCCACGCTGAGCACTTCGGTGCCCGCAACTCCGGGGATCGCCTCGGCCAGCGAGACCGCGAGGCGCAGATTGCTGTCCATCACCTCCCCGTCGATGGGCCGGAGCTGCACGGTGATCTCCCGGCCCACATCGGCCGACCAGGCCAGCGCCGAGTTCTGCACCAGCAGCACGCCCCCGAAGGTGACGCACGAAAGGAAGGTCATGATGCCGATCAGCAGCATCAGGGTACGCCCGGCCACCGATTGCGCCGGCACGATGGCGTTGGGCCGCGGCCAGCCCAGCTTGCGGCCCTCAGTCATGAAAGCTCAGCTCCCCGTCTTCGAGAAGCATGCGCGGATAGGAGAATTTCTCCAGAAGGTTCAGCTCGTGGGTGGCGAGAATGATGGTCGTCCCCATGCGGTTGAGCTCCTCGAAGAGATGCAGCAGCCGCTCGGACAGTTCTGGGTCCACATTGCCCGTGGGCTCGTCAGCCAGCAGGATATCGGGCTTGGCGATCACCGCGCGCGCAATGGCCGCGCGCTGCTTTTCCCCGCCCGAAAGCACCGCCGGATGGGCATCCATCCGGTCGCCCAGCCCCACCCAGTCGAGCAATTCCTCGACATTGGCGCGATAGCTCGCCTCGGCCTGGCCGCGCACCCGCAGGGGCAGGCCCACATTCTCGAACGTGGTCAGATGATCGAGCAGCCGGAATTCCTGGAACACGATCCCGATATGCCGGCGCATCTGCAACAGCCGGTCGCGGTCGAGCGTGGTCACGTCCTCGCCGAACAGGGACACCGACCCGCGCGTGGGCTTGAGCGAAAGCAGCAAAAGCCTGAGCAGCGATGTCTTGCCCGACCCGGAGGGGCCCGTCAGGAAGTGGAACGAACCGGGAGAAATCCTGAACGTCAGATCCTTGAGAATTTCCGGACCGTGCCCATAGCGCAGCCCGACGTTTTCGAACGCGATCAAACCCACCGCTCCGCGAATCAATAAGTGCCCGATACTAGCGAAATGCCAGCCTTTGACCATCGCAGTGGCCGCAATAGGGCACCGTTTCAAGAGTTTTAACCTCACCCCGCTTAATCTTGGGGACCCAGAGCGTTTCCGAAAAAACCGGAAGCCCTGTTCTGGCTCGGACGCGCGACACATCAGGAACCCTGGGCCCAGACCGTGATCATCACCTGCCCAAATTGCCGCACACGATACCGCGTGGCCGCCGAAGCCATCGGCGCGGCTGGGCGTCAGGTCCAGTGCGCCACCTGCGCCAGCGCCTGGATGGCGACCCCGAGCTTTCCCGCGGGCAAGGCCCCCCTCGCCGATCCCGAGCCCGACGCCGACGAAATCGCCCATATCAACGACGACGACACCCTGTTTGACGCCGCCGACGAGGAGCTGCTCGACGACGCGTTCGTGCGCGCCGATCCCGGCACCGCCCCGCGCCAGCGGCCAAGGCGACGCGCCGGGGACAAGCCCAAACAGCCCGCCCGCCAGCCCGCTCCCGACCCGGGCGCCGAGGCCCTGGCGCGCCGCAAGCTCGACATCGCCCGCAAACTGCCTCTGGCACGCATCAGGCGCGCCGGACGGGTGGTTCTGGCGGTGTGCGTCCTCGCCTTTGTCGCCATCGCACTCCTCATGCGCACCGACATCGTCCGGGCCGTCCCCGAGCTCGATTCGGTCTACAGGCTTGTCGGACTTGGAACAAATGTCGTTGGTTTGGATTTTACAGAGATTGAAACCCTGAGGACCACGCGTGACGGCAATGCGGTTCTTGTCGTCACCGCCCGGATCGGGAATGTCACTCCGGCGATCGCACAGGTGCCGCCGGTTCTGGTTTCCCTCCTGGGAGAGGACGGCGCGATGATCTACGAGTGGAGCGTCAATCCCGCCGAGCGCAGCATATTGCCCGGAGACGTCATCGCCATCGATACCCAGCTCACCAATCCGCCTCAGGGCGTCGAAAGGGTCCGGCTGCGGTTTCTGGAATCGGGCAGGGAAAATCGGTGAACGAGCGGGCAAATCTGCGCGCCGTTAACTTTTGCGCAGCCCTCGCTGCGCCACAACAGGGGCGGGCAACCCTTGCGACCGGCGGGCCGATGGCCGGGTCTCAGGCACCCCACGGGGACAGATTGATGAAGGGAACAGGCGGGTATGGCGCGCATTCTGGTAGCTGAAGACGACGACAACGTTCGCGCTTTCGTCGTGCGTGCGCTCGAGATGTCCGGCCACGAGGTGACCCCGGCCGAAGATGGCGGGCTGGCCGCCGAAATCCTCGCCGAGCGCCAGGGCGCCTTCGATCTTCTGGTGTCCGACATCAAGATGCCGGTCATGGACGGCATCAGCCTCGCTCTGACCGCGGGCGCCGACTATCCGGACATCACCATCGTGCTGATGACCGGGTTTGCCGACCAGCGCGAGCGCGCTCACGGGCTCGACGCCCTGATCTACGACGTGCTCAACAAGCCCTTCTCGCTGGCCCAGCTCATCGGCAAGGTCGATGATGCGCTTTCGGGGCGGCCCGCCGAGATCATCCCGCTCGCCCGCTCCGCGCTCTGAGCACGATCAAAGCCAGTCCGGTACGCTGTCCCGGCCGATGAGCGCTTCGAGCGTCTCACGTGGCCGGATCACGTGATGGCGGTCGCCCTCCACCAGCACTTCGGCCACCAGCGGTCGGGTGTTGTAGGTCCCGCTCATCACCGCGCCATAGGCCCCCGCCGTCATCACCGCGAGCAGATCGCCCTCGCCAAGCGCGGGCAGGTCCCGGTCGAGCCCGAGATAATCCCCGGTCTCGCACACCGGTCCCACCACATCGGCCCGGAACGTGCGGTCCGCGTCTTGGGGCACGCGCACGGGGACGATATCGTGATGGGCCTCATAGAGCGTGGGTCGAATCAGATCGTTCATCCCCGCGTCCACGATGACGAAATTCTTCTTCTCGCCGGGTTTGATGTATTCCACCCTGGTGACCAGCACCCCGGCATTGCCCGCGATCAGCCGCCCCGGTTCGATGATCAGCCGGCACCCCAGATCGCGCACCCGGTTGGTGACGATCTCGGCGTAAGCGAGCGGATCGGGCGGGGCCGGCGCGTCCTGGCGATAGGGAATGCCCAGCCCGCCGCCCACATCCACGTGCTCGATCGTGTGGCCCGCGGCGCGCAGCCGTCCCACCAGCTCGGCCAGCAGCGCGAACGCGTTGTCGAAGGGCTCGAGATCGGTGATCTGGGAGCCGATATGCATGTCGACGCCCACCGCCCGCACATGGGCGAGGTCTGCGATCCGGGCATAGACCGCCTCGGCGCGCTCATAGGCGATGCCGAACTTGTTTTCCGACTTGCCCGTCGAAATCTTGGCGTGGGTCCGCGCGTCCACATCGGGGTTGATGCGCACCGAAACGGGCGCGGCCACGCCCATCCGCCCCGCCACCGCCGCGATGCGCTCGAGCTCGGGCTCCGATTCCACGTTGAAGCACAAGATGCCCGCCTCGAGCCCGCGCACGATCTCCGCTTCGCTCTTGGCGACCCCTGAAAAGATGATCTTCTCAGCCGCGATGCCGGCCCTGAGCGCCCGCTCGAGTTCCCCCAGCGAGACCACGTCCGCCCCCGCGCCCTCGGCGGCGGCGAT
This sequence comes from Pelagibacterium montanilacus, assembly GCF_003992665.1. Taxonomy (GTDB): domain Bacteria; phylum Pseudomonadota; class Alphaproteobacteria; order Rhizobiales; family Devosiaceae; genus Pelagibacterium; species Pelagibacterium montanilacus. The sequence goes on from NZ_RZMX01000025.1 coordinate 89,349, forward strand.
CGTGAGCATCGCCTGGTTGGAATTGGCCTTCATGGCGTAGGCGACCAGGGTGTCGAACCCGGCAAACGCCTCGGTCATCACCCGGATATGGCGCCGGAACGTGGCTGCCGAATAGCAGTAGAACGGCGTGCCCACCGCATCGGCGATCGCCGCAAGGCTGACGTTCTCGGCGTGCATCACCCCGCCGCGATATTCGAAATGATGGACCACCGGTCAGGCTCCCAGCCGCTCGCGCCAGGCCGACACCTGGGCCAGCACGTTGGCCGGCGACGTGCCCCCGAAACTGGTGCGCGACTTGACCGAATTGTCCACGCCCAGCACCTTGAACACCTGGCTCGTGATCCGCTCGTCGATCGCCTTGAAATCCTCAATGGTCAGCCCTTCGAGCCCGCAGCCCTTGGCCTCGGCGGCCGAAACCGCGCGCCCGGTGATGTGGTGGGCCTCCCGGAACGGCACGTTGGCGGCCCGCACCAGCCAGTCGGCCAGATCGGTCGCGGTCGAGAACCCCGCCCCCGCCGCCGCCGCCATCTTCTCGCGGTTGACCACGAGGTCCCCCACCATCCCGGTCATGGCCGCAAGGCAGAGCGAGAAGGTGTCGAGCGCATCGAACGCGACTTCCTTGTCTTCCTGCATGTCCTTGGAATAGGCGAGCGGCAGGCCCTTCATCACCATCAAAAGGGAGGTGAACGCCCCGAAGATCCGGCCGATCTTGGCCCGGATCAGCTCGGCGGCATCGGGGTTGCGCTTTTGCGGCATGATCGAGGACCCTGTCGAGAACTTGTCCGAGAGCGCCACGAACCCGAACTGGGCCGAGGACCAGATCACCAGCTCCTCGGAAAAGCGCGACAGGTGCATCGCCGAAATCGAGGCCGCCGAGAGCACTTCGAGCACGAAATCGCGGTCCGAGACCGCATCGAGCGAATTGGCCGTCGGCCCGTCGAACCCCAGCGCCCTGGCCGTCATCTCGCGGTCGATGGGAAAGGACGTTCCCGCCAGCGCGGCGGATCCAAGGGGGCTGAGATTGAGGCGCCGGCGCGCATCGAGCAGCCGCCCCTTGTCGCGCTCAAGCATTTCCACATAGGCCAGCATGTGGTGCCCGAAGGTCACCGGCTGGGCGCTCTGGAGATGGGTAAACCCGGGCATCACCGTGCCCGCCTCGTCCCCGGCGCGCGCGACCAGAACCTTCTGGAGCGTCTCGATCTGGCCCGCGAGCGTATCGACGCAATCGCGCACATAAAGCCTGAAATCGGTCGCAACCTGATCGTTGCGCGAGCGCGCGGTGTGCAGCCGTCCCGCCGCGTCCCCGATCATCTCGCGCAACCGGCTCTCGACATTCATGTGAATGTCCTCGAGCTCTCGCGAAAAGGTGAACTCGCCGCGATCGATTTCCCCGCGCACCGCCTCTAGACCGGCGATGATCGCGTCCTTATCGTCGCGCGTCAGAATGCCGACTTCCCCAAGCATGGTCGCATGGGCTATCGAGCCGGCGATGTCGTGGGCATGGAGCCGCTTGTCGAAATCGATGGAGGCGTTGATCTCTTCCATGATGGCGTCGGGACCGGACCCGAACCGTCCTCCCCACATGCGATTGCTCATCGGCGCCCCAGAAACTCTAAGTTGAACAGAAGTTGGCGAAATGACAGGACGAACCGAACCCAGGCGCATATCGCTGTTCGTGACTGCAGGGGTGTCCGTCGCGGCGCTAGGTATAGCGGCCGCCCTCTGGCTTAGCAATGCCGGCACCGGGCTCGCCCAGAGCTGCGAAATCCGCGAGGACGTGGCCCAGACCATGGACGCTTCGGCCCAGGGCGAACTTGCCGCGCTCCTCGCCTCGATCAATGGCCGGGGATATGCCGACCTCGCCTTTATCGACAGCGAGGGCAATCCCCTGACCCTCGCCGATTTCTCGGGCAAGAAGCTGCTGGTCAATTTCTGGGCCACCTGGTGCGCCCCCTGCCGGGAGGAAATGCCCGATCTTGACGCGCTGCAGGCCCGCTATGGCAGCGAGGACTTCGAGGTGGTGGCGATCAGCCTGGACATGGGCAGCGACGGCCCGGTGGCTGCCGACCAGTTCCTCGAGGAGATCGGCGCGGACAATCTCGCGCTTTACGCCGACCCCTCCTACAAGGTCTTCGAGCGCCTGCGCAACGAGGCGGTGACCCTCGGGCTCCCCGCCACGGTGCTGCTCGACGAGGAGGCCTGCGAGGTTGCGGTCCTCCAGGGCCCCGCTCATTGGGACAGCGCCGATGGCGACCGGGTGATCGAAACGCTGCTCTCGCTGTAAGGACACGGCGCGCAAGAGGCCCTTTGCGCGCCAGAGGCAAGGTTGTGCTGGCCCCGGGGCGCCCAAGCTGGTAGGAGTGCGCTTTCCCTCATGGAAACCCGGATACGGTTCTCCACGAGGCTACCGCGACATTTCAAAGACCTGAAGCCCCCCTTTTCCGAAGCAGTCGGACAAGGACATGGCCCAGGCGGCTCTCCGCAAAGATCGATGCCATGACCCAGTCTCAAGAAACGCCGCTGGCCCCGCTGCCCGCGTCCATTCCCTCTGCCCTTGCCGCCGCGCTCGACGCGCAGGGCTATCACGCGCTGACCCCGGTCCAGCTCGCCATGCTCGAGCCCGGCCAGGAAGCCTCGGACCTTCTGGTCTCGGCCCAGACCGGCTCGGGCAAGACGGTGGCCTTCGGGCTGGCGGTTGCCCCCACGCTTCTTGAAGGCAATGACCGGTTCATGCCGGCCAGCACCCCTCTGGGGCTGGTAATCGCGCCCACCCGCGAACTGGCCATGCAGGTGCGGCGCGAGCTCGACTGGCTCTATGCGCGCACCGGAATTTCCACCACCACCTGCGTGGGCGGCATGGACATGCGCACCGAGCGCCGGGCCCTCGAGCGCGGCGCCCATCTGGTGGTCGGCACGCCCGGGCGCCTGCGCGACCACATCATGCGCGGCGGGCTCGATCTCTCGGCCCTGCGCGCCGTGGTGCTCGACGAGGCCGACGAAATGCTCGATCTGGGCTTTCGCGAGGATCTCGAGTTCATCTTGTCCTCAGCTCCCGAGGAGCGCCGCACCCTTCTGTTCTCGGCCACGGTGCCCCGCGCCATCGCCGAGCTGGCCCGCACCTATCAGCGCGACGCGGTCCGGGTGAGCGCCGGCGCCGGCAGCCAGCAGCACACCGATATCGAATACCAGCTCATGGTCGTGCGCCGCGACGAGCGCGAACACGCCATCATCAACACCCTGCTCGCCTCCGATTCGACCGGCGCGCTGGTCTTTTGCCACACCCGCGAGGCCGTCCGTCACCTCGCCGCCCGGCTCGCCAATCGCGGCTTTGCCGCCGTGGCGCTGTCGGGGGAAATGGCCCAGTCCGAGCGCACCAGCGCCCTCCAGGCCATGCGCGATGGCCGCGCCCGGGTATGCGTGGCCACCGACGTCGCCGCCCGCGGCATCGACCTGCCCAATCTCGACCTCGTCATCCACGCCGACGTGCCGTCCAACCCAGCGACCCTCCTGCACCGCTCGGGCCGCACCGGGCGCGCCGGCCGCAAGGGCATCTGCGTTCTGATCGTGCCCGAGCATCGCCGCCGGGCCGCAGACCGCGTGCTCGACATGGCCGGACTCGACGCCGGCGTGCGCACCGCCCCCACCATCGGGGAGATCGAGGCGCGCTATCGCGACCAAATCCTTGAGGATGCGCGCGCCACCCCCGAACCCGAGGCCGAGGAAGCCGCGTTCGTCACCCGGCTGGTCGAGGAACTCTCCCCCCGCCAGCTCGCCGCCGCGCTCCTTGCCAATCAATGGGCCGCGCGCCCCACCCCCGAAGAGGTTTCCCCGGTCGAGCTCTCCGCCGATCGCGGGCCAAGGCGCCGCGACCGCGACGCCCCGCGCGAAGGCGGCAAGCCCGAACGCATGAGCGGCGGGGTCTGGTTCTCGCTCTCGCTGGGCCGCAAGCAGCGCGCCGACCCCAAATGGCTCCTGCCCATGATCTGCAAGGCCGGCGGCGTCAAAAAGCCCGATGTGGGCTCGATCCGCATCGAGGACAGCGAAACCCTGTTCGAGATTTCGCCCGAGCGGGCCGGCGCCTTTGCCGAGCAGGTCAAGGACGGTCGTACGCTGGAAAAAGGCATCCGCATCACCCCGGCCAGCGCGCCGGGCGGCGGCCGGAGCGGCAAGCCGCGCCCCAATTTTTCAGCCGACGGCCCCCGCCCCTACAAGGGCAAGCCGCGCAAGTCCGGCCCGGATGGCGACGCCCGTCCCGGAATGTTCGAGGGCAAGCCCGGGCCCCGCAAGCCCAAGAACGCCAAACCCGGCGCAAAGTCCGGCCCAAGCCGCACCAAGCCCGGCAAGAAAGACCGCTACTGAGCGAAAGACACCGCGGCCGGGATCCGCTCCCGGCCTGCTATTGCAGCGTTTCCAGGACAAGTGGAAACACTTTTCCGGTTCGGAAACGCGACAAATCAAAGACTTAGAGCTCCTGTTCTGATTCAATCAGAACAGGATATGCTCTAGGAACGCGGGCGCTTCGTCTTGGAAAGATTGAGCGCCACCGCCTCGGCGAAAAGCGCCTTGAAGGCCTCGGCGTCGACCGTCTCGCCCTCGGCGATATCGATGGCGCGCCGCATGTTGCCCTCGAGGCTGGCGTTGAACAGCCCTTCGGGGTCAGGCACCGAGGCGCCCTTGGCGAAGGTCAGCTTGACGTGGGCCTTGTAGACTTCCCCGGTGCACACGATCCCGCCCCGCGACCAGACGGGCACCCCGCGCCACTTGACCTCCTCGATCACCTCGGGCTCGGCTTCGTGGATCAGCGCCCGCATGCGGGCGAGCGTCTTGCCCCGCCAGTCCCCGAGCGCGGAGATCTTGGCGTCGATCCGCTCGGACGCGGGCGTTTCCTCCTCGCCGCTCACCGCTCAGGCGCTCTTGTCGAGCACCAGCCCCATGCCCTGGGGCGCGGGTGGCTTGGCTGCCTCGACCGCCTGGGTCAGCATGTCGATCATGGCCATGTCCATCTCATGGGCCTTCTTGGTCATCAGGATTTGCGCCGTGTTCTGTGTCTGGGCCTGTTTCATCGCCACCGCGACACCCGCCAGCTCGCTCATCGCCTGTTTCCTTGCCGGTCCGATTGGTCCCCCCAGTCTAGGGGTCTATGGTCAACAAAAGGTTGAGCGCAAGGACCCCCGCTATTTGCGCCAGAGCGGGATGCCCCGGCGCCGCATCAGCACCACGAGCACCACGCCGGCGGCAAAGCCCCCGATGTGGGCCCACCAGGCCACGCCCGCATCGGGATCGACCAGCAGCGAAAAGAACTGCATGCCGATCCACAGCCCCAGCACCGTCCAGGCCGGCAGCGTGATGGGCAGGGGAATGACGATGCGCACCAGAACGAAGATCCGCACATTGGGATAGAGCATCATATAGGCGCCGATAACGCCCGCTACCGCGCCCGAGGCCCCGATCAGCGGCCCGTAGCTCCCGAGGTTGAACCCCATATGGGCCAGCGCCGCCGCCGCCCCGGCAAGCAGGTAGAAGGCGAGGTAGCGCACATGGCCCAGCGCATCCTCGATATTGTCGCCCAAAACCCAGAGAAACAGCATGTTGGTGGCAAGGTGCATGAAATCGGCATGCAGGAAGATGTAGGTAAACAGCGTCAGCTGGTCGGGCAGCCAGGGCGCCGGTCCCTCGACCACCCCGGTCACCACCGCCGGGATCATGCCGTATTCGATATGGGCCTGGTCGAGCGCCATCTGCCCGCCCGCGACCTGCACGAGGAACACCAGCACCGTGACCGCGATCAGCGCGTAGTTGACGACGGGAAACTCGATATGGGCGATCTTGTTGGAATCGTATAGCGGCAGAAACATCGCGCGAGCGCTCCCCGGAGTGTGCCTCGCCCAAAGCTATACACCACCTCCGCGCCCGGGGAACCGCCCAAAAAGGGTGAGCGCCCCGAGTCTTGCCCGCGCCGGTCAGGCCGCGGCCATGGCCCGCCCGCGCCCCTCGGCCTTGGCGCGATAGAGTGCGTCGTCGGCAGCCTTGAGCATCGCGTCGGCGCTCGCATACTGGCCCGCACTGAGCGTGGCGTTTCCGATGCTCACGGTCACCGCACCGGCAGGACTGCCGCTATGGGGAACGGCCAGCCCTTCCACGGCGCTGAGGATTCGCGAGGCAACCGCCGCCACCCCTGCCGTGTCGGTGCGCGGCAGGATCACCGCGAACTCTTCCCCGCCAAAGCGTGCCGCCATGTCGGGCCCGCGCTGGGAGCCCTTGCGCACGCAATCGGCGACCTGGCGCAGACAGGCATCCCCCGCCGGATGGCCATAGGTGTCGTTATAGGCCTTGAAGTGATCGATATCGGTGACGATCAGGCTGATGTCGTGGCCGTTCAGCCGGGCCTGCAGGAACTCGTTCTCCCAGGCGTGGTCGAAATCGCGCCGGTTGTGCAGCCCGGTCAGGGCATCGGTGGTCGCCAGCACGCGGAATTGCTCGGCCACATCGGCCAGCTTGGCCTCGGCCTGCTTGAGCGCGGTCACGTCCGAGACGATCACCACCGACCCGCCGGTCTCGAGCCGCCGGGACTTGATGTGCAGCCAGCGCCCGTCGGCGAGCGAAACCTGCTCTTCGCCCCCCTCGCTTGTGCGCGTCAGGACCCATTGCTTCCATTGCTCGGGATCTCGATCCCCGATGTTTTGCTCGCCTGTGGCAAGGACCGCATCGAGGATGTCGGCCAGCAGCGCGCCGGGTTGGCGTACGTCCCCCGTGCGGGGAAAAAGCGCCTGGTAATTGGCGTTGCTGAACAGCAGCCGGTTGTCCCCGTCGAACCGCGCCAGGCCATCGGACATGCCCGAAAACAGGGTGTCGAGTTCGCTCTGCTTTTCCCGCAATTGCCGCTCGAGGGTCACCCGCTCGGTGAGGTCTTTGGTCACCCCCACCAGCCCGGCCACGGTCCCGTCCTCGTTCAGGATCGGGGTCTTGGTAGTCAGGAACGTCCGGATCCCGCCCTTGCCGGTGGGCAGCGTCTCTTCCTTGTCCACCATGGCAACGCCCGAGGCCAGCAGGGCCTGCTCCTCGTCATAGAGCGTCCGGGCGCGCTCAACCGGAGAAAAGTCGAAATCGGTCTTGCCGAAGATCGCCTTGAGCTGGCCCATATCGAGCGACGCCAGCACGCCCTTGTTGGCAATCACCAGCCTGCTGTGCCGGTCCTTGACGTAGAAATAGTCCGGGGCCTGGGCGATCGAGGCCCGGAGCATATGGATCAGCCAGCCCCGGCGCCGGCTCATCTCGATCCCGATCGCCGAGAGAACCGAAGCCAGCAGATTGAACCCCATCATAGGGAACACGGCGTCAAAGAACGCGCGCTCGCGCAACGGCGCGGGCAAGAAATAGAGCGTGATCAGCGGCGATACAGCCTGAAGCAGGCAAAACACGATAGTGGCCTGTGTCCAGGCGCCGAACTCCCGGCGCATCCAGTAAGCGAGCCATCCCGCGGCCACCCCGAAGGCGATCGTCGCAAAGCCTGCATAAAGACCCGCGCCGCCCAGCGAAAAGCGGTACGCCGCCGCGATCAGCCCGGCGATCACGCCCGCCAGTGGGTCGGCAAAAAAACCCGCCAGCCCCACCAGAACGCTTCTCAGGTCGAAAAAGAAGCCGGACTGGAACGGCACGGCCATGATCATCGTGGCGATCGCCGCCGCGCCCATATAAAGGCCCGCGCCCGCCATCCTGACGCGCCGCGGCCAGCTTCGGACCCATTCCTGGGACAGCGCCCAGATCGCGACGAACAGCGCAACCACGGCGAAGCTCGCAAACAGTTCCTTGATCATGCCGCGCCCTGCCTCGATGGAGGGCCAGCATCGGCAACCCATGTTAAGGTCGGGTTATCGCGGGCCGGGGGATTTGGCCAAGTTATTAACGCGCGCCTAAAACGCACCCCACTTCCCTGCCGCCGCAGAGCATGGCGCGCGCAACAAAACAGGGACTTGGAGCTCCTGTTCTGACTCAATCAGAACAGGATATGCTCTTAGCCCTTCTTCTCGTTGCCAGTATTGCGCCCCGGCTCCCAGAGCACGTCGGCCTTGCCCGCGCCGTTGGCCAGGCGGGCCAGGACGAACAAGAGGTCCGAGAGCCGGTTGAGATAGCGCAACGCCGCCGGATTGACGTCCGGCTCGACCCGGGCGAGGCCAACCGTATCGCGTTCTGCACGGCGCGCGATCGTGCGGGCCATGTGCAGATGCGCGGAAAGCGCCGAGCCCCCGGGAAGGATGAAGGACGTGAGGGGCGCCAGGGTCTCGTTGTTCTGGTCGATCTGGGCTTCGAGCCAGTCCACCTGCGCCGCGCTGATTCGCAGCGCCGGATAGCTGCGATCCGCATCCGACCCCGGGGTGGCGAGATCGGCGCCCAGGTCGAACAGATCGTTCTGGATCCGCGCGAGTGTCGAATCGAGCCGCGCCATGTTCCGGGTTTCGAGCCGGGCCAGGCCCAGAACGGCGTTGGTTTCGTCCACCGCCCCGAAGGCGGAAATCCGCGCATCGTCCTTGGGCCGGCGCGGCCCGTCCACGAGCCCGGTGGTGCCGTCGTCCCCGGTACGGGTGTAGATCTTGTTGAGCTTGACCATGTCCCCCGCCTACCGGTCCGGGCCGAAAAAGTAGAGCGCGGCCATAAGCAGGGCCACCGCCACCGCCTGCATGGCGACGCGCGCCCGCATCAGCTTCTGGCTGGTGTTGCCCGAGCCGCCCTTGAACATGTTGTAAAGCCCCATCCCGAGGATGATCGCGACCGCCGCGACGGCGATGACGATGGCGAGATTGACGAGGAATTCCATTCTTGTGGTCCCTGGGTTCTGGAGCGCCTGTGTCGGAGCGCGATATGTCAAAGCCTTGGCACTTTTGCCCCTTATACGCTTCAGTGGGCCGGTTGGGCCACACCCGTGCGCGGGCGGGACCGAGTGTCGCGGCGACCGCTTGCCCCAGCCCGGGCGGCCGTGCTCCGGACAAATGGAAAAGCTTTCCCCCGGTTCCCGGTCAGATTCCCAGATGCGCCCGCAGATCGGCCGCGCTCCAGCCGGCCGCGCGCAGATCGGCAAGGCTTTGCGAGCCCCGGGACTTGGCGAGCTTGGCCTGTTCCGCGTCGCGCACCAGAGCGTGGTGGCAATAGAGCGGGGCGGCCAGCCCCAGAAGCGCCTGCAGCAGCACATGGATATCGGTCGCCGCGTGCAGATCCATGCCCCGTGTGACATGGGTTATCCCCTGATGGGCGTCGTCGAGCACCACAGAGAGATGATAGCTCGTGGGCGTATCCTTGCGCACCACGATCACGTCGCCCCAGCGGCCCGGATCGGCAGCCCGGCGCTTCACCGCGTCCCTGGGTGTCGGCATGGTCTCGGCGATCTCGAGCGCCCCGGCCCGCCTGATCGCTTCTCTCATGTCGAGCCGCAGCGCATGGGGCGCGCCCGCCGCGATCCGCGCGGCGCGCTCTGGTGCCCCGATGGCCCTGCACCCCCCGTGATAGAGCGGCGCGCCGTCGGGATCGGTCTCCCCCGTGCCCGCCGCGCGAATCTCGGCCCGCGTGCAAAAGCACGGATAGACCAGCCCCGCATCCACAAGCCGTTTCGCGCCCGCCCGGTAGAAATCGAAATGGTCCGACTGCCGCCGCACCGGCGCCGGCCAGTCGAGCCCCAGCCAGGCCAGGTCCTCGAGAATCGCCTCCACGAACACCTCACGGCTGCGCGCGGTGTCGATATCCTCGATCCGCACCAGCATCTTGCCCCCCAACGCCCGGGCCCAATGGTCGGTAAACAGCGCCGAATAGGCATGGCCCGCGTGCAGAAGCCCGTTCGGGCTTGGCGCGAAGCGGAAAATCGGTTGTGATGGAGACATGGCCCTTCCACCCGATGCGTCGCACCCCCCTATCACGGCCCGCGCCGCCCATCCAGCACGGCTCGATACCTCCGAGGCGCTTGCCGCCCATCTCGAAGGGCTCGGCACCCGCGACCCCCGGCTCGCGGCGGCCATCGCCCGGGCCGGCGAGGTCAGTCTGCGCACCTCGCCGGGCGGATTTACCGGCATGGCGCGGGTCATCTGCGGGCAGCAACTCTCGGTGGCCTCGGCCCGCGCCATCTGGGGCCGGCTCGAGGCGATGGGCGCGACCACCGCGCCTGCCTATCTTGCGCTCGAGGAGACCGATCTGCGCGGCGCCGGGCTTTCGGCCGGCAAGCACCGCACCCTCACCGGACTTGCCCGGGCGATAGAGGCCGGCGCGATCGATTTCGATCTCGTCGACACCATGGAGCCCGACGCCGCCATCGAAACGCTCACCGCGCTCAAGGGCATCGGCCCCTGGACCGCCGAGATCTATCTCCTGTTCTGCGCGGGCCATCCCGACATCTTTCCGGCGGGCGACCTCGCGCTCCAGAAGGCCGTCGCCCACGCCCTGGACCTGCCTGGTCGACCCGCGTCCGCCGAGCTGATCGCGCTGGCCCGCGACTGGTCTCCCCATCGCGGCGCGGCGGCCCTCATGTTCTGGCGCTATTTTTCCGCCATGAAGAATTCCGATGCCTGGGACGCGCTCTGAGCCCCGATCAAGGACCCCATCATGACCACCACCACGCCCCCCAAGCTCTCCGGCCCCATGCTGCCGCCCGTTTCGGGCAACGCCCGCCAGCTCGTCGTCCTGCTGCACGGCTATGGCTCGGACGGGCGCGACCTGATCGCGCTCGGCCAGTTCTGGCGCGACAGCTTCCCCGATGCGCTGTTCGTCGCCCCCAACGCCCATGAGGGGTGCCCGGGCAATCCTTTCGGCTATCAATGGTTCGCGCTCGATCCCGATCGCGACATCTCCCGCCTCGTGGGCTCGCAATCGGCCCGGCCGGTCATTTTGGACTTTCTCGAAGATCTCTGGGCCCAGACCGGGCTCGGCCCGGCTGAGACGGTGCTGGTGGGCTTCTCGCAGGGCGCCATGATGGCCCTCGACACCGGCCTGCGGCTCAAGGATCCGCTCAAGGCCATCATCGCCTTTTCCGGGATGGTGATCGAACCCGAGGCGCTCAAGGGCGAGATCGCCTCGCGCCCCCCGGTGCTGCTCGTGCACGGGGACGCTGACGAGGTGGTCCCGGTTTCGGGCAGCCTCAAGGCCGAACCCTTCCTCACCGAACTTGGGCTCGACGTGCAGCTCCACATCTCCCCGGGCGCGGGCCACACCATCCCCACCGACGGGCTCGAGGCGGCGACCGCTTTTCTCGCCGAGCGCATCAACGGATAGTTTATTGATAAGCTTCTTCACAGCCCTGTCATATCGGGCATAGAATATGGCCATGGAATCGTTCCGGGCCCCACCGGACGGCGGCCAGATAAGGCCACCGCTCGCTTGGGTCCGGAGAAACGGCTGAGGCCCCCTTTTCCGAGGGGTTCGGAGACGGACAGGGCCCAGCCTCCATGGACCGGAGGGTTGAGTGACCGTTCACGTGTCACCGCAGGCCTGCCCAGCACTTGTCCTGAACGCCGATTACCGGCCGCTCAGCTACTATCCCTTGTCCCTTTGGAACTGGCAGGACGCGGTCAAGGCGGTGTGTCTGGAGCGCGTGCACATCGTCTCGGAATACGAAAAGGTCGTGCGAAGTCCCACCTTCGAGATGCGCCTGCCCAGCGTCATCTCGCTCAAGGACTACGTGCAGCCCGCCAAATATCCCGCCTTCACACGCTTCAACGTCTTCCTCCGCGACCGTTTCCAGTGCCAGTATTGCGGGTCGCGTCACGATCTGACGTTCGACCACGTCCTGCCCCGCTCGCTGGGCGGCCGCACCACCTGGGACAACATCGTCGCCGCCTGTTCGCCCTGCAATCTGCGCAAGGCCAACCGCACGTCCCGCGAGATCGGCATGTATCCCATGCAGAGGCCCTTCCAGCCCACCGTGCACGAATTGCACAACAATGGCCGGGCCTTCCCGCCCAACTATCTCCATGAAAGCTGGCTCGATTTCCTCTACTGGGACATCGAACTCGAGCCGTAGAGCGTTTCCAGGAAAAGACTGAACGCCCGGACGCGTCGGGAATGAATGCGCGCGAGAGGCTCAGCGCCCGCGCCGCACCTGTCCGATTATCGACCGCACCAGCAGGATGACGATGATCGCGGAAATGATGGCGTTGAACCCGGCCAGCGAAATCCCCAAGAGCTCGAACTGCACCGCGTCGCAGGGCACGATCCTGACCCCGCTGAGATCGCCCAGCATGTCCAGACTCACCGCATCGTCGCCCACGCCCGAGCAGCTCGCGGGCCCCTCGAAGATGTCCCACTCCACGCCCGTGTGGTAGATCCCCATCCAGGTGCCCCACACAAACAGCGCCGCCACCGCACCCGAAAGCCCGACGCGCACAGTCTGGCCAAGCCGGTTCCAGCCCAGGATCACGACGGCCAGCATCGGCAGCCCGATATAGTACGGCCAGCGCTGCTCGAGGCAGAGCGGGCAAGGGTAGAGCCCGCCGATATGCTCGAAGGCCAGCGCCCCGAGGATGGCAAACAGGCCCGCCATGAAAGCCGCGTTCACAAGGTTGCGGTTGGGACCAGTGGTGCTGGGCATGTGGCGGACCATCGGTGCGGACCTTATCTGATGTAGCGTATGGCGACGAACCCGCCGATGAGCAGGACCGTAAAGAGCGCGGTCATCAATCCCAGACGCTTTTCGATGAACACCCGGATCGGCTCGCCGTAAAGGTATAGCAGGCCCGCCACGATGAAAAAGCGCGCTCCCCGGGAAATGATCGACCCGATGATGAAGACGGGCAGGAACATGCCCGCCACGCCCGACGCGATGGTGAAAACCTTGTAGGGCACGGGCGTGAACCCGGCCACGAAGACGATCAGGAGCCCGTATTCGTCGAACCAGACCTGAAGCTGATCGAAAGCATCGCCGTAATGGTAGAATTCCAGGATCGGCCGGGCCAGCGGCTCGAACAGCGCGGCCCCGATCAGATAGCCAAAGAGCCCGCCCAGCACCGAGGCGATGGTGCAGATCAGCGCATTGACCCAGGCCGAACGGCGATCGGCGACCACCATGGGGATCAGCATCACGTCTGGAGGAATGGGAAAGAACGAGCTTTCCGCAAAGCTCACCCCGGCCAGCCCCCAGCGGGCGTGCCGGCCGCGCGCAATGTTCATCGCCCAGTCGTACAGTCTGCGCAGCATATCCGGACCCGTCCGCTTTTTACGTTCGTTATCTTCTCAGCCAGCCTGGCGCATGGGGGCCACGCAACGGTATGGACGCACCGGTCCCGGCGCCGGCCACAAGGCTCGCACGCGAACACTGGCACGAGAAGGGTTGAGAAAACGTGGTGCCCTCCGCCGGAATCGAACCGGCACTCCCTAGGGAAACGGATTTTGAGTCCGTCGCGTCTACCAGTTCCGCCAGGAGGGCACGTCTGTGCTCCATAGCGTGAGGCGCGTGCTCAAGGCAAGCCGTATGTGCGCCCCCGTTCGATCGGCCCGGCGCGCCGTCCACGCACCGGCGCTCCCCGACATTGTTCCGCCACACTGGGCCTGCTAAGAGACGACCTGCCCTGCTGGATGGCCCTTTATGGGATTGCTCATGGAGACGACACGGTGCCGACCCTAAGCCGCGTGCTCGCCGCACTGATTCTCGCGCTGTCCAGCGTGTTCGCCGCAATTGCCCCCGCTCAGGCCCTGCCCCAGCTTCTGGTGGACATGAGCACCGGCGAAGTGCTCCACGAGAATGAAGCGGGCGTGCCCTGGCATCCGGCCTCGCTCACCAAGCTCATGACCGCGCTTCTGGCCTTCGAAGCCATAGAGACCGGCCAGGCCTCGCTCTCGACCCCGGTCATTACCACGGCCAATGCGCTGGCCGCCCCGCCCTCCAAGATGGGCTTCCCGCTCGACACCGCCATCACCCTCGAGGATGCGCTCTACCTGCTCATCATCAAGTCGGCCAACGACATCGCCGTGGCCATCGCCGAGACCATCGGGGGGTCCGAAGCGGTTTTCGTGCAGATGATGAACGCCCGGGCCGGGCATCTGGGCATGACCGGCACCAATTTCGTCAATCCCCACGGGCTGCACGACCCCGCCCAGGTCACCACCGCGCGCGACATCGCCGTCCTCGCCCTCGTCATCCGCTCGCGCTTTCCCCAGTACGACGCCATGTTCTCAACACGGACCGTGGTCCATGGCCAGTCGCGCTCGCACACCAACAATGAATTGCTCACCGCCTTTTCGGGCACCGACGGCATGAAGACCGGCTATGTCTGCGCGTCCGGGCTCAACATCGTGGCCACCGCCCACCGCAACGGGCGCCGCCTGCTCGCGGTCACCTTCGGCGGCAGCTCCTCGCGCGAGCGCGGAGAAATGACCGCACAGATGCTGTTTTCCGGTTTTGCCGGCGGCTATCGCGGCACAGGGCGCTCGATCACCCAGGTCGCCAACCGCACCGATCTCGCGCCCGTCAACATGCGCCCCAATGTCTGCGGCGCCGGGGCGGCCAGCTATACCGAGGCCCGCAAGGCCGAATTCCCCCTCGGGCTCGACGGGCAGCTGAGCTATCTGATCGACGACATCGAGCGGCCCGTGCACACCATGTCCATCATGGGCCGCCTGCGCGACGTGCCGCTCCCCCGCCCCCGGCCTGCCGACGCATCGACCATCGCCTCCCGGTTCGCCATGCCCGAGCCCGGGCCGGCGGGCGACAGCGGCCCATCCGAATTCGCCCCCTCCGGCGGCGAGCCCTTCATCCCCCTGCCCCGCCCGCGGCCGGCACTCTGATCAGACGTGCCGGCTCTGACCGGCCCGAGGGCCCCGCTCAGCCACGCCTGGGCCCGGCAATGATCGCAAACCGCAGCACGCCGTCCGCTTCGTCCAGCGAACACGCATGGCCCGCCTTCTGGCAGAACGCGGCCACGTCGATCCGCGCCAGCGGGTCGGTGGCCAGCACCATGAACCGCTCCCCGGGCGCGGCCAGCGACAGGCGCTTTTCGGCCTTGAGCACCGGCATGGGGCATTTGAGCCCCCGGGCATCGATCACCACGGCATTCTCTGCGGCATTTTCTGAGGACAAGGCGCGCTCCGGGCGGCAGCATCGGCCGCGCTGGGGATGAACATCGGGTTGGCGCCCCCATCGGGAGGAGCGCGGAGCTGGAAAGCCTTTGTTTAGCTCTGCCGGTTTACCTTCGCAATGACCAAGGCTGCGGACAGGACGGGGTGCCGGCGGCCGGGAGATCGCGCGGACATGACTTCGCCAGGGCCAGCCGGCCAGGACGCGCCGGCCATCGATGACCGCACCCGGCATATCACCGATATCCGGGGCCGATACTTTCTGGCCAAATGGCGCGGAGAGAGCCCGACCGTTTCCAGTTTCACCTGCCGCATAAGGCGCATCTCCCCGCTCACCATGTCGCTCTCGGCCCCCGTGGGCGGAACGGTAGGGGACGTGGTCATCACCCATTTCGACGAGCTGGGCGTGATCACCGGCACCATCGCGCGCAATCTCGGCTTCGGCTTCGTTGTGGCAATCCAGGCGCTGCATGCCGAGCGCACCCGGCTCGCCGCGCGGGTCACCTGGCTCGAGAAGCGCCGCAATTTCCAGGTTCCCGAGCGCCGACGCCATCCGCGGGTCATCCCGCGCAATCCCGAATCCACCATCATCCTTGCCGATGGCAGCCGCATGCGCTGCACGGTGATCGACATGTCCGCATCAGGCGTCGCCGTCGCCGCCGACATCCTGCCCGCCATGGGCACCCCGCTCGCCGTGGGAAGCGCCGTGGGCCGGGTGGTGCGCCATCTCGACCCGGGCTTTGCCATCGCCTTTATCACGCCCCTCGGGCGCGGCGATCTCGAGCGCCGCCTTATCCGGCCGGCGCCCGAGCAGGTCTATCTCTGAACCTTTGAGGCTAGAGCGTTTCCAGGACAAGTGGAAACACTTTTCCGGTTCGGAAACGCGACAAATCAAAGACTTAGAGCTCCTGTTCTGATTCAATCAGAACAGGAGCTCTATGCGCCGCTTACGGGGCCATCAGCAGCACCCAATGGGTGCCATAGGAGGAATTGGGCGCATAGACCACGGCCAGCCCGGCCTTGCTCGCGCCCGACGTGGCCAGCGCATCGGCATCGGTGCGATTGTTGCGCCAGCCCGAGAAGGTCTCGGCGAAATTCTCGTATCCCGCGCTCAACTGCATCACACTGGCGCCCGAAGGCCGGGAGGGCGCAGTACCCGTGGCCGCATATTGCGCCGCCACCGCCTGGGCCTGCGCATTAAGCGTGGTATCGGCGGAAAGTGCCGACACCCCGCGCACGGACCGGTACTGGTTGATCAGCCCGAGCGCCGCACCCCTGTCCATCTGCGCGCCCTCGCTGGAGATCGGCGTGACGAGGCCAGGGGCCAGCCCGCCCGACGGAGCGGCAGCAGGCCCGAGGCACCCGGCCAGAACGGCAACGAGGCCGAGCGCTGCGATCGTCAGGCCGGCACGTGCGCCGCGCGCGGAAATATTGGCAAGTCCAAGGGTCATCGGAATCCGTCCGGTTGTGGGTGAGGTCAGGCAGGTGGTCCCCGCCTACCACCGCATTTTCACCAAAATGGGGCGTATTCCTTACCTGTCGGGAAACCCATTCGGGATCGTGATCGCCGGCCATGCAACCGGTGCGCGGGGGAAAACCTTAACAAATCGTTGCGAACTGGCATGGCGCTTGCGACGTTTGGTCGAGAAGGCTGGAAAACGCGTCCCATAACGGGACGCCGGCCCATAAAGGGACATCGAGAGGCGAGATGGACGACCCCGAGAGCAGAAAGCGTTTCGTTTCTGCACACCGCCTGCCCGTGGCGGTCGGGGCCCTGCGCGTGCGTGCTCCCGGCCAGCCCGCCGGGTCGGCCTTCGTCGCCCAGGTGCTCGCCACCCGCGCCCCCCAGCCCGAAGCCGCCGATGCCCGCACCCGGGCCGCCACCGGCGCCTATAGGCTGACCGACCGGCTCGACGTCAAGCGCATGCCCATGGGCTACCGCAAGACCATGGACGCCTGATCCGGGAAACCAAGCAATGGAGCGCCCGAAGGCGCCCCTATTCCAGCCCGCCGAACTGCACGTCCCGCGCCGCCGCCCGGATCGAGACGGTGAACCCCGCAATCACGTCGATCAGCGCCATCATCATCAGGATGAAGAACACCGAGGTCGCCGCGAACGGCACCACGAGGAACTCCACCAGGCACACCACGAACACCAGCGTGGAGAGCATGTGATCGACCACCGAGGCATTGCCGAACCGGGTGGACTTCAGGATTTCGCCAAACAACAGCAGCAGCGAGACCGCAAGGAAGAGATCGCCCGCGCCCACGCTCCAGACCCCGCCCGAGACCATGGTGATCGAGAACATCGGCGCCGCCCAGTCCGCCGCCGATCCATAGCCGAAAAGCGCCATCGCGTTATAGGCGACCAGCGGGATGGCCAGAAGCGGCGGGATGAGGAGCGGTGAGGGCCGGGGGGCAGGGGGGCGCATGACGACATTCCTGGCAAGAGGGCGACGAGTGGGACGACAGTGCCCCAATCCCCGCCCCTTATCCAGAGCCTCGTGCCCTTGGGCGCCCGATTAATTGGCGCGCGGGCCCACCATGTCCTCGGGCCGCACCTCGGCGTCGAATTCCTCGCCGGTCAGAAGCCCCAGATTGATCGCCTCTTCGCGCAGGGTCGTGCCGTTCTTGTGGGCGGTCTTGGCGATCTTGGCCGCGTTGTCGTACCCGATCCTGCGGTTGAGGGCGGTCACCAGCATCAGCGAATTGTTCAGATGCTCGTTGATCTTCTTGCGATCGGGCTCGATGCCCACCGCGCAATTGTCGTTGAACGATTTGGCGGCGTCCGCCAGAAGCCGCACCGACTGGATGAAATTGTAGGCGATGACGGGCTTGTAGACATTGAGCTCGAAATTGCCCTGGCTGGCGGCGAACCCGATGGTGGCGTCATTGCCCATCACCTGTGCGGCCACCATGGTCATGGCCTCGGACTGGGTCGGGTTGACCTTGCCCGGCATGATCGAGGAACCCGGCTCGTTCTCGGGAATGGTGATTTCCCCCAGCCCCGACCGGGGGCCCGAAGCCAGCCAGCGCACGTCGTTGGCGATCTTCATGAGCGCGGCGGCGAGCTGCTTGAGCGCGCCCGATGCCCCCACGAACGCGTCGTGCCCGGCGAGCACCGCGAACTTGTTGGGCGCGGTGACGAACGCATGGCCCGACAGCGCCGCGATCTCCTCGGCCACCAGGCGCGCATAATCGGGATGGGTGTTGAGCCCGGTGCCCACCGCCGTGCCGCCCAGCGCCAGCTCGCGCAGTTGGGGGAGCGTGGCGCGGATCGCATCGAGGGCCCGGTCGATCTGGGCCACCCAGCCCGAGATTTCCTGTCCCAGCGTCAGAGGCGTGGCGTCCTGGAGGTGGGTGCGCCCGATCTTGACCACGTCCATGAAGGCTGCGGACTTGGCGTCCAGCGTATCGCGCAGCACCTTGACCTTGGGCAGGAGCGCGTCCTCGATCACGGTCACCGCGGCGATGTGCATGGCGGTGGGATAGGTGTCGTTGGACGACTGGCTCATGTTGACGTGGTCATTGGGATGGACCGGCTTTTTCGTGCCCATCTGTCCGCCGGCCATCTCGATGGCGCGGTTGGAGATCACCTCGTTGACGTTCATATTGGACTGGGTACCCGACCCGGTCTGCCAGACCACCAGCGGGAAATGATCGTCGAGCGTGCCGCCGATCACCTCGTCGGCCGCCGCAACGATCAGCGCGCAGGTCTCGGCGTCCATCAGCCCCAGGCTCTTGTTGGTGAGCGCGGCGGCCTTTTTCAAAATGCCGAAGGCGTGGACGATCTCAAGCGGCATCTTCTCGCCACCGATATCGAAATTCTGGAGCGAGCGCGCGGTCTGTGCGCCGTAATATCTGTCCGAAGGCACCGCGATCGGGCCCATGGAATCGGTTTCGGTGCGCGTGCTCATCAGATGTCCTCCGGGGATCATGAAAAAGGCCAGTCCCTGATCTCAAGGACTGGCCGTAATCGTGCAGGCTCTGTGCCGTCAATGCCGCTTTGGTCTATGCCCGTCAGGCACTCGAGCGTTTCCGGCAACAGCAGGAGCACTTTCCCGCTTCGGAATCGCGACCAGTCAGCGGCCCGCGGCTCAGTTGCCCTTGGGCTCGAGGATCTGCCGGCCGCGATACATGCCGGACTTCAGATCGACGTGGTGCGGACGGCGCAGCTCGCCGCTGTCCTTGTCTTCCACGTAAGCCGAATTCTTGAGCGCGTCAGCCGAACGGCGGAACCCGCGCTTCATCGGCGTCGTCTTTCTCTTGGGGACTGCCATTTTCCTGCTCCAGGTCTGGGCTGCTGGGGTTCGGGCGACAATTGGATAGGCCGCGCCGGGGACGCCAAGCATACTTCTCGTGTCTCGGATCGTGGCGCTCTATAAAGGATCGTGGCGGGTTTGGCTAGAGCGCCAGACGCAAAATCCCGCCTTTGGCCGCCGCGCCCCTTACAATTGCGGTTCGCCGGAAAAAACGCATTCCGCATTGGCGGAAAATCGCCGCGCCCGCGTCTCGACGATCCCCGCCACGCGGCGCATGCCCGCGCTCGGAGCCGCAGGGTTGCGCAGGTGCGGATTGGGCAGGCTGACCGTGAGCAGCGTCGCCCGCTCCCAGGTAAAGCTCTCCGCGCCCGTCCCGAAGGCCCGCTGAGCGCCCGCCTCCACCCCGAACGTGCCCCCGGGCCCCCATTCGGCGATGTTGAGATAGATCTCGAGGATGCGCCGCTTGGGCAGCACCAGGTCGATATAGACCGCCAGCGGCACCTCGAGCGCCTTGCGCACCACCGAGCGGGAATTGACCAGGAAAAGATTGCGCGCCACCTGCATGGTAATGGTGGACGCCCCCCGCGCCTCCTCGCCTGCGCGCCAGTTCTGAAATTCGATGTGCAGCGCTGCCCAGTCCACCCCGTCATGGCGGCAGAACTGCCCGTCTTCCGAGAGCACCACGGCGGTCTTGAGCCGGTCCGAGATCGTGTCGATATCCCGCCACTCCCGCGCGACCGGCTGGAGAGTGAGGTATCGGGCGATCATCAGGGTCGAGACCGGCGGCACCAGTCCATAGACCGGCACGAGCACCAGCGGCAGGGCGATCACGATTGCGCACAGTGCAAGGACGACGCGCGCCATCCCCCACACCAGGCCCCGCCTTTTGTTCCGTCCAGCCAAGAAGGGACTTCCTGTTTCTCGCGCGCCCCACGCGTGGCGCTTGTAGAACGAGTGCGAACCCATTAGCAAATCCGGCCATGACTGGACCAGACATGACCGCACCGGACCTCACCGACGCCATCGCACGCTGCGCTGCCCGCACCGAGCGCTTTCTCGCCGCCCGCCTCGAGCGGTCGGCGATCCCTTCGAGGCTGCGCGCGGCGATGGTCCATGGCGCCTTGGGCGGGGGCAAGCGATTACGGCCCTTCCTCGTGCAGTCCTCCGCCGCGCTTTTCGGCGTGGAGGCTGAACACGCCCTTGCGGCCGGCGCCGCGCTCGAAATGGTCCATTGCTACTCACTGGTCCATGACGATCTCCCCGACATGGACAACGACACCCTGCGCCGCGGCAAGCCCACGGTCTGGGTCCAGTTCGATCCGGCCACCGCGATTCTCGCAGGAGACGGGCTGCTGACCGAAGCCTTCGCGCTTCTGGCCGACCCCCTCGTCCACCCCGACCCGGCGGTGCGCGCCGAATTGATCGCGGCCCTCGCGCTCGGCTCCGGCCCCCAGGGCATGGTGGGCGGCCAGATGGAGGATATCGAAGGGGAAACCACCGCGCTTGACCAGGACGCCATCTTTGCGATGCAGGCCAAAAAGACCGGCGCGCTGATTCGCACCGGGGTCGAGATGGGCGCCATCCTGGGTCGGGCGGACCCCGAAATCCGGTCCGGGCTGATCCGCTATGGCGCGGCAGCCGGCCTCGCCTTCCAGATCGCCGACGACATTCTCGACGTCACCGCCACCTCGGACGCGCTCGGCAAGACCGCCGGCAAGGACCTCGCCCAGAACAAATCCACCATCGTCGCCCTCCGCGGCGTCGACGCCGCGCGCGACATCCTCGACCGCGCGGTCGCCGATGGCATCGACGCTCTCAGGGATTTCGGGCCCCAGGCAGCCCCCCTGCACGCCCTGATCCGGTTCTTCGCCAGCCGGCAAAGCTGAGCGCTCGTCAGCCGGCCTTTACCCGCGCGGCCCCCGAGCCGAAGCGCTTTTCGATATAGTCGGCCACCATGACCTTGAACTGGTCGGCAACGTCCGCCCCCCGGAGCGTTGCGACCTTCTGGCCGTCGACGAACACCGGAGCCGAGGGCGTCTCCCCGGTCCCGGGCAGCGAGATGCCGATATCGGCGTGCTTTGATTCCCCCGGCCCGTTCACGATGCAGCCCATCACCGCAACGCTCATGGCCTCGACCCCGGGATATTTCTCGCGCCATTCGGGCATAGAGGACGACAGGTGGTCCTGGATGTCCTTGGCCAGCGTCTGGAAGGTCGTCGAGGTCGTCCGCCCGCAGCCCGGGCACGCGGCCACCACCGGCACGAACTGGCGGAATCCCATGGTCTGGAGGAGCTCCTGGGCCACTTTGACCTCGAGCGTCCGGTCCCCGCCGGGCTCGGGCGTCAGCGAAATCCGGATCGTGTCCCCGATCCCCTCCTGGAGCA
Source organism: Pelagibacterium montanilacus (assembly GCF_003992665.1). Classification (GTDB taxonomy): domain Bacteria; phylum Pseudomonadota; class Alphaproteobacteria; order Rhizobiales; family Devosiaceae; genus Pelagibacterium; species Pelagibacterium montanilacus. The sequence goes on from NZ_RZMX01000025.1 coordinate 111,037, forward strand.
GGATCCCCATCGCCGCCGAGGAGGCAACGATGCCCTTGGACCCCATCCCCGCCTCGGTGAGCCCCAGATGCAGCGCATAATCGCACCGGGCCGCCAGATCCTTGTAGACCGCGATGAGCTGCTGGACGTCCGACACCTTGGTCGAAAGGATGATCTTCTCGCGCCCCATGCCCAGCGCCTCGGCCCGCTCGGCCGAATAGAGCGCGGACCGGATGATCGCCTCGCGCTGGACATGCGCGGCGCTCCAGGGCTCGGGCCGGGCGGCGTTCTCGTCCATGAGCGCGGTCAGAAGCTCCTGGTCGAGCGACCCCCAGTTGACCCCGATCCGCACCGGCTTGTCGTGCCGGTTGGCGATCTCGATCATCTGGGAGAACTGGGTGTCCCGCTTGTCCTTGAACCCCACATTGCCCGGATTGATCCGGTACTTGGCCAACGCCTCGGCGCAGGCGGGATGATCGGCCAGAAGCTTGTGGCCGATATAGTGGAAATCGCCCACCAGCGGCACATCGAAGCCCAGCACCATCAGCCGGTCCCGGATATGGGGCACCGCGGCGGCGGCCTCGTCCCGGTCCACCGTGATCCGCACGATTTCCGAGCCTGCGCGCGCCAGCGCCGCCACCTGCCGGACCGTGGCGTCGATATCGGCGGTGTCGGTGTTGGTCATGGACTGGACCACCACCGGTCCCGCGCCGCCCACCAGCACGCCGCCCACATCTACGCCCACCGATTTCCTGCGCTTGAGAGGACCTGTCATTCGCCTTCATCCTTGGGGCGTTTCCGGGAAAAGCGGAGACATCTTTCCGTCCGGAAACACGACACATCACCAACTCGGGCTCCGGTTCTGATTCCGACGAGAACCGGATATGCCCAAGGGCATCGCTTGTGCGCCACACATAGGCGCTGGCCGCCATCGAGGCAATACGAGCCATCGGGTGGCACGGCTTCGTGACACCCACTTGAAACCCGCGCAGGCCTCCCCACTTATCTTGTCATGATCAGACAGCTCTCTTCCATGCTCCTCCCCCGGTTCCTGCGTTTTCGCAGGCATGTCGTGCTGCTGGCGAAAGCCTTCATGGCGCGCGAGACCCCCACGCATCTGAAGGTCGCGACCCTGTTCGCGGTCCTCTATCTCATCAGCCCCGTCGATCTCATCCCCGATGTGATCCCGTTCGCCGGCTGGCTCGATGATCTGGTGATCGTGCCGCTCATCATGAGCCTGATCGTGGCCCGGCTCCCGCAGGCCCAGCCCGTTCCGGTCCGGACCGACCGGCCGGTGATCGATGGATCGGCGCGCCACCGCCATTAACGCGGCCCGGGAACCAAAGGCCCGCGATTCGAATTGTCTGGGTGCCATTGGGGCCGAGATGAGGGAATTTGCATTATGGGTCTTTCAACAATAATCCTGATCATTCTGATCCTGCTTCTGGTCGGCGCGCTGCCGACGTGGGGCTATTCGCGAAGCTGGGGGTACGGACCCACCGGCATCCTGGGTGTCATCCTGATCGTCATCCTGATCCTGATGCTCATGGGCCAGATATAGGCCCAGCGTCTGTCGGCATGCCTTGACAGGGATAGATCACACGCCAGGACGCAAAAAGGCCCGCCACGCAGCACGCGTGACGGGCCCTTTTTTTTATCTTTACTCCCGGCCGGTCGGCTCAGAGCGCCTGCGCGAACGACCCGGTGGCGCGATCGGCCGCATCCGCCTCGTTGCGCATCGCGATATCGGCGATCGATTCCATCAGCGCGCTGGCCGGTACGGGCTTTGAGAAATAATAGCCCTGGAACAGAGAGCAGCCCCGGGAGGTGAGGAAATCGACCTCCTCGCGCCGCTCGGTGCCTTCGGCCAGGATTTTGAGCCCCAGACCCTTGGACAGCGCGATCACCGCCTCGCAGATCGCCTGGGAATCGGTGTCGGTGTCCACATGGGTCACGAATTCCCGGTCGATCTTGAGCTTGTCGAAAGGCAGCTTGCGCAGATAGCTCATTGAAGCGTATCCGGTGCCGAAATCGTCGATCGCCACGCTGATGCCCATGTCCTTGAGCCGGGAGAAGGTGCGGCGCGTATAGTCCGCATCGGCCATCGCGGCGGTTTCGGTCAACTCGATCTCGATCAGCCCCGGCTCGATCCGCGCCGCATCCATCGCTTCGCGCACGATTGTCTCGATGCGGGGGTCGAGGAACTGGCTGGCCGAGAGATTGACCGCGATCCTGAGCGGATCATTGCCCTCGTCCTTCCAGCGCCCCACCTGTCCACAGGCTTCGCGCAGGACCCAAAGCCCGATCTCGTCGATCAGCCCGGTGCGCTCGGCGATGGGGATGAACTTGGCGGGCGGGATCATGCCCATCTCGGGATGGGTCCAGCGCAGCAGCGCTTCGGCCCCTGTCACCTTGCCCCGGCCCAGATCGACCACCGGCTGGTAGTGCAGCGAGAACTGGTTGCCCACGAGCGCGGAGCGCAACTCCTGCTCGAGCACATAGCGTTCGCGCATACGCTCCCGGGACTGGGCGGTAAAGATGCTGACCCCGTTCACCGCGCTGGTGTCGACCGCCGCGGCAATGGCCCGGTCGACCAGCACCTCGGCCCGCTCGGCATCCTCTGTCGAGGTCGCGATCCCGACGCTGAAGGTCGGCGCGGATTCGAACGCCCCGTCCACCACGCGCGCGCCCAGCCCGCTCAGGACCGTCTTTGCCAGATGCGAGACACCGGCGGCGTCGGGATCGGAGAGGACCATGGCAAGGCTCTGGTCGTCGATGCGCCCGATCGGGGCGCCGGCCGGCGCCAGTCCCCCGAGCCGGGAAGCCAGGACCCGCATGACGAGATCGGCCCGCCCCTGATCAAAGCTCGCCGTGATCCGCTCGAGCATCGCCAGCCGGAAGACCACGAGCGAGACCGGCTCGCCCCGGGCCATCCGCGCGTCGATTTCGGTGGCGAGACTCGCGCGATTGGCCAGGCCGGTCACCTTGTCGAGGGTTTCGAGTTCGACCAGCGTGGTCTCGAGCCGGGTGAGCGTTTCGGCCGCATCGGCCATCAGCGTGCCCGCCTCGTCGGTGAATCCGCGCGGCAGATCGAGGATCTGGCGGCTGGTGCTGTAGGTGCGCAGCGCTTTGGAGGTGATGAGCACCGGCTGGAGCAGCGCGTTGAGGATGAACAGCGTCACCCCGGTCCCCGCCAGCGTCGCGACAAGCGCGACGAGCAGCGTCCCCCAGATCAGCGCCGGATCGGCGGTGAGGTTGAACACCGACCAGGCGATGATGCCCAGAAGAGGAATATGGGTTCCAAGGAACGCCATGATCATGATCTTGGCGCGATAGTTCAGCTTCCCGAACCGCGCGACCGCTGTGTAGATGGACAGGGAATTCACGAAAGCTGTCTCCCGATTATCGTTCGCTCCAATGTGAACGGGGAGATGCTTTCTAAGTATGAATACCGATAAGCAGGCCCCGTGGGGCCTGCAATTAACCTCAATGATAAGTTAAGCGATCAGCCGATCCTGACCAGCAGATCCTTGGCGTCGATCTGGTCGCCCGGCTTGACCAGCACTTCGGCGATCTCCCCGTCCGCTTCCGCGTGCAGCGCGGTCTCCATCTTCATCGCCTCGATGGTCAAAAGCACGTCCCCGGCCGAAACGCTCTGGCCGGCCGAAACGGTGACCGAGGAGACGACGCCCGGCATGGGCGCGCCCACCTGCTTGGGGTCGCCCGAGACGGCCTTGGGACGGGCCACCACGTCGCCGGCCTTGAGCCGGTCGGGCACCACAACCGCCCGGGGCTGGCCGTTGAGCTCGAAAAACACCCGCACCATGCCCTTTTCATTGGTCTCGGACCGCCCCAGAAGCTGGACGACCAGCGTCTTGCCCTTCTCGAGCTCGACCAGCGCTTCTTCGCTCGCGTCGAGCCCGTAAAAATAGACCGGGGTCGGCAGCACTTCGGTGGGCCCGTAGAGCGCCTGGGCCTTCATGAACTCGACGAAGACCTTCGGATACATGAGATAGGACGCCAGCCGATAGTCGTCGACTTCGGCCTCCACCGCCTCTTCGGCCGCCTTGCGCTCGGCATCGAGATCGGCCGGAGCCAGCCCCTTGCCCGGACGTTCCGAGAGCGGCGTGCGCCCCTTGAGCACCTTTTTCTGCAGCGCCTCGGGAAAGCCCCCCGGGGGCTGGCCCAGATCGCCGGCAAAGAACCCGATCACCGAATCGGGAAACGAGACGTCCTTGTCGGGATTCTCGACGTCCGCGCGGGTGAGCCCGGACGAGACCATGGCCAGCGCCATGTCGCCCACCACCTTGGACGAGGGGGTTACCTTCACGATGTCCCCGAACATCTGGTTGACGTCCGCATAGGTCTGGGCGACTTCGTGCCAGCGCCGCTCGAGCCCCATCGAGCGCGCCTGCTCCTTGAGATTGGTGAACTGCCCGCCGGGCATCTCGTGCAGATAGACTTCCGAAGCCCCGCCCTTGAGGTCGGATTCGAACGCCCGGTACTGCGTCCTGACCGCTTCCCAGTAAAACGAGATCTCGCGGATCACCTTGGGATCGAGCCCGCTGTCGCGCTCGGTGCCCGCAAGCGCGGCCACCAGCGAACCCAGCGTCGGCTGGCTGGTCGTGCCCGAGAACGAATCCATGGCCGCATCGACCGCATCGACGCCCGCATCGCAGGCCGCCAGCACCGTTGCCGCCGCCGCGCCCGAGGTATCGTGGGTATGGAAGTGGATCGGCAGGCCGACTTCCTCCTTGAGCGCCTTGAACAGCGCCCGGGCCGCGGCGGGCTTCATCAGCCCCGCCATGTCCTTGACGCCCAGCACATGGGCGCCTGCCGCCTCGAGCTCCTTGGCCAGCCCCACATAATATTTGAGGTCGTACTTGGCCCTGTCCGGATCGAGCATGTCCCCGGTGTAGCAGACCGTGCCCTCGCAGACCTTGCCCGCTCCATTCACCGCGTCCATGGCCACCCGCATGTTCTCCACCCAATTGAGGCAGTCGAACACCCGGAAGATATCCACCCCGCCCTGGGCGGCCTTCTCGACGAAATAGGCGACCACATTGTCCGGGTAGTTGGTGTAGCCCACCCCGTTGGCGCCGCGCAGCAGCATCTGGGTGAGGATGTTGGGCGCCTCCTCGCGCACCTTCCACAGCCGCTCCCAGGGATCCTCGTTCAAAAACCGCATCGAGACGTCAAAGGTCGCCCCGCCCCAGCATTCGAGCGAAAAGAGCTCGGGCAGCCCGCGCGAATAGGCCTTGGCGATCCCCGCGATGTCATGGGTGCGCATCCGGGTCGCCAGAAGGCTCTGGTGCCCGTCGCGCATGGTGGTGTCGGTAAAGAGCACCCGGCTCTGGCCCTTCATCCAATCGGCCAGCCCCTTGGGTCCATCCCGCTCGAGAACCTGCCGGCTGCCCTCGACCACCGGAAGCGGCGGATAATCGGGCACCACGGGCGATGCTGCCCCCTCGGGCGGGCGCGGACGGTCGCGCACTTCCGGATGCCCGTTCACCGTCACGTCCGCGATATAGGTCAGAAGCTTGGTCGCCCGGTCCTGCCGCTTGGGCATGTCGAAAAGCTCGGGCGTCGTGTCGATGAACCGGGTGGTGTAGGAATTGTCCCGGAACGAGGGGTGGGAGATGATGTTCTCGAGGAAGGCCAGATTGGTCGAAACCCCGCGGATGCGGAACTCGCGCAGCGCACGGTCCATGCGCGCGATCGCCTCCTGGGGCGTTGGCGCCCAGCAGGTCACTTTTTCCAGCAGCGGATCGTAGTAGCGGGTGATCACCGCGCCCGAATAGGCGGTGCCCCCATCGAGCCGGACCCCGAACCCCGTCGCCCCGCGATAGGCGGTGATCCGGCCGTAATCGGGGATGAAATTCTCTTCGGGATCCTCGGTCGTCACCCGGCACTGGAGCGCATGACCATGCAGGACGATGTCCTTTTGCGCAGGAATCCCCGATTCGGGCGTCCCGATCACCGCCCCGTCCATCACCCGGATCTGGGCCTTGACGATGTCGATGCCCGTCACCTCCTCGGTGACCGTGTGCTCGACCTGGATGCGCGGATTGACCTCGATGAAGTAAAAGGCGTCGGTGTCCGCGTCCATCAGGAACTCGACGGTGCCCGCGCAGCGGTAACTGGCTTCATTGCCCAGCTTGAGCGCCGCATCTGTCAGCGCCTTGCGCACTTCCTCGCCCAGATAGGGAGCGGGCGCCCGCTCGACCACCTTCTGGTTGCGGCGCTGGACCGAACAGTCGCGCTCGAACAGATGCACGAGATTGCCATGGTCGTCGCCCAGAAGCTGGACTTCCACGTGCCGCGCCTTTTCCACCAGCTTTTCGAGATACATCTCGTCCTTGCCGAACGCGGCCTTGGCCTCGCGCTTGCCTTCCGAGACCTCCGAGCGGAGCTGCTTGGGATCGGTGATCCGGCGCATGCCGCGCCCGCCCCCGCCCCAGCTCGCCTTGAGCATCAGCGGATAGCCGATCTCCTCGGCCATCTTCTCGACCTGGTCGAGATCGTCGGGCAGGGGCTCGGTGGCAGGAACCACCGGCACCCCGGCGGCGATCGCCATGTTGCGCGCGGCGACCTTGTTGCCCAGATCGCGCATGGTCTGCGCCCTGGGCCCGATAAAGACGATCCCCGCCGCCTCGCAGGCATCGGCAAATTCCGGGCTCTCGGACAAGAGCCCATAGCCCGGATGGATGGCATCGGCCCCCGAAAGGCGCGCCACGCGGATATATTCCTCGATCTGCAGATACGCCTCGACCGGCCCCAGCCCCTTGCCGATCAGATAGGCCTCGTCCGCCTTGAACCGGTGCAGCGCGAGCTTGTCTTCCTCGGCATAGACGGCGACGGTCTTGAGCCCCAGCTCGTTTGCGGCGCGAAACACGCGGATCGCGATTTCCGAGCGGTTGGCAACGAGGATTTTCTTGATCGTCATGGACCCATCCATCGGTTGGGAGCCGGGGCGCCGAGGCTGGCGGCCTGCCGGCCGGAATCTATGGGAAATCTATGCGCGCCCGGCGACCCCGCCGGGGCAGCGTGCCGTACCGCGGACGTCAGTCCACGGGCGTGTCGAGATGGGCCGAGAGATGGCCCATGTCATAGCCGGCCCGCGCGGCGGCCGAAATGATGGTGTCCGCATCGTCCCGGCCCGCCCGGCTCAGCGCCCAGAGCGTGGTCGAACGGGTGCCCGAGCGGCAAAAGCACAGCACCTTGCCCTCATGGGCGTCGAGCGCCTCCCGGGTCGCGGCGATCATCTCCGGGCTCACCCCTTCGCGTCCCATGGGAATTTCGTAGTACGCCAGCCCCGCTTCGCGCGCCGCCGCCGCGATCTCGGCGCCCGCCGGCTGGTCGGGGGCCTCCCCCTCGGGGCGGTTGTTGACGATGGCGACGAATCCCTCGGCCTTGAGCGCCGCCACGTCCGCGGGGTGGATCTGCCCGGCCACGCTCACATGCGGGTTGATCGTCTTGGTCTCCACCATCGTCTGGTCTCCGGTCGGTTTGACGTTGCGTTGCCCGACTTATACGCGGGGGCCGCGAGCTTGCGCAACTCGCCTTGGCGCATCGGCGGCTTGCGTCCCTATTGCGCCGCGAGCCCGATCCAGTCCCGCCACAGCGTCTCGCGCGTGGCGATGAACCGGGCCGCGGTCTCCCGGGCCGAGGCCTCGTTTTCCACCTGCCAGGCCAGAAGCGCGTTCATCTCGGCAAGCGGCATCTGCGCCCGCGAGAGATATCCCGCGACTTCGGGCGCCTCGGCGAACACCCATTGGGGCGCGGCCACGAACACATCGTCCTTGGCAAAGGCCGAGGGGCCGAACGCCACGCAATCGGCGATGGCGATGCACTGGGCCGCCGCCCCGTCGAACGCGCCCATGTCCAGCGGCACGAGGCCCAGCCGGTCGATCAGCGCGTTGGGCTGCCAGTAATAGGTGACGAAAGGCTCGCGCCGCGACACCGCGTCGGAGATCATCCGGTCGAGCGCAAACCGGTCCTCGGGCACCATCACCTCGAAGCGCTCGGCCAGCCCGTACGCTTCGAGCATCCCCCTGTTGATCACCGAACAGGCCCAGTCCGCCGGGCACGAAATAAAGAAGGGCCGTCCAGACGCCTCCCCCTCCACCGCTTCGGCCTCAGTCTCAGTCTCGCCGCCCTCGGGCGCGCCCTCGGCCTCCTCGACCGGGACGAGCCCGGGCATCGCGCTCCGGGCCAGCGCCCCGGGGTCGGCGGCCAGCGCTGCGACCGAAACCAGCTCGGGCACGTCGGCGCTCACATAATCGGGCACGAACCAGGCTTCGAGCGCACCCTCCCCGAACGCGTCCCCGGCCGCCCGCACCGCTTCGGCACGGATCGCCCCGTTCCAGATTTCCGCGATCCGCGACGCCCAGATCTCGGGCACAAGCGCCGGTTGGCCGGTAGTTGTGATCGACGAGAGCGCGGCAGACGGCTCTCCCTGCACCACGCTCACCGTGCACCCGAAGGCGTCGGTCAGAATCTGGGCGTGGATTTCCGCAAGGATTGCCGCGGACGGCCAGGCCATCGACGCGATCGAAAAATCGTCCCGCCCGCAGGGGCTCTCGACCACCGGACCTATGTCGAGCCCGCCGGGCTCGAGGATCTGCACCTGGGCGAATGCCGCACCGGGCGCACCAAACCCGCCCGCCACAAGCAGGAGAAGGGAACCGATCAGAGCTCGTGGGGCGCGGGGCGATGTCATCGCCAGCAAATTGACAAAACCGCCCGGGTTAAGCAACTGGCGAAACGCAACAAATCCTTCACCCGAAAACGGATGACTCCCGTTTTGAAAATGTGCCATGTTGCGCCTTGGTGAAGTCCAGCGAGTGGGCTTCGTTCCGATGGAGGGGCCGGGCCCAAGACCGCATGCATGCGGCGCAGTCCTCCCACCCATCCCCGAACACTGAGGGAAATCATGCATCATATGAATAAAGTTCTGTCCCTGGCCGTTGCCGCGAGCGCTCTGGGCGCCGCCGCACCCGCAGTCGCACAGGAAGTCAAGCTCGGCCTGCTCATGGACCTGACCGGGGCGATCGAAAGCCTTGCTCCGGCGATCCTTGACGGCGCCGAGCTTGCCATCACCCACGTCAACGATCAGGGCGGCATCCTCGACGGCCAGACCCTCGCCGGCGTTGTCGCCGATTCCGGTTGCGATGCGACCATGGGCGGCTCGGCTGCCGACCGTCTGGTCAACACCGAGAACGTCACCGCCATCGTCGGCGGGCTTTGCACCCCGGCCACCGTGGGTGGCGCCAACACCGCGGCGATCGCCGGCAACACCGTGATGGTCTCGCCAGCGACCAGCGCGCCGTCGGTATCCGAGCTCGACGACAACGATCTCGTCTTCCGCACCACCCCGTCCGACGCCTTCCAGGGCGCCCAGCTGGCCAGCCTGCTGCTCTCCAAGGGCATCGAGGAACTGGCCATCACCTATGTCAACAACGACTATGGTTCGGGCTTTGCCAACACCCTGGCCGCCGAGTTCGAGGCCGGTGGCGGCATCGTGGCGGCCAATCTCGCCCATGAGGATGGCCGGTCCGATTACCGCGCCGAGCTTGGCTCGCTCGCCTCGTCGGGCGCCCAGACCCTCGCCATCCTCGGCTACGCCAACGGCTCGGGCCAGACCATCCTGCGTCAGGCCATCGAGGCAGGCAACTTCACCGATTTCGTGGGCGGCGACGGCATGGTCGGATCGGACCTGTTTACCGGTATCGACGCCTCCATGGTCGAGGGCATGATCGCGACCCGCGCCGGCGCCTTTGACGGCGATTCGGCCGATGTCTTCATGAGCCTTGCCGAGGAAGCCGGCATCGACGGTGCATCGGTGTACGCCCCCCAGGCCTATGACGCGGCGTTCCTTCTGGCGCTCGCCATCGAAAAGAACGGCTCGGCCGATCGCGAGGGCGTCTCCGCGGCCCTGCGTGAAGTGGCCTCCGCTCCGGGCGAAACCATCATGCCCGGCGAGTGGGAAAAGGCCGTCGAGCTCATCGCGGCAGGCGAAGACATCAACTATGTCGGCGCTGGCGGCGAACTGGACTTCGATGACAATGGCGACGTTGACGGCGTCATCGTCGAGATGACCGTCGAGAGCGGCGAGTTCGTCGAAGTCGGCGTCATCGAATAAGGACGACTACGCGCCGGAGCCAGCCGCTCCGGCGCAAGTCCTTGCCCAACGGAAAAGGCCCGGGAGCGATCCCGGGCCTTTTCCGTTGTCTGCACTGGTCGGATGTTCAGAACCCCACCCAGGCGGGGCCCGACACGGTCAGCCGCTCCGCCGGGCTCTGCCCGCCGCGTTACTGGTCGCGGCGGATGAACTCGGGCAGCAGGCCCCGGGGCGCATAGCGCAGCGCCAGGGTGATGATCAGGCCCAGAACGAACACCCGCATCTGCACCGAGCGCGCATTGATGTCGGGGATCGCGTGCCAGCCCATCGAGACCGACCAGTTGCTCACGGTGGCAAACAGTGCCTGGGCCAGCGGCTCGGACAACAGCCACACCATGTAGATGAACAGCCCACCGAACAGCGCGCCGAAATTGTTGCCTGCACCGCCCACGATCAGCATCACCCACACGATGAAGGTATGGTTGATCGGCTGGTAGCTCGAAGGATCGTAGATCGAGCCGAACGAGACCAGGATCGCCCCGCCGATGCCCATGAGCACCGAACCGAAGACGAAAATCTCGAGCTGGCGCGCCTTGACGTCCTTGCCCATCGAGCCCGCCGCGATGTGATTGTCGCGGATCGCACGCATCATGCGGCCCCAGGGGCTCAGATACGCCCGGTGGATCAAAAACAGCGCCACGATCACGAGCGCCACCACCAGCGCCAGATACCCCGCGCGCGCATAAATGAAGCTGTCGGAAGTGGTTGCGCCCCAGAGCTGCCAAGCCTGGGGGGTGGGCACCGGCCAGGGAATGGGCGAAACCGTCAGCGTGCCGCGGGTCAGCCATTCGGTGTTGCGGATGGTGGCACGGACGATCTCGGCGATCCCGATCGTGGCGATGGCGAGATAGTCGGTGCGCAGCCCCAGCGAGATCTTGCCCACAAAGAACGCGATGAACGCCGCCAGCGCCCCGCCCAGCGCCCAGCCCAGGATCACCGGCAGGCCCAGCCCGCCGACCCAGCCGGCTTCCGACAGGATATAGGAGGCGGCCGGATCCATCTGGCTGCGGAAGATGATGTAGGCAACGAACCAGGCGAGCACGATCCCCGCGGCGCGCAGCTTGCCGGTGACCCCGACCCTGTGCGCCTTGTGCGCGAGCACGATCAGTACCGCCCCGATGGCGGCGGCAATAAGCGTCTGGCCCAGCATGATCGGCCCGTCCGAGATCCAGAAGGCCTCGTTTATCGGATAGGACATGAAGGTGACGGCGAACCCGCCCACCATGAGCATGCCCAGAACGCCGAAATTGAACAGCCCGCCAAAGCCCCACTGGATGTTGAGGCCCATCGCGATCAGCGCGAAGGCGAAGGCCTCGACCAACAGCCGCAGGGTGAAGGGCAGCCCCATCAGAACGCCCACCCCCACGATCAGGGCGAACAGCGCTCCGAACAGAACGACATAGCGCAGGGTCATGAGGATGCCCCCTTGAAGATGCCGGTCGGGCGCACGAGCAGCACGACCACGAGGATAACGAAGGCCACGGTGAGCTTGTATTCGGACTGCACCAGCGCAAGATTGGCCGGGATCTCGAACCAGTCGGGGAAACTGTCACGGAACGGGCGCAGCAGCACCGCCCAGTTGAACACCGCCAGCGTTTCGGCAAAGCCCAGGAGGAACCCGCCCGCGATCGCGCCGTAGGACTGGCCCAGCCCCCCGACGATCGCCGCCGCAAAGATCGGCAGCACGATGTTGAAAGCCAGCGCGGGCTGCAGCGAGACGTCGAGCGCCAGCATGGTGCCCGCAAGGCAGGCCAGCGAGCCCGCGATGATCCAGGTCACCCGGATGACCAGCGCAGTATTGATGCCTGAAACCTTCGCCAGATCGGCATTGTCGGCCATCGCCCGCATCGCCTTGCCCAGCCGCGAGCGGGTGAGGAAGAAATGCAGCGCAAAGACCGCGATCGCGGTGACGATCACCAGCAGCAATTGCGGCTCGGTGAACGAGATCGGCCGGGTCACCCCTTCGAAGGGCAGCTCGATCCGGATCAGCCCCTTGGGCTCGGTCTCGAAAAACGAGCGCGTCTGCACCCCGCCAAACAGGCGTACGAGCCCCTGGATCATCATCGTGACACCGATCGAGGCGATCAGCAGCGTCACCGGACGCGCCCCGCGCGCCCTGAGCGGCGCATAGAACCCCTTGTCGATCCCCAGCGCGATCAGCGTGGCGATCACCATCGCGAAGGGCAGCACCACAAAGCCGGTGGGCAGGGGCAGGGTCAGCCCCAGTCCCGCCACGAGGCTGGCCAGCACGAAGGCGATATAGGCGCCCATCGTCATCATGTCGCCATGGGCGAAATGGGCGAACCGCAGGATGCCGAAGATCAGCGTCACGCCCACCGCGCCCAGCGCGTAGACCGAGCCCAGCGAGATGCCGTTGACCACGACCTGATTGAAAAAGAAGATGAAATCGTTCATCGGCGCGATCAGCCCCCAAGAAAGCTCTTTGCGACGTCGGGGTCGTCGAGAAGCTCCTGCCCCGTGCCGGTGAATCTGTTCTGCCCGCTCGCGAGCACGAAGCCCTTGGTCGCAAAGGCCAGGGCCTGGCGGGCGTTCTGTTCGACCATGAGGATGCCCACCCCGGTCTTGTTGATCCGCGCCACCTGCTCGAATATCTCCATCATGTAGCGCGGGGAAAGCCCTGCGGAGGGCTCGTCGAGCATCAGGAGCGATGGCTTGCTCATCAGCGCCCGGCCCATGGCCACCATCTGGCGCTGGCCGCCCGAAAGCTCGCCCGCCTTCTGGCGCCGCTTGGCGGCAAGATCGGGGAACATCCCGTAGACCTCATCGAGCGTGCCGGTGATGTCGTCGGAGCGGGTGAACCCGCCCATCTCGAGATTTTCGTGCACGGTCATCGAGGTGAAGACGTTGTGCTCCTGGGGCACGAAGCTCAGCCCCATGGGCACCAGCCGGTCCGCCTCGGCATTGGTGATGTCCCGGCCCCGGAAGGTGACGTGCCCCTCCTGGACTTTCAGGAGCCCGAAGATCGCCTTGAGCGTCGTGGACTTGCCGGCCCCGTTCGGCCCCACGATCACCCCGATATCGCTGGCTTCGATGGCGATGTTGACCCCCTTGAGGATCGGCGCGCCGCCATAGCCGGCGGTCACGTCGCGCAGCTCCACAAGGCTCATGGGGTCACCTCCACCGCCGCGCCGAAATAGGCCTCGACGATCTCGGGATTGTTGCGCAGCTCTTCCATGCGGCCCTTGGCGATCACCTCGCCCTGGGCCATCACGATCACCGGGTCGCACAGCCGGGCGATCAGGTCCATGTCGTGCTCGATGACAAAGAAGGTGTAGCCCAATTCGGTGTTCATCCGCTCGATATTGCCCGCCAGATCGTTGAGAAGCGTGCGGTTGACGCCCGCGGCCACCTCGTCGAGCAGCACCGCCTTGGCATCCACCATCATGGTGCGCCCCAGCTCGAGGAGCTTTTTCTGCCCGCCCGAGAGATTGCCCGCCAGCTCGTTCTTGACGTGGCCGAGCTTGAGGAAGTCGATCACGTCGAGCGCTTTCTGGCGCACCTCGGCTTCGCGCGCCGCCACCACGCCGGGCTTGAACCAGATCTGGGCGAGACTTTCGCCCGGCTGGTCGGGCGGGACCATCATCAGGTTCTCGAGCGCGGTCATGTTGGAAAATTCGTGCGCGATCTGGAAGGTGCGCAAAAGGCCGCGGCCGAACAATTGGTGCGGCTTGAGCCCGGTGATATCCTGCCCGTCGAAGACGATCGTGCCCTCGCTGGGCGGGAAATTGCCCGCAACCATGTTGAAAAGCGTGGACTTGCCGGCCCCGTTCGGACCGATCAGCCCCGTGATCGAACCGCGCGCGACTTCCAGCGAGCAGTTCGATACCGCCGACAGCCCGCCGAAACGTTTTGAAACGTTGCGGACTTCGATAACCGCGTCGAAAGACACCGTTCCCCAAACCCCTTGGTCAGATAATGCCGTGTGGGCGCCCATGCCCAATTTTGCGGCATCTGTTCACATGCGCCGCGCATGGTCAACAATTTGTGCGCTCAAAGCGCCGCGAGAACCGCTTCGGCCGTGGCCTTGTTGCACGCCAGCGGAATGTCATAGAGCGTGGCCAGACGCACCAGCGCCTTGATGTCCACATCATGGGGCATGGCCGACATCGGGTCGATCAGAAAGATCAGTGCGTCCAGTTGCCCCTCGCAGATCATCGAGCCCAGCTGCGCGTCCCCGCCCAGCGGCCCGCTCTTGAGGCAGGTGATCTCGAGCCCCGTACCCTGGGCGACCCGCGCGCCGGTCGTCCCGGTCCCCACCAGCGCGAACGCAGCCAGCCGGTCCCTGTGCGCCGTCGCGAACGCAACCATGGCGTCCTTCATGTCGTCATGGGCGACCAGCCCGATCCGCTTCATTTTTGGCGCCCTCCCGTTCGGCGTCGTTCCCTCAGGAGAGCGCGCCGATCACCGCCTCGATGCGCCGCCGCATGGTGCCCGCGTCGAACGGCTTGATGATGTAATTGTTGACCCCGCACTCGATGGCTTCCTTGACCTGTTCCTTGTCGGACCGGCCGGTCGCCATGATGAAGGGGGTGTCCTTGGTGCGCGGATGCCTGCGCACGACCTTGAGGAGGGTCAGCCCGTCCACATCGTCCATGTTCCAGTCCGATATGATCAGGTCCACACTGGTTTTTTCGAGCTTGGTGAGCGCGTCGCGCCCGGACTTGGCCTCGATGATGTCCTTGAACCCGAGCTGGCCCAGAATGTACTTGCAGATTCCCCGCATGGACTGCTGGTCATCCACGATCATGACGCTGACGGCGCTGGCCTTGGGCATGGGCACTCCCCAACAGAAAGACCCCGCCACACCGGGCGGGAAAGCCCTCAAAGACTATCGGGCAAGCGTTACCAATCCATCAACCCTCGCCCCTGCGGGCGCCCTGACCGGCCGCCATGCGCGCGGCCTGGCGGTCTCCGTGACCGCCCGCCTCCCGCCTGCCCAGGAGCCCGGAAATCAGCAGCCCGGCGATCTCCTCGATCGGGGCTTCGATCGCCACCGCACCGATTTCCGCCGCCGCCCGGGGCATGCCGTAGATCAGCGCCGACCCTTGGGCCTGGCCCACTGTATAGGCCCCCGCCGCGCGCATGCGCCCCAGCCCCTCGGCCCCGTCCCGGCCCATGCCCGTCAGGATCGCGCCCGCCGCCAGTGCTCCCACGACCTCTGCCACCGAGGCAAAGAGGATATCGACGCTCGGCCGGTGACCAGAGCGCAGCTCGCCCCCCGCCACCCGGCATTTGAGCGCGCCCGAGCTGCGCTCGACCAGAAGATGCCGGTCGCCCGGCGCCACATAGGCATGGCCCGGCAAAAGCGCCATGCGATCCTCCGCCTCGTGGACCGTCAGCTCCACCAGCTCGTCGAGCCGCGCGGCGAACCGGGTCGTGAACCCTGCCGGCATGTGCTGGGCGATCACCACCGGCGGGCTGTCGGCGGGCAGGCCCTCGAGCACCCGCCGGATGGCATCGACGCCCCCCGTCGAGGCCCCGAGCGCAATCAGCGTCCCCGGCGGGCACGGTGCCTTGAGGTTCAGGGGCGCGCGGGGCTGGGCCCGTGTGCGGGCGAGGGCGCGGCTGGAAACATCGGTGCGCGCGCCATCCCTGATTTTCTGGCGCAGGGTCTGGCCCATCGCCTCCCGGTCCCCGGGGCCCGCGCCCGCCGGCTTGGCGATGAAATCGACCGCTCCGAGCTCGAGCGCCACCATGGTTTCCCGCGCGCTGCGCGTGGTCAGCGAGGAGACCATCACCACCGGCATGGGCCGCAGCCGCATGATCTTTTCGAGAAACTCGAGCCCGTTCATGTTGGGCATTTCGATGTCGAGGGTCACGACGTCCGGATCGTGCGCCTTGATGGTTTCGCGCGCTTCGAGCGGATCGCGCGCCACGCCCACCACCGCGATATCCCCGTCCTCTTCGATCAGCGTGGTGAGCACCCGCCGCATCAGCGCCGAATCGTCGACCACGACCACCTTGATCATGCCGCGCTCCGCGCGCCCGCGTGCCCGTTGCGCTGATAGGTCGTCTTGCCCACCAGCCTGAACGCGCGCGCCACCCCATGGAGCGTCTCGGAGTGCCCGATATAAAGATGCCCGTCATCGGTCAGCTTTGCGCCCATGCGCGCAAAGAGCCCGGTCTGGGTGGACTTGTCGAAATAGATCGCCACGTTCCGGCAAAAGATCGCGTCGAACGGCCCGGCGAACGGCCAGGGCTCCATCAGGTTGAGCTGCCGGAACACCACGATCTCCCGTGCCGCGGGGGGGATCGCGATCGTCCCGTCGCCCCGGGCGTCAAACAGCGCCCGGCGCGCGGGCGAAAGCCCGTCGAGCTCGCTCTCGGGATAGATCCCGCGCCCGGCCTTCTCCAGCACGTCGGTGTCCACGTCCGTGGCCAGTATCCTGAAATCCCAGTCGGCCAGCGAAGGCACCCCATCGAGAAGGCTCAGCGCGATCGTATAGGGCTCCTGCCCGGTCGAGCAGCCCGCCGACCAGATGCGCAGGAGCGGACGCCCGCCCCTGCCGCGCCGCGCGGGGCGCGCCGCCAGGGCCTTCACCGTCGCCACCAGATGGTCGAAGTGATGATCCTCCCGGAAGAAACGGGTGAGATTGGTGGTGAGCGCATTGACGAAGATTTGGGCCTCCCCGGCCCCGCCCGGCCCGTCGAGATAATCGAGATAGGCCGCGAACCCGGACAGCCCCAGCCGCCGGATCCGGCCCGAGAGCCGGGAGATGACCAGCGTGCGCTTGGCGTCCGAGAGCGATATCCCCGCTGCCGCGCGCAGCCGCGCGCGCACCCGGGCAAAGTCCGCATCGCTCAGCGCCATCTCGCCCGTCTTCATCGTGTCCCTCTCGTCCCCATGGTCCCCGTCCCATGCCCGTCATCCGCCCGCACGCGCCCCGCCTCGGCTATTTCCCGATGCGCCAGCCTGTCGCTGGCATCGGCCCGCAACCGCCGCACGAAGACCCGCCCGCTCGCCGGATGATAGAGAATGCGCCGGGCCACAGCCCCGCCCAGATCCTCGCCCGCGATGGCGAACCCCTCGCGGAAAAGGAACTGCCGGGCACAGGCGATGTTCTGGGCCCCGATATCGGCCAGCGCCTCGTGGACGCTGCCCCCGCCGAAGAGCTTGATCTCGAGCGCCGCGCGCCGCCCCGTCCCCTGCGCGAGGACCATGGCAATAAGCTCGGCCATGGCCACGTCCCCATAGCGCGCCGAAGCGGGCCCATCGGCGCGCATCCGGCCCGGTCCGGCCAGAAGAAAATGGTTCACGCCCCCCACCCGTGCGTCCACGTCCCGCACGCAGGCGGCAACGCACGAGCCCAGGACCGTGGAATAGGTCAGCTCGGGATCGGCAGTGACGAGGCACTCGCCCTGGACGACCTGCCGGACCGTGCCCGACGCCAGGTCGATGGGCGGTGCGGCCACCGTCCCGCGCAAGGTTCGTTGGTGATCGGGCTTGCCACGCAAGGCAGACGCTCTCCCCGGCCATCCGGCCTCGTGCGGGGCCGCAGCGCCCGGCCCCAGCGGGCCGGCATCAGGGCCGGACCATAGCGCGCCAAACCTTATCGGTTCGCTAACCGGCCCGGACGGGGGCGTGCGGGCTTGACCGCGGGAGCCCGGTGTGGTGCTGACGGGCGCACGCATCCTGATCCGGGCTCCATGATGGCCAATCTCCTGATCCCCGCTGGCGCCCTGGATATCCCCGCGCCCTTGCCCGCCCGCATCCCGCGGGCCCCGCGCCGGCCCCGGCCCGAGAGCTTCATGGCCGCCTTCGAGGACCGCATCCTCGTCTATGACTGCTTCCGGAACGCCGATGGCGACGGGGTGGTGATGGTCTGCCCCCCGCCCCTCAATCTCGGGCCGATGTTTGCCCGGGCCCGGTTCGCGGCCGGCGGACGGCGACTTTGGGCCCACACGGTCACCGGCCCCTCGGTCACCCTCGTCACCCTGCCGCGTGTGCCCTCCTCGGCCAGCTCCATCGCCATGACTCTTGGCGGGATGTCCCTTGAAATCCCGATCGCCGAGAACCATTCCGCAGCGCTCGAGGACAGGCGTGTGCTCTTTACCATGAACAAGGACAACGACCCGGACTGGATCGCCGACTGGGCGGCCTTCCACCAGCACCATCACGGGGCCGACGCGGTGATCGTCATCGACAACGGCTCGACCCGCTACCCCGCCGCGCGCGTGCTCGAGCGGCTCGAGGCGGTTCCCGGCTTTGCCCACCGCATCGTTCTGGACTGGCCCTACCGCTACGGCGCCCACGATCCGGCGGTGACCCTGCGCCCGTACTGGTCCCATTTCGTCCAGAACGCGGCCATGAGCGTGGTGCTGCGCCGCTTTGCCGCCCGCGCCAGGGGCCTGCTCAATCTCGATATCGACGAACTCGCCGCCCGCCCCGCCGACGGCACCACCATTTTCGAGACCTGCGAGACCAGCCACGCCGGTCTGGTCGTGATGCGCGGGGTCTGGATCGAGCCCGAAGGCGCGTCCGATACCCCCCGCCACGCCGATTTCACCCGCCGGGCCGCCGATCCGCGCGCCGCGCGCTGCGCCCAGCGCAAATGGGTGCTCGACCCGCGCCGCGACTGGGTGCGCAACCGGCGCGTTTTGCCCCATGTCCACTGGATCGAGAACCGCCCGCCCCGGTCCAAGACCATGCGCGAGGACCTGTTCTACTGGCACTTCAAGGGCATCAACACCCGCTGGAAGGACGACCGCGCCACATCGGCAGGCATTCCCACCCGGCCCGACGCGGCCCTTCTCTCCCTGTACCGTTCGATCGGCTGGATCCCATGACCCCACCCTCGAGACCCCGCGTCGCGCACGCCACGGGCCTTGCCATCTTTGCCATGGCGCTCCCGCTGGCCCCCCTTTTCGGGTTTCTCGCCAACTATCTCATCTTGCTGCTTGCCCTTCTGGCGATGGGCTTTGTCGACTGGAAGGCGCTCTGGCCGGACCGGGCGGCGCGCACGCTCACACTCGGGTTCGGGGCGGTCTTTGGACTTCTGGCGGTCGCCCGCGTCGGAGCGGCGGCCAGTCCCTCCGATATCGGCGGCATCGTCAATTTCCTGCCCTTCATCCTCCTCGCCCCGCTTTTGCTCACCCTTTCGCGCCTCGCGGGGGAGGAGGGCGCCCGGACCCTGGGGCTCGCCGCGCTCGCCGGCACGGCGCTGGCGGCCTCAATCGCGCTGGTCGACGGGCTGGTGCTGGGGGCCGAGCGGGCGGGCTATCTGGTCTCGGACCCCATTCGCCTCTCCCACACCGCGGTGCTGTTCGCCGGGATCGCCGTGGTCTCCTACCCCCACCAGCGCGGATCCTGGCGCTGGCTGGTCTTTGCCGGGATCGGCCTTGCCGCGCTCACCGCGACCCTCGCGGGCGCACGCACCGCCATTGTTGCGCTCATCGCGCTGACGATCATCGCCGGCGCGCTCGTCGTGCCCCGGCGGCGGCTCGGGATCGCCCTGCTCGCGCTGATCGGGGCCGGTGCGGCACTGACGCTTGTCGCGATCCTTGTCGATGCCGAACGGATCGAACAGCTCCCGCGCCTCCTCGCTGCCATCCTCTCGGGCGAGGCCATCGGCGACGAGAGTGTGCGGATCCGGCTCGCGCTCTACCGCGCCGCCCTCGCGATCATTCCCGAGGCCCCGCTCTTTGGCCACGGGCGGGCGGTGATGGATGCCGCGCTCGCCCATTACACTGAGGATCTGGAGATCTTCCACTCCCTCACCCATCTGCACAACGATGCCCTGCAGCTCTCCGCCAGTGCTGGGATCCTGGGCGCACTGGCCTATATCGTTGCCCTCGCCACTCCGATCGCGGCGGTGCTGGCCAGCGGCAAAGACCCGCAAAAAGGCTTCCGCCTCCGCTTCGCCCTCGTGCTGGTCGCCGGCTATGGGATCATGGGCCTGCCCGATACCATGATCGCGTTCGAATTGCACATGACCCTCTACGTGGCCCTCAGCGCCATCCTCGTCGCCGTCCCCCGCCCGGCCAGAACCCCGGAAAACGCGCGGGGGCACTAGAGCGTTTCCAAGAAAAGTGGAAACACTTTTCCGGTTCGGAAACGCGACAAATCAAAGACTTAGAGCTCCTGTTCTGATTCAATCAGAACAGGCTATGCTCTAGGCGGCCGCCGAAGCGGTCGATGTCACCGCCTCGAGGTCGATCAGCCCCACCATGCGGTCGTTGTGGGTGACGATGCCGCAGAGCAGTTCGGTGTCGGTGCTGTTGCCTTCGGGTACGGCATGGACGGCGCTGCGCGGCACGGTCACGATATCGCTCACCGCATCGACCAGCAGCCCCACCCATTTGCTCCCCACGCTGAGCACGACCACCACATGGGTGCGCGTGGGCTCGGTCCTGCCGTCCCCGAACCGGGCCCGCAGATCGAAGATCGGCACGATGGTGCCGCGCAGATTGATCACCCCTCGCACATACTCGCGCGTATTGGGCAGAGGCGTCGCCCCGTTCCAGGCGCGGATTTCGCGCACCGTGGTGATCTCGACCCCATAGGTCTGCTCGTCCACCGAGAACGCGATCAGCTGCAGCGCGTCCTGTGGGGCGATGGCCGTTTCCTCGGCCCCGTCCTCGCGAAAGTCCAGCACGTCCATATCGATTGCTCCTTGTGCGCTCAGGCGGCACTTCTGCGCGGGCCATTGGGCCGCAGCCCGTCCACGTCGAGAATCAGCGCCACATTGCCGTCGCCAAGGATCGTGCCCCCGGCGATCGCCTCCACATGCTCGAAATTCTCCTCGAGCGACTTGATGACCACCTGCTGCTGGCCGATCACCTCGTCGACCACCAGCGCCAGCCGTGTCTCGCCCTCCGCTTCGCACAGAACCACGAACCGCCCCGGCCCCTTCTGGGCCCCCGCGAGCCCGAACCGGGCCGAAAGATCGACCACCGGCACATAATCGCCCCGCAGCCGCAGGATCCGCTCGCCCGAGGGCAGCGTCGAGAACTCCGCCCGCCCGGTCTCGAGTGTCTCGATGATCGAGGACAGCGCGATCACATAGGGGTGCCCGGCCACGCTCACCACCATCACGTCGAGCACCGCCAGGGTCAGCGGCAGGCGCAGGGTCATGCGCGTGCCCCTGCCCGCCAGCGAGCGCACCTGCACCGAGCCGCCGATCCTGCGGATGTTGGAGAGCACTACGTCCATGCCAACCCCGCGCCCTGAAATGTCGGAAACCGCCTCGGCGGTCGAGAACCCCGGGGCAAAGATCAGATTGTCGATCTGCTCGTCGGTGGGGGTATGGTCGGGCGCCACGACCCCGCGCTCGCGCGCCAGCGCCAGCACCCGGCCCCGGTCGATCCCGCGTCCGTCGTCCTCGACCACGACCAGGATCGTGCTGCCCGATTGTTGCGCCGAAAGCCTGATCGTGCCGGTCTCGGGCTTGCCCGCGGCGATGCGCTCGGCGGGCGTCTCGATGCCGTGGTCGGCCGAATTGCGCACCATATGGGTCAGGGGATCGGACAATTGCTCGATCACCGTCTTGTCGATCTCGGTGCCCTCGCCCTCCATGTCCAGCCGCAGCGATTTTCCGGTCTTGGTCGCAAGCTCGCGCACCAGCCGGGGCATGCGCTGGAACACCGATTTGACCGGCTGGGCCCTTATCGCCATCACCGCGTCCTGGAGCCCGCGCGTGGTCTGGGCGAGCACTTCGAGCCCGCGCACCAGTTCGGGATACCGGTCCCTGATGGTGTCGTCGACCTGCTGGGCCAGCATCGACTGGGTGATCACGAGCTCGCCCACCATGTTGACCACGCGGTCGACCTTTTCGAGCTCCACCCGGATCGTCTGCAGCCCCCCGCGCGCCGGCGCGCCCGCGGACGGGCCGGCCTCGCTCCCGGCCACCGCCGGACCGGGCAGGACCACGGCTTGGGACGGGGCCTCTGGCGCGGGCTCTGGCGCCATATCGGCGGCCTCGGGCCCGGCAGGCGGGGAAGGCGCGAGCCCGGCTTCGGCCATCAGCGCGGCGAAATCGGGAAACGCGTCCTCTGGGCCATCCTCGGACCACGCCGGATCGATCGCGTCAAAGACCGGGACGATCTCGAGATCGCAGGCATCCTCGACGAACGAGAACACCTCCTCGATCTCGGCCCGGCCCGCCTTCGTCTCGCTCAGCGTCATCGACCAGCGGCAATAAGAGGCCTCGGGGTCGAACGCTTCGAGCCCGGGCAAATCCGTCGTATCGGCGCTGACCGTCAGCCGCCCCAGCCCGCCCAGCGCCCGGATCAGCACCAGCGGGTCGCTGCCCGTGGCCAGCAGCCGGGCATGGGGCACGAACCGGATCGACCATCCGCTCGGCGCTTCGGGCGCGGGCTCCGGCGCGGCGTGCCGGGCCCCGATATCCACCGCCACGGGGGTGAAATCGATGTCGAAATCCTCGAGCCCGCCCTCGTCGTCCGCGCCCGGCGAGCCCGCCGCCATCGACAGCGCTTCGAACGCGGCGCGCTCGGCCTCCCCGAACCCCTCGGGCAGATCGGTCCCCTCGCGGGCCGCCATAACGAGGTCCGCGACGATATCGGTGGCCCTCAGGCACAGCGCCACCACCTCCGGGCCGGGCGCGACCTCGCCCTGGCGTACATGGTCGAGCAGCGTCTCGAAACTGTGGGTGAAGGTCACCAGCGCATCGAACCCGAAGGCCCCCGCCCCGCCCTTGATCGAATGGACCGCGCGGAACACCCCGTTGAGCGCATCGGCCTGGTCGTCGCCCTCGGCGATCCCCGAAAGCAGGGTTTCGAGCTCCTGCAGCAGCTCGCTGCATTCCTCGAAATAAACGGTCCTGAAGATGTCGATATCGCTCATTGGCCTGGAGCGTTTCCTGCATGGGATGGGATCATCGGCGCGAACTGGTCCGCCAGCCCCAGCGTTTCGATCGCCTCCTCGAGCGCCGGGCTCGGATCGGCCATCACGAGCGGCCGGTCCATGGCCCGCGCGCTCACCGCCGCGCTCAAAAGCACCATCAGCCCGCTGGTCGAAACCCGCTCGGTGCCCGACGCGTCGAGCCGAACGGGGCCTCTCGCCAGCGCCTCGGCCAGCGCAGCGCGCAAGGCCCCGACGTCCCCTCCATCAAGGGTCCGGGCAAGCGCTATGGTGTGCTGATCCGTCCCGTCCATTGCCGACACTGCCCTGCCCTTCAGCTCCGGACAGTGTCAGCAAGCGTTTAAGAATCCGTAATCGCCCGGCTTCGCGGCCCCCCGCAGAGCGCGGCGATGGCCGGGATATCCACGCCCTCCATGCTTGCCGGGGTCCATCTGGGCGCCTTGTCCTTGTCCACCAGCAGCGCCCGCACCCCTTCGGCGAAATCGGGCCGCAGCGCCATGTGCCGGGCGAGCGCGAGATCGGTTTCGAGCACCGCATCCACGTCGCGCTGGCGCCGGGCCAGAAGGTGGCTTGCATGGATCACCTCGAGCGAATAGGGGCACAGCCCCTTGAGCTTTTCGGCCATCGCCGCAGCGCCCGGATCGCCCTCGTCGGCCAGCTCCTCGAGCCGGGCGATCACATCGGCCGCCGAGGGCTCGGCGAACGCGGCGCTCAGCGAATCGGCAAGCGCACAGAGCGTGGCGGTGCCCGGTTCGATCGAGCGGGCCTGGATGATCGCGGCGATCGCGGTATCGGGTTCCCCCGCCTGGGCCGCGTCGATCAGCCGGGCGCGCATGTCCTCGAACCCGTCCTCACTGACCGCCGCGTCGGTCAGCCCCAGCGCGATGGCGTCCCCGACATCCACCGACATTCCGCTCAATGCGAAGGCCAGCGCCCGCTCGCGCGTGGTCTGGGCGAGAATGGCGTTGACCCCCACGTCACAAAAGAA
Organism: Pelagibacterium montanilacus; assembly: GCF_003992665.1. Taxonomy (GTDB): domain Bacteria; phylum Pseudomonadota; class Alphaproteobacteria; order Rhizobiales; family Devosiaceae; genus Pelagibacterium; species Pelagibacterium montanilacus. The sequence continues at coordinate 135,028 of NZ_RZMX01000025.1, forward strand.
CCCGATCAGCGCCTCGGGCATGGCAAACCGGCTCGACGCGGTCGCCACCCGGAACCGGGCGTGGCTCGAAATGCCGATCCCCCCGCCCATCACGATGCCCCGCTGGAGCGCGATCACCGGCTTGGCGTAGCGCGCGATGGTCGCGTTCATCGTGTATTCGGCGGCAAAGAACGCCATCGCCTCCTCTGTGCGGCCCTCGAGCACCAGCGCCCGCACGGCGCGCACGTCCCCGCCCGCGCACAGCCCGCGCTCCCCATGGCCCTCGATCAGCACCGCCTTGATCGCGGGATCGTCGGTCCACTGGCCGAGCGCCGCGTTGACCGCATCGATCATGGCCTTGTCGAGCGCGTTGATCGCCTCGGGCCGGTCCAGCCCGATGATCCCCGTCGCCCCGCGCGTTGAAATCCTTACCCCGCCCATTGTCTCTCCGTTTTGGGATTTCTCCCTGATGATGTGCCTGCCATTGTGCCCCCGCCCTGCCCCGATTTGAACCCCGCATCCGGGGTTTCCCAACACCGGAAAAAGGCGCTACTAGAACGTGTCCGGAACCAGCGGACCCGCCTTTCCGGTTCGGAAACGCGACAAATCAAAGACTTGGACCCGCCCGGCGAAGGTGATTTCCCCCGGCCGGATGGAACGCACGGCATGGGCCCGGGGTTGCCCCGAACCTGCCACAAGACAAGAGCGGACGGAGACCTCCCTTTTCATGACCCTCATCCACAAGACCGGACTTGCGCGGGCCCTGGCCGAGCGCGCGCGGACCCTCGGGCCCGTGCGCCTCGGGATCATCGGAGCGGGGGAAATGGGGACCGATCTTGTAACCCAGGTGATGCTCATGGAGGGCATCGAGATCGCGGTGATCGCCACCCGCCGCCCCGCCACCGCGCTCGCGGCGGTCGATATCGCCTATGGCCCGGGCTCGGGGATGGGCCGGGAGGTCCAGACCGCCGCCCAGGTGAGCGCCGCGGTCCGCGCGGGCCAGATCGCCATCACCTCGGACACCACATTGATGGCCACCGCCGATGAGGTCGACGTGGTCATCGACGCCACCGGCAAGCCCGGCGTGGGCGCCGATGTCGATCTGCTCGCCATGGAGCATGGCAAGCACCTGGTGATGATGAATGTCGAGGCCGACGTGACCATCGGACCCTATCTCAAGAGCCAGGCCGACAGGCTCGGGGTCGTCTATTCGCTGGGCGCGGGCGACGAGCCCTCCTCGTGCATGGAGCTGATCGAATTCGTCTCCACCCTCGGGCTCGAGGTGGTCTCGGCGGGCAAGGGCAAGAACAACCCGCTCAACCGCGACGCGGTCCCCGACGATTATCGCGAGGAAGCGCTGCGCCGGAACATGAACCCGCGCATGCTGGTCGAGTTCGTGGACGGCTCGAAAACCATGGTCGAGATGGCCGCCATCGCCAACGCCACCGGGCTCGTGCCCGACGTGCCGGGCATGCACGGGCCCAGCGCGGATCGCGATTCCCTCGCCAGGGTCCTGATCCCCAAGGCGGACGGGGGCGTCCTCAACCGCTCTGGCGTCGTCGATTACACCATAGGCAAGGGCGTGGCGCCCGGGGTGTTCGTCGTGGCCAGGGCCACCCATCCGCGCATCGTCGAGCGCATGGACGATCTCCACATCGGGGTCGGCCCCTATTACGGGTTTTTCCGCCCCTATCACCTCACCAGCCTCGAAGTGCCTCTGACCGCGGCCCGCATCATGCTCTCGGGCCGGCCCGACATGGTGCCCCTGCCCACGCCCGTGGCCGAAGTCTGCGCGCTTGCCAAGCGCGACCTTGCGCCGGGCGAAACCCTCGATGCCATCGGAGAGACCTGCTACCGCTCCCATACCATGACCGTGGGTGACGCAAGAGCGGCACGCGGCATTCCCGTGGGGCTTCTCGAAGGCGGCAAGGTCACCGCACCCATCGCCAAGGGCCAGTTGCTCACCCAGGCCAACGCGACCCCCGACACCACGACCAAGCTCTATGCTTTGCGCAAGAAGCAGGACGAGATGGGGATATAGAGCGTTTCGCAACCGGAACGGTGTCTTAAACTTTTCCTGGAAACGCGCTATCGCTCCAGCGCCTCGCGCGGCGCCAGCGTGTCGGAGGCGTCAAAGATCGCCGCCGCATCGCCGTCTTCGGCGCCCAGCATGCCCGCCACCCGCTCGAGCGCGGCGATCAGCATGAGCTGTTCCCAATCCTCGAGCGCCCGGAAGGCCTCGTGAAAGCGCGCATGCACCCCATCGGGGGAAATCGCCAGCACGTCGCGCCCCGCATCGGTGAGCGAGAGCCAGACCTGACGCCGGTCCGATTCCCCCTTGCGCCGCACCACCATGCCCTGACGCTCGAGCTTGTGGATGAGCGCGGTCGCCGTCGCCTGGGTGATCCCCATGCGCGCCGCGATGTGGCCGGCCGTCTGCTCGTTCCCGTCCTCGAGCAGCTGCATGAACACAAGCTGGGACGGCGTCAGGCCCGTCTCGCGCATCAGCGCCTTGGAGTTGAGTTCGGTGCGGCGCAGGATCTTGCGCATCGAGGAGAGGGCAGTCTTGGTGCGGTCTTCCAACGGTTTTAGTCCTCGGCGTGGCAGGGGCTGCAGCGTTTCAAGGACGAGTGGATGCACCCTTCCCGCTCACGAACGCGACAAACACAGACTTAAGGTTCATGGCCTTACAACGCCAGAACGAGATATCTTGAACTTATCCTGTGTCGTCCGCCAACCCAAGAGGCAACAGCCGCCGGGGGCCCGCCGGCCCTAAATCCTTTCAAGATCAGAAGCAATTCGACCCAGACCGGCCGGATCACCGACATGTTTTCGCCACAAAAAATAAATCTGGCGCGCGGAACCGCCTGTTTTCGCGGAACAAACTCCGGACACGGGCGTTCGGCCCTTCGTAGCTCGGTTGACATTTAGTTCGTATAAGCTAAGTTTCGTCCCGAAGCATTCTGGAGGTAAGCCATGCCACTGACCGCAGTGACAAGTACCCGCACCGATAACGCCAAGGCCAAGATCACCATCCGCGCGCCCCGTCGCGACGATGGCGCACGGGTCTGGCAGCTCATTCAGGACACTACGAGCCTGGACGACAATTCCATGTACTGCAATCTGCTGCAGTGCAGCCATTTCGCATCCACCTGCGCGATCGCCGAGATCGACGGGGAGGTCGTGGGCTGGCTTTCGGGCTATATCCCGCCCGAAACCCCCGACACCTTCTTTGTCTGGCAGGTGTGCGTGGCCGAGGCCGCCCGCGGCCGCGGGCTCGCCAAGCGGCTGATCTCCGCCGTTCTGGCCCGCTCGGTCTGTGCCGAGGTGACGCGCGTTCAGTCCACGATCACCAAGGACAACAAGCCGTCCTGGGCGCTATTCGGCTCGATCGCCGAGACGCTGGAAGCGGAACTGGCGCGCAAGCCGCATTTCGTGCGCGAAGAGCACTTTGCCGGCCAGCACGACACCGAGTTCCTCGTGACCATCGGCCCGTTCGAGCGTGAGGCGCTGCCGGTCCGCACCGCAGCGTAAAGCATGCGCGTGTCGCGAGCGCGACCAGACAAAAGCCGGAGAAAATCTGCGTCCCGGAGCGTGTCCAGGAAAAGTGGAAACACTTTCCGGTTCGGAAACGCGACCATTCAAAGCTTGGAGCTCCTGTTCTGATGCAATCATAACAGGACATGCTCTGGCCAGTTGCGGATTCTCTCTGGTTGGGCCGCGCGGAACCCGCGCCCTCCCCGAACCATTCCCAGCACGGAATTACCGTCCCGAAAAGGAGACGATGCACAATGACGACCGATATTAACGACCATACCACTTTCGAGCGTGTGGAAAGCCAGGTGCGCTCCTATTCGCGCTCTTTCCCCACCACCTTCGACAAGGCCCGCGGCGCGACCATCTATGGGCGCGACGGGCGCGAGTACACCGACTTTCTGGCCGGGTGCTCCTCGCTCAACTACGGGCACAACGACCCCGACATGCAGGCGGCGCTGGTCGAGTACATCACCAGCGACGGCATCACCCACGGGCTCGACATGTATACCGATGCCAAGGAGCAGTTCCTGGCCGCCTATGAGGACATCATCCTCAAGCCGCGCGGCATGGACTACAAGCTCATGTTCACTGGCCCCACCGGCGCCAACGCCGTCGAGGCTGCGCTCAAGCTGGCCCGCAAGGTGACCGGCCGGACCAATGTGATCGCGTTCACCAACGGCTTTCACGGCATGACGTTGGGCGCTCTGGCGGCCACGGGCAATGCCGGCAAGCGCGAGGGGGGCGGCATGCCGCTCAACGGCGTGCACCGCGCACCCTTCGAGGGCTATCACGGTCCCGATATCGACACGGCGGACCTGCTCGCCCAGATGCTCGATGATCCCTCGGGTGGCATCGATGCCCCCGCCGCGATCCTCGTCGAGCCCGTGCAGGGCGAAGGCGGTCTGAACGCCGCTTCGAAAGAATGGCTGCAAAAGATCGAAAAGATCGCGAAAAAGCACGGCGCCTTCTTCATTCTCGACGACATCCAGGCCGGGTGCGGGCGCACGGGCACCTTCTTCTCGTTCGAGGAGTACGGGCTCGACCCCGACATCATCACCCAGGCCAAGTCGCTTTCGGGCATGGGGCTGCCGTTTGCTTTGACGCTCATCAAGCCCGAGCACGACGTCTGGAAGCCGGCCGAGCACAACGGGACGTTCCGTGGCAACAACCACGCCTTCGTGACCGCGAGGGTGGCGCTCGAGAAGTTCTGGCGCACCGACGAGTTCGCAAAATCGGTCACAGAGAAGGGCGACCATCTCGAACAGCGCCTTTCGGCGATTGCCTCGCGCTATTCCATGACCCTGCGTGGGCGCGGCATGATGCGCGGCATCAACACCGGGGACGGCGAGATCGCCGGCGCGGTCTGCGCGACATGTTTCGAGAACGGGCTCATCATCGAGACCTCCGGCGGCCAGGACGAGGTCGTCAAGGTTCTCTGCCCCCTGACCATCGGGATGGGCCAGTTCGACAAGGGCCTCGACATCATCGCGGACGCATTTGAAGCGGTCATGGCCAAACACGCGCCGCGCGTCGCCGCTGAATAAGCGCGACGCGGCGGCCGAGCCGACCGGACCCACAAGAAAAAAGGAAGAACGACATGATCGTCAGAGATCTCGAGGACGCACGGACCGGCGAACGGCTGGTCACCTCCAATGGCTGGGACTCCACCCGCCTGCTGCTGGCCGGTGATGGGATGGGCTTTTCCTTCCACATCACCCGCATCTTTGCGGGCACCAGCCACGAGTTCCACTACAAGCATCACTTCGAGAGCGTCTATTGCGTCTCCGGTGACGGCGAGATCGAGGATCTTGAGACCGGCGAGGTCCACCAGATTCGCCCGGGCGTGATGTACGCCCTCGACAAGCACGACCGGCACCGTCTCACCGCCCGCGAGGAAATGGTGATGGCGTGCTGCTTCAATCCCCCGGTGACGGGCACCGAGGTGCACCGTGAAGACGGGTCCTACGCTCCGGCAGAGGAGTTGGCCACGACCGCCTGACCACCGGGCAACGATCAGGGGACGATCAACCACCGCGAACAAAAGAGAAGGGAATTGTTTATGACACTCTCTGCAGTTCACACCCGATCGGACGACTATCCGACCCGAGGCACCGAGGAATCCTGGCTCGAGCGCACCGACCCGGTGTTCTGGGGCAAGTGGAGCCCAGCCGCTCCCCTGACCCGGGCCCAGACCGAAAGCTTCGAGGAAAACGGATTCCTCGTTCTCAAGGATCTGTTCTCGACCGCCGAGATCGAGCGCCTCAAGGCCGAATCGGCCCATCTGCGCTCGGGCGATGCGGGCCTGAAATCGGAAAACGTGGTCACAGAACCCAATTCCGATGCCGTGCGCACAATCTTCCGGCTCGAGGACGAAAGCGCTGTCTTCTCGCGCCTGTCCCGGGACGAGCGCGTGGCCGGCAAGGTCCGTTTCCTGCTCGATGACCAGCTCTATCTCCATCAGAGCAGGCTCAACTACAAGCCCGGCTTCACCGGCAAGGAGTTCTACTGGCATTCGGACTTCGAGACCTGGCACGCCGAGGATGGCATGCCCCGGATGCGCGCGATTTCAGCCTCGATCCTTCTGACCGACAACGACGCGCTCAACGGCCCCTTGATGCTGATGCCCGGCTCGCACCGCCATTTCGTGTCCTGTGCCGGACAAACGCCCGAAGACAACCACAAATCCTCGCTCAAAAAGCAGGAAGTGGGCGTTCCCAGCCCCGACGCGCTGACGGCGATGGCCGAGAAATTCGGCATCGACTACGCCTCGGGCAAGGCGGGTACGGTGATCCTTTTCGAGAGCAACACCTTGCACGGCTCGAACGGCAACATCACCCCGTTCCCGCGCTCGAACGCGTTCTTTGTCTATAACGCCTGGTCCAACCGGGTGGAGGAACCCTTCGCGGCATCGCGCCCGCGCCCGGACTTCCTTGCCAACCGCGATCCGGAGAACCCGATCGCGATCGAGAGCGGCGAAATCGGGTAGCCCCGGCACGCCGCCGTAAAGTTTGACATATCGCATGACGCCGCTCCGCGTAGGGAAACCCCCGCGCGGCCGGCAGGAGGCAGAAGTGACCGACACAAAAGTGACCGAGACGACCGGGCATACAGTCGAGAAGATCGGCGGCACATCCATGTCGCGCAGCCATGAGCTGCTCGACACCATCCTGATCGGCGCGCGCAAGCCCGACGAGCTTTACGGCCGCGTTTTCGTGGTCTCCGCCTATGGCGGGATGACCGATGCGCTGCTCGAGCACAAGAAATCGGGCGAGCCCGGCGTCTATGGCCTCTTTTCCAGCGCCGAGAGCGGCTGGAGCTGGGGCGACGCCCTGACCGGCGTCGCCCGCAAGATGATGGACAAGAACGCCGAGATCTTCCCCGATTCCACCACCCGGGAGATGGCCAACCATTTCATCACCGATCGGGTCGAGGGCGTGCGCTCGTGCCTGATCGATCTCCAGCGCCTGTGCTCGTTCGGGCACTTCCAGCTCGAGGCGCACCTTCTGACCGTGCGTGAGATGCTGTCCTCGCTCGGGGAAGCCCAGTCGGCCTACAACACCGTGCTGCTGCTCAAGCAGAACGGCGTCAACGCCCGGTTCGTCGACCTCACCGGCTGGCGCCAGGACGGAGAGCTGCCGCTCGACACCCATATCGAGCGCGCCTTCGATGGCGTCGACCTCACCCATGAGCTCGCCATCGTCACCGGCTATGCCCAGTGTTCCGAGCAGCTCATGAAGACCTATGACCGGGGCTATTCGGAAGTGACCCTCTCGCGCGTCGCGGTGGTGACCGGCGCCTCCGAAGCGATCATCCACAAGGAATTCCACCTCTCTTCGGCCGACCCCAACGTGGTGGGCCAGGACAAGGTGCGCGTGATCGGCGAGACCAATTACGACGTGGCCGACCAGCTCTCGAACATGGGCATGGAAGCGATCCACCCGCGCGCCGCCAAATCGCTGCGCCAGGCCGGCATCCCGCTTCGGGTCAAGAACGCCTTCGAGCCCGATCATCCCGGCACCGTCATCCGGTCCGACCTCGAGGCCCGCACCCCGGGCGCCGAGATCGTGACCGGCCTCAAGGACGTCTTTGCCCTCGAATTCTACGACCAGGACATGGTCGGGGTTAAGGGCTACGACTCCAAGATTCTCGACGCGCTGACCCGCCACAAGGTCTGGATCATTTCCAAGACCTCGAACGCCAACACCATCACCCATTTCCTCAAGGGCTCGATGAAGGCGATCAAGCGGGTCGAGGCCGATCTGGCCGAAGCCTTCCCCACCGCCTCGATCGCGCTGCGCCGCGTGGCGATGGTCTCGGCGATCGGTCGCGATCTGCGCGGGGCATCGACGCTGGCCCGGGCCATCGGCATTCTCGCCGAAAAGGGCATCGAGCCGCTCGGGATCACCGACATGATCCGCAAGGTCGACCTGCAGGTCATCGTCGACGAAGACGACTTCGACGCCGCTATCAAGGCGTTGCATGGCGCCCTCATCGAGGACGCCCAAACACAGGACACGCCCGCTGGGCTTACCGCGGCGGCCTGAAAACAATAACTTCAGATGCTTCACCACCTTGCGCCGGGGCCCTTGGGCTTCCGGCGCTTTTTTTGTCTTTTCTTGCTCAGGCCAGCGCCGTCTCCAGCGCGATCCCGATCATGTCCGAGAGCGAGGATTGCCGCGCATCCGCGTCGATCTCATCGCCCGTGACGAGACAATCGCTCATGGTGCACACCGCCAGCGCCTCCACCCCGAACCGGGCCGCCAGCGTATAGAGCGTCGCCGCCTCCATCTCGACCCCAAGCACTCCGTGGGCGATCAGCCTGTCATAGGCCGCCAGCGCATCGGGGTGGTAAAAGACGTCCGAGGACACCAGCCCGCCCACATGGGCGACAACGCCCTTCGCCTTGGCCGCTTCGGCGGCCGCGCGCAACAGCCCGAAATCGGCCGCCGGGGCGAACCCATAGGCCCCGAACCCGTCTTTCACGATCGTGGAATCGGTCGAAGCCGCGATCCCCAGGATCACCTCGCGCACCTTCACCTTCGCGTTCAGTCCTCCGCAGGTGCCCACCCGGATCAGGCGCCTCGCCCCATAGGTCGTGATCAGCTCGTGCACATAGATCGCCGTCGAGGGCTGGCCCATGCCCGTGGCCTGCACCGAAACCGGGGTACCCTTGTAGGTGCCGGTGTATCCCAGGCAATTGCGCACCGAATTGACCAGCCGGGCATCGTCCAGAAACGTCTCGGCGATCCACTTGGCCCGGAGCGGGTCTCCGGGCAGGAGTACCGCCGGGGCATAGTCTCCGGGCTTGGCATTGTTGTGAGGGGTCATCGTCTGGTCCTTGCATGCGCTTGGGGTCTGGCCCCCCAAGACTAAAGCGATTGCCCTCCCTCGGGCAATCGGGACGGCGCGGGGGTTTCACCCCCCTTGTGCTTGGCAATGGCCCGCGATTGCAGTATTGAGCGGTCGACAAGATCGTACCGACGGGTACAGTTGGGCGGCCTCTGGGCCGCAGAACCGGGGAGAGAAGGCGAAAAGCATGGACAAGTTCACCACCCTCACGGGCGTCGCCGCGCCGCTGCCGATCATCAATATCGACACCGACATGATCATCCCCAAGCAGTACCTCAAGACGATCAAGCGCACCGGGCTGGGCACCGCGCTGTTCTCGGAAATGCGCTACAACGAGGACGGCAGCGAAAAGCCCGATTTCATCCTCAACAAGCCCGCTTATCGCGGCGCAAAGATCGTGATCGCCGGCGACAATTTCGGCTGCGGCTCGTCGCGCGAGCACGCGCCCTGGGCCCTGCTCGACTACGGCATCAAATGCGTCATCTCCACGAGCTTTGCCGACATTTTCTACAACAACTGCTTCAAGAACGGCATCCTGCCCATCGTGGTCACGCCCGAGCAGCTCGAACTGCTCCTCGACGACGCCGAGCGCGGCTCCAACGCCACCCTCACGGTCGATCTCGAGAACCAGACCATTTCGGGCCCCGATGGCGGCTCCATCCATTTCGACATCGATCCCTCGCGCAAGCACGTGCTGCTCGAAGGGCTCGACGACATCGCCATGACGCTCAAGAGCGACGAGACCATCGCCGGCTATGAGACCAAAATGGCCGAGAACCGCCCCTGGGTGTAGCAAGGGCCTGATGGCGATGGCGCTCACCCGTCCCCAGATCGGCTTTGTAGCGGCGGGGACCGCGCTGACACTGGTGCTGGCCGTTCTGGTCCCCGCGCTCACCCCGCTGGTCCCGCCCTTTGTCGGGTATGCCGGCACCATGCTCCTTTATTGGATCGGGTTCTGTGTGCCGGTCTTTCTCGTGCTTGTGCCCCCCGGCCGGCGCCGGGCCCTTTTCAGCCTGAGCCTTGACGCCAGGAACCGCTGGGTTCCCCTCGCCATCGGCGTGCAGGTGCTGGCGGTGGCGATCGGCGCCTTCGTGCCGGTCCTCGGCGCGCTCACGGCGCTGTCGCTGGCGCTGGCCGGCGCGATGGCCCTGATCAACGGCGTGCTCGAAGAGGCAGCCTGGCGCGGCACAGTGATCGAGGCGTTCGCCAACCGGCCCATCGCCGGATTTGCCCTCGGCTGGGCGCTGTTCACGCTCTGGCACGTGCCCCTGGCGATGGCCGCCGGCACTGTCTATCCCGGGGGCCCGGCCGCGCTCGTCGGAGGCGCGGCGGGGCTGGGGCTGTTCTGGAGCCTCATTGCCTGGCGCACGCGCACGATCGGCTGGATCGCGCTTGCCCATATCGGCACCAATTTCTTTGCATTTTCCGCCCTCAACGTGGAGAACGGCTGGGTCTGACACCCGCGCCCCTCCCGAACCCCTCAATCCGAAAGGTATCAATCAGTCCCATGACCAACACCCTTTTCCTGCTCCCCGGCGACGGCATCGGCACCGAGATCATGGCCGAGGTCGAAAAGCTCATCACCCATCTCAACGCCAGCGGGGCGACCGATTTCGCCACCCAGAGCGGGCTGGTGGGTGGCGCCGCCTATGACGCGCACGGGGCGGCGATCTCGGAAGCGGACATGGAAAAGGCGCTGGCCGCCGACGCTGTGATCTTTGGCGCGGTGGGCGGCCCCAAATGGGACGACGTGCCCTATGACGCGCGCCCCGAGGCGGGCCTTCTGCGTCTGCGCAAGGATCTGGGCCTGTTTGCCAATCTGCGCCCCGCCATCTGCTACTCCGCGCTCGCGGCGGCGTCCTCGCTCAAGCCCGAGCTGGTCGAAGGGCTCGATATCCTGATCGTGCGCGAATTGACCGGCGGGGTCTATTTCGGCGAGCCCAAGGAAATCACCGAGCTGGGCAATGGCGCCAAGCGCGCCGTCGACACCCAGGTCTACGAGACCTACGAGATCGACCGCATCGCGCGCGTCGCCTTCGACCTCGCCATGACCCGGGGCAAAAAGGTTCATTCCGCCGACAAGAAGAACGTCATGAAGTCCGGCGTCCTCTGGGACGAGGTCGTGCGCACCGCCGCAAAGGACTATCCGGAAATCGACTTCCACCACATCCTCGCGGACAACGCGGCCATGCAGCTCGTGCGCACGCCCAAGCAGTTCGACGTCATGGTCACCGACAATCTGTTTGGCGACATCCTTTCGGACGTGGCCGCCATGCTCACCGGCTCGCTGGGCATGCTGCCCTCCGCCTCTCTGGGCGCCCCCGATGCCCAGACCGGCAAGCGCAAGGCCATGTACGAGCCCGTGCACGGCTCGGCGCCCGATATCGCGGGCAAGGGGATCGCCAATCCCATCGCCATGATCGCGAGCTTTGCCATGGCCCTGCGCTATTCCTTCGGGATGGTGGAGTTGGCCGACCGGGTGGAAAAGGCGATCTCGGACGTGCTCGATGACGGCCTGCGCTGCGCCGACATCATGCAGACCGGATGCCGCCAGGTCACCACCTCGGAAATGGGCGACGCGATCATCGCCAGGCTCGGCTGAGGACGGGTCGGACCAATGGAACACCGCGCGACTATCCCGATGCTCCGCAGCTTCGACGAGGACAAGGCGCGCGGTTTCTATTGCGGGTTTCTCGGGTTCTCGGTCGATTTCGAGCACCGCTTCGCTCCCGGCATGCCGCTCTTCATGTCGGTCAGCCGGGGCACCATCACCTTCTGGATCACCGAGCACCATGGCGATGCCACCCCCGGCGCCCATGTGGCGGTCAAGGTGACCGGGCTGGCGGCCTTCCACCGCGCACTCTCGGCCTCGGACTACCCCAACATGCGGCCGGGGCTCGATGACCATATCGGGGGCGGCAAGGTCGTCGCAGTCACCGATCCCTTCGGCAATCGCATCGATTTCATCGAGGATTGACCCGGACCGGGAACGTCCGGGGCGCGAGGGGCTTAACCATCGGGGGCGAAACAAGAGCGCGCCGGCCGGTTGAACCGGGCTGCGATTGGTTAACGATTGTGGACGGGGCCGGCGTAGCGGTCTATAAGCAGCCGCTGCCCATGGCCCTCCCGGAGGCTTCCCCTTGCGGGACCTGTCTCCGGACGCGCCCGGACAAGAAACTGCTTGGAGTTGGCCGCTATGGTGAGAGTGAAAACGACGACGTCCATCGGGAGCCTGTGCGCTGCCCTGTTTCTGGCTGGCTGCGCGAGCACGACCACCCCGCCCGCCACCGGTCTGCCCCAGCCCGCACCGATCACCCCGATCACCACGGGCACCGTCGAAAGTTCCGACCTGCCCCCCATCGGCGGCGGGACCGGAGATCAGGGCGCCGGATCGACCTTCCGGTCCTCGTCCGCCCTGCCAGCCGATACGCGAGTGTCGAACGCTTCGAGTGTCTACGACCCCTCCGGCAGCAGCGACGCGGCGTCCACGACCACCTCGGGCGGCTTTGTTTCTCTAGACGACATTTCCCCGGTGGGAACCTCTTCAGGCGGGCGGAATCTTTCGGGCGACCTGACCATGGAAGGGCTGCTGGGCGGCTGGACCCTCCGCGCCGGCACCACCGAATGCCGGCTCAACCTCACCTATACCGCCAAGGGCGCCACGGGCCATTACCGCGCTTCGACCCCGGGCTGCACCCAGGAGACACTGGCCGGCGTTGCCGCCTGGCAGCTCCTCGGAAGCCAGATCCAGCTCTATGACGATGCCGACCAGCTCATCGGCACCCTGCTGCGCTCGGGCGACCGGTTCGTGGGAACCCTTGCGGGCGGCCAGTCCGTCACCCTGACCGGCTGAGCGCCCTTGGCGTCCGACCAACCCGAAGGCGGCGTTCTCGACCGCTATGCAGAGATGGTCGTCTCCGGCCATTTGAGGGCCGACCCCGCCCAGAAGGCCGCCGCCGCCAAGCTCGACGCCTTGGCGCGCCGTCTCTCGGATCTGGAATCGGGATCGGGCTCCATCCTCGCCTCGCTCTTTCGCCGCAAGCGTTCTGCTCCGCGCGGGCTCTACATCTGGGGCGATGTGGGCCGGGGCAAGACCATGCTCATGGACCTTTTTTACGACTCCGTGCCCGTCGAGGCGCGCCGCAGGGTCCATTTCCACGAATTCATGAACGAGGTGCACGAGGCGATCGCCGCCTTCCGCGCCGAGGACCGCAAGACCGAGGGCGCGCGCGATCCCATTCCCTCGGTGGCCCGCACCGTCTCGCGCGCCGTGCGGCTGTTGTGCTTTGACGAATTCGTGGTCTCCGACATCACCGACGCCATGATCCTCAAACGCCTGTTCGAGGTGCTGTTCAAGGACGGGGTCGTGGTCGTCGCCACCTCCAACATCCCCCCCGACCGGCTCTACTGGAACGGGCTCAACCGCCAGCTTTTCACCCCCTTCATCGCGCTGCTGGAAAGCCAGTGCGAGGTCTACAATCTCGACGCCGAGACCGACTACCGCCGCGACAAGCTCTCGGGACGGGAAGTCTATCGTTTCGGCACCGGCGATGACGTGCGCCGGCAGATGGATACGCTCTTTGACGAGCTGACCGGCGGGGTCCCGCCCCGCCCCGCCAGCGTCGAGAGCCTCGGGCGCACCATTGCCGTCCCCGCCCAGGCCATGGGCGTGGCCCGCTTTGCCTTCTCCGATCTGTGCGAAAAGCCCCTGGGCGCGCGCGATTACCTGCGGATCGCCAAGGCCTACCACACCCTCGTGCTCGACGGCGTGCCGGTGTTCTCGCGCCTGCGCACCGACGCCTCCAAGCGCTTCATCCTGCTCGTCGACACGCTTTACGACCGCGGGGTCAAGCTCGCGGCGAGTTTCGAAGCCCCGCTCGATCAATTGGCCCGCGACAAGGACACCGCGTTCGAGTTCGCCCGGTGCCTGTCGCGTCTCGAGGAGATGCGCTCGACCGACTACATCGCCCAGCCGCTGCGCCAGGACAGGCTGCCCGAAGCGTCCTGAGCGCGACGAACACGCGCTTTCCCCGGCAGGGAAAGTGTCAGGATTGCAGACCTATTCTGGAGACCCCGACGACCGAAATCTGCCGGAATCGGCAGCGTTAGACGAAGGGTTCACTTGCGTCCGATGGTCACACGGTCTAAGGATGCCCCAGAGGAGAGCCAACTTTACCTATAGGGAAATTAGCTGATGGCACGCAAGAAAATCGCCCTGATCGGTGCCGGTCAGATCGGAGGAACCCTGGCCCATCTGGTCGCGCTCAAGGAATTGGGCGACGTGGTGCTGTTCGACATCGTCGACGGCGTGCCCCAGGGCAAGGCACTCGACCTCGCCCAGTCCGGGCCCGTCGAGGGCTACAATGCTAGGCTCAAGGGCACGTCAGAATACAAGGACATCGACGGCGCCGATGTCGTGATCGTCACCGCCGGCGTGCCGCGCAAGCCGGGCATGAGCCGCGACGATCTTCTCGAAATCAACCTCAAGGTGATGGAGCAGGTTGGCGCGGGCATTTCGAAATATGCCCCCGACGCCTTCGTGATCTGCATCACCAACCCGCTCGACGCCATGGTCTGGGCGCTCCAGAAGTTCTCCAGCCTTCCCGCCGAAAAGGTCGTCGGCATGGCCGGCGTGCTCGATTCGGCGCGGTTCCGCCACTTCATCGCCGACGAGCTCGACGTCTCGGTCCAGGACGTGACCGCGTTCGTCATGGGCGGACATGGCGACACCATGGTCCCGCTCACCCGCTATTCCACCGTCGGCGGCATTCCCCTGCCCGATCTGGTCAAGATGGGCTGGCTCGCCAAGGACCGGCTCGACGAGATCGTCCAGCGCACCCGTGACGGCGGCGCCGAGATCGTCGGGCTGCTGAAAACCGGTTCGGCCTTCTATGCCCCGGCCGCATCGGCCATCGAGATGGCCGAAAGCTACCTCAAGGACAAAAAGCGCGTCCTGCCCGCCGCCGCCTATCTCACCGGCGAGTTCGGGGTGGATTCCATGTATGTGGGCGTGCCCGTCGTCATCGGCGCGCGCGGCGTGGAAAAGATTGTCGAGATCGACCTCAACGGGTCCGAAAAGAAGGCGTTCGAGAAGTCCGTGGCTTCGGTCGAGGGACTGGTGGACGCCTGCAAGAAGATCGCCCCCAAGCTGGCCTGACCGGCATAACAAGGAAGTGCGAGAGCAATGAACATTCACGAATACCAGGCCAAGCAGCTCCTCAAGGGCTATGGCGCTCCGGTTGCCCAGGGCGTCGCGATCCAGTCGGCCGACGAGGCCGAAGCCGCCGCCAGATCGCTGCCCGGCCCGCTCTATGTGGTCAAGTCCCAGATCCATGCGGGCGGCCGGGGCAAGGGCAAGTTCAAGGAACTGGGCCCCGATGCCAAGGGCGGAGTGCGCCTGGCCAAATCCGTGGACGAGGCGGTCGCCCACGCCCGCGAGATGCTCGGCAACACGCTGGTGACCGCCCAGACCGGCGACGCCGGCAAGCAGGTCAACCGCCTCTATATCGAGGACGGCGCCGACATCGATCGTGAACTCTATCTCTCGCTTCTGGTCGATCGCACCACGGGCCGGGTGGCCTTCGTCGCCTCCACCGAGGGCGGCATGGACATCGAGGCCGTGGCCGAGCACACGCCCGAAAAGATCTTCACCCTGCCCATCGATCCCGACACCGGGGTCACCGACGCCGATGCCGACAAGCTCGCCCGGAGTCTGGTGCTCGAGGGCAAGGCCGCCGATCAGGCCAAGGGCGTCTTCAAGCTGCTCTACACCGCCTTTGTCGAAAAGGACATGAGCCTTCTCGAGATCAACCCCTTCATCGTCATGGAGAACGGCGACGTTCGCGTGCTCGATGCCAAGGTGAGCTTCGACGGCAACGCGCTGTTCCGCCACGAGGACGTGGTCGCCCTGCGCGATCTGTCCGAAGAGGACGCAAAGGAAATCGAGGCCTCCAAATGGGACCTCGCCTATGTGGCGCTCGACGGCAACATCGGCTGCATGGTCAACGGCGCGGGCCTGGCCATGGCAACCATGGACATCATCAAGCTCTATGGCGCCGAGCCGGCCAACTTCCTTGACGTGGGGGGCGGCGCCTCCAAGGAGAAGGTCACCGCCGCCTTCAAGATCATCACCGCGGACCCGGCCGTCAAAGGCATCCTGGTCAACATCTTCGGCGGCATCATGCGCTGCGATGTGATCGCCGAGGGCGTGATCGCCGCGGTCAAGGACGTGGGGCTCAACGTCCCGCTCGTCGTCCGTCTCGAGGGCACGCGCGTGGCCGAGGGCAAGAAGATCATCGACGAGAGCGGGCTCAACGTCATCTCCGCCGACGATCTGGACGACGCCGCCCAGAAGATCGTGGCCGCCGTCAACTCCAAATAGGGCTTGAACGAGTCGTACCGAAAAGGGAGGGCCCCCGAGAACGGGGCCGATACCAAAGCAGTGAAGCTGGCCGCGCTCCAAACCAATTTCTGTCTGGCGTCCGCGCTTGTTGGCCTTTTGGCCACGGGCGCGGCGCTGGCCGAGGACGGGCCCGAACCCTCGGTGCCCGATGGGCCGCGGTTTGTCGCGCTTTATGCCGAGGCGTGCTTTCCCGAGCGGTTCAGTTTCGATGCCACGCTGGCCCACGCCCAGTCCATCGGCTGGACCGATCGCGATCTGGTGCTCTTTGATCCCTACACCCGGCTCATGGAAGCCTCCCGGCAGGGCTACGAGGCCGAGATCGCCGACGGCTTTGAGGCCGAGATGCGCATTGCAGGCCTCTGGCGGAAGGACGAGGGCAGGACCTATGTCTTCGTCGTCACCGAAGTGCTCAGCGAACATATCGATCTCGTGGGCTGCTATGTCTACGATTTCGACGCCACCGCGCCGATCGACCCCGCTTTCGTCACCGACCTGCTGGGCCAGCCGATCGCCTACCGCACCGATGGGGATGACCCGCTTTTCGCCCAGCCCGAATCCGAAATCGTGAGCGTGGTCTGGGGGCCTCCCCCCGATTATCCGCGCATGCTCGACACCTATCTCACCTTCCTTCCCGAAGGTTCGCCCCATGAGGCCGTCACAGGCTTTTCCGGCCTCATGATCAAATCCGAAACGTCGCTGCCTTAAGGGTCAGGTCCGACTGCATTGGCCCCAAAGGGGCAAAACGGAGCAAAAGACAAGACAATGTCCATTCTCGTCGACCGCAACACCAAGGTCCTGGTTCAGGGCCTCACCGGCAAGACCGGAACCTTCCACACCGAGCAGGCCCTGGCCTATTTCGGCACCCAGATGGTAGGCGGCATCCACCCCAAGAAGGGCGGGGAAACCTGGTCTTCGGGCGTGGACGGCACCGAGCTGCCGGTCTTTGCCTCGGTCGCCGAGGGGCGCGAGCGCACCGGCGCCAACGCCTCGGTCATCTATGTGCCCCCCGCGGGCGCGGCCGCCGCGATCATCGAGGCGATCGATGCGGGCATCGAGCTGATCGTCGCGATCACCGAGGGCGTGCCGGTCATGGACATGATCAAGGTCAAGGCCCGGCTCGAGAAATCCAGTTCCCGCCTGATCGGCCCCAACTGCCCGGGCGTGCTCACGCCCGAGCAGTGCAAGATCGGCATCATGCCGGGCAACATCTTTTCCAAGGGTTCGGTGGGCATCGTCTCGCGTTCGGGCACGCTCACCTACGAGGCCGTGTTCCAGACCACCAACGAAAAGCTCGGCCAGACCACCGCGGTCGGCATCGGCGGCGATCCGGTCAAGGGCACCGAGTTCATCGACATGCTCGAGATGTTTCTGGCCGACGAGGAAACCAAGTCGATCATCATGATCGGCGAGATCGGCGGCTCGGCCGAGGAAGAAGCCGCCCAGTTCCTGATCGACGAGGCCAGGAAGGGCCGGAAAAAGCCCATGGCGGGCTTCATTGCCGGTCTCACTGCGCCTGCTGGCCGCACCATGGGTCACGCCGGGGCGGTGATCTCGGGCGGCAAGGGCGGCGCCGAGGACAAGATCGCGGCCATGGAAGCGGCCGGCATCAAGGTCTCGAAATCCCCCGCACGGATCGGGGCGACCCTTGTCGAGGTCTTGAAGGGCTGAATTTTTCCGGTTTTGCTTTGCGTGGCGCCGTCAAGGTGCCACCATTGCACCTGAAGTGTGGGGCGACCGTGCGCAGCGGCCGGCCCGGACCGCAAGCAGAAGCGACCCCGCCGGCGCCTGGCGTGCCGGCACCGTAAAGACCAGAACCAGCGGACCGCACCGGGCGGGCGGGCCGCGCAGACAGGATCGGGCGGATACCCGATCGGGACCCAGATGGCACGAGCAGACCAGAACGAAGCCTTTTTGCTGACCTCATTCCTCTATGGCGGCAATGCCGGCTATGTCGAGGACCTCTACGCACGCTTCAAGTCCGACCCCTCCAGTGTCGACCGCAGTTGGGCGGAGTTCTTCTCCCAATTGCCCGACGGCACCGATGATGCGCGCCGCAACGCCGAAGGGCCGAGCTGGCAGCGACGGGACTGGCCGCGTCCGGCCAATGGCGATCTGGTCGCCGCCTTTGACGGGAACTGGGGCGATATCGCCCTCAAGACCCACAAGGCCGTGGCTGCCAAGGCGCAAAAGGACGGCGACGCGGTCAGCGCCGAGGCCGTCATGCAGGCCACCCGCGATTCCATCCACGCCATCATGATGATCCGCGCCTATCGCATGCGCGGGCACCTGCATGCCAATCTCGATCCCCTGGGACTCGAGGTCCGCGAGGAAGCCCCCGAGCTCGATCCGGCCACCTACGGGTTCACCGAGGCCGATTACGGCCGCGAGATCTTCATCGACTATTATCTGGGGCTCGAATTCGCCACCGTCCCCCAGATGCTCGACGTGCTCCGCCGCACCTATTGCGGCACGCTGGGCATCGAGTTCATGCACATCTCCGATCCCGAATCAAAGGCCTGGATCCAGGAGCGCATCGAGGGTCCGGACAAGGAAATCACCTTCACCCCGCGCGGCAAGAAGGCGATTCTCGCCAAGCTGGCCGAGGCCGAGGGGTTCGAGAAATTCCTCGACGTCAAATACACCGGCACCAAGCGCTTCGGGCTCGACGGCGCCGAAAGCCTCATCCCCGCCCTTGAGCAGATCATCAAGCGCGGCGGCGCGCTGGGGGTCAAGGACATCGTCCTGGGCATGGCCCACCGCGGCCGGCTCAACGTCCTCACCCAGGTGATGGCCAAGCCCCACCGCGCGCTCTTTCACGAATTCAAGGGCGGCGCCTTCTACCCCGACGACGTCGAGGGCTCGGGCGACGTCAAATACCATCTGGGCGCCTCCTCGGACCGCGAGTTCGACGGCAATTCGGTTCACCTGTCGCTGACCGCCAATCCCAGCCACCTCGAGATCGTCGATCCGGTGGTCCTGGGCAAGTCGCGCGCCAAGCAGGACCAGATCGCGGCCCGCGACGGCCGGTTCGTCGAACCCCGCCAGGTCGACCGCAGCACCGTTCTGCCCCTGTTGTTGCACGGGGACGCGGCCTTTGCCGGCCAGGGCGTGGTCGCCGAGTGTTTCGGGCTTTCGGGCCTCAAGGGGCACCGGACGGGCGGCTCGATCCATTTCGTGATCAACAACCAGATCGGGTTCACCACCTCCCCGCACTTCTCGCGGTCCTCGCCCTATCCCACCGATGTCGCCAAGATGATCGAGGCCCCGGTGTTCCACGTGAACGGGGACGATCCCGAAGCGGTGGTCTTTGCCGCAAAGATCGCCACCGAATACCGCCAGAAGTTCGGGCGGCCGGTCGTGATCGACATGTTCTGCTACCGCCGGTTCGGCCACAATGAAGGCGACGAGCCGAGCTTTACCCAGCCGCTGATGTACAAGGCGATCCGCAATCACCGGACAACCTTCGATCTTTATGCCGAAAAGCTGGTCAACGAGGGCGTCGCGACCTCCGAGGAGATCGACACCATCAAGGGTGACTGGCGCGCCTTTCTCGAAAAGGAATTCGAGGCCGGTCAGGACTACCGCCCCAACAAGGCCGACTGGCTCGACGGCGCCTGGAAGAACATCAAGCTCGCCGAGGTCGACGGCCCGCGCCGCGGCAACACCGGGGTGGAGCTCGACCAGTTGCGCGCGCTGGGCGAAAAGCTGTGCACCGTGCCCGAGGGCTTCAACGTCCACCGCACGGTCCAGCGCTTCCTCGACAACCGCAAGAAGATCATCACCGCCGGCCAGGGCATCGACTGGGCGACCGCCGAGGCGCTGAGCTTTGCCGCCCTGATCGAGGAGGGCCATCCGGTCCGTCTCTCGGGCCAGGACGTGGAGCGGGGCACCTTCTCCCAGCGCCACACCGTGCTCTACGATCAGGAGAACGAGACCACCTTCACCCCGCTCAACAATCTCGCCGAGAACCAGGGCCGCTACGAGGTCATCAACTCGATGCTCTCGGAAGAAGCCGTGCTCGGGTTCGAATACGGCTATTCGCTGTCCGAGCCCAACGCTCTCACCGTCTGGGAAGCCCAGTTCGGCGATTTCGTGAACGGCGCGCAGGTGATCATCGACCAGTTCATCGCCGCGGGCGAACGCAAATGGCTGCGCATGAGCGGGCTGGTGATGCTTCTGCCCCACGGCTATGAAGGCCAGGGCCCCGAGCATTCCTCGGCCCGCCCCGAGCGCTTCCTGCAGCTGTGCGCCGAGGACAACATGCAGGTCCTCAACTGCACCACGCCGGCCAATTATTTTCACGCCCTGCGCCGGCAACTGAAGCGCGATTTCCGCAAGCCGCTGATCATCATGACCCCGAAATCGCTCCTGCGTCACAAGCGGGCGGTGTCCGGGCTCAACGAATTCGGCCCCGAGAGCTTCTTTCACCGCCTGCTCTGGGACGATGCCGAGGCCCCCGGCGCCCCCAAGACCGAGATCCGTCTGGTCCCCGACGACAAGATCCGCCGCGTCGTGATCTGCACCGGCAAGGTCTATTACGACCTGCTCGAGGACCGCGAGAAGCGCGGGCTCGACGACGTCTATCTCATGCGTCTCGAGCAGCTCTACCCCTTCCCGGCCAAGGCGCTGATCGACGAATTGTCGCGCTTTGCCAATGCCGAGGTGGTCTGGTGCCAGGAAGAGCCCAAGAACATGGGCGCGTGGTCCTTCGTCCAGCCCTATGTGGAATGGGTGCTCGAGCAGATGGGCCGTCCGGGCGACCGGCCGCGCTATGTGGGCCGTCCGGCCTCCGCGTCGACGGCCACGGGCCTGATGCGCACCCATCTTGCCCAGCTTCAGGCCTTCCTCGACGAAGCGTTCGAATAGATCAGAGCCATTGAAAGGGGCCGGGCATCTGATGCCCGGCACCCATGAGGATCAAAAGGATACCCCACTATGTCCACAGAAGTTCGCGTCCCGACCCTTGGGGAAAGCGTTACCGAGGCCACCATCGGGCAATGGTTCAAGAAGGTCGGTGACGCGGTCGCCGCCGACGAGCCGCTCGTCGAGCTCGAGACCGACAAGGTCACCATCGAGGTGCCCGCCCCCGCCGCCGGCACGCTCGAGGCCATCGCTGTCAACGAGGGCGACACCGTCGAGGTCGGCGCCCTGATCGGCGCCATCGCCGAAGGCGCCGCTGGTGCAAAGCCGGCCGAAGACAAGGCCGCTGACGACAAGAAGGCCGAGCCCGCCGCCGCCCCCAAGGGCGAGGAAAAGACCCAAGCCAAAGCGGACGACAAGGGCGGCGACATGCCCCCCGCCCCCGCCGCCCGCAAGATGGCCGAGGAAAAGGGCGTCGACACCGCCGGCATCGAAGGCTCGGGCAAGCGCGGCCAGGTGCTCAAGGAAGACGTCGCCAGAACCGACAATGCCCCCGACACCGCCCCCGCTGCCGCGAAATCGGAAGCCAAGGCCCCGGCCCGCGCGCCGTCCTCCGAGGGTGATGGCGCACGCGAGGAGCGGGTCAAGATGACCCGCCTGCGCCAGACCATCGCGCGGCGCCTCAAGGACGCCCAGAACACCGCGGCCATGCTCACCACCTTCAACGAGGTGGACATGAAGCCGGTGATGGACCTGCGCAATTCCTACAAGGAGCTCTTTGAGAAAAAGCACGGCGTCAAGCTCGGCTTCATGGGCTTTTTCGCCCGCGCGGTCTGCCACGCCCTCAAAGAGATCCCCGCGGTGAACGCCGAGATCGACGGCACCGACCTCATCTACAAGAACTTCGCCCATATCGGGGTGGCCGTGGGCACCGACAAGGGCCTCGTCGTCCCGGTGGTGCGCGACGCCGACCAGATGTCGATCGCCGAGATCGAAAAGGAAATCGGCCGGCTCGGCCGCGCCGCGCGCGACGGCCAGCTCTCGATGGCCGACATGCAGGGCGGCACCTTCACCATCTCCAATGGCGGTGTATACGGCTCGCTGATGAGCACCCCGATCCTCAATGCCCCCCAGTCGGGCATTCTGGGCATGCACAAGATCCAGGAGCGCCCCGTGGTCGTCGACGGGCAGATCACCATCCGCCCGATGATGTATCTGGCCCTCTCCTATGATCACCGCATCGTGGACGGCAAGGAAGCGGTCACCTTCCTCGTCCGGGTCAAGGAAAGCCTCGAGGATCCCCAGCGCCTCGTCCTCGATCTCTAGCGCACACGGCGCGCGCCGGACCCTTTGGCTCCGGCGCCGCTTTTCCTGCAGTCAAACCGGGTTGGGATGATCTCATGAGCCTCGAAGTCACGTTGCTGGTCTGGTCGGTGCTCGTGCTGTTCGCCCATATCGGGATCCAGTCCGGTCTCCTGACCCGCGATCTGGGGTCCGACTACAATGCCGGCCCGCGCGACGAGAGCCGCACGCTCAGCCCCGTTGCCGGGCGCGCCGAACGGGCCCTGCGCAATTTCCTCGAGACCTGGCCGGCCTTTATCGCCCTGGCGCTCGTGGTCCAGCTCACCGACGCCTCGAGCTGGGTCACCCAATTGGGTGCCATCCTCTATCTGGTCGGCCGCATCGTCTATATTCCCCTGTATCTCGCAGCCATCAAATATGTCCGCTCGCTCGCCTTTGCCGTGAGCAGCGCGGGGCTTTTGATGATGTTTGTCGGGGTTCTGTCCTGATCGCTGCCCCTTGAGGGGCGCCACCGCCACCGATTTGCTCAAAGACCTGCCAAGGAATTTCATCATGGCCGACACCTTCGATCTTACCGTCATCGGAACGGGCCCGGGGGGCTATGTGTGCGCCATCCGCGCCGCCCAGCTCGGCATGAAGGTCGCCGTGGTCGAGAAATGGCCCAGCTTCGGGGGCACCTGCCTCAACATCGGCTGCATTCCGTCCAAGGCGCTCCTTCACGCCTCGGAAATGTTCGAGGAAGCCGGCCACACCTTCCCCCAGCTCGGCATCGAAGTGGGGGCGCCCAAGCTCAATCTCGACGCCATGATGGCCCACAAGGACGATACCGTCGCCTCCAACACCGGCGGCATCGAATACCTTTTCAAGAAGAACAAGATCACCACCTTCAAGGGCACCGGCACCATCGCGGGCACCGGCAAGGTCACCGTCACGGGCGATGATGGCGAGACCACCATCGAGACGAAAAACATCGTGATCGCCTCGGGCTCGGTCCCGGCCAACCTGCCGGGTATCGAGCTCGACGAGGAACGGGTCGTCACCTCCACCGGCGCGCTCAAGCTCGGCAAGGTCCCCGAAAACCTTCTGGTCATCGGCGCCGGCGTCATCGGGCTCGAGCTCGGCTCGGTCTGGGCGCGTCTGGGCGCCAGGGTCACCGTCGTGGAATATCTCGACCGTATTCTTCCCGGCATGGATGGTGACGTCGCCAAGCAGTTCCAGCGCATCCTTGCCAAACAGGGCCTCGAGTTCAAGCTGGCCACCAAGGTGACCGGCATCGAAAAGACCGATGCCGGCCTCTCGGTCACCATCGAGCCCGCCAAGGGCGGCGAAGCCCAAACCCTTGCCACCGACATCGCACTGGTCGCCATCGGCCGTCTGCCCTTCACCGACGGGCTGGGTCTCGATGAAGCAGGGATCGAGCGCGACGAGCGCGGCCGGGTCAAGACCGACGGTCACTACAAGACCTCGCTCGAGGGCGTTTACGCCATCGGCGACGTCATCGCCGGCCCCATGCTCGCCCACAAGGCCGAGGACGAGGGCATCGCGGTCGCCGAAATCCTCGCCGGTCAGGCCGGACACGTCAATTACCGTGTCATCCCCTCGGTGGTCTACACCAACCCCGAGGTCGCCTCGGTGGGCAGGACCGAGGAAGAGCTCAAGGCCGACGGGATCGAGTTCAAAGCCTCCAAATTCCCCTTCACCGCCAATGGCCGCGCCAAGGCCATGCTGGCCAGCCAGGGCTTCGTCAAGATCCTCGCGGACGCGGAAACCGACCGGGTTCTGGGCTGCCACATCGTGGGCAAGGGCGCCGGCGAGATGATCCACGAGGCCGCGGTGCTGATGGAATTTTCCGGCTCGGCCGAAGACCTCGCCCGCACCTGCCACGCCCACCCCACCATGAGCGAAGCCGTCCGCGAGGCGGCCCTCGGCCTGGGCGACGGCCCCATCCACATCTGACCCCGGCGGGCCCGCCGGGGACCGCGAAACGATCCGATCAGGTCCATGCGCGCATGGCCAGCCTGCCTCGGTCGTCAGCGCCTGCCCCAAGAGCCCCCTCTCCCCTTGAGGGAGAGGGGCCGGGGGTGAGGGGTCCTTCAGCGCTCCAGCCGATACGTCGCCCTGTGAAGCGATCAGAGCCGCAGAAGGCCATGAGCGCTATGCGCGAATGGCAAGACGGGGGCGAGGGAGCAAGGGCGCTGCCGCCCCCCATCCTCACCGCCCAACCCGCCTCCCCATCAAGAGCCACCGACCCCAAGCATAGACCCCTCCCCCGCCCCGCAATGATTCCCTCGGGCCATCACTTGCTCTAGCCTGAGCCGGGCATTGATTCGCCCGATGGGAACCGGTCTGCTGATGACGGCAAGAACGCAATGAGCGACGATCTCGATTCCCCGCTCGGCCGCAGGCGCCGCCGGGCCGCGCCCGGACGCGGGCCCAGGAGCTGGCCGTGGTTGCGCATGGGCCTCGCGCTTTCGCTGGTCATTGGCGTGGGCATCGCCGCGTGGGTCGCACTCGTGGACGATCCCGATGGCGGGCGCCCGGTGGCCGAGGTTGCCGTGAGCACCGGAGCCGCGCCCAACCCGCTGGCCCAGGACGTTGCGTCCGATCCCGACCTCTCTGAGGCCGAGCCCATCGATCTGCCCCCGCCCACCGGTCCGGGCGGCCCCTCGATCATTACCCTGGGGGACACCCCGCCCGCAGCCTCTGGCGCCGATGACGCCCCCGGCGCGATGGCGGACCTTGTCGAGATGACCGCCGAGGGCCCGCTGCCCCGCCGCTCGGCCAGCGGGCTCACCCCGTTCGAAGCCTATGCCCGACCCTCCATCGGCCCGGACTCGGCGGCAGGGCGCGGACTGGTCGCCGTGGTGGTGACCGGGCTCGGGATCAATCCCGAGCGCACGGGCGAGGCCATCGATACCCTCCCCGGCGCGATCACCCTGTCCTTTGCGCCCTATGGCTCGGCGCTGCAATCTCTTGCGGCCCGGGCGCGCGCCGCTGGCCACGAAATCATGCTCGAAGTGCCGCTGGAGCCTTTCGACTACCCCCAGAACGATCCGGGACCCCATACGCTCCTGGCCGATCAGCCCCCGCGCGAAAACCTCGATCGGCTGCACTGGCTGATGGGGCGCTTCGAGGGCTATACCGGGCTCATCAACCACATGGGCGCCCGCTTTACCGCCGCGGCCGCCGATTTCGGCCCGGTGATGGAAGAGCTGGGGTTGCGCGGGCTCTCCTGGCTCGATGACGGCACCTCCAACCGCTCGGTGGCCCGCCAGCTCGCCGGCCAGAACGAGGTGCCCTTCGCCCGGGTCGATCTTGTGCTCGACGCTAACCCCTCGCGCGATGCGATCCTCGCCGCTTTGCGCGATCTGGAAACCCGGGCACGCGCCCAGGGCCAGGCCATCGGCTCGGTCTCGGCGCTGCCGGTCTCGATCCAGACCATCGCCCAATGGGCAGCGGCCATCGACGACACCGATGTGGTTCTGGTACCGGTAAGCGCGCTATCTGGAACGTCCCGGGAGACCAGCATGAACCCAGCCCTGAGCCCGGAAATGGAAGCCCAGCCATGACAACCACCACCGGCACGAGCGTCACCGAAAGCGAAAAGCGCGCCAGCCTGCCCTATCGCGACTGCGTGGGCATTGCGCTCTTTAGCCGCGCCGGCGATGTGTTCGTCGCCCGCCGGATCACCGATGGGGGGCCCGACACCTCCGAGGTCGCCTCCCCCTGGCAGATGCCTCAGGGCGGCATCGACCCCGGCGAGGATCCCCTTGTCGCCGCCCGGCGCGAGCTGCTCGAGGAAACCTCGGTGCGCCAGGTTCGCCTGCTCGCCGCCGCGCCCGAGCCCATCTTCTACGATCTGCCCGATCTCGTCCTGGGGGTGGCGCTGGGCGGGCGTTATCGCGGCCAGCGCCAGCTCTGGTATGCGCTCCTCCACGAGGGTCCGGAGAGCGAGATCGACCTTGCCGTGCCGTCCCTGCCCGATTGCCGGCCCGAATTTGACGCCTGGCGCTGGGAGCGGCTCGAGGCCCTGCCCGATCTGGTCGTGAGCTTCAAGCGCGACGCCTATCGCAAGGTGGTCGAGGCTTTCCACGATCTGCCCGCGCGCATCCGGGAGGCCGAGGGCACATGAAGACGATCGGGCTGATCGGGGGCATGAGCTGGGAGTCGACCGCCCATTATTATGCCCGCATCAACCGCGAGACCGCACGGCATCTCGGGGGCCTGCATTCCGCGCCGCTTCTGGTCTCATCGCTCGATTTCGCCCCCATCGCCGCGTTGCAGACCGCCGGCGACTGGGACGAGGCCGGCACGCGCCTGGCTTGTGAGGCCAAAAGGCTCGAGGCCGCAGGCGCCGAGGTGATCGGGCTGGCCACCAACACCATGCACATCGTCGCCCCCGCCATCGAGGCGGCGCTCGGGACCGCACGCTTCGTCCACATCGCCGATCCGACCGCCACGGCGCTGGCCGAGGATGGCGCGCGGACCGTTGGGCTTTTGGGCACGCGCTTCACCATGGAAATGGACTTCTATCGCAAGCGGCTTGAGGACGCGGGTTTTGCGGTTCTGGTGCCCGGCGTCGGACACACCGAGCTCAACGCCATCATCTTCGAGGAGCTGTGCCGCGGCATCGTCACCGACCGCTCCCGCGCCCGCTATGTAGAGGCCATCGAAGGGCTCGCGGCGCGGGGGGCCGAGGCGGTGATCCTGGGCTGCACCGAGATCGCCATGCTCGTCACCGACGATGACAGCCCCCTGCCGCTCTACGACACAACCGAGCTGCACGCCGACGCCCTTGTCGCCGCCGCGCTCCCGGGGTCATAGCGCGTCGAGCACCACGCTGGCGCATATAACGCCCTCGGGCCGGTCGGTGACCGGATCGGAGACCGTCATGGCCACCTGCTGCTGCCAGGCGCCCAGGGCGTCGTTGAATTCGGGCGGACCGAAATGGATCGCACCGCGCCCCTCGGGCAGCGTTTCGAGCCACCGCGGCCGGTCCGCATGCCAGTAGATCCCGAGCGGACGTGAGGCGGCGACCGCGATCCCGATCCGGTCGAGCACGAAGATCTCGCTGAAAAGCCCGCCCGAGCGCGCTTCTGCCACCCGCAGATAATGGGAGGCCGGCCGGTCGAGAACCTTGTCCACCAGCTCCCAGCGGTCCCGCCGATAGAGTTCACGCCGCCAGGTCCCGGCCATGCGCCGGAGTTCGAGAACGTCCCGGCCGGTCATGGAAATGTTGTGCTCGGCGATCGCCGCCAGCACGATCGGCTCGCGCGCCATGGCCTTGAGCGGACGCCCCGCGACCGCCATCAAGCGCTTCCTGCCCGGCTCCGGGCTGTCGGGCCGCGCCGCAAGGGCAGGTCCGCTCGCAAGGGACGCTGTCAGCATCGCCAGAAGGGCGCGTCTGGTGGGCATGGATCGGGAACTCGGATGGATCGTCTCTGGCGGTGGGCCGGGCGAAAGACGGGTCCGCGCCGGTCCTCCATCCTGCCCGTCCCCCGGTTAAGCGCCCCGCTCGACCGTCGCCCCCATTTGCATCAAATGCGATCCGATCGCCCCACCCGCCCAGCAAAAAGGCGCCCCCAAAGGGAGCGCCTTTACGCATCTGCCCGGCCGGCCGGTGCGCTAATGGGCGACGCCGGTGCTGGTGGCTTCGAGCAGCAGGTTCTTCCACTGGTCGAGCTCGGCCTGCGCGGCCATCTTTTCGTCCACGCCCTCGGCCTTGTTGAGCGCTTCCTGCGCCGCGGTGATCCGGGCCTCGATCTCGGTGCGCCCGAATTCCGATGCGGGCCGGGCCTGCTCGGCAAGGATCGTCAGCCCGCCATTGTTCACGTCCGCGAACCCGCCGAGCACGAAGTACCGCGTCTCGGCGCCCGCGGGGTCGACCACGGTCACAAAGCCCGGACGCAGCGTGCTCATCAGCGGGGCGTGGGGCCCCATGACGGTGAAATACCCTTCGGCACCCGGCACGGTCACCGATTTCGCCTCGGCGCTGAGCACGAGGTATTCGGGCGAAACGATCTCGATTTTGACGCCGTCGGCCATGGTCTTCGTCCGTTTGTCTTGTGTGCGGGGCGCGCGGGACCGGTTCGCTCCCGCGCGCGTCGTTTATATCGGCTGGCGCCTTGCCTTATGCGGCTTCGGCGGCCAGCTTCTGGGCCTTCTTGACCGCATCGTCGATGGTGCCGACCATGTAGAACGCCTGCTCTGGCAGGTGATCGTATTCGCCGGCGACCAGCCCCTTGAACGCCTTGATGGTGTCCTCGAGCTCGACATAGATGCCGGGCGAGCCGGTGAACTGCTCGGCCACGTGGAAGGGCTGGCTCATGAAGCGCTCGATCTTGCGGGCGCGGGCCACGGTCAGCTTGTCTTCTTCCGAGAGCTCGTCCATGCCCAGGATCGCGATGATGTCCTGGAGCGACTTGTAGCGCTGGAGCACTTCCTGCACGTCGCGGGCGGTGCGGTAATGCTCCTCGCCCACGATGTTGGGGTCGAGCATACGCGAGTTGGAGTCGAGCGGATCGACGGCCGGGTAGATGCCCTTCTCGGAAATCGCGCGGTTGAGCGAGGTCGTCGCGTCAAGGTGCGCGAAGGTCGAGGCCGGCGCCGGGTCGGTGAAGTCGTCGGCCGGCACGTAGACGGCCTGCACCGAGGTGATCGACCCCTTGTTGGTGGTGGTGATGCGCTCCTGGAGCGCGCCCATGTCCGTGCCCAGCGTCGGCTGATAGCCCACGGCCGAGGGAATGCGGCCCAGGAGCGCCGACACTTCCGAACCGGCCTGGGTGAACCGGAAGATGTTGTCCACAAAGAACAAGACGTCCTGGCCCTTGTCGCGGAAATCTTCCGCGATCGACAACCCGGTCAGCGCCACGCGGGCACGGGCTCCCGGAGGCTCGTTCATCTGGCCAAAGACCAGCGCGCATTTGGACCCGGCGGTCGAGCCGTTGTTCTCGCGCGGATCCTTGTTCACGCCCGATTCGATCATCTCGTAGTAAAGGTCGTTGCCCTCACGCGTGCGCTCGCCGACCCCGGCGAACACCGAGTAACCACCGTGCGCCTTGGCGACGTTGTTGATCAGCTCCTGGATCAGAACCGTCTTGCCCACGCCCGCGCCACCGAAAAGGCCGATCTTGCCGCCACGCGCATAGGGGGCCAAGAGGTCGATCACCTTGATGCCGGTGACGAGAATTTCCGCCTGGGTCGCCTGGTCGACGAACTCGGGAGCCGGCTGGTGGATCACGCGGCGGCCCGGGGTGTTGACCGGTCCGGCCTCATCGATCGGCTCGCCGATCACGTTCATGATGCGCCCAAGGGTCTCTTCACCGACCGGCACCGAGATCGATTCGCCGGTGTCGCGCACCGCCACGCCGCGGGCCAGGCCCTCGGTGGTGTCCATCGCAATGGTGCGAACCGCGTTCTCGCCCAGGTGCTGGGCGACCTCGAGCACGAGGCGGCTGCCATTGTTGTCAGTTTCAAGCGCGTTCAGGATCGCAGGCAAGTCCCCGTCGAAGGTCACGTCCACAACCGCGCCCATGACCTGGGAGATGCGGCCGGTTTTGCTGTCTGCCATTGGTCTTTCGTCCTTACGTCTAGAGCGCTTCGGCGCCCGAAATGATTTCGATCAGTTCCTTGGTGATCTGGGCCTGGCGCTGGCGGTTGTAGCTCAGCTGAAGCTTGGTGATCATCTCGCCGGCATTGCGGGTGGCATTGTCCATGGCCGTCATCTGCGCGCCAAAGAACGAGGCGTTGTTCTCCAAAAGCGCGCGGAAGATCTGCACGGACACGCTGCGCGGCAGCAGGTCCTCGAGGATGGCCTCCTCGTCGGGCTCATATTCGTAGATCGCCGACCCCGATCTGGCGTCCGCGTCGCCTTCCGCTGCATCGAACTTGGCCGGAATGATCTGCTGGGCGGTTGGCACCTGGGAGATCACCGAGCTGAACCTGGCGTAGTAGAGCGTGGCGACGTCGAATTCGCCGGCCTCGTACATCGCCAGCACCTTTTCCCCGATCTCCTGGGCGGTGCCATAGCCGAGCGTTTTGACCTCGCGCAGCGAGATCTGCTCGATGATGTGCTTGGAAAGGCCGCGTTTCAGGATATCGGCGCCCTTCTTGCCCACGGTCAGGATCTTGACCGTCTTGCCCTCGGCCAGAAGCCGGGTGGCGTGCTCCCGGGCGAGGCGGGCGATCGAGGAGTTGAACCCGCCCGCAAGGCCGCGCTCGCCGGTGGCCACGACCAGCAGATGGGTCTGGTCCTGTCCGGTCCCCGCAAGCAGGCGCGGCGCATCGGGCCGCCCCTCATAGGCCTGGGACAGCCCGCCGAGCACCTGCCCCATGCGCTCGGCATAGGGGCGGGCGGCCACGGCGGCCTCCTGGGCCCGCCGCAGCTTTGCGGCGGCGACCATCTGCATGGCCTTGGTGATCTTCTGGGTCGATTTGACCGAGGAGATCCGGTTCTTGAGGTCTTTCAAAGAGGGCATAGGGCCTCAGCTCTTCTTCTGACGTGGGTGCACCTGGCGAAAAGTCCCGCGCCGCCGATCAGGCGGCGTAGGTCTTCTTGAACCCGTCAAGGGCAGCCTTGAGCTTCTCGCGGATCGAATCGGACAGCGCCTTTTCGGTCGCGATCGCGGTGAGCAGGTCCTGGTGCTTGGAGCGCAGCGTGCTCAGGAGCGCCTTCTCGAACGGGCCCACCTGGCGAACCGGCAGATCGTCGAGATAGCCGTTCACGCCGGCAAAGATCACCGCCACCTGCTCTTCGGTCTTGAGCGGGGAGAACTGGGGCTGCTTCAAGAGCTCGGTCAGGCGTGCGCCGCGATTGAGCAGACGCTGGGTCGCCGCATCGAGGTCCGAGCCGAACTGGGCGAAGGCCGCCATTTCGCGATACTGGCTGAGCTCGCCCTTGATCGGGCCTGCTACCTGCTTCATCGCCTTGATCTGGGCCGAACCACCCACGCGCGACACCGACAGACCCACGTTCACCGCAGGACGGATGCCCTGGAAGAACAGATTGGTCTCAAGGAAGATCTGGCCGTCGGTGATCGAGATCACGTTGGTCGGGATATAGGCCGACACGTCGTTGGCCTGGGTCTCGATGACGGGCAGCGCGGTGAGCGAACCCAGACCGTGCTCCTCGTTGAGCTTTGCGGCACGCTCGAGCAGGCGCGAATGGAGGTAAAAGACGTCGCCGGGATAGGCTTCACGTCCGGGAGGACGGCGCAGCAGAAGGCTCATCTGGCGATAGGCGACGGCCTGCTTGGACAGATCGTCATAGGCGATCACGGCGTGCATGCCGTTGTCGCGGAAATATTCGCCGATCGCGCACCCGGTGAAGGGCGCAAGGAACTGCATGGGCGCAGGGTCCGAAGCGGTCGCGGCGACCACGATCGAATATTCGAGCGCGCCATTGTCCTCGAGCATCTTGACGAACTGGGCCACCGTGGAGCGCTTCTGGCCGATGGCCACATAAACGCAGTAGAGCTTCTCACTCTCGGCGGCGCCGGCGTCGTGCGCGGGCTTCTGGTTGAGGAAGGTGTCGAGAATGACGGCGGTCTTGCCGGTCTGGCGGTCACCGATCACCAGCTCGCGCTGGCCGCGCCCGATGGGGATCATCGCGTCGATGGCCTTGATGCCGGTCGACATCGGCTCGTGAACCGATTTGCGCGGCAGGATGCCCGGCGCCTTGACGTCCACGCGGCGGCGCTCGGCGGCCTCGATCGGACCCTTGCCGTCGATCGGGTTGCCCAGCGCGTCGACCACGCGGCCGAGCAGACCCTTGCCCACGGGGGTGTCCACGATCGCGCCCGTGCGCTTGACCGTGTCGCCTTCCTTGATGTCGCGGTCGGACCCGAAAATCACGATACCGACATTGTCGGCCTCGAGGTTCAGCGCCATGCCCTTGATGCCGCCGGGAAATTCGACGAGCTCGCCGGCCTGCACGTTGTCCAGCCCGTAAACGCGCGCAATGCCGTCACCGACGCTCAGCACCTGTCCGACTTCGGAAACCTGGGCTTCCTTGCCGAAATCCCGAATCTGGTCCTTGAGGATCGCGGAGATTTCCGCAGCTTTGATGTCCATTAGCTGACCCCTTTCATGGCGATCTTCATGGCCGAGAGTTTTGTCTTGAGAGACGTGTCGATCATTTTCGAGCCGACCTGGACCACGAGGCCCCCGATCAGGCTTTCATCGACACGCGTATTGAGAGAAACGGTCTTGCCCACCTTCTCGCGCAGGACAGCGACGAGGTCGTCGCGCTGGGCATCGGTGAGCGGGGAAGCGGAAACCACCTGTGCGGTGATCTCGTTGCGGGCCACGGCAGCCAGTTCCTTGAACCGGGTGATGATGGCCGAAAGCGCGAACAAACGACCGTTCTTGGCCACGATCCGCAACGTGTTGGCCACCAGCTCGGTGGGCTGGGCCTTCTCGAGCACGGCGCCGAGCGCCTGGCGGCGGGCGTCGTTGGAGATGGCGGGGCTGCCCAGGAACCGGGCGAAATCCTCGGACGAGGAAATCAGCTCGGCGATGGAATCGAGGTCCTTTTCGGTCGCTTCGACCGCGTCGGCTTCGCTTGCCAGGTCAAACAGCGCCGAAGCGTAAGGGCGTGCGATCTGGGTCAAGAGTGAATGTGTTGCGCTCAAGCCGTTTCAACCCCGTGTTTTTCGCTGTAATCCGTGCACCCGACGGTGGGGCACACCCAAGGCATTGCGATCGCATCAAGGATGGCAGCTCCCATGCCCCTGGGAAATTGTGCGCTGGCCTTACCATGACCCACCGGACCGCGCAAGCATATGGGGGCCAAATTGGGGCGGCGGAAATGTCGCATGAATTGCCCGCTCGACGGCTCCCGCTCAGTAAAAGCTGATCGGGTCGATATCGACCTGGACCCTCAGGCTGCCCCGGGGCGGCGGCGCGGTCTCGAGCCAGAACCGGACATAGCCGGAAAGATCGAATCCCCTGGCGCTCTGGGCGAGGATCCGGATCCGGTGCCGGCCGCGCACCATGGCCACCGGCGCGTCCGCCGGCCCGAAGCGCTTGACCCCCTCGGCCATGGGCGCCGCGGCCATCAGCGCCCGGGCATAGCCAAGCGTTTCGGGGTGCTCGGCGCCCGAGACCACCAGCGCGGCAAGCCGCCCGAAAGGGGGCAGCATGCCCTGCGCACGCACCTTGAGCTCATGGGCATAAAACCCCTCCCGATCGCCGGCCACCATCGCGGTCATCACCGGATGGCCGGGATGATAGGTCTGGAGAAACGCCTTGCCCGTGCGGCTGGTCCGGCCCGCCCGCCCCGTCACCTGGGTGAGGATCTGGAAGGTCTTTTCCGCGGCGCGCGGGTCCCCGTGCGCCAGCCCCAGATCGGCGTCGATCACCCCCACGAGAGAGAGCTTTTCGAAGTGATGGCCCTTGGCCACGAGCTGGGTGCCGATCACGATGTCATACTCGCCCCGCGCGATCTCGGCCAGCCGATCCCGGATCTGGCTCATCGATCCCATGTCCGAGGAGAGCACCACGGGTCGGGCGCCGGGGAACCGGGTCGCCACCTCCTCGGCCACGCGCTCGATCCCCGGGCCCACCGCCACCAGCGCGTCGGTCGCCCCGCAGGAGCCGCAGACCTCCGGGGTGCGCTCGGTGTGCCCGCAATGATGGCACATCAGGACGCCCCGGAACCGGTGCTCGACCAGCCATGTCGAGCAGTCCGGGCACTGGTACTGGTGCCCGCAGCTCCGGCACAGCGTCATGGGCGCATAGCCCCGGCGGTTGAGAAACAGCAGCGCCTGTTCGCCCCGGTCGAGCGCATCGAACACCGCCCGCGCCAGCCTTGGGGCGATCCATTCCCCCTTTTCGGGCCCCTCGGCCCGCATGTCGAGCGCGGTGATGTCGGGCAGCGCGGCGTCCGCGAACCGGCTTTCGAGCCGCACATGGGCGTAGCGCCCGGTATCGGCATTGTTGCGCGTCTCCACCGAAGGCGTCGCCGAGGACAGGATCACCCGCGCGCCCGCCATCGAGGCCCGCACCACCGCCATGTCGCGGCCATGATAGTTCACCCTGTCGGACTGCTTGAACGCCCCGTCATGCTCCTCGTCGAGCACAAGGAGCCCCAGCTCGCGGAACGGCAGGAACAGCGCCGAGCGCGCCCCGATCACCGCCCGCACCTCCCCGGTCAGCACCCCGCGCCAGACCTTGGCGCGCTGGACCGGGGTCATCTCCGAATGCCATTCGGCGGCCCGCTGGCCGAAGCGCTTCTCGAACCGGTCGAGAAAGGTGTGGGTGAGCGCGATCTCGGGCAGGATCACCGCCACCTGCCGGCCCGCCCGCAACGCGTCCGCCACGCTCTCGAAGAACACCTCGGTCTTGCCCGACCCGGTGATCCCGTCCAGCAGCGCCACCGAGAACCCGCCTTTCGCCTCCCGGTCCCGCGCCCGGATCGCCTCGAGCGCCAGGGCCTGGTCGCCCGAGAGCGTCGCGGGCGCGAAATCGGGCTCGGGCGGCAAAACGGGCGGGGGCGCGGGCAATTCCACCCGCTCGAGCGCCCCGGATCTGACCAGCCCCTCGACCACCGCCGGGGACACCCCCGAGGCGCCCACCAGCGCGGTTTTGGCCCAGGGATAGCCGTCCTCCATCACATCGAGCACCCGCCGTCGCGCATCGGTCATCCGCTCGGGCGCAGCGCCCGCACGCCTGTAGGCCACGATCGGACGCGGCGGATCGAGCGCCTCCCGGCTGCGCAGCGCGCCGCGCAACACCATGCCCGGCTGGGCGAGCGTATAGCGCGCCACCCAGTCGATGGTCGCGCGCAATTCCTCCGAGAGCGGGGGCAGGTCGAACGCCTGGGCGATGTCCTTGAGCCGGTTGTGGGCGAAACTGTCCCTGGGCGCGCCCCACACCACCCCGAGCGTGGGCCGCGGCCCCAGCGGCACCACCACGATCGAGCCGGCGGTGACCTCCATGCCCTCGGGCACGCGATAGGAATAGGGCCCGTCCACCGCCACGGCCACCATCACCGAGACCACCGGACCTAAAGGGTCAGCCACCATCACTCCTTGATCGCTCCGCTTTTCCTGCGCCACCATAGGCGAGAAATCCGATTCGGCCAGCGCCGCCTTAGGGCCGTGCTAACCGGTCGGCCCCATGATGGCCCCATGACCGACACCGCCTTTGCCATCGACGCCCCGCTTGCCGGCCACATCGCGGACTGGCACCGCGAGCTTGCGGCCATCCGGCGGCTTTCGCCGAAAACCTGCGAGGCCTATGGCCGCGACCTCGACCAGTTCCTCGCCTTTCTCGCCGGGCATCTGGGCGGGACGGTGACCCTGCCGGCCCTCGCCGATCTGCGCGCCGCCGATATCCGCGCGTTCCTTGCGGCCCGGCGCCGCGCCTCGGCGGGCTCGCGCACGCTCGCCCGCACGCTGTCGGGGCTCAAATCCTTCTTTTCCTATCTCGAGCGCAACGGCATCCTTTCGCTGGAAGCCCTGTCGATCATCCGCACCCCCAAGATCGGGCAATCCCTGCCCAAGGCCCTCACCGCCACCGAGGCGAGCGCCACCCTCACCGCCAGCGCCGATCTCGAGGACCGCCCCTGGGTCGCGGCCCGCGACAGCGCGGTGATCGCCCTGTGCTACGGGGCCGGCCTGCGCATCGCCGAAGCGCTCGCGCTCACAGCCCGGGACCTCGACGCGACCAGCCTTCGGGTCACTGGCAAGGGCGGCAAGGTCCGGCTCGTGCCGCTCATCGCCCCGGTCCGCGACGCGATCGAAACCTATCTCAAGCTCTCGCCCTTTTCCCCCGGCCCCACCGAGCCGATCTTTCGCGGCGTGCGCGGCGGCGTTCTCAGCCCGCGGCTCATCCAGTACCGGCTCGAGGCGGTGCGCGGCGCGCTCGGCCTGCCGCCCTCGGCGACCCCCCACGCCCTGCGCCATTCCTTTGCCACCCATATCCTCGGACGCGGCGGCGATCTGCGCGCCATCCAGGAGCTTTTGGGCCACGCCTCGCTCTCGACCACCCAGATCTACACCCATGTGGACACCGACCGCCTGCTCGAAAGCTACCGCAAGGCCCATCCGCGGGGGTAACCGGAGCGTTCCCAGACAAAGCTGGATAGCTTTTTCGGTTCGGGAACGTGACCAACCAGAAACCCGGCGTTCCCAGAAAAAGCTGGATAGCTTTTTCGGTTCGGGAACGCGACCAACCAGAAGCCCGGCGTTCCCGGAAAACGCCGGGCAGCGTCTTCACTTCGGTGGCACGGCCCCGCCCCTTGCCTCCCATCATTCCCCCGGCGCCCCCGCCCATGACCGATTTGCCCGTGACGCGGCAGGATCGGAGGCGTAAAGCAACCGGACCATGTCCAGCCCCGAACTCCCCCCCGCCCCGCCTCTAGCCCCGGACCGCGATCAGATCGTGGGGCTCGCGCTCGCCGCGCTCGGGGCCGCGCTCTTTGCCACCAAGGGCATTTTCGTCAAGCTCGCGCTCGAGCAGGGCCCCGACCCGGTGACCATCCTCACCTGGCGCATGATCGTCTCGGTGCCCATCTTCGTTCTCGTGGGGCTCTGGACCGTGCGGCGCAACCGCACCCGGAGCCGCAACGGCACCGCCCGGGCGCGCGAGATTTCGGCGCGCGGTGTGCTCACCGCCGGGCTCATCGGCATCCTGGCCTATTACGTCGCCTCCTATCTCGATTTCGCCGCGCTCGCCCACATCACCGCCCAGCTCAACCGGCTGATCCTTTTGACCTACCCCTTCTTCGTGCTGGCGCTCGCGGCGATCTTTTTCGGCCGCCGGGTCTCGCGCACCGCGCTTCTGGCCGCGCTCGGCTCCTATCTCGGCATCGCGCTGATCTTCGCCCACGATCTGGCCATCGGCGGCGAGGACGTGGTGGTGGGCGCGCTGCTCGTTCTGGGCGCGGGGCTCGCCTATGCGGTCTTCCAGCTCGTCTCCAAGCGCTGGATCGACATCATGGGCGCGGCGATCTTCACCTCCATCGCCATGACGGCGGCGGGGATGGCGGTGCTCGTCCATTTCCTCGCCACCCACCCGCTCGACGCCCTCATCGTGCCCTTGCCCACTCTCGCCCTTTTTCTGGCTCTGGGCTTTTTCTCCACCGTGCTGCCCGCCTATGCGATCTCGGCGGCCATCGGGCGGATCGGCCCCGAACGCACCGCGGTCTTTGGCAACCTCTCCCCGCTGGTCACCACCGTTCTGGCCATCGTCGTGCTGGGAGAAGCCTTCACCCTCTGGCACGCGGCGGGCACCGCGCTGGTCATCGCCGGCATCGTGGTCTTCACCCGCCAGACCCGCACCGGCAAAGCGCCGAAATAGAACGAGGGGGCAGCGCCCGGACGCTGCCCCCTGTTTTCAGTCCGGCAATCGAGAG
Source organism: Pelagibacterium montanilacus (assembly GCF_003992665.1). GTDB lineage: Bacteria > Pseudomonadota > Alphaproteobacteria > Rhizobiales > Devosiaceae > Pelagibacterium > Pelagibacterium montanilacus. The sequence continues at coordinate 172,815 of NZ_RZMX01000025.1, forward strand.
CCCGAAGGCGCCTGCTTATTCCGCCGCGTCGGCGATCACCTCGCCGGTCCCCGGCGGGAAGGCGGGATCGGTTTCCTCGCCCAGGATCAGATCGATCGCGAACTGGAGCTGGTTGTCGTCCTCGCGGTCGGCCGGCACATAGACCGAGGACCCGACCGGTTCGGCCTCCTCGTTCTCGCCCAGGATATGGCCCTCGAGCCCGGCTTCCCCGATGATCTCGTCGAACCCCTGGAATTCTTCAGGAACGTCCTGGAAGATCTCGATGTCGGGGCGAATGCCCGCGGCCTGGATCGAACGATTGTTGGGCGTATAGTAGCGCGCCGTGGTCAGGCGCATGGCTTCATTGGGGCTCAGCGGGATGATCGACTGCACCGAACCCTTGCCGAACGAGCGCGTGCCCACCAGCGTGGCGCGCGCGTGGTCCTGAAGCGCACCCGCCACGATCTCGGCCGCCGAGGCCGACCCGCCATTGATCAGGACGATGATCGGAACGTCCCCGATCAGCGCGTCCAGATCGTCGGCGCTGGCATCATAGCGCGAGGACTGGTTGGCCAGCCGGCCGCGGGTCAGAACGATGCTGCCCTGGGAGAGGAAGGCGTCGGCGACGAACTCGGCCTGATTGACCAGTCCGCCCGGATTGTTCCGCAGGTCGAGAATGATGCCGTCCGGCGCCCCCTCGCTTTCCTCCATGATCTCGCGGATCGCGAGGTCGAGCCCGGTATAGGCCTGTTCCGAGAACCGCGAGAGCCGGATCACGGGCACGTCGCGCTCATTGTTCCAGCGCACCGCAGCCACTTCGATGATGTCGCGGGTCAGGGTCATGGGAATGGGCTCGGCCACGCCCTCGCGGGCGATGACGAGGTCCACATCCGTGCCGCGCTCGCCGCGCATCAGGGTCACCGCCTCGTCGAGCGTCAGGCCCTGCACCTGCTGTCCGTCGATCTCGACAACGAGGTCGTTGGCGAGAATGCCGGCCGCCTGGGCGGGGCTTTCGTCATAGGGTGTGACGACCTTGACCAGCCCGTCTTCCATGGTCACCTCGATGCCCAGCCCGCCGAAGGTGCCCGAAGTATCCTCGCGCACGTCCGAGAAGCTCTCGGCATCAAGGAAGGTCGAATGCGGATCGAGCGAGGTCAGCATGCCCTGGATCGCCGCCCGGATCAGTTCGGCCTCGTCGGGCGCCTCGATATATTCCGCGCGGATCCGGTCGAACACCAGCCCGAACAATTCGAGCTCGCGGTAGATCTCCGCGTCCCCGCTTTCGCCCTCGCTCTCGCTCTGGGCAAGGAGCGCGCCGGGCGCGAACGCCATCATCAGTGCCACCGCGGTGGCGGCGACCCGCCGTTTCAGTCGTGCCATCAGCTCGCTCCACTTTCCTGCGCTACGGTCAGTGCGGTCCACCACCCTTGGGGGTCGATGGGAATGCCGCCTTCCCTGAGTTCAACATACAAGGCCGGGCCAGAGGCCTCGGACCGGGCTGCGATGCGGGCATCGGGCTGGCTGCCCATGGTCCCGACCGGCTCGCCCATTCTGACAAATGCGCCCCGCTCCACATCTGTACGCGCCAGACCTGCGAGAACGATCATATAGTCCTGGCCGGCATTGAGGATGGCGATTTCGCCATAATTGAGGAAGGGTCCGGTATAGACCACCCATCCATCCGCCGGCGCGACGACCTGCGCCCCCGCCTCGGTCTCGATCGAAAGCCCCTTGGAGGTGCCCCCGAACCCGTCGGCGGCGCCAAAGCTGATCAAGAGGTCCCCGGTCACCGGCGAGGTGAGGTAACCCCTTGCGGATTCGAGAGGAACTGCCGGTTCGGTGCGCGTGTCGTCGGCAAAAGCCACTGCGATCACCTCCGGGTCCAGCGCGGGTACGTCCTCGCCCGCGCTCGCGGCCCGGTTGGCGTCCCGGGCCGTGGTCACCGCCGCAATCCGGCGCTCGAGCCCCTCGATCAACTGTTCGAGAGACCGCGCCCGATCGGCCAGCGCCTGGGCCTCCGCCTCCTCGCGGATCAGATCCTCACTCAACCATTCGAGCCCCTGGGTGCGCGCCTCGATCACCGTGGCGATGCGCAGCCGCTCCTCGTTGAGCGTCAAGAGATTGGCGTTGAGGCGGTCCGCTTCGGCCAGAACTTCGCTTTTGAGGCCCCCGAGCCGTTCGAGGTCCGCGGTGACGTCCGCGGCCCGTTCCTGGAGCTGGGGCAGCACCGCGCCCAAAAGCAGCGCGGCGCGCGCCGAGCCCAGCGCGTCGCTGGGATCCACGATCAGCGCCGGTGGCGGGCTCACGGTGATGCGCTGGAGCGAGGCGAGAAGGTTGGAAATAGAGCGGTCGTGACCATCGAGCCTGAGCCGCACGCTCTCTTCGCTGGCCAGCAATTCCTCGATCCGGTCCTCGATCAGCCTGATGTCGCCATCGGCCATGTCCACCCGCTCGTCCGCTGCCCGCAATTGCAGGCCGAGCTCGGTGGCGTCGCCATCGAGCGCCAGGATTTCGGCACGGATATTGGCGATGCGGTCCTCGGTAAGCCGCATCTGGCGGGTCACATCATCGAGATCCAGGCTCGCTCCGGCATTGGCATCCTCGAACTCGGACGGGGCCAGCGCATCGAGCGCCGTCTCGGTCCCGCCTCCATCGACCGGTTCGACCGTTTCGGTCTGGGCCTGCCCGTCCTCGACCTGCCCGTCCTGGGCCGGCAGCGTCACGGACCATGCCGCCAGAAGGCAGGCAAGCCCGGCAATCGGCAACAGGCGGGGCATCAAAAGTTTGATGGGCAACAATTCCTCCGGCGAATCAACGCGCGACAGGGCGCAATCCTAACAGAGCCGGCCCGCTCAATCGCCCCGGTGATAGGGATGGCCCGATAAAATTGTCGTGGCGCGGTAAAGCTGCTCGGCGACCATGATCCGCACCATCTGGTGCGGCCAGGTCATGGGCGAAAACGACAGGACGAGATCTGCCCTCTCGCGCACCGTCTCATCGAGCCCGTCCGCACCTCCGATGATCACCACCAGATCGGACCGGCCCATGTCGCGCCATTGCCCGATCCGCTCGGCGAAATCCTCGCTGGCAAGAGACCTGCCGCGCTCGTCGAGCGCGATCACCACTGCCTTTTCTGGGAGCGCGGCGAGCAGGGCCCTGGCTTCCTCCCCCTTGCGGGCACCTGCCGAGGACGCGCGCGACTCGGCCATCTCGGTCACCGCGAATCCGGTCAGCCCGATGCCCCGCCCCTGGGCGACCGCCCGGTCGAGATACCGCGCCGCAAGGGTACGCTCGGGCCCATCCTTCATGCGCCCGACGGCACTCACTGCGATGCGCATCGCCCGATCGTCTCGATCAGTGCGCGTCGCTGCCGAAATCGGCCGCCCACATCTTCTCGATGTTGTAGAACGAACGGACTTCGGGCCTGAAGATGTGCACGATCACGTCTCCGGCGTCGACGAGCACCCAGTCGGCGGTCGGCAGACCCTCGATCCGCGGCTTGGGATGCCCGCCCTCGCGCAGCGCCTTGACCAGCTGGTCCGCGATCGCGGACACGTGCCGGTTCGAGCGCCCGGAGGTCACGACCATGTGGTCCGAGAGCGAGGATTTGCCGGTGATGTCGATCGAGAGGGTGTCTTCGGCCTTGGCGTCGTCGAGGCAGGCCGTGACGATGTCGAGCACGGGAGCAGGCTGGGCCTGCGTGCTGTCGGCGCCGCCTTGCGGGACCGACGAATTGGGCGTTGGGGCCATCAGCTGTCGGCCTCCGCCCGCGCCATCGCAATATGGGTCATCAAATCGGGCTATTGTCCTTTTCGGTTCGCGGTCGTCTTGTTGCCGGCCACTTGCCGGATCGCGTCTTGCGAACGGGCCGACCGCCGGGCCCGTTCCATGGTCTCAATATGCGTGCGCCGCGCCCGTTTGCCAAGCACCGGCGCCAGCCAATCGATCATGAGCCCGTGTCGGGAACATGACCGCCCTGTCTGCCCGGGAGAAAACGGTCAGCCCTGCCGTGCCGCTCCTACCTGCCCCTGCCGGATCGCGGTGGACGAAAGCGAGCTCATCATCCCGTGCACCAGCACCCAGGCCGGAGCCGGTGATGTGGGCAGCAGCCGTGCATCGGCCTCGGCGAGCCGGCTGTCGGCAAACCGGAGCGCCGCGCGCGCGAACGTCGCCCGGCGCGTCGATCCGGGCCGCACATAGACCGCGATCGGCATCAGGGTGAAGATGTCCTCCCAGCGCTCCCAGCGGTGGAAATTGGCGAGGCTGTCGGCCCCCATCATCCACACCAGCCGCCGCCCGGGCAAAACCGTGCGCAGATGGGCGAGCGTATCATAGGTGTAGGCGAACCCCCGCCCCGCCTCATAGCCGGTGACGTGCACCCTCGGATGGGCGACCAGCGCCCGCGCCGCCCCGACCCGCTCGGCGAGCGGGGCCAGCTCGGAATGGTCCTTGAGCGGATTGCCCGGGGTGACCAGCCACCACACCGCGTCGAGCCCCAGCCGCTTGAGGCTCTCGCGGCTGACGAGCGCATGCCCCTCATGGGGCGGATTGAAACTGCCCCCGAAGAGCCCGATCCGCATGCCGGGCGCCGAGGGCGGCAGCGCGAAGATATCGCGCTCCGGGCCGAACGATGCGCTCAAGGCCGGGTCTGCCCGGACCCACGCACCAGATATTTGAAGCTGGTGAGCTGCTCGACCCCCACGGGCCCGCGCGCATGCATCTTGCCCGTGGCGATCCCGATCTCCCCGCCGAACCCGAACTCCCCGCCATCGGCGAACTGGGTCGAGGCGTTGTGCATCAATATCGCGGAATCGATCTGGGAAAAGAACGCGGCGACGACCTCGGCATCCTCGGCGATCACCGCTTCGGTGTGGTGCGAGGAATACCGCCCGATATGGGCGATCGCCTCCTCGGCCCCCGAGACCACCCGCACCGCGATCACCGCGTCGAGATATTCGGTCTCCCAGTCCGCCTCCGTCGCCGGCTCGGCGCCGGGCCATGCCGCCTGAACCGCCGCGTCCCCGCGGATCGCGCAGCCCTTGGCCGCCAGCGCATCGAGGATCGGCCCCAGATGGGTGCCGACCGCCGCGGCGTCGACCAGCAGCGTTTCGGCCGCCCCGCAGATCCCGGTGCGCCGCATCTTGGCGTTGGCCACCAGCTCCACCGCCATCTCCAGATCGGCGCTTTTGTCGATATAGATGTGGACCAGCCCCTCGAGATGGGCAAAGACCGGCACCCGCGCCTCCTCCTGGACCCGGCCCACCAGCCCCTTGCCCCCGCGCGGCACGATGACGTCGATCGCCCCGCCCAGGCCCTTGAGCATTTCGCCCACCGCCGCCCGGTCGGTCGTGGGCACGATTCCGATCGCCGCTTCGGGCAACCCCGCTGCCCTCAATCCCTCGACCAGACACCCATGGATCGCCCGCGCCGAATGGTACGAATCCGAACCGCCCCGCAGGATCACCGCATTGCCCGCCATAAGGCACAGCGCGCCCGCATCGGCGGTCACATTGGGCCGGGATTCGAAAATCACCCCGATCACCCCCAAGGGCGTGCGCACCCGCGAGATCGAAAGCCCGTTGGGCCGGCTCCATTCGGCCATCACCGTGCCCACCGGATCGGGCAGGCCCGCCACCTCGCGCAGCGCGCCCGCGACCGAAGCCAGCCGCCCTTCGTCCAGCGTCAGCCGGTCGAGGAACGCCCCGGTCATGCCGGCCTCCTTGGCCGCCGCGACGTCCTTGCGATTGGCATCGAGGATTTCGCCCGTCCGCGCCACGATCGCATCGGCCGCCGCCAGCAGCGCCTTGGTTTTCTCCGCCGTCGTTGCCGTCGCCAGCCGATGGGAGGCGGCCCGCGCCGCCCTGCCCATCTCGGCCATCACCGCGACGACATCGGTCCCCGCCTCGCTCTTTATTGCACTCATCACCCGGGTCTCCCATTGCCCGCCTCTCTGTTTGGAGGCGCGCCATCAACTCAACGCTCTAGACCAGCACCAGATTGTCCCGGTGCACCATTTCGGTGCGCGTGTCCGCGCCCAGAAGCGCCCGCACCGCATCGCTTTTCTTGCCTTTGACCAGATCGGCCGCCGCCCGGTCGAGCCCGGCCAGCCCGCGCGCGATCTCGCGCCCGTCCGGCCCGAGGATCGCCACCGGATCGCCCCGCTCGAAACGCCCGGAGACCTCGGTCACCCCGATGGGCAGCAGCGAGCGGCCCTCCAGAAGCGCCCTGGCGGCCCCCGCATCGATCACCATGCGCCCCTCGATCTCGAGCGTGCCCAGGATCCAGCGCTTGCGCGCCGCCGTCGTCCCCTGCGCCGGGGCGAACAGCGTATGGCGCGCGCCCGTCTCCAGCGCTGCGATCGGATGCGCGCCCGTGCCCTTGGCGATCAGCATCGCGGTGCCCGCCTTGGTGGCGATCTTGCCCGCCTCGATCTTGGTGGTCATGCCCCCGCGTGAAAGATGGCTGGCCGCCCCGCCCGCCATCGCCTCGATCGCCGGGGTGATCTCCTCGACCAGCCCCACATGGCGCGCGTCCGGGTCCCGGGCCGGGGGCGCGGTATAGAGCCCGTCGATATCCGAGAGCAGGATCAGGGCATCGGCTTCGATCATCGTGGCCACCCGCGCGGAGAGCCGGTCATTGTCCCCATAGCGGATTTCGCTGGTGGCCACCGAATCGTTCTCGTTGATGATCGGGATCGCCCCCAGCCCCAGTAGCGTCGCGATCGTCGTGCGCGCATTGAGGAAATAGCGCCGCTCTTCGGTGATGTTGGGGGTCAGAAGGATCTGCCCGGTCACCAGCCCGTGGGCGCCCAGATGGCTGGCCCAGGCCTGGCTGAGCGCGATCTGGCCCGCACTCGCCGCCGCCTGGCTCTTTTCCAGCGGCAGCGACACGCCCTTGAGCCCGAGGAGCCGCCGCCCGAGCGCGATGGCGCCCGAGGAGACGATCACCACATCGACCCCGCGCGCCTTGAGCGCCGCGATGTCCTTGGCCAGCGCAGCCAGCCACTCATCGCGCAGCGTGCCGCTCTCCTGGTCGACCAGGAGGGCCGATCCGATCTTGACCGTCAGCCGGCGATAGCCGGCCAGCGCGTTGGTGCTCACGGGTTGCGCCAGCATCAGGGGGTCCAGCCCTCGGATTTGCCGGGCGCATCGGGCGTGGTTGCGGGGCGCTCGGCGCCCGAGGACCGTGCCTGGTTTTCCCGGTCATGGTCGAGCGCGGCGATGATGCCATAGAGCACCGTGTCCACATTCTCCCCGCTGGCGCCCGAAATGGTCAGCACCTCGCCGCCCGAAGCCGCCGCCAGCGCGGCAACCCGCTCGGCCCGCGTGTCCTCATCGAGCGCGTCGGCCTTGTTGAGCGCCACGATCTCTTCCTTGCCCGCGAGCCCGCCGCCATAGGCGTCCAGCTCCCCGCGCACCGTGCGATAGGCGCCCGCGACATCCTCCTGGGTGCCATCGACCAGATGGACCAGCACCGCGCAGCGCTCCACATGTCCTAAGAACCGGTCGCCCAGCCCCGCGCCCTCGGATGCGCCCTCGATCAGCCCGGGAATGTCGGCCAGAACGAAGTCGCGCCCCGACACCTTGACCACGCCCAGCCCGGGGTGGAGCGTGGTGAAGGGATAATCGGCGATCTTGGGCCGCGCGGCGGAAACCGCCGAAAGAAAGGTCGATTTGCCGGCATTGGGCAGGCCCACGAGCCCCGCATCGGCGATCAGTTTCAGCCGCAGCCAGAGCCATTTCTCCTCGCCCTCGAGCCCGGGATTGGCCCGGCGCGGCGCCTGGTTGGTCGAGGATTTGAAATGGGCGTTGCCGAACCCGCCATTGCCCCCGCGCAACAGCACGTGGCGTTGGCCCACTTGCGTGAAATCGGCAATCAGGGTCTCGTTGTCGTCCTCGAACACCTGGGTGCCCACCGGCACCTTGAGCACCGCGTCGTCCCCATCCGCACCGGTGCGGTTGGACCCCATGCCGTGCTGGCCGGTGCCGGCCTTGAAATGCTGCTGGTAGCGATAGTCGATCAGGGTGTTGAGCCCGTCCACGCACTCGATCACCACGTCCCCGCCCCGGCCGCCATTGCCGCCATTGGGGCCGCCGAACTCCACGAACTTCTCGCGCCGGAACGCGATGGCGCCCGCTCCGCCATTGCCGGCACGGACATAGACCTTGGCCTGGTCGAGAAATTTCATAACCCTGTCCGCCTCTTGGAGCGCTTCGAGGAAAAGTGGAAACACTTTTCCGGTTCGCAAGCGCGAAAAATCAAAAACTTGGAGTTCCTGTTCTGATTCAATCGCAACAGGATATGCTCTCAGCGTCTTGCCCCGGGGCCGGGCCGATCCGGCACGGCCCGGGGTTGGATAAAAACTCGTTTCGCTCTCCCTGTCGCGGGGAAGCGTCTTGTTATGGCGCCGGTGTCTGGCCGTCCTGCGCCGCGATGGCTGCAAAAAACGCCCCGCGCGTCACTTCGGTCTCGATATGCTCGATCTCGGCGTGCTGGGCAAGGCAGATGCGGGTGCCGATCCCCGTCGTCACGAACCCGAGCTTGTTCTGGATGGCGAGCGAGGCGCCATTGAAATGAAACACCCCCGAGATCAGCCGGTTGGACCCCGAACTGGCGAAATACCAGGCGATCGTCGCCCGCACCGCCTCGCTCATATAGCCCTGCCCCCAATAGGGCTGGCCCAGCCAGTACCCGATCTCGGCGAACTGGCCTTCCCTGTGGGTGCCGCAGAACCCGATCAGCCCCGCCCGCTTTTCGCAGATCGCAAAGGTCACCGCCTCCGGGCTCCATTCCCGCTTCTGGCGCAACAGCCAGTCGAGCGCCATGTTCATGGTGTAGGGATAGGGCACCCGCGCCAGATTCTTGGTCACCTCGTAATTGTTCAAAAGCGAGGCGATCCGCGGCGCATCGCGCAGTCGCGGGCGCCGCAGCACCAGCCGCTGGGTGCGGATTTCCGGCTGGCCCACCATCAGCCCCGCCTCTCGCCTTCGCGCCGGGCGCCGGTCCCACAACCGATAGCTATCGGCGCGCGCAGCACCGGCCGGTCGGGTTCGATCCGGTCGGGCAGCGCGGTGCTGGTCGTGCTGAACATCATCGATGACATCGCTCAATGCAAAAAGGGGAGCCGGTCCGGGCTCCCCTTTGAGACTATCGGTTAGAACCGCCGGGGAAAAGTCCGCCGGCAGATCTCGGGCCGGCCTATTCGGCAGCCTCGAGTGGTGCGACCGAGACGAAGCTCTTGCCGCCCGACTTGGTCTGGAACGTCACCTTGCCATCCACGAGCGCGAAGATGGTGTGGTCCTTGCCCAGGCCCACATTGGAGCCGGGATACCACTTGGTGCCGCGCTGACGCACGATGATGTTTCCGGCCACGACGGCTTCGCCGCCGAACTTCTTGACGCCGAGGCGCCGACCGGCTGTATCGCGACCGTTGCGGGACGAGCCGCCTGCTTTTTTATGTGCCATGGTTCTTCGATCCTCTCACAAATCCTGGGGCGAAGCCCGAATTACTGGTCTGCCTTGGCGCGCGGGGGCTTGCCGGCGATCAGATCCTTGGCCTGACCGATCCAGTCGTCGCGCTCGATCCGGCCCTTGAAGCTTAGCTCCTCGTCGATGCGCGCGATGTCCTCTGCGGTCCACTCGGCGATCTGGGTCAGGCTGGTGACCCCGAGACCCGCAAGCTTCTTTTCCAGCGCCGGTCCGACGCCGCCGATCAGCTTGACGTCGTCCTTGAAGTCGGCGGCAGGGGCTGCATCGGCGGCCTTGTCGGCCTTGGGAGCGGCATCAGCCTTGTCGGCCTTGGGGGCCTCGGTCTTTGCAGCTTCCGTCTTGGCAGCCTTTTTGGGCGCAGCCTTCTTGCCCGAGGGCTTGGCGCCGTCGGTCAGGATTTCGGTGATGCGCACCAGCGTCAGTTCCTGACGGTGGCCGTTCTTGCGGCGATAGCCCTGGCGACGCTTCTTTTTGAAGACGATCACCTTTTTGTCGCGGAACTGCTCGACGACTTCGCCGGCAACGCTCGCGCCCGCAACGAGCGGCGCGCCGAGCGAGAAATCGCCCTCATTGCCGACCATCAGCACGTTCTCGAAGGTGATCGCATCACCGGCATCGCCGGCGATCTTTTCGATCCTGACCAGATCGTTGGCAGCAACCTTGTACTGCTTGCCACCGGTCTTGATGACTGCAAACATATCCATTCGCCGGGGTTTTGGCCCGGTTCCCTGTTCTTCGCGCACCCTCGGCGCCGCGGCATGGCCCAGTTCTTGACCCGCGGACTTTTCTGGTGTGCCGTCGTCTTTCCGGGTAACCGGGGCGACGCGGCGGGCAGCCTGTGGCAGCGCATTTTACAAATGCTCAAATGCGCACAGGCAGGGCCCATGCGCAACTCGGAGGCGCTTATCGGGTCAAATGGCCCAAGAGTCAAGGGTTGCGTCAAGGGTCCGGTCAAAAGCCCCGGGCCCTCCCGCCCGTCTCACCCGGGTCTTTTCCGGGTCTGGGGGCGGCCCACCATCGCCCCGCCTCTCCCTCGCTGCCCCGGGCCTGACCCGGGGCCAGCAGCCTCTCTGTCCCCACCATCGCCAGCAGCCGGGCCTTCTCTCTCCACCCCGCCCGCACACGCGCTATACTTGGACACTCCACCGGCCGTCGCGCGCCCGCACGAGACCGACGTGCCCCTTACGCCGCGTCACTTATCCCCGCGAACCGCAGCCCATCCCCGGATTTCCGCCACTTTTGCCCGCTTTTACCCGCCCGCCCGGGCCCGATCACCACGCCGATCAACGCCATATCGCCGCGCGCAAGCCCGATCAGACGCCTCTTGGCTGCAGATCACGGCGTGATCTGGCCCTGCCAGCGCGCCCGCGCCGTCTCGCGCGCCCACCGCGCTTCGGCCCTGAATTTTTCGCTCCTGTGGTGCGCCGACCAGTGCGCGAACGTCCAGTCCGCAGCCTCGGGCCCGATCGGCGGCGTCGGCATATAGACCTGCGCCGAGCCCCCGTATTCTGGCTCCAACCCTATGATTTCACGGCGATATCCCGGGCCTTCATAAAGATCGAGCACCACGAGATCGAAGGCGTCGAGCCCCATCACCAACAGCCCCTCGGCCACCGCCCCCGGCGCCACCACCAGCCCCGGATAGGTCGCCCCCGGATAATAGACGACACGAAAACCCGTGAAAACACAGGGGTTTACCCCCACATCCCGCCCGATCACCGCCCCGCGCACCCCATCTTCGCGCAGCGTGCCATAGACCAGAAGAGGCAGGGGTTCAGCAGGGCTCATAAACCCCATCCTAACAGTATGATCCCGAGCCCTCAAACAGGTGTTGCGAGAGCCCATCCCCCTGTGCCATAAGGCGCCCACCTCAAGACCACCTACTGCGATACGGAGAGGTGCCGGAGTGGTCGAACGGGGCGGTCTCGAAAACCGTTGAGCGCGCAAGCGTTCCGAGGGTTCGAATCCCTCCCTCTCCGCCACTTGCCCGTGCATCGCGTTGATTTTGTTGAATTTTATCGACCGACGCGCAGCAAGTCCCACACTTTACCCCACATAACGAGTCGGCTGTATCGAGCTCGTGCTGTTCCCCATTGGCCGGCTGCTGTGCTCCCATCCCTGCAAGAGGACCGGGATGGAGCCGCTTGCGGACCGACCGGCTTTGGCGAGGTTAGCGGAAAGCGGACATTCCGTAATCGCCGCCGTTGCTGTCATTGACCAACTTTCAGTAGCGTCCTAGAAGCCGACAACAGCAGAAGAAGATTTATGCGCAGAGGCTTGCAATCCTGACCATACATGGCGGTTTCACCCGGCACCATGGCATGGTCGCCGGACCTCTTTGCATATTTATTCTTCGGAGTTCTCATGAAGAACCATGACGTTGTAGTCCGGTCCTATGCGCCGGAAACAGATCTGAAAAAGCTGTCGCGCATCTGGCTCGATGCCTCGCTACTGGCCCACCATTTTATCGGGGAAAATCGCTTGCATGAGCAGCGAACGCTCATTGAAGATCAATATCTGCCTAACGCCGAGACGTGGGTGGCATGCCTGGGCGAACAACCCTCGGGGTTCATCAGCCTGCTCGACACTTTCATCGGGGGAATTTTTGTTTCTCCAGATCGGCAAGGGCTTGGCATCGGACGTCTGCTTATCTCTCACGCTCTTCTCTTAACCGCAAAGGGGAGCCGGAGCTTGAGGTCTACACCGAAAACCGGCAGGCAGTGGCTTTCTACATTGGGCTCGGATTCCAAGAGCTGTCACGCCGTCCGAACGATGATGATGGCAACGCTTTCGAAAATGCGCGCCTGCGCCTGATCGGCTAGAAGTTTGTCGAGCGGCTTTCTCACCGCCCGACCGACTTTGGTCCTTTGCCAAGCCGCAAGCTAAGCCTCTGCTTACGACCCCTTTGCGGCTCTTCGGTATACCGGCGTTGTCGCCCGAAACTTGTCGTTCGTTCGATTCCTATAATGGGCTGGGTAGAGCCGCTTCTAGGCCACTCGACTTGGATCTGCCAATGAGAGGTAGACCGTTTCGGAGCGTGTTCTTATCAAGCGCCTATCTATCCTCAAGAGTGCTGCGCCTCTGGATCTGATACTGCTTGATCCGAGACGTCACTGTCCGGTGCAGAACGATCTTGGCCTTGCCAAACGTGCGGTGGCACAGGCATGCGATAGTGGCGGCAGGCCGTGAGGAGGATTGGGGTCAGCCGAAGTCGAACAGCGCTTACTCGCTCATGCAGAGGATGCTCGCTCATTACGCGATTAAGGAGATCAAAGACGGCTTCGAGCGACTCATTAAGTGGCAGACCAGGTACCGATAACCCGTGATCTCGATCGCCATCCCAGAAAACTTCATCCGTTCGATCGTCCGGAATCCAAATTTGGTGGGTCATGTGCGGAGCGTGATTCAGCAACGCGCTTCGCAAACGCTCTGCGCGTTCCTGGTCTCCGATCATCGCAAGCCAAGCGAGAACAAAGGTGTAAAGAATTCCCGCGCGCGTATGCTCTTCGAAGTATGCGTCGCTGCGGTCTCGGGGATGGGCGAGAACGTCTCGATAGTCTGTCGCCGGCGTCGGATAGTGCTGCCGCATCCTCAGTCCGTTGCACAGGTGATCGGACATGGCACGGATGTAGTCGGCGACGTTCGAAAGACGTCCGCGCACATCTGCGAGACGCATGAACAGAGCCAGTTCGATCGCAAAGTCATCACGAACAGGGACGGCAAGCGCCGGGTTAGCGTTCAGCATCCCGATCGCTATGTTGAGTACCTTATCTGCGCCTTCACCCATCGCCTGCGCGAATGCCTCGTCGTGCCCGTCACTGATGGCGTCCAACCATAGTCCGTGGAGAGACAGCCTGCCCAGCGTTTCGAACAACGCAATGTTGATATCGACTGCATTCCGTGAATTTACGGCCATTGAAAGCGCGTAGCGCTGGTCGGCGAACGGCCCAATCTTCTCGACGAGAAGCAGGCGAGCGATAATGAAGTGAAGATTCAAGACCTGGTTGAGATGAGCCAGCCTCTCCTGTTGCGTCGGACCCTTGCGCAGACGGCCACTATCGCAGTGCTGCCAGCTGCGTAGCAGCACTAGCTCAGATGCTTGATACGCTGCCTCAAGGTTATCGGCGTCGCGAGCCCATACAAAGAGTATCCAAAGGCACAGATAGGCCTTGCGCAACTGGCGTGTGCGCTCCGTCTGGTTCTTGGGCTCAGTGAAGATGGCATTGAGCAAAAGTCCGAAATGCCGATAAGCTACGTCGGGTTGGTCAAGCATCGCTAGCGCCTTCTGAAACACCCCCCGGTTCTCGCTCTCAACCAACTCTGCACGTAGCATGCCGCTGAGTATCTGGTCCGCGAGGCGATTGCCGTTCCACTCGGCGAAGTGAACGTTGGCTTTTTCGTTCGACCGGCAGAAGCCGCTCCACTGGGCGCGAATGTCCTCGCGCATCTCGCCGCCCATGCAGACACAAATGACGACGGGCAGATCCATCAGGTGGGGTGGGATGCGGTTCGGGATATAATCATCAAGAACCTCGTTAAGCGACGGCCGCACAGCCTGCTGACCAGTATCCCAATGCTCTCGCGTCAAATCACCCGATTTTATCGTGAACAGGAAAAGGCTTCGAGCGCCATCCCGATCAGGATCGGGGCCGATTGCAGCGACGTCGACACCGGCTTGCCGGGTGCCGCGCCGCGGACGGGTTAGAACTTCGAACCCACTTTCAGCCAGAAGATCGGGCAAAATAGCGTCAAGTTCGTCGCGTTCGCGCAGCGAGCGCAAATAGTGCGTAACAACAAGTTTCATCGCTGTCCTCGCTGCTCTAGTTTGAGGCGTAAGAGCATATGGTCAAGGCCGACCGGGTCCACGATGTTGAGGAGGGGTATTTCCGATGAGATCGAGAACGATTTCATCTTTGTCTCGGTCAGGTGGGTGGTGCCCTCACCGGTAGTGATCGGCGTCAGTGATGAGCGACCGTACAGGATGTACTGTTTTGTGACGAGATCGTCCAAGACGGATTTCCGTCGCCCCTGCTCCAAACCTCGTTCCATCTCCTCGTTCCACCTCACACGCTCCGCCTCGCGATGACTTTCGCTGGGCCGCAGTTCGACCAAGCGTTCAATGCCCTCCATCGCATCCTGAAGTGCGGTCTTGCGTGCGAGAAGTTCAGAAATGCCCGAGCCGATCGCTTCGCCTTCTGCGAAGTAGCGCTCAAGGTACTTCTTCAGCTTACCGCCATAGCTCAGAAGGAGGGGATCGTAGATCAGATCGAGGACGTCATTCGCGATTTCCGGAGATCCACCGCGGAGTACCGCTAGCGGTATGGCAACCGCGGTCAGCGGATCGATGAAGAACCATCCGACTGCCTTGCGGCAGAGGAAAAGTTGGTCCGAGGGGGCCGGCGGAAGAGACGCCGTAGGGATCGAGAATGGAGGATCATCGATCCCAATGCCGCAGATTTGGCTAGCCACGCAACTACGAGTGTGCGTACCCCCGTTGAGCAGCCAGTACACAACCGCTTTACCCAGCCCGTCAGCGTCTGCTAGCTTCAGCGCATGGTAAGTGCTCTGGAACGCGTCGAACGTAATCCGGCCCTTTGAACGATCGAACATCTCACCAAGTAGGCGCACTACATCCTCAGCGCGCCCGGCGGCTACGAGCTGGTATGTAGCATGGTCAATGTGCGAGATCGTGCCAGTGTTATCTGGGTCAACGTCGGCAAGGGCATCGAGGCACAGGTCTATGGCGTCCTCTGTGAGGCCCTCTTGGTGAAGCCACAGAAGGTTCGCTGCCATGTGAATCGCGAAAGGACGCCGCGTCTGAAGGGCCCGTTCGAGTTCTTCGTCGAAACCGGCTGGGGCGGATGCTTTTCGCTGTGCAGCAGCGCGGTAGCCAGATTCGAGAGACCGGAGCGCGGTGTCTTCATCTTCGCTGGCCGCTCCTTGGAGCAGCGTGTCGAGGACCTCACTGTAGCGTTCACCCAACTCTATGGCACCCAAAGCCGAGATGGCTGCAAGCTTCGGCTCCCGTTCGTCAGCTCGCGCGAACATGAGGGCTTGCTCAGCATCAGCGTTCATTCGAAGAACGGTGAACAGTTGACGCAGAGCGAGTTTTTCGCCTGTACGTGCAGCTTCGTAGACCTTCGAAGGCCTTGTTGGATCCTTCTTCGTCCATTCCCCAAAAGCTTCACTAGGGGCACCGGCAGCCAGATCGCTGCCGCCTTTATCGACCAAGCGCAAGACGAACGCGAGCAGGACGCCCTGATCTACGTTTAGAAGGGGTATGAGATCGCACAGAACGTGCTGGACGAGAAAGAAGTGTGGCCCCTCCAGCTCCGCCAGCGCTTCTTTGATATGGAGGTCAATCGATGGCGCGTCAGTGGCGTTCATTATGGTCGCCAACGCCTCGACCAGCGCAGAATGGTTATCATTCAGACGCCGATACCCCCGATCTGCAACGGTACGAACCAAGCCGCGCGTCCGAAGCTGCGTAGCCAATTCCATCTCGTCTATCGGTGTCCCTTCGGTCGCCATCGATCTACCCATTGAATCCATTGTTCCCGAAAGAGTTTACAAGATTCGCAGAGTCGATGAAGTTGGTGCGCGCGCCTGAAGTCTATTTCGCCGCCTCAGTCAGCGAGGCTGTTGGACATATCCGCTTCCGGATGACGACATGGAAGGACCGCGATGAAAACTAAAATCGCGACGTTCTGCAGTCTCGCTGACGATGGCCGTGTGGCGGAAATAGGAGTTCATTGTTGTCGAGGTGCTGCGGGCACCTGAATGGCCGATTTCCTTATGCCGCCGCCCAAAAGCAGTCAGGCAGGAAACCACCCCCATGTCGGACATCCGGGATTTCGTCACCGCAGCAACGGCGCAATCGGGGCCGTCTGTGGTCTGACGGTTCAGGATGTAATCGGCGATGGCCGCCATTTCTGATACGTTAACCCGCTTTGACCCCTTGCCCCATAACTCAGATCCTGAGATGCATTTGCCGAAGCGCTTCTGCAGGAGGAGCAGGTTTTGGAAGTTCCCGGCATGCCAACACCAAAATGAGCCAAGCGGACGACCTCTTTCGCGATCGGGTCAGGGAGCGCGATCTCGACAACTTTCTGGTTGAGGAGCTCTCCGCGTCCCCGGCCTTTCTTACATGGATGGTGTCGAAGGTTGGGAACTCCTTCTCAGCGCCGATGAACCAGAATGTGCTGCTGCAGAAATCGCCGCCACGCGAGAAGGATCGTCGCCAGACCGACGTGCGGATCGGCTGGTTTGACGATGATCAGAAGCTCATTGCCTGCGTCCTGATCGAAAGCAAGGTCACGGCCAATTTCCAGGCCGGGCAAGCGCAGGCCTATGCTGCGGAACTGGCGGCTTTGCGCGAGCGCCTCGGGAGAAAAGCGGCCAGTGCGCTCCTCGTCGCGCCGGTCGCCAGGCTGGCAACCCTCACACACGATGGTTCTTTCGACGGCGAGGTGGCGATCGAGCACATCATTGACTTCCTCGATGAGCGCGTCGGCAGGTCTGAAAACGCAGAGATTTCGCTCCGCCTGAAAGCACGGATCCAGCTCCTCGAAGCGCTGTGCGGGAAACGTGCGTCGACGGCGTGGATCGGAACCACGATCCCTGAGAAGCGGGATTTTGCCGAAGCCTACGCTGCGCTCGCGTCCGAGATATTGCCGGAGCTAACTGTTCGGCCCTCATCCGACGGCCCCAAGGCAATCACCCGTATTTTTGAGGGGCTCGTGATTGACGGGCTGCCGTCGCCGACCTTGCGACACGAGTTCGGCGCCGGAACCGGCTGGAAGTACGCGAACGTCTTGTTCCGCGGAATCGAAGACCGTCTGCCAAGGTTGCGATCGAGTGGTCTGTTCGAGGGCACTCCTTATTTGGTAGAGGAGGCCGGGAAGTCGGTCGCTATAAGGGTCCGGACCCCTGCCATTGATCCGATGCGGCCGTTCCTTGATGAGCGTGAGGCGGTCGAGCGGGGTTTGCTGGTCATACGCGACCTCATCGAGTGGCTCCGCTCGAAATCAACGGAGCTTGCTGACCTATTGGAAATCGAGACGACCACGATCACCCCCGCGCCAAGTCTCCCCAGCGAAACGGCATTCGCCGCGGAGTTGATGGACACATACCGGCAATGTGAGCGCCTGGGATACAAGCCGACCGGCATGCTGCAGATGATGCAAGAGCACGGCGCCATTAACACAGCCCGTCGGCTGCTCGTCTCTCCGCCCTCCGATGGCTTCAACCGGCTCGCGCTTATGGGAAGGCTTGATCTCGCCATCGAGTCGATAGTGCAGCGGGATCCATGGAGGCAATTGTTCACCAAGGAAGAACTGCGTCGCGCCAAAAATCGGCTGAAGTGAGAATACGCCCCCGACAACATCTAAGTTATAGCATTCAATCGAGTTCTTGTTGAGCTTGCTCCAGCGCATATGGGGCCGATTCCGAAATTACCGCTTCTGGCTAGATGGCGAACCAGGTTGACATCGCCAGTTAAAAGATAACGGTTTCGACCCGTGACCAGACTGCTAGTTGCGCGACGGTCGGGGTCCTCGATAGATCGAACGAGCCCTTAGAGCGATTTTCCGCCCCTCGGGCGAGATCGCGAACTCCGCAAGGACATTCCCGGCTGAGTAGAAGCCAATTGTCTACTTCGACATGTCAGGGGTGGTTCAAACCAAGATTGTTGTGAATATTCGACAAAAGTTCGACATCGTTTCTGTTCAGCCCTTTCTCCTTCGTCCCCTCATGCGCCCAATTATTCCGTAACGTACTGAAGAGCGAGATCCATTTTAACTTGTCCGTCTTGCTGTTGAATCCATGCCCCACATCCATCGAGAAGTGCTGTTCAAACGATTCCGCATTGGGGTTGTTGTCTGGCTTTCTCGTCCAGTACTTCTCGATAATTGTCTTGTAGTCTTTGATGAAAAACTGATCCGTCCAAGGGATCTCCTGACGTCCCAGTCCCTCCTTGTAGTTCTTCTCCATCTGCTCTTTAGCGCGCGTATCGCATTCACGCTGGATCGCGCCAATCTCGATATCCCAGTTCTCACCGAACAGCGCCTTCAATTGGTCAATGATGAAACGCTTCATGTGTCGTTCGATCTGAGTGCCAAGTTCTCTTCCCTCATTCTGGAGAGCCTTGTCCTGCCGCTCCTTCCAGTCCTGGAGCTCAGGCGGATTGTAATCAGCAAACTCACCATGGATGTATCCCTGGAAGAACCTCAGCCATGTGGTTTCCGCGCCACTGCCCAATTTCCCCGTCAGAATCTCCGCGTCTTCCGGCGTCATCGATTTCAACGTCTTGAAAAGTACAAGGAGGTACTTTTCAATGGCTTGCATCCGCTGATCGGTGTTCGACTTTATTGAAAACGAGCCTTGAGAGGCTTCGAACGCGTGGAGATCGCCAATAAGAGATATGAACGCAAAGCTACCCCTGTTCGAAAGAACATAGGTATTTAGCACCTCCTGATCCTTCCCAAAGGACTCTTCCGCGAGTTCGTAGCAGGCGTTGATGAAGCTGACAGCGCGGTCGCGCGCTTTCTTCATCTCGTCCCCATGCTCTACATTTTTGGTATCATACAATGATGAAGCGGTGGTTCCTTCCACGAACTTGTTGCCCCTAGCTTCCGGCAGCAACTTACACTTGAGCAAGGCGTCCGCGAACGGCTTTGCCTGGAGCGCAGCCCGGTCTTCACCGAGAGAAATCTTGTTGTAAAGCGGACCTGACGGATCGCCGCCCAATGCGCGGATCACAGAAGAGCGAAGCGCCTTAAGCCGGGAATCCAGACGACTGGCATTCCAGTACAGATCTTCCTCCAAGGTGATCCTAAGGGTAGGGCTTACCGCCTTCTGATTTTCGTTGATCTGCATGAAGAGTTCGAGCTGATCGCCTGGATCGAGGTTCTTGAAGGCCACGACCGGGATCGTGTTGCTTGCCTTGAATTTTGAGTTTGCGTACCCATAGACGCGGTGCTGGCCGTCGATGATATAGGCGATCGCGAACGCGTTCGGAATCTTAAGCACGCCTGTCCGGGACGCTGAATGCTTCGATCGCGACTGACCTTGGAATTCGAGCTTCGCGTCGCGCTCGTTGAAGTTCAGAATGGCCGAATTGGGAAAGTACCCTCCGCCGTCTATGAACTTGGTGATCCCCTTGAGCCGCGACGGCATAAGGAGACGTTGATAGGTTGGCATCTCCGCTTCATTCGCCCGGGTGCGGTGGAGGACGAACCCGATCTTCAACAGCGTTTGTGGCTCCAGCGAGAACATGTAATATGTCTTGTTACCCATCGTGCCTTCGATAGCTGGGACTTCGATCTTCTCCTTGTTGATGGCTTGACCCTTCATTATCAGTCCCAGGAACTGATAATGAGCGGCATCCCGATAAGTTTTAAGGAGACTTTCGAGGTATTCGAACGTGTTGTCGTTGTAATAAAATCCACCAGATTCAACGAGCCTCTGTATATCGGCAGAATCCCGGCTTAGCCGAATATTTCTCGTCGCGAATATGTATTTTATCCTGCGGCCCGGGCCGAATGTCTGATCAACTGCCTTTCGATATCCATCGAGACGTAATCGAAGTGCCTCAAATTCGGTCTTATATGAAGGCGCTCTCGCCGACACTTCGCTGGATTTACATTCGACGAGCAACACGGTGTCGTTGTCGATCGCGACAATGTCGATCTGCTTCTTGTCCGACGACTCCTGACCGAAGGGCAGGCAGAAATTCTCGTCGATATTAAGCGTACGATAACCAAGACGATAAAGCTGGCACCAAACATCATCCTCGAACTGAACATGGTGGCTCTTCGGTTTGCGGAGCCGCGTCTTGGTCTTGAGAGGCGCGCCATATTCTTCCCAGCCCTCCTCGAGCAAACCTTCGACCAGGTTGTGTTCGACATTGCGAGAATGGAACTTGGAAGATTTGGCAACATAGATCTTGCCGAGCTGCGACTTATCACTACTGATTTTGTTACGAAGCGCGACCGCCTCGGCAGGATCGATAAATGACACGACACGCCCCCCAAAAAAAATCCACCCAGACCTTGAGAAGTCAGAAAACGAACAACGCTTCGGTAGTTGCGCGCCTCGAATTCACTGAACCCGATATGACCGACGGACGAGAAACTACTGTAGGCGCACCAAGTTTACCGTAAAGCTCGTGAATGCTCTCATGGTCTGCGTTTGTCAGGACGACCTGAGCACCCCGCTGTTTTGCGCTACAAACGGCTTCCATCAGTCTTTTCTGATCATCCCAGGTGAAGATCTTCTGATTATACTTGACGAAGCCATTACAGTTATGAGCTGTCGTATAGGGAGGGTCCAAGAATACCAGATCGCCCTCCATCGCCTCGGCAACTGCAGGTTCAAAGTCGCCGGCCCGCAGATCGGCGCGAGACAGCATCTCGCTGGCCTTCTCGAAATCATCGTCGAGAAGCGTAACCTGAGTCTTTGTTCCCAAGGGAACGTTGAACTGCCCCTTGAGATTCTCGCGGTAGAGGCCATTGAAGCAGGTTCGGTTCAGATAAAGAAATTGCGCTGCGCGGAGATGCGGGCTCGAATGCTGCCGACCTCTCTCCTCATAATAGAACTCTTTCGAGTGCCTCTCTTGAAATTCGGCAAGGGTCGATTGCACCAAGCGCCATTCGTCGCGAATGGATCGGTAGGTAGCGATCAACCGTTCATTGACGTCGGACAAAATCGCGTCTGGTGGTGCTAGATGAAAGAATATCGCGCCACCGCCCAAGAACGGTTCAATATATCGTCCGGAGAATTTGGGAAGGCCGAAACTCGGATCGTTCAGAAGCCATCGCTTGCCGCCGGCCCACTTGATGAATGGCTTCAAACCAATGTTCTCCCGTCTCTGATCCAAGCGCCTTTTAATGTCTTAGCTGGCAGGCTCTGCATGTGGCAACCGGTGGAATAGACAATATGATCCTTTTAACAAATACTGCCTCACACAGTCAGAAGGGCCTCTTTGAAGCCGCCCCAGCAATTGGCTGAATCTGATTGCAGTTTTCATTTGCGGTTCGCCTGACGGCAACAATGGGCGCGCATAGCTGACACAATGGCAGGCCCAAAGGTTGAGCAGAGCGTCACGAACTCGAGGGCCCGACTATCCGATATATCTGCATGCGCGAGCATCCTACTTCCTGGGCGATGGCGGTGGGCGTGAGGCCTTGGTCCCGGAGAGCGAGAACGCGGTCTCGGTCAATGCGGCGCTTGCCGCCCTTGTACCTGCCGCTCCGCTTCGCGCGCTCAATTCCTTCGCGCTGACGCTCCTTGATGAACCGGCGCTCCATCTGCGCAACCATCCCCAACACGGTGATGACCACGTGACCCATCTCTCCACGTGTTGAGATGTGCGGATCGAGGATGGTGACGAATGCACCCTTCTGCTCGACGTCGTATATGAGATTGAGGACATCACGCGTATCGCGGCCCAACCGATCCAGCCTGGTCACCATCAGCTCGTCGTCAGGGCGCAGGAACTCGATGATGGTCGCCAGTTCAGCTCGGCCGGTTCTTGAAGCGCCGGACACCTTCTCCGACCGGACGATGTCGCAGCCTTCGGCCTTGAGCCGTGTGGTTTGGACTTCGAGATCCTGATCAATCGTGCTGACGCGGGCGTAACCGATACGGGCCATGTGTAACCTCAGGGTTTAGGCCCAAGGCTAGCCTGTCACAAATAGTCGCCGTCAACCCAGATGTTACGCCCTGCGCCTGGGCGGAGTTACGTCACCCGAGGGTATACCCCAATGTGACTGCTATTGCTCGGCGACGCTTAGGGCGTCCGCTATGCGCCCTCAAAATACCATTGCGGCAGCGTTTTCGGTTTCCCGTTAACTGCCATTCCAGTAGCGGTCGATCTCTGTCGTTTTTGGGTGGTTTTCTGGCCGGGACGTTGACGACATCCTTATCAGCGAAGGGCTTGCTCGATCTTGGCCCAACGGCGACAAGTTCTGGTGCTGAGCCTCTTTCATTGTCGGGTCACTGGCTCTTTCTTTTCAAGAACAGGTCGTTGAACACCCGGTCGGCACCCCACGCTTGAGCTGACGTAAAAGCTAGCTGGCGCAGCTCATCGCTTTCGAGGGGCTGCTGGCCTGGCTTGTATCCCAGATCGTGGTTGGCCTCTGACCAGGCGTGCTGAAACAGCGTTTTGATCTGAAGCTCGAAACAGAACGGGACGAGCTTCAGATCAAAGGCGGGATCGATGAGATCCTGCTGAAGCATCAAGACATGATGATTGCCGAAATAGCCAAACTCCCACTCGTTTTCTGGAAGCATGTCCTTAGATTCGATGGCGTGGAAATAACGCTGCACTTCGTCCGAAATCCGGTGGACGTCGTCCTTGTAGAACGTGATGATCCGCGCTCCGATCTGATCCTGAATCTGGTGCAGCGGGTCGTCGTATTTCTGCTTGCCTTCGTTCGTGAGTGCACTGGCTTTGCCAACAAACCGATCAACAGACTTGGGCCTTGTCGAGATGCGATCGATCCTGGGCTGACCCCAAAAAAGATCTTGAAGAAGTGCCTCAAGTTTTTCGGCGATCGGGAACAGCGTGGTGTCGTATCGAGCGCGATAGTCGGCTTCGACAGTCATCTACCCTTCTCCAGCTTCTCGCTCACCACGGCGCCAACGGTGCTGAACTCCGTCTTCTCGCCGCCGTTTACAGGCTTGTGCTCAAACACCTTGTCGAAAGAAGCTGCGTCAGCGGTGAGCATAGCGCCGTTATCGAGCTCAACGGTTCGGTAGGGCAGCTGCTTGGTGAATTCCTCGGTATCGAACTGAAAGTTGTCGTTCGCGAGATCGGCGCGATCGAGCTGCTTGACGACTGCAGCCTTGGCATCCTCGGCAAAGCCGAAGCGATTGCAGAATTCCTCAACGCTCATCGTCTCTTTACCAAGACCGCTCGCCAGAGTGGCGGCAGCGGTGATTTGGCGTTTGGTTTCCAAATCGTCGGTTGCCTTGATTGCCTTTTTAAGCGCTATCGCGAGGCGCCGAGTGCCAAAGGCTGGGCTGGTCATGAAGTCGGACAGCAGGAAGTCCTTCACCCAGTAATCTGATGATTCCAAGTCTTGGCTGTTGATCTGCTTATCGACAGCCATTCCGCTCCAAAAGCCGCCTTGGAAAGACTGGTGCTTGTAGACGACTGCCTTATACGAGTTAGCGTTCTTCATGAAGACGCGGTCAATGAACTCGACCGTCAGCATATCGGCGCCCTCGTTCACTACCACGCCATTGTTGGCGCGAAAACGAGAGAGAACCACCTTGTGGTCGTTACCTTCCTTGCCCTTGATCAGGAAGAGCAGGCCCAAGCCGGAGCGCCTAGTTGTGACCAAGCCTAGCTGCTCTGCAAGCGAGCGCCCAAGGTCCACGCCTGGCGAGGCGGCATAGGCGGTCAGCATGTCACGCCGCGCATTGGCTTGCGCGCCGTCATTCCCCTTATTGAAAGCAATACCGATGTTGCACTCCGTGTCGGCCTTTTCATAGACGCTCTTCATAAGTGCGAACATGTCGCCTTCGTGAGGCACCAAACTACCGACGACGGCTGCCGGCTCAGCGACCCCTTTGTTCGGGTAGATCAAATACGTGTGAATGCTTTCGATCGGCACATCGCCCTCCCAGCTGGTCAACAGAGATCTGTTTAGCAGAGTCACGAAATTTGCGAAGTCCGAGCGAAATACAGGCCAGGCACCGGTACAAAAGAGCACGACCCTGATCGTCCTAGCGGCGTTCGAGAGAGGCGAGGACGGCGAGCTGAGGCCCGCCTGCGAAACTCAGCAGATGCTAAGCGAGCACAGCGCGATTCAGGGGGCCAAGCTGATGTCGAAGGGGTACGCCGGCGTCATCGCATGGAAGAGGCCAGCACGACCGGACGAGGGGGAATTCGGAGAACCGGAAGTACCCTGGCAGTTAGGGGATGTGCCAGATCTCGAATAGATCGATGGAGCGTCATCCTATGGACGTGCTAATGCCCAGCCAAAGGAGTACCCATGAGCAAGCAAGTTAATAAGCTGGTCGAAGTTTTAGCCAAGGCCGAGTATGCGGTAGGGATGACCAATCAGGCCAAGGACTCCGTTCATCACCCCGGAGGTCTTTGGTACCACGCGATCGGCATGTTCAATGCCTTCTACTCGATCAATGAAGAGATCAAGATCCGTCTGAAAAATGGCGGTGATCTTGAGCTGAAGGGAGCGGTCGAAGACTGGTGGAAAGCCAACGAAGCGACGGTCAAAGGTTTCTTCGGTAGCGCTCGCAATGTGGCCACCCATCAGGGCGCTATTCAGTGCGAGTACTTCACCTGGTGGGAAATTGATCATTGGAACGACACCGAGCACCCGTTCCGTAGTGCCAAGGTCACAGTCGATAACTCAAGCATCCAAGAGATGCCCGCGGTCGATTTTCTGGCGCTGTGCAGTAAAGCGCTGACGTTCATGCGGGACGGCATCATCTCGATCAATGCCGACTACAAGGCTAGAGGCGGGACAAAACACGCCTTGCCAGAACCGGAGGACATCAACGCGATGTTCAAGGGCTTCGAGCTCTAACCAAGCAAAAGGGGCTGCCGAAGCGACCCCTAATTCTCCCACTGCCGGTGCGCCGATACCCCGGATTCGACGAGGGCCTGCCGGTGTGTTGGCCAGTATGGATTCAGTGGATCATGCCGACAGCAAAAGGCGATCTCGCGGGCAGTGCCCGTGAAAAATATTGCCAGGTCGCTGACACAGATCAACATTCAATTTGTCCACAGGCGGTTGCGGCATGCGATCATTGATTCTCTGCCTGTCGCCCCAGTGCGCTGTCGCCCTGGTGCAGGCCGATATGGAAATCCCACAATGGAAGACAAACCATAGCTTGCAAGGCAGTCGATGGTGCCGGCAGCAGGGGTTGAACCCGCGACCACTGATTGCAAAGAACAGGCGCTTCAGACCAGGAACGAATGCTCGCCCATAAGGTACAGGGGAAAAATCTAAGTCCCTAACGCCGAAGGTGGTTAGACCGACACCGACGGCGTTTCGTTCCGAGCCGCCAGTCCCCTTCCGGCCCAGATGAGCCACTGGCGGATCTCTCCACGCAATGAATGCATTTCCATAATGCGTTTGCCAATAGCTGCCTGACCGCTACCGGCCCTAATTCAGCCGTCCGGCATGCGCGAGCGGCGGGAGCTGCCCAACTTCTCTGAAGGCCTAGTTCTTCTTGACCAGCCCGCGCTCCCACATCTCGGCTTCAACCAACGGGAGCCAGAGCGTGTCGATGAGGTCGGGGTGGTTGAGGGTGTTGAAATTGTCCAGCAACTGCTCATCGGTCATCAGCTTGACGCGGGTGACGCGATCTTCCTGAGACATGCCTTCAAGAGGTGCATCGCCGATGTGGCCGATGCCCTCCCGCCGATTGCCGTCTTTTGCCATCTGCCCTAGCTTTCCTCCTAGCACCCCGCCATCAGGCCTATGCCGCTCTCCCCGCCAGGATACGCAATAGGCACGATGTGCTAGTTACATATTCCGCCCGCCTTTTCATCCCCTCCAAATGTATACAAAGGACCGCAACACGCCCCGTCAGGCGTGCGCGTGACTGGCCGCTTCGATGACGTCGAGGATCATGCTCGCGTCGACCGGCTTACGCAGAACGCGCAGATTTCTGACCGTCGAATGGATCCCGTCAAAGGTGGTTCGATCGTCTGCATCCAGCAGGCCAATCGTCAGCGTCTCGGGGAACTGCATTGAGATGCGGAACGCCAGCGCACGAACGGTCTCTTCGTGGGAAAGGTTGATGATCACCACGTCGGCCGGTTGCTCGGCGAACTCGTACCAGAAGCGCCTAGGCCGGAAGCACTGGCGCGTGGAGTAGCCTTCGAGCACCAACAGCCTGGCCAGCGCGTTGCAGAAACAGAAGTCGTACTCGAGAAATTGAGCAGACCGTTGTTCAGCCTGTCCCCGCCCGGAACTTTCGGTCGATAAATTATGGATGGCTGCAGAGGTTGAACCCGTCTTTGGCATGCTTTCCCCCAATCGCGAATCTGCCCCCATAGCACTACTCGCGTTGTCACAAAGCCTAGAATGTTAGGGAAATGCCGTAAAGGTTGACCACAAGGTCAAATCGGGAAAATGCCTGCAATTGAAAGCATTCAATCACGAATAAGTGAATTCCACGATGAGAAAAGTTCTCGCCCGAGGCCCGACTTTCTCGAATGAAGCCACCACTTCACGTTTGAGCTAAGTAGTCTTGCGTATGGGGCGCGTCTATTTCTCATGATAAATCGAGGGCCGAACGAAAGGCTCTGGCCTCATGGCTGCAATCTCACTCACCATCGAAGCGGCGGACCCCGCGTCCGGCCTGGTTACGCTTGGCGACGGGAGCTTCCGCGCCATCACCGCGCTTTACGATGCGTCGGGACGCGCAACCCTGGACTCTGAAGATGCCGTTGCCTGCTCGGTCGAACTGGACGACGGCGCGTATGGGCTCCTGCTCCTCGAGGACTACAGGCCAAAGTGCTTGAATTGACGCTGCTGCGCAGTGCCGGGCACAGGAGGTGCGCAGCGCGTCCTGGCCGAGGTCTGGCCCCTACCCCACATCCTGGATGAACGTCAGAACGTCCCTCTCGAAGCTACGCAGCACGGCATAGGGGATCGAGATCCGAAACTCGCCGGCCGACTCATCAAAGATCGAGAAGCGAAAGCCCAGGGCCAGCATGGCGCGCGCCTCCTCGGCCGTCAGCTCCGGCCATACATCGTCGCGGCCAGCAAGCTCGATCGTGAAGCGCACCTCGGTCGGTTCCGGTCTCGTCTGGCCCATCTTGCCCTCCGCGTTGCCCTCGTTCTATGTTGAGAACAAATGCGGAACAAGTGGGGTCGCAACATGCCCAAGCCCATTGTGATGATGGTGTTCGATTATGCCGAGGAGGATGGCGAGCTGCGCCCGGCGCGCGAGCCCCAGGAGTTCCAGAGCGAAGAGACGGCAATCCACAAGGCGAGGCTCGCTGCGCCCCATCATGCCGGGGTGATCGCCTGGGCGCGTGAGGCAGAGCCCAATACGGGCGACTATGGGGAGCCCATCGAGCTCTTCCGCCACGGGGCCGTCCCCGATCTGGAGTGATGTCCAGGCGCAAGGGTGAGCTCTCCGGCGCCCAGATCGACCAGGACTATCCTCACCAGGTCGCGCTCCTGGCCGAGCAGCACAACTGGGCGGCCCGGACGATCGGCGTCTTTTGCCGGCTGCACGGGCTCGAGGTGGCGCCCAGGGGCCATTCGGTCGCGATCGATGACGTCTGGCATGTCGTCACCTGCTTTGCCCGGGAGGCCGATGCGGATCGATTCCGTGAAGCCTTTGACGGCTACCGCTTCGATCCGGCCGATCGCGCGCGCGGCAACAATTGGATGCGCTGGACACCCAAGGCCCCACCCCTCACATTCATGCAAGAGGCCCTGATCGAGGACGCTGCCATGTGCAATCTCTACAGCCACACATCCGCCCGGCAGGCGATCATCGATCTGGCGCGGGTCTGGTCGGTGGCCGAAGCCGTGGGTAACCTCGCTCCGCAGCCCGGCATCTTCCCAGACCATGCCGCGCCGATTGTGCGCAACACCGAGGGCGGACGGGAGCTGGCCCTGGCCCGCTGGGGCATGCCCTCCCCGGCCTTTGCGCTCGAGGGCAAGAAGGCCGATCGCGGCATCACCAATATCCGGAACACCAAGAGCCCCCACTGGCGCCGCTGGCTCGGCGTCGCCCATCGCTGCGTGGTGCCCTTCACATCTTTTTCCGAGTTCAACCGCGACGCCGGCGGCGACATCTGGTTCGCGCTCGACGAGACCCGCCCCCTCGCCTTTTTCGCTGGCGTGCACGTGCCGGGCTGGACGAGCGCGCGCAAGGTCTCGACCGGCGAGGAGACGATCGACCTTTATGGGTTCCTGACTACCGAGCCCAATGCCGAGGTCGGCGCCATCCACCCCAAGGCCATGCCGGTGATCCTGACCCGGCCCGAGGAGATCGAACTTTGGCTCACCGCGCCCTGGGCCGAGGCGAGCGCCCTCCAGCGGCCGCTGCCCGACGGTGCGCTCCAGATCGTCGCGCGGGGAGCCAAGTCGGATGGACCCGCCGATGGCGTGATCTAGCAGCGGGCTTGTGCCGCAGGCCGCAACGCGCTTTCATGGCCCCAGGGAGACAATGGGGGGATGAGATCATGCAGGGTTTGACGGTCCGGTCCGTGGCCATGATGCAGGCCGTGCTTCTGGTCATAACCTCATGGCTGGTCGGAACGCTGGTCGGGCTCACCGTGGGCGCCCTATGGGGTATCATCGCAGCGTTCGGGGTGACCCAGGTCGGGGCGCTGGGCATCCTCTGGCAGATGGGCAGGTTCAGGTCCGCGACCTCCAAACGCCCGGACGCACCCATGGCACCGCCTATGCCTGGAGCCGGCCCGCAAGATTTGAAGCTCTTGTGCGAGGATATTCTCAAGGGCGAAGTCCTCAACATGGTGGACCGCGCCGTTGCAGCCGGATGGCCCCGTCAAACGGTGCTGGTCGCGCTCAGCTCTGTGGCTGACGATGCTGCACTGGCGAGTAGGTCCGAACCGGCAACCGAAGCCACCATCCACGAGATATTGGCACGTGGACAGCGCCCCGGGCGCCAGACCTGATGCCAGTTCTTTGACACGGCGCGACCGGCCTGCCATCTGGCCTTGAGGCGATCGCACTGGAACCCAAGGAGACACGACATGCGTCAAATGCTGCTCACAGCACTCTTCGCGCTGGCAGCCAGCTCACTGCCGGCCCAAACCCAGCCGCATCTTGAGCTCTGCGCACCTGGCCAACCCAACACGGCGAATAAGACCTGCATCGTTGATGGCGACACGCTCTGGCTATCCGGAGAGAACATCCGGCTTGAAGGCTTTGATACCCCAGAGCCGCAATCTCAAATTTGTGGCGGAGAACGTGAGGTCGAACTCGCCGGCCAGGCCAGTGCACGCCTCATGGAGTTGATGAACGCGAACGCCTGGACGATCGAACGCAGCGGAACCGACCAATATGGCCGGACGCTTGCCACGATCGCGATCGACGGGCGCGAAGTCGGTGAATGGCTGGTCGAGGAGCGGTTGGCCCGCTGGTGGCCGGACGGCGACGAGTGGTGGTGCGGCTGAGGATCTAGACCAGCGATCAATAGCGTTCTAGCGCATCACATGCGCGGTCACCCGGCAGATACCTCTTGCGGTCTCACCGCATTCCATTTTGAATGCGCTTAAGATTGCAGGGGGTTCCAATGAAGAACGTGTTTAAGGTCAGCGCGGCCGTTCTGATGCTGGTGGCGATTCAGGCTTGCTCCACAACATACGGCGATATGGGAGCGATGGGCGGGGTTGCTGCTGTCCCGATCACATCAGATACCTATCGCATTTCGGCGAGAGGCAACGGGTTCACGGATCCAACTACCATCCAGGACTATTCGCTTCTCAAAGCGGCTGAAACGACGTTGCAGAACGGGCATACTCACTTTGGTGTCGTCTCGAGCGCAGACGCATCGCGCACGTCGTTGGGGCAGACTCCCGGAACGATGCAAACCAATATCTACGGCAATACGGCCTACTCCACATTCACGCCCGGGACGACCTACACCATCAACCAGCCGGGCGAGGACTTGCTGGTCCGCATCTTCACGCCCGGACCGGGCCAAAGCGCGTCCGGTGCATTCAAGGCGCAGGAGGTGTTCGACAGCATAAATCCCCGTGTCGAACGGTCTGGCTCATAGCGGATTTCCGTCGCTTATCGATAGGTGGTTCCGGTGAAGCTGCGCGTGCTTGGCATTCTATCGCTTCTACTGCTGCTCGCGCCGACCGTGGCTCAGGCAATAGAAACCTATGGCTCGTTCGCTGTATCCAGCGAAGCGCCTACATTGGCCCTGTTTTCAGGGGACATAACGCCAAAGACGCCTTTGGACTTTAGACGCCTGATCAGCGCTCATCCGGACGTAGAGGTGGTTGCGCTGTGGAGCAAGGGAGGCGAAGTGCATCCGGCCTTGCTGCTCGCTGATGACATGCACCAGAGGCAAATGAGCACCATTATCCCTAAGGGGGCGGAGTGCTACTCAGCCTGTGCGTTCCTATTTTTGTCGGGGCACAATCGCCGCGCGGAAGGCGAGCTTGGTGTGCACCAGTTCTACGGTGGCGAAGATACTGCCTCGTCGGCTCAGAACGCGGTGTCGGACATAGTGGAGATCCTGGGGAAGTTTGACGTTCCGCCAGCCATGCTCGCGCAAATGCTGCGCACGCCTCCCGAAGAGATGCATGTATTCTCGGATGAACAAATTGTTGAGTTCGGCATCAACCGGGGACCAGAGCTTTTGGATTCCGCCTTGCACGAATGGGGCGAGGCTGCGCCTACATTCGAGTCGATTATCGCCGCGCACGAGGCGAGCGACGCCAGCAGTAGCACTGATGCCATGAGCGGCCCTTCAGTATCCTTCGCTCTTTATAGGGGCGTGGATTTTTACGGCTCTGACGTGGCTCAGTTTCGGGCTGCGGACATTGCGCAGTGCTACATCGCCTGCCTTGAGCACGACCAATGCATGGCAATGACAATGAACATCGATCCGCGCGTCGCCAGCGGGCCAAACTGCTTTCTCAAGAGCGATACGGGCGATACCGAGTTCTACGACATGGCGATATCGGGCCGGTTCCAGTTGAGCGATGAACCGACCCACCTTTGGATTCGGGGAAGAATGGTGCCCGCCGATGACGTGATGGTACTGGACTAATGCCATCCGCATTTAGGCAGCTTTCCAGAGCGTATGGCCATCGATTCGGTGCCTCAGATATGATCCCGGCCGATCCATTGTCACATGCTCGGCCGGGAGATGCTTTGCAGGTGGTCAGCTATCGCCGACCGTGACCCTGACGCAGATGTGGTCATAGTCGAAGGTATTGGCGCTGGAGATCACGTTGGACGTGATGGTCTCGCTCGCCCCTGAACTCACCATTCCAAATGAGGCGGAGGCCGAGAGGGCAAATGCGATCGCCTCAGGGGCCTCAATCTCGCCGACGATCCCCACGGCCTCGACCGCAACGGCTCTGTTGGTGGCGCTGAAATTGGTTGCCGATGCCGAGAGCCGAATGTGCTGGAGAGCGGGCATGAATGGCTCGTAGGGGACGATGGCGATGTTGTTGACCGTCAATCCACCAAAGCCGAGCGAGACCTGAAAGATGTCCTCGGCCCGATCTGCACAATACCAATCGCCCGCAATAGGGGTGACGGGGCTGTCCTCGTCGGTATCCTGAGCGAAAAGCGGCGTCGAGAGAGAGGCAAGCACCAACGCCAGAGCTGCACGGGCCATGCCTTTGCGTTCTGACGGACGGCTCCAGCGGTGTGATGGTGTGGTCGGATTGGTCATGTTGTAGTTCCTCCTTGGGCTGAGATGTATCGGTCGATGAGGGGGCCCTTGAGCCGGGTGAACTCGGACTCGCTCAACAGGCCTTCGGTGCGGAGCTGCTTGAGCCGGGCGATCTGGGCCAGGGGATCGGGCTCTGACGGGCGTTCGGGGGACGGCGCGGGACCATCCCCGGCCAAGGGCGCAGCAGCCGCCGGATTGACGCCATTGATGCCCTCTATGCGCAGGCGCTTGACGTCATTGGCAAAGATATTGAGCCCGCTCTCCCCGCCATTGGTGCCGTCCGGGTCCCTGGTTCTGTGCACCGCGCCCATCGCCCAGACCATCGCGATCAGCCACCCCAGGACGGTGGCCCCGAACGCGAAGTTGATGATCAGGATGATCCAGCGGTTGGGATGGCCCCGGTAAAAGGCCACGACGGTCGGAATGACGTAGATGATGAACAGGGCGCCGTAGAGCAGGCCGAAAATGAGCAGAAGGTCATTGGTCGACTGCGCCATTGCCGGAGCGACCGGCAACAGCACAAATGCAAGCGCGAGCGGGAGGGTATGAGCGCTGAGGGGGCGCATAATCGTCTCCCCTTTATCAGCGGGTCTTGGCCAGAAGATCGGCCTTCATGGAGGCGTATTCGCTCTCCTCGATCGCTCCGGTGCGCCGCAGCTCTGCAAGCCGCTCGAGCCTTGCAATGGTCTCGTCGGAGATCGGGCTGGAGGATTGCGGCTCTGGTGCTGTTGGAGATTGAGGGTTGGTCGGAGCTTGCGGTGCCTTGGCTGCATCCGCGGCATTCATTGGAGCCGTGCCAGTGCCGGCCAGTTCATCAGCCCCTGCCCCCTCGGTTTGCCCGGCGATAGGCTGTTGGGTGGTCACAGGGCCGGACTGAGCCGCAGAAGCCCCTTGGGGCGCATGATTGGCTGCCGGTCGCATGGTCTGGCCTGGGTCTGCGCCCCCGAGCGGATGGGGCCCGAACCGGTTCGCCCCGGAGGTCGAAGGGGTAACGGCAAAGACCAGCAGCACGATCAATCCGACCAGCGGTACGAGCATGATCAGAGCCCACCAACCCGTACGATCGATATCGTGCAGCCGGCGCACCAACACCGAAAGTGACGGGATCAAGTGGGCGAGCACAACAACGCCCCCGATTACCCCATTGCCCTCCGCATCCAAGGTGCCGATCATCGCGTCAAGAAGCAGCCCTGCGCAGAGCAGCAATAAATAAAACAGGGTGAACAGCCAGAACTGGCTCCGGGTCGACCTGCCGCGGAAGTCGACATAGCGGCGCATGCCATCGAGATAGGCGTTCATTGGGCAACACCCCCGACCGGCGCCGCAGCGGCGTTCTTCTTCTTGGCCAGCTCGCGATAGCCCAACCAGCTCATCACCGAGAG
Source organism: Pelagibacterium montanilacus (assembly GCF_003992665.1). Lineage (GTDB taxonomy): Bacteria > Pseudomonadota > Alphaproteobacteria > Rhizobiales > Devosiaceae > Pelagibacterium > Pelagibacterium montanilacus. Next base: position 206,051 of record NZ_RZMX01000025.1, read on the forward strand.
CACCAGGGCGATACCGCCCCATATCCACATGTCCGAGAACACCGTGGTCGCGGCCGTCAGGAGCCCGATCAAAGCCGCGAGCCCGAACATGACCATCGCGACGCGGGGCAATCCCATGGCGAACGCCGCGCCCAGGACGAACAGGAAGGCCAGGATGATCCCCGCCGCTCCTCCTGCAGCGGTATCGGTATCGGACGTGATGTTGCCGCCGACCATAACGGCGCATGACTGGAGCCCGACGATCATGGTCAGGCATAGCGAAATGACGAG
>NZ_RZMX01000026.1 GCF_003992665.1 Pelagibacterium montanilacus
CTTGATGATGTGGACGCCCCCGGCCAGCGCAGTGCCGGTTAAGGTGCTGTGGAAGTGAAAGCAAGAGAAGGAGCGTTTACAATGAATATCAATACAATCGGACTGGATCTGGCCAAGAGCGTTTTCCAGGCACATGGCGTGGATGACACCGGGAAGACAGTGCTGGTGAAGAAGCTGCATCGCAAACAGATGCTGCCATTCTTTTCGAAACTGGCACCCTGCCTGATCGGGGTTGAAGCCTGCGCTACGGCGCATCACTGGGCGCGTACGCTGATCGCCATGGGCCATGACGTCAGGATCATGCCGCCGTCTTATGTAAAAGGATACGTCAAGCGCGGCAAAAGTGATGCGCTGGACGCAGAAGCGATCTGCGAAGCCGTGCAACGTCCCACGATGCGGTTCGTGCCCGTCAAGACGGTTGAGCAGCAGGGCATCCTGATGGCGCATCGGGCGCGATCTCTCCTGGTGCGCCAGCGCACCATGGCAGCGAATGCACTGCGCGCTCACCTGGCCGAATTCGGCTTCGTCGCAAATCCCGGCATCGCCAATCTGGCGAAGCTGGCCGATAGGGCCTTTGCTGATGAAGCCCTTCCTACTTACGCTCATCGAGCGCTTGAGATATTGATCCGACGGATCACCGAGTTAACCGAGGAGGTCGGCGAACTCGATCAGGAATTACGCATCTGGCATGCCGAGAACGAGGCCAGTCGAAGGCTCGCGGCTATCCCGGGTGTCGGGGTGATCACAGCGACAGCCATCGCGGCAACAGTGACAGACCCCGATCAGTTCCAATCAGGCAGGCAATTCGCCGCCTGGCTTGGGCTGACGCCGCAGCAGCAGTCGACCGGAGGCAAAACACGTCTCGGTGGTATATCCAAACAGGGCGACAGGTATTTGCGGCGCCTGCTCGTCGTTGGCGCAACGGCCGTCATGCGACACGCCAAGCGTAACCCGACGCCGATAACAGACTGGGTGAATGGGTTGCTGGAGAAGAAGCCGTTCCGGCTCGCCTCGGTCGCCCTCGCTAACAAGCTCGCCCGCATCGCCTGGGTAGTACTAACCCGCGGAGAGACATATAGACCCTATGGGCGGCCTGCCTGACCGCGCGCAGCCCGAACCAAATTGGCAATGGCAGTCGATGATGCGTAACGATCGAGCCAATGGAGAGGCAAACCCGTCTGATTCAATGCGCCACTCGTGCGCGCCAGCTTGATCAGGGACCTCACCGGCGGATTTCCATCAGGGCCAGCAGCGAATATCACGCCGCACAAACAGGCCGGACATATGAAAGCAACCGATCACCGCAACATGACAAAACCAGCTCTTGCCATAGGGGGCGTCCACATATGAATCACTCATCACCCAGTTTGGGAATCCCCTTTGTCCACACGACCTAGCATCCGCTTCGCAACAAAACCCTCTTGGCGCGCATGGCTCGCAATCGTCTCGATCCGGCTGGTGCATGCCGAACCCGGCGGGTTAATGAAACCAATCACGGTCGAAAAGCAGGTTCGTTGGTCCTATATACGTGTCCAGCAACATCGCAACGTCTCGAGGTTTAATGCCTTCTCCCGCCCACTATCCCAGTGCCACGGCGCGCTCCGCCGACTTCTTCGTTCACGTCCTCGGTTTCAGCCTGGCGATTATGGGTGGTGCATTTCTGCTCTGGCTGGGCAGCCAGTATCCCGATCCGAATAAACTTGTTGTGGTGGCGATCTACTCACTTGGCGCTGTCGCGATGTTCGGATTTTCCACAGCCTACAACTTTTCTCGCACGCATTGGCAGCCTTTCCTGAGGCGGTTGGACCATGTGGGTATTTTTCTCATGATTGCGGCCACCTATACACCCTTCACAGCTTATCTGCTCTCCGGCCCCTGGGCTTGGGTCCTGACATCCGGTCTATGGATTCTTGCCGGTCTGGGCATCTTGGGAAAAATATTCTTGCCCCCAATCGAGCAAAAGGTGTGGGTGCCAATTTATCTCGGTCTTGCATGGATCGGGGCGATTGCAGCATTCCCTTTGGCGGGTGTGACATCCGGCCTGGTCTTGGCGCTGCTCGGATTAGGCGGCGTCTTTTATTCTATTGGCGTCGCATTCTATCTCAACAAGCGGCTGCAATACGCCAAAGCCATATGGCATGGGCATGTTCTGATCGCAGCGGCATTCCACTGGACGGCTGTACTGTTTGGCGTTTTTCTGGTTCGAGGCTAGTTCATTGCCATTTACGCTATTCCAATAACCCCGGCACGTACAGGCATCCGCACGATGGCGATGTTCGACGATCGCCTTCGGAAGGTGTGACGCGGGCGGCAGCTTTTAAGATAAGCGAATGGGCCAGTGAAGGGCCGAAATTGGGGCGCATTGCTGACGCGATGGCAGGCCCAAAGGTTGAGCAGAGCGTCACGAACTCGAGGGCCCGACTATCCGATATATCTGCATCCGCGAGCACCCAACCTCCTCGGCGATTGCTGTGGGGGATAGGCCCCGGTCCCGGAGAGCGAGAACGCGGTCTCGGTCAATGCGGCGCTTGCCGCCTTTGTATGTGCCGCTCCGCTTCGCGCGCTCAATGCCTTCGCGCTGGCGCTCCTTGATAAACCGGCGCTCCATCTGTGCAACCATCCCCAGCACGGTAATGACCACGTGTCCCATCTCTCCACGTGTTGAGATGTGCGGATCGAGGATGGTGACGAACGCACCCTTCTGCTCGACCTCATAGATCAGGTTGAGCACATCGCGCGTATCGCGGCCCAGCCGATCGAGCCTGGTTACCATCAGCTCGTCGTCAGGCCGCAGGAACTCGATGATCGTCGCCAGTTCAGCTCTGCCGGTTCTTGAAGCACCGGACACCTTCTCCGACCGGACGATATCGCAGCCTTCGGCCTTGAGCCGTGTGGTTTGGACTTCGAGATCCTGATCAATCGTGCTGACG
>NZ_RZMX01000027.1 GCF_003992665.1 Pelagibacterium montanilacus
CGACGGCTTTCGGTTGCGGAACCTAGAAAATGGACTTTGTCCGGAGAGGAAAGGGATGGCCTCAATGAACCCGTGGCAATCCCCTGAACGCCTAGGTCATGAGCTGGCATCTAGCGCTGAAATGTGAGGTGGATGGTCCCGCTCTCGGCCGTTTCCGACCTCACAGTGTAGCCAGCTTCCAAGCCACGCAGATCGTCCCAGAGGCGTATGCCTCGTCCCAGCACGATTGGTACGATCGCAACGTGCAGCCGGTCCACAAGTCCGGCCTTGAGATAGTCGCGAACCATGGTTGGTCCGCCCCCTATCCGCACGTCCTTGCCGTTCGCGGTCTTTGCGGCCTTCTGAAGCGCATCATCCGGGCTCGCGGCGATGAAGTGGAAAGTGGTGCCGCCAGCCATTTCGATTGAAGGTCGCGGCGTGTGCGTCAGGACGAAGACCGGGCAGCGGAATGGCGGCTCGTCACCCCACCAACCCTTCCAGTTCGGATCATCGGGGAAGTTGTGCAGCCCGAACTTGCCCGCTCCCATGATTTCGGCACCGATGTTGTCGAAGTAGTCCTTCGCATATTCATCGTCGATACCGGTGGTGCCTTTGCCGCTGGTGTCGTGCAGCACGCGATCCCGGAAAGTCCGTGTCGCGACATAGGCATCTGTCAGGCGCGACCAGTCCTGGCCGAACGGATTGTCTGGTGTCTGGTCCGTCGTCGTTGCGAAACCATCGAGCGAGATCATGAGATCGACACGAACTGTCATTGTAGTGCTCCGTAAATACTAAGGTATCCGCCTTTCTAACTGCATCGAAACACTAAGGCAAGTGCCTTTTTTACCTTGACTGACGCGGCGGGGCGATTTACGCAGCGATATGCCCTTTCACTCGACCCCGCTCGATCTTGCCTTCCATGCCCTGAGCGATCCGACGCGCCGGGCGGTGATATCGCGTCTGGCCGAGGGAGAGATGCCTGTCAGTGTGCTCGCGAAGCCTTTCGACATGGCGCTCCCCTCCTTTGCTCAGCATCTCAAGGTGCTCGAAGATTGCGGATTGATTGCCAGCGAGAAACGCGGGCGCAGCCGCTGGTGCCGCCTGGAGCGGGCGCGGTTCGAGGAGGCGGCAAATTGGATGGAAGCGGAGCGCCTTGGCTGGGCCGAGCGGCTCGACCGGCTGGAAGCCTATCTGGACAACGCGGAAGGGAACGATGATGGAAAAGCTGTTTGAGAGCTGGTCGCTCGACCGTGAGATCGTACTGGTAAAGGTGCTCAAGCACCCGCGCCGCAAGGTCTTTGCCGCGTGGATGGACCCCGAAGCGCTGGCTCAGTGGTATGGTCCGGCTGGCCTCACTATCGAGAGCCAGAATGCCGATATCCGCGAGGGTGGGGAATGGCACTTCGACATGGTGGGTACGTTTGAAGGAAAAACGCAGCGCATTCCCAACCTTATGCGCTTCTTAAAGATCGTGCCGAATGAACTGATCGTGGTGGACTACGGCACGCCCGAGCCGAACGATCCGGAGCGCTTCTACATGACTGTCACCTTCGATGAGCAGACCGACGGGAAAACCGTGCTGACCATGCGCCAACTTCACCCGAGCCGCGAACGTCGTCAGGTGGTCTTGGGTTTCGGCGCGGTGGAATACGGGCTGCAGACTCTGGACAGCCTCGCGGCCTGGCTGGATGGTTGAGCGCTGCTCAACTGGACGCCTACCGGTCGCACCATCTTCTCACGAACGGCAGCTTTCAGTTCTCGGAGCGCAACTGCGAATGTCTGAATTGGCGTCGGATCCTGAACGGCGGCTTTCTCTTATTTCTACCCAGAACCGGACTGACGGCAAACGGCCCCAACGCCAGCCTTCCGGCGCCCAGCATTGGCGCAACGCCTTGGCCCTTCATTCCCGCTCGACTTAGTCGTCACGGCAAGCATTGGTGAGGGTGCTGCGGCGGGGAGAGGCTGCAGTGGGCTGTGTGCCTGGCCTGGTGCCGGGCTTGCCCTGGTAGCGGCGCGGGATCGTCCCGCAGCTGAGGCAAGGGAGCCAAGCGATGACGCACACAATCAACCAGACGCGCGAAGATCAGAACGAGCCCAAGACTGCGGCCGAAGAGCAGATTGGTGTCGGTGAGGCCAGTCAGCTGGCGCGCGCGACCGACACTCAACAAAAGCCAGCCGAGCGCGATGCGGACGACGCTGTCGCTGGTGAGGGAACCGAGCAGGCTGCGGGACCAGGGCCCGAGGCGAAGGCAGCAGAAGCGCCTGATAGCCGCGTTCCCCAGCCCGGCGCATCCCATGACGTCACCCGGCGGTCGGGTCCAGTGAAGGCAGTGGGGGCATCTGCCAGCCCGCGCATCTCCAAGTCCGAGGCGGCGCTCAAACACCTGCGCCGCAAGTCCGGCGCCTCGCTCGCCGAGCTGCAAGAGACGACCGGCTGGCAGGTCCACTCGGTGCGCGGCTTTCTTTCGGGTACGGTCAGAAAGAAGATGGCCCTCGAGCTTTCCAGCGAGGTCACCAAACAGGGCGTCCGACGTTATCACGTCAACGTCGATGCGAAAGCGGTGTGAGCGCCATGCGCGCCTCGGACCAATTGGAGCAGGAGGTCGCGGCCATCGGCGCCCTCTCACGCGAAGACCTCATCGCCCGATGGAAGAAGGCCTTTGGCTGTGCGCCGCCCAAGGGGATCAACAGGCCGCTTTTGGAACGCTCGGCTGCTTGGCATCTACAGGCCGGCAAGCTCGGTGGACTGTCCTCATCGGCGAGAGTTGCGCTTGGGACCAGGGGAAAAGGGGGAGCACGGACCAGGCAGCGCTTTGGAAAGGCTGATAGCGGGAAGGCTCGACAGGGTGCAGATGCGATGTCGGCCTCTGATGGCGCACCCGATCGCAAGGCCAAGACGCCGGCTCCTTCGGTCGGCACGCGGCTGATGCGCGAGTGGAACGGGCGCATGCATGTGGTGGACGTGACCGACCAGGGCATCGTGTTCGACGGGCGGGTCTATGGTTCGCTCAGCGCAGTCGCCAAGCGCATCACCGGCGCGCACTGGTCGGGCCCGAGGTTCTTTGGACTATGAGCGCCCCTCCACACCTGCGCTGTGCCATCTATACCCGGAAGTCTACCGAGGACGGGCTCGAGCAGGAGTTCAACTCCCTCGATGCCCAGCGTGAAGCCTGCGAGGCCTATATCGTCTCGCAGGGCTCGCTCGGTTGGCGCCTGCTCGCTGACCGCTATGATGATGGCGGCATATCGGGGGGCACGATGGAGCGCCCCGGTCTCAAGCGCCTGCTTGCCGACCTGAGGGATGGAAAGGTCGATGTGGTGGTGGTCTACAAGATCGATCGGCTGACCCGGTCGCTTTTCGACTTCGCGCGGCTCGTGGACATCTTAGATGGCGCCAAGGCCTCGTTCGTGTCCGTCACCCAGCAGTTCAACACCACGACCTCCATGGGCAGGCTGACGCTGAACGTCCTGCTTTCGTTCGCCCAGTTCGAGCGGGAGGTTACCGCCGAGCGTATCCGCGACAAGATCGCTGCCTCCAAGCGCAAGGGCATGTGGATGGGAGGCGCCGTCCCCTTGGGCTATCGCGCAAAAGACCGCAAGCTCAGAATCGATGAGGGCGAAGCGACGATCGTGCGCTATCTCTTTGGCCGCTATCTTGAACTGGGGTCGGTGCGCGCGCTGGTGGCCGAGGCCAATGCCGAGCGCTTTCCGGCGAGAAGATGCCCAGATCGCAAGGGTGCAGCTTTGGCGGATGCAGATACCAGCACAGCAAGCGAGAGACAGGAAGGCCAAGACGGTCAGGTAAGATCAATCGCAATCGCTGTGAGCGAAGCTGACCCCGATCCGCAGGTCCGCACCTTCAGCCGGGGCCATCTCTATCACCTGCTTTCCAATCCGATCTATATCGGCAAGGTCAGGCACAAGGGCGTCATCCACCAAGGCGAGCATGCGGCGATCATCGAGCCCGAGACGTTTGCGCGGGCCGAACGCCTGCTCGCCACTCAGGCTCCGGCTCGAAAATCTGCCACCAACGCAACCGATCTGCATCTACTGACCGGTCTCATCCATGACGAGAACGGCACCAGGCTTCGGTCCGTCCACACCAGGCGGGGCGATATGCGCTATCGCTACTATGTCTCCAAAGCGCTCGTTGAGGAGCGCGGGCGCAGCGATGAGCGCGGCTGGCGACTGCCGGCGCGGGAGATCGAACAGGCGTTCGAGATGAACCTGCTAGGCCTCTTCACCGACCCCCGGCGGCTGGCCAACCTCGTTGAGGGCCGCATTCCCGCCGCGAGCATTCCGGCTCTGATCAAAGAGGCTTCAAAGTTGGCTTTGACCTATCGTCAAGCCAGCCCGCAAGATAAGCGCGCGACGATCCGCACGCTCATCACTCGGATTGAGCTCACCGCGGCGCGGATGGTCATCCTGATCGACACGATGGCGCTGGCTGCTGCGCTGGGCCACCAGCCTGGGAACGCCGACCGGTCCACAGCCTCATCTCGCGACGGTATCGACATCGGGTGCCCCATTGCCCTGCGCCGCCGTGGCAAGGAAACACGGATCGTTCTCTCGGAGAAAAGCCAGCGCACCGCGGCGCCGGATGCAACGCTGATCGGGTTGATCCGGAGAGCCCATCACTATCTCACGCAATTGACCGATGGCTCGGGCCGGACCATCAGCGACATCGCTTCGGTCAACAACGTCGATCGATCGGACGTAGGGCGTGCGCTGCGCCTGGCCTTCCTGGCCCCTTCGATCGTCGACAAGATTATCGCCGGCACCCAGCCGGCCGATCTCACCGCCCACAAGCTCTCCCGGCTTGCCGAGTTGCCCGCATCCTGGGCCGAGCAGCAGAAGCTGTTCGAAACCTGAAGCGGACAAAATGGCCCGGCGCAATCCAGCGCCCTTCCTGCCATCACCATCCATCATATCCCCAAACATGGGGACGTCGGGACCGGCCCGGAGAGACTGGCGCCCC
>NZ_RZMX01000028.1 GCF_003992665.1 Pelagibacterium montanilacus
ACAAAAAAGGCCGCCACACGGGCGACCTTTAGCTTTGTTGCAACCAGCCAGCTCTTACTGAACGAGCGTCAGGTTCACTGCGGACTGACGTCCATCGCGACCAGTTTCGACTTCGTAGGTCAGCTTGTCGTTTTCGTAGAGGCCATCAAGGCCGCCGCTCTGAACGGCACTGACGTGGACGAAATGGTCGCTACCGCCGGTTTCAGGCGTGATAAAGCCAAAACCTTTGGTGGTATTGAAGAACTTGACGGTACCGTTGACGGTGGCCATGGGGAATATCCTTTAAGCTCGGAGCCGAAGCGAAACGAGCGGTTAGCCCTCTGCAACATGCGTGAGGGCACTACAAACGTTCGCATGATAGATCAGAGAGCCAAGGACCGGCATGACCGGCAGCAGGCAGCCGACATAGGCTGAAAACGTGTAGGGATCATATCGCACACAAATGGGATTGGCACAAGCTGCGTCGCCCGACAGGAAGCAGAATGGAGGAACTCGGGTCGCCTTGGCTGTTCCTGCGTCAGCACAGGCGGGTTTGTCGAGAAAAGCATGAGGCCAGGCGAGGGTCATGCTCAGAGCCGCAACGAGGAGTTTATCCCCGCCCGCTCCTCCTGGGCGTAGCAGGCTCGATGGTGGGTTGACCCCCCTATGGGCGCAGAACCAGCTGCCGCCGGGCAGACGTCCCCTGCTCGGACGATCATGGGACGGTGGGGGGAGCAAGGCCCATCGTGGAAGCCCTGACCCGATTTCGCCCTTCGTCTTTTGCGCGATAAAGGGCACGGTCGGCCCGCCCCAGAGCATCATCTGCACTTTGATCGCCCTTGCGCAAAGACGTCACGCCGACGCTGACTGTGAGGCCAATTGGTCCAGATTTGTCACTCAGGGGAGAGGCGGCAATCAATGTGCGAAGGCGCTCCGCAACCATCATCGCACCGCACTCATCCTCGTCGGGCAGCAGGACTGCGAACTCCTCCCCACCAATCCGCGCCAACAGATCACGACGACGGATGGCGCGCTTGAACCGTTCGGCTGCGTGACAAAGGGCCCCGTCGCCAACGGCATGTCCATGGGTGTCGTTGATGGTCTTGAAGTTGTCGAGATCAATGATGAATAGGCTGGCGGGCGCGTCAAAGCGCTTGAGCCTCTCCAATGCCTTGTTTGCAGCCGCCAGAAATCTCCGGCGGTTCTTGAGGCCGGTGAGTTCGTCGGTCTCAGCCAGCTTTTTGAGATCGAACTCGAGGAGCTTGCGGGTGGTAATGTCCTGATGAGTGACCACCGCCACGCGCTCGGCATCAGGGTCAGCGATCGTGTCTGCAGGATGGAGCCGCGTCACCCGGGCAAGAAACCAGCGTCGCACCTTCGGAGAATGGCACGGATACTCGGTTTCAAATCTCTCGCGGCGGCCGAAGAGCACGTCAGCCACGTTTTGGCCGAAGCGTTGTGCTGCCTTCGCGCCCGGTCCCTTGGCGCGTCTGCAAACGTCCAAATAGTTCTCGCCGAGAAAAGCACCCCGGCCACCGTTATCACTGGAAAACCGCCGCCAGGCCTGGTTGACGGCGACGATCATACCGTTCTGGTCGACAACGCAGATGCTTGCCGTCAGTGCGTCAAGCACAGCCCCGGAAAGCTGACGTTCTGATAACCAGTCCATCCCGCAATAGCTCCTCGGTGGCCGCAAGCGTCGGGCAACCGTCGTTAAAGGTGACATTAGGAAAAATCGGCTGAACGATTGCCGTTCAATTCGAGGCTCTATGCTGTTCGAAAGCGATGTTCACTCACTTGCGCATAGGATCGGAGCTTGGCCTATTGTGCGGAAACGCCGATGAAATAGCAAACGCGGTAGCCGCGACGGGTTTGCCATAAAGGTATCCCTGCGCGTGAGGGCAGCGCCATTTCTTGAGGAGCTTTTCCTGCTCTTCGGTCTCGACGCCTTCGGCGATCACGGACAATCCGAACTTGCGCGCCAGCATCAGCACGGCTTGAACAATGGCTGCGTCCGAGCCCTTTGCGCGAACGTTGCTCACAAAGCTTCGGTCGATCTTCAACCGCGTAATGGGAAACTGCTTGAGAAAAGCCAGCGAAGCGTAGCCCGTGCCAAAATCATCAAATGCCAGGCCAACACCCATGTCATGCAGCGCATTGAGCTGATCTTTCGCGCATTCATCGTCGGCCAGCATGATGTTCTCGGTGATCTCGAGTTCGAGCTGTCGTGCCGGAAATTGCGTTAGCGAGAGTGTTGACCGGACGGTCTCGGTCAAAGGGACGGTTTTCAACTGGGCCCCGAATAGGTTGACGCCCATAAGGAACCCGCTCGCTTGCCTGTTCCATGCAGCTCCTTGTCGGCATGCGGCCTCCAGCACCCAAGTCCCCACCGGAGCGGCAAGAGAGCTGTTCTCAAGGGTTGAAAGGAAGGCGCCCGGTGCAAGAAGTCCCCGCTCGGGGTGCCTCCATCGTAGCAGAGCCTCTGCACCTACGACCTGGCGATCTTCAAGCCTGATCTGCGGCTGATAAAACACCTCGAACTGCCTGGCTTCCCACGCTTCCCGAAGATCTATCTCCAAACTTCGCCGCGCAACGGCAGCGGTCTTCAATGCCGGGACAAATGAACGTTGGCCGTCTCCACCTTCGGCCTTTGCTTCGTAAAGGGCAAGGTCTGCACTGCCGATCAGCGTCGCTGCATCATCACCGTGGCTCGGCGACATGCCGATGCCGATGCTGCAGCCGACCCAAACCAGTCTGCCGGCCAGATCAAACGGCCTGCGCAGTTCACGACGAACCACGGTCGCCAGCGCCCCCGCCCGTGAAGGATCCGTCTCGCCCGTCAAAAGAATGGAAAACTTGTCGCTGCCCAGCCGTGCAACGTTCGCCATTCCAGTCGGAACGCAACGCCGAATTCTTAGCGCAGCTTCGATCAGAACAGCGTCCCCAGCCGCATGACCCAGCTGATCGTTGACTTCCTTGAACCGGTCCAGATCAACGAGCAACACGGTCGATTGCACGCTCTGCCCGAGGGCATTGTTGAGGTTCTCGAGGAATGACGTTCTGTTGGGCAGCAGCGTGAGCTGATCGAAATGAGCCAGGTGGTGCAGCCGATCATCGTTCGCCCGCCGTTTGGATACGTCCCGCACAATTGCCCCAAAGCGCGCTTCGCCCTCTTGGGTCCACATCGACAAGGACATTTCTATTGGGAAGTGGCTGCCATCGGAATGCTGTGCTGTGACTTCTAGGACGGTGCCGACAATCCGAGGCTGACCTCCGGCCAAAAGTCTTTCCATGCCCTTGGCATGCGCGCCACGCATTGGTTCGGGAATGATCACGTCGAGCGAGGTGCCCAATGCTTCGTCCGCTGGCAGCCCAAACATGCTCTCTGCGGCCGGGTTCCAGTGCACGATGAGCCCGTTAGCGTCGGCGATGACAATGGCGTCGGGTGAAACATCGACAAACTGATCAAGAAACGACATCTGGAAGGCTTTCTCGCAAACGCCTCTCAGCGCGACAAACATACCCCGGGTGGGCGCTTACCCAATTCTCAGGTGCGGTGATAGCAACGCGAGCTGACGCCAGCATTGCTCGTTGAGCAGGCCGGAGAATATCCTCGCAGGCGCGCTATCGTTTCAGCATTTCGCGCATCGATTGCGCGATAGTTGAATGGTCGTAGGGCTTGCCGAAG
>NZ_RZMX01000029.1 GCF_003992665.1 Pelagibacterium montanilacus
CTCGACGTGATCATTCCCGAACCAATGCGTGGCGCGCATGCCAAGGGCATGGAAAGACTTTTGGCCGGAGGTCAGCCTCGGATTGTCGGCACCGTCCTAGAAGTCACAGCACAGCATTCCGATGGCAGCCACTTCCCAATAGAAATGTCCTTGTCGATGTGGACCCAAGAGGGCGAAGCGCGCTTTGGGGCAATTGTGCGGGACGTATCCAAACGGCGGGCGAACGATGATCGGCTGCACCACCTGGCTCATTTCGATCAGCTCACGCTGCTGCCCAACAGAACGTCATTCCTCGAGAACCTCAACAATGCCCTCGGGCAGAGCGTGCAATCGACCGTGTTGCTCGTTGATCTGGACCGGTTCAAGGAAGTCAACGATCAGCTGGGTCATGCGGCTGGGGACGCTGTTCTGATCGAAGCTGCGCTAAGAATTCGGCGTTGCGTTCCGACTGGAATGGCGAACGTTGCACGGCTGGGCAGCGACAAGTTTTCCATTCTTTTGACGGGCGAGACGGATCCTTCACGGGCGGGGGCGCTGGCGACCGTGGTTCGTCGTGAACTGCGCAGGCCGTTTGATCTGGCCGGCAGACTGGTTTGGGTCGGCTGCAGCATCGGCATCGGCATGTCGCCGAGCCACGGTGATGATGCAGCGACGCTGATCGGCAGTGCAGACCTTGCCCTTTACGAAGCAAAGGCCGAAGGTGGAGACGGCCAACGTTCATTTGTCCCGGCATTGAAGACCGCTGCCGTTGCGCGGCGAAGTTTGGAGATAGATCTTCGGGAAGCGTGGGAAGCCAGGCAGTTCGAGGTGTTTTATCAGCCGCAGATCAGGCTTGAAGATCGCCAGGTCGTAGGTGCAGAGGCTCTGCTACGATGGAGGCACCCCGAGCGGGGACTTCTTGCACCGGGCGCCTTCCTTTCAACCCTTGAGAACAGCTCTCTTGCCGCTCCGGTGGGGACTTGGGTGCTGGAGGCCGCATGCCGACAAGGAGCTGCATGGAACAGGCAAGCGAGCGGGTTCCTTATGGGCGTCAACCTATTCGGGGCCCAGTTGAAAACCGTCCCTTTGACCGAGACCGTCCGGTCAACACTCTCGCTAACGCAATTTCCGGCACGACAGCTCGAACTCGAGATCACCGAGAACATCATGCTGGCCGACGATGAATGCGCGAAAGATCAGCTCAATGCGCTGCATGACATGGGTGTTGGCCTGGCATTTGATGATTTTGGCACGGGCTACGCTTCGCTGGCTTTTCTCAAGCAGTTTCCCATTACGCGGTTGAAGATCGACCGAAGCTTTGTGAGCAACGTTCGCGCAAAGGGCTCGGACGCAGCCATTGTTCAAGCCGTGCTGATGCTGGCGCGCAAGTTCGGATTGTCCGTGATCGCCGAAGGCGTCGAGACCGAAGAGCAGGAAAAGCTCCTCAAGAAATGGCGCTGCCCTCACGCGCAGGGATACCTTTATGGCAAACCCGTCGCGGCTACCGCGTTTGCTATTTCATCGGCGTTTCCGCACAATAGGCCAAGCTCCGATCCTATGCGCAAGTGAGTGAACATCGCTTTCGAACAGCATAGAGCCTCGAATTGAACGGCAATCGTTCAGCCGATTTTTCCTAATGTCACCTTTAACGACGGTTGCCCGACGCTTGCGGCCACCGAGGAGCTATTGCGGGATGGACTGGTTATCAGAACGTCAGCTTTCCGGGGCTGTGCTTGACGCACTGACGGCAAGCATCTGCGTTGTCGACCAGAACGGTATGATCGTCGCCGTCAACCAGGCCTGGCGGCGGTTTTCCAGTGATAACGGTGGCCGGGGTGCTTTTCTCGGCGAGAACTATTTGGACGTTTGCAGACGCGCCAAGGGACCGGGCGCGAAGGCAGCACAACGCTTCGGCCAAAACGTGGCTGACGTGCTCTTCGGCCGCCGCGAGAGATTTGAAACCGAGTATCCGTGCCATTCTCCGAAGGTGCGACGCTGGTTTCTTGCCCGGGTGACGCGGCTCCATCCTGCAGACACGATCGCTGACCCTGATGCCGAGCGCGTGGCGGTGGTCACTCATCAGGACATTACCACCCGCAAGCTCCTCGAGTTCGATCTCAAAAAGCTGGCTGAGACCGACGAACTCACCGGCCTCAAGAACCGCCGGAGATTTCTGGCGGCTGCAAACAAGGCATTGGAGAGGCTCAAGCGCTTTGACGCGCCCGCCAGCCTATTCATCATTGATCTCGACAACTTCAAGACCATCAACGACACCCATGGACATGCCGTTGGCGACGGGGCCCTTTGTCACGCAGCCGAACGGTTCAAGCGCGCCATCCGTCGTCGTGATCTGTTGGCGCGGATTGGTGGGGAGGAGTTCGCAGTCCTGCTGCCCGACGAGGATGAGTGCGGTGCGATGATGGTTGCGGAGCGCCTTCGCACATTGATTGCCGCCTCTCCCCTGAGTGACAAATCTGGACCAATTGGCCTCACAGTCAGCGTCGGCGTGACGTCTTTGCGCAAGGGCGATCAAAGTGCAGATGATGCTCTGGGGCGGGCCGACCGTGCCCTTTATCGCGCAAAAGACGAAGGGCGAAATCGGGTCAGGGCTTCCACGATGGGCCTTGCTCCCCCCACCGTCCCATGATCGTCCGAGCAGGGGACGTCTGCCCGGCGGCAGCTGGTTCTGCGCCCATAGGGGGGTCAACCCACCATCGAGCCTGCTACGCCCAGGAGGAGCGGGCGGGGATAAACTCCTCGTTGCGGCTCTGAGCATGACCCTCGCCTGGCCTCATGCTTTTCTCGACAAACCCGCCTGTGCTGACGCAGGAACAGCCAAGGCGACCCGAGTTCCTCCATTCTGCTTCCTGTCGGGCGACGCAGCTTGTGCCAATCCCATTTGTGTGCGATATGATCCCTACACGTTTTCAGCCTATGTCGGCTGCCTGCTGCCGGTCATGCCGGTCCTTGGCTCTCTGATCTATCATGCGAACGTTTGTAGTGCCCTCACGCATGTTGCAGAGGGCTAACCGCTCGTTTCGCTTCGGCTCCGAGCTTAAAGGATATTCCCCATGGCCACCGTCAACGGTACCGTCAAGTTCTTCAATACCACCAAAGGTTTTGGCTTTATCACGCCTGAAACCGGCGGTAGCGACCATTTCGTCCACGTCAGTGCCGTTCAGAGCGGCGGCCTTGATGGCCTCTACGAAAACGACAAGCTGACCTACGAAGTCGAAACTGGTCGCGATGGACGTCAGTCCGCAGTGAACCTGACGCTCGTTCAGTAAGAGCTGGCTGGTTGCAACAAAGCTAAAGGTCGCCCGTGTGGCGGCCTTTTTTGTGGCTCGGACCGTCCTTGCGCATGAACTGAGATGCGGGAGGCGCTGAAGCTGCCCCCCACCACCCTTTATCCTGCGGGAGGTGCTCCCGGGGGGTAGGCATTGGCGCATCCAGTGTTCCACGTCGGCCGGAAACCTGATCCGGCGCCCCGAGTGGTGGTACCCCGCGCTTACCAGACTTTGCGGAAGCCAGCCCTGACGGTGGAGGTCGTCACGCCACTCGAGAACGTGACGCCGCCGTTCAGAAAGCCCGACCAGCCAGAATTGCTGCTTACCAGGTCGAGCGAGCCGGACAGTTCGCCAAAGGTCCCACTGGCATCGTAATCAAGCGAAACCGTCGGTCCCGAATTGGCGACGCTCACGCGGTTGGCGCTCTTGAATTCGTTCCCGATGTGGCCGGCGACGGAAGCCTCCACTGTGTACTCGTCCGATCGCATGATCTCGGTACCGATACGCAGGTTCATGCCGCCGCGGACGCTCTCGCCGCTGTGGAAGTCGACTGTCGCTCCAGTGGTGGCCAATTGTCCGTCGTCAGATGATTTGGCGCAATTTGGTGCGTCGAATAGAGGAGCGTTGGCCTCGTCTCTGGGTTGATTTTAAGCGGCGAGATTGCGGTGTTGCAAGCGCCGATGCTCGATGGTCTGTCGTTTGATCCTTTCTCGCTGTTTGATGATGGTTTGTGCCCTGTCGAAGTAGGCGTCGGCCGGGGTCACGTTATCGAGGCTTTCGTGGTAACGCTGGTGGTTGTAGTGCTCGATGAAGGCCTCAATCTGGGCCTCGAGATCACCAGGCAGGAAGTAGTTTTCCAGTAGCACGCGGTTCTTGAGTGTCTGGTGCCAGCGCTCGATCTTGCCCTGGGTCTGGGGATGGCAGGGGGCTCCACGGATGTGGCTCATGTTCTGGGCCTGGATGTAGTCGGCCAGCTCCCCCGCGATGTAACTCGGGCCATTATCGCTGAGCAGCCGAGGCTTGTGGTGGACATTGACCTGGTCGCACCCTGAGGCTGCCAGAGCCATGTCCAGCGTGTCGGTAACGTCCAGGGCCCGCATCGTTGAGCACAGCTTCCAGGCGATGATATAGCGGGAATAATCGTCGAGCACGGTCGAGAGATACATCCAGCCCCAGCCGATGAGCTTGAAATAGGTAAAATCGGTCTGCCACATCTGGTTGGGCCGGGAGGTTTTGGTATGGAACGCATCGGCGGCCTTGATTACCACATAGGCTGGGCTGGTGATCAGGTCGTGGGCCTTCAAAAGCCGGTAAACACTGGCTTCAGAGACGAAGTACCGCTTCTCGTCGGTAAACCGCACCGCCAGTTCCCGAGGCGAGAGTTCAGACTGCTCAAGCGCCATCTCAATGATCTGATCATGGATATCGATCGGGATCCGGTTCCACACCCGACTGGGCGCCGAGGGCCTGTCCTCCAGCGCCTCCGGGCCGCCACCGAGGTAGCGGTCATACCAGCGATAAAAGGTCCGGCGTGGAATTCCCAGTTTATCGAGCGTGCGTGTTGCTGGCAGATGGGATTGCTCGACCAGCCTGATGATCTCGAGCTTTTCGGATGCTGGATACCTCATGCGTCGTCGTCCCCATCCCCGATCATGCTTTTTTTAAGCAGACGGTTTTCAAGCGTCAGATCGGCAACACATTCCTTGAGCGCTCCGGCCTCACGGCGTAGATCCTTGACCTCGTCACTGGTGGCGGCGCGGGCGGTATCACCTGCAAGGCGACGCTTTCCCGCTTCCATGAATTCCTTGGACCAGGTGTAATAAAGGCTCTGGGCGATACCTTCCTTGCGGCACAGCTCGGCAATGCTGTCCTCGCCACGCAAGCCATCGAGCACGATCCGGATCTTGTCTTCTGCTGAAAAATGCCGCCGGGTTGCGCGGCGGATGTCCTTGACCACCTGCTCGGCAGGCTTTTTGGCTTTCGAGAATTTTGATCTCATCGTCGTTCCTTCGTCACTCCGACGAGACCAAAACTCTCCTTACATCACAAGCTCAAATCTGTGCCATTGGTGCTGACGGGGTACAA
>NZ_RZMX01000030.1 GCF_003992665.1 Pelagibacterium montanilacus
CTCGACGTGATCATTCCCGAACCAATGCGTGGCGCGCATGCCAAGGGCATGGAAAGACTTTTGGCCGGAGGTCAGCCTCGGATTGTCGGCACCGTCCTAGAAGTCACAGCACAGCATTCCGATGGCAGCCACTTCCCAATAGAAATGTCCTTGTCGATGTGGACCCAAGAGGGCGAAGCGCGCTTTGGGGCAATTGTGCGGGACGTATCCAAACGGCGGGCGAACGATGATCGGCTGCACCACCTGGCTCATTTCGATCAGCTCACGCTGCTGCCCAACAGAACGTCATTCCTCGAGAACCTCAACAATGCCCTCGGGCAGAGCGTGCAATCGACCGTGTTGCTCGTTGATCTGGACCGGTTCAAGGAAGTCAACGATCAGCTGGGTCATGCGGCTGGGGACGCTGTTCTGATCGAAGCTGCGCTAAGAATTCGGCGTTGCGTTCCGACTGGAATGGCGAACGTTGCACGGCTGGGCAGCGACAAGTTTTCCATTCTTTTGACGGGCGAGACGGATCCTTCACGGGCGGGGGCGCTGGCGACCGTGGTTCGTCGTGAACTGCGCAGGCCGTTTGATCTGGCCGGCAGACTGGTTTGGGTCGGCTGCAGCATCGGCATCGGCATGTCGCCGAGCCACGGTGATGATGCAGCGACGCTGATCGGCAGTGCAGACCTTGCCCTTTACGAAGCAAAGGCCGAAGGTGGAGACGGCCAACGTTCATTTGTCCCGGCATTGAAGACCGCTGCCGTTGCGCGGCGAAGTTTGGAGATAGATCTTCGGGAAGCGTGGGAAGCCAGGCAGTTCGAGGTGTTTTATCAGCCGCAGATCAGGCTTGAAGATCGCCAGGTCGTAGGTGCAGAGGCTCTGCTACGATGGAGGCACCCCGAGCGGGGACTTCTTGCACCGGGCGCCTTCCTTTCAACCCTTGAGAACAGCTCTCTTGCCGCTCCGGTGGGGACTTGGGTGCTGGAGGCCGCATGCCGACAAGGAGCTGCATGGAACAGGCAAGCGAGCGGGTTCCTTATGGGCGTCAACCTATTCGGGGCCCAGTTGAAAACCGTCCCTTTGACCGAGACCGTCCGGTCAACACTCTCGCTAACGCAATTTCCGGCACGACAGCTCGAACTCGAGATCACCGAGAACATCATGCTGGCCGACGATGAATGCGCGAAAGATCAGCTCAATGCGCTGCATGACATGGGTGTTGGCCTGGCATTTGATGATTTTGGCACGGGCTACGCTTCGCTGGCTTTTCTCAAGCAGTTTCCCATTACGCGGTTGAAGATCGACCGAAGCTTTGTGAGCAACGTTCGCGCAAAGGGCTCGGACGCAGCCATTGTTCAAGCCGTGCTGATGCTGGCGCGCAAGTTCGGATTGTCCGTGATCGCCGAAGGCGTCGAGACCGAAGAGCAGGAAAAGCTCCTCAAGAAATGGCGCTGCCCTCACGCGCAGGGATACCTTTATGGCAAACCCGTCGCGGCTACCGCGTTTGCTATTTCATCGGCGTTTCCGCACAATAGGCCAAGCTCCGATCCTATGCGCAAGTGAGTGAACATCGCTTTCGAACAGCATAGAGCCTCGAATTGAACGGCAATCGTTCAGCCGATTTTTCCTAATGTCACCTTTAACGACGGTTGCCCGACGCTTGCGGCCACCGAGGAGCTATTGCGGGATGGACTGGTTATCAGAACGTCAGCTTTCCGGGGCTGTGCTTGACGCACTGACGGCAAGCATCTGCGTTGTCGACCAGAACGGTATGATCGTCGCCGTCAACCAGGCCTGGCGGCGGTTTTCCAGTGATAACGGTGGCCGGGGTGCTTTTCTCGGCGAGAACTATTTGGACGTTTGCAGACGCGCCAAGGGACCGGGCGCGAAGGCAGCACAACGCTTCGGCCAAAACGTGGCTGACGTGCTCTTCGGCCGCCGCGAGAGATTTGAAACCGAGTATCCGTGCCATTCTCCGAAGGTGCGACGCTGGTTTCTTGCCCGGGTGACGCGGCTCCATCCTGCAGACACGATCGCTGACCCTGATGCCGAGCGCGTGGCGGTGGTCACTCATCAGGACATTACCACCCGCAAGCTCCTCGAGTTCGATCTCAAAAAGCTGGCTGAGACCGACGAACTCACCGGCCTCAAGAACCGCCGGAGATTTCTGGCGGCTGCAAACAAGGCATTGGAGAGGCTCAAGCGCTTTGACGCGCCCGCCAGCCTATTCATCATTGATCTCGACAACTTCAAGACCATCAACGACACCCATGGACATGCCGTTGGCGACGGGGCCCTTTGTCACGCAGCCGAACGGTTCAAGCGCGCCATCCGTCGTCGTGATCTGTTGGCGCGGATTGGTGGGGAGGAGTTCGCAGTCCTGCTGCCCGACGAGGATGAGTGCGGTGCGATGATGGTTGCGGAGCGCCTTCGCACATTGATTGCCGCCTCTCCCCTGAGTGACAAATCTGGACCAATTGGCCTCACAGTCAGCGTCGGCGTGACGTCTTTGCGCAAGGGCGATCAAAGTGCAGATGATGCTCTGGGGCGGGCCGACCGTGCCCTTTATCGCGCAAAAGACGAAGGGCGAAATCGGGTCAGGGCTTCCACGATGGGCCTTGCTCCCCCCACCGTCCCATGATCGTCCGAGCAGGGGACGTCTGCCCGGCGGCAGCTGGTTCTGCGCCCATAGGGGGGTCAACCCACCATCGAGCCTGCTACGCCCAGGAGGAGCGGGCGGGGATAAACTCCTCGTTGCGGCTCTGAGCATGACCCTCGCCTGGCCTCATGCTTTTCTCGACAAACCCGCCTGTGCTGACGCAGGAACAGCCAAGGCGACCCGAGTTCCTCCATTCTGCTTCCTGTCGGGCGACGCAGCTTGTGCCAATCCCATTTGTGTGCGATATGATCCCTACACGTTTTCAGCCTATGTCGGCTGCCTGCTGCCGGTCATGCCGGTCCTTGGCTCTCTGATCTATCATGCGAACGTTTGTAGTGCCCTCACGCATGTTGCAGAGGGCTAACCGCTCGTTTCGCTTCGGCTCCGAGCTTAAAGGATATTCCCCATGGCCACCGTCAACGGTACCGTCAAGTTCTTCAATACCACCAAAGGTTTTGGCTTTATCACGCCTGAAACCGGCGGTAGCGACCATTTCGTCCACGTCAGTGCCGTTCAGAGCGGCGGCCTTGATGGCCTCTACGAAAACGACAAGCTGACCTACGAAGTCGAAACTGGTCGCGATGGACGTCAGTCCGCAGTGAACCTGACGCTCGTTCAGTAAGAGCTGGCTGGTTGCAACAAAGCTAAAGGTCGCCCGTGTGGCGGCCTTTTTTGTTGCTCGGACCGTCCTTGCGCATGAACTGAGATGCGGGAGGCGCTATATCCTCGTGTCGCGACCTGGGTCTTCCGCCGTCAGCAAGATGTTGACGCTTCCGATCATTTAGCTGCGCGTTCCGTCGCATCTTGGTCCCATGCTTACTATATCCGGAGAGAAGTACCCGATCCAAAGCAATGCATCATGGCAAAGCGCCCCCACTACCCTAGCGCCCAAGCGCGGTCCGCCGACCTTTTTGTCCATCTGCTTGGCCTAGGGCTTGCCATTGTCGGCGGGGGCATCCTGCTCTGGATGAGCATTCAGGATCCAGCCCCTGGTAGGCTTGTCGTGATCGCAATCTACTCGCTGGGCGCCGTCTCCATGTTCGGATTCTCCACCGCCTACAACTTCGCTACGGCTGCATGGAAGCCTATCCTGCGCCGGCTTGACCATGTAGGCATCTTCCTGATGATCGCGGCCACCTATACGCCGTTCACCGCCTATTTGCTCTCGGGCGCTTGGGCTTGGTGGCTGACCACAAGTCTATGGGTGCTGGCGAGCTTGGGAATGCTCGGCAAGATATTGTCTCCTCCGATCGGGCAGAAGCTCTGGGTGTCTATATATCTAGGCTTGGCCTGGATCGGCGCCATCGCTGTAATCCCTCTGGCAAATATAACCTCTGGGACGGTGCTGTGGCTCCTGGCGATCGGGGGCATCTTCTATACCGTCGGTGTTCTCTTCTACACCAACAAACGTCTGCAGTTTGCCAAAGCCATCTGGCATGGCCATGTCGTGGCCGCGGCTACTACGCACTGGGCAGCCGTACTTATGGGGCTGTTCGTAGTCCACTCCTGATGGCGCACTCAATCCGAGACATCGCGCCCGCCTAAAGCGTCTAGACACGTTAGCTCATGCTATGCGAGCCTGCGACTGATATCGACTTCGATACTTCCTTAGATGCTGTGCCGGACAGGCGATCATTGTCACGGTATATGCGGCAGGGGAAATATGCGGTTATGAGTAGTGAAAACGGCGACAAGCGGCAGGCAATGCTTCGCCAGCAGGCGGTGTTGGCCAAGTTCGGCGAACTCGCCCTGAGGTCTGAAGATCTCGATGAAGTCCTGACCGAAGCCTGCCATTTGGTGGGTGAGGCGCTCGGCACCGATCTTGCAAAGGTGGTGGAGTTGCAACCGGACGGTCGAACCCTTCTGGTGCGAGCGGGAGTCGGTTGGAAGCCTGGGGTGGTCGGTCGCGTCAAGCTGGCAGTTGAGAAGGGGTCCTCGGAGGGCCACGCCCTTGAGACCGGTGAGCCGGTGATCTCGTTCGACATCGCGAGGGAAACACGTTTCCAGTACGCGCCCTTCCTGATCGACAACGGCGTCAGGGCCATCGTCAACGTCATCATCCTTGGCGGGCACGAGCGCCAACCTTATGGAATATTGCAGGTGGACAGCCGAACGCCGCGCCAGTTTGACGAGCATGACATCAGCTTTCTGCGCGGCTATGCCAATCTGCTCGCGGCCACAGTGGATCGGCTCCGCGTCCTGATGGAGTTGCGCGAGGAAGCGGCACGGAAAAATGTACTTTTGGCCGAGTTGCAGCATCGCAGCCGCAACATCCTGGCGGTCGTCCAGGCAATCGCTGCGCGTTCGCTCGAGGGGAGCCCGGCGCTTGAGGATTTCAAGGCCCGTTTGTCCGCGATCAGCCGCGTACAAGGCTTCCTTTCCCGCGCGCAGAGCTGGACGGTGGACCTTCATGAACTCGTTCAGACCGAGTTGCAGGCGCACGGGGATGGGCAGGCCTACAAGGCCAAGGTGGACGGGCCACCGGTCGATCTGCCGGGCGACAAGGTGCAGATACTAGCGCTGGCGCTGCATGAGCTTGCAACCAATGCGGTGAAATACGGCGCTCTTAAGCAGTCTTCCGGTCAGCTGTCGGTGACGTGGAGCTTGACCGGAGGCGATACCCCCCGGCTATTATTCGAGTGGCGCGAGAGCGGTGTTCAGATGCCGGTGGGAAACACCCCGCGCCAAGGCTACGGGCGTGAGTTGATCGAGCGCGCGCTGCCTTTTCAGCTCGAAGCCGAAACCCGATTTGAGTTCACCAGCGACGGAGTGCATTGCGCAGTAGCCATACCGCTCGCTGTCTTGAAGCCGGAGGAGCAGGAGCCGTGACCGAGGCAGTGCCAGCCATCCTGCAGGGCCTTCGCATATTGGTGATCGAGGATGAATATACCATCGCAGACGACCTGGCGCGCAATCTCAGGCGTGAGGGAGCCGAGGTGTTGGGACCAGCTCCAAGCCTTGCCCGCGCGCGCGAGTTGATCAAGACCAAAGATGATATTCACGGCGCGGTGCTCGACATCCATCTCAAGGGTGAGATGGTTTGGCCAATTGCAGATAGCTTGCTGGCCCGTTCGGTTCCGATCGTGTTCGCGACTGGCTACGACGCAGACGCCATCCCCCAACGCTTTGCGCATCTGCCGCGTTGCGAGAAGCCGGCTGCGGTACACGACCTCGCCCGCGCCTTGGTACAAAATTCAGCCTAGATGCCGTAATGGGCCGGCCTTTGCGAGCATAGCCAAGTTGGGTGGCTGTCCCTCAGAATGATGATGTTGAAACGGAGCCCGAGTGATTGGCTCCAGGCATCATGAGAGGAACAGCCATGGAACACTATGTGGGAATCGATGTCTCTCTGGAAGAGAGCAGCGTGTGCATTGTTGACGCGACCGGAACGATCGTGCGCGAGGTCAAGATCGCCAGCGAGCCGGAGGCACTGGTCCGCTATTTCGACGAACAGGAATTGTCTGTCATCCGCATTGGGCTCGAGGCCGGGCCGTTGTCGCAGTGGCTGCATGCCGGGCTTGTGGCCTCTGGACGCGATGTGGTTTTACTGGAGACGCGGCATGTGAAGTCAGCGCTCTCGGCCATGACGATAAAGACCGACAGGAAAGATGCACGCGGGATCGCCCAGTTGCTGCGGATGGGGTGGTACCGTCCGGTTCATGCCAAATCGGTGACCTGCAAGGATACCCGAGCCCTTCTTGTTGGACGCAAGCTTCTGCAGAGCAAGCTTCTTGACGTCGAGCTCAGCATCCGGGGAATCCTGCGCGGCTATGGACTGAAGGTCGGCGATTGGTTCAACAATCGGCGCCTGTTCGAGCCAATCGGAAACACCCCGCCGGCCGAAGCCGAGGCAAACTACTACGCCGCACTGGATTAACCGGCCATGGCCGCATAACTTGAACCAAATGGCCTCCGACAGTCCCGGCGCGGTTCATTAACGGCTGTGATGCTATTCTAGCCCTATGGACTCATTGGTTGAAAGACCAGCAGAACTGCGTGAAACGCCGGCGGTGCGCGGCCCTGCAGTGATTGTTGTAGGGCCCGATTGCATCGAGGCCTTCATTGAGAACGCTTCGCCCGCCGGCGTCATGATCAAGGTACCGGCGTCCGCTAAAGTCCCTTCTTCTTTCACCCTTGGCATTGGCGAGTATCGGCAGGACTGTGACTTGATCTGGAGAAACGGCGCACTCGTAGGCGCCCGCCTCTCGGCTTGAGTGGATGCCCAGCATAGTGCTCTGGACTGGCTAGCTACCTGCATACCCGATGCCCATGGACGCTCGGGCGGAACCCCGCATAGGCGGGGTCGTTCCCCGTTGTCTCGGCTCAATGGCTGACAACGGGAGAAGGCACATGGAAAAGATCCTCAACACCTATGAAGCTACCGCCGCAGACGGCTCCTCGGTGACTGTGTACGAGGTCCAAGAATCTGAGAACGCGGGCGTAATGGAAAGCCCGGACCGAAAAGAAGGCGGCATCAAGAGAATGCAACTATCCGATGGTCGCCCGCTTAAGATGGTTGGGGAACGCCAATTCAAGGTAGATGGCACCGACGAGGCCTTCTTGCTCGACAGGCCGTATCGACCCTGAAACCTGGTTTATAGAGAACGCATGAACGTCCGCTACAAGATGGGCACCGCGATACGTCTCGTCTTCGATGCGCTGGTCGAGGGACTGAGTGCCTATGCTCGTTGAGCCGGGTTGGTCCTCCGCCGCCGATTTGGAAACAGGCACGCAATGCGGCCCCACTACGCCGCCATGAACCCTGATGGTTCGCTGGACAGCCGAAATGATCGAAATGGCGCCGAACCCTGAATGGCAGCTGATTGAGCGTTGTTGCCACAAGCCGACAGACAGCTTCCGGCCCCGAACCCGCCAGGCAACAACACGCGCCCATGCGGGTCGTTTAGCCCCTTCGGATCAGGGCCGCTAGCTGCCGTAGCCGCAAGGACTGCGAACGCAACCAATCGTAGTAATCTGACGGTCAATGCGGCGCCTAGGGCGGGCCACAGGATACAGGCAAGCCGTATCGACCAGAGGAACTCTCCATGGGGCTAATCGTTGGGGAACTAACAAGCATAAAGGAGACCGGCATGGCGATGAACTCGCTCAAAGACATTTACCTCGACCAGCTGCAGGACATCTGGAGCGCCAACACCCAGTCCCTGCCCGTCGTGACCGAACTCGGCCGCGCCGCCCAAGACGAGGAATTGTCCGAGGCGCTGATCGATGGCGGCAACGGTATTGCCGATGGCATCGCCGAAATAGAGAAGCTGTGCAACGACCACGGCATCAAGCCGAACGCCGAGCATTGCAAGGGTATGGAAGGCCTCGTGAAGGAAGCGCGCGCGCATGGCTTGTCCGACGAGATCACGGACGCTGACGTGCGCGATGCAGCCATCATCCCGCAGTATCAGCGCATGGTACATTACGCACTTGCAGGTTACGGGACCCTGGCCGCCTTCGCCAACCGCCTCGGTTTGGACGGTGACGCGGCGGTATTGAAAAAATGCCTCGATCAGACTTACGACGGCGACCGCCGCATGACGGCGATCGCCATGAAGGGCGGGGTCAACAAGGACGCCGTCTCCTGAATTCTGTCCGCAATGAGCAATCTGGGCTGTACGAAAAATCGTACGGCCCTTTTCATGGCATGGACATTCGTAGAGTGGACTTCTGTGCGATGGCACCGACGTCT
>NZ_RZMX01000031.1 GCF_003992665.1 Pelagibacterium montanilacus
TACCTCGACCAGCTGCAGGACATCTGGAGCGCCAACACCCAGTCCCTGCCCGTCGTGACCGAACTCGGCCGCGCCGCCCAAGACGAGGAATTGTCCGAGGCGCTGATCGATGGCGGCAACGGTATTGCCGATGGCATCGCCGAAATAGAGAAGCTGTGCAACGACCACGGCATCAAGCCGAACGCCGAGCATTGCAAGGGTATGGAAGGCCTCGTGAAGGAAGCGCGCGCGCATGGCTTGTCCGACGAGATCACGGACGCTGACGTGCGCGATGCAGCCATCATCCCGCAGTATCAGCGCATGGTACATTACGCACTTGCAGGTTACGGGACCCTGGCCGCCTTCGCCAACCGCCTCGGTTTGGACGGTGACGCGGCGGTATTGAAAAAATGCCTCGATCAGACTTACGACGGCGACCGCCGCATGACGGCGATCGCCATGAAGGGCGGGGTCAACAAGGACGCCGTCTCCTGAATTCTGTCCGCAATGAGCAATCTGGGCTGTACGAAAAATCGTACGGCCCTTTTCATGGCATGGACATTCGTAGAGTGGACTTCTGTGCGATGGCACCGACGTCTCGATCAGCCTGCCAGACAAGTGTTTTGTCCGTTTGACCGTTTCGTTATTTGGAAACATGCCTGTCAGCATCCGGACCCGATCTCGCCGTTGTGCTGATGGCAGCATCCTCGCGTGGATGACCGAACTGGGGTGGTTTCCTGTGCGACGGCTTTCGGTTGCGGAACCTAGAAAATGGACTTTGTCCGGAGAGGAAAGGGATGGCCTCAATGAACCCGTGGCAATCCCCTGAACGCCTAGGTCATGAGCTGGCATCTAGCGCTGAAATGTGAGGTGGATGGTCCCGCTCTCGGCCGTTTCCGACCTCACAGTGTAGCCAGCTTCCAAGCCACGCAGATCGTCCCAGAGGCGTATGCCTCGTCCCAGCACGATTGGTACGATCGCAACGTGCAGCCGGTCCACAAGTCCGGCCTTGAGATAGTCGCGAACCATGGTTGGTCCGCCCCCTATCCGCACGTCCTTGCCGTTCGCGGTCTTTGCGGCCTTCTGAAGCGCATCATCCGGGCTCGCGGCGATGAAGTGGAAAGTGGTGCCGCCAGCCATTTCGATTGAAGGTCGCGGCGTGTGCGTCAGGACGAAGACCGGGCAGCGGAATGGCGGCTCGTCACCCCACCAACCCTTCCAGTTCGGATCATCGGGGAAGTTGTGCAGCCCGAACTTGCCCGCTCCCATGATTTCGGCACCGATGTTGTCGAAGTAGTCCTTCGCATATTCATCGTCGATACCGGTGGTGCCTTTGCCGCTGGTGTCGTGCAGCACGCGATCCCGGAAAGTCCGTGTCGCGACATAGGCATCTGTCAGGCGCGACCAGTCCTGGCCGAACGGATTGTCTGGTGTCTGGTCCGTCGTCGTTGCGAAACCATCGAGCGAGATCATGAGATCGACACGAACTGTCATTGTAGTGCTCCGTAAATACTAAGGTATCCGCCTTTCTAACTGCATCGAAACACTAAGGCAAGTGCCTTTTTTACCTTGACTGACGCGGCGGGGCGATTTACGCAGCGATATGCCCTTTCACTCGACCCCGCTCGATCTTGCCTTCCATGCCCTGAGCGATCCGACGCGCCGGGCGGTGATATCGCGTCTGGCCGAGGGAGAGATGCCTGTCAGTGTGCTCGCGAAGCCTTTCGACATGGCGCTCCCCTCCTTTGCTCAGCATCTCAAGGTGCTCGAAGATTGCGGATTGATTGCCAGCGAGAAACGCGGGCGCAGCCGCTGGTGCCGCCTGGAGCGGGCGCGGTTCGAGGAGGCGGCAAATTGGATGGAAGCGGAGCGCCTTGGCTGGGCCGAGCGGCTCGACCGGCTGGAAGCCTATCTGGACAACGCGGAAGGGAACGATGATGGAAAAGCTGTTTGAGAGCTGGTCGCTCGACCGTGAGATCGTACTGGTAAAGGTGCTCAAGCACCCGCGCCGCAAGGTCTTTGCCGCGTGGATGGACCCCGAAGCGCTGGCTCAGTGGTATGGTCCGGCTGGCCTCACTATCGAGAGCCAGAATGCCGATATCCGCGAGGGTGGGGAATGGCACTTCGACATGGTGGGTACGTTTGAAGGAAAAACGCAGCGCATTCCCAACCTTATGCGCTTCTTAAAGATCGTGCCGAATGAACTGATCGTGGTGGACTACGGCACGCCCGAGCCGAACGATCCGGAGCGCTTCTACATGACTGTCACCTTCGATGAGCAGACCGACGGGAAAACCGTGCTGACCATGCGCCAACTTCACCCGAGCCGCGAACGTCGTCAGGTGGTCTTGGGTTTCGGCGCGGTGGAATACGGGCTGCAGACTCTGGACAGCCTCGCGGCCTGGCTGGATGGTTGAGCGCTGCTCAACTGGACGCCTACCGGTCGCACCATCTTCTCACGAACGGCAGCTTTCAGTTCTCGGAGCGCAACTGCGAATGTCTGAATTGG
>NZ_RZMX01000032.1 GCF_003992665.1 Pelagibacterium montanilacus
CCATCTTTCGCGCGCGGTCACCATCGCGGAGCGGCTCGGCTCCTCGCACGGGCGGGTCAGCTTCGAAACGCTGGAGGCCCTGGGAGAGGCGGCGATCTTTCTCGATGGAGGCGGCCGGGTGATCGAGATGACCGGGCGCGCCGAGGCGCTTATGGGATCTGGCCTCTCGGTGCTCGATCGCCGGCTGGTCGCCACCCGGCCACAGATCCAAACCGCTCTCACCGAACTGATTGCCCGGGCTCTGGCCGAAGGCCCGCAGTCGGGCGCACCGCTCCGCATTCCGCGCAAGGGCAAGCGGCCCCTGCTCGTCGATATGCTGCCCGTGCCCGGCGAGTTCGATCGCCCGCTTCTGTTCGCCCGGCTGATCGTGCTGGTCATCGATCTCGACGACAGGCCGCTGCCGGCCCGCGATGTGCTCGCGGCAATATTCGGCCTGAGCCCGCGCGAGGCTCAACTGGGCCTCGATCTGGCCTCGGGCATGACCCTTACGGAATCGGCAGAGCGGCACGGGGTCTCGAGCGAGACCGTGCGCACCCAGCTCAAGGCCCTGTTCTACAAGACCGGCACCCACCGCCAGAGCGAGTTGATCTCGCTTCTGCACACCGTCGCCCGGCGCTACCGGTCGCAACCACGCCGGAGATGAAGGCGCACAGGCGGCGGCGCGGACGCCCCTATCGCGGCCGTGCCACCTCGGGCACATAATTGGTCAGGTCGTGATCGGCGATCTCGATCACCTGCCCGAGTTCGGCCGATTTGTAGAGCGCCATGAGCATTTCGACCACCGCGACCCCGTCATGGAAGGTCTCCATCGGCGCTTCGCCGCGCCGGAAAGCCTCGATCATGTGCCGGTTGGCATCGGTGTAGCCGTAAATCCCCGCCTCGTCCTCGAGCACGGGCATCAGGCCCTGTTCGGCATTCTGCTTTTCCACGAGGTCCTCGCCCTCGTCCCCGCTGACCTGCCGGGACAAAAAGACCTTGAGCCCGGTGTTGAGCGTGGAATATTCCATCGCGTACTCAGGACCCAGCAGTTCGAGAACGATCCGCAGGCCCGGGCCCACATAGGCCCAGGACGTGGTCGCCTCCACGATCACCTCGCGCCCGTCCTCGTCGATGAAGGTCAGGAGCCCGCGCGCGAAGTCCTCGGCGGGCCGGCGGGTGTAATCCACACCCATCCGGGCCTTGAGATCGGCCGCGTAGCGCGGCTGGCTCCATTTGAGCGTCGCAACGCTCGCGGACGCGCTCTTGAAGGTGAGGGTCGAGCGCTCTGCGCCCGGCGCAGTCAGCATGAACCGGCCCACCTCCACCGAATGGCACATCATGTCGAGCAGCACGCCCCCGCCCTGCATTTCCCCCTGCCAGAACCACGGCTCGTGCGGGCCCGAATGCTCCTCGGCCGCGCGGGCGAGATAGGGCCGCCCGGCATTGGGCGCGGCCCGGCGCCAGACGATCTCCTTGCCACGCTGGACTGCGGTGGCGAAAAGCTGGTTCTCGAGATAGCCGTGCAAGAGCCCCGCCTCCTCGACAAGGGCCAGCATTTTGCGCGCATCGGCCAGCGTGCGGGCCAGCGGCTTTTCGCACGCCACCGCCCCGATCCCGGAGCGGCCCGCCTTCACTTCCGTGGTGATGGTCTCCATGACCGCGAGCCGCGTGTGGTTGGGCGAGAGAATCCAGACCGCGTCGAGCCTTGGATTGGCCAGGAGCGCCTCGAGGCTGTCATGGGCCGTGCAGTCCCCCAGGTCGAGTACGGCCACCGCCTCGGCGAACGCCTCGCGCTTGGCGGGGGTGGGGCTGTAGACGCCCACGACCTCCACATTGCGCACCCCGGTCAGCGACCGAAGATGGAAATGGGCAATAAAGCCCGACCCGATAAAGCCGATCCTGAGGGGCCGGCGCTCGCTGGCGATTGTCATCCTCGTTGCACTCCCTGTTGCCCTCCCCGCGCAACGGCTCCTAGAGGTGCTGCCAGACGTCGACGAACATCCTGATCGAGGTGACGAGCAGGAAGGCCGAGAACGCGTAGCTCAGGATGTTGCGCGGAATCATGTGTGCGACCTTGGCCCCGAACGGCGCGACCAGCATGGTCAGCGGCGCGAGCGCGGCGAGCGCTATGAAGTTGACGTATCCCACCGACCCCGCAGGCAGATTGGCCTCGCCCAGCCCCGCCAGCATGTAGCCGATCGTTCCGGGGATGGCGATGATGAAGCCGATGGCCGAAGCGGTGCCCACAGCACGCCTGATATCGAATCCGAACGCGGTCAGGATCGGCACGCTCAGGGTGCCCCCGCCAATGCCCATCATGGCCGAGATCGACCCCACGACGAAGCCGCAGAACGCCTTGACCGGACCGTTGGGGAAGCCATCGCGCAGCGCCGAGGCGTTGGCGCGCAGCGTCATGTTGATCGCCACCAGCAGCGCGACGACGGCAAAGACCAGGGTCAGCACCATGCCGCTCACATAGCCGCCGGTCGCCGTGCCCGCGACCACGCCGATAAAGATCGGTATGCCCCAGGTCTTTAGAAGCGAGAAATCCACCGCGTCCTTGCGGTAATGGCTGCGGGCCGAGGAGAGAGACGTGAAAAGGATCGTTGCAAGGGATGTCGCCACCGCGAGCTTCATGCGGATGTCGTCATCGACCCCCATGCCGCCGAGCACGAAATAGAGCACGGGCACGATGACGATGCCGCCCCCCACGCCCAAAAGGCCGGCAACAAACCCACCCAGAAGTCCGGCGAACACCATCGCTGAAATCCAGATGGCATAATCGGTCATAAGTTCGGAACCCAATTGATCCTCCTCAACACTCAGGTTTTGCTGCGCGAACCGGGAATCGCTGCGAGCAGCTTGCTGGTATACTCCTGAGAGGGATTTAGAAAGATGTCCCGAACCGGTCCCATCTCCACGATCTCTCCACGATGCATGACCGCCATCCGGTCGGCGATCTGTGCGGCCACGTGCAGATCATGGGTGATAAAGAGCATGGCGAGATCGAGCCTCTTGCGCAGATCGTCGAGCAATTTTAGCACCTGGGCCTGAACCGTCACGTCGAGCGCGGAGACCGCCTCGTCGGCCACCAGCACGTCCGGGTCGAGCGCCAGGGCCCGTGCGACCCCGATGCGCTGGCGCTGGCCGCCGGAAAATTCATGGGGCAGCCGCTCGGCGGCCCGGGCATCGAGCCCCACCATTTCGAGCAGTTCTCGCGCGCGCGCGAGTGCCTTGTCGCGGGGCACGCCGCGCGCGATGGGGCCGTCGGCAATCGTCAGCCCCACCTTGCGGCGGGGATTGAGCGAGGCGAAGGGGTCCTGGAACACCATCTGGATGCGGCTGCGCCTGTCGCGCAACTGCTCGCCGCGCATGGCGC
This sequence comes from Pelagibacterium montanilacus, assembly GCF_003992665.1. Classification (GTDB taxonomy): domain Bacteria; phylum Pseudomonadota; class Alphaproteobacteria; order Rhizobiales; family Devosiaceae; genus Pelagibacterium; species Pelagibacterium montanilacus. Next base: position 3,359 of record NZ_RZMX01000032.1, read on the forward strand.
CGAAATCCTCGTCACCGAGATAGATCCTGCCCGCATCGGGGGTCTCGATCCGGGTGACCAGCTTGGCGACCGTGGATTTGCCAGATCCCGATTCCCCGACCAGCGCGAGGGTCTCGCCCTTGCGGATCTCGAAGCTGACCTTTTTGACCGCATGGACCGTGCGCACCGCACCGAAAAGCCCTGCCTTGGAGCGATAGGATTTTTCCAGATCGACCACCCTGCAGGCGATCTCGGCCCCGGCGCGCGAGGGACGCTCCTGGGGCGTGCCCTTGGGCACGGCAGCCAGCAGCGCCTTGGTATAGGGATGGGTCGGCGCGTCGAGCACCTCGCGGGCCGTGCCCTTTTCGACCACGATGCCCTTTTCGAGCACCAGAACCTTGTCGGCGATGTCGGCGACCACGCCGAAATCATGGGTAATGAAGATCACCGCCATGCCGCGCCGGCGCTGGATGTCGGCGATGAGCTTGAGAATCTGGGCCTGGGTGGTGACGTCGAGCGCCGTCGTCGGCTCGTCGGCGATCAGCAGTGCGGGCTCGAGCGCCAATGCCATGGCGATCATGGCGCGCTGGCGCTGTCCGCCCGAGAGCTGGTGGGGGTAGGCCTTGATGATGCGCTCGGGGTCGGGAAGCTGGACCTCGCGGGCCAGCTCCAGCGCCTTTTGCCGCCTTTCGGCGGGGGTCAGCAGCCCGTGGGCCTCGAAGACCTCGGTGATCTGGTCGATGATGCGCATGGCCGGATTGAGCGCGGTCATGGGCTCCTGGAAGATCATGCCGATCCGGCGCCCCCGCAGGGTCCGCAGCTTGGCCTTGTCGGTCTTGATCAGGTCCAGATCGTCAAACAGCGCCTCGCCGCGCTCGATGCGGATGGCGCGCGGCAAGAGACCCATCAGCGTCTGGGCGCACAGCGACTTGCCGGACCCCGATTCCCCAACGATGCACAGGATCTCTCCCGCTTCCAGATCGAAGCTGAGATCGGCCAGCGCGTATTCGCGGTCCGCGCCCAGTGGCAGGCGCAGGGCGAGGTGGCGCAGCGATACCGCGGGGTGCGCGGTGGGCGGCGTTGCGACGGTCTCGAGGCTCATGATCAATATCCCAGGGCTATGCCGTCCTTGCGGTGATCCGATGCACCCCACAGGACGCCCTTTTCGCGATCGATCAGGATCGCCTGGCAGCTTCCTATGGGTTCGTCGGCAATGCGCGTGGTGTGCCCGCGCGCCTCCAGATCAGCGCGCACGGCATTGCTGATCGTGGTTTCGAGGTCGAGCGCGCCATTGGTAAAGAAGCTGCGCGGCTGATCGGACGCGGACTGGATGTCGTGGCCGCGATCGAAGATCTGACTCATCATGTGGGCGTGACCGGTGGCCTGATACTGCCCGCCCATCACCCCCAGCGTCATCAGCGGCTGGCCGTCCCTCGAGACGACGGCGGGGATGATGGTGTGGAACGGGCGCTTGTTGGGCGCGAGCACATTGGGGTGGCCCTTGGCGAGGGTAAACCCGGCGCCCCGGTTCTGGAGCAGCACGCCCGCGCCGGGCGCATAAATGCCACTCCCGAAGGCGAAGAACACCGAATTGATGAGCGAGATCGCGTTCCCGTCCCGGTCCACGACGCAGAGATAGACCGTGTCGCGGTGCACGGGGATGTCAAAATCGGCGGGCGCGGCGGCCTTGTCGAGCGAGATCCCGGCCCGCAGCCGGTCGATATGGGCATCGGAGAGAATGTCGGCGACGCTGGCGGTCATCGTCTCGGGGTCCGAGATCAAGGCGTCCCGCTGGCGATAGGCGGCCTTGGTCGCTTCGGCCAGAAGATGAATCCGATCCGCTTCGGAAAGGCCGTTGCCCCCGAGGTCGAACCCTTCGAGCAGCCGGGCTATGATCAGCGCGGCGAGGCCCTGCCCGTTGGGCGGGCATTCGTTGAGCGTCACACCGCGATAGCCGGCCGAGATCGGATCGGCGACCAGCCCCTTGTGGGCGGCAAAATCGTCGGTCGTGTGCACACCGCCGAGCGCGCGCAGCGTTGCTGCCATATCCTCGGCCGCTTCGCCCTCGTAGAACGCGGATCGCCCCTTTGCCGCTATGGCGCGCAAGGTCCGCGCCAGCGCGGGATTGGCGATCCGCTCCCCGGTCCGGGGCGCGCGGCCATTGGGCAGGAACTGGGCTCTCGCCGGCTCGTGCCAGCCGATCCGGTCGGCATAGCGCGCCCAGTCATGGGCGACGCGCGGCGTGATCAGGAACCCTTCCTCGGCAGACCGGATGGCCGGAGCGAGGATCTGGTCGAGGCCCAGCCGCCCATGGGCGGCGTTGAGGGCGCACCACGCATCGACGGCGCCGGGAATGGTCACCGCCTCGGGCGACATGTTCTCGATTGCGCTCCAGCCTTTGGCCCGCAGCGCCTCGGCGTCGATGCCAGCGGGCGAGCGGCCCGAGCCGTTGTATGCGGTCATCTTGCCATTGGCCGGCGCATAAAGGGCAAAGCAGTCGCCCCCGATCCCGGTCATGTGCGGATCGATCACGCACTGGACGGCCACCGCGGCGATGGCGCCATCGACCGCATTGCCGCCGGCGCGCAGGATATCGAGCGCAGCGAGCGTGGCGAGCGGGTGGGAGGTGGCCGCCATTGCGTTCTCGGCAAGGGCGACCGATTTCCCCGGCACCATGAAGTCGCGTTCAGCCATGTCTTTTCTCCATCTCGGTGGGAGGCGTGAGCGTGTGTGCCGCCTCGGGATCGCACACGATAGTCACATCCGGGTGCAGGCGAAGGAAAGAGGCAGGATTGTGCTTGCCCACGGCGCCTTCGAGCGCGTCGGCGAGGGCTTCCGCCTTGGCCGCGCCCGTGGCCAGCAGCACGATGCGGCGCGCCTTCATAATAGTGGCGATGCCCATGGTGATCGCCCTGTCGGGCACGGGCAGGCCATCGGGAAAGTCCGGTGCGTTCGCCTTGCGGGTTTCTTGCGCGAGATCGACGATCCGGGTCCGGGTATCCCGGTCCGAGCCGGGCTCGTTGAACCCGATATGGCCGTTGCGGCCGATCCCGAGCAATTGCAGGTCGATCCCGCCTGCCGCCGCAATCGCATCCTCATAGGCCCGGGCGCCGTCAGGGGCGTTGCCGTCGGGCAGATGGGCGCGCGCGGGGTCGATATCGACCGCCCCGAAAAGGTGCCGGTCCATATAGGCGGCAAAGCTCGCCGGATGCTCTGCGGGCAGGCCGCAATATTCGTCGAGATTGAAGCTCTGTGCGCGGGCGAAACTCACATCCCCGCGTTCACAGCGGCGCACCAATTCCTCATAGACCCCGATCATCGAGCGGCCGGTGGCCAGACCGAGCACCGCGTTGGGCCCGGCGACGAGAAGCTGGGCAATCAGGCTCGCCGCTTCCTGTTCGGCGGCGGCGACCGAAGGCTTGACCAGAACGGCGTGACGCCGCGCGGGCAGAGCTGGACTCATGGGTGCACCTCGAAGGGCTTGGCGCGCGGCATGGGAATGTCGAGCCCCGGGGTCTGGAACAGGCTGTCGCGCAACAGATCGAGGCTGTTGGCGATGGTGCCGTAAAGCCCAGCCCGGCTGCCAAGCTTGCTGACCGTACACTGGGGCGGGCTGGGCATGCACAGGGGAAGATGGACTTCCATGCGCTCGAGCAGTTCGCGGCGCGCGCCCACAGATCCCCCCAGCACCACGCGCTCGGGATCGAGGACAGCCGAGACGGCCAGCACCGCCTGGGCGAGGATGCGCGCAATCGCGTCGACGGTCGCCGCGGCGATGGTATCGCCGTCTCCGATCCGGTCGATGATCTCGCGCACGGTGAGGCCGGACCGGCCGCCGCTGCCCTCGTAGCGCTCGCGGATGGCGGCCGATCCCAGCGCCGTCTCGAGCCCGCCCGAGCGGAAGGTGCGCCCGTCATAGGGGTCCGCCCCGATCGGCAGCGTCGCGATCTCTCCGGCTGCCCCATGGGCGCCGCTGAGCACGCGGCGCTCGTTGATGATGCCCATGCCTATTCCCGTACCCAGCGCGATGAAGACGAAATCGTCGACGTTCCGCCCCTCGCCCATCCATTGCTCGCCCTTGGCGGCCATATTGACGTCATTGCCCACATGGACGTCGAAATCCACCCTTTCGCGCAGGTCTTCGACGAATGGCGTACCCTCGAGCCCGGTGATGTTGGGCACCATGAACAGCTTTCCGGTGCGCGCGTTGTACGCCCCGGGAATGCCGATGGTGCCCACCAGAACCCGCTCGAGCGGCTGGGAGGCCCTGTGGGCGAGCTCGGCGCTCATGCGGGCGAGCTGGTCCACCACGTATTGCCCGCCCCGGGGATCGGTGGGCTCGACCGTTTCGGTGAGGATGATCCCGTGCATGTCGGCCAGCGCCGCCTGCACCTTGGTGCCGCCCACATCCGCGCCGAAAACCAGCGCACGGTCGACGCAGACCTCATAGGTGGCGGCACTTCGGCCAACGGCCCCCTGGGTGCGGCCGCTCCTGCGCACCCAGCCACCTTCCTCAAGTTCGCGGAACACTTCGGACATGGTCTGTTTCGAAACGCCGGTCAGCCGCGCCAGCTCCGCCCGGCTCACCGCCTCGCGTTCGAGCAGCACCCGCATCACGGTCCGCAGGGTCATCTGCCGTGTCGAGGCCATAGCGGCGAGCGTTGTCATGAGCGGCGCTCCTATTCGTCCAGTTACCGAACAAATGAGCGGAGATATCGGACCCAGTCAAGACCGATCACCTTAATTTCCCGCTGGGAAGCGCCGTTATGCGCGTTCGGACATTTTAATTGGTTCGCCAACTTTACAAATGCGTGACGGTGTGGTTCGCTTTCGATCAGGCGATAAGGGAGCGCGTGGGGCGCTCGCAGCCACAAAGGGGAACGAAGATGACAGCTTCGAAACTGCTCCTGATCAGCGCGAGCATGCTCGCCCTGACCATGGGAACGGCCAGTGCACAGACCCTGAGCATTGGCCTCCAGGATGATCCGGACACGCTCGACCCGGCGCGCGGCGGCACCTATTCGGGCCGCATCGTGTTTGACGCCCTGTGCGACAAGCTCGTGGACATCGATGCCAATCTCGATATCGTGCCGCAGCTCGCGACCGAATGGTCCTGGAACGAGGACAGCACCGAGCTGACCATGAGCCTGCGCGACGACGTCGTCTTCCATGACGGCACGCCGTTCGACGCTGAAGCGGTGCGCGCCAATATCGAGCGCATGCAGACCATGGAAGGCTCGAGCCGGCGGTCCGAACTCTCGCCCATCACCTCGGTCGAGGTCGTGGACGATCACACCGTCACTCTCGTCCTTGAGACCCCGTTTGCGCCGCTTCTGTCGGTTCTGACCGACCGGGCCGGCATGATGGTCTCGCCGACCGCCGCCGAAGGCAATGAAGACTTTGGCGCCGCCCCGGTCTGCTCGGGTCCCTACGAGTTCGCCGAACGCTCGGCGCGCGATTTCATCCGGCTCGAGAAGTTCGACGACTACTGGAATGCCGACGAGATCGGGTACGAGGCCGTCGAATACCAGATCATCCCGGACTCCACCGTGCGCCTCTCGCGCATCCAGGCCGGCGATCTCGACGTCGCAGAGCGCATCGCGCCGACCGACCTCGAGGCCATCCGGTCCGACGAGAGCCTGCAGCTCCAGACCTCTCCGGGCCTGGCTGTCTCGCACCTGTTCATCAATGTCGGTGAAGAGGGCGGCATTCTCGCCGACAGCCCCGAGCTGCGCGAAGCGGTCGAACTGGCCATCGATCGCATGGCGATCAACGAGGTTGCGTTCAACGGCGAGTTCACGCCCACCAACCAGATGATCCCGCCCTCGAGCATCTTCAACAGCTCGGCCCACCCGATCCCCGAGCGCGACGTCGCAGCCGCACAGGCTCTCGTCGAGGCGTCCGGGGTCGAGAACCCCACCATCGAGATCACCTACGAGAACTCGCTCACCGACGGCCGGGTCGCCCAGATCCTGCAGGCGATGATCCAGGAAGCGGGGTTCACGGTGAGCCTTTTGCCGCTCGAGACCTCCTCGGCCATCGAGCGCTATCTGGCGGGCAATTTCGAGCTCTATATCGGCAACTGGAGTGGCCGTGCGGACCCCGATCCCACGCTCTACACCTTCTTTGGGACCGGCGGCAGCCAGAACCTCAACGGCTACTCGTCCGAAGCGCTCGACGAGGTGCTGATCGCGGCGCGCGGCGAGCTGGACACCGAGGCCCGCCAGGGTCTCTATGAGGATGCCGCAGAGATCTATCTCACCGACCGGCCGACCATTCCGCTCTACCACTCGACCTGGTTTTATGGCGCCAGCGCCGATGTCGAAGGGATCACCATCTATCCCGACGGCATCTTCCGGGTGACGGGCGTGGGCCCCGCCGAGTAATCTCGCACAAGGATTCAGAGCCCGGCATCTCGCCGGGCTCTGGCCATCGACACCATCTTTTCGGGGACCGGATCCTTTCATGCTCCAGTTCATCGCACGCCGCATCCTGGTTTCGATCCCGACGCTCTTTCTCGTGTCGGTGCTCGTGTTCTTCCTGCTCAAGCTGCTGCCCGGAGATCCGGCGCTGGCGCTGGCCGGACAGGAACCGAGCCCTGAAGTCATCGCCTATATCCGCGCCCGCTACGGCCTCGACCAGCCGCTTCCGGTCCAGTATTTCACCTGGCTGTGGGGCATTTTGCAGGGCGATTTCGGCACCTCCATCCGGACGGGCCTTCCCATCTCGGAGATGCTCGTCCAGCGCCTGCCGGTAACCCTGCAGCTCTCGCTCCAGGCCATGCTGATCGCGCTGATGATCGGCATTCCCGCCGGCGTGTTCGCCGCCATCCATCGCGGTACGCCCATCGACTACACCGTCAGCCTGATCGGTCTGGGCGGGCTCTCGATCCCCAGTTTCTGGCTCGGCATCATGCTGATCCTGTTCTTTGCAGTTTCCCTCGGCTGGCTGCCCAGCGGCGGCTACGTCCGGTTCTCGGAATCGCCCATCGACAATCTGCGCTATACCCTCCTGCCCTCGATCGTGCTGGGCACCGCCGCCGCCGCCATCGTGATGCGGCATACCCGGTCCTCGATGATCGCGGTTCTCAAGCAGGATTTCGTGCGCACCGCGCGGGCCAAGGGGCTCAAGGAGAACATCGTCGTGGTCCGACACGCTTTGCGGAACGGCCTGATCCCGGTGGTGACCACCAGCACGCTGCATCTGGGCGAACTGCTCTCGGGCGCGGTGCTGACCGAACAGGTCTTCGGCATCCCCGGGTTCGGCAAGATGATCGTCGATGGCGTCTTCAGCCGCGACTATGCCGTGGTCCAGGCCGTGGTGCTGTGCTCGGCTGTGATCTTCATCATTCTCAGCCTGATCGCCGATCTGGCCTATGTCATCCTCAGCCCGAGGCTGCGCTCATGACGAACGACACGTCCACGCCTGCCCCCACGCCCCTTGCCGGACCGCGCGCCTCGGGACGCAAATCCGCGCTCAGGCGCTGCCTCTCGCACCCCAGCACGATCATCGGCGGCACCATCGTCGTTTTCTTCGTGCTTGTCGCGGTGTTCGCGCCCCTGATCGCGCCCTTTGATCCGCTGGCGTCCAACTGGGGCAATGTGCGCCAGCCGCCTTCGGCACTCCACTGGTTCGGCACAGACGATCTGGGCCGGGACGTGCTCTCGCGGGTGATCTTCGGGGCGCGGGCCTCGCTGGCCGCCGGCATCATCGCCGTAGCGCTCGCCATCGCCCTCGGGGTGCCGCTGGGCCTGATGGCGGGCTATTTCGGCGGACTGGTCGACATGGTGATCTCACGGCTCACCGATGCGCTGCTGGCCGTGCCGTTCCTCGTCCTGGCCATCGCGCTCGCAGCCTTTCTCGGCCCGAGCCTTCAGAACGCGATGATCGCGATCGGGGTGGCGGCGATGCCGATCTTCATCCGGCTGACCCGCGGACAGGTGCTCTCGATCAAGAACGAGGATTACGTCACCGCCGTGCGCGGGCTCGGGGTCAGGGACCGCGCGATCATCGTCTCGCACATCCTGCCCAATGTTCTCGCGCCCATCGTGGTGCAGGGCACCATCACCATGGCGGTAGCCGTGCTCGCCGAGGCAAGCCTTGCCTTCCTCGGGCTCGGCCAGATGCCCCCTGCCCCCTCATGGGGCTCGATGCTCGACATCGCGCGCCAGTTCCTCACCCAGGCTCCATGGATGGCGGTGTGGCCGGGGGTGGCGATCATCGCGATCGTTCTGGGCTTCAACCTTCTGGGCGACGGGCTCAACGACACCCTCACCCCCCAGCAGGAAGACGGCTAGAGCGTTTCCAGGACAAGTGGAAACACCTTTCCGGTTCGGAAACGCGACACATCAAAGACCTAGAGCATATCCCCCCGGGATGGCGTGCCTCAGCTCATCTCGGCGAGTGCCAGCACCCGGCGGGCCAATGCGCCCCCCGGCCTGGCCAGGTCTTCGAGAATGGAAAAATGATTGGCCCCGGCAACCGGCACGATCTGGCCGGTGCGCCCGGCCAGTCCCCAGGCGGCGGCGTAGTCGCGCGACTGGCGCTGAAGCTCGGGCAGTTCCGCCGTGCCCCAGGCCACCGCCAGCGGCTTGTCGGTTTCCGGGATTGCAAGGATCGGGCTCAAGCCGGCCACGTCCTCGGGGGTCAGCCCCAGCTTGTCGTTGAGCACGCCGCGCCGGATCGGCTCGAGATCGTAGATGCCTGAAACCGCGAGTCCTGCGTCGACCTCCGGCAGCGCCATTGCGCCGGCGGCAAGGTGCCCCCCGGCCGACCAGCCCGAAACGATCAGCCGGCTGCGCCCGATGCCATGGGACGGCCCTTCCCGGCGCAACCAGCCGAGCGAAGCCGCCACCTCCTGGGTGATCTGGGCCAGCGTGGCCTCGGGCGCCAGCGTGTAGCCGGGCAGCGCCACGTCGACGCCCGCGCCCAGCATGCCCTCGGCCATGCACGAGAAGATTTCCTTGGAATTGCGCTGCCAATAGCCACCATGGATGAAGACCAGCAGCGGCGCATCGTCCGCCCCTGACCGGAAGATGTCGATCCGGTTGCGTTGGCGCGAACCATAGGCGAGGTCCACAAGCTCGGGCTGGCGCGCGCGCAGGGCGGCACTCCGGCGCGACCAGTCTGCGAGGAAGTCCGCACTGGCGCTCACTGCGCCGCTGTTGTCATAGGCCTGGTCGAGTTCGGCCCGGTCCATGCCCCGCCACAGATCGGTGCCGGGCATGGGCGCAAGGGCGATTTCGCTCACGCCGCGACCTTGCCGTGGTGGCTGTGCAGCTTGGCCGAAAGCGAGCGCCGCAGATCGTTGAACTCGGCGCCCGAGACGTCGCGCGGGCGCGGCAGGCCGATCTCGATGTCATTGTCGATCCGCCCCGGCCCCGCGCTCATGACGATGACCCGCTTGGAGAGGACGATCGCCTCCTCGATCGAGTGCGTGACGAACAGCACGGTCAGCTTGGTGCGCTCCCAGAGCTCGAGCAACTCGTCCTGGAGCCGCTCACGGGTCATGGCGTCCAGCGCCCCGAACGGTTCGTCCATCAGAACCACTTCGGCCTCGTTGGCCAGCACCCTTGCGATCGCCACGCGCTGCTTCATCCCGCCCGAAAGCTGGTGGGGATAGACGTCGGCAAATTTCCCCAGACCCACGAGGTCCACGAAATGATCGACGGTCTGCTTGATCTCGCGGCTGGGCCGCCCGCGAGAGGCCGGGCCGAACCCGATATTGTCGCGCACCGTCAGCCAGGGAAAGAGCCCGTAGTCCTGGAACACCATGCCGCGCGAGGGATCGGGCCCCTTGATGGGACGGCCCCACATCAGGGCCTCCCCGGTGCTGGCACTCTCAAAGCCGGCCACGATCCGCAGCAGGGTGGATTTCCCGCAGCCCGAGGCGCCGATCAGGCACACGAACTCGCCGCGCGCGACGTCGAGACTGGCGTCATGGAGCGCCTCGATGCGCCGGCCCTGCATCTCGAACGTCTTGCCGACATTGCGCAGGGAAAGGATCGGAGGTTGGGTCTCAGACATGGTTGGGACTCCAGGACAAGAGCTTGCGGCCGATCATCAGGATGATGCGGTCCGAGATGAACCCGGCCACCCCGATCGCGATCATGCCGCAGATGACGATTTCGGTCCGCGAGAGCTGGCGGGCTTCCATGATGATGGCGCCCAGCCCGGTGGGGACCCCGGTCATCTCGCCGATGACGATGATCATCCAGGCAAAGCCCAGTCCCAGCCGCAGGCCGGTAAAGATCGCCGGCAATGCGGCGGGCAGCACCACCTTGGTAAATTGCGCGGACTGTGTGCATCCGAGCATGCTCGCCGCTTCGAAAAGGCGCGGTTCCACCGAGCGCACCCCGAAAACGGTGTTGATCAGGATCGGATAGAAGGCGCCCAGAAAGACAAGGAAGATCGCCGAGGTCGGCCCGATCCCGAAGATGATCATGGCCAGCGGCAGCCAGGCTGTCACCGGAATGGGGCGCATGATCTGGAGGATGGGATCGAACATTTCGCGCACGACGGTGATCCGGCCGATCATCAGGCCGAGCGGCAGGGCGACGAGCACGGCGAGAAAAAACCCGCCATAGACCCGTGAGACCGAAGCGATCGTATGGGTGAGCAGCGTGCCGCTGAAAAAGTCGTTGCGGATCCCGCCCACGGCGAGATCGTAGAAGGCGAGTGCCACTTGGTAGGGTGGCGGAATGAGGCTGTAGGCCCGCCCCGCCGTCGCCAGGTGCCACCCGATCAGCAGCAGCGCCGGCAACAGCAGCGCCAGGGCCGGCGCCCTGAGCCGCGCACCCTCGAAGGCCATTGGCCTCCGAGGGGACGATGCGGCGGCTGGTGCGTTGGACCGGTCGGCCGCTAAGGTCATGATCTAGCCCCTTTGCCTGATCGCTTCGACGAAGCTGGTGTCGAACAGGGTGTCGAAATCGGGAAGCGCCTGAATCTGGTTGAGCTCCACCATATGCTCGGCATAGGTCATCGACTGGGCCAGTTCGGTCTCCCCGAAATCCCAGGTCAGTTCCACATTGGGCGCGGAAATCTCGATGGCGTCGCGCTGCTGGCCGAGCTGCATGACGGCCATCTCGACCAGCTCGTCGGGATTGGCCATGGCGTGCTCGGACGCCTGCCGGTGAATGCCCAGAATGACCTCCACAAGCTCGGGACGCTCGGTCAGCGTGTCGCGGTGGGCCCCGAAGATCATGTTGAGCGCGCCCATTTCGGTGCCATAGGGATACTCGACGATCTTGCCCACGCCCGAAGCCAGGCTCACGCCGGGGGCCGGCTCGGCGCCCACATAGGCGTCGATATCCCCGCGTGCCAGCGCCAGGTGCATCTCGCTGAACGAAATGCGGACCGGGGTGATATCGGCGACCGACATCCCTTCCATGCGCAGCCGCTCGAGGATGAACACCTCCTGGGTCGAGCCCGGCCAGATCGCCACGCGCTTGCCGCGCAGATCGGCGATGGATTCGATGTCGCTTTCAGCGCCCGCAACGACGCCCATGCCCTTGTTGCAGGCTCCGCCGATCACGACGATGGGTTCGCCCGCCGCCGCACCCAGGGTCGCAGCCGCGATCCCGAACATGCCGAAATCGACGGACTTGGTCACCACCGCGTTCTTGCCTTCGGTCGGGCTCTCGAACGGGATGACCTCGACCCGGTACCCCTCGGGGGTGAACTGGGAATAGAAATGCGGGGCGATCGAATGGATGAGCTTGAGCGCCCCCATGCGGATGGTCGTTTCGGACTGCGCGTGCACGAACGGCATGGGCAGTGCTGCAGACGCCGCCGCGGTTGCGGCAGTGGTGGCGAGGAATTTACGTCGGGTAATCATGGCCTGTGCTCCTGAGCGTTTCTGGCGGTAGCATGAGTGATCTGGGTGGCCTGGCCGGCGGAGAGGTAGTTCCGCCAGCCGCCGAACGCGGTGATGTCCTCGGCATGCGCGAGCGCGTGGTGTTCGCAGATGAAGCCCTTGACCAGACTTCCGTCACGGGTTTCCACCGTGCCGATGCCGAGCGGAGCCGGGATCTCGGCAACAAAACTGCCAAACGCAGCAAGGGGCACATCCCAGAGCTCGATTTCTATGGCGCCCGCACCCCCGTCCCGGGACAGCCCGGGCCTGGGCGGGACGCTTCCGGGCAGGGCGTAAAGGCTGTAGCCCGGCGCCGTCTTCGTGGTCTCGACCAGCCGCGCGCCTCGGCCGGTGAGCTGTGCGTTGAGCGGTTCGCCTTCCAGATGGGCGCCCACCACGGCAAGCCGCACAAAGCCCTCGGTCCCGGGCGCCTCGGTGACGGCGCGCGTTCGTGAAAGCGCCGCCTCACCGGCTCCGAGCCGCGCATAGGGATCGGCGCGATGCAGCCGGTCGGCCATCGCGGCAAGCAGCCCGTCGCTCAGCGCCGGACCGATGAGCGTCACCCCCAGCGGCAGGCCCGCCCCGCTCCATCCGGCGGGCACCGCGATCGCGGCCATGTCCATGAGGTTGACGAAATTGGTGAACAGCCCGAGCCGGGAATTGCAGGCGATCGGATCGGCAATCATCTCCTCGACCGTCGGGTGTTCGGGCGCCGTGGGCACCACGAAAACGTCGATCTGCTCAAGCATCGCCTTGGCCTTGAGGGTCAGTTCGGCCAGCCTGTACTGACCTTCGAACGCGTCGACCGCCGAGTAGCCGGCTCCTGCCAGCACGATCTCGCGCACCACGGGGTGAATGGCCTCGGGCTGGGATGCGGCGAAGGGCGCGATGGCGGCGAGACGCTCGGCGACCCAGGGGCCCGAATAGAGCAGTGCGGCAGCGGCTTCGAGCGGGCCATAGTCGATCTCGACCGCCCGGCCTCCCTGACGCTCCAGCGTGCCGATGGCGGCCCGATAGGCGCCCGCCACCTCCGGGGTGCAGCGCGCGAGCACCGCCTCGTCGAGCACGCCGAACCGGAACCGCGCCGGCACCGTGGCAGCGAGTGCGTCCCCGCCCGCCCGGCCATAGGGATCCGCGCGGTCCTTTATGGCCGCGGCGCGCAGCACGATCAGGGCATCATCGACGGTATTGGCCAGGATCGATACGCAGTCGAGCGTCCGGCAGGCGGGCACCACGCCGCTTGTGCTGATCAGCCCCCGGCTCGGCTTGAGACCCACGATGTTGTTGAAGCCGGCGGGCACGCGGCCCGAGCCCGCCGTGTCGGTGCCCAGCGCGAAAGGCACCTGCCCCAGCGCCACGGCCACCGCCGATCCCGAGCTCGACCCGCCCGAAACATGGGCGTCGTTGATGGCACAGGTGGGAATGCCGTAAGGCGTCCGCGTGCCGTTGAGCCCGGTCGCGAACTGATCGAGATTGGTCTTGCCCACAGGAATGGCACCCGCCGCGACGAGTTGCTCGACGACGAAGGCCGAGGTCTCGGGGCGGTAGGCGAATTCCGGGCATCCCGCGGTCGTCTCGAGCCCGGCGACATCGATATTGTCCTTGACCCCAAAGGGGATTCCGAACAGCGGCAGATCCTCTCCCGCCTCGAGCCGGCCCTGCGCCGCAGCGAGCAGATCGTGCGCCCGGACCCGGTCCATCACCGATATCCACACGGGCTGGCCCGTTGCCGCGATGGCATCGAGCGCGGCGTCGAGATCGGCCAAGGCATCCCGCCCGGCGCGATAGGCGGCGACACGCGCCGCGATATCGGGGAACTGGGCTGACGGTGGGGAAGCCAAACTGGTCAAGACAACTGCCCGGATACGATTGCGTTGGGGTAAAGCGTATCGTTTTGGCCGTTGCCGTCTATTGCTTGTTTTTGATCGCCGTGTTGCAATAATCGCAACAGGCACGAGCGTGGATCGGAACCATGAAGCACCTCAAGACCCTTCAGTGCATCAGCGATGTCGCCGGCAGCGGCTCGATCCGCCAGAGCGCCGAGCGGCTTGCCATCACGCCCTCCGCGCTCACGCGCAAGATCCAGGATTTCGAGGCCGAACTGGGCACTCCGATCTTCGAGCGCATGCCGCAGGGGATGCGCCTCAATGCCGCCGGGGAGCTGGTGCTGCGCCACATCAGGGCCCAGCTTTCCGATTTCGAGCGCCTGCGCTCCCAGATCGCCGATCTCTCGGGCGTGCGCCGCGGCCATGTGACCATCGCCGCCAGCCAGGCCTTCGCCCACGGGCTCATCCCGCACGAGATCGGCATCTATCGCGCGCGGCACCCGCTCGTCTCCTTTACCGTCCTGGTCCGGGACCATATCCATGCGGTCAAGGCCGTGGGGGGCTTTGAGGCCGACGTCGCCATGGTGATCGCGCCCCCGCCCGCGCCCGAATTCCAGCCCCTGCTCGAGATCCACCAGCCGCTGTGCGCGCTCATGAGCCGGGACCATCCGCTCGCGTCCGCCAGGACGGTGCGCCTGCGCGAGTGCCTGCAATATCCCATCGCCATGCCCGGGCCGTCGCTGGCGATCCGGCACCTCCTGCAGGCCGCGATCGTGCGCGCGGCCCTGCCGGTCAACACGGTGGTGGAATCGGATTCGTTCGAGGTCCTGCGCAGCTACGCAGGCAACGAGCAGATCATCTCATTCCAGATTCGCGCCGGCATCCCCCAGGACAGCGCCAATCTCGTCGCCCGCGAAATCGACCCCCGCGACATGCCCCCGACCCAGCTCGTCCTCGGCCAGTTGCGCGGCCGCTCCCTCTCGGTCGCCGCCGCCAAGTTCGTGGACCAGATTTCAGGCAGCCTGCACACGCGTTACGGCGGGGGATGAAGGCGGGCACGCCATTTTCTTGCGCTCTTGCAGAGCAATGCCTTTTGTCCGCACCTCACTGCGGAGGAGGATCACCATACCTGGCACGCTCCTCGGCGCGTCGCCGACGTTCGGCAAGCGTACCGGCTAACCAAAGCACGAACAGCCATAACGGCGCCCCGAGAATGATCACTGCAATGATCGCTAAGAGAACGACCGCCAAAAGTCCGAAAATCATGTGACCGTTCTAACGCGGACTGCCCGCAACACATAGCTGGCCGCTGAACTCTCTGGTCGTGCGGCTCGACAACAAGGAGCGGGTGGTCGTCGCCCTGTCCCGTCCCCGCGACGGGGTACGCCTGCATTATGGCCGGGACCGGTTTGCGACACGTGAGAAATTGATCCGCACCCTTTCGCGGCAGCGGCTGAAGGACACTACACGCGACTATGGAGCGCCAGAGCAGATGCCTGTGCGCACCCCGGGTCGTAACGCCAATCTGGTGGCCCCTCCCCGCCAGGAGAATTTCCATGAGAGTGGAAATCAACCATCGCGCGGCACGACTTGGACTGTTGCGGACCCGGCGCGTTCCTCACCGACATAGGACGCAATCAAGGTGTCGAATGCCTGGCGCGTGATCCTGTTGTGGTCGCTGGAATAGCCCAAAGTTGCAACAAAACTCCAATGCGCGTGCATCATGGAAACGAAAAGGAATGACAATTCCTCGCGGGCCTTTGCATTCAGGTGCGGATGCGCAACGGCCAATTCGTGAGTGATGACGTGTCTGAGCGTCTTGTACAATTCACGCAGGCGATCTTTTAGAGGTTCTGATCCGACGGCATACGCAAAGAAGACATCATACACCTCAAGGTTATCCGGCAGGGCATGGCCGTCCGCCGCGCCGAAGAAAAAATCGAGGAAGAACTCCAGTCTGCCAACCTGCCCGACCTTCACAATTCCGGTGGTCAGTATCTCCTGATAGACCAGCATAAGGTGTTCACAGAGGTCGACCATCAGGTCGTCGAGGGTGGAATAGTAATACCTCACCAACTGGCGCGACAGTCCCGCTTCACCGGCTATTGCGTCAAACGAGAATGCCTGCAGTCCCCGCTTCCTGAGGAGTTTCGTTGCGGCATCCAGTATCTGGGTTTTCTTGTCACGGGTCTCGGCGCCTTTCCTGGACTGGGCACTCATTCATTGATCTCCCGAGAGCGCACGGGGGGGTCACCACCCCCGACCGCAATTCACCTGCTCGTCACTAGGCCAGAAGCGCGGCGGACCTGCCGCCTTCTTGCGGTCCTGCAAAATGAAGGCTGAACACGCGGTTTGGCTGCCCATGCGTTCGCCGCCAATAAACCCGTCGGCAATCGTGCAGATTGTCAAGACCATGCGTGCCTGGCGGACACCGATGTGTGCGGAATTTGCAGGCGTGCGTTCGCACCAACCCCGACTCGTCAGACAGTAGAATTTTCCCATCTCACGAGAAGGTCCAGACCCCCTTGCAATTTGAAAGTGGATCAAATCGACGCTTGGATGTCCTCATAATCTAACCAACTGAAAGACAAAGTTTTATTCTGCGCGTGTCTTTCGGTACGTGCAGATTTTTTTCAAAATGAAAACCGGACAATTGGTTGATCAAATCGTCGCGCTCAATACACTTCCGATAACGCCTCGCGAGGCGGATATTTTTGGGGCGACACCACGTTGTCGACAGCGGGGGTACTACGATAATGACGGGCAATTGTCGCAAGACGGGCAGCTTCAGCTTTCTGATGGCCGGCACTTCTCCAACCGCACTTCTCGCCGGGTTCGCGATCGCGGTACTGGCAGGGAGTTCGGCGGCGCAGGCGCAGGCCAATTTCTACAACGAAGGCGCCACTGACAGCTGGTTCGACACCGACAACTGGTCGGCGGACGATGCCCCCACCCCGGCAACTCCGTTTGACGCATACCTCTATTCCGGTACTGCTGTCATTGATGGCCAGGCGGCCGAAACGGGCGATTTGCACCTGACATACAATTCCAACCAGACGGCCGCGATCGCCATCCGGAACGGCGGCGTACTGACATCCACGGACTGGGCATTTATGGCGAACCAGGCCAATAGCGTCGCCACCATGACGGTCCGCGATGCCGGATCGCGCTGGGACGTCGCCGGATCGATTTCAGTGGGCACCTACGGCACCGGCCAATTGAACGTCCAGAGCGGCGCCGTCGTCACCTCGACCAGCCAGATCGTTCTTGGCGGCGAGGCATCCGGATCAGGGACGATGATTGTTTCCGGTGCAGGCGCGATGTTCAGCGCCGGTGCAGGCTTTGCCGCCTTCATCGGCAACAGAGGTGCCGGTCGTCTTGTCGTGGAGGATGGCGGCACGTTCACCACGGAGCGGCTGCAGCTGGGAAGCGGACCTACGGGCACCGGCTCGGTTCTGATCACCGGTCCCGGGTCGACGGTGATCGCAACGCGCGATGCCGCCGTCATCTTCAACGACTCCAGCCTCACCATATCCGACGGCGGGACGCTGCGCGTTGACGATGGTACGGGCCTGATCACCGTCAGCAATGTCGGCACCGGCGGGGCGTCGGCATTCAACATCGGCGCGGAGTCGGGCGCTACCGCGGCAGCCGCCGGTGTGGTGGAAGCCGGCCAGGTCTACCTCACTGCCCTCGGCGCGCGCCTCGTCTTCAACCACACGGACACAGCCTACGAGTTTGCCCCGGATATCTGGGGTTATGGCGACCTGGTCGGCGACCTGATCCTGGAATCGGGAACGACGCGGCTCACAGGTGACGGCGCGACCTACTTCAGTGGCCAGACCACAGTCGGGGATGCTACGCTCGAAGTCACCGGTTCCCTCGGCGGCACCATCGTCATCGAAGGTCAGGGCACGCTCGGTGGCACCGGTACGCTCGGCGCGGTGACGATCGAGGACGGCGGCACGATCGCGCCCGGCATGAGTGCCGGCACGCTGACCATGGATTCGCTCGTCCTCAACGACACCTCGGTCCTCAAGTTCGAACTCGGCACGCCGGGCACGACGGTCGGCAACGATCTGATCGTGGTAACGGGCGACCTGACGCTCGATGGCCAGCTCAACGTCACCGAGCTGCCGAATTTCGGCAATGGGGTCTACTCGCTGATCCAGTACGGCACGCTTGTTGCCGACCACGGGCTCGAGCAGGGCTTGGTGCCGGCAGGCTACACCTATGGCATCAACGCCGGCACCATCATCCAGGACACGGTGACCCTGTCGGTCTCGGGCGGTGCGGCCGGCAATATCAAGTACTGGGACGGGGACGACGCGGGCAACGCCGGCAATGGCGATATCGACGGCGGCGCCGGCATCTGGAGAGCGGCCAGCACCAACTGGACCGACGGAGCGGGCATGGCCGAAGACGCCTGGGGCGGCGAATTCGCGATCTTCGGCGGAACCTCCGGAACGGTCGAAGTGGAAGGCGCGCAGACCTTCACCGGCATGCAGTTTCTGGTCGATGGCTACGAGATCGTCGAGGGAGCGGGGGGCGCGTTGATCACCGACACGGCGGCGACAGACATGCGCGTCGGTTCCGGCCTGACGGCCACCATCTCCGCGCCGATCTCAGGCACGGGCGGCATTGTCAAGCAGCAGGGCGGCACGCTCACGCTTTCCGGCAGCAACACCTACAGCGGCGGCACAACGATCGATGATGGCACGCTGCGGATCGGCGACGGCGGCACGAGCGGCGCCGTCGTCGGAGATATCCTCAACAACGCCTCGCTGGTCTTCGACCGGTCGAACGACTTCATCTATGCCGACATCATCTCCGGCACTGGCACCCTGACCAAGTCCGGCGCCGGCATGCTGACGCTTTCAAGCAGCCAGAACAGTCTCTCTGGCGCCACAAGCATCAATGCGGGCACGCTGAACCTGTTCGGCTCGCTGACCTCTTCGGTCATCAGTGTCAATTCGGGCGGCACGCTGGTTGGCATTGGTCAATTCGGCAGCATTATCGTGAACGCCGGTGGTACGCTCGCATCGTTGAACTCCGTGGGCTCGATGAACGTAGCAGGCAGTGTCACCTTCAACGAAGATTCGACCTTTAGAGTGGAGCTGAACGACAGCGGCGGGGTCAACAACAATGTCGTGGCCGATACAGCACTGATCAGAAGTGGCGCGATCTTCCGGGTGGTGCCACAGAACGCGGGCGCCGATGGCACCACCTACACGCCAGACACGATCTACACGATCATCACAACCGATCCGGACGGGCTCACCGTCGAGCCGGGTGGCCCCACGATCGAAGATACGTTCGCCTTCCTCGATTTCACCGGGAGCCATGACGAACAGAACTACTACCTGACCAGCAGCTCCGTCGCGTCCTCGTTCTGTCTGCCGGGCACGAGTTTCAACCAGTGCTCGACCGGCGAGGCCGTGCGCGCCCTGGGGACAGGCAACCCGGCCTTCGATGCCGTCGTGGACATGAACCAAGCCGATGCCAGTGCGGCGTTCGACGCCCTTTCAGGCGAGATTCACGCCTCCGGCCAGCACGTCATTGACCAGACCTTTGCGCTGTTCTCGGGCGTGTTGGGCACGAAAGGGGCCATTGGACGCCCTGAGGCCGTGACCATGCCGCTCGGCTACGGCGCAGGCGCGCGCAACGGGCCGGGCATCGTCGCAATCGATGATGCGATCGACAGCCTCAACCTGCAGCAGGGGACGGCGGCCTGGCTGGCGCCCTTGGGCGGGCGCGGAACGGTGCACGCCGATGGCAACGCGGCCCAGCTCGACTGGTCGGCCGCGGGCCTTGCCGGCGGCTATGAGACAGCGATCGAGACCGGAACCGGCTCGGCCTTTGGCGGCGTCGCCCTCGGCTATACCCGAAGCCACGGCGCGGTCGCCGCCCGCCAGTCGACGCTGGATGTCGATGGGTTCCATGCCGGCATCTATGGCGGCTGGGTCGATGGGCCTTGGTCGGTAAACGGCTCGGTGGGTGTGGCGGTCAACCACACCTCCACCGAACGCCGCATCAGCTTTGGCGGCATCGACGAGACGGCAAGAGCGGACTACTGGAGTCAGGCCGTGCGGCTGGCGGGCGAGGTGGCCTATGGCTTGGAGTTCGACGCGCGCACCACGCTCTCGCCGCTGTTCACCCTGGACGCCGGATGGTCGGGACATGGGGGCTTCACCGAAACCGGCGCCGGTGCGCTGAACCTGAGCGGTGCCGCCGAGACCTGGGCCCGGTTCGATGCCGGCATCGGTCTGGCCGTCACCCATGTGGTTCCCACCGAGCATGGCAAGGTAACGCTCGATGGTCGCCTTGTCTGGCAGCATGCCTTTGCCGATGGGGTGCCTGACCAGACGATGGCATTCGCGGATAGCCCGACGGGCTTTGAGGTGCACGGCCCGGACGGGGGACGTGACCGCCTGCGGTTGGGTCTGGGTGTCGCCTTGGAGGCCACCGACGAGATCACCGTCCGCGCCGGCTATGAGGGCGTATTCTCGTCAGGCCAGGATTCCCAGGCGGTCCGCTTCGGCCTCAACATGAAGTTCTGAGGGTGCAATGATCAAAACGCCCGAGCCCCGTCTGGCCCGTGCCGCCTCCCTCGCACTGACTCTGGCGTTGGGATGGACAGGGTCGGTCCCGGCCCAAGGGCTGCCCGGCGGGGCCAATTCGCTGAACGAGACGCATGGTGACTGGACGGTAGCCTGCGTCGCGCCGGAGGGCGTGGCACGCTGCGCCATGACCCAGACGCAGGTGCAGGGCGAGAGCCGCGAGCGCGTCCTCGCCATCGAACTGACGACAGCCGACGGCGGTGACGGCGTGACCGGCCTCCTCGTCCTGCCGTTCGGGCTCAACCTCGACGCTGGCATCACGCTTGCCATCGATGAGGCAACCGAACTCGACCCGCGACGCTTTTCCACCTGCCTCCCGGCCGGTTGCCTCGTGCCTATCGCATTCGACGGCAACGCCTACGCCAGGCTCCGCGCCGGAACCACGGTTATGGTCAGGGCCAACGCCAATGGCAGCACACCGGAGGTCACCTTCACCGTCTCCCTCAACGGGTTCGCCTCCGCGTCAAGCCGCCTGGACCAGTTGGGGCAGTAGTGGCGAATGGATGCAGCCATCTGCGGCCGGCGAGGTGGGCGAAAGCATCTCGACTTTCCTGCGCCGGTGCCGCGAGCGTTCATAGCCAGCCGCGTGGGCGAGGGCCCGGGCCACGTCTTCGTCGAGGTCACGTGGGATCTTGCGGGCGGGGGTGTTTGGGTAGCAGGGACGTGATCGTCGAGCCGGAACTCGTAGAACAGTTGCGCCGGCTCGACCTCCACCCCCGTCAGCCTCGCGTCCTCGTGCACCTCAACAGGAGCACGCAATCACGACAACGCCGCCCGATCGACCGCCGACTAGAGCATAGCGGACACAGCGAACAGTATGCGTGGACTTTGCCAACGCGTAACCAGGTCGGTAGCGTGCCACCGTGCGAAATGCGGGCCAAATTTGAGGGAGTGGAGAGCTAAGTGCTGGAGCGGGTGAAGGGAATCGAACCCTCGTCGTAAGCTTGGGAAGCTTCTGCTCTACCATTGAGCTACACCCGCTTGCCCGCTCTAATTGGGCGAATTCGCCCTTTGCGTCAAGATGGTCCGCACAAGGTGCAACACCGGTCGTTTCAGGGCAGAAGGGCGGGCCAAGGCTGGCCGCCCCCTTCCCGCCACATTAGCGATAGCCAATCACCCCCTTGTTTTTGCGCGCTCAAGATGGTTTAACCCTGCAGTCGCGACCTTTTCTGCAAGGCCATGCTCAATATCCTCTTGAGCGGACCGACTGTTGAAGGTCGACAACTGAATGCCTATTCTGTGATAATACATGATGATTACGCACAGAGGTCGCTGCACGGATCGCAGAAACTGACCCAATTGAATCAAGAATGCTTTTTTGACGCGGCGGCAGAAAGCCACCGGGTCGCAATGACTTGTCTTTAACAGCCATAATGGGGGCTCATGCAGCCTAAGGTATCGGTAAAAAAGCTCTACAAGGTTTTCGGGGACGCCCCGGACGAGGCTCTCGAGCGCCTCGAACGCGGAGAAAAGAAGGAAGCCATTTTCGAGGCCACGGGATCGACCGTGGGTGTGCAGAACGCAAATTTCGATGTCGGCGAAGGCGAAATCTTCGTCGTCATGGGACTTTCAGGCTCGGGCAAGTCAACGCTCGTGCGCATGCTCAATGGACTGATCCCGCCCACTTCGGGTGAAGTGCTGATCGATGGCGAGGACGTGGCGAGCTGCGACAAGCAGACCCTGCGCCGTATCCGCCGCTCCAAGATCACCATGGTTTTCCAGCATTTCGCGCTGTTCCCGCACTGGACGGTGGCCGAGAACGCTGCCTACGGGCTCAAGATCAAGGGCGTCTCCGCCTCCGAGCGCCGCAAGCGCGCCATCACGGCGCTCGATCAGGTGGGCCTTTCCTCCTGGGCCGATTCGCTCCCCTCAGAGCTCTCGGGCGGAATGCAGCAGCGTGTGGGCCTTGCCCGCGGGCTGGCGACGGATGCCGAAATCCTTCTGATGGACGAGCCCTTCGGGGCGCTCGATCCGCTGATCCGGCGCGAAATGCAGGATGAGCTGATCGTCTTGCAAAAAACGCTCAAGAAGACCATCGTCTTCATCACCCACGATCTCAACGAAGCTTTGCTCCTGGGCGATCGCATCGCGATCATGCAGGACGGCCGCTTCGTGCAGGTGGGCACCGCCCAGGAGATCGTCTCGAATCCCGCCGACGATTACGTCGCGGCCTTTGTGGCCGACATCGACCGGGGCCGGGTGTTCACCGCCGACAATGTCTCCTCCGATCCTGCTGCCGTCACGCTCGGCAAGGACAGCGCCGAGGACGCGATGCGGGTGATGGAAGACCTCAATCGCCACGCGCTCTACGTGCTCGACGACGCGCGGCACGTGGCCGGTATCGTCACCTATCAGGATCTGGCCACCGGGCTGAACGAAGAGGGCTCGAACGATGACCTTCTGCGCGACAAGCTCCAGGCCGAATATCCCACCGCGGAAGGCGACGCCCAGCTTCACGAGCTTTATGCGGCCGCCAGCGAGGGCCTGCCCATCGCGGTGACCGACGACGAGGACCGTCTGGTCGGCATCGTCGAGCCTGAAGCGGTGTTCGCCCAGCTTTCGGGCGAAGAGACCGCCGAGCGCACCGACACCGCCGATCCAGGGCCTGAACCCGACGCCGACGAACCCGTCGCGGACCGGACGCCCGAAGACACCAAAGAAAAAGAAAGGGACACCGCCAATGTTTAGTCCCTCCGATATTCTCATCATTCCGTTCGACGACTGGGTGAACGATTTTGTTCGCGGCTGGCTCGTGCCCAATTTCCGGGAGTTCTTCCGGGCGGCACAGGTGCCGATCACCGCTGTGCTCAACGGGCTCAACGGTGTGCTCCAGACCATTCCGATGCTCGTGATGACAGCCCTTTTCGCTCTGGCGAGCTGGAAGTGGGCCGGACGCGGCATTGCGATCTTCACCATCGCGGGCTTTTTCTTCATCGACATGATCGAGCTGTGGCCCGAGACGATGACGACGCTCGCCATGATCATCACCGCGGTGCTGTTCTGTGCCGTCATCGGGGTGCCGCTCGGCATCCTGGGCGCGCGCAGCAATCGCCTCTGGGCGGTCCTGCGGCCGATCCTCGATATCATGCAGACGATCCCGTCCTTCGTTTATCTCGTGCCCATCGTCATGCTGTTCGGCGTGGGCACCACGCCGGGCATCATCGCAACGATCATCTTTGCCCTGCCGCCCATCGTGCGCCTGACCAATCTGGGCATCCGCAATGTGCGCGGGGACCTGATCGAGGCCGCCCACGCCTTCGGGTCCACATCGCGCCAGATGCTCTGGGACGTGCAGTTGCCGCTGGCGCTGCGCACCATCATGGCCGGGCTCAACCAGACCCTGATGCTCGCGCTTTCGATGGTGGTGATCACTGCGCTGATCGGCGCGGGCGGGCTCGGGCTCGTGGTCAACACCGGCCTTGGACGTCTCGATGTCGGCGGCGCGACCGCAGGCGGGGTCGGGATCGTGATCCTGGCGATCGTTCTGGACCGCATCACACAGGGCATGGGCGAAGCCAACGGGGTGGCGACGTTCTCGCTGCGCCAGGCCTTCTCCAACCTCTTTCGCTCCCGCGGGTCCCAGCCCGTCGGCGAAACCGGCAAGGCGGGTTAGACCCGCCGCCACCCAAGCGCCTCCTGGAAACGCGGAAACGCCTTTCCTTTTCAAAAGGTGCGACACTCCGGGACGGGAGCTTTCCCGTTCCTCCAAATGGCGGGCACGAGGTCCGTCATAACCGACCAAAACCAAAAAAGGAGACTTGCCATCATGTTCGGTCTCAAATCCCTTGCTACCGTCGGCGCTGCCGCCCTTCTCGCTGCCAGCGCCCTTCCCGCCACCGCCCAGGACATGCCGGGCGAAGGCGTCGAGCTTCTCATGGCCCAGCCGACCTGGGACACGGGCTGGTTCCACACCGAAATCTATCGTCAGCTCTTTGAAGAACTCGGCTATTCGACCGCGGACACGATCACGCTCGACAACCCTGCCTTTTATCAGTCGGTCGCTTTTGGTGACGTGACCCTTTGGGTCGATGGCTGGTTCCCGCTGCACAACACCTATCGCGACACCTTCGAAGAGGGTGCCGAGGTCGTGGGTGCCGTGGCTGAAGGCGGCGCGCTGGAAGGCTATCTCGTGGACGCGGCGAGTGCCGAGGAATTCGGCATCACCTCGCTCGAGGACTTCAAGCGCGACGAGGTCAAAGAAGCCTTCGACCGCAATGGCGACGGGCTTGCCGATCTGGTTGCCTGCCCTCCGGGCTGGGGCTGCGAGATCAACATCGAGCACCATCTCGATGCCTATGATTTGCGCGACCATGTGAGCCCCATCAAGGCCGGTTATTCGGCATCGATGGCTGACGCGGTTGCCGCTTATGGCGCGGGCGAGTCGATCTTTTTCTACACCTGGACCCCGAACTGGACCGTCAACGAACTGGTCCCGGGCGAAGACGTGGTGTGGATCGAGGTTCCGGAAGTCGATCTGCCTGAGGACCTGATGGATCTCGCCGACGCGGCGACCATGGAAGGCATCGAAGGCTGCGTCTCCGATCCGTGCACGCTGGGCTTCCCGGCCAACGACATCGTGGCCGTCGCCAACAGCGAGTTCCTGGACGCCAACCCGGCTGCCCGGGCACTGCTCGAGGAAGTCAGCATCCCGCTTTCGGATATCTTCGCCCAGAACGCGGCGATGAACGATGGCGACGACGACATCGAGGCTCAGGCCAGCCAGTGGATCGAAGACAACCGCGACACGGTCGACGGTTGGCTCGAGGCTGCCCGCAGCGCCGCATCCTAAGCGCAGCGCTCACGCCTGAACACTGAAGATGGGCCGGGGTTTCCCCCGGCCCATTTTTCTTGGCGCCACGTTCCCGTCACCGCCCCCGGCTGGCCTCAGCAGTGCCGGTTCTCGGGGTCAAACGGCTTGAAGTGCTTGGACAGTTTCAGGCTCTGGGCCTGGTAGTTCGAGCCCAGCGCCGTGCCGTAGAGGGTGTCGGGACGCTCGGCCATCTTCTCGTAGAGCAATCGTCCGATGGTCTGGCCATGGCCCAGAAGGAACGGCACTTCCCGGCTGCGCACCTCGAGCACGGCGCGCGCGCCCGCGCCCCCCGCCGGCGAATGGCCGAAGCCCGGGTCGAAAAAGCCCGCGTAATGGACGCGGAATTCCCCCACCAGCGGATCGAACGGCACCATCTCTGCGGCAAAGTCGGGAGGCACATGCACGCTTTCGCGCGAGACGAGAATGTAGAATTCGTCCGGGTCCAGGATCAGCTCACCGCCACCGCGATTGTAGAGCGGGTCCCAATAGTCGAGCACATCGAGCCCGTCCTTGCGGTCCACGTCCACCACCGCGGTGTGGCGCTTGGAGCGGAACCCGATCAGCCCGTTGCGGCCCTCGCCCTGGAGGTCGATCGAGAGCGACACGCCCTCTCCCACATCCATGTTGGGGTCGAGCACCAGTGTATGGGCCTCATGGGCGGCCTTGTGCGCCTCGGGCGAAAGCCGGGGGTGGCCCGAGCGGAACCGCATCTGGGAGAGCCGGGAGCCCGTGCGCACCAGCACCGGAAAGGTGCGCGGGGAAATCTCGAGATAGAGCGGGCCGGAGTAGCCCGCCGGGATCGTATCGAAGCTGCGCCCGCTGTCGGCGATCACGCGGGTGAAGATGTCGAGCCGGCCGGTCGAGCTCTTGGGATTGGCCGCCGCCGCCACGTCGTCTGGCAGATCCAGCGTCTCTAGCAGGGGCACGATATAGACGCAGCCGCGCTCGAGCACGGCGCCGCCCGAAAGATCGATCTCGTGCAGCTTGAGGCTTTCCACCCGCTCGGCGACCGAGCGGCCGGGCCCGGGCAGAAAGCTCGAGCGGACCCGCAGGGCCTTCTCGCCCAGGCGCAGATCGAGACTGGCGGGTTGAATCTGGTCGGGATCGAACGGACGCCCGGGGGTGATCGCACCTGTCTGGGCGAGCTCGCCGATCAGACGCGCCGAAAATATGCCTTCGGGCCAGTGGCGGCTCATGGGCTTTTATGCTCCCTCACGGTGTTCTGCTCTGGCTTAACAACCTCCAAGATTGACGCCAAGCGCCATTTGGCGGTAATTGGGCGTGTCGGGCATGGAAAATGCCCGCGGGTGGTGATTTGGCCGGTCAGATTGCAGGCCACCGAAAACAAGCTGCTAAAGCGA
The DNA here is from genome assembly GCF_003992665.1 of Pelagibacterium montanilacus. Classification (GTDB taxonomy): domain Bacteria; phylum Pseudomonadota; class Alphaproteobacteria; order Rhizobiales; family Devosiaceae; genus Pelagibacterium; species Pelagibacterium montanilacus. Next base: position 29,809 of record NZ_RZMX01000032.1, read on the forward strand.
CCCTTCGCGAACCGGCCGCCCTGCGCGCCGGTTTTTTGCATTGAAGGTCCCCGATCATGTCCCACCCCGACAACCCGCTCTCCGATCCCGCCCGTCGCAAGGCGCAGACGATGCTGGTCCACGGGGGCACCGAGCGCAGCCAGCACGGGGAGACGTCCGAGGCGATCTATTTCAATTCCGGTTTCGTCTATCCCACCTCCGGGTCCGCCGAGGCCCGGTTCAAGGGCGAGGAACCCGGACACCTTTATTCGCGCTTTTCCAACCCCACCGTCGAGATGTTCCAGCAGCGCGCGGCGCTGCTTGAAGGCGCCGAGGCCGCGCGGGGCACCGCGACGGGCATGGCTGCGGTCACCACCGCGCTCATGGCCCAGGTCCGGGCCGGGGATCATGTGGTCGCCGCCCGCGCGCTCTTTGGCGGGTGCCGCTATGTGGTCGAAACCTACCTGCCGCGCTGGGGGGTGGAGTCCACGCTGGTCGATGGCCGCAATCCGGAAAATTTCGCCCGCGCCATGCGGCCCAACACCCGGGTGATCTTCGTTGAGACCCCGACCAACCCCACGCTCGACCTTGTGGATCTGCGCGCGGTCGCCGATATCACCCATGCCCATGGCGCGCTTCTGGTGGTCGACAACGTCTTTGCCACCCCGCTCTGGCAGAAGCCGCTGGCGCTCGGCGCCGATCTCGTCACCTATTCGGCCACCAAGCACATGGACGGCCAGGGCCGCGCCATGGGCGGGGTGATCCTGGGCTCGCGCGCGCTGATCGAAGGCGATATCCACACCATCATTCGCCAGACCGGCCCGTCCATGAGCCCGTTCAACGCCTGGGTGCTGCTCAAGGGGCTCGAAACGCTGCCCGTGCGCGTCCGGGCCATGACCGAGAGCGCCGAAAAGGTGGCAAATTTCCTCGCCGATCACCCCAAGGTCGAGGTGATGGCCTATCCCCATCACCCCTCCCATCCGCAATACGATCTCGCCATGGCCCAGATGGAGCGCGGCTCGACACTGGTCGCCTTCTCGGTCAAGGGCGGCAAGAACGCGGCCTTCAAGCTTGCGGACGCCCTGGCGCTCATCGCGATCTCGAACAATCTGGGCGATGCCAAGTCGATCATCTCCCACCCCGCGACAACGACCCACCAGCGCTTCACGCCCGACGAGCTCGCCGGGATGGGCATCACTCCGGGCCTCTTGCGCCTCTCGGTCGGGCTCGAGGACGCCGACGATCTGATCACGGACCTTTCGTTCGGGCTCGATCAGGTCTAGGGATCGGACGACGCGAGGGGTTCACGGCGCATCGCCACAGCGCGACGGTTTGGCAGGGCATGGATTTTCGGACCATCTTTTCGGCCATCGGCGCCCTGACGGTCGCGCTGGGACTGGCCATGCTGCTGCCGGCGCTCGCCGACATCGTCTATGGCAATGACGACTGGCTGGTCTTCATCGCGTCCTCTCTGATCACCACCATTCTGGGCGCGGGCATGTGGGCCGCCTCGAGCGGGGGCAGCCGGTCCGAGCTCAATCTGCGCCAGGCCTTCCTCATGACGACGATGATCTGGGTGGTGCTCACCGGGTTCGGCGCCCTGCCGCTCTATCTGTCCGATCTCGGGCTCGGGATCACCGACGCGATGTTTGAATCGATGTCGGGGATCACCACCACCGGCGCCACGGTCATCACCACGCTCGACACCTCGCCCCCGGGCATCCTGTTGTGGCGGGCGCTCCTGCAATGGCTGGGGGGGCTGGGCGTCGTCGTGATGGCCATTGCCGTTCTGCCCATGCTGCGCGTGGGCGGCATGCAGATGTTCCGCGCAGAGGCCTTCGAGACGCCCGACAAGATCCTGCCGCGCGCCGCGGGCATCGCGAGCGCGATGACGACGATCTATTGCATCCTGACCTTCACGTGCACGATCGCCTACTGGGTGGCGGGCATGGAGCCGTTCGACGCCATCGCCCACGCGCTCTCCACGGTTGCGACGGGCGGTTTCTCGACCCGGGATGCCTCCCTCGCCGCGTTCGATGCTCCGGCCATCCACTATGTGGCGACCGTGTTCATGATCCTTGGTGCCCTGCCCTTCATTCTCTATGTGGGCATGTTGCAGGGCAGCTTTTCCCAGCTCTTCCGCGATTCCCAGGTGCGGCTCTTCCTGCTGCTGCTGGCCGGAGCCACGCTGGTGGTCACCCTCGTTCAGATCGCGCAGGACCTGTTCGCCGGCGAGGTGGCCTTCCGCCAGGCCGTGTTCTCGGTGGTTTCGATCATGACCGGCAGCGGGTTCGGCATTGCCGATTTCTCCGCCTGGGGACCGTTCGTGAGCTGCCTGTTTTTCATGATCATGTTCATCGGCGGGTGCACGGGCTCGACCTCGTGCGGCATCAAGATCTTCCGGTTCCAGGTGCTGGCGCGCGATCTTTACCAGCACGTCCGCCAGATCGCCTTTCCCAACCTCGTCTACGTCAAGCGCTACAATGGCCGGCCCCTGCCCGACAGCGTCTCGACCTCGGTCCAGAGCTTCGTGCTCGTTTACATTGCGAGCTTCTTCCTGCTCGCCATCCTTCTGGGAATTTCCGGTCTCGAGCCGCTGGAATCGCTGAGCACCGCGGCGACGACCATTTCCAATGTGGGCCCCGCGCTTGGCCCCGATCTCGGCCCGGCAGGCAATTTCGCCGGCCTGTCGGACGCCTCGAAATGGCTGATGACCATCGGCATGCTGGTCGGTCGGCTCGAGGTTCTGATCATCCTCGTGCTCTTCACGCCCCGGTTCTGGCGGGCCTGACCCGCCGGTCCCGGCCCGCTCACTCGGCGGGCGCGGCCGGAGGGCTATCGTGATGGCGGCCCGAGATCATCTCGCGGAAGGTGGGGGCGTTGGACGTGAGGAACGCCCAGCGCAGGAACGCCCCCACATCGGCCCCGATGGCCAGCACCGCCGGCACCAGAAACAGCACCAGCAGCGTCGCCAGAGAGAGCCCCGAGACGATGGTCAGCGCCATGGGGATCAGGAACTGGGCCACAAGGCTCTGCTCGAACAGCAGCGGGGCCAGCCCGCCGATCGTGGTCAGCGAGGTGAGGATCACCGCGCGCAGCCGGTCGCGCGAGGCTCCGATGGCCGCCTCGCGCAGGCCCTCGCCCTCGGCCAGCCGCTCGTTCATCCGCGCGATGAGCACGATCGAGGCATTGACGAGAATCCCCCCGAGGCCAAGCATGCCCATCATCGAAACGATCGTCAGGCTGTGGCCCATCAGGAAGTGGCCCCAGACGGCGCCCGCCACGCCGAAGGGGATGATCACCATCACCGCCAGCGGCGCGAAATAGGAGGCAAAGATCCAGGAGATGATGATGTACATCACCGCAAGTGCAAAGATCGCGCCCAGCCCAAGATCGGCAAAGGCGGCGTTCTGCTCGGCGGCCCGGCCGCCCAGCTGATAGTCGATGCCGAACTGGGTCATGATCTGGGGCAGATAATCGGCCTCCAGCCGCGCAAGGATCTCGCTGGCATCCACGCCCTCCTCGGTATCGGCCCGCACCGAAACCGCCGTGCGCCCCTGTTCGCGGGCGATGAACCGGAAGCCCTGCTCCTCGGAAAAGCTCACGATGGATTGGAGCGGCACGTACTGGCCGTCCGGGCTGCGCACCCACATTTCGCGCAGCGCCGCCGAGCCCGTGGTTTCGTCTTCGCGCAGCAGCCGGACGGTGATCTCGTCGTCGCTCGCCGCGATCGTGCCTACATTGCGCCCCTCGAACGCGTCCCTGAGCTGGGTGCCCAGCGTATCGAGATCAAAGCCCATGGACGCGCCTCGGGTGTTGAGGTCCATCACCAGTTCGGGGCTGCCGTAAAAGAGCGTGTCGGACGTGCCCGTCACTTCCGGAAAGCCCTCGAGCACGTCCTGAAGCGCTTCGGAGGCCGCCTTGAGCGTGGTCGCATCCGAGCCCACGAACCGGATGTCGATGGCCCGTCCCGGAGGTCCGCCGCGGAATTCGCGGATGCCAACGCTCTCGACGCCGGCAACGGTGGGCAGGTTGTCGCGCAGCGCCTGGGTGATCTCTGCGGTGCGCACGGGGCGGTCTTCTGACGGCGTCAGATAGACGTTGAAGTTTGCCCGGCCTTCCTCGAGATCGAGGTTGGCGAAGGTCGTCACGATCAGCGCCTCGCCATCGGGGGCGAGCTCCGCTTCCATCTCGCTCACCGCGTCCTCGATATGACCGATGATCTCGGCCATGTCCGACTGGGGGGTGCCGGCCTGGAACTGGGCGGACACGTTGAAGCTCTCGCCTTCAGCGGACGGAAAGAACTCGAACCTGAGCTGGCCCGAGGCGAGCAGCGCGCCGGCGCCGATCATGATGGCCATGGCGATGGCCACCGTCACATAGCGCCAGGAATAGGAGATTTCGGCCAAAGCGCCGAACATCCTGTCGCGGAAGAAGTTGAACCCCCTGTCAAAGCCGCGCCTCATGGCACCGGGGCGCTTGCGCTCGCGCGGCAGCGAGTGTCCCAGGTGCCCGGGGAGGATGAAGAAGCTCTCGATCAGGCTTGCGGCAAGCACAGCCACAACGACGATGGGCAGCGGCGCCATGATCTGGCCCACCGTATCGCCCACCAGCCAGATCGGCGCGAAGGCGGCCATGGTGGTGAGCGCGGAAGCTATGATGGGGGCGGCCATGCTGCGCGCCGCCTGGATCGCGGCCTCGGATCGCGACAGCCCCTGTCGGTAGAGCGTCGCGGTATGCTCGCCGACCACGATGGCGTCGTCCACGATGATCCCCAGCACCATCATCAGCGCGAACATCGAGATCATGTCGATGGTCAGCCCCATCACATACATTGCCCCCAGCGTCCCGAAGAGGGCGATGGGGATGCCCGCCGCCACCCAGAAGGCCACGCGTCCGTCAAGGAACACAAAGAGGACGATCAGCACGAGGATGAGCCCGGCCACCCCGTTGGACACCAGCAGCGCCAGACGCTGGTTGACCTGCTCGGCGGCCGCGTCGAACACAACGAGCTCGAGCGACTGGGGGAGCGTGGGCTGCACCGAGGCCACATAAGCCTGGATGGCTTCATAGGTCGTCACCGTATCGGCGCCCGGAGCGCGCGACACCTGGAGCTGGATCGCGGGCTCGCCGCGCATGTAGCCCAGCGTCTGGTCCGGGTCGAACGTGTCGGTGATCGTGGCGATCTCCCCGAAGGTGATCGAACGCCCCTCGCTCGAGGAGAACACTTCGGTGGCCGCGATCTCGCGCACCGAGAGTTCGCGCGCCGCCGCCCTGATCTGGGCATCGAAATCGCCCGAGAGCGAGCCGGAGGGCTGGTCGGAAAAGTTCGGGGTGAGCGCATTGGACAGGTCCGCGAGCGTCAGCCCGAGCTGACGCAGGCGGGCATCGTCGACCGCGATCCGGATCTGGCGGTCGCGATATCCGGTAAACTCCACCCGATCGACGCCCTCGGCCAGAAGCCCGTCGCGCAATTCGCGCGCGAACCGGCGCAGCGCCTCCTCCGGATAGGGGCCCGAAAGCCCGATCGAGGCGACCGGATCATAGGTTCTGGGCGCGGCGACCGTGGGCGTGTCGGCCCCCGCGGGCAGATTGGCAACCGAGGAAACCGCCGTCTGCACCTGCCGCTCGGCGGTCTGCATGTCGGTGGTGCGCTCGAAGCCCAGCGAGATGTTGCCCCGGCCTTCGCGCGCAAAGGACTCCATGGAGATCATGCCATCGATGCCGCGCACCGCCGGCTCGATCAGCAGCAGCACGTTGCGCTCCACGTCCTCGGCCGACGCGCCGCTCCAGTTCACCGAGACGTTGATGGTGCTGCGCTCGCTGGCCGGCATCAACTGGCGGTTGAGATTGGCCAGCCCCCAGAGCCCGAACAAAACGAACAGGATCATGAACAGATTGGCCGCGTTCCGGTGCCGGACGAAGCCGGCGATCACGCCGCCCGTGGTTTCTCCGCTCAGGCGCATCAGGGACGTCCTCCGCCCCAGCCGCCGGGTCCACCACCGCCTCCCGCCTCGGGCTCTTCGCCCTCCACGACCACCGCCACGCCATCCCCGGCCTGGGACAGGCGGGTCGTGATGATGCGTTCGCCCGGCGCGATATCGGCGTCAACGATCAGATGGGCATTGTCCCGCGCCACGATCTCGACGTCTGCGCGCGCCATGCGGCCCTCGCGGATCACATAGATGTGGTCGTCGTCGTAAACGGCGGTTTCGGGAATGCGCAGCGTATCCTCGTGCGCGATCCCTTCGATGGCGACCGACACGAAGGCGCCCGGGCGCAGGCGCGACGCCTGCTGGGGGTCGAGGCTGGCAAACAGCGTCACCCCGCCCGTGCTCGACTCCACCTGGGCAGCGGTGCGCGAAATGGTGCCGGGGACGTCCACGGGCGCGGCATCGATGTCCCAGCGGATCACCAGCGGCCGGCCCTCGAGCCCTGCGGCACTCAACTGGCCATACTGGCGGTCCGAAACGGTAAAACTCACATCGAGCGCGCTGACGTCGTAAAGCCCGCCCATTTCCTCATTGGCACTCACGAACCCGCCCGCCGTCACGAGGCGTTCGGTCACCACCCCGTCGAAGGGCGCGCGAATTGTGGTGCTCTCGAGATCGCGCTGCGCGGTTTCCACCTGCCAGCGCGCCTGCTCGATCGCCGCGGCGGCGCGCGTGATTTCCGCATCGAGGGTAAAGAGATTGGATTGCCGCTCGTTGAGCGCCTGACGCCGCTCGGCCACCGTCAGCGCGCGCGTGTCCACGGTCTGCTGGGTCGCCGCGCCGCTCTGGACCAGGGACCGGGCGCGTTCGAGATCGGTCTGGGCCGCCTCGAGCGCCGCCTCGGCGGTCTCGATGTTCTGCTCTTCGAGTGCGCGGGCCTGCCTTGCTTCGGAAAGCGTCAGCTCGGCATTGGCGAGGTTGGCCTGCGCCTCGATCAGCGCGCCCTCATAGGCGAAGGCATCGATTTCGACCAGAACGTCACCCTCGGACACCCTGTTGCCGACCGCAAAAGCGTCCGAGACCGAAACCACCCGCCCCTGCACCTGGGAACGCAGCCCCACCGTGCTGGCGGTCGCCACCTGGCCATAGGTCGAGATATCGGCGCGATGGGTGCCGAACGCCGCATCGGCCGCCGCGACCGTGAAGGTGCGCTCCCGGTTCTGGCGCGCCGGCGGCTCGGGGCGGTCGGAGATCCAGGAGATGGCCTGGTAACCGGCGGCACCCACGATGGCGAGCGCGATGACGATCCGGACCAGCGCGCTGAGCGGGCCGAACCGCCTTGGCGCGGGATCACGGTCGGCCTTGTGCCCGGCGTGGACGGTCTGGCGCTCGAACGCGGCGGATTCCGATTTTTCCAATGGACCTTGTCCCCGGGCAGATGAGCGGACGAGCGGTTCGTGCGAACCGCCGTGACGGCAGGATTGATGCCGATACCCTCAATCTTGGGCACTCTAAAGGTTAGAGGTGTCGCTCCCCGCGCACAAATGAACTTTTCGCAAGGATCGGAAAGGTTTGCGCCCCCCGCCCCGCGAAAGGCCGGCGCGCGGCCGGCTAGAACTGGTTGGGATTGAACGCGTAGCGGGTCGAGCAGAACTCGCACACCACTTCGATCTCGCCGTCCACCGCCATGTCCTCGCGCTCCTGGGGCGTGAAGTCGTTGATCATCTGCTCGACGCGCTCGGCCGAACAGGTGCAGCGCTCCACGAGGAGCTGCGGGTCAAATACCCGCGCCCCGGATTCATGGTAGAGCCGGAACAATATCCGCTCGGGCGAAATCTCGGGATCGACCAGTTCCGCGTCCGAGAGCGTATCGAGGATCGCGCGGGCCTCCGTCCAGTGATCGTCCTCGGTGAACTCGGGATCGGCCGTCTCGTCGTTCTCGAAATCCCCGTCCCCGGGCAGATCCGCCATGGCGCCGCCATGCTCGGGCAGATGCTGGAGCAACACCCCGCCCGCGCGCCAGCTCGAGCCCGGCCTGCCGCGTTCGGTCATCTCGCCCACGGCCAGGCGTACCCGGGTGGGGATCTGCTCGGACTGCATGAAATAGGTGTGCGCCACGTCCTCGAGGCTGTCGGAGCCCTCGAGCGCGACGATCCCCTGATAGCGGTCCATATGCGCGCCCTGGTCCACGGTCAGCGCCAGAACGCCCTTGCCGAGCAGCTCGGCCGGGCTCGCCCGGCCCGCGTCCACCGCTTCGGCCAGCTTGTCAGTGTCATAGCGCGCATAGGCGCGCAGCCCGTCGGGGGTGTCGAAATCCACCACCAGCAGGCTCACCAGCCCGTCGGTGCGCGACTGGAGGATGAACCGGCCCTCGAATTTCAGGCTCGTGCCGATGAGCGCGGCAAGGGTGATCGCCTCGCCCAGCAGCCGCGCCACGGGCTCGGGATAGCGATGGCGCGAGATGATGGTGTCGAGCGCATCGCCCAGACGCACGACGCGCCCGCGGCTGTCGAGGGTCTCGAGCGCGAAGGGGACGACCACGTCGTCCCCGCTCTCGGGCCGGTTGAGACCGAATTTTTCGAGGGAAGGCTGGCTCATCAGATGCTCTCGATCCCGAAGGCCCAGCACAGGATGGCCTTTTGAACGTGCATGCGGTTTTCCGCTTCGTCCCAGACCACCGACTGGGGACCGTCGATCACCTCGTCGGTGACCTCGTCGCCCCTGTGCGCGGGCAGGCAGTGCATGAACAGCGCGTCGGGCGCCGCGTGGCCCATCAATCTGGGATTGACCTGATAGGGTTTCAAGATACGCCGCCGCTCGCCTTCGTCGGTGTCGCCCATCGATACCCAGGTGTCGGTCAGCACCAGATCGGCGTCCGCGATCGCGGCCACCGGATCGGTGTCCAGGCTCACCGTGTCGCCCACTTCGGCGATGTCCGACAGCAGCCCCTCATCGGGCCAGTACTGCTTGGGACAGGCGATCGAAAGGCGCGCGCCGAAAAGGCCCGCGGCGTGGACCCATGAGGCCAGCACATTGTTGGAATCCCCGATCCAGGCGACCTTGCGGCCTTGTAGCGGACCGGCGTTCTCCTCGAACGTCATGATGTCGGCCATCACCTGGCAGGGGTGCGAACGCCGCGTTAGCCCGTTGATGACCGGCACCGAAGAGGCACTCGCCAGATCGGTGAGGTCGTCATGGGAGAGGATGCGGATCATGATCGCGTCCACATACCGGCTCATCACCCGCGCGGTGTCCTCGATGGTCTCCTCGCGGGCGAGCTGCATTTCCTGGCCCGTGAGCATCAGGGTCTGCCCGCCGAGCTGGCGCATGCCCACATCGAACGAGACGCGGGTCCGGGTGGACTGGCGCTCGAAGATCATGGCGAGCACCTTGTCGCGGAGCAGGTCGGGCCGCTCCCCGGATCTGAGCGCGGTCTTGAGCGCGTGGGCGAGATCGAGGATCGTGCGCAGCGTGGGCAGCGAAAAATCCTTGAGATCGAGAAAATGTCTCGGCTGTCCGGTCATGGGACACATCCTGGTTTTCGGGTTGAACGGGCGCAGCCCTATTGCGCGGCGCTGGCCGCTTCGGCGTCGAGTGCGGCAAAGGCGTCCGATATCTTGCCGGCGGCTTCCTCGACATCGGCTTCGGTGATGATGAGCGGGGGCAGAAGGCGCAGAACGTTCGAGCCCGCGGCCACCGCCAGAAGGCCGTGATCGCGCAGGCGCGCCACGAAATCGCGCACCGGCGGGTTGATCTTGAGCCCCGCGATCAGCCCGCGCCCACGCACTTCGGTGACGTGATGGGGATATTTCTGGGCAAGCTGCTGGAGATGCCAGGCCAGAACCTGGCCCATCTTCTCCACATGCTCGATAAAGCCGGGCTCGAGGATCCGGTCGAGCACCGCATTGCCCACCGCGCAGGCCAGCGGGTTGCCCCCATAGGTCGAGCCATGGGTGCCCGGCACCATGCAGCGCGCCACCTCCTCGGTCGCAAGGCAGGCGCCCAGCGGGAAACCCCCACCGATCGCCTTGGCGACCGCCATGATGTCGGGGGTCACGCCGGACCATTCATGGGCAAAGAACCGGCCGGTCCGCCCATAACCGCACTGGACCTCGTCAAAGATCAGCAGCATGCCAGTCTCTTCGCAGAGCGCGCGCAGGCCCTTGAGGAACGCGTCGCTCATCACGGCCAGCCCGCCCTCGCCCTGCACGGGCTCGATCAGGATGGCCGCGGTCTTGTCGTCGACCAGCGCCCTGACCGCCTCGAGGTCGCCCGGGGCAGCGTGCTTGAACCCGGCCATGACCGGGCCGAAGCCCTTGACGTAGTCGGGGTTGCCGCCCGCCGCGATCGTGCCCAGCGTCCGGCCGTGGAACGAGCCGGTAAAGCCGATGATGTCGTGGCGCTCGGTCTGGCCCTTGTCAAAGAAGTAGCGCCGCGCGGTCTTGATCGCGCATTCGAGCGCCTCGGCGCCCGAATTGGTGAAGAACACCCTGTCGGCAAAGGTCGCGTCCACCAGCCTTTGGGCCAGCTTCTCCTGCTCGGGTATCTGGAAGATGTTGGAGACGTGCCAGAGTTTTTCGGCCTGCGCCTTGAGCGCGCCCACCACATGAGGGTCGCCATGGCCCAGCGCGTTGACGGCTATGCCCGAGCTGAAATCGAGGTAATCGGCCCCGTCGGCGGTGAACAGTCGCGCGCCCTCGCCCCGCTCGAAGGCAAGTTCGGACCGGGCATAGGTACCGTAGAGCGCAGACATGTCTCTTTCCTCTGGAAAATGGACCGTTGAAACGAAAAACGCCCCCAATCGATACTGAGGGCCTAGGCTTTCGCTTATGCGTCGGGACCGGCCCAAAGTCAACAATCCGGGCCCTTGCGCGCCCTTGACGGGGCCTGCGACTCATCGGCGCCACATTTGTTTTCCAGAAAAGGGGCCGGGCGCACAGTGCGCAATTGCAACACTCGCGGGGTTTCGCTCCGGGCGGTTGGGCAGGCTCAGGTTAAACGGGGGAAACTCCGTGGCGAGCCTTGAAACCGATTCCACCGGTTGTGTAGGATAGCCGTATTGGGAACACGACATCTCGTGTGGCGGACCCCATCGACATACGACACATGGTGTTCGATCCTGCCAAGCGGATTGGCGGAACGATACCGGATTCTGATCTGCCTTGCGGCTTATGGGAGCTAGACCATGACCTGGACTGACGAGCGCGTCGCTCTGCTCAAGAAGCTCTGGATGGAAGGCTTGAGCGCGAGCCAGATCGCCTCCGAGCTCAGCGGCGGGGTCACCCGCAACGCCGTGATCGGAAAGGTCCACCGGCTCAAGCTTTCGGCGCGGGCCAAGCCGTCCAGCGCCGCCCCGCGCCCCAAGGCGCCGCGCGCACCCATCGCCCGCAAGCCCTCATCGTCTGGAAGCGGCGGGGTCGGCATATCCCGGCCGGCAGCGGCGGCCGCAACCAGCGCTCAATCGGCCCCGCGCCGCACGGTTTCGGCGCCCATCATGGGTGCAACCGCGCTCAAGATGGAAACGGCACAGGAAGTGGAGATGGAAGTCGCCCCCAGGGCGTCCGAACTCTTCATTCCGCCCGAGGAGCGCATCTCGCTGCTGCAGCTCTCGGAAAAGACCTGCAAATGGCCGATCGGCGATCCCATGAGCAAGGAATTCCACTTCTGCGGCCGCGAGTCCGACGAAGCCAAACCCTATTGCGACTTCCACGCCCGCAAGGCCTACCACCAGCTCGATCGCAAAAAGAAATAACCGCGCCCACCCGGCGAGACCGCCGCGACGCGAGAACATCCAGACCCTTGTGCTTTCCGGAACACCCCTCTCCAGTGGAACCTGGGTGGGCTGCCGCCCCCTGTACCCCTCATCCGACCGCTCCGCGGCCACTTGCTTCGGCACCGATCGCTCCACAGGAGCGATCGGTGGCTTTGCCACCGCCTCGAAATCCCACGAGGGGAGAAGGGAAAAGGGCCGAGCCGCTGCGGTACGAGCCCCCCTCTCCCCTTTAGGGAGACTTCAAGGCGGTCGCGCCAGCGACCAATCGCTCCAGCGGAGCGGTTGGAGCCGCAGAAGGCGATCAGCGCCATGCGCCCGCAGTCAGGACGGCACACGGTCTTAGCCCCAAGAGCCCCCCTCTCCCCTCGTGGGAGAGGGGTTGGGGGTGAGGGGGCTACAGCGTTGCGAAACATCAAGCGGCGGTGATCATCGCCAGCCCTCTGCCCCCTCATCCGACCGCTCCGCGGCCACCTTCTCCCGCGAGGGGAGAAGGGAAGACGGGTCCAGCCGAAACGGGACGAGCCCCCCTCTCCCCTTGAGGGACTTCAAGGCGGTCGCGCCAGCGACTAGTCGCTCCAGTGGAGCGATCAGAGCCGCAGAAGGCGATGAGCGCCATGCGCCCGTAGTCAGGACGGCACACGGTCTTAGCCCCAAGAGCCCCCCTCTCCCCTCGTGGGAGAGGGGTTGGGGGTGAGGGGGCTACAGCGTTGCGAAACATCAAGCGGAGGAGATCTTCGCGACCCCTCTACCCCCTCATCCGACCGCTCCGCGGCCACTTCCTTCGGCTCCGATCGCTCCACAGGAGCGATCGGTGGCTTTGCCACCGCCTCGAAATCCCTCAAGGGGAGAAGGGAAAAGGGCAGAGCCGCTGCGGTACGAGCCCCCCTCTCCCCTTGAGGGAGAGGGGTAGGGGGTGAGGGGTCCTTCAGCGTTTTAGCTCTCACATCGCCCCCGTGGAGCGATCAGAACCGCCCAAAGACCAGAAGCTCATCGCAGCCCCCATCACCCCCGCCGCACGAGGATCGCGCGCAGATCGTTGACGTTGGTGCCCGTGGGGCCGGGCACGAACAAATCACCCGCAGCATCGAAAGCCGTCCAGGCGTCGTGGTTGGCCAGCAGTGCGCCGGGGTCCACGCCCGCCGCCCGCATGCGCGCCATCGACCCGCCATCGGCAAATGCGCCCGCATTATCCTCGGAGCCATCGATCCCGTCGGTGTCGGCGGCCAGCGCATCGATGCCTGCCACCCCTTCGATCTCGCGGGCAAAGGACAACAGCATTTCGGTGTTCCGTCCGCCCCTGCCGTAGCCGTCGCGGATCGTCACCGTAGTCTCCCCGCCCGACAGCAGGACCACCGGTGCGGTGAACGGGCGGCCCCGTGTCGCGATCTCCCGGGCGATCGCCGCGTGCATCTTGCCGATCTCGCGGGCTTCGCCCTCGATGGCGTCCGAGAGGATCGCGGCCTCGACGCCCATCTCGCGGGCCCTCGTGGCAGCCGCCTCGAGCGAAACGCCCGCCGAGGCGATCACGGTCACGCTGTTGCGGGCGAGCCCGGGGTCATCGGGCCGGGGCGCGTGCGCCTTGCCCGAGTTCAGATGCGCCATGACCGCTTCGGGCAGGGCCATCCCGTATTCGGCGATGATGGACAGTGCGTCCTCGACCCCTGCCGCGTGCGGCACGGTGGGCCCTGACGCCACCATGGCCGGATCGTCGCCGGCGACGTCGGACACAACGAGGCTCACCACCCGCGCCGGGGCCGCCGCCAGCGCCAGCCGCCCGCCCTTGATCGCCGAGACGTGGTTGCGCACCACGTTCATCGCGTCGATGGGGGCGCCCGAGGCGAGCAAAGCCTTGTTGACCGCCACCTCGTCCTCAAAGCTCAGCCCCTGGGCCGGAGCAGGCAGGAGGGCCGACCCGCCCCCCGAAATCAGCGCGATCACCAGATCGTCTTCGGTGAGACCGGCCACCTCGTGGAAAAGCGCGCGCGCGGCGTCCAACCCGGCGGCATCGGGCACCGGATGGGCCGCCTGCAGGACGCGGATCGTGTTGGTCTCGGCCACCGGGCCGTGGCGATCGACAACCAAGCCGCTGAACGGGCCCTCCCAGACCTTTTCGAACGCCGCCGCCATCTGGCTGGCGGCCTTGCCGGCCCCGATGACTACGGTGCGCCCCTTGGGCGGCTCGGGCAAATTGGCGCGGATCGCCTCGAGCGGATCGGCGGCGCGAACCGCAGCATCGAACAATTCGGTGAGAAAGGCGCGCGGCGCCAGATCGTCCATCATCGGTTTCCCCGCTCCCCCCGTGTCGGCTAGAGCATATCCCGTTCTGATTGAATCAGAACAGGAGCTCTAGGTCTTTGATGTGTCGCGTTTCCGAACCGGAAAAGTGTCCCCACTTTTCCTGGAAACGCTCTAGAGTGTCATTCCCTAACATACGGAACGGCATTTCCGGCGCCGGCGCGCGAGGTATCCAAGATTTCGAGCCCGCCCCATCCCGGTTCCATCAGAACAGGAAGTGCTCTAGGGTTCTAGTGCGTTTATGGGAAGAGTGGCAACACTTTGTGGTCCGGACGCGCGCGGAATCAAGGACTTAAGGCGCTGTCTCCGGTTCAAGGGGCGCGGGTTTGCCCGCCTTGGCCGATCGGACGCACGAGGCATGCATCGGGCCGGAATGGCCGATTGGGGAGTATCGTCCGCACCTTGGATTTCCTGCTTTTATCAGCCTTTATGGGCGTCGCGCTCGGGGGCATGGCCGGCGGCGCGGCCCGGCATCTTGTTTCCGGCGCTGTGGGCAAACGCACCGCGCACCCGGCGCTGGGCACCTTCGCGGTCAATATAACCGGCGCGCTGGCCATCGGCGTTCTGGCCGGTTATGTGCTCGCGGCCGGGCACGCCGAGCTTGCCGCCCACCCTTTCTGGCCCCTGCTCGCCACCGGCTTTCTGGGGGGCTACACCACCGTGTCGAGCTTCTCGCTCCAGACCTTCGAGATGATGCGCGCGGGTCGTATCGGGGCGGCCTTGATCAACATCACGGGCTCACTGGTCCTGTGCATCGGAGCCGCTGCGCTCGGGATCACGCTTGCGGGAGGGTCTGCCCCTTGAGGCCCATGCGCGAGGCGCTGATCGTGGGGCTGGGCGCGGGAACGGGCGCGGTGCTGCGCTTTGCGCTGTCGCTTGGGCTTCTGTCCATGGCCGGGCCCGCATGGCCCTGGGGGACCTTCGCGGCCAACGCGCTGGGCTCGCTGGCCATCGGCTGGCTGGCTGGCCGCTCTCTCGCCCGGCCCATGCCCCCCGGCCTGCGGCTGCTCCTCGTCCCGGGATTTTGCGGAGGCTTCACCACCTTCTCGATCTTCAGCCTTGAGGCGGTAATTATGGCCGCTGAGGCGCCGGTCGCCACATTTGGCTACGTGTTGGCCTCGCTCGCCGCGTGGATGGGGGCCGTCGCCTTGGGGTTTTCCCTCTCTCGACGGGGATAACCCCGCCCGATTTATCCCCGATCAACGCTGCCAGCGGCGCTAACAGGCGCGATCACCGCTAATGTGCGCCGATCAGCGCCGTATAGCGCGTTGATCTTCGGCCAACCCCGCGAAATCGCAGGCCAATCAGCTCTTGATCTGCTCGCGCTTGAGATCATTGACATCCTGGGTCACCGACCGGCCGGTGGCGAGGAAATAGGCCTGCTCGGCGATGTTGGTCGCATGGTCGCCCACGCGCTCGAAATTCTTGCCGCAGAACAATAGGTGCGTGCACATGGTGATGTTGCGCGGATCTTCCATCATATAGGTCAGAAGCTCGCGGAACAGGGAGACGTAGAGCGCGTCGATATCGGTGTCGCGCTCGATGACGTCCACCGCCATGTCCTTGTCCTTGCTGGCAAATCCATCGAGCGCCAGTTTGAGCTGCCGCTGGGCGAGCTGGCTCATGTGGCGCATGCCGTTGTTGAACTGGCTCGAGGGCACCATCCCCTCGATCCGCGTCACGCGCCGGGCCGTGGACTTGGCCATGTCCCCGATCCGCTCGAGATCGTTGGCCACGTGGATCGAGGCGATCACGAGGCGCAGATCGCCGGCCATGGGCTGGCGCCGGGCGATGATCGAGACCGCCATCTCGTCGACCTGGCGCTGCATGGCATCGACCTTCTTGTCGGCCGCGATGGTCGTCGCAGCCAGGTCGTGATCCATGCGCACCAGCGCTTCGGCAGCGTTGGCGATGGCCTTCTCGACCAGCCCGCCCATCTCGGAAATCGAGCGCGCCAGTTCGGTCAACTCGTCTTCGTAGGAGGAGACGATATGTTCGCCGGTATAGCTCATCGCAAGCATTTCCCTGAAATCTGGCCGCCATCCGCCCGGGACGCCGGGCCTGCCCGATCCCTTCATGACGGATCACAGCCCATGGGTAAAGTCTTGGGGGCGCCTGAAGTTGCCATTGCGTTGTCCTCCCGGTCAGCTCCGCCGCGGCAGCAGGACCTCGACCCGCGTGCCCTCCCCCAGCGTGGAGCGGATGGCCATCTCGCCGTGGTGGCGATGAACGATATGCTTGACGATCGCCAGCCCCAGGCCCGTTCCCTTGGCCTTGCGGCTGCCCTCCGATTCCACGCGGTAGAACCGCTCGGTGAGCCGCGGCACATGCTCCTGTGCAATGCCGGGTCCGTAATCGGTGACGGTGATGGCGTGGTAGGTGCCGGCGCGGTTGGCCCCGCGCGCCACGGCCACGCTGACGCGCCCGCCCGAGCCGCCGTACTTGATCGCGTTGTCCACGAGGTTCTCGACAACCTCGTAAAGTTCCTGGGCGTCGCCGGTCACTGCCGCGGATTCCTCGGGCAGATCGAGCTCGAGGGTCACGCCGGCCTCGGCGAGACGGGCTTCAAGCGAGGCGGAGACTTCGCGCACCACGCTCTGGAGCCGGACCTCGGCGGTCGGCTTGACGTGCTGGCGAAGTTCGATCCGGCTCAGCGAAAGCAGATCGTCGATCAGGGCGGACATGCGCCCCGCCTGGGTGCGCATGATCGACAAGAACCGGTCCCGCGCACCCGCATCGGTCGCCGCAGGGCCCTGCAGGGTCTCGATAAAGCCCATCAGCGAGGTGAGCGGGGTGCGCAGTTCGTGGCTGGCATTGGCGATGAAATCGCTGCGCATGCGGTCGGTTCGACGCTGTTCGGTGAAATCATGCAGCGTGATGATCAAGAGCAGCCGCCCGCTTTCGGGATCGGGCTCATAGGGCGCGACGGACGCGCGCAGCCAGACCTCGTTGGGCACGCTCAGATGCACTTCGACCGCCCGCGCCTCGCGGGCCGTGCGCGCGGCGTCGATCGCCTCGACCAGATCGGGATCGCGCAGGGTGAAGGCCAGCGGATCGCCCTCGCGCAGGCGCGGAAACTGCAGGCGCGCCGAGGGGTTGCAATAGACCAGAACGCTGCGCTCGTTGAGGATCAGGAAGGGCTCGGTCAGCCCGTCGGCAAAGCGCGCCACCTCCCGGTCCACGCCCCGGTCTCCCACCACGGCCGCCGGCTCGGCACCGGGGGCGGCGAGGCGCCCGATCAGCAGGCCTGCGGCCAGCAGCGCCAGCGTCACTGCGGCGCCGTCGACCACTCCGATCCGACCGGCAACAACGAGCAGGGCACAGGCCAGCACTCCGGCCCCCGCGACGGCGAGAGCGGGAGGCACGGCACCAGGCCGCGGCCGAGTGGGGCCGGGTTCGGGCATTCGCGCGGTCATGACACCAGAATCATCGTACATACCCCAGCCCATAGCGTGCGCACATGACAGTGCCATGATGCAACAGCCGCAATGGCGCCAACAGCCCCGCCCGGCCCTTTCCCGGCCCGCGCAGATCGTCTATGCGAGAAGCACACGCCGGCTACAGGGGGATGCGCACGCATATGGGTACGATCGTCAGCATCGGGGAGTGCATGATCGAGCTGAGCGGAGGCGCGGACGGGCAATACCGTCTGGGCTATGCCGGCGACACCTTCAACACCGCCTATTACATGGCGGCGCGACTGCCCGAACCCTGGGACGTCCAGTACCTTACCTGCGTGGGCGATGATCTTTATTCGGACCGCATGGTCGCCCATATCGCGGGCAATGGCGTGGGCACGCGGCACATTGCGCGACTGCAAGGCCACAAGCCCGGGCTCTATCTCATCCATCAGGCCGACGGCGACCGTCACTTCACCTATTGGCGCGAGACTTCGGCGGCCCGGCGGCTGGCCGATGACCCTGCACGGCTCAAGGCCGGGCTGGCCCAGGCCGATTTGATCTATTTCTCGGGCATCACGCTCGCCATTCTCGAGCCGGCGGCCCGCTCCCGGCTGATTGAGGCAATCGCCCGCCGGCGCGCGGATGGCGCCCGGGTCGGGTTCGATCCCAATATCCGGCCCGTTCTCTGGCCCGATACCGAGGCCCTGCGCGAAGCGCTGATGGCCGCGGCGCGGGTCTCGAGCATCGTGCTGCCCACCCATGGGGATGAATTGCCCTATTTCGGCGATGCAGACGCCAGAGCTACCTCCGAGCGCTATCTGCGTGCGGGCGCCGAGGAGGTCGTGGTCAAGAACGGGGGCGAGCCGGCCCTTGTCGCGACGGCGCAAGGGGCGGAACGCGTTCCCGCCACCCGCGTGCAATCGGTGGTGGACGCCACCGGCGCCGGCGACAGCTTCGGGGGCGCCTATATCGCCGCGCGCCTCACCGGCGCCTCGCCTGCCGAGGCGGCCCGTGCGGGCCACGAGGTCGCCAGCATCGTTATCGGCCATCACGGGGCCCTCGCCCCGCGAGAAGCTCTGGGCGCCGCTCAGTAGGCGCGGCCTTCATTGGCTTTCATGTAGGCGAGTTCATCAGGCGTCGAGGGTCGACCCAAAGCCCCGTTGCGGAACGGAAAGCGGCCAAAGCGCGCGATCGTCTCGTGGTGGGCCCTGGCGTATTCCATGTAGTCGTCGCTGCCCATCGCCTCGAAAAGCCGCAGGGATTGCTCCTGGATGACGAGCGATTCAGCGTGCTGGAAGGGCATGTAGACAAAGAGCTTGTGGTTGACGTCCATGGGCGCGTCCATGCCCTGCGCGATCATCTCCTGGGCGAGAGCGAGCGCCATGGTGTCAGCGGCAAATGCCTGCCCCTCGCCTCGGTGAAGCTGCCGGGAGACCTGATCGAGCAGGATGATCTCGGCCAGCCGCCCATCGGCAGAGTTCCGCCATTCCCAGAGTTCGGACCGCACGGCCCGGGCATGGAGGTCGCCGAGCTGCGCCCTGACGCGGACGTCGAAATCGGGTGAGCCGGAAAACCAGTCCTCGGGCCCATGATCGGAAAACCAGAAGTCGCTTACGTCCGCAGCGGTTGATGCCATGAAATTTCCTTTCCTCCCCAGCCTATGGGTAGCGGAGCGCGGCACGCTCCTTGATAATCACCCCGGCGGGATGCGATTCCCGCCTTCATGGGTTTTGACAGGGAGTGTGTCGCGAAATGGTGGCCTGGTCCAGCCAGCAGGATGAAGCGCTCAAGGCTGTCAGCGCCTGGCTCAAGGACAAGGACGGCGCGCAGGTGTTCCGGCTGTTCGGATGGGCGGGAACGGGCAAGTCCACCCTCGCCCAGCATCTGGCCAAGGACGTCAAGACCGTCAAATACGCCGCCTTCACCGGCAAGGCCGCTCTCGTGATGCGCAAGCGCGGCTGCAAGGGCGCCTCGACCATCCATTCCCTGATCTACACCCGGATCAGCGAGAAGGAGGGCGAGCCCCGCTTTGTCCTGGACGCGGAGTCATCGATCGCCGACGCCGATCTGGTGGTCATCGACGAGGTCTCGATGGTCGACGAGGTTCTGGGCACCGACCTATTGAGTTTCGGAACCAAGGTTCTGGTCCTGGGCGACCCCTTCCAGCTTCCCCCGGTGCAGGGCGAGGGCTTTTTCACCGCCGCCGAACCGGACGTCATGCTCACCGAGATTCATCGCCAGGCGCGCGACAACCCCATCGTGCGCCTCTCGCTCGATATCCGGGAAGGCCGGCCCCTCGTTTATGGGCAGTATGGGGAGTCCAAGGTCATTTCCCGCCGGGAGGTGGACCAGGCGGAGGTCCTGGCCGCCGATCAGGTTCTGGTGGGCCGCAACAAGACCCGGCTGCATTACAATGCGCGCATCCGCGAACTCAAGGGCCTGCCCGATGCCAAGCCCGTGGTCGGCGACCGGCTGGTCTGCCTGCGCAACAATCCGCGCAAGCGGCTGCTGAACGGCCAGATCTGGACGGCGGCCACCGTCACCCGCAAGGCGGGGGGCTCGCTCGACATGCTGATCGACCCGGAAGAGGAAGACCGCACCTCGGTCCAGACCCGCGTGCGTACCCACACCAGTTTTTTTTCGGGTGAGGACACCGAAATGAGCTGGCAGATGCGGCGCCAGTACGACGAATTCACTTATGGCTATTGCCTCACTGTCCACAAGGCGCAGGGCAGCCAGTGGGATACCGTCTACCTCTTCGACGAGAGCTTCGTGTTCCGGGAAGAAGCGAGCCGTTGGCTCTACACCGGGCTCACCCGGGCCGCCGAAGCGATCACCGTCGTGCGCTAAGCCGTTTGGCCCCGGGTGCTTTACCCTCCCCCTGGCCGATTGCCTTATCCTTTGGATTCTCAGCTCCGCGCTGTCGCACGCGCGCACTTGACCATGGCGCAATGGTGTATTACTAAAGCAGCACACTAACGAGTGAGCTGATGAACCAGTGGCGTGACAATGTGCCGATCTTTCTCCAGATCAGGCAGCGGATGATCGAATTGATCCTCAGTGAGGCGATCGGGGAGGGCGAGGCCCTTCCCTCGGTGCGCCAGATCGCGACCGAGCTTTCGGTCAATCCTTTGACCGTCACCAAGGCCTATCAGTCGCTCGTTGACCTCGATATCGTGGAAAAGCGCAGGGGGCTGGGCATGTTCGTGAACAAGGGCGCACGCGAGAAACTTCTCGTCCATGAGCGCGAGACTTTCCTGTCTCAGGAGTGGCCGGCCATCCGGGGGCGCATTGCCGCCCTTGGCCTGAGCCTTGGCGAGTTGATGGACAGGGAGCGCGACCAATGAGCCAGGGAACGCCTATCGCCTCGGCGCGCGGGCTGCGCAAGCGCTTCGGCAAGACCGAGATCCTGCACGGGCTGGACTTCGACATTCCCGCCGGCCGCATATACGGACTGGTGGGGCACAATGGTGCGGGCAAGACCACGACCCTCAATGCCCTTCTGGGCCTCACCAAATGCGAGGGGCATATCGAAGTTCTGGGCATGGACCCCTTCGCCAACCGTGCCCGGCTGATGAAGGATGTCGCGTTCATCTCGGACGTCGCATCGCTGCCGCGCTTTTTGCGCGTGCGCGAGCTGCTTTCTATGCTGACCGACACCCACCCCAATTTCTCGCGCGAAAAAGCGCAGGACTTTCTCTCGGGCACCGACATCCGGCCCGAGGCGCGGATCAAGACGCTCTCCAAGGGCATGATCGCCCAGCTCCATCTGGCGGTCGTGATGGCGATCAACGCCCGGCTTCTGGTGCTCGACGAGCCCACGCTGGGGCTCGACATCACCTATCGGAAACGCTTCTACAAGCGCCTGCTCGAAGACTATATGAGCGAGCAGCGCACGCTTTTGATCACCACCCATCAGGTGGACGAGATCGAGTTCATGCTCAGCGACATCATGTTCATTCGAGACGGAGAACTGATCGCGCACATGCCCATGGACGCGGTGGCGGAAACCTATGTGCAGCTCGTGGTCTCCGATCCCGCCCGGATCGAGGACGCCCGCGCGCTCGAGCCGGTCTATTTCGAGACCCGGTTCGGACAAACGGTGATGATCTTTGAGGGACGCAAGCACGAGGATCTGGCACCGTTCGGTACGGTCACTACGCCCACCCTCTCGGATCTTTTCGTGGCCCTCATGCAGCGTCAGACCTACAACCGGGGGGCAGCATAAATGTCCGCAGTGATCGCAATGGTGCGGCGCGAATATCTCGAGCACCGCGCCGCCTTCGTCATTGCCCCGGCCATCCTGCTGGGGCTCGCCCTTCTCGGGGCGCTCTACGGCACGATCTCGGTGTCGACCAGCGGGCGGTTCGCCGCCGAGCTTCCGAGCCTTCTGATCTTTTACGAGACGCTCTTTGCCGCTGCGGCCTATGGCTGGTCGGTCTACCTTCTGGTCATGCTGGCGTTCTACTTCGCCAACGCCTTTTCGGCAGACTCGCGCAACAACGCGATGCTGTTCTGGAAATCGGTGCCCCAGTCGGACCTTACGATCATGGGGGCAAAGGTCTTGACCGGACTTACGGTCTTCCCCCTCGCCATTCTGCTGGCGACCGGAATTTCCGGCATCATCGCTTATCTTCCCGCTTTTTCGGTCGGATCGGCGCTCTCGGAATTCGCGCCGCCCGATCCGGGTCAGGCGGCCCTCGCCTGGGTCCAGATCATGGTCATCGCCTGCGTCTATTTCGCGGTCGGGCTCCTTTGGTACCTGCCCTTCCTGTGCTGGATCGGCTTCCTCTCGACGATCTTTGCCCGCTGGGCGATGCCGCTGGCGGTCCTGATCCCGATGGTCGGAGCGCTTATCGAATTCATGGCGACGGGCGGGGCGGGGCCGCGCGGGGGTTATCTTCTGGCCTTCCTTCGTGACCGGCTGTCTCTCGATATCGAAGGGCTGGACATGGAAATGCGCTGGCTTTCGGGCGAAGCGTTCCAGGCGGGACCGATGGTCACCCGCATCCTTGGCGGCGTGGACTGGCTTTCGCTGGGGGTCGGGCTCGGTGTGGCCGCCGTGCTGGTCTTTCTCGCCAGCGAATATCGCAGGCGCTACATCCTGAGCTGACCCAGTGAGGAGTATCGTGCAGGGCGATGTCTCTTGAACGCGAGGAGGCCCCCCCGAATCGCGAGCGAATTATCGTTTGAAATCCACGCGATGAGAAGATGCGGTTTGTGCGTGCCCACTCACACTTATGTGCATGGCCCGTCCCCCTCGGCACGCTTGCAAAAGCCCGCGAACACCGGCACCATCCCTTTATTGTCAATCGATCGAAAGGAGGTGATCCAATGTCTAGTGAGATCCGCGCCGGCGGAGTTGGCTTTGGGTGTGAGGTGAATTTGTTGGGGCAGCCCCTGGCGGATTGACCGTCAACCTCCGAACCCGATCATGGTTCAGTCACTCCACTGTGATAGGAACTCATGGAAGGACCGCTCGTAAAAGGGCGGTCCTTTTTTGTTGCCTATGGGTAGCGCTGCGGCGTCCGGAGCAAAAAAAAGGCGGTCGTACCGGGATCAACCCTGCACCGCCGCCGGAAGTTGCTCTTGCCCTTCGCGCTCTCGCGAAGGTTCATAGAATAACCGCATACGCACCATATTTCCACCCCCTGCGCTTCACGAACTATTGGCCGTTATAAAGCCTGTATTAAAGTCTGTGCCGTATCAATTCGAGCTTGCGTGAGGGGCAGGAATTGGTTTGGCTGGACACGACGATACGGCAGAGAGAGCGGCAACCTCTCCTCTAGATCTGGTACGCAGGGCGGGGCGGCCGGCGAATGTACCCACCCTTGTCGCGCTCGTCGTAATGCTGGCCATCGCCATCTTTGCCGACCACCAGAACCACATCCTCTTCGAGCAGACCCAGCGCACCACGGTCCATGACCAGGCCGCGCTGATCCGCGCGCGGCTCGAGGGCAAGATCGCATCCAACATCCAGCTGGTCCACGGCCTCGTGAGCACGATCAGCACGGAGCCCGACATGGGTCAAGAGCGGTTTGGACGCCTCGCTGCGCATATCCTTATGCAGGAAAATGAACTCCGGCACGTCGCCGCGGCCCCTGATCTGGTGGTGCGTCTGATCCATCCCCTGAGCGGCAACCAGGATGCGCTCGGGCTGGACTATCGTGTCAATGCCGAGCAGCGCGCAGCCGCCATAGCCGCGCGCGACAGCGGAAGCATGATGCTGGCAGGCCCCGTACATCTGGTGCAGGGCGGGCGAGGTTTTATTGGACGGTTTCCCGTCTTTTCCGATGACGAGGCCGGAGAGCGCAGGTTCTGGGGCATCGTCTCGGCGATCATTGAGGCGGACCGGCTCTATGCTGCCAGTGGGCTGACCGATCCTGAACTGGGTATCGAGGTGGCGATCGGGGGGCGAGACGGCATCGGGCCGGGCGACGATATCTTTTTCGGTGACCCCGCCATCCTTGCCCAGGACCCGATTTCCATGGAGATCGTCCTGCCGAACGGCCGCTGGCAGATGGCTGCGATACCCGAGGGCGGCTGGCAGACCACCCCGCCCAACACCTGGGCATTGCGGCTGACCATGGCGCTTGCCGCGGCCCTGGTGCTCGCCCCGCTCGCCCTTGCCGCGAGGCTCAATTCCGAGCGGATGCGTCGCCTCGACGACCAGAAGCGACGCGAAGCAGATCTCAAGAGACTTTCGCGCCGCCTCGCGCTCGCCGTCGAGACGTCCCGGGTCGGCGTCTGGGAAATGGACATCGAAACCGGCGATCTCTCCTGGGACGACCGCATGAACGAGCTTTACGGCCTGCCTCGTGACGGCGGCCCGCGCACCTACCGCGACTGGCGCCGGGCGCTGCACCCTGAAGACCGCCAGAAGACCGAGCGTAAATTCAACACGGCTGTCCGCAACAGGGGTCAGTATCACTCCGAATTCCGTGTCCTGGCGCCCGATGGGCACGTGCGCCATATCCGGGCGATTGGCTCGGTCTACCAGGATCCGGGCGGACCATCGCGAATTCTGGGCGTGAACTGGGACGTAACCGCCGATACCGAGCTGTCAGGAGCCCTGCTCAAGGCCAAGACGCAGGCCGAGGCGAAGAATTTCGAGCTCGAAAGCGCCAAGGCCAGGATCGAGCACAACGCCCTGCACGATCCGCTGACCGGGCTGCCCAACCGGCGCTATCTCGACGAGGTCCTCTCGCTTCAAGAAGGGCGCGCCCGAGGTGCCGATGCGCATTCGGCGCTCCTGCACATGGATCTCGATCGCTTCAAGCACATCAACGATACCCTTGGTCATGCCGCAGGCGACGCCATGCTGGTGCACACCGCCGAAATTCTCAAGGCGGCTGTGCGCCAGGACGATTTCGTCGCCCGGATCGGGGGAGACGAGTTCGTCGTGTTCTGCATGAACGAGATGTCTCAGGCCGACCTCAGATGCCTCGCCGACCGGATCATCTCGCTCATCAGCCAGCCGGTCTCCTACAAGACCCACGAATGTCGCTTTGGGGTCAGCATCGGGATCGCCGAATGCGCGGAAGCGCGGGTTTCCCCGCGCCAGATGCTGATCAACGCCGACATCGCGCTCTATCGCGCCAAGCGTCAGGGGCGCAACCGTTTCGAATTCTTCACCGAAGCCCTTCAGGCCGAGATCATCACCTCCAAGCGACTTGCCGACGACATCCTCAAGGGCCTGGAAAACGACGAGTTCACAGCACACTACCAACCTCAGTTCGATGCGCACAGCCTCGAGGTCGTCGGCATCGAGGCGCTGGCGCGCTGGAACCATCCGATCGAGGGGCTGCTCAGTCCCGCAGCCTTCATGGACACGGCCGAAGAGCTCAACGTGGTGGCCGCGCTCGACCATATCGTGCTCAAGCAGGCGCTCGCCCAACGGCGGGCATGGCAAGCAAAGGGCCTGCATGTCCGACGCATGTCGGTCAACGTCTCGGCCCGTCGCCTTCACGACGAGACGCTCATCGACACGCTCAAGGGCATGGACATCACCCCTGGTACGCTGTCGTTCGAGCTGGTCGAGTCGATCTATCTGGACGAAAGCGACCCTATCGTCACCTGGAACATCGACCAGATTCGCGAACTCGGGATCGACATCGAGATCGACGATTTCGGCACGGGCTATGCCTCGATCGTCAGCCTCTTGCAGCTCCGCCCCACCCGAATGAAGATCGACCGGCAACTTGTGATGCCGATCGCGGACTCCCGCCCCCGACTCAGCCTCGTTAGATCCATCATCGAGATCGGGAATTCGCTGGGCATCGAATCGATCGCCGAGGGTGTGGAAACGCCCGAGCATATCGAACTTCTGCGGGCCTGCGGCTGCGCGACACTCCAGGGGTTCGTATTTGCCAAGCCTATGCCCGGCGATGAGATCGCACAATTGCTCCGGGAAAAGCAGAAGGCAGGCTCGGCCTGTCACCAGAACATGTCCTGAGAGCAGGCGCTCCAAGACCTTGATCGTTTACGTCCTTGAGACGGCCGCCGTCCGGCAAAGGCTTTAGACTTCGCTGCGGTCCACGTTGGGATTGCCGCCACTCATCCGCGCGCGGCGGCGCTCAAGCCGGGAGCGGCGCGCGATCTGGAAACTGCCCACCACCCCGCGCACGACGAAATAAAAGAACAGCCAGGTAAAGACGGCCAGCGGCACGGCTCCGATCATCATCGTCTGGAAGAGCGGAAAGATCTGCCAGATGTCCACCGACAACAGCCCGCCTGACAGAGCCTCGGTCGACGCTCCATCGATCACCCCGATATCCGCAGCCGGGGTGCGGACCATTTCCTGGATGGCCGAGCCGAACTGGTAGGTGAGCGAGAAAAACAGCGGGAACGTGATCGGGTTGCCCCATGCGGTGCCGATGGCAGCGGCCAGCATGTTGCCCCGGGTCAGGAACGCTAGAATGAATCCGAGAAAGAAATGCAGCCCGATGAGCGGGAAGACCGATGCGGCCGCACCCGAGGCGATGCCCGCGCCGATGGCGTGAGGACTGGCCGTCAGCCGCAGCACCTTCTTTTGCAGATAGACCAGATACCGACGCAGGCCCATTCGGGGCCAGACGATGTCCCGCAGGCGCACCAGCCCGCTCTTTCCGGCTTTGCCTTTGGCTCGGGACATGAAAGACAATATTTCTCCTCGGCCTCGGCCAGACACCTGATCTTACTTTACATGGGGTCCCCTCCGCTTTCCATAGGCCACCGGGGCCGCACGCCCAAAAATTGCGCCTTGCCAGCGCCGCACGGAAGTATCGAACCCGCCGATCGGCCCGGAACTGTGAACATCTGGCGCTATTGTGACGAATTCTTCACAATCGACTGGAGTCAGCGCTCCTGATTGGGTAAGGGGCGTCAAACCCATGCAAAGGACGCATCTCCGCTCCATGGCCAAATCCGCCATCGACAAAGACCTCAAGCGGGTCAACCAGCTTCGCGACGCGACCCGGTCGACCTCGCGTGCCATTGCCGCGCCTGGCATCGCGCTCGTGTTCCTGCTCGGGGCGCTGGTCTGGGCCGTGACGTCGGTGGCAAGCGGGCCGATGGCCTATCTCGTGGTCATCGCCACCGTGATCGCAGCCTATATGGCGCTCAATATCGGCGCCAATGACGTTGCCAACAATATGGGCCCGGCGGTCGGCGCTCGCGCGCTCACACTCGGCGGCGCCTTGGTCATCGCCGCCGTGTGCGAGGCGGCCGGCGCGCTTCTGGCCGGCGGAGACGTGGTCAACACGATCTCGCGCGACATCATCGCACCGGGCACCGACCTTCCGCCCAACGTGTTCACTTATGTGATGATGGCCGCCCTGCTTTCGGCCGCGCTCTGGATCAATCTGGCCACTCTGATCGGCGCACCGGTCTCAACCACCCACTCGGTGATCGGGGGCGTGGTGGGCGCAGGCATTGCCGCGGCGGGGATGTCGGCGATCATCTGGCCAACCATGGGCCGGATCGTTGCAAGCTGGGTGATCTCCCCGGTGCTGGGCGGAGCGCTGGCTGCGGCGCTGCTGCTCGTGATCAACCTCACGATTCTCAACCGCCGTGAAAAGGGCGAGTCGGCTCGGATCTGGGTGCCGGTCTTTGCCGCGCTGATGGTCGGCATCTTTGCAATGTACATGGCAATGAAAGGGCTGAGCCGCGTATGGGACCCTGCGCCCCATATGGTGATGCTGGTGGGCCTCGTCTTTGCCGGGATCGGGTGGGCCGTGGCCGTGCCGTTCGTGCGCAAGGGCATTGCCCAGGCCGGCAATTCCAACAAGAAGATCGGCGCCCTGTTCCGGCTGCCCCTGATCTTTGCCACCGCCCTGCTCTCGTTCGCCCACGGCGCCAATGACGTGGCCAACGCGGTCGGCCCACTCGCTGCGATCGTCGCCGTGGTCGATCTGGGCGAAGCCGCGGCCACCGGGTCGGTCGCACTGCCGATCTGGGTGCTGGCGATCGGCGCGCTGGGTATTGCACTCGGGCTCGCCCTCTTTGGCCCGCGCGTCATCCGCACGGTAGGCGAGAAGATCACCAAGCTCAATGAAATCCGGGGATATTGCGTGGCGCTGTCGGCGGCAGTGACCGTACTCGTCGCTTCGGCGCTGGGCCTGCCGGTCTCCTCGACCCATATCGCGGTCGGGGCGGTGTTCGGCGTGGGCTTCCTGCGCGAAGGCGTCTCCAACCGCGGGATTCGCAACAAGGCCGTGAGCCCCGAAGGGGTCTTTCTCAAGACAGACCACCTCAACAAGACCCCCGAAGAAGCCGTCGCCAATTATCAAAAGCGGCGCAAGCGCTACCTCGTGCGGCGCCAGCACGCCTTCTCGATCGCCGCAGCCTGGATCATCACCGTGCCAATGGCGGGCCTGCTCTCGGCAGGGCTTTTCCTCGTGATGTCGATGCTCTTCGGGCTTTAGGACGTCTCGATCCGTTTCCGGCATTGCCTGACGCGGCGACCGATCCCGGGCGCTCAGCCGGCCTCGCCCGCGTTGCCTGCGCCAGCCTTGCGCCCCAGTTCGCGCTGAGCGAGTGCAACGGCGACATCGGCCAGACCGTCATGGGTGATCAGCCTCTTGGCCTCCGAAAGCACGGCCCAGTGCCGGTACCGCTGGCCCTGCTCCTTCCAGTCGTCGCGCTGATGGGTAACGAGCAGCGGAAACATTTCGACCTCCACGGGCTTGGGCCTCTCGTCGGTGACCGGCAACATATAAGACCCGATGGGCTTTTGTTCGACAACACCCTCGACGCCGGCTTCCTCATAGGCCTCGAGCGCGGCGCTGTCCCATGCGGTGTAGCCCTGCTTGAGCCCGCCTTTCGGGAAAATCCAGCGCCCCCGCCCGCGCGAGGTCACCAGCAAAACGACCAGTTGCCCGTCCACGATCCGGTAGGGCAAGGCGCCCGACTGGGGGCCCGCCGGCTCGACCTTCTGGCGGCCAGCCAGGCTCCTCAGCATTCCCAACAGGCTTTCAAACATCGGCAGGCCTTCTCATATGGACGCATCGAGAGCCTTGAATCGTTAAGCGGATTGGTCCACTCCGTCAAATGGCGCGAGCCAGCTGTGGGTATCGGCTGGCAGGCCTGCAAACCTGCGCCCGCCGGTGATAGGGTTGCGTTCTGGCGGGCTCTGCCCCTCGATGCCACTCACCTGCCTGATCCAAGGACGAAATCAACCATGACGGTCGATATCGATATGGGCGTTTCCCGCTCGG
This sequence comes from Pelagibacterium montanilacus, assembly GCF_003992665.1. GTDB lineage: Bacteria > Pseudomonadota > Alphaproteobacteria > Rhizobiales > Devosiaceae > Pelagibacterium > Pelagibacterium montanilacus. The sequence goes on from NZ_RZMX01000032.1 coordinate 58,886, forward strand.
GAGGCCCGGCCAATCTGGACCTCGAGGAACTCCTGGCCACGCGGCTTCTGGTCCAGGGCAATTCCGGCTCGGGCAAATCCCACCTCCTGCGCCGGCTGCTCGAAAAGAGCGCCCCATGGGTTCAGCAGTGCATCATCGACCCGGAAGGCGACTTCGTGACGCTTGCGGACCGATTCGACCATGTGGTGGTGGAGGCCGACAGGAGCGAGAGCGAATTGACCAAGATCGCGGGCCGGATGCGCCAGCATCGCGTCTCGGCGGTCCTGAGCCTGGAAGGCCTGGAAGCTGACGCCCAGATGCGGGCGGCCGCCGCGTTCATGGGCGGGCTCTTCGACGCCGAGCGCGACCATTGGTACCCGATGCTGGTTGTGGTCGACGAAGCCCAGCTTTTCGCGCCCGCCGCGGCCGGTGAAGTGTCCGACGAGGCCCGCAAGGTCTCTCTGGGCGCCATGACCAATCTGATGTGCCGGGGCCGCAAGCGCGGGCTGGCCGGGGTCATCGCCACCCAGCGCCTCGCCAAGCTGGCCAAGAACGTGGCCGCGGAGGCCAGCAACTTCCTGATGGGCCGCACCTTTCTCGACATCGACATGGCGCGCGCAGGCGATCTCCTGGGCATGGACAAGCGGGCCACCGAGATGTTCCGGGACCTCGAGCGTGGCCATTTCGTAGCCCTGGGGCCCGCACTCTCGCGCCGCCCGCTGCCCATCGTCATCGGCCCGGTCGAAACCAGCGCACGCTCGACCAGCCCCAAGCTGATGCCCCTGCCCGAAGCGCGGGGAGAGGATGCCGCGGACCTGCTTTTTACCGCATCGGCGGACGAGCCGGTGCGCGCGCCGGCGCCGCGGCGCTCCCATGCCCCCCAGCCACGGCCCGAGGCCGAGATCCTGGCCCAGCTCAGTGCCGCCGCGCGGACCGAAGAGGCCCCGAGCCTTTTCCCGGACTATGATGTCGCCGAACGCGACGCCCAGATCGACCAGGTGCTCGCCGAGATCCTTGATGATTCCGAAGCCGCCTTCCGTTCGGTCGCGGTGCTCTATCAGGACTTTCTGGTGCGCTGCCGGATCAGGCGGGTGCCCGGAACCCCGCCGGACCTTGCCGAGTTCAAGCGCCGCTTCGCGGTGGCCCGGGCAGGTGTGAGCCAGGAGGTCGCGGGAACCGATGGCTGGCAGACCGCCCAGTCGCTGGCCGCCACCTTGAGCGAGGATGTCCGCGGTGTGTTTCTGGTCCTTGCACGGGCCGCGCTCGAGGGCGAGGCCTGCCCCTCGGACGCCGCCCTCGCCCGCGCCTATGGCAGCCACTCGACTGGCCGCGCACGCCGGCTGGTGACCTATTTCGAGGAGCGCGACCTCATCGTGCTGCGCGAGGATTTTTCCGGCCGCCGCATCATAGCCTTCCCGGAACTGGGATGCGAGACCGCGCCGGGTGACCCCAATCGCCACGATGACGGGCCGGCACGTGCCGCCGCCGAGTGAGGACCGGCGGTCGGAGCGATCCGGTTTGCCGGACGTGACTCTGCCGCCCAGGGACGCCTCACCACTTCCCATCGATCTTGTTCTCGAGCCTCTGGCCGAGGCCTTGCAAACCGGCACCCGCGCCGTGCTCGTGGCTGCGCCGGGGGCGGGCAAGACCACCCGCGTACCGGTCCATCTTCTTGATGCGCAGTGGCGTGGCGATGGGCGCATCATCGTTCTCGAGCCCCGGCGCATTGCCGCCCGGGCTGCTGCCGCGCGAGTCGCGCAGATGCTGGGGGAGAAGGTCGGAGAGACCGTGGGCTACCGCGTCCGGATGGAAAACCGGACCGGGCCGAAAACCCGCATCGAGTTCGTAACAGAAGGCATCTTCACGCGTCAGATCCTCGCCGATCCCGAACTTTCGGGCGTGGCGGCCGTGGTGTTCGACGAGTTCCATGAGCGCAGTCTCGACGCCGATTTGGGGCTTGCCCTCGCGCTCGACGCGGCCGAGCTGCGCGATGATCTGCGCATTCTTATCATGTCGGCGACCCTCGACAGCGCGCGGCTTGCCCGCCTGCTCGGGGACTGCCCGGTGATCGAAAGCCAAGGGCGGGCCTTCCCCATCGAGACCCGGCATCTCCCGCGCGATCCCGACGACCGGATCGAAAGCTTCACCGCGCGCGCGATCCTTGGGGCCCTCGACCAGGAGCACGGATCGATCCTCGTGTTCCTGCCCGGCCAGGCCGAGATATCCCGTGTCGCCGAGCGGCTGGCGGGATCGGTTCCTTCCGATGTCGATGTAGTCCAGCTCCATGGCCGCTTGACCGCATCCGATCAGGACGCCGCCATCCGGCCGGCCGTCGCGGGCCGGCGCAAGGTCGTTCTCTCGACCAATGTGGCCCAGACATCGCTGACCATCGAGGGCATCCGGGTGGTGATCGATACCGGATTGGCGCGCGTTCCCATTTTCGAGCCGGGCATGGGGCTGACCCGGCTCGAAACCCGCCGCATCTCCCAGGCGGCGGCCGAACAGCGCCGCGGCCGCGCCGGGCGCGTCGAGCCCGGCGTCTGCTACAGGCTTTGGCATGAGGGGCAGACCGGCAGCCTGCAGCTGCAAGATATCCCGGAAATCCTGGGCGCCGATCTCACCGGGCTGGTGCTCGATCTCGCCAATTGGGGCGTGGCCGATCCGGCGGACATGATGTTCCCCGACCAGCCTCCCGGCCCCGCATGGTCCGAGGCGCGGGCCCTGCTCGGCCGGCTGGGCGCGCTCGACGCGGAAGGGCGCATCACGGCCCATGGGAGAGCGCTCGCGACCCTGCCCGTCCATCCCCGCCTCGGGCACATGATCATGGGTTCGGTGGCAGACGGACATCAGGTCCAGGCCGCGCGCCTGGCGGTTCTGTTGTCCGAACCCGGGCTGGGGGGAACCTCGCCGGACCTCGCCGAACGGATGGCCAATTTCGAGCGGGATAGCTCGGCGCGCGCCAGGGGCGCCCGGGCGCTCGCCGCCCGCTGGGCACGGACGGCAGGGGGCCGCAGGGCCGAAGGACCTGGCCCGGACTTCGATCCCGGCCGCGCGCTGGCCCTCGCCTTTCCCGACCGGGTCGCCCAGTCGCTGGAGACGGGGACGTTTCGCCTTGCCAATGGGCGGCAGGGGCGGATCGAACAAGGCGATCCTCTTGCCCGGCATCGGTTCATCGTGGCGGTCGAGCTATCGGGACAGGCCGCAAAAGGCATCATCCGCATGGGGGCGGCGCTCGATGGCACAGACCTCGAGACCCTGTTTTCCAACATCATCACCGACACGGTGGAAACGGCCTTCCAGCCCGATGCCAGCGCCGTCCGGGCCCGGCAGGTGCGGCGGTTCGATGCGCTGGTCCTTCGCGAAGGACCGGTGGCAATCGGCACCGACCAGCACGATGCGGCGGCGCGCTGCCTTGCCAAAGCCATCGCGGCGATGGGCGTGGGCCGGCTGCGCTGGTCGCGCGACCAGCTCTCGCTCCGGGCGCGTGCGAGCTATCTTCACGGCCTGATCGGCAATGGCTGGCCCGACCTATCGGACGCCGCGCTGGCCGAAGGCGACGCGACATGGTTGGTGCCGCACATCATGGGCCTGTCCAAGCTCTCGGCGATCACCGCCGAACACCTCTCCTCGGCGCTCCATGAGATGCTCCCATGGGGGCGGAGGCAGGAAATGGACAGGCTGTTGCCCAGCCATTTCACGGTGCCAACGGGATCGCGGATCGCCATCGACTATGACAGCGACAACGGGCCGGTCCTGGCCGTCCGCGTCCAGGAGCTATTCGGTCTCGACCGGCACCCCTCTATCGCCGATGGCCGGATCCAGCTGCTGGTGACCCTGTTGTCGCCGGCGCGCCGGCCAATCCAGGCCACCCGCGATCTGCCCGGCTTCTGGCGCGGCTCCTGGCGCGATGTGGCGCGCGATCTCAAGGGCCGGTATCCCAAGCATCCCTGGCCCGAGGATCCGCTGGCCGCGCTCCCGACAATGCGGACCAAGAATGCCGACCGCAAGCGGGGCGGATAGAGTGTTTCCAGGACAATGCCTGTCGCATAACCCGATCTGGGATGGACACCCTTTTCGGGGTCGCGAACGCCATAAATCAAGGACTTAGGCGGGCGCGATGAGATTGCTGGCCAGCAGGTCGGCGAAGAGGACCAGTGCATCGGTGAGCACCACATCCGGGGGAGTATCCGGAAACGCCTCGGCCAGAAGCCGCGCGGTGTCGGCAATCGAGATCGGCGCGTCCAGCAGCACCCAGATGGCGCCGGCAAGCCGGTTGAGGTTGAGCACCGAGACGTCGTCGGCGTCGAACAGGAAGGTCTCGTCTCCCACGATCCGGGCCGTGATCCCCTCGACCCGCACGAAGCGCTGGTGGAGGTCGAGATCGGGCAAGGGCCGGGCCCCGTTGGCAGCGGCGGGTTCAGGTTCGGGGTCCATGATCGGGGCCCGGGTTGCAAGGATTTCGGTCGTTTCGACCGGCCAGCGTGCGAAGGTCTGCTTGAGCAGATCCACCGCGTCGTCGAGCTCGCAATAAAAGAGCTTGAGACAGGGAATCCCGGCAATGAAGTCTTCGAGGCGCCCGGTCAGTGCGGAGGCCGGGCTGTTGCGCACCATATTGCGCAACAGCAGGTGCCGCAGCGCCTCTCCGGGCTCGGCGGGGACGAGGCCCGCCGGCCCCTCGGCGCGCCGCTCCAGCATCAGCACCGCCCCGATGGGCGCGGTCCGGCCATGGGGAGCGAGGTTAGTGGTGTCGAGATAGCAATACTGGGCATCAGCCGTGGCGGTGTGGTGGGCGATGTGCGCGGCGAGTTTCATGCCCGAGCCCGGGGGCAGCGGCAGGCGCGGACGCGGGGGGACGCCAAGGGCAAGCCCCAGATTATCCGGGGCGGTCAGCGGCAGCATGTCGTCGCAATAGACCATGACGTCATTTTCAGCGCACAGCCGCGCGGCCAGGGTGCTCTTGCCGGTGCGCGCCGGGCCGGTGAGGACCACGAGGCGCCCCGCGATCTCGAAACTGGTGCAGTGCAGGCACAGATGGTCTGGATGGGCGTCGAGGAAGGACTGGGCGGTATCGACCACCGCGCCGCAGGCCGCGCCAACGGTGCCCAGACCGGCCATGGGGTCGGGCTGCCATGGCGAGGACAGTGCATAGCCTGCTCCGTGCGCGGAGATGGTGATGGGCTCGGCTCGGCCCTCGGGCACGGTCTGGGGCCAGAGGGCGAGAACGCGCCGGACCGCAGCGGCGATTTCGGGGGCGTTTTCGAACACCACGGGGTTTCCAGCCCCTTGATATTGCATGACGATTGTGGAGGAGCCGGGTTCGGATGCGCTCATCGTGATTGCCTCGGTGAGAACGGGCATGACCGGCAGACCATCTGACGTCAGGCTCATTTAACTGTTCGGTGGTGGCCCGGCAACCGCCGGACCGGCGGGCTGCCCAGCCCCCCGCCAAAAAGCGGAGAGAATCGCGCGCAACCGGCGTTGACCATCGATGCGAGGAATGGTCAAACCATGGCGCCCATATGCTCGAGGAGTGCGCCATGCGTTCGATCTTCCATCTCGCCTATCATGTGACCGATCTCGAGGCCGCGCGCCGGTTTTACGGCGGAATCCTGGGCTGCAAGGAGGTACGAAGCACCGAGACGTGGGTGGATTTCGACTTTTTCGGCCACCAGATCTCCCTGCATCTGGGCGAACCGTTCGCGACCACGCAGACCGGCAAGGTCGGGGACCACATGGTGATGATGCCGCATCTGGGGATCGTCCTGGCGCTCGATGACTGGAAGGCCATCGCGGCCCGTCTCGAGGACGCCGGGGTCTCCTTTGACATCCCGCCGGTCATCCGCTTTGCCGGCGAGCCGGGCGAGCAGCGCACGATGTTCTTCCGCGACCCGAGCGGAAACCCCATTGAGATCAAGGGCTTTGCCGACTTCGAGAGCGTCTTTGCCAGTTAGCCAGGAGGCGCAAATGCGCATTCTCGACACCCATCTGCACCTGGTTTACCGCGACCGGTTCTCCTATCCGTGGCTGGCCGATGCGGGCAAGCTGAATGCCGATTTCCCGCTCGAGTCCTACCTGGAAGAAGCCCGGAAACTGGGGATTTCGGCGGCGCTTCACATGGAAGTAGACGTGGCCGAGGGCGATATCGAGGGCGAGGCTGCGTTCGCGACGGCGATCGATCCTTTCGTCGTGGGCGCCATTTCTTCGGCACGGCCGGAATACGAGAATTTTCCCGAGCAACTTGAACGACTTGTGGCGATCGGCGGGGTGCGCGGGCTCCGCCGTGTGCTCCATGTGGTGCCCGACGAGACCTCGCGGACCCAGCTTTTCCGGGACAATATCAAGCGGCTGGCCGCCCATGATCTGACCTTCGATATCTGCATGCGGGCCGATCAGCTTCCACTGGCCGCAGAACTGGTCGATGCGTGCCCGGACGTGCAGTTCGTGCTCGACCACTGTGGGGTGCCCGATGTGGAGAACCAGGGCTTAAGCCCTTGGAACGATTATATTTCCGAGCTTTCCCGCCGCCCCAATATCGCCGCCAAGATCTCCGGGGTGATCGCCTATGGGGGGCCGGACTGGTCGGTAGAAACCCTTAAGCCTTTTGTCCTAGGGGTGATCGAGAGCTTCGGGTTCGACCGGGTGGTGTGGGGGAGCGACTTCCCCGTGTGCACCTCGCACGCGACGCTGACCGACTGGGTTGAGGCCACTAAAGCCCTGATTTCCGGGGCTTCTGAGGACGAGGCGGCCGGGCTCTGGCATCGCAACGCCGAGCGCATCTACGGGGTCGAGGGGTAAAGGCGCCCCGATCAGCCCGATGATCTGCCGCCAAGAGGCGCTGATCGGGCACAGGAACGCAATGATCTGACGGCCGGGACGCGCCTGATCGGGGCCGGCGCCCGGGGCAGATGGGCCAAATGTGGCAGAGGACGGGGACAAGACTTCCATGACGATCTCGCTTAAGGGCATGACCTGGAGCCATCCGCGGGGCTATGACCCGATGGTGGCGTGCTCGACGCTGTTTGCCGAAAAGACCGGCATCAGCGTCACCTGGGACAAGCGCAGCCTTCAGGATTTCGAATCCTTCCCGGTCGAGGATCTTGCCCGGCAATACGACCTGATCGTCATCGACCACCCCCATGTGGGCCAGATCACCCGCGAGGGGTGTCTTACCCGGCTCGACGTGCCCGGACGGGAGGCCGAGCGCGCAGAGATGGCCGCCCATTCGGTGGGCCAATCCTATCCATCCTATACCATGGACGGGGCCCAATGGGCATTTCCCATCGACGCGGCCTCACAGGTGCAGGCCTTTCGCCCCGATCTCGTCGACGCCGCGCCCACGCGCTACGCGGCGGTGCTGGAACTGGCGCGCGAGGGGCGCGTGGCGCTGCCGCTGCGGGCCCCCCATGCGATCCTGACCTTTTTCACCCTCGCAGCCAATATGGGCCTGCCCTGCACCACCGGGCCTGGCCCGCTGATTGCGCCCGAGGATGGGGAAAAGGTTTACGAGACGCTCGCCGAGCTGGTGGCGCTGATCGATCCGGCCAGTTTCGAGATGGACCCCATCGAGGCGTCCGAAGCGATGGCGCGGGCCGACAGCCGGCTGGCGGTAATGCCGTTCGCCTATGGCTATGTGAACTATGCGATCGCCGGGTTTCGCGAGCGGGTGCTGGGCTTTGCCGACATTCCGGCAGCGGGCGATCTGGGCCCGACCGGGGGCACGCTGGGGGGCACGGGGATCGCGGTATCCGCGTTCTCGGCGGCGCCCGACGCGGCGATAGATTTCGCCTACTGGATTGCCGGGGCCTCGGTGCAGGCCGGCCCTTATGCGGCGGCGGGAGGCCAGCCGGGCCATGGGCTTGCCTGGGAGGATGCGCAGGTCAATGCGGCGACCGCCAATTTCTACCGCAACACCCGTGAGACGCTGGAGCGCGCCTATGTGCGCCCGCGCCACGACGGCTATATGGGCTTCCAGCAGGCGGGATCGGACCGGCTGCACGGCGCGCTCAAGGCCAGCGAGGCGGCGGGCCCGGTGATCGCGGACCTCAACCGGCTTTATGCGGAGAGCCGCGCGGAGGATTGAGGGGGCCGCTGGCTCCCTGGCTCCCCTAACCCCCCAGCACACCCGTTGGCGCGGAGCGCTCATGGCCTTCTGCGGCCCTGATCGCTCCACAGGGCGACGTATCGGCTGGAGCGCTGAAGGACCCCTCACCCCCGGCCCCTCTCCCTCAAGGGGAGAGGGGGGCTCGTCCCATAAGGGCTGGAGAGCCCTTTTCTTCTCCCCTGAAGGATTTCGAGGCGATGGCTAGGCTCTGCATCTTGGGAGGATGGAGATCACTGCGGCGCCGTAATCGCTCACCCCGAAGTGCCATTCGCGCATAGCGCTCATGGCCTTCTGCGGTTCCAATCGCTCCACCGGAGCGATTGGTCGCTGGCGCGACCGCCTGGAAGTCTCCCACGAGGGGAGATGGGGGCTCATCCCATACGGGCTGGAGAGCCCTTTTCCTTCTCCCCTTGAGGGAGAAGGTGGCCGCGGAGCGGTCGGATGAGGGGTATCGGGAGCGGCAGCGGACCCGTAACCCGGTGATTGCCCCGGGGCCTCGCCCACACTGCCCCGGCTAATATGAGCGCAGAGCGCTCATGACCCCTCACCCCCGTCTTGCCATTCGCGTATAGCGCTCATGGCCTTCTGCGGCTCCAATCGCTCCACCGGAGCAATTGGTCGCTGGCGCGACCGCCTGGAAGTCTCCCACGAGGGGAGAGGGGGGCTCGTGGGGTAGACGCTGTCACCCAACTTCGATCAGTCGTTAGTGTACAGAGCCCGTCTTGCTGACCCAATTCGCGTTGCGCCAAGGCCTGCCAAAGCCCGAGCCAGCACCCTCCGCTTGACCGGGAGGGTTGGGGCGGGGTAGCCGAGCCCCTGCCCTGCCTAGAGCATATCCTGTTCTGGCTGAATCAGAACAGGAGCTCTAAGTCTTTGATTTGTCGCGTTTCCGAACCGAAAAAGTGTTTCCACTTTTTCTGGAAACACTCTACAGCGGGTTGCCGCTCAAAAAGCCGCCGTCGATGTCGAGGCAGGTGCCGGTGATGTAGGTGGCGGCGGGGGAGCACAGGAAGAGGACGGCGCCGACAAGGTCCTCGGTGGTGCCCCAGCGCTTGAGCGCGGTGCGGACCGAAACGGCTTTCTCGCCGTCGGGGTTGGACCAGATGGGCTTTGTCATGTCGGTCTTGTGGTAGCCGGGGGCCACGGCATTGACGCGGATGCCCTGGGGCCCCCAGGCGTGGGCGAGGGTGCGGGTCAGGCCCAGAACGCCGGTCTTGGAGGCCGCGTAGGCGGGCACCGCGGTGTCGGCGAGATAGCTCAGCATGGAGGCGAAATTGACCACCGCGCCGCCGGTTGCCTCGAGCGCGGGGCGGAACGCGCTGGCGAGGCGGAACTGGCTGACGAGGTTGACGTCGATCACGTCAAGGAAGGTCTCGTCGTCCCATTCGGCGACCGGCCGGGCGATGCCGGCGGCGTTGACCAGCACATCGATGGTCTCGAACCGGCTCGCAAAGGCTGTGATCGCTTCTTTCGAGCGCACGTCGAGCGCCTCGAAGGCGATCCCGGGTTCGCCCGAGCCGGCCAGCTCGGCGAGCTTTTGCGCCGAGGACCCGGTGCCCGTGACGTTTGCCCCGAGCCGGGCGAAGCCCCGGGCGATGTCGAGCCCGATGCCGCTGGTGGCGCCCGAGACGACGACCGTCCTGCCCGCAAAGAGATCGGGCCGGAACGCTGAAATCGGGGTCATTGTGCCCGCATCTGCCATAGTGCGTCCTCCACCATTTTCGCGGTGATCGCGATGGGTTCATTGTGCATGATTTCGCCCGGGCGGCAGGCCCGCGCGGCGACGATGGCGAGCTTTTCGGGCGTCGGTTCACCAATGCCGATATCGGCCAGCGTGGTGGGCAGGCGCACCGCGGCGCAGAAGGCCTTTACCCGCTCGTATTCCGCCTTCTCGCCATGGATGAGCAGCGAGGCCAGAACGCCGATGGCGACCTTTTCCCCGTGGAGATAGCCGTGCACGTCCTCGAGCTCGCAGAGCCCGTGATGGATGGCGTGGGCGGCGGCGACCCCGCCGCTTTCAAAGCCCGCGCCCGAAAGCAGGATGTTGGCCTCGACCACCTTTTCGAGCGCCGGGCCTGCGGTGTCGGCATCGCATTCGGCGAGCGCTGCGGCGCCATGGGCGAAGATTTCGTCCCGGCAGAGCGCGGCGATGGCGTGGGCGAGGGTCGAGCCCGTCGTGCCCCAGCAATTGAGCGCGCCCGAGCGGCGGCAGCTTTCGGCTTCATAGAAGGTGGCGAGCGCATCGCCGATCCCGGCGGCAAGAAAGCGCGCGGGCGCGCGGGCGATGACGGCGGTATCGACCAGAACCAGATCGGGATTGCGCGGCAGGAAGAGATCATAGGCCACGCGCCCGTCCTCGCCATAGACCACGGCGAGGGCCGAACAGGGCGCGTCGGACGCCGCGATGGTGGGCACGATGACGCTGGGGGTGCCCAGCTCATGGGCCACGGCCTTGGCGGTGTCGAGCGCCTTGCCACCGCCCACGCCGATGACCAGATCGCAGCCCGCCCGATGGGCGGCAGCCGAATGGCGCGCGATCTCGACTTCCGAACATTCGCCCGCGTGCCGGGCGATGGTGAGGGCGAGATCGGGGCCCGCGCCGTCCGCGAGCGCCGGGGCGAGACTATCGGCAAGGGCCGCATCGACGATGGTATAGGCGGCGCGGCCAAGGGTGCCGACCTGGGCTCCGAGCTCTGAGATGAGGCCGGGGCCCTGAACGTATCGGCCCGGGAACCGGGCGCCAGTCACTTGCATGCTCACGGGGCGTGCCTCCGTCAGATCAATTTGGTTTACCAGCAGGTGTAGCCGCCATCGGCGAGCACGATCGAACCGGTCATCAGGCTCGAGGCCTCCGAAGCGAGGAAGACGATGACCGCGGCGACCTCGTCGGGCCGGCCCATGCGGCCCATGGGGGTGCCCCCGATCCAGTGGCGCATCAGTTCGGGATCGTCATAGACGTACGCGTTCATGGCGGTCTCGATATAGGTCGGGGCGACGGCGTTGACCCGGACCCCGCGCGGGGCCCATTCGGCGGCCAGCGAGCGGGTGAGCTGGTGCACCCCGGCTTTGGACGCGTTGTACTGGGCCTGCTCCTGAGGGCGGTTGACGATCTCGGCGGACATCGAGCCCACATTGACGATCACCCCGGCCCCGCGCTCGAGCATGGGGGCGCCGAAGGCGCGGCAGCACCAGAACAGGCCGTTGAGGTTGATATCGAGCACCGAGAGCCACTCGTCGTCGCTCATCTTTTCGGCCGGGATGTTCGAGCGCGCGATGCCGGCATTGTTGACGAGGATATCGACGGGCCCGTGGGCAGCGACCAGATCACGTGCGGCGGCGTTGACCGCGGCGGAATCGGTGACCTCGAGGGCGGCGGGAATGATGGTGCCGCCATTGGCAGATATCCGGGTTGCGGTTTCGGTCGCCGCGTCGAGGTCGCGATCGGTGAGGATGACCCTGGCGCCGGCTTCGGCGAGGGCGGCCGAGGTCGCCTCCCCGATGCCGCGGGCGCCGCCGGTGACTAGGGCGGTGCGGCCATCGAGGCGAAAGCGGTTCATGATCGACTGGGTCATTGGCGGGGTCCGGTGGTGGCGCCTGCGGCGAGGCGGTCGAGGTCGTTGTAAAAGGGTTGGGCGGCGTCATAGAGCCGGTCGAACACCGGCTGCATGGCGCCATAGGTTTCCGCCCAGGCAGGATCGGGCACGATTTCGCGCTCATGGGCCACGAGGCGCGATGCGGACGCCTCGATGGAGGCGGAGCGCCCGAGCGCGAAATCGGCCAGAACCGCCGCGCCGACGATGCCGCATTCGGCCTCGCGGGGGATGAGGATCGGGCGGTTGTAGATGGCGGCCTTGATGCGCAGCCAGAGGTCGGCCTTGGCGCCCCCGCCCGAGGCGATGAGCACTTCGGGGCGGGTGCCGGTGGCGTCTTCCATGACTTTCAGGTGCCGGTTGACGGCAAAGCCGACGCCCTCCAGCAGCGCGCGGTGCATGTGAGCCAGTTCGTGGCGCGAGCCCAGCCCGAAATACTGGGCGCGCGAATTGCGGTGCTCGCCCAGGCGCTCGCCCATGAGGTAGGGCAGGAAGAACAGCGCTTCGGAACCCGCGGGCGCGGTTTCGGCGCGCGCGAGGATATCGCCATAAGAGAGCTGGTTGTCGTGGAAGACCCGGCGGGCCCAGCGCGCGGAATCCCCGCCCGCTTCGAGAAGAACGAAGGCGCCCCAATTGCCTTCAGGGGTGCCGGTGTTGGAGATCTGGGGATCGAGAACCGGGCGCTCGGATATCAGTGTCACGATCGAGGAGGTGCCGGCGACTTCCGAGGCAAGGCCGGGCTTGCAGACGCCCGAGCCGAGCAGCGCGACGGGGTAATCGCCGCCGCCCACGAGGACGGGGGTGCCTTGGGCAAGTCCGGTCCGGGCCGCGGCTTGGCGGGTGACGGTCCCGAGAATCTCGTAAGGCAGCCGGATGGGGGGCAGCATGGATTTGTCGAGCCCGAGGCGGGCGATGGTCGCGTCCGACCACTGGCCGGTCGCGGGGTCCATGAGGAACGAGCACGCGGCGTCGGTCCAGTCCATGGCGCGCTCGCCGGTGAGCTGGAGGTTGATGTAGTCCTTGGGCATGAAGACGGTGGCGGTGCGGCCCCAGGCGGCGGGGTCGTTGTCGCGCAGCCATTGCAGCTTGAAAGCCGGCCAGGCGGGGGTCGGGGGATTGGCGGTGCGCCCGAGCCAGTCGGCGACGTTCTCCTCGGCCTCGAAGGCACGGACATAGTCCAGCGTGCGCTTGTCGTTCCACAAGGGGGCGGTGTCGCGGGCCAGCCGCCCGTCGGCATCGATGAGCACCGTGCCGTGCATCTGCCCGCAGGCGGAGACGGCCTCGATGGTCAGCCCCAGATCACGGGCCCTCGCGGTGACAGCGAGAAGGACCGACTGGCAGGCGTCCCACCAGTCCTCGGGGCGCTGCTCGGACCAGCCATAGGCGGGCACGATCTGGTCGTATTCCCGGGCCTCGATCGTGAGGATGGTGCCGGCGGGATCGACGAGGGCGGCCCGGGTCGAGCCGGTGCCCACGTCGATCGATACGGTGCAGGACGAAGCCATGATCAGCGCCGGAACAACTGGGTTCCGTGCTGCAGGACCACGGCGACGACGATGATGGCACCGAGATAGACCTGCTGATGGTATCCGGGCACGCCGGCAAGGTTCATGATGTTGCCGATAACCCCGAGGATCATCACGCCGATGAAGGTGTTGATGACCCCGCCGCGTCCGCCCATCAGGCTCGCGCCGCCGATCACCACCGCGGCGATGACGTCGAGCTCCTGGCCGACGCCGACGCTGGCCGAGCCCACGCCCGAGCGGGCGGTGACGATGACCCCGGCGATGGTCGCGAGGGCGCCCGAGATCACATAGACCGACATCACGTGGAGCGGCACGTTGATGCCCGAAAGGCGCACGGCGTCGGGGTTGGACCCGATGGCCTTGATCAGCCGCCCATAGCGGGTGAAGTTGAGGACCACGAAAGCCAGGGCAAAGAGGATCACCATCAGCAGCGCCGGGTTGGGCAGGCCCAGGGCAAAGGAGGTGCCCCACGCCTGGAGCGCCGCGCCGTCGGTCCCCGGCATGATGGGCTGGCCGTTGGACATGATGAGCGCAAAGCCGCGGGCGGCGGTCATCATGGCGAGGGTGATGACGAAAGCGGGTAGCTTCATGAAGGCAATCAGGAAGCCCGAAGCGGCGCCGCAGGCCGCGCCCATCAGCACCACGAAGGTCAGCGCCAGCCAGAGGTCGTATTGCTGGATGAGGAAGGCCGAGGCCACTGCGCCCAGCGCGGCGAGCGAGCCGACCGAAAGATCGATGCCCCGGGTGAGGATGACGAACAGCATTCCGATGGCCATGATGCCGATGCCCGACATCTGGCGCAAAACATTCATGATGTTGCGCTCGGTCAGGAACGCATCGGACTGGGTCGCCGCGGCGATGACCAGAAGGATGAAGATGCCGGTGGTCCCGAACTGGCGGAACAGGCGCATGAAGGTCTGCATGCCGCCGCCGGCCCGCCCCTCGCGCTCGGTGACGGTTTGCGCCTCGGTGGTCATAGCCCTGCCTCCCTTGCCTTTGTTGCCGATCCCGCTATCGAGAGCGAGAGCAGGTTTTCTTCGGTGTAGCGATCCTTGGCCAATTCGCCGCGCAACTGGCCGTCACCCATCACCAGCACCCGGTCGCACAGCCCGAAGAGTTCGGCGTGTTCCGAGGAGATGACGATCACGGCCTTGCCTTCGGCGGCCAGCCTGTGGATCAGCGAATAGATCTCGATCTTGGCGCCGACGTCCACCCCGCGGGTGGGCTCGTCGAGAATGATGACGTTGCCCTGGGCGTGAAACCACTTGGCCAGCACGACCTTCTGCTGGTTGCCGCCCGAGAGCGAGGAGACCGGGTCGGTCATATCGCCGAGCTTGATGCGCAGGGTGTCGATGAGCCTGGAGACCGCTGCGCGTTCCTTGGCAGGGTTGAAAAAGCCAAAGAGCGTCGTGACGGGCCGGGTCCAGGCCATGGTGGCGTTGTTGCGGATGGCCATGTCGAGGACGACGCCCTGACCCTTGCGATCCTCGGGCACGAGCCCGATGCCGCGCTTGACCGCCTGCTTGGGCGAACGCGGTTTATAGGGCTTGCCCTCGAGCTCCATGGTGCCCGAGGTGATGGGATCGGCCCCGAAGATGGCGCGCGCCACCTCAGTGCGGCCCGAGCCCACGAGCCCGCCGAGCCCGAGCACTTCGCCGCGCCGGACCTCGAAGCTCACGTTCGAGATGCCGTTGGGGAGGGTAAGGTCCGTGACCTTGAGCGCGACCTCGCCGATTTTCGTCTCGGGTTTTTCGCCGAAAAGCTGGGAGAGCGGGCGGCCGACCATGAGCCGGATCAGCCCGTCGACATCGACTTCGCCGGGGATGACGGTCTCGACATTGGCGCCGTCCTTGAGGACCGAGATGCGGTCGGAGATCGCAAAAACCTCGTCGAGCCGGTGCGAAATGTAGACGATGCCCACGCCTTGCCCGCGCAGGGTTCGGATAATGTCAAGCAGCCGCTGGGCGTCGCCCATGGACAGAACGGCCGTGGGCTCGTCAAAGACCATGACCTTGGCGTTGCGGCTCAATGCCTTGGCGATCTCGACCACCTGCTGATGGGCCACCGAGAGATCGGAGACCGTGGTGCTGGGGGAGATATCAAAGCCAAGGCTGGAAATGAGCGCGCTGGCGCGCTTGTTGAGTTCGGGCCATACGATGGCCTGGGGCAGTTCGCCGAGGAAGATGTTCTCTGCAACCGACAGGTCGGGAGCCAGCGCCATTTCCTGATGGATGATGGATATGCCGCGCTTGATGGCGTCGGTTGGCCCGGACAGGCGCACCTGTTCGCCGCCGATGGCGACATGGCCGGTTTCGGCCCGCATCTCGCCGCCCAGAACGCGCATGAGCGTGGACTTGCCCGCCCCGTTCTCGCCCACCAGGGAATGAACCTCGCCCGGCTGGAGCTCGAAATTCACATGGGAAAGCGCGCGGATACCGGCAAAGGACTTGGTGATGTCGACAAGTTCTACGAGGCTTTGCATGGGCGTCACCTTTGGGGCTGCGTGCCCGGAACCGGTCCGGGAGCACCCCCGGGCAGGCCCCATCCCGCAACGAGATGATGGACTGCCCGGAAGCTCGGGAGTGTTAGGGCCAGCGCGATGGAAAGGCCAGAGACCTTTTGCCCGCGGGGCTGCCCGGCTCCCGGACGATGCTTTGGACGATCAGCGCGCGATCAGAACAGCGACTCTTCGTCGTAGTACTGGTCCACGTTGTCCTGGGTGATCGCTGCCGGCTCGGTGTAGGTGAGCTTGGACATGGTCTCGGGCAGCTCGCCGTTGAGGGCCTGAAGCCCGACTTCAACCGCCATGCGGGCGATCTCGTTGGGGTTGTTGAGCCCGGTCACGCCGTACTCACCGTCACGGATGAGCTCGAGCGCTTCCTTCTGGCCGTCGGCTGCGGCAACGAGGATGACCTCGTCGAGACGGCCGGCTGCCTGAAGGGCCGCACGGGCACCGAGAACCATGGAGTCGTTCTCGCCGAGGACGACGTTGATGTCGCTGTGCGCGGTCAGAAGGTCTTCCATCGCGTCCAGACCACCTTCGGTCGCCCAGTCGCCCCAGCCCTGGCCGAGGATTTCGACGTCGGCATTGCCGTAATTGGTCAGAAGGCTGTCCACGAGGCCGCGGATGACGCCGAGGCGGCGGTCACGACCAACGAGGTTGCCCTGGGAGCCCGAGATCAGCGCGATGCGGACAGGCTCGCCACCCATTTCGCGGGCCAGCCAGTCACCGACCAGCTCGCCATTGGCTTCGTTGGACGACTGGATCTGGGTGATGAAGTCGGCAGAGGGGTCGAGCGTGGAGTCGATGGCAACGACGTGCACGCCGGCCGCCGAAGCGGCGTTGACGGCGCCCACGAGGCCCTGGGCGTCACGCGGGTTGATGATCAGGATGTTGATGCCGGCGGCAACCATGTCCTCGATATCGCCGATCTGCTTGACCATGTCGTTCTGGCCGTCGGCCGAACGCACTTCGCAGCCGGCTTCTTCAGCGACGCGGCGGGCAGTGGCTTCCTGGGCGGCGAAGTAGGGCGCGCCGAGCGTGTACATGGCGATGCCGATCCGGCACTCTTCCTGAGCCTGGACGGCAGAGCTTGCGCCTACGAGCGCGGTGGCGGCGACGATCGCGCCGGTAAAGACTTTAAGAGACATATCAATCCTCCCGTGGATGGCTAGCGCTCTCTGGAGCGCCTCAGGGCTTTCGCTTCCCGAGTGAAATGGAGCTTAGTTACCGGTTTTTCGCACGTCAACACAAAAAGGAGGCAATTATGGATGTCCAAATGCACTTTTGTGTTGAAATATGGAGCAGAGCGACCTTATGAATGGCTTAATTTGGTAGCATAACTACAAAACGGGAGGCCCTCATGCGCTTTGACGAACCCCGGCTGTGTCCGGTCGACCTTGGAACCGGATTGCTGGGCGCGGGCGACGGGCACTACAGGAAGACCTTTGCCGATCTCAAGGGGCTCTATGCCGACGAGCAGGCCTTTTCGGCGATCCTTGCCGAGCGGGCCGACGAGGTCGCCTACGAGGTGACCTCCTACACCCCGGGCGGGGCGGTGAGCGACCTGATCGTGGGCGTGACGCGCATGGAGCCGGGCAAGGTGGGCAATGAGTATTTCCTCACACGCGGCCATATCCACGCCCGCGCCAACCGTCCCGAAGTCTATTACGGGCAGAAGGGCCACGGGCTGATGCAGCTCGAATCCCCCGATGGCGAGGTGCGGATCCTCGAGGTGGGGCCGCAGGCGATCTGCTATGTGCCCCCGTTCTGGATCCACCGCTCGATCAATGTGGGCGATGAGGATCTGGTGATGATGTTCACCTACCCCGCCGATTCCGGACAGGATTACGGGATCATCGAACGCTCGGGCGGCATGAAGGTGCGGATCGTGGACGACGGAAATGGCGGATGGGCGCAGCAGCCCAACCCCGATTACGTGCCCCGGTCGGCAGCGACCATCGAGAAGCTCCTGCATGACGCGGGCCTGGCCGCCTGAGCGGGCCACCGGAGGACAGACGATGAACCAGTATACGCCAGCCGACCGCCCGACCTTCTATTTCATCGGGGTGACGACGGCCAAAAGCTCGATCATGAAGGTGTTCCCGGCCTGGGCCGAGCATCTCGGGCTCGAGGATGCCCAGATCAAGGGCATCGATTTCGCGCCCCATGCGGACCCGGCGGCCTATCGCGAGGCGGTCGAATTCATCCGCGACGACGCCCATTCGCTGGGCGCGCTGGTCACGACCCACAAGATCGACCTCTTCAACGCCTGCCGCGACCTGTTCGACGAGATCGACCCCTTCGCCACGCTGATGAAGGAGACAAGCTGCATCTCCAAGCGGGAGGGCAAGCTGGTGTGCCATGCCAAGGACCCGATCTCCTCGGGGCTCTCGATCGACGGGTTCATGGGCGCCGATTACTGGGAAAAGACCGGAGCGGACGTCTTTTCGATCGGCGCGGGCGGCTCGACCATCGCGCTGACCTGGCACCTGATGCGGGCCGAGCGCGGGGCCAATGTGCCGGGCCGGATCGTCGTGTCCAACCGCTCGGCGCCCCGGCTCGAGGAAATCAGGCACATCCACTCCCAGATCAGGACCAATGTGCCGATCGACTACGTGCTGGCCCCTGCCCCCACCGACAATGACGCCATCCTGCCCACGCTGCGGCCCGGATCGCTGGTGATCAACGCCACGGGACTGGGCAAGGACGCGCCGGGCTCGCCCCTGAGCGATGACGCGCAGTTCCCCGAGGGCGCGGTGGTCTGGGACCTCAATTACCGGGGGGACCTCGTCTTTCTCGATCAGGCGCGGGCCCAGGCCGAGGCGCGCGGGCTCAGGATCGTGGATGGCTGGACCTATTTCATCCATGGCTGGACACAGGTGATCGCGGAGGTGTTTGGCATCGAGATCGGCACCGATACCGAGACCATCGACACGCTCACCGAGATCGCGGTGCGCGCGACGCGGGGCTGAGGGCATGGGCCGCATTCTCATCACCCCGCGCTCGCTGACGGCCAATCCTCCGCCTGCGCTCGACGCTTTGCGCGAAGCGGGCCATGAGCTGGTCTTTGCGCCGGCGGGCAAGACGCCCAGCGAGGCCGACCTTCTGGCGCTGGTGCCCGGGTGCACCGGCTGGCTGGCCGGGGTCGAGCCGGTCTCGGACGCGGTGATCGCGGCGGCTGACGCGCTGGCGGTGATCAGCCGGAACGGCACGGGCATCGACAACCTGCCCAGGGACGCCATCGCGGCGCGGGGCATAGAGGTACGGCGCGCGCCGGCGGCTAACGCCATCGGGGTCGCCGAGCTGGCGATCGGGCTGATGATCGCGCTGTGCCGGCATCTGCCCCGAACCGCGACCGGGGTCGCCCGGGGCGACTGGCCGCGCATGGCGGGCCGGGAGATCGCCGGCACGACCGTAGGGGTGATCGGGCTGGGGGCCATCGGACGCAAGGTGGCGCGCATTCTGGTGGCCATGGACGCCAAGGTGATCGCCCACGATCCGTTCGCGGGCGATCTGGGCCCGCTGGCCGGAGCGGTGACGCTCCTGGAGCGCGACGCGGTGTTCTCGGCCGCCGAGATCGTGACGCTGCATTGCCCGATGCCCGAGGACGGGCGGGCGCTGATCGATGCTGAGGCCATCGGGCGGTTGGGGCCGGACGCGCTGGTGGTCAACACCGCCCGGGCCGGGCTCGTCGAGGCCGCCGCGCTCGTTGCCGCGCTTGAGGAAGGGCGGCTGGCGGGCTATGGCACGGACGTCTTCGATCCCGAACCGCCGACCGATCTCGCCATCGCGGGCCATCCCAAGGTGATCGCGACGAGCCATATCGGGGGACTGACGCGCCAGAGCGTGGAGCGGGCCACACGGGCGGCGATCGACAATCTTTTAGACGGGCTCGGGGCGCGCTGAGATGGACATCTTCGCGCGGGAAGCGGACACGGGCCTTGCTGAGGCGCTGGCCGCCCCGCCGGGGGACGGGCTTGCGATCCGCTGGCTGGGACAGGCGGGGTTCGCCATCGACTGCAATGGGCGCCGGGCGATCATCGACCCCTATCTCTCGGACAGCCTCGCGGCGAAATACCGGGGCACGGCGTTTGCGCACACGCGCATGATGGCGATCCCGGTGGCGCCGGGCGATATCGCGCATGTGGACGTCGTGCTCGCCACGCACGCCCATACCGATCACATGGACCCGGGCACCCTGCCCGCGCTGCTGGCGGCCAATCCGCTGGCGGTGCTGGTCGCGCCACGCGCCGAGCGAGCCAAGGCGCTCGAGCGTACGGGGGTCGATCCCACGGGGCTCGTCGGGATCGAGCGCGGCGAGGCGCTGGAGGTGGCGGGGATCGGGATCTGGGCGACCGGGGCGGCGCACGAGACGCTCGAGACCGATCAGACCGGCCATCACCGGTTCCTGGGCTACGGGATGCGCCTGCCGGGCGGGCCGGTCATCTATCACAGCGGGGATTCGATCCCGTTTGCCGGGCTGGTGGGCGAGGTCGCGGCGCTGGGGGCCGATCTGGCGCTGTTGCCGGTCAATGGACGGGACGCGGAGCGGCGGGCCAACGGGGTGCCGGGCAACTTCACCATCGCCGAGGCAGTGGATCTGGCGCGGCAGGCCGGGATCGGCACGGTGATCGGCCATCACTACGGCATGTTTGCGTTCAACACGGTGCCGCGCGCCGATATCGAGGCGGTGGCGCGGGCCGGTTCGGCGCCAAAACTCTATGCGGCGGACCCCCAAATGGTCTATTGCGGGCCATCAGACATGCGAGCAACGGCACCAGGGGGCGGACAGGCGTGCAGGTGATCGACCGGGGACCGGCCACAGGATCGAACGTCATCGAGAATATCCGGCTTCTGACGCCCGGATTGCGCAAGTCCGACCGCAAGGTGGCCGAGATCGTGCTGGCCGATCCCGAGCGGTTCATCAACGCGACCATCGCCGAGACGGCGGAAGCGGCGGGGGTCAGCCAGCCGACGGTGATCCGGTTCTGCGGGGCGATCGGGTGCGAGGGGTTCCAGGACTTCAAGATCAAGCTGGCCCAGTCGCTGGCGCTCGGGACGCCTGCCACCCATTCGGCGATAGCCGAGGACGACACCTCCCAGCAGGTGGCGACAAAGATCTTCAACTACACCATGACCTCGCTGGACTGGGCGCGCCACAAGCTCGACATTTCCGCGATCGACCGGGCCGTGGACGTGATCCTCGATGCCACGCATCTGGAATTTTTCGGGTTCGGGGCCTCGGCGATCGTTGCCCAGGACGCCCAGCAGAAGTTTCCGCTGTTCGGCATCCCCTGCAACGCGACCATGGACAGCCACCAGCAGCTGATGGCGGCCTCGATGATGGCGCCGGGGTCGGTGGCGGTGGCGATATCGAACACCGGGACGACGCGCTCGATCATCGAGTTGTCGCGGCTGGCGCGCGAACAGGGCGCCAAGGTGATCGCGATCACCGGGTCGCCGTCCACCGCGCTGATCAATTATTCGGACGTGGTGATCAATGTCGAGACGCTGGACAACACCGATGTGTTTACCCCCACGACCTCGCGGATCGCGGCGCTGGCGGTGGTCGATATCGTCTCCACGCTGGTGGCGCGCCGGCTGGGCCAGCAGCACAATGACCGGCTGGTGCGCATGAAGCGGCACCTGGCGCAGATGCGGCGCAACGAGAACTTCTGAGCTCCCCAGGCCGATACCGGGGACCCCAAGCCTTTGATTTGCCGCGTTTCCGAACCGGAAAAGTGTTGCCACTTTTCCTGGAAACGCTCTAGGCCGCCCCGCTCTGGCGGCGGCGGGCGAGGGCTTCGGGGAGGTCGCGGCTCGAGACGATGATCTCGCGGGCCCCGGCGGCACGCAGATTGGCGGCGTGGGCAGGGTAGGTGTGGCGCCCGCCGGTGAACCCCACCACGTCCATGCCCGCGGCGAGCGCCGCCTTGACCCCGGCGACGCTGTCCTCGACCACCAGGCACCCCTTGGGGTCCACCCCCATATTGCGAGCGGCGAAAAGGAAGATGTCGGGCTCGGGCTTGCCGCGCGCGACCTGGCTGACCGAATAGATGTGGGGCTCGAACCGGTCGATGAGCCCGGTGACGGTGAGCGAAAGGCGCAGCTTGGCCATGACCGAGGACGACGCGACGCCCACCGGCCCTTCGATGCGGTCGAGCGCCTCGGCGATGCCCTCGACCGGCAGGAGTTCGGTTTCGAGCCGTTCACTCAAAAGGGTTTCGGCGCGGTCGAGAAGGCCCTCGGGCCAGTCGAACCCGTTCTCAGACGCGATGGCGGCCCAGATCTCGCGCTTGGGACGTCCGATATAGCTGGCGATGAGCTGATCGGCGGTGATGGAATAGCCCGCAGCGCTCATCAGTTCGGCGTCGATGGCGTTGGAGATAATCTCGCTGTCGACGAGGACGCCGTCGCAATCAAAGATGATGGTCACGCGGGGATCTCTCCTTGTGGTGGTGTGGCGCCGCTGCCCGCGAGCTTGTGCAGAAGCGGCGCGAGCGCCTGTGTGGCCTCGCGATAGGCGACGAGCTGGTCGCGATAGCATGAATTGAGCGCCATGTCCGGCTCGCGCGGGGTGACCGGCGCGGCAAAGCGCGCGGCGGCGGCGCCAAGGTCGGGGGCGAGCCCGAGCCCGGTAGCCGCCGATGCGGCGCACCCATAGAGCGAGAGATTGTCGTCCATGGCCACCCCGACGGGCTTGCCGATGGCGTCGATGGTGGCCTGCAGCCAGAGGGGGTTGCGGCAGATGCCGCCCGCGATCACGATCTCCTCGATGGGCACGCCCTGGCGCTCGAGATCGGCCACGATATTGGCGGAGCCAAGCGCGACCGCGGTGGTGCAGGCCCGGAAGATGGCGGCCCGGTCCTGCCACATGGTGAGCCCGAGGATCGCCCCGCGCAGGTTGGCGTCGCGATAGGGGGTGCGGTTGCCCATCCAGTAGTCGAGGGCGAGAAGCCCGGTGGCGTCCGGGGCGATCTCCCCCGCTTGTGCGCACAGGGCGGTAAAGCCGGTGGAATCAAGCCCGAAGATCTTTTCGGTCAGCCAGGAGAGTACGGCGCCCGAGGACACCTGCCCGCCCTCAATCAGCATCAGGCCTTCGACCAGCGCATTGGGGTATGGGCCCCAGACCCCTTCGATGGCGCCCGAGCGCCCTTCCGCAGCGTGGGTCAGGAGGACCGAGGAGGTGCCGCCGATGACCAGCATGCGCCCCGGGGCCACCGTATCGGCGCCGAGGATGCCCATATGGGCGTCGATGCCGCCCTGGACAACGAGCGGGCTGCCCGTGATCCCCAATTGGGAGGCGGCGGCGGCCGAGAGCTGGCCGACCGGCGCGCCGACATTGACGATGCGCGAGGGAATCTTCTCGATCAGTTCGGGGATGCCGAACCGGTCATAGAGCTCGGAATGGAAGCGCCCTTCGCGTCCGTTCCAGTTCCACTTGCAGGTGGCGTTCATGCGCGAGCCTGCCCAGAGCCCGGTGAGCCTGTGGTTGATGAAGTCGATGGCCTCGCAGACGATTTCGGTGCGCGCCCAGAGCTCGGGCTGGTTGCGCGCGGTCCACATGGCCTTGGGCACCAGCCATTCCACCGCATCCGAGCCGCCACTGTCGGCCATGACAGGATGCTCGGCTTGCCCGGTTTCACTGGCCTCGGACGCGGCGCGCGCGTCCATCCACACGATGGCGGGGGCGAGCGGGGTGCCCGCGGCATCGGCAAAGACCACGGTCGAGGCGGTGGTGGCCACGCAGATGGCGTCGATATGGGTCGCGCCCGCCTTCGCGAGTACGCGGGGGACGGCGGCGCAGGCGGCGTCCCACCAGTCCAGAGGGTTCTGCTCGACCCGGTTGGGCTTGAGATAGCGCGTGCCATAGGGGGCCTGATCCTGCGCGATCAGCCGCGGGCCAGCGGAATCGAACACCGCGACGCGCACCCCGCCGGTGCCGAAATCGAGACTGAGAAGATGTGCCACTGGGATAAGCCCTTATCACGTCGGTCAACACACTGGACGCTGCCGGCCGCAAGGTAAATGCCCGCGCGCCCATGTCCATCATGGTGTGCGCGATTGCGGCGTCCTCCCTTGTGGCACGGCTTGACGCGCGCCAATTTATTGCACATAGGTGCATTATATGCTCATATGTGTCAACTTAATGCACAGGAGGCCAGAGTGCGCGCCGCAGTACTGCATTCCCCGGGCGACGTCCGGATCGAGAACGTCGAGAAGCCCGTGATCAAGCCGGGCCACGCTCTGGTCAGGGTCGCGGCCTGCGGGGTCTGCGGCTCGGATTTGCCGCGCGTCCTCGAGAAAGGCGCGCACCGCATGCCGCTGGTGGTGGGCCATGAATTTTCCGGCCACATCACCGAGCTGGGCGAGGGAATCGAAGGGTTCGCGGTCGGCGAACTGGTCGCCGTGCCCCCGATGATCCCGTGCTTTGAATGCGACCAGTGCCTGACGGGCAATTTTTCGCGCTGCCGGGACTATTCCTATTTCGGCAGCCGACGGGACGGGGCCTATGCCGAATATGTGCTGGTGCCAAAGACCAATCTGCTCAAGACCCCCCAGGGGCTCGACCCCAGGGCCGTGGCGATGACCGACCCCGCCTCGATCGCGCTCCATGCGATCTGGAAGGCGCCGGTGACCGCCGGGCAGCGCGGCGGCGTGGTGGGCTGCGGGCCGATCGGGCTGTTTGCCATCCAGTGGTTCAAGATCATGGGCGCCAGCGAAGTGGTGGCCATCGACATCTCGGAAGACAAGCTGGAACTCGCCCGCCAGGCAGGCGCGACCCACACCTTCCTTGCCGACACCTGGCAGGAGGCCAAGGCCTATCCCTGCGACACGGTGGTCGAGGCGGTGGGGCATCCTTCGGCCCAGAACACGGCCGTCCAGCTTGCGGGCCCGGGCGGGCATGCGGTCTTTATCGGCATTCCCACGACCGACGTCACCTGGAGCCAGGCGACCTACAACCATCTGCTGCGCCAGGAGATTTCCCTGCACGGGGCCTGGAATTCGTTCGCCGCGCCGTTCCCGGGCAAGCAGTGGACCGTGGCGCTCGAAAAGCTGGGCTCGGGTGAACTCAAGTGGGAATTCATGATATCACACGATCTGGACCTGGATGAACTGCCGGCCATGTTCGAGAGCTTCCGGACGCGCAACCAGCCGTTCTCCAAGGTGATCTTCAGGGCCTGACAAAGACCAAAAGGGAGGTGGCCATGGACCGCAAGCCGAACGCGCTCGATCAGGGAGGGCAGGACCAGCAATTGCGCGGCCTGTCGACCGATCAGCGCGAGGGCCTGATGGTGCGGGCCGCCAAGCTCTACTACGACCTCGAGCACACCCAGGCCGAAGTGGGCCGCATGCTGGGGCTCAACCGCTTCCAGGTGGCCCGGCTGCTGCGCGATGCGCGCGACACGGGGATCGTGCGCATCGAGATCGTGCCGCGCGCGGCGCGCCGGCCCGACCTCGAGGCCAGGCTGCAAAAGGAATTCGGGCTGGCCGACGCGGTGATCGTATCGGCCCAGGCCGAGGACGACGCCATGCTCGACTGGGTGGCGCACGCGGCGGCCGATTACCTCGGGGGCCTCAACCCCAACCCGCGGCTGATCGGGGTGTCCTGGGGCCGGACGATGGCGGCGGTGGCCGGGCAACTGGCCGATGGCTGGGCCGACGGGGTGGAAGTGGTGCTGCTCAACGGCGCCACCCATCTGCGATCCGTCGCCGCGCCCAGCAGCAACGTGGCCGAGCGCTTCGCCACCACCGGGCGCGGCTCGGCGCTGCTTTTGCCGGTGCCCGCGATCATGGGCAAGGCGGCAACGCGCCGGGCGATCGAGGAAGACGCGGTGATCTCCACCGTGCTCGAAAAGGCCGCCAACGCGCCCATCGCCTGCTTCGGGCTGGGGGGCATGCTGGTCAGTTCGGTGCTGGTGGAATCTGGGTATTTCGACACCCAGTTCGTGCTCGAATTGCGCGGGCGCGGGGCGGTGGGCGACATCCTGGGGCGGGTGATCGACGCGAAGGGCAGAATCGTGGACCCCGAGCTCGACGCGCGCACCATCGGGCTGGGGCCCGAGCGGTTGCGCGAAAAGGAGCTCTCGATCGGGGTGTGCTGCGGGCAATCGAAACACGCGGTGGCCAATGCGGCCGTGCGCGCAGGCTATATCAACGTGCTGATCGCCGACGAGGCGACGGCCTCCTTCATTCTGGAGAACGACCATGTCCTCTGAAAAAGTCTTCACGCTGCGCGGCGGCGAGACGGCGGGCGCAACCAGCGCCCCCGCCCACCCCGAGCGCAACCCCGGCATGGCGCTGAAACCGGACTGGTTCGAGAATGCGCGGGTGAACCTGACCGGGGTCGAGCGGCGGGCGGCCACCATGGCGACCCGGCGCACGGTCAAGAAGGAGTGGCAGGCCGCGTGGCTCCTCAAAGCCATCACCTGCATCGATCTCACCACGCTCGCGGGCGACGACACCGCAGAGCGGGTCAAAAGGCTGTGCGCCAAGGCGAGGATGCCGGTCAGGGCCGATCTGATCGAAGCGCTGGGGCTGGACGCGCCGATCACCACCGGCGCGGTGTGCGTCTATCCCACCATGGTGCGGCCTGCCGTCGAGGCGCTCAAGGGGTCAGGAATTCCCGTGGCGTCGGTGGCGACCGGGTTTCCCGCCGGGCTGATGCCGCTCAACCTGCGGCTCGAGGAAATCCGCTATGCGGTGGCCGAAGGGGCCGCCGAGATCGACATCGTGATCACCCGGTCCCACGTGCTCGAGCAGAACTGGGAGGCGCTTTACGACGAGGTGGCCGCCATGCGCGAAGCGTGCGGGCCCGCGCATCTCAAAGCCATTCTGGCAACGGGCGACCTCAAGACACTGCGCAATGTCTACAAGGCCTCGATGGTCGCGATGATGGCCGGCGCCGATTTCATCAAGACCTCCACGGGCAAGGAGGATGTGAACGCCACCCTGCCCGTCTCGCTGGTGATGGTCCGGGCGCTGCGCGATTACCATGATCGCACCGGCTATCTGATCGGGTTCAAGCCCGCCGGCGGGCTCAAGGCCGCAAAGGACGCGCTGGCCTGGCAGTTCCTGATGAAGGAGGAGCTGGGCAATCGCTGGCTCGAGCCGGACCTCTTCCGGATCGGGGCCAGCTCGCTGCTGGGCGACATCGAACGCCAGCTCGAACATTTCATCACCGGGCGGTACTCCTCGTCCGTGCGCCACCCGCTCGCCTAGAGCCCGTCCCGTTCCGACAGGGTCGGAACAGGCGCTCCAGGATTTTCGAACCGATCGCGCTTCCCCAATGCGGAAGCCCTCCAAAGGAACCGGCCAATGCCTCAGGTAAAGGACATCTTCAGGACCATGGACTACGGCCCGGCCCCCGAGACCGACGCCCCCGTGCGCGCATGGCTCGCACAGCGGGGCGCAAAGTTCTCCCACTTCATCGGCGGCGCCTTCGTCGCGCCGGAAGCCGAGAGCCATTTCGAGGTGCGCAACCCCGCCAATGGCGAAGTGCTCGCCAGCGTGGCGCAGGGCTCGGCCAAGGACGTGGACACCGCCGTCGCCGCCGCGCGCAAGGCGCTCGGCAAATGGTCGGCCCTGCCCGGACATGTGCGGGCCCGGCATCTATACGCGATCGCGCGGCTGATCCAGAAGCGGGCGCGGTTCTTTGCCGTGCTCGAATCCATGGACAACGGCAAGCCGATCCGGGAAAGCCGCGACCTCGACATTCCGCTGGTCGCGCGCCATTTCTACCATCACGCGGGCTGGGCGGAACTGGCCGAGACCGAATTTGCCGGGCACGGCGCGGTGGGGGTGTGCGGGCAGATCATTCCCTGGAACTTCCCGCTCCTGATGCTGGCCTGGAAGATCGCACCGGCGCTGGCCGCGGGCAACACCGTGGTTCTCAAGCCGGCCGAATATACGCCGCTCACGGCCATCGCCTTTGCCGAGCTGTGCTCGGAAGCGGGGCTGCCTGCGGGCGTGGTCAACATCGTCACCGGTGACGGGGCGACCGGGGAAGCGATCGTGGCGCACAAGGGGATCGACAAGATCGCGTTCACCGGCTCGACCGAAGTGGGCCGGATCATCCGCCGGGCGACGGCGGGCACGGGCAAGGCGCTCTCGCTCGAGCTGGGGGGCAAATCGCCCTTCATCGTCTTTGACGACGCCGATCTCGACAGCGCCGTCGAAGGCGTGGTGGACGCGATCTGGTTCAACCAGGGGCAGGTGTGCTGCGCGGGCTCGCGGCTTTTGGTCCACGAGGCGGTTTCAGACGCGTTCCACGCCAAGCTGCGCCGCCGGATGGAGACCCTGCGGGTCGGCGATCCGCTCGACAAGGCCACCGATATCGGGGCGATCGTGGACAAGGTGCAGCTCGAGCGCATCCGCGAGCTGGTGGCGATCGGCTGCAGGGAGGGTGCGGACTGCATCCAGCCCAAGACCGCGGTGCCCGACACCGGGCTCTATTATCCGCCCACGGTGCTGGCCAATGTGGCGCCGGCCTCGACCGTCGCCCAGGAGGAGATCTTCGGGCCGGTGCTGGTGACCATCGTCTTCCGGACCCATGACGAGGCGATCAAGCTCGCCAACAATTCCCGCTACGGGCTGGCGGCCTCGATCTGGTCGGAAAACATCAACGTGGCGCTCGAGACCTCGGCCAAGCTCCAGGCGGGGGTTGTGTGGGTCAATTCCACCAACATGTTCGACGCCGCCGCCGGGTTCGGGGGCTACAAGGAGAGCGGGTTCGGGCGCGAGGGCGGCCGGGAGGGCATGTTCGAATACCTCAAGCCGGTTGCGCCCAAGGGCAAGGCCCCCAAGCTCGCCGTCCCCGACTTCAGCGCCGCGCCCGCGATCGCCGAGGCGGTCAGCGATGCGGGCCTGCCCCGGATAGACCGCACGCCCAAGCTCTATGTGGGCGGCAAGCAGGCCCGGCCCGATTCGGGCTACAGCTACACCGTGCGCGGCGCGGACGGGGCGGTGGTCGGCCAGGCGGGTCTGGGCAACCGCAAGGACATCCGCAACGCAGTGGAAGCGGCGCACAAGGCGACAGGCTGGTCGGGCACCAGCGGGCACGCCCGGGCGCAGGTGCTCTATTATCTTGCGGAAAACCTCGACGCGCGGCGCGGCGAGTTCGCCGACCGGCTGCAGGCCATGGCCGGGGGTGGGCGCAAGAAGGCCGAGGAAGAGGTCGATCTGTCGGTGCGGCGCATCTCGTATTATGCGGCCTATGCGGACAAGTATGACGGGCAGGTCCATTCCACGGTTTCGCGGCATGTGACGCTGGCGATGAACGAGCCCTTCGGGGTCATGGGCATCGTGTGCCCGAGCGTAGCGCCGCTGCTGGGGTTCGTCTCGCTCGTCGCCCCGGCAATCGCCATGGGCAACCGGGTGATCGCGGTGCCCTCGGCGGCCCATCCGCTCTCGGCCACCGATCTCTACCAGGTGCTCGACACCTCGGACGTGCCGGGGGGCGTGGTCAACATCGTCACCGGCGAGAGCGCAGCGCTCGCCACGACGCTGGGCGAGCATGACGACATCACGGCGGTCTGGTATTTCGGCGCCGCCGACGGGCTGGCCGGGTTCGAGAAGGGCACGGCGGGCAATCTCAAGGCCTGCTGGTCCGGCGACGGGGACGCGATGGACTGGTCCGATCCCGCCCAGAGCCAGGGACGCGCGTTCCTGCGCCACGCCACCCAGGTCAAGAACATCTGGGTGCCCTACGGGGAGTGATCGGCAAGGGTGCGCGAAATGATGAGGGCGGTCCTGCGGGGCCGCCCTTTTTTGTGCTCGGCTGGCAGGTCGGGCTCTTCGCGCGCACCGGCGCCTGGGACAGGGCTGATTGGCCCCGGCTCGGGGGCCGGGGCAGCGAGGGTGGGGTTGGGTGGGCGGTGGCGGGGCCGATCAGCGGCGGTGGAAGACGGGTTGGCGTTTTTCGCGGAAGGCGGCGCGGCCTTCGGCGGCGTCCTGGGTGGCAAAGCAGATGGTCTGGAGGTCGCGCTCGTAGCGGATGGCTTCGTCGAGCGGCATGGAGGCGGCGGCCTTGAGGTTGGCCTTGGCGGTTTCCGCCGCAATGGGCGCGCGGGCGGCGATGGCCGTGGCGATCTCGCGGGCGCGGGCCATCAGATCGGGTTGGGCGACCACCTCGCTGACCAGACCCCAGTGCTCGGCCTTTGCCGCATCGATGGGATCGCCGGTCATGAGCATGAGCGCGGCGTTGGAGGCGCCGATGGAATTGAACAGGTGCGCGGCCATGCCGCCGCCGCCGATCCAGCCGAGCTTGATTTCCGGAGCGGCGAACCTGGCGTTGTCCGAGGCGATGCGGATATCGCAGGACATGGCGGTTTCCAGCCCGCCACCAAAGGCATAGCCATTGACCGCGGCGATCGAGGGCTTGGCGAGCCCGCGCACCGCATCGCAATAATCGCTGCGATTGCGGAACTGCCATGGGGTCTCATAGGCATCGAGGGTGGTGATGTCGGAACCCGCGCAAAAGGCCCTTTCGCCCGCGCCGGTGAAGATCAGCACCCTGATGGTTTCGCTGGCATTGACGTCGGCGATTGCCTCCTCGATGCGGGCGGCCATCCGGGGGGTGACCGCGTTGAGCTTGGCGGGGCGGTTGAGCGTGAGGGTGGCGATGGGGCCATCGACCTCAAAGAGGATGTCGTCGGTCATTTTCTGCGATCCTTTCAGCGTCCGGCATCGGTCGAGGCGACGGCACCCGCCGCTTCGAGGGCGGCGATGCGGGCCTCGTCATAGCCGAGCTCGGCTAGAACCTCGCGGCTGTGCTGGCCGGCGAGCGGCGCGCCGAAGCGCAGCTCGGAGGGGGATTTGGAAAAGCTGATGGGAAAACCCGGCGCCTTGACGTGGCCTTCGGTGGGATGGTCGTATTCGATGAACGTGCCGTTATGGGCGATCTGGGGGTCGGCCAGAAGTTCCTCATAGCCATAGACCGGGCCGCACCAGATGCCGGCAGCGCCCAAAAGCTCAAGCCATTGCGCCGATGTGCGGGTCTTGAGGCGATCGGAGGTGCGCGCATAGATGGCGTCGCGATGGGTCCAGGGATCGGTGGTGTCGTTCATTTCGAGAAAGCTCGGCTCCCCGATCACTTCCCCGAAGGGTTTCAGGCTGGGCATGGCGATGGCGATATAGCCATCCGCGGTCGCGAACGCGCCATAGGGCGCGCGGATATAGACGTGGGCATGGGGTTCGGCCGAGCGCTGCTGGGGCTTTTTGCCGACCGTGAAGATCGAGAGCTCCTGCATCTGGATGGTCGCGATGGCATCGAGCATGTTGACCTTGACCAATTGGCCCTCCCCGGTCCGCTCCCGATGCAGCAGGGCCGCCAGCGCGCCCTCGAACGCGGTATAGGCGGTGATGGCATCGACCAGATACTGGCCGGCGGGGGTCGGCGCCTCCCCTTCCCGGCCCGCCGACAGCATGGCGCCGGACATGGCCTGGAGCAGCAGATCCTGGCCCGGGCGCATGGCATAGGGCCCGTCCTCGCCATAGCCCGACATCGAGACATAGACGAGTTTGGGATTGATGGCCGAGAGCGTCTCGTAATCCACACCGAGGCGCTTTGCGACGCCGGGGCGATAGTTCTGGAGAAAGACGTCCGAGGATTTGACCAGATCGAGCAGGACCGCCCTGCCCTCCTCGGATTTGAGATCGACCGCGAGCGAGCGCTTGTTGCGGTTGAGCGAGAGGAACGAGACGTTGATCTGGTTGCCCTCGCAGCCGCCGGCGGCGTTGTGGCGCTGCCATTCGCCGCCCGTGGGCTCGACCTTGATCACATCGGCGCCCATATCCCCCAGCCGCTGGGCCGCGAACGGGCCCGCCATGGCGATGGAGCAGTCGAGAACGCGGTAGCCGGACAGAATGCCCATGTCGAAATTATCTCCAGGTAGAAAAGCGGTTGGGGTCCGCGCCCGCCGGCCGGGGACCGGGGCGCGGGCGGTGTTGGTCAGGTCATGACCCAGCCGCCATCGACATTGATGGTCTGGCCGGTGACAAAGCCCGAGGCGTCCGAAACGAGGAACATGAGCACGCCGGCCATGTCCCGGGGCGTGCCGCGACGCTTGATCGCCTGATGGTCGAGCACGAAGCGCGCATAGCCTTCGGGGTCGGCGTGGATCTTTTCGGCGTCGGTGGGGAAAGCGCCCGGGGAGACGGCGTTGGCGGTGATCCCGTATTTGCCGAACTCGCGGGCCCAGGACCGGGCCAGCGCGATCAGCGCGCCCTTGGACTGCACGTAGGGGGTGAGGTTCTCCCAGCCGCCCGAAAAGGTGATCGAGGAGATGTTGATGATCCGGCCCCAGCCGCGCGCCTTCATGGTGGGCAGCGCCGCCTGGACGCAGACGATGCCGGAATCGACGTTGATGCGCTGGACCGCCTGGATTTCCTCGATGGTGAAGTCCTCGAAGGGTTTGGCAGGATAGATCGCGGCGTTGTTGATGACCGCGTCGAACCCGCCGACCTTGTCTGAAAGGTCCGAGAGCGTGGCGGCGAGGCCGGAGAGATCGGAGAGGTCGCAGCGCGCGATGGTGAGGCCGGCAGCGGGCCCCGCGGCGCTTTGGAGCGCCTCGATCTTGTCGGGATCGTTGTCGAGCACCACGATGCGGGCGCCCTGATCGAGCATTTCAAGGACGGTGGGCAGGCCGAGCCCGCCGGCGGCGCCGGTGTAAAGGATGGTGCGGCCCTCGATGGAGGCAAAGCGGTCCTTCATGGTCATGCGCTCCCCGGGCCGAGGGGGCGGTGATTTCCCGAGGGTTCGGGATAATCCTCATCGGGCTGGCCCGAGACCGCGCGGATGCGGGCTTCGGCGTCGGCGATCGCCGCAGTGTCGGGCAGGATGCGCATGACCGTGTCGTAGCGGCGCTCCTCGCCATGGGCGAGCCAGATCATCTCGCCGCGCTCGCGGGCCGCGAGATTGCCCAGGACGTGATGGGTCGCGGGCTCGATGCCCAGCGCATACTGGCCGGCCTGGTAGTTCTGCCACTCGTAAAGGCAGGGGAACTGGTCCTTGCGGGTGACCACCTCAAAGCCCAGCCCGATCCGGTCGTTGACCAGGGCCACCGAGACCTCGCCATCGGGGTCGGCGACAAGTTCGTGCTGCCAGACCTGTTCGTGGAAATCGGTCTGTGGCGCGGGCGCGGTGCGGTAGCCCACGCCCTGACGCTGGTAATCCTCGCCCGCATGGGCGGCCCAGACCACCTCCTCGATCGGCGCGAGGTAGCGCGCGCCCTCGTCGAGCAGCGGGTAGGAGACGTTGATGTGGTAGCAGTACATGTGCGGGGTCCGGTAGAACCCGTGATTGACCACCCGGTCGGTGAGCCGGATGTCGTTGGTGCCCATCTCGATCTCGATGCGCCGGACAAGGTGCAGATCCTCGCCAAAGACGGCCGATTGCTGGACGATGCCTTCGGCCCAGAGGATGCAGCGGTCCCCGTCCCACCGTTCGCCATAGCCCGAAAGCCGGGCCGGGATGGTGCCCACACGCCCATGCAGCGAATGGCTGACGGTCTGTTTGGGGCCGTAGACATAGGTGTCGGCGGGCACCTCGTTCATGAAGAGGATATGGTCGAGCCCGCAGGTGACCATGAGACCCGAGAACGAGCGCGCCCAGGCGAGCCCGCCCTCGCCCTCGTATTCGTGCAGGGACGGATGGCGAAAGCCGGCGGGGGAATGCCAGCCGATGGCCTGGCCGCGATACTCGCAATCGGCGATGTCCATGGCGCGATCGACCAAGACGGTGAAGCGCAGGCCGGTGCCCGAACGGAATTCGAGCATGCGGATGCCGCGCTCGACCCCGTCGGAGAGCTCCATCAGGCGCACGCCCGCGAACTGGCCAAGAGAGCCGCTGCGTTCGGCGATCTCGCGCCGGGTGAGGGTCTGGCCGTAA
The DNA here is from genome assembly GCF_003992665.1 of Pelagibacterium montanilacus. GTDB lineage: Bacteria > Pseudomonadota > Alphaproteobacteria > Rhizobiales > Devosiaceae > Pelagibacterium > Pelagibacterium montanilacus. The sequence continues at coordinate 92,475 of NZ_RZMX01000032.1, forward strand.
AGGGTCACCATGAGCTTGCGTCTCCCGGATGGATCGATGGGGAAAGGATGGGGGTTCTAGCGGGCATAGGCGGGAGCTTTCCCGGTGCCTGGCGCGTCCGCTTCGAGTGAGAAGGCGAGCTCGAGGATGGCGTCGTCGCTCATCTGGTCGCGCGAAAGGATGCCGGCGATCCGGCCCCCGGCAAAGACCACGCAACGGTCGGCCAGCGCCATGATCTCGGGCAACTCGGATGAGGCGACGATGATGCCCAGCCCCTGGTCGGCCAGGCCGTGGATGATGTCGTAGATTTCCGATTTGGCGCCCACGTCCACCCCGTGGGTGGGCTCGTCGAGCAAAAGGATGCGCGGATCGGCCAGAAGGGCGCGGCCGAACAGGGCCTTTTGCTGGTTGCCGCCCGAAAGGCTGGTGATGGGCTGGCGGATCGAGCCCATCTTGATGTTGAGGGTTTCAGCGCGCCGGGCCGCGGCCTCGCGCTCGGCGCCGCCGGGCACGAAGCCATGGCGGGCCAACTGGCCCAGATGGGAGATCGAGATGTTGCGCTCGACCGAATGGGTGGGCAGGATCCCCCGGCTCTTGCGGCCCTCTGGCAGCATGAAGAGCCCCGCCTTGACCGCGTCGGTGACCTCGGAGATGGCGACGGGTGCGCCGTCGAGCGTGACCGAGCCGGCGGTGCGGGGCCGGGCGCCGTAAAGGGTTTCGAGAAATTCGGTGCGTCCGGCGCCCACCAGACCAAAGAGGCCCACGACCTCGCCGGCCCGGACCTCGAGATCGATGGGCGCGAGAAAGCCCTTGTCTTTCAGGCCCTCGACCTTGAGCCGGACCTCGCCGGGCCCGCGCTCCCCGCCGCGATAGGTGAAGGTGGCTTCCTTGCCCACCATGTCGTGGATGAGCTGCTCGCGGCCGGTTGTCGCCGACGCGCGGTCGCTGATCAGCCTGCCGTCGCGCAGGACAACGATGCGGCTGCAATTGGCCAGCGCTTCCTCGAGCCGGTGGGTGATGAGGATGAGGCCCGTGCCCTGGTCGCTCAGCTCCTTCATGAGCGCGAACAGGCGCTCGGCTTCAAAGGGGGTGAGCGAGGAGGTGGGCTCGTCGAGAATGAGAAGCCTGGGCTTTTCCACGATGGCCTTGGCGATCTCGATCAATTGCTGCTCGCCGGTGCGCAGGCGCCCCAGTTCGGTGCGTGGGTCGATATGGCCCAGGCCCACCCGCTCGAGCACCTGGGCCGCCTCGGTGCGGATGGCCTTGTAATTGACGAAACCGCCGGGTCCGGCGCGGTAGTCGCCCAGAAAGATGTTTTCCGCGATCGAAAGCGCGCCGACCGTGGAGAGTTCCTGATGCACGAAGCTGATGCCGATGGCCCGGCCATCGCGGACCGAGCGGAGCTGGGCGGGCCGGCCCTCGAAGGCCATGGTTCCCGCGCTGGGGGCGAGCGTGCCCGCCACGATGTTCATGAGCGTGGACTTGCCGGCGCCGTTTTCCCCGATCAGCCCGATGACCTCGCCCCGGCGCACGTCGAGATCGACGCCATGGAGCACATGGACGCTGCCGAAGGATTTTTCGATGGCGCGCAGCTCGAGCAGAAGATCGGACACGATCGGCTCCGGGTTTCTTTGTCTTGCAGCCCCGGCCCGATCAGGGGCCGGGGGATCACGTGCGGATCGAAACGGTTAGAGCATATCCAGTTCTGATCGGATCAGAACAGGAGCTCTAACTGTTTGATCTGTCGCGTTTCCGAACCGGAAAAGTGTTTTCACTTTTCCTGGAAACGCTCTAGAGCATGCCGTCGGGCGTCAGGATGTTGCCCTCGACGGGGATGTAATCGCTCTCGAAACCCTCGCCGGTGACGAGGTGGTTGTAGAGCATCACGGTGGCGTCGAAGGCCTGCTGGAAGGGCGCCTGGTCGATCAGGGCGGCCATTTCACCGGAGTCGATATAGGTCGTGTTCTCGGGCGTGTGATCGAAGCCCACGACGCCGACCTCACCGGTCAGTCCCAGATCCTGGATCGCCTTTGCCGCGCCGAACGGACCGCCGGCGGTGACATAGACCATCTCGAGGTCGTTGTTGGCGGTGTACATGTCCTGGACCAGCGAATAGGCCGTCTCGGCGGCGTCCTGGTTCTCGAACGGGCCGATGATCTCGATCTCGGGGTGGTTTTCCGCGAGATAGTCGAGCGCGCCGTTCATGCGCTGGCTGTGCTGGGTGGCACCGAACAGTCCCGTGATGACGCCGAGCTTGCCGTCGCCTTCCATCTCCCCGGCCATGAATTCGCCGAGCTGGGCGCCCGCCGCGGTGGCATCCTGTCCCATGAAGAACAGGCGATCGGACGGCTGGGAGCCCTCCGCGATGATGTTGACGACCGGGATGCCCTCGGCGACCGCCTCGTTGATGATGCGCTCGGTGCCATCGAAGACGGGTACGGTGACGATGCCGTCATACTGCTGGGCGATGGCCGATTCCACGCTGGCGATGACCGCCTCGGCGGACATGTTGTCGCCCATGTCGATATAGTCGACCGTGACGTCGAAATCGGCGAGGTATTCGCGGGCCGCCTCGGCACCCTCGGTGACCGGGGTCCAGAACGGGTTGTTCTGGAAGGCCATGAAGGCGATGCGGATCGGGCCCTCGGTGTTTTCCACCGCCTCGACCGTGGCGCCCTCGGGCAGCTCCTGGGCGGTCGCGGGAAGGCCAAGGCCCATCGCGAGGACGCCGGTGGCCACACCCATCATGACCGTGCGCTTGTCTAGAATGCTCATTGGTTCCTCCACTCAAGCATTATCGGTTGATGCGTCCCTCGTTTCGGGGGGACGCAATCAGTCCTCACGTCCGCGCCGCAATCCATCGATGCCGACCGCGAGAATGATCACGAGACCCTTGGCCACCACCTGCCAGTGCGAGGAGATGCCGAGGAGAACGAAAGCGTTGGACAAAAGCGCCATCAGCAGGGCGCCCAGAAGCACCCCGTACATGGTGCCCCGCCCGCCGCTGAGCGCAGCGCCGCCCAGAATGACCGCGGCGATGACGTCGAGCTCGTAGCCGCGCCCCAGATCGGGGCTGGCACTGGCCAGATTGCCCGCAAGGATGATGCCGCCGAGCCCGGCCAGCATGCCGCACAGGGCATAGACCAGAAGGCGCGTCCCCTCGATGTTGATGCCGGCAAGGCGCGCGGCCTTGGGATTGTCGCCGATGGCATAGACGTTGCGCCCGATCCGGGTGCGGGTGGCGAAGATGTGAAAGACCACCACCAGCACGATCAGGAGAATGAGCGAGAACGGCACGTCCCCGATGCGCCCGGCGCCCAGCCACTGGGCCCAGCCGGTATAGGGAATGGGAATGCCGCCGGTCATGAGCAGCGCCACCCCGCGTGCGACCGAGAGCATGCCGAGGGTGGCGATGAACGGGTTGATATTGATGCGGGTGACCATCAGGCCGTTGAGCACGCCGACCACGAGGCCCGCGCCCAGCCCGGCGGCCAGCGCCAGCTCCTGGCTGCCGGTGACCGAGGCGACATAGGCCGAGGAGACCGCCGACAGCCCCAGGGTGGAGCCCACCGAAAGATCGAGGCCGCGCGAAATGATGACCAGCGCCTGGCCGAGCGCCACGATGGCGACCACCGAGGCCTGCCGGCCCACATTGAGCAGATTGCGCGAACTGAGGAAATATTCGTTGGCGAACGACAGCGCCACGAACAGGATCAGGATCATCAGGGCGATCGACGCCTCGCGATGGCTGAACACCTGCGCCAGTGAGCGGGTGACCCGTCCTCCCATAGCTCCTGCCTCTTCCCGTTGCGATGCCAGATGCGCCTGATGGCCATAGACATCATTTTTACTCATTTTTTGCGGTCATATTTGATGGGATTGGCTACGTCAACACCTCATTATGATGGTTATTGCTTCAGAACCGGCTTGTTGCCTCGTCAAAACGCCCGGATTTTCTGGGCTTTCGCGGCAACAGAGCGCGCTCGGGGCACGCATGCATCACGACGATGCGCACACGGGCAAACACATCATTTTACATCATCAAAGGTTCGCGCTACACAGGACACGAGAGAATTGGAGCCCGCCGAATCGGGACGTGAAAGGGGCCGCATGGGACGCGCGCGACTGACCGACATCGCCCGGGAGGCCGGGGTTTCCAGCGCCACGGTGGACCGGGTGCTCAACGACCGGCCCGGCGTGCGCGCGCGCACCCGCGACGCGGTGCGCACAGCCGCGGCCCGGCTGGGCTATATCGATGGCGCCGAGAGCCCGGCGCAGCCCATCGTCCCGGTGTGCCGGCTCGAAATGGTGCTGCCGGCGGGGACCAACAGTTTCATGCGCGAGTTGGCGCGCCATATCGAGCAGCTCAGCGCGCTTCACCCCGAGGCGCGGGTGACGATCCATTCGATCGAGGGGTTCGACCCCGATTCCCTCGCCGCCAAGCTCGCCGAGTTCGGCGCCCCCGACCAGGGCGTGGCGGTGGTGGCGATCGACCACCCGACGGTGCGCGAGGCGATGCGGGCGCTGGCCCTGCGCGGCAGTGCGGTGATCACGCTGGTGTCCGACATCCACCATGTGCCGAGGGCGGGCTATGTGGGGATCGACAACCGCTCGGCGGGCCGGCTGGCGGGCTATCTCGTGGGCCGGCTGCTGGGGCCGGGCCACCACCGGGTGGCGCTGTTTGCCGGTTCGCTCTCCTATCGCGGGCACGAGGAGCGCGAGATGGGCTTTCGCCATGTGCTGGCCGAGGATTTTCCCACCATCGGCATTCTCGATTCCACGGAAGTGCGCGACGACGATTCCCGGGCCCATGCAGCGGCCATGGCCATGTTCGAGGCCCACCCGGACGTCGATGCGATCTACAATATCGGCGCGGGCAATCGCGGCATCGCCCGGGCGCTGGAGGAAACCGGGCGGGCCCGGCGGGTGATCTTTGTGGGGCACGACCTGACCGAGCACACCAAGGGGTTCCTGCTCAACCGCACCATGGACGTGGTGATCGACCAGAACCCGCGGGTGCAGGCGCGCGAAGCGCTGGCGCAACTGGTGCGCTCGGTCAAGGGTGAGCCCTGGAGCGCGCTGGCGGTGCGGGTGCAGGCGATCTTCCGGGAGAACATTCCCGAGCTTTAGGGGCTTGTCCGGCCATTGCAGGAGCTGGGGTGGGCCGCTCAGGGGTCGCCGTTGAGGCCGTACCCCCGGGACCGATGGGCGCGGGATTTTGCGCCACTCAGTCCAGGTGGAAGACTTCCTCGAGAGGGCTCCACCATTCGCCCTCGCCGGCGGTGCCGAGCCGGGACTGGCAGGGATCGGTCAGGGCGAGCCAGCGGCGGGTGACCTCCAGCGCGCCGAGCCGGGCCATGTCGGCCTCGTAGTCGGTGCCGCGATATTCCCAATAGCCGAACAGGAGATTTTCCGGCTCGCGCAGGTAGATCGAATAATTGGTGATGTGGGCCGCCGAGAGGGCGGCGTTCATCTCGGGCCAGGGTTGGGCGTGCAGGCGCTTGTATTCGTCCAGCTTTTCGGGACGAACGGCAATCACCATGCCCATGCGGCGGACCATCTCAGCGGATCCGCATGCCGTCGGCGTCGAAAAGACGCGCGTGTCGGGGATCGAAATGCAGCAGCACGGTATCGCGGGGCCTTGGCGCGGTGCCGCGGCGTTCGGCGATCACGACCTCGCCCGTCGCCAGCGTGCCATGGACATAGGTGGTCGAGCCGAGCTGCTCGGCAACGTCCACGGTGATGGGCAGCTCGACGCCGGTTTCGGCGTGCAGATGCTCGGGCCGGATGCCGAAGCTGACCTCGGTGCCGGTTGCAAGTTCGGTGGCGAGATCGGGGAGCGCGATCGCGACGCCGGCCACCTCGATCGCGCGCGGGCCGGTGACCTTGGCCCTGGCGAAATTCATGCGGGGCGAGCCGATGAAGCCGGCGACGAAGGCGTTGTCCGGGTTTTCGTAGAGTTCGAGCGGGGTGCCCACCTGCTCGACGATGCCGGCGCGCAGCACCACGATCCGGTCGGCCAAGGTCATGGCCTCGGTCTGGTCGTGGGTGACGTAGATCATGGTGTTGGCGAGCGTGTTGTGGAGCTTGGCGATCTCCACGCGCATCTGGACGCGCAATTCGGCATCGAGGTTCGAGAGCGGTTCGTCAAACAGGAAGACATCGGGATTGCGCACGATGGCGCGGCCGATGGCCACCCGCTGGCGCTGGCCGCCCGAGAGCTGGGCGGGCTTGCGCGCGAGCAATTCCTCGAGCTGGAGGATGGAGGCGGCGCGCGAGACCTTTTCGGCGATCTCGTCCTTGGGGCGCCCGGTCATGCGCAGCCCGAAGCTCATGTTGTCGGCGACGCTCATATGGGGATAGAGCGCGTAGGACTGGAAGACCATCGCGACCCCGCGGTCGGACGGCTCCTCGTCGTTCATGCGCTTGCCGCCGATCTCGAGATCGCCGTCCGAGATTTCCTCGAGCCCGGCGATCATGCGCAACAGGGTGGATTTCCCGCAGCCCGAGGGCCCCACGAAGACGACGAATTCGCCCTGCTCGATCTCGAGCGAAATCCCGTGGATGACATCGGTCGCCCCGTAGGATTTGCGGACGTCCTTGAGTTCGATCTGAGCCATGAAATCTGCCTGGTTAGCCTTTGACCGCACCGACCGCGATACCCGAAACGATCTGGCGCTGGAAGATGATGTAGAGGATGACGATGGGCGCCGCGGCAAGCACGATGCCAGCCGACAAAAGCGGCACATTGGTGGTGTATTCGCCCCGGAGCGCTGCAATGCCGACCATGAGGGTGCGCTGGTCCTGGAGAACGAGCAGGGAGATGAGCACGTCGTTCCAGCAATAGAGCGTGTTGAGGATCCCCAGCGTGATGAGCGCGGGCCGGCCCATGGGGACCATGACGTACCACCAGACCTGGATCAGTTTGGCGCCGTCGATCCTGGCCGCTTCCACCAGTTCGCGCGGCAGGCCGGCGTAAAACGAGGTCATGAGATAGACCGAGAAGGGCAGGAAGAACGCGGTGTAGGAGATGATCAGCCCGGTCCGGGTGTTCAGCAGGCCCAGCCCGATGATGGTCTGGTAGAACGGCACCAGCACCACCTGCACCGGGATCATCAGCGAGGCGAGGATGACGATGAAGATCAGCCGGCGCATGGGAAAGCGCAGGACCGCCAGCGCGAAACCCGCCAGCGAGGAAACCACCAGCAACAGCGCCACCGCCCCCACGGTGGTGACCACCGAGTTGAGGAAATAGGTGTCGAGATTGGACCGGGTCCAGGCCTGGACGAAATTGTCGAAGGTGGGGTTCTGGACGAGCCCGAAGCGGTCAAGGATATAGCCCCGGTTGTCCTTGAGCGCATTGTTGAGCGCGAAATAGACCGGATAGACGCATGAGAGCGCGAGAATGGCCATGGGGATCGAGATGATCCAGAGGACGCGTTTTTCCTTCTTGCCGGCAGTCGCCATGATGCGTCCTCCTAGATGTTGGCGTTGCGCGACATGATGCGGATCTGCAGGTAGGCAATGCCGCCCATGAAGGCGAAGAGCACCATCGAGATCGCCGCCGCATAGCCGGGACGGTTGAGCCGGCCCTGCTCGAGCCAGATGAGGAATTCAGGCAGCGTGGTGGCGGTGCCCGGGCCGCCGGCGGTCAGAACGTAGATGAGCCCGAACATGTTGGTGAGCACGCCGATGGTGGTGACCACGGCAACGAACTCGATGATCGGGCGCAGCGAGGGGATGACCACGAAGATCCAGATCTGCCAGAGCTTTGCCCCGTCGAGCCGGGCGGCCTCGAGCATTTCCTTGGATACGGTGGAAAGCCCGGCGAGAAAGATCAGAAGGCTCATCCCGAAGGTGGCCCAGAGCTGCACCCCGATCAGGGAAAAGAGCGCGGTGCTGGAATTGCCCAGCCAGTCCACCGCATCGATGCCCACCATGCCCAAAAGCGCGTTGAACGAGCCGTCGAACCGCAGGACCACGTTGAAGATCGAACCCACGATGACGCTCGAGAGCACGGCGGGGAAGAAGTAGACCGCGCGGAACAGCTTGCCGCCGGGCACGCCCTGATGGATCAGGATGGCCAGGAGCATGGGCAGCATGATCCAGACCGGCAGGGTGGCCAGCAGGACGAAGGTGTTGACCATCGAGTCCTGGAAATTGGGATCGCGGGCCATGGCCGCGTAATTGTCGATGCCGATGAACTCGGCCTCGCCCAGCCCGCTCCAGTCGGTGAGCGAAATAAAGAAGCCCCAGATCAGGGGTATGATCCGGAACACCAGAACCAGAAGGACTGCGGGCAGAACAAAGAGGAAGGCAAAGCGCCGCTCGGCCCTCGAGCCGTACGATGCCTTTTTCGGTTTTCTCACGGGTCTCGCCGTTGCGGGCCGGGCTGCGGTTGCGCTCACGTCCGGAACTCCCTCAGAGTGTAGGTTCGTGCCAGGGCGCGGCGCCGGGAATTCTCCGGAGCGCCGCGCCCTTTTTCCTGTGCGTTCAATGCCAGTGCGACACCAGCGCTCAGTCGTCGCTGCGCGCCTCGGCCTGGACCTCGTCGAGCCGCGCGGCGGCTTCGGCGGGGGTCACATCGCCATTCAAGAGAAGCTGGCTCTGGCGCTGCCATTCGGTGAGCTCTGCCGCGGTGACATTGGCATGGGCCGTGGTCACGCCATAGGGCTCGAGCCAGTCGAGGATCGAAATCACCGAGGGGCTGGAGAGCCCGGAGGTGTCGACCGTGGTGTTGGCCGGAACGACACCCGCATCGTTGACGAAGGTCTGGATGGGGCCGGCCGAAGCCAGGTGCTCGACGAACGCGGTGGCAAGCTCGACATTGTCGCCGTCCTTGTTCACCCCATAGCCGATGCCGCCGGAAACCGGCATGCGGGGCTCATCGAAGGCCATGTCCGGCGCGGGATGACGGAAGACCCCGACATTCTCGGCTCCGAGGAAATCGTCGAACTGCTTCCAGTGGGCGATGTCGGACATCAGGCCGATGGTGTGGACCGCGTCTCCGCGCATGAACTGCTCGTATTCGTCCATGAACTTGGAGGTGGAGTTGGCGCCTTCCCGGTACCAGCCCATGTCCTGGGTGGAAACCCAGGTCTCGAGAATGGCCGTGACTTCGGGGCTCGACCAGGCCAGTTCGCCATCGGCGAAGGCCTGCTGCTGCTCCTCGGTCAACATGGACGCAGCGAGCGAGGAGAGGATGAACTCGCCCGCAAAACCCTCGCGGTTGCCCAGCGTGAAGCAGGGGGCCGAACCGGCCTCGGCGACCACCTCGCAAGCGGCGACGAGATCGTCCCAGGTCTGGGGCGGGGTCTCGGGGTCGAGACCTGCCTGCTCGTAAAGGGCCTTGTTGTAATAGACCACGAAGCCCTGGATGCTGATCGGCAACGCGTAGACGGTGCCGTCCTCATCCTGGAATTCCTCGAGCCCGACGAGATCACCCGAAAGATCGGTGAGATCGGTCAGCGCTTCGAACCGGGCGCGCGCCTGAGCGCCGCCATTGAGCAGGAAGACGTCCGGGCCCGCACCCGACGCCAGCGCGGTGCCAAGGATGGTGTAATACTGGTCGTTGGGCTGCATCACGTAATTGATCGTGACGTCCGGGTTGGCCTCCTCGAACTCGGCCTTGGCCTGATCGAAATAGCTCATGGCGACCGGATCGCCCGACTTCCAGTCCCATACGGTGATGGTCTGGGAGAGCGCGGGGCTCGCGGCCAGAAGCGAAAGGCCGACGCCGGCCAGAAGTGCTTTTTTCATGATGGTCTCCTCCATTGCTTCAGATGGGACGGGCCGCCGGTCAGGCGATCCCGACCGTACGGATCGGTTGTGACAACGGCGCCAGCCGCGGATTGGCCGGCGCTTCCCCCAATTGGGCGACGGGCACGACTTCGGGCCGGGCCCAATTCCGGCGCGCCTCCTCGCTCAGGACCAGCCCGTGGCCGGGCCGGTCGGGCGCATAGGCGTAACCGTCGCGGATCTCGATGGGCTGTTCGACGAGGTGGTCGAAGTTCTGGAACGAGTATTCGAACCATTCGACCTCGGGCAGCGCCACGGCGGCGTGCACGCCCATTTCGAGGAAGGTATTGCCCAGGCTGACGGGAATGCCCAGATCGGCGGCCAGCCAGCCGATGCGCATGACGTCGGTGACCTGGCCGTGGACGTTGACGATGTCGGTGGCGCCCGCGATCATCAGGGCCCGCTTGCCCGAGGCGTCGAGATACTCGCCCGAATTGATCATGGTGCGGGGCGTTGAGGCGCACAGCATTTTGAGCCCGGCGAAGTCGGAGCGCAGGATGGGATCTTCCACCCAGACGAGATCGACCCCGGTGCGTTCGATGGCCTCGATCTTGTTGAGCGCTTCCTTGGCGCCCCAGGCCTCGTTGGCGTCGACCATCACCTTTGCGTCGGCGCGCACGGTGCGGCGCAGGAGATCGAGCCGGTGCAGATCCCACTCGAAGTCGGAATGCCCGACCTTGATCTTGAAGGTGTCGTAGCCGATGGCGTCGGCATGACCAAAGAGCGCGACGAATTGTTCGTCGGAAAGATGGAAATCGAGACCCGAGGCATAGGCCTTGACCCGATCGCGGGTGCCGCCGAGGAACTTGTGGAGCGGCAGATCGACCTGTTTGGCGGCCAGATCCCAAAGCGCGACCTGGAGCGCCTCATAGGCCGGCAGCCCGAGGGCCCGCTGGTTGCCGCCGCGCGGGCGCGAGACCCTGTGGATCAGCCCCATGGGCGCGGCGCCGTCGAGGGCGGGCCAGACTTCGGCCTCAAAGACCCGCTCAAGTTCGGCCTGGGCCGGCAGGGGCGTGAACAAGGACTGTATAAATCCCAGCCCCACCGCTCCGGTGTCGGCAATCAGCTCGAGTGCAGCTATATTGACATCTTCCGCACGCACCTGACTGTCGCCGATGACACGGTCGCGACGGAACTGGAGCCGGGTGATGCGATAGTCCTTGATGCGCATTATCGGTATCTTTGATCGACTAAACGGTGTATCTGATCTATCAGATGCCTACGCTAATAGACTAGAGGGGGCGACGAGACAAGTGGTTTCTGCCAGACAAGCAGCGTTGGGAACGGCGGGCGGCCATGGCGGGCAGCGGTTGAGCGACCTTGCCTACCAGCGCATTCTCGAAAAGCTGTTCGAGCGCGAACTGCCCGCGGGCGCGTTCGTGTCGCAGGGCCATCTGGTGGAGTTGCTCGACATTCCGGTGGCCCCGCTGCGCGATGCGCTGCGGGTGCTCGAGGCCGAAGGGGTGCTCAAGATCCACCCGCGCTCGGGCATCGAGTTCATCAAGCCCGGGCTTGAGCTGACCAAATCCACCTATCAGTTCCGCACCATCCTCGAGCGGGCCGCGGTGCGGGTGTTTGCCGAGACCGCCTCGGCCGAGGACATCGCGGCGCTGGCCGGGTCCCATGAGGCGCTGATCGCCGACATCGAGCGCAACGGGCTTTCGGCCGACGCCCATGCCGCGCTCGAGGGGCTGGAGGCCCAGCTTCACGACGCGATCATCGGGGTGCTGGGCAATCCGCTGATCGAGACCAGCTACAAGCGCATGCACAACTACCTGCGGCTTTTGCGGCTGGACCGGCGCCTGACGCCGCCCCTGGCCCTGCGCAGCCTGCGCGAGCACATGGCGATCATAACCGCCTGCGCGGCGCGCGATCCCGATGCCGCCGAAAAGGCGGTCCAGGACCATTTCAGCGCCGCGCTGCAGCGCAATATGGGGCTTTACTGAGCGCTCAGTTCCCCTGACCCTCTGGCTCCTGCCCGGGGGTGCGCCGGCCAAGGGCCTCGCGGATCTTGCGGGCCAGCTCGTCGCGCCGATAGGGCTTTGAGAGCAGCATGACGCCGGGATCGAGCCGCCCATGATGGACGATGGCGTTCTCGGTATACCCGGAGGTGAACAGGACCGGCAGGCCGGGCGCAAGCGCGAGAATGCGCTGGGCGAGCTGGGGGCCGTTCATGCCCCCGGGCATCACCACGTCGGTGAACAGCAGATCGAAATCCCTGTCGCCCCTGAAGGTGGTCATCGCCTCGCCTGCGGTGGCCACCGCCACCACGTCATAGCCCAGGATACCGAGCTGACGCACCACATGGGCCCGCACCATCTCGTCGTCCTCGACCACGAGAATCCGCTCGCCGCTGCCCCCCATCTCCCGGGGCGCCGCGGCGAGGACCTGCCCGACGGGACGACTTTCCGCACAGGGCAGGTAGAGTTTGATCGTCGTGCCCTCGCCGGGCTCTGAATAGATGCGCACATGGCCACGGGACTGGCGGGCAAAGCCATAGACCATGCTCAGCCCGAGCCCGCTGCCCCGTCCTCCACCCTTGGTGGTAAAGAACGGCTCGAAAGCGCGCGCGAGGGTGGCGCCGTCCATGCCCGCGCCGGTGTCCGAGACCGCGATGAGCACATAGGTGCCCGCCGAGATCTCGGGGTCCGCATCGGCGTATTCGGCATCGATCAGGACATTGGACAGATCGAGGGTCAGCCGGCCGCCGAGCCCCATGGCATCGCGCGCGTTGAGACACAGGTTGAGCAGCGCGCTCTCGAGCTGGGCCGGGTCGGCCATGGCCGGACGCAGGTCTTGCGCCACATTGGCCTGCAGCTCGATCTGCTCGCCAAGGGTCCGCCGGAGCAGCACCTCCATCTCCGCGACCAGCCGCTCCACATCCACCGCGATGGGCTCGAGCGCCTGTCGGCGCGCAAAGGCGAGGAGCTGGCCGGTGAGCTGGGCGCCGCGATTGGCGGCGTTCAGCATCATCTGCAGCAGGGGGGTAAGATCGGTCGAGAGGCGATCGTCCTCGAGCAGCAATTCGGCATTGCCCAGGATGACGGTCAGCAGATTGTTGAAATCATGGGCAATGCCGCCGGTGAGCTCGCCCACCGCCGAGAGCCGGGCGCCCTGGGTGAGCCGCGCACTCATCTCGCGCTCGCGGACCATCTGCCCGACATGGCGGGCGATGGCGGCGACCATGTCGATCTCCTCGGGCAGGAAATCCACGTCCCGCGCCGCCGGGTCCGACGCGCTGCCCAGATAGCCCAGAATTACCTGCCCGATGCCGCGGCCATTGACCATGACGGGCGCTTCGATGCGCTTGATGGGTTCGGCCCACCCCGCGGACTCGCCCACCTGGCCGTTGAGCGAGACCGAAGCCACGGCCCGCTCGGGATGGCTGGCCGCGGTGGGCAGCAGTCTCACGATGCGCTCGATCGCTTCGTCCATCTTGAGCGACTGGTCGGAGGCGATTTCGAGGACGCCATAGAGGCAGCGCAACTCCTTTACCCGTTCGCGCAAAGCGTGCTGGGCCAAAATGCGCGGGGTGATGTCGGTCATCCCGCCCACGAACCGGACCGGGGTCCCCTCGATGCCGAGCACGACCGATCCGCGATCCTCGATCTGGAGCACGGTCCCGCTGGCCTGGACGATTCTGTACTCGCAGCGCCAGTTGCGCTCGCCCTCGGCGATGGCCTGTTCGACCGAGCTCAGCACGCGTTCGCGATCATCGGGATGGATGTGGTTGAGCCAGGCTTCGGCCCCGGCCACCAGCGGAGGGCGCTCGCCGAACAGGGTCTTGGCTTCGGGGCTGAACCAGAGCCTATGGGTGCGCAGGTCGTGGTCCCAAAGGACGTCGGAGGTGGCAGAGGAGATCGCCTGGAACCGCGCTTCGTTTTCGCGCAGGGCCAGCTCGGCGGTTTTGCGTGCGGTGATATCACGCGCGGTGCCGACGAGTTTCCTGCTGTCGTCGAGCGCGTTGGGGCTCAGCCGGCCACGATCGTAGATCCAGCGCTCGGTGCCGTCGGGACGCACGATCCGGTATTCGGCGGCGTAGTCGGTGGCCAGGCCGTCGATGACCGTATGCGCGCTGCGGACAAGCCGGTCGCGGTCGGCGGGATGGATGGTGGCAAGCAGGCTGGCGGGGTCGCGATAGAGTTCGGCCCGCGGCCGTCCCCATATGGATTCGTAGGCCGGGCTGACATAGTCAACCCGGTCATGGGTCAGGTCCCGGATCCAGAACACCTCATCGACGGATTCGGCGAGAAGCCGGAACCGGGCCTGACTCTTTCTCAGGGTCTCGTGGGTCTCGCTGCGCTCCATGGCCAACCCGACCAGGGAGGCGAGGTGCTCGATGAGTTCCACATCGGCGCCATCGGGCTCGCGCGGCTCGCGATAATAGAAGGCAAAGCTTCCCAGGATCGCCTGGGTCCCGCTCCGGACCGGGGTGGACCAGCAGGCGCGCAGGCCGTGGGCGAGCGCCGCGTCCCTGCACTTTTCCCAGAGCGGATCGGTGGCGATGTCCGAGACGATAATCGTGCGGCCCAGAAACATTGCTGTGCCGCACGAGCCGGCGTGCGGGCCGATCTTCTGTCCGTCGATGCTGGCGCTATAGGGCTCCGGCAGCGATGGTGCGGCCCCGGTCCTGATGAGGCCGGCCTGCCGATCAAGCCGGAAAACCGAGGCGATGGCGCCCGGGAGCGTCCGTTCGATTTCCTCCGCGATAAGGCTAAGGGTCTTCTCAAGGCTCAGATCCTGGGTGATCAGCGAAAGGATCGCAGCCTCCAGAGCCTCGACGCGGGCCGCGCGGCGCGCCTCGGTGACGTCCCGGAAGCTCACCACCGCGCCTTCGACCCGGCCCTCCTGGTCCAGAGTGGGCGTGCACACGAAGTCCACCAGCCGATCCTCACCGCTCGCGGTGCGCAGCAGCCGTCCGGTGCCGCGCACCGTCCTGCCGTGCGTGATGGTCTCGAGAAACGGGCAGTCGTCCTCGCGCTCCATACCGGCCTGTGTGGGCAGGATGGACTCGTGGATATCCCGGCCCACGATCCCGGCGTCCGGCCAGCCCAGGATCGCTGCCGCCGCAGGGTTCTGCCGCGTGATCGCGCAGGACGGGTCGAGCACGAGCAGCCCATCGGGGATGGCGGCAAAGGTGGCCTCGAGGCTGGCGCGCTCGTGAACCAGCGCATCTTCGGCCGCAATGCGCCCGGACACGTCGGTGGCCATGACCAGTTCGGCCCGCCGGCCGGCAAAGTCGAGTACATGGGAGGTGATCTCGACGCGAAAGACCTCACCGTCCCGGGTGCAATGGCGCCAGATGCCGGCCCGGTCGAGCCCCGAGGTCACCGCCGCGACGTTCTCGAGCAGGTGTGTAATGTCCTCGGCGGGCCTCAGATCGCGCAGGGTGAGGCCGAGGAACTGCGCGCGCGTATAGCCATAGCGCTCCAGCGCCGAGCCGTTGACCGCCAGTATCCCCAGCGTCTCGAGATCATAGACCCACATGGGTTGCGGGTGATGATCGAACAGGAGCTTGAAGGATGCGTCGTTTTCCATGCCGAGGCCGTTCATTTCGGGCCCCGGATGGTGTGGGGAAGACATATGGTGCGGGGAAGACTTGGAGACACTTTGTTTACCATATTCCGATCTTTTACCGGCTCAGAGAATTTGCGAGGGACCTGCACTACCTTCGGTTAACCCTGCCCAATACAATATTGATCAGTCATGCGCCGAGAGAGCGCAAAGATCAATCGGGCGGCTTCAAGAAACGCAGGGGGTGCTCACATGGGTCTGGTCGAATATTTCGAGCGCATCTTTTTGCCGCAAGCGGCCAAGCCCGAACCTATGCCCTTCAGCAGGCCTTCCACCGTATCCCGGCCCGAACCCGCACCCCAACAGACGCGGTTCGAACGCGACCTTGGGCTGCATGTGGCCCGGGCCAAAGCCAAGGGCGGCCCCGTGGTCGCCGGCTCGATCGAAGTGGTGGGGCTCGACGATATCCGCCAGACGCTGGGGCCCCGCTGGGACGCGGTGGCGAGCCGGGCTCTGGCGATCGCCGCGGAAGTGATCGCCGAGCGCATCTCCGAGGACGATTTTTCACGCGATTTCGGCGACGGGCGATTCGCGATCTGCTTTGGCAACTGCACCAAGCCGGAAGCGGAGGCCCAGGCAAGGGTCATCTCCAATGCCATCAAGGCGCGGCTGATCGATTCCATGCCCGACGAGACCGCCAGGATCTCGGTCTCGCGGTTCGTAGCCGAGGTCGAGCCTGGCGCGCTCGACGCCGAGACCGGAGACCTCACCGACCTGCTGATGGCGCAGATGGCGCGCATGAACGTGGAGGCCAAGCAGGCCGCCCACGCCTTCCGGCGCAACATGCTCAAGGAATTCAAGGTGCTGTTCGCGCCCATGTGGAGCGCGCGCGACGAGCGCACCCACATCAACCGCTGCGTGCTCGACCTGTCGTTGGGCTGCTCAACGCTCGCCCAGTTCCGGGCGATCGCCGATCCCGACCAGATGACCGCGACGCTCTCGGATATCGACCGGCTGGTGCTCACCCGGGTGATCGAGGCGTTTCACGCCAATTACAAGGCCACTATGGGCGCCACGCTTCTGGTGCCGGTGAGCTACAACACGCTCAAGGATCCCGAGGGCAGCGCGGATTATCTGCAGCTTCTCTCGGCGGTGCCGCCGCTCTATCTCAACGCGCTGGCGCTCGAGGTCACCTCCTTGCCCGCCACCCTGCCCGGCGCGCGGCTGGCCAGCCTGCTCGACATGCTCGGTGCCTTCACCACCAAGGTCGCGGTGGAAATCAACGGGCGCGGCGACCTGCTCGACAGCGATGTCGCGCCCCGGCTCTGGGGCGTTGGCTGGAACCTTTACGGGCTCGACCACACCGATACCGCGCGCAACGCAACGATGAGCGAAGCGGTGGCCAAGGCCCGGGACCTGGGCATCATGACCATGGCACACGGCGCCAATTCGATCGGGCTCGCGCTCGGGGCCGTGGAAGCGGGGATCGAGCATGTGGACGGCCCCGCCATTCACCTGTGGACCCACGCGCCGCGCCCGCCGACCCGTCTCAACCCGCTCAGCTACCCGAAACGCGCCAGCAACTGGGGATGATCGCGATGACCACCACTGCCGAGGAGGCCGCAAGCGTCGTGGTTCTGCACCCACAGCCTGAAATCGGAGAGCGCGTGCGTCTCCTGATCCTCGACGACGAAGCCGAAGTTGCCGAAACCATCGCCAACATCGCCCGGTCCCGCGGCGCGCTGGCGCTGGCGACCACCGAAGCCGCCGGGTTCTTCGACGCGCTCGACCAGTTCTGCCCCACCCATATCGCGCTCGACCTGCGCATGCCGGGCATGGACGGGATCATGATCCTCGAAAAGCTCCGGCTCAGGGGCTGCGAGGCGGCGCTGATCGTGGTCAGCGGCGTGGACAAGCGGGTGATCGACGCCTCGCTGCGCTCGGCTGCCGAGATCGGACTGCCCGTGGCCGGCACTCTGGCCAAGCCGTTTTCCTCCCGGCAACTGGCCGCGCTCCTCGCCCTGCCCTCCTCAGCGCCCCGCTGCGCGCCGACGGACACGGCGGTCACAGCACCGGCCGAGCCGGACGCCGAGGCGCTGCGGGTGGCGCTGGCGTCCGGGGTGATCGCCCCGGCCTTCCAGCCCAAGGTGAGCTGCGTGGACGGCAATCTCATCGGGTTCGAGGCGCTGGCGCGCTGGCAGGACCCGGACGGGCCCAACTACACGCCCGACCAGTTCATTCCCCTCGCGGAAGCCAACGGGATGATCGACGCGCTGACCGAAACCATGGCGCGCCAGTCCCTCGCCTGGCTGGGGCGCACCTTTCCCGGCCAGCGCCACACCATAGCGCTCAACATCTCGGCGCACAGCCTGTTCAACCTTTCGATGATCGACCAGCTTGAGATCCTGTGCGAGGAGACCGGCATCAATCCCGGGCGGCTGGTGATCGAGATCACCGAAAGCGGGATGCTCGGGCACGGCACCGACATCCTCAACCTTCTGACCCGGCTGCGGCTCAAGGGCATGGCGCTCTCGATCGACGATTTCGGGGTGGGCTACTCGTCCATGGTGCAACTGGCGCGCCTGCCCTTCTCGGAACTCAAGATCGACAAGCGCTTCATCGCCTCGCTGGGCCATTCGAGCGAATCGCGCACCATCGTTTCGGCGATCATCGGCATGGCCAAGGGCCTGGGCCTGCGCACGGTGGCCGAGGGCGTGGAAGACCTCGCCACGTTCAGCTATCTCAAGGACAAGGGCTGCGACGTGGCCCAGGGCTATTTCATCGGCCGCCCCATGCCCGCCTTCGAGGCCGCCCACTGGGCCGGCCACGGCTGACAGCCCGGCCCATTCCGGGGGCACATCCCACTCTTTGATGTGTCGCGTTTCCAGGGCGCGCATTCCATTCCAAACGGTCCTGGCGCCTGCCGGGCGCGCCAAAGACGAGGAAGGGGCGCGTTCGCACGCGCCCCTTTTGCCTGTCGGTGGAGAAACGATCGGGAGCCGGGGGCGCGCCCCCGGCACGGCCCAAGGGATCAGGCGCTGCGCAGCAGGCCGGCGGGCAGGACGGTCTCCCCCTCATCGGCGGCAGGGGCGCCGGCAGCGAATTCGAGCCGGTTGCGTCCATTGTGCTTGGCCTCGTAGAGCGCACCATCGGCCATGGCGATCAGCTCGGGCAGGTCCCTGGCCTGATCGGGGAAGATCGCGCAGCCCAGCGAAATGGTGACAGCCGGCAGGACGCCATCGCCATTGGTGAACTGGAACTCGGAGATTTCCGCGCGCAGGGCATCGAGCTTTTCGCGCGCGTCCTCGGCGTCCAGCCCCTGCATGATGAGCAGGAACTCCTCCCCGCCATAGCGGAACAGCCAGTCCGCCTCGCGGATGCGCGACTGGATGAAGCCCGAGACCGCGATCAGCGCCTGATCGCCGGCCACATGGCCGTGGAGGTCGTTGTAGTGCTTGAAATGGTCCACATCGATCATCACCACGGCAAGCTGCTGGCCGAAGCGGGCAGACTGGGCCAGGATCTTGTCGCCGATGGCGTCGAGATAGCGGCGGTTGAACGCGTCGGTCAGGGGATCGCGGATCGCCTGCTGGCGCAGCGATTCGCGCATGCGCAGATTGGCGATGGTGAGCCCGAGCTGGGCGCCCATGGTTTCGGCAAGGCGCTGGGCCTGATCGAGAAGCTCGGCTTCCTCGACCTCCTTGTGCTCCCGGTTCTCCGGGCATTTGAGCGTGAGGGTCAGAAGCCCGATGGTATCGCCGTGTGCGACCAGGGGAACGCACAGCGTGCCCACGCCGCCCTTGCCGCTGATATCGGTGAGATGGCTGCAGAGCGGCGCGGTGCCGCCCTTTTCACGCCGATGATCCTGGCCGCGACGCAACGCCCAGCATTCGGATGGCGCCACGGCGCCCAGCGTCGGTGCCCCGCCGAAGGCCGCCACGCAATCGAGCCGATTGCGCGAGGGCGCGTGGACAAGGACCTGACCCTGGAAATCGGAGAACATGCGTGCCAGCGTGGGCGAAAGCAGCGCGGTGAGCTCGGGAATGGTATCGCAGCTCTGCATATAGCCCGCCGCGTCATTGAGCGCCCTGATCTCGTTGCGCTCGCGCTTGAGCTCGGCCACCGAGGCATTGAGCGAGCGGGCATAGCCTTCGATCTCCACCGCATCGCGCGTCCGGCGCAAAAGCTCCTGACGCGTAACGTAAACGAGAAGCCCGATCAGCAGCAGCGAGCCGATCACGAAGACGGCCAGCGCCCCGTAGAGCTGAAACTGGGCCGCCTCGAAGGCGGCGCGGCGGTCGGCCAGCTCGCGCTCGGTGGTGGTGCGCATGGCCCCGATCAGGGTGCGGATGCGGTCCATGAGCAGCTTGCCGTTGGCCGAGGCGACCTGTTCGCGCGCCTCCGCTTGCCCCTCGGCCTGCATCAGGCTCAGCGACAAGGCCATTTCGTCGAATTTTTCGGTGATCGTGGCGGTGAGTTCGTCGAGCTGCCCGGATAACCCGGCTTCGAGATCGGTGACGCCCGCAACGCGGGACAGGCGTACGAGCGCCCGCGCCTGACCTTCGTAATAGGGTGCGAGAAAGGCAGGATTGGCGGTGAGGATGTAGCCGCGCTGTCCGGTTTCGGCATTGAGGAGCTCCGATTCCAGCCGCGCGAGCTCGAGTTGGACTTCCGTCTCGTGCTCGACCCATTCGCTGGCGTCGATGACCTGGCGAATGTTGTGCGAGAGCCAGAACGAGTTCGCCACCAGACAGGCGGTCGCAGCCAGCGCCGCGAGTGGGGACCATCTGGAATTGAGGCGCGCAATCATAGTCATAGGCATCACCTTCGCAAAGCATGTGGCGGTGCCCGAACAGCATCCGGAGGCCGGACCGCGCGGGTGGGAGGCGGGCATAATCTGGAGCGACCGCATCGTCTGCTATTTCGCTCGCATGGAGTTAACGGATCGTTGCCAAGCGGTGCCAGCACCAGGCTTTTGGGGGAAAAATCCCCGGAAATCAGGGCCCCAGCGTCACATAGGCCTCGGGGGTGAAGCGCGGGGCGCACAGACAGAGGAAAACCAGATCGCCCGGCCCGGTATTGGCGATGCGCTGGGGAGTATCGGGGGCGATGACCACGCGATCGCCCGGGCCGACTTCTGCGGTCTCCCCGTCGATCTCGACCTCCCCCTCCCCGGCCTCGATGACATAGATTTCGAGCACCCCGGCGAGCGCATGAAGCTGGGTGGTCACCCCGGGCTCGACCCGGGCCCGGGCCAGCGAGGTTCCCGGGGTTTCCGGGTCGTTGTGCAGCTCGGCGATAAAGCACCGCTCGGGCGTGAAAAATTCAGGTATCGGGCGGTCGGCGCGCAGCCAGCTTGGGGTGGTCATGGCGTGCTCCTCGGGCGACCGACGCCGGCGCCCTGACAAATGACAGCACCGGCTGACGAATGTCGAAACAGGGTTGACGAAGGTTCTTGACGTTTGCTCTTGTGCCCCCGACCATCGGCGGCCTTGGCCGATATGGCCTTCGAGGCGCGACACTTATCAAGGCAGGGAGCATCACACCATGAAAAACCCGTCCATTCTCGCTCTGGCGGGAGCCCTTCTGGCCAGTACAGCGATGGGCGCGCAGGCCCAGGAGAAGCTCTTTGTCTATGTTTCTCCCGATCCCATAGGGGTTAACGCGTTCCTGCAGATGGGCCAGACCGGCGCGGAAGCGGCCGGGGAAGCTTTCGGCGCGGAAGTGCTGACCTTCGAGAGCGCCAATGCGGCGGCGCGGCGCGACAATGTCGAGGCCGCGCTCAACGAGGGCGCAGACCTGATCATGGTCGCCGGGTTCGAGTTCAACGACATCATCACCCAGCTCGCCCCGACCGCACCCGACACCCAGTTCCTGATCGTGGACCAGTGCATCGAGAACCGGCCCGACAACGTCCATTGCGCGGTGTTCCGCGAGTATGAGGCCACCTATCTGATCGGGATCGCCGCCGGCATGCTGACCGAAGCGAACCAGGTGGGCGTGGTGAGCGCGCTCGATATCCCGTTCCTGCACCGGTACACCGACGGCTACGCCATGGGGGCCGAGGCCCAGAACCCGGACACCGAGGTCGATATCCGCTGGGTGGGCGGGGAAAACCCCTTCGCCGATCCCGTGCGCGCCAAGGAGCAGGCCGTGGCCATTCATGCGGCGGGGTCCGACGTGATCTTCTCGTCGACCTCGGGCGGCGATTTCGGCGTCTTCGAGGCGGCGCGCGAGAACGACTTCCTCGTATTTGCCGTGGATGTGAACCTCTGCCCCGAAGCGCCCGAGCACATGGTTTCGGGCACGCTCAAGCGCGTGGACACCGCCATCATGACCGCGGTCGAGGCCATCGAGGCCGGTGAGCCCCAGGTGACCCTGGCGCTGGGGCTGGCCGAGGGCGGCATGTCGATCATCGGGCTCGAGGACGAGGGCCTGGCCGAAAGCGAGTGCCTGATCGCGGACATGCCCGACGTGCTCGAGCGCGTGCGCGAAGTCGCCGCCGAGATCTCCTCGGGCGAGCTCGAGATCCCCGATCCCATGTTCGCCCAGTAAGCGAAACCGAACATCTTTCCGGCCCGCGCCAGACCCGGTGCGGGCCGTCTCCTTTTTCCTTCCCCAAGGTTGGCTGGCAGTTGAGCGGCTGGATCGCGTTATCGAACATCACCGTCCGTTTCGGCGCGCTCACGGCAGTGGACGCGGTGTCGCTGGACGTGGACAAGGGCGAAATCCACGCGGTCGTGGGTGAGAACGGGGCCGGAAAGTCCACGATCATGAACGTGCTTTTCGGGCTGCTCGTGCCCGATGAGGGCACCATCGCCATCGGGGGGACGCCCCACGCCTGGAAGACGCCCCAGGATGCCATCGCCCACGGGATCGGCATGGTGCACCAGCACTTCATGCTCCAGGATTCCATGACGGTGCTCGAGAACGTGGTCTTGTGCGCCGAACCGGTCAACCGGCTGGGGATCGTCGATTTCGCCACCGCGCGGGCCAAGCTCGAGGATATCATCGCCACCTACGGCATCCGGAGCCGGCTCGATGCGCGGGTGGCCGATCTTTCGGTGTCCGAGCGCCAGGTGGTCGAAATCCTCAAAGTGCTCTACCGCGAGGCCGAAGTGCTGATCCTCGACGAGCCCACGGCGGTCCTTACACCCCAGGAAACCCGGAGCCTTTTCGAGATCCTCGCCAATTTCAAGGCGGCGGGCAAAGCCATCGTCATCATCACCCACAAGCTCGACGAGGTGATGGAAGTCGCCGACACGGTGAGCGTGATGCGCGGGGGGCGCCTCGTCTCCTCGGGCCCGCGCGAGGCGACCTCCAAGGACGAGATCGCGCGCGGGATCATCGGGGGCGATCTGCCCGCGCCGCGCGCCCGGGGCCCCTACGCGCCCGGGGCGCCCGTGCTCAAGGTCACCGACCTTGTGGCGCGCGGCGAGGGCCGTCCGGTGGGGCCGGTGAGCCTCGAGGTGCGCAAGGGCGAGATCGTGGGCGTCGCCGCGGTTGCGGGCAATGGGCAGGCCGAACTTATCGAGACCATCGTGGGCCTGCGCCGGAGCGCGGGCGGGACCGTCTCGCTGGACGGGCAGGATCTTGCCGGCAAGGACGTGGCCGCGCGCCGGGCGCTGGGGCTGAGCTATATTCCCACCGACCGGCAGCGCGTGGGCCTCGCGCTCGAGGCCCGGGTTTCGGAAAACGCGCTGATCGGACGGGAGATGGAGAGCCGGTTCCGGCGCGGTCTGTTCCAGATCGGGAGCCAGATCGACGCCTTTGCGCGCGAGGTGATCGCGCGCTACCGCATCAAGGTGGCGGGCCCGCGGGCGAAAACCTCCTCGATGTCGGGGGGCAACAAGCAGAAGCTGGTGGTGGGGCGCGAACTGTCGCGCGAAACCCCGCTGGTGATCGCGGAAAACCCCACATGGGGCGTGGATATCGGCGCGATCGACTTCATCCATGGCGAGCTGGTGCGCATGCGCGATGCCGGGCACGCCATCCTGCTGGTCTCCACCGAAATCGACGAAATCCTCGCGCTCTCGGACCGGATCGTGGTGATGTTCGAGGGCAGGATCACGGGCAGCTTTGCCGCCTCGGACGCCGACCGGTTCGAGATCGGGGCGCTGATGACCAGCCATGGGTCGGGCGGAATACAAACAAGGGACGCCTCATGATGGCGACGGACACCGGATTTGCCGCGCGGCTCGGCCCCTGGGTGGCGGTGATCGCCTGGCTGTTCGCGATCCTTCTGGTGCTGATGATCGCCGTGGGCGCTTCGCTCGACCAGGCTGTGTCGGGATTTTTCAACGGGGCCTTCGGGGGGCGCAACAGCGCCTACCTGATGACCACGATCGGGCGGTCGGCGCTGATCATCGGCATGGCGCTCGCCGTGCTGATCAGCTTTCGGGCCGGGCTCTACAATATCGGGGGCGAAGGCCAGCTCGTGGTGGGGGGGATCGTGGCGGCGCTGGTCGGGATCTATCTCCCCGGCCCGGGACCCATGGTGCTGGCGGTCGGGATCCTCGCGGCGATGGCGGCGGCTTCGCTCTGGGCGGTGCTGGCCGGGGCACTGCAGGTCTATCTCGGCGTGCCGCTGCTGATCGGCTCGCTGCTGCTCAACTATCCGGCGCGCTATATTTCGTCCTATCTCGTGGGCCATCCGTTCCGGGACGTGGCCGCCGGCCTGCCCCAGACCCATATGGTGCCCCAGGGCGCATGGATCCCCAATTTCCCCGGCACGCGGCTGGACATGGGGATCATTCTCGTGCTGCTCGCGGCGGTATTCACCATCGTCTATGCCTATCGCACCGTTCCCGGATACCGCACGCGGATGAACGGGCTGGCGCCCGATTTCGCGCGCGCCTCGGGCCTGCCGGTGAAACGGCTGGTGTTCCAGACGCTCGCCATGAGCGGAGCGATCGCGGGGCTGGTGGGCGCGATTGCGGTGTTCGGGGTCCATTACCGGTTTTCCGACGGCATGCTGGTGCAGCCGCTCTATGCCTGGACCGGGATCATCGCGGTGCTGATGGTGGGCATGGTGCCCTGGGCGGTGCCGCTGTCGGGCTTCTTTTTCGCCGCCGTGCAGACCGGGGCCGCCGGCATGGAACGCACAGCCGGCATCCCCAAGGAGATCGGGCTGATCATGCAGGCGGCAATCATCCTTTTCGTCGCCAGCCGGCTGGCGGTGGTCAATCTGGCGGGGTCGGCTCGTGGGGAGGGCAATGATGATCGCGCTTGACGTTCTGCTCGACCCCGCCCTGCTCCAATCAATCCCGCGCTTTTTGACCCCGATCCTGCTGGCCGCGCTGGGCGGTGCGCTCTGCGAGCGGGCCGGGGTGTTCAATATCGGTCTCGAAGGGTTCATACTCACCGGCGCGTTCTGCGCGGTACTGGGGGCGTTCTTTTTCGGCTCGCCGGTGATGGGCGCGATTTCGGCCATGGCGGGGGGCGTCCTGATGGCGCTGATCTTTGCCGAATTTCACCTGCGCCGGCCGGGCGACCCGATCGTGGTTTCGATCGCGATCAACCTCCTGGCGGCGGGACTGACGCTCTATCTCCTGAGCGCGATCTTCGGGGTGACGGGTGCCTTCCGCGACCCGGGAATCCAGGGTTTTGCGATGATCCACATTCCCGTGGTCCGGGATATTCCGGTGATCGGGCAGCTTTTTTCGGGCCAGTCCCCGCTCTATTACATCGCGCTCGTCGTTGCGGTCGCCATGCACTTTTTCTTCCGGTTCCACCGGCTGGGCCTGCGGATGCGGGCGGCGGGGGAAAACCCGCAGGGGCTGGTGGTGGGCGGGGTCGACCCGCGCATCGTGCGGCTCTACGCGCTGGTTGCCTGCGGCATGCTGTGCGGGCTTGCCGGAGCGCAGCTCTCGATCGCCAATGTCACGCTGTTTGTCGACAACATGAGCGCCGGGCGCGGCTGGATCGCGGTGGTGGCGGTTCTGCTCACCCGGGGCAATCCGCTGGCGGTTCTCGGAATCGCGCTGGTTTTCGGGTTCGTGGACAGCCTTTCGTTCCGCGTGCAGGGCTATGGCGCGCCCCAGCAGTTCACCGACATGATGCCCTATCTCGCCACGCTCGCGGTGCTGATCGGGCTGTCCTTCTGGCGCAAGACGCGTCAGACACGGGCCTGAACCGGTCGCGCTTTTCAAGACGCACACATATTTGAGGAACACCAATGGTCGATCTGGTCATAGAGGGCGCAACCATCCTCACCGCCGATGCGGGCGGCACCGCCCATGCGCGCGGGGTGATGGCCGTCGAGAACGGCGCAATCGTCCATGTGGGCCCCGAGGGCAGCGGCGGGACGCTGGCGACCAATGCCAGAACCCGGCTCGATGGGACCGGGATGCTGGTGATGCCGGGTCTGATCAACACCCATTGCCACATCGCGAGCACGCTGTTTCGCGGGCTGGTCGAGGATCTGCCGCTCGAGCCCTGGCTGCAGACGGTCTGGAAGGCGGAGGCGGCGATCCTGTCACCCGAAACCACCAAGCTCGGCTCGCT
The DNA here is from genome assembly GCF_003992665.1 of Pelagibacterium montanilacus. Classification (GTDB taxonomy): domain Bacteria; phylum Pseudomonadota; class Alphaproteobacteria; order Rhizobiales; family Devosiaceae; genus Pelagibacterium; species Pelagibacterium montanilacus. The sequence goes on from NZ_RZMX01000032.1 coordinate 118,272, forward strand.
GCTGGGGCTGGCGGAAATGGCGCTGGGCGGGGTGACCACCGTGGTCGACATGTTCTGGCACCCCTACCAGACGGTGGAAGCGGCCCGGGAGGTGGGGCTGCGGATTTGCGCCGGGGGCACGGTCTTTGACGGGCCCGGGGTGACCGGCGAGAGCGTTGAGACCCGGCTTGCAGCTGCGGAGGCCTTCATGGGCGATTTCGCCGGGTGCGAGGACGTCTTCCCTGCCGTCATGCCCCACGGCACCTATACGGTGGCGCCCGAGAACCTCAAAGCCGCCCACGCGATCGCCGAGCGCCATGGGGGGATCTTTGCCACCCACGCGGCGGAAACGCGCGCCGAGGTCAAGGATATCGAGACCCGCTACGGGCGCAGCGTGATCCGGCATCTCGACCATCTGGGGCTTTTAGGCCCAAAGACCATCCTCGCCCATTGCGTGCATCTCGATGACGAGGAGATCGAGATTCTCGCGCGGACCGGCACGCAGGTTTCCCACAACCCGGTGTCCAACCTCAAGCTCGCTTCGGGGGTCGCGCGCGTACCCGAGATGCTGGCGGCGGGGGTCGCGGTGTCGCTGGGGACCGACGGGGCTGTGTCGGGCAATGATCTGGACCTCTGGCTGGCGTTGCGGCTGGCCGGCATGCTGCACAAGGGGATGGCGCAGGATGCCGGCGCGGTGCCGACCGCGACCGCGCTGGACCTGGCCACGCGCGCCGGCGCGAGGGCAATCGGGCAGGAGGGCAGGCTGGGCTCGCTGGACGTCGGCAAGGCCGCCGATTTCATCATGCTCGACCTCGACCGTGCCCACGCGCTCCCGATGTTCGATCCCCTGACCCATGCGGTGTTTTCCGCCGGCAAGTCCGATGTGCGGCACGTCTTTGTGGGCGGGCGGCAGATCGTCGAGGACCGGGCGCTGACCGGCGTGGTGCTCGGCGACATCCTCGGGCAGGTGCGCGCGCTCGCCCCGCGCGTTGCCGCATCGATCGCCTGAACGGCACCAGAAAAGTTTCAGACCCAATCCGGAGACAAACCATGACCCGTTCGCAACTGGACCGGCTCGAGGCCGCCCATCGCTCGATCGCCGACCGCGTGGGCGCCCCTGCCGAAATCGCGATGATCCTCGGCTCGGGGCTGGGGCATCTGGCCGAAGCGGTGACCGACCAGACCGTGATCCCCTATGGGGAGATCGAGGGCTTTCCCACCTCCACAGCGCCCGGGCACAAGGGCCAGCTCGTCCTCGGCACGCTGGAGGGGCGCCGGGTGGTAATGATGGAAGGCCGGCTGCATCTTTACGAGGGCTGGTCGCCGCGCGACATCGGGCTGGCGGTCTATCTTCTGGCCCGGCTGGGCGCGAAAAAGCTCATCGTCACCAATGCGGCGGGTGGGCTCAATGGCGATTATGCGCCGGGCGATGTGATGCTGATCACCGACCACATGAATTTCACCGGGTTCAACCCGCTGATCGGGCCCAATGACGAGGAAATCGGGCTGCGGTTTCCCGACATGTCGCGAGCCTATGATCCCGAGCTGGCCGACAAGGCGCGGGCGGCGGCGCGGCAAGCCAATGTGCCGATGCACGAGGGTATCTATGTGGGGCTGGCCGGCCCCTCGCTCGAGACCAGCGCCGAGCGCCGCTATTACCGCTCGGCGGGCGGGGACGCGGTGGGCATGTCCACGGTGATGGAAACCATCGCGGCGGTGCATGCAGGCATGACCGTTCTGGGGATTTCCGCGATCACCAACGGGGCGACCGGCGGGCCCGAGCAGACCATCGACACGGTCGAGGACGTGGTGGCCAATGCCGCGATCTCGGGCACCAAAATCGCCGCGATGTTCAAGACGCTGCTGCCGGGGCTCTGAGCGATGGCCCTCTCGCTAGACCTTTCGGGCCGCGCCATCGCGGTCACCGGCGCGAGCGGGGGAATCGGCGCGGCGATCGCGCGGCGGCTGGCCGAGGCCGGGGCGCGGGTCGTGGTGCACTACCACGCCAACGGGCAGGCCGCCGATGCGGTGGCCGGGGAGTGCCCGGGCGCGGTGGCCATCGGGGCGGACCTTGGCTCGCAAGCCGGGTGCGAGGAGTTCTTTGCCGAGGCGCTGGCGGCGATGGGCACGCTGGACGGGCTGGTCAATTGCGCCGGACCCCAGACGCTGGTGCCGTTCGCCGAGACGAGGGCCGCCGATTTCTCAGAGATGCTCGCGGCGCATGTGACCGCGCCGGCGACGCTGATCCGGCTGCTGGCCGGCCATGGGGCCGGACGCGAGGGGGGCAGCGTGGTGGTCAACATCGCCTCGATCGAGGCGATGCGCCCGGCGCCGGCCCATGCGCATTATGCCAGCGCCAAGGCGGGGCTGGTGATGCTCACGCGCGCCGCGGCGCTCGAATTCGCGGGGATCGGGCTCAGGGTCAACGCGGTGGCGCCCGGGCTGATCGGCCGGCCGGGGATCAAAGAGCAATGGCCCGAGGGGGTGGAGCGCTGGGTGCGCACCGCGCCGCTGGGGCGGCTGGGCGCGCCCGGGGACGTCGCCGATGCGACCGCGTTCCTGTGCTCGGACCTTGCAGGCTGGATCACGGGGGAAATCCTGGTGGTCGACGGAGGAATGTCGGCCGCCCAGGGCTGGTAGGTCTCCCCGGCCCCGAACCGGTCAGGCCGCCGAGGCGGCCTCGACCAGACGGCGCGCGGCCTCTGTGATCCCTTCGGGTGCGCGCAGCAAGGCGCCGCCCACCAGATAGATCACGTCATGGCCATAGACCTCGCGCATGGCGGGGACTTTCTCGATGTTCATGCCGCCGCCCGGCGTGGGCAGGACGGGCTTGAGCCCCGCAAAGTCCTCGGCGCAGCCCGTGGCGATCGACCGGCACTCGTCCTCGGAGAACCCGAACCGGCCCCCGAAATTGGGATAGACCACGGCGTCCGCGCCCATCATGCGGGTCATCTGCCCGTAGAACACCCGGTGGGAGAACCCGGTGGTGGGGGTGATGGTGCTGGCGCCGGAAAAGGTGGGGTGGGTGACGATGGGCAGGTCAAAGCTCTCCGAGCGCGCCAGCGTGCGCGCCACGTCGAACCCCATGAGCCCGGGGGCGAGCATGACCGCGCCGGCGCCAGCGCGCTGCGCCTGCTCGGCCCGCGCCAGCGCCACGGACGTCTCCGCGGTGATGTTGGGCACGAAACTCGCGCGCCCGCCGGTTTCCCGATTGGCCTTTTCCACCGCTTCGACGCAGGCGGCGAGACGGTCGGAAAAGGGGGACGTCGCCTGATCGACGAGGCCGTGATCGTCCTTGACGAAATCCATGCCGCCAAGAGCGAACTGGTAAGCCCTGTCGGCCAGCTCGGCGGTGCTCATGCCCACGGGCTTGATCGCTGACATGAAGAGCGGGCGGCCATGGGCCCCTGCCCGCTCGCGCAGGCCCGCGGCCCCGAAGCGCGGCCCGCCACACAGCGTGGCGAGCTCGGGATTGAGCGCGATGTCGATGACCCGGAGCCCGGTCAGGATCGAGGCATTGCCGAAGACGATGTTGAGGAGCTGGAGGAAATCACCGCCCACATCGTCATTGGAATAGCTCACCTCGGCGCGGAACCCGCCCTGTTGCCCCTCATGGGGGACAAGGGCGGTGACCCGGCCCAAAAGCTCGTCCTCGATATAGCCCCGGGGCACCGCGTCGCGTGGGATCTCTAAGGTCTGCTCGAGCGCGACGGCCTCGGCCCGGGTACGGGCTTCGGCCTCGCTCGCAGCGGCGATCCAGTAGGTGACGGTGAACCGATCGGCCATGGCTAGAGCGCCTCGGCCTTGGCGGAGGAATGGACCTCGTCGAGCCGCACGGCCTCGAGCTCGCTTTCCTCGATGGTGACCGAATGGCCCAGAACCGAGACGATGGCATCGACCAGCGCCTTGGCATCGAGCCGGTACTTTTTCATGAGATAAGGCCGCGAGGCGCCGTGGGCGAAGGTGTCGTTTAGCCCGAGGCGGCGCAGCGGGATCCCGACGCCCTCCTCGGCCATGATCTCGGCGGCGATGGTGCCCAATCCGCCGGTGATGATGTGGTTTTCCAGCGTCACTACGGCCTTCTTGCCGCGCATGGCCGCGACCAGCCCGTCACGGTCGAAGGGCTTGATGGTGGAGGCGTGCAGGTGGTGAACCGAAATCCCGTGGCCCGACAGCGCGGCTGCGGCGCGCATGGCCTCCTCGGTGCAGATGCCCGAGGTCAGCACCAGTACGTCATCGCCGTCCGAGAGCGTGCGCAGGCGGTTGAATTCGAAGGGCGTGGAGAAAAGCCGGGGCACCTGTCCGCGCAGGATGCGCACATAGACCGGCCCGTCGACCGCATCGGCGGCTTCGAGAACGGTTTCCACCTCGGTGGCGTCCCCGGTTTCCAGCACGGTCATGTTGGGGATGGCGCGCATCACCGCGATGTCCTCGATGGCCTGATGGGTGATCCCGCCCGGGGTGGTGATGCCGGGAAGAAAGCCCATCATCCGGACCTTGCGGTTGGAATAGGCGATCGAGTTGATGAGCTGGTCGTAGGGGCGGCGGTAGAGAAAGACCGCAAAGGTGTGGATGAAGGGCCGGAACCCCTGCATGGCCAGCCCGCCGGCAAACGAGAGCATGTTCTGCTCGGCCATGCCCAGCGAGAGGAACTGGTCGGGGTGCCGGTCACGGAACCCGTCGACCTCGCACGAGGAGGTGAGGTCCGCCGACAGGCACAGGACCTCCGGGCGGGCGACCGCGAAGGTCTCGAACGCGGAGGCGTAGGGGCGATTGACGATCTCAACCATGGGCGAGAGCCTCCAGCTCGGTTTCGGAAATGCCCAGTTCGCGGGCGATCTCGGTCTGCATGTCCTGCTTTTCCTCGGCCGACTTGAACCGGACGTAATGGAGGCGCGGGAAGCGCTTCTTGAGGTGGCTCATGCCCTGGAAGGGCGAGGTGTTGGCCAAGACGAACAGCGGCTTGCCCGGCTCGAAGGCCGACGTGGCCTTGCGCAGCACGTCGAGGTCGTGACCGTCCACGGACTGGACCGTCGCCCCGAAGCTCGCGACGCGGCCGGCAAGATCGCCCAGATCGAGCACCGAGGACATGGCGCCGTCGCATTGCTGGCTGTTGACGTCCACGATCACCCCGACATTGTCGATGCCGTGGTAGTTCATCGCCGCGATCGCTTCCCAGGTCTGGCCTTCCTGGAATTCGCCGTCCGACATGAAGACCCAGACCTTGCCGGGCTCACCGGCGCGCTTGCGCGCCCAGGCGAGGCCCGAGGCCATGGACAGGCCCTGGGCGAGCGAGCCGGTGGTCACTTCCATGCCCGGGCTGTGCTCGGCGCCGATCATCTCGACCGAGCCGCCATCGCGGTTGAAGTGTTCGAGCCCTTCCTCGCCCATGCGGCCCATTTCGATGAGCGCCGAATAGATGACCAGCGCATAATGCGCGGGCGAGACGAAGAAGCGGTCGTATTCGGGCGCGAAAGGGCCGTGATAGCCCGCGCCCGTGAAGGCGTCGGGATTGGAGGCCGAGGGCACGCCCATGAAGGGCTTTGGCGTCATCGGCAGGGTCGGGGCGCCCAGATTGAGCACCTCGTTATACATCAGCGCCAAAAACTCGGCGGCCGAACAGGCCTGGCTGAGATAACCGCCATTGTTGCGCATGGAGTGGAAGAAGACGCGCCGGCGGATGCCGTGGGCGATCTCCTCGGTGGATTTCCTGTTCGGGATGGCCATGGTCTACTCGGCTGCCTGACGTTCGGGGAAAAGGGCGAGAAGGCCCTGGGCGGAGGCCTCGGCGACGCCGCGCTCGGTGACGAGCCCCGTCACGAGCCGGGCGGGGGTGACGTCGAAGGCGGGATTGCCGGCCGGGGAATCCTCGGGCGAGATGCGCACCTGGATGACCTTGCCCTCGGCGGTCTTGCCCCAGACGAGGGACACTTCGTCGCCGCTGCGCTCCTCGATGGGGATCTCGCGGACCCCGTCGCGCACCGTCCAGTCGATGGTGGGAGACGGCAGGCAGACATAGAAGGGCACGTTGTTGTCTTTTGCGGCCAGCGCCTTGAGATAGGTGCCGATCTTGTTGCAGACATCGCCTTCCGCGGTGGTGCGGTCGGTGCCCACAAAGACAACGTCGACCATGCCGTGCTGCATCAGGTGACCGCCGGCATTGTCCACGATCAGGGTATGGGACACCCCGTGGCCGGCCATTTCCCATGCGGTGAGCTGGGCGCCCTGATTGCGGGGGCGGGTTTCGTCCACATAGACGTGGACGGGAATGCCTTCCTCTGTCGCCAGATAGATCGGCGCGGTGGCGGTGCCGTAATCGACGGTGGCCAGCCAGCCCGCATTGCAATGGGTGAGGATGTTGACCGGCTCGCCGGGCTTCTTGGTCGCGGCGATCTTGCGGATGATCTCGAGACCGGCCTTGCCGATGGCGCGGTTGATCTCGATATCCTCGGCGGCGATTTCCGCGGCGCGGGCGTAGGCGGCTGCGGCGCGCTCACCCTCGGGGAGCGGGTCGAGCGTGGCGCGCATGGCGTCGAGCGCCCAGCGCAGGTTGATCGCGGTGGGGCGCGTCTCGTGGAGGATGTCATAGGCTTTGGAGAGCGCTGCGTCCGAGGCGTCCTCGCGCATCTGCCAGGCAATGCCATAGGCCGCAGTGACCCCGATCAGGGGGGCGCCGCGCACCCACATGTCGCGGATGGCGGTGGCGAACGCATCGAGCGAGGAGAGGGTGACCACCCTGAACTCGTGGGGCAGCCAGCGCTGGTCGATGATATCGACCGAGCGCCCATCGGCATTGAGCCAGATGGTCGTGTAATGGGTATCACCGACATTCATGTGACGATCTCCTTTTCGATCCGCTTCGCCGTGGCCCGGATCTGGGCCATCGAGGCGATGGAACAACGATTGACGGCGAGGTGCCGGCCCATTTCGAGCGCGCGGGTTTCGCAGCGGGCGCGCAGGTCGGGATCCTCGATGGTTTCAAAGTCGGCATTGTGGGCAAGGCCCAGAATGCGCCGGTGCATTTCGATGCCGGCAAAGCCCAGCATGTCGCGCCAGATATCGGCCAGCATGGCATCGAGCGCCTGCTGGGCACCCAGATGATCGCCCTGATCCTCGAAAAGGGTGCGCGGATAGAGCATGCCGGTGCGCTCGGTATGCCAGAGGGTGGAGAACTCGGCGGCAAAGACCGACCATATCTCCTCGACGACGCCCAAGAGATAGGTCCGCATCTCCTCACGCGAGCCCTCGGCCTCGTGGCCGGACTGGGAGAAGTAGGACATCCAGAAATTGGCGAGCAGCATGCCCACGTCAAAGGCGATGGGGCCATAGAACGCGAATTCGGGGTCGATGACGCGGGTATCGGTGTCGGTGACCATGACCGAGCCGGTGTGCAGATCACCATGGACCAGCGTCTGGGCGTTGGCCGAAAACAGCGTCTTGAGGCGCTGGGCCTCGACCTTGAGGTCGCGGTCGGCCCGCAGGCGCGCCACGATGCCGTCGAGCTGGGGCGTGGTGTGCGCGTTCATGGGCGCGTCGAAATAGGGGTCGGTGAAGACCAGGTTTTCGGTGATGTCGCAAAGCTCGACATTGTCCGAAAAGAGCCCCAGATCGGCCTTGCGGTCGCGCGCGGCCATCGAGAGGTCCGAGCCGCGAAAGAGCGTGCGGGCGACAAAGAGCCCCAGATCACGGCCGATGTCGGGGAGCCGGCGCCCCTCGATCAGCGCCCGGCGCAAGATGATGTGGGGGGAGAGGAACTCCATGACGATCAGGGCCTGATCCTGGTCGAAATGGTAGATTTCGGGCACACGGCCCGGATCGCGATCGGCCTGGCGCACCAGCGCGTGATACTCAAAGAACGAGCGCTTGAGCGGCAAGGGCCAGCTGTCGCCCACCAGCCGCACATAGGGCAGCGCCTGCTTGACGATGGCCGAGCCGTCGGACCCATCGACGATGAACACGAGGTTGAGATTGCCGTCGCCAACCTCGCGCACCGACCAGGCGGCGGTGTCGGTCCCGATGCGGTCGGTGAGCGCCGTGACCGCGCCAAGCCGCTCGGGCAGCGTTTCAATGGAAAGCGGCTCGAAGGCCGGGGTATCTGTCATTGGGCTCCTCCTCGGTCTCCTCCGGGCGCCGACCACACGGGGCGCCAACAGGCGCCATCGATCATGGTTCGGGCACGCTTTGCTGCGCGGCACGGCCAGCGGGCTGCGCGCGGCAAACACGCCGAGACGCAGGGCAGCGGGCCACCCGGTTTCTTCTTGGCTAGCGCCGGGATTGTCATTTGTCAATCCGCTTGACATTTGATTAGAGATGGCTAGCATCGCCAGCCAAGGGAGGAAGACGAATGGTGGCTAACGCCGTCTTCACGATCAATGGTCTGCGCAAATCCTTCGGGCCCATCGAGGTCCTCGGGGGGATCGACCTTGCGCTCGCCCCCGGGCAGGTGACCGTGCTCATGGGCGCGAACGGGGCGGGCAAGTCCACGCTCGTCAAGATCATGAGCGGGGTCTACACGCGCTCTTCGGGCACCATGGAGCTTGCGGGCCGGCCTTTCGCGCCCGCGACCCCGGCTGAAGCCATCCGCGCGGGCGTCGTCACCGTCCACCAGAGCATCAATGACGGTGTGGTCGCCGATCTCGACGTGGCGACCAACCTCACGCTCGACAGGCTCAGCGGCACGGGCTCGAAGCTGATGTTCAACCCGGGCAGGGTGCGCCGCGAGGCGCGCGCCGTGGCCGAGCGGGTCGGGCTCGATATCGACATGAAAAAGCAGGTCCGCGAGCTCTCGCTGGCCGACCGGCAGATGGTCTCGATCGCCCGCGCCATGGCGCATGAACCGCAGGTCCTCGTCCTTGACGAGCCCACCTCCTCGCTCTCGAGCGCGGAAGCCGAGCGCCTGTTCGCGCTCGTCGACCGGCTGCGCGATCGCGGAGTGGCCATCCTTTATATTTCCCACCGCATGAGCGACATCCGCCGGGTGGCCGACACCATCGTGAGCCTGCGCGACGGAGTGATCACCGGCACGTTCGACACCGAACCGCTCGACTATGAGGGCGCGGTCAACGCCATGCTGGGCCGGCGGATCGACGCAGGCCAGATCGAGGCGCGCGCCGCCACGGGAGCTGTACTTTCGGCCAAGGGCCTCCGGATCGCCGAGGGCGCCGAGCCTTTCGACCTCGAGCTGGGCGCCGGCGAGATCGTCGCGGTCACCGGGCTGGTGGGCGTGGGCAAGACCGCGCTTGCCGAGACGCTGTTCGGCCTGCGCACCCCGCTTGGCGGCACGATGACGCTGGGCGGAAAGCCTTACGCGCCGCGCGCGCCGGGCAAGGCGATCGAGCAGGGCGTTTTCCTTCTGGCCAAGGACCGGGCCTCGAGCGGGATCGTCCATGATTTCGACATCGGCCGGAACATCTCGCTGCCGTTCCTGCGCGGGCTTTCGGCGGGCACGATCATGCAGCGCGGAGCCGAGCAGCAGCGCGCCCGCGACCAGATCGCCGCGCTCAACATCGTATGCCGGGGCGAGCGCGACGAGATGAGCGCGCTGTCGGGCGGCAACCAGCAAAAGGTGATGGTAGCCCGCTGGATGGCCGAGCCTGCGCGGGTCTTCATCCTCGACGAACCCTTCCAGGGCGTGGACATATCCGCGCGCCGGGACATGGCCGCCAAGCTCAGGGCGTCGGCACAAGGTCGGGCGACGCTGGTGTTTCTCACCGAACTCGATGAGGTCTTCGAGATCGCGGACCGGATCCTCGTGATGTCGGAACACACCATCGTGGGCGCCCACCGCAATGGCGAGATCGATTTCGACCGCCTGCTTTCACAAATCGCCGGGGACGGCGCCGCGCAGGCCGCCGCCACGACCACGACACAAGAAAAGACCACCGCCCCATGACCAGCCAGACCCGCCCAGAGACCACGTCCGCTTCGCCCATGGACAAGAACGCCATCATCGACCTTGCGATCCGGTTCGGGTTTCTCGCCCTGCTGGTGGGCATGGTGCTGTTCTTCTCGTTCGCATCGCGCGGCTTTGCCTCCCCCCAAAGCGCGGTGTTCATCCTGCAATCGGTAGCGATCACCGGCATTCTGGCGCTGGGCGTGACGGCAACACTCGTGGTGGGCGGGTTCGACCTTTCCATCGGATCGGTGGCGACCACCGCGATGATGGCGGCGTCCTATGTCATGGTCGTGATGGAGCAGAGTGCGCTGGTGGCGGTGATCGTGTGCCTCGTGATCGGCGCGGTGGTGGGCGTGATCAATGGCTGGCTGATCGTTTACATGCGCGTGCCCGACCTTCTGGCGACGCTGGGCATGATGTTCCTTCTGATCGGGCTCCAGCGCATCCCGACCGAGGGCCGCTCCATTGCCACGGGCATGAGCCTGCCCGACGGCACGACGGCCCAGGGCACGTTCAGTGAAGCGTTCCTGGCGCTGGGGCGGCACCGGTTCGACCTCATCATCCCCAATTTCATACCCGTTTCGGTGGTGGTGCTGATCGTTCTGGCCGTGCTGATCTGGTTCTTCCTCGAATACACCCGGTTCGGCCGGATGATGTATGCCGTGGGCTCGAACGCGCAGGCCGCGCGGCTGGCGGGCGCGCCGGTGCGGGCCTACAAGATCTGGGCCTATGTGATTTCGGGCGTCTTCGCCTCGATCGGCGGCATCCTGCTGGCGGCCCGGCTCGGGCGCGGGGACATTGCCTCGGGCAACAATCTGCTGCTCGATTCGGTCGCCGCGGCGCTGATCGGGTTCGCGGTGCTGGGCGCGGCCAAGCCCAATGCCTTCGGCACCGCCATGGGCGCGCTGTTCGTGGGGATCCTGCTTCAGGGCCTCACCATGATGAACGCGCCCTATTACACCCAGGACTTCATCAAGGGCTTCGTCCTCGTCATCGCCCTTGTGTTCACGTTCGCGCTCTCCCAGCGCGGAAAGCAATAGGCCGGCACAACAGCCCGCCAAACCAGGAGGAGTAACTGACAATGACGATTTCCAGACGGACCTTCGGCCGCATCGCGGCCGGGCTTATGGCCGCTTCGGGGCTGGTGAGCGTGCCTGCGCTCGCCCAGGACATGCCCGCCCCCTTCGATAATCCCGAAGAGGTGACCATCGCGCTGGTGCGCTATCTTTCGACCGGCGACTTCTTTCAGGCCTATCTCTCGGGCGTGGAATCCCAGGCCGAGGCGCTGGGCGTCGACCTGCGGGTGCTCGACAGCCGCCAGGACGCGGCGCTGCAGGCCGATATGGTCGATCAGGCCATCGCTCTGGGGGTCGACGGTATCATCATCCAGCACGGGCTGACCGAATCCATGCGTGAAGCGGCCCAGCGGGCCGTCGACGCGGGCATCAAGGTCGTGGCGTTCGACGTGGATGTCGAGAACGAAGCCATTCCCCAGATCGAGCAGTCCGACCGCGATCTGGCTCGCCTCGCGCTCGAGCAGGCCATCGCGGACAATGGCGAAGAGTGGACCGCGGCATACGTCTACGTGCCCGGCATCGCCCCGCTCGACCGCCGCGACGAAACCTGGCAGGAGTTCAAGGAGCGCTATCCGGGCATCAACGAGGTCGCCCAGTTCGGCACGCTCGACAACCCGATCGCCAACTCCAACGCCAACCAGGCCCGCTCGGTACTGGCCGCCAACCCCGACGTCACCGTCGTCTTTGCCCCCTATGACGAGTTTGCCAAGGGCGTGAAGATTGCCGTGGACGAAGCGGGCATGAGCTCGCAGATCAAGATCTACTCGGCCGACGTCTCGACCTCCGACATCGCCGCGATGCGCGAGCCCGACAGCGCATGGGTCGCCACTGCCGCCACCAACCCCGCCGTTGTGGGCGAGGTTTCGGTGCGGGCGCTGGCCATGCAGCTTGCAGGCGAGGATGTGGGCGCCAGCGTGATCGTGCCGCCGACCCTGATCACCCAGGACATGCTGCTTGAGAACGAAATCACCAACATGGAAGAGCTGTCGGTCCGCCTGCCCCAGTTCGCCCATGCGGACGTGGCCACGCCCGAGTGGATGCCGCTTCCGGCCCGCTGAGACGCTCGGTCTCTCAGCGTTCGACAGACACAGGAAAAGGCGGGCCACCACGCCCGCCTTTTTCATGGATGGGCCGTCCATGGTGATTTGACAAATGTCAGAGCAATCGAATATTGTCTAAGCGCGGACTCCGGACACTGCCGGATCGGGAACGATCCTAGACGCCGGGCCGAGGATGGGGAGGATAGGTTCTTCCCGCACAACAAGGCCTGAGGGGCCGAGAACGGGAACGCCGGGGCCCCGCTTTTCTGACCGGGTCAGAACAGGCGTCCACGGCCAGCACGATTTGCGCCGGCGCGCTGGGGGCATGTGTCCACGGATTCGCCAGGCGCTCGAGGGAGGGACCGGCAGGTGATTTTGCGCGCCAACGATCAGATTGTCCACAAGGCCGCCTGGCTCTATTACACGCACAATTTGCGCCAGGACGAGGTGGCGAGGCGTCTCAACATCTCCCGGGCATCGGTCGCGACCTATCTGCGCAAGGCGCGCGAGACCGGGATCGTGAGCATTGCCGCCTCCACCCAGCTTTTCTCCGACGACATCCTCGCCCGCCGGCTCGAGGACGCGCTGGGGCTCGATGCGGTGTGGGTGGTGACCGAGGACCGCCAGGCGCTCGACCCCGCGACCGAAATCCCCGTGGTGGCGGCAAGCGCGTTTCTCGAGCTCGTGCAGTCGGGCTCGCGGATCGGGGTGGCCTGGGGGCGGACGGTCTACCACATCGCCGACGTGATGAGCTATGCGGACGTCCAGGACGCCACCGTGCTCCAGCTCTGCGGCAATCTGGGCGCGCCCTACAATTACCGGCCCGACCAGTGCACCATGGAAATCGCCCGGCGGCTCAACGCCCAGGGCATCAACCTTTATGCCCCCCTGATCCTGAGCTCGGAATCGCTGGCCGCCGATATACGGTCCGAGCCGGTGATCGCCGAGCAGCTCGCCGCGATCAGCGCCTGTGACCTGGCGCTCTATTCGGTGGGGAGCGTGGACAAGGACAGCCACATCGTGCGCTGCGGCGCGCTGACCGCAGACGAGCTGGCCGCCCTGGGCGAGGAGGGCGCCACCGGGGTGATCGGCGGGCAATTGATCGACGCGGACGGCCAGCTCATGGACTGCGCCTACAACAGACGGCTGATTTCCGCCGATCTCGATGCGGTGCGGGCGATCCCGCGCCGGATCATGGTGGTGGCCGAAGACAGCAAGTTCGATGCCCTTGCCGCGGCGATCCGCGGCGGGTTCGTCTCCCATCTCGTGGTGACCGCCTCGATGGCGCGGCGCCTTCTCGATCTCTGGGACACCCAGAGCCAGACCACACCCTGAACGCAGGACGCGATAAGCCAGACATGGACACTCTCTACGATCCCAAGACCGCCCAGGAGTTCATCACCCGTTACGCCGAGCGCGGCATCAATGCCGACTGGGCCGAGCGGGTCTATACCACGCGCCTTCTGGGCGGCGAGCCCCGGCTCGTGCTCCATGGCGGGGGCAACACTTCGGTCAAGACGACGGCCACCGACCTCGTGGGCGAGACCTGGGACGTCCTGTGCGTGAAGGGCTCGGGCTGGGACATGGGGGTGATCGAGCCCGAGGGCCTGCCCGCGGTCAAGCTCGGCCCGCTGCTCAAGGCCCGGGCGCTCGACACGCTGAGCGACGAGGACATGGTGGCGCTCCAGCGCGCCAACCTCATCGATCCGGGGGCGCCCAACCCGTCGGTCGAGACGCTGCTGCACGCCTTTTTGCCGCACAAATTCGTCGACCACACCCATTCGACCGCCATTCTGGCACTGGTTGACCAGGACGACAGCCGGGCCCTTTGCGAGGAGGTCTACGGCAAACGGCTGGGGTTCGTGCCCTATATCATGCCCGGCTTTGCGCTGGCCAAGGCGGCGGCCGAAGTCTATGACGCGGACCCAACGGTCGAGGGGCTGCTGCTCGACAAGCACGGGATCTTCACCTTCGGGGATACGGCCAAACAGGCCTATGACCGGATGATCGCGTTCGTCTCGATGGCCGAAGAGCGGATCGCGCGGGGCAAACCCCAACCCTTCGTGCCCGCGCGCCTGCCCGCCGAGCTGGCGAGCCCGCGCGCCATCGCGCCCATGCTGCGCGGCGCGCTGGCGATCGCGCACGGGGCACGCCGGTTCGACCGGATGGTGCTCTCGTTCCGCACCAGCGACGCGATCCGGGCCCTGACCGATGCGGAAAACGTCGAGGAGCTCGCCCGGCGCGGGGTGTCGACGCCGGACCTTTCGATCCGCATCAAGACCGGCCCGATGGTGCTGCCGGCGCCCGAGCGGGCGGGGCTCGCAGACTATCGCGCCGTGATCGAGGAGCGGGTGAGCCAGTATTGCGCGGCCTATGAGCAGTACTTTGCGACAAACGACGCGCGCGACGACGTGGCACGCACCATGCTCGACCCCATGCCCCGGCTGGTGCTGGTGCCCGGGCTGGGCATGTTCGGGGTGGGCCGGACGCAAAAGGAAGCGGGCGTGGCCGCCGATGTGGGCGAGATGTGGGTCGAGGCGGTGCGGGGCGCCGAAGCGGTGGCAAGGTTCTCCCCGGTGACCAAGCCCGATCTTTTCGACCTGGAATACTGGTCGCTCGAACAGGCCAAGCTCAAGGGCAATGCGCCCAAACCGCTGACCGGCCAGGTGGCGCTGGTGACCGGGGGCGCGGGGGCGATCGGGGCGGCGACTGCGGCGCTGCTGGCGGCCAATGGTGCGCATGTGGCGGTGCTCGATCTCGACGGCGCGGCGGCCCAGGCCGTTGCCAAGCGCGCGGGCAATGGGGCGATCGGGCTTGAGTGCGACGTCACCGATCCCGCGGCGATCGCCGAGGCAATCGATGCGGTGATCGACCGGTTCGGCGGGCTCGACATCGTGGTCTCCAATGCCGGGGCGGCGTTCGAGGGCGCGATCGGGACGGTCGACGATGCGCTGTTGCGCAGGAGCTTCGAGTTGAACTTCTTTGCCCATCAGAACCTCGCCAAGGCGGCGGTCGCGGTGATGGCGGAGCAGAAAACAGGCGGCGCGCTGCTCTTTAACGCCTCCAAGCAGGCGGTCAATCCGGGGGCCAATTTCGGCGCCTATGGCCTGCCCAAGGCGGCGACGCTGTTCCTCTCGCGGCAATATGCGCTCGAATACGGGGCGCTGGGAATCCGCGCGAACGCGGTCAATGCCGACCGCATCCGCTCAGGACTTCTGACGCCCGAGATGATCGAGAGCCGGTCCAAGGCGCGCGGGCTGTCAGTCGAGCAGTATCTGGGCGGCAACCTTCTGGGCGTGGAGGTGACCGCCGAGGACGTGGCCCGGGCCTTCCTCCATCATGCGCTGGCCGACCGGACCACCGCGGACGTGACCACTGTGGACGGGGGCAATATCGCGGCGGCCCTGCGCTAGAGCATATCCCGTTCTGATTGAATCAGAACGGGAGCTCCAAGTCTTCGATGTGTCACGATTGTCCGGGGGCAAGGCGGAGCGCTTCGCCCCCGGATCGCTCAGCGGCAATTGTTGCCCTGGCCGCGTCCACCGCTGTTGCCTGCGCAATTGTCGCGCCCGCCATTGCCCGGCCCGTTCCCATTGCCGGGGCCGTTTCCGTTACCCGGGCCGTTGCCATTGCCCGGTCCGTTGCCGTTGCCGGGGCCGTTTCCATTGCCCGGTCCGTTGCCGCCGGAATTGCCGTTTCCGTTTCCGTTACCGTTGCCGCCGCCCTGACCGCCTGAACCGCCGGGGGTCTCGTCTTCATCGGCATTCCCCGCGTCGGGGTCGGCGGGCTCCTCGCCAGCGGGAGGGGCGGAGCCGGAGATATCGAGGGATGCGGCGCGGATGCGCGGCAGATTGAAATTGCGCTTGTGGAGCGGCACGCTGGCGTCAAAGACCACATCGAACGAGGGTGCGAAGGCGTACCAGCCCTCGGTGACCAGAACGTACTGGCCCGCCGCGAGCGGGATGATTTCGGGGGGGAGTTCGGGCGCCTCGTCCGCAGCCAGATCGGGGGCGCCATTGTAGGCGATGGTGTCGGTGACCTGCGTGGTGCCGTCGTCTGAAACCGCGACCACCGAAATACGCAGGCCGGCGCGCGTTCCATCAAAGGGCCGCATCAGCACCTCGCCGGCGGCGATGAAGGCATCGACTTCCGCGCGCGTGACCGTGCCGGATTCCTGGGCCATCAGGTCCGAGATCGTGGCGGTGGCGTGGGAGAGCTTGCGGTCCACGGCAATGCCCTGGCTGACGTCTATGGCGCCGAGATAGAGCAGCAGCATGAACGGCACGATCAGCGCGAATTCCAGTGCGGCGATGCCGCGCCGGTCCCGCCAGAGGGCGACCAGCGCCGCGCCCATACCGATAAGTCCTCGCCCCATCATACGCTCCTCAGAAGGCTTCATTGCGGAAAAGCCGGGCCGCCGCCAGAAGACGGCGGCCGTCCGGCGTCGCGCCGGCGATCAGCCCTGGAATGGTGACGATCACCGGCCATTTGTAATAGGCCTCGACCAGCATCAGGGCATCGCCCTGCCCGGTTTCGTAGCGGGTTTCGATCGTCCAGTCGCCGGTTTGGGGATCGATGGGGCTGGTGGCCGCATAGCTGGCGAAGCCTTCGAGCGGGCGCACCGAGACCTTGAGGTTCTCGCAGTCAAAGAGCCCGTAGCCGCGGGTGCAGATCTCGTTGCGATAGGCCTCGGCCGTTATGGTCTGGGCCTGGCCGGTGCGCACCAGCCGTGCCGTGGACTGGACGGCGCTGTCGAGCGCATGACCGGCGAAGAACGCCATGGAGGTTTCGAGAATGGCCCCGATCAGCAGGATGAAGATGGGGCCGATAATGGCGAACTCGACCATGGTTGCCCCGGACTGGGACCGGCCAAAACGCGCCGGAAGGCTCGTGCCCCCGCTTCTCTTGTCCTTGCGCACCACCATGATGGTTCCCCGCGTCTGTAACTCGGGCGGATCATGGGCCGGGATGGCTAACCGCTGGTTACGCGGCAGCGCGATGAGACGGAGAGATCGACGGGAGCGTAAACCAAGCCCTAACGCGGGCAAGAGTGGGCTCTTACTGCGCGGCGGCGTCCACGAGGTCGGACGAGACCATGACGTCGGAGGTGTATGTGGTGTCGTCGCCCAGCGTAATGGTGCGCTGGCAGGTGGGGGCGCAGGCCATGGAGGTGCGGCGGTCGCCCATGAAGACGGTGAGGGTATCGCTCTTTACCTGGGTGACCTCGACGATGGTGTCGGCGATGGGATCGCCGGCGGCGTCGAGCACGATCAGGTTGGTTCGCCCGAAGCTCTTGCCCGTCAGAACGAGCGTGCGGGGGTCCTGGATGGTGACGTCGGCCACGCCCGGATTGCCGATGATGACGGTGGCGGCGGGCGCGCTGATGCGCAGCACGCGCGCCATGTTGGCATCGACGCTCACGACCGAGCCCGCCTCGACCGCGCCGGCCCCGGTGACGGCGGCGCCGGCTCCAAAGGCCAGAAGGGTGGCGAGGGCGACGCTGGAGAGATACCGGGCCATGGGTCGATCTGCCTTGCTCGAAGGGAAATGGTTACCCGATCATGGGGGACAATGGTTTACATTTGGCAAATGCGGGAGATTGCGGCACGCGTAGTCCTGGTCTTTAGATTTGCTTACAATTTTAGCCAAGAGGGAACCTTCCATTAGTCATAGCCAAGTTCTTGGCGCGGTTTTGGGCTGGACGGCCCGCGATTAACTTAATTTCAACAGCTCGGGCCCTAATTGTCAGTTGAGTTCGATGTGTGACGCGTCGAACCGATGCCGTCACTTCCGAGACGCACGAACAAGGAGCCAGACATGAACCTTCTCAAGAAATTCGCCAATGACGAATCCGGCGCAACCGCCATCGAATATGGCCTGATCGCCGCTCTGATTTCCGTCGCCATCATCGTGGCCGTGACCGCGCTAGGCGGCAATCTGAGCAGCACGTTCGAGTATATCA
The DNA here is from genome assembly GCF_003992665.1 of Pelagibacterium montanilacus. Lineage (GTDB taxonomy): Bacteria > Pseudomonadota > Alphaproteobacteria > Rhizobiales > Devosiaceae > Pelagibacterium > Pelagibacterium montanilacus. Next base: position 136,224 of record NZ_RZMX01000032.1, read on the forward strand.
ATGATTGCTTGACTGATGAATGCCCCGCAGAGCCCACTACTCCGGCATAACAAGCTTCGGCATACGCCGACCTGTAGAGGGGGGACCACCGTGTCCCCCCTTTTTCCTTTGTTAAGAGCTTGGGGCCAATTCTAGCAGCCGGCCATCAGGATTCCGGGGGGGACGATATGGATACTGCGTTCAAGTCAATGTGCGATGACCAAGGTGGAGCGACAGCGATCGAATACGCCTTGATTGCCAGCCTTGTCTCCATCTTCATTATCGGGGCATTGATGATGGTCAATGGCAGCATGATCGAGATGTTCAATTTTATCGCCGAGAACATCAACCCGGCCTTGCAGCAGAACTAGAGACAATGACCGTTCCCGATACCGTTCTTCTTTATGTCTTCCCCGCCCTGATGATCGCCGCGGCGGTATCCGACCTTTTGACCATGCGTATTCCCAATCTGCTGGTGCTGGGCACAGGGGTGGCCTTCGTGATCGTTGCCCCTCTCGCCGGGCTGGGGCTCGCGACGATGGGCATGCATCTGGTTGCGGCCCTTCTCGTGCTGGCCGTGACTTTCGGGCTGTTCGCGGCGGGATGGATCGGCGGGGGAGACGCCAAGTTCGCTGCGGCAGCCGCGTTGTGGGTGGGTTTTGAACTCCTCTTGCCCTATCTGCTGATTGCAGGGGTTGCGGGAGGCCTTCTGACCCTGGTGTTGCTGCTCGCGCGCCGTTTCAGCCTGCCAGCGCGCCTCGTGACGGTTGGCTGGATCGACCGGCTGCATCAGCCCAAGACGGGCGTGCCCTACGGGATCGCGCTCGCGGCGGCGGGGCTTTTGATCTATGCCCAGACCGATATCCACGCCGCGCTCACCGCGCTGCCGGCGCTCGGCGGAACCGAGGGCGATCTTTTCGAGCAGCTCCAGACGTTCTGACCCCCTCGCCCTTTGAACAGTTCAGGCCCGCGCCGGATGTCTCCAGGCTCGGGCCTTTTTGCATCAAAGGGTTGGCAAATGCGGCTAAACCTTTGGTTAACCTTTTCAAAAAAGCCCCGGTTAACCAAGTTTTGACCCTTTGGTCTCCATAGTGCGCCCCAATGTAGTGGTGCTGTCGGACAAGCGTATCGGTCCCGGCGCCAGAACGGGCCGGCCTGCGCCGGTCCGACCCTGATCGGGAGTGTGGTTGATGAGGCCAGCGCGTATCCTGCTTATCGTCGTTGCGGTCGCCGCCGGTGGTCTGGCCGCGGTGCTGGCCATGCGCGGCAGCGAGGCGCCCGAGCTCGAACCCGTGCAGGTGACCCAGGTCGAGCAGGAGCCCCGCACCCAGGTGCTGGTGGCCAACCGCTCCATGGGGCTGGGCCACAGGATCATGCCGGGGGACGTCGCCTGGCAGGACTGGCCGCAGGGCGCGATCCGGCCCGAATACATCACGATCGAACAGGTGCCCGACGCTCCCGAGCAGATGGAAGGCGCGGTCGCGCGCTTCGAGATCTTCATCGGCGAGCCGGTGCGCGAGGCCAAGCTCGTGCGCTCGAGCCAGGGCTATCTCTCTGCCGTCATCTCCCAGGGGATGCGCGCGGTCTCGATCTCGGTGACCCCGGAATCGGCCTCCGGCGGCTATATCGTGCCCAACGACAGGGTCGATGTGGTCCTGACCCGCTCGGGCTCCTCGTTTTCCGAAACCATCCTCGCCAATGTGCGGGTGCTGGCGATCGGCGCGCGGCTCGGGGAGGTCCCCGACGCTCCCGAGGCGGCCGAAAGCCCCGCCAACCAGCGGTTCGACACCGGCCAGGTGGCCACGCTGGAACTGTCTCCGGCCCAGTCGGAGTCCGTGCTCAACGCCTCCTCGGCGGGCCGGCTTGCGCTGGTTCTGCGCTCGATCTCCGATTTCGCCGAGAGTCCTTCGTCCGAGCAGGGCCGTTCCCAGGCCATCAGGCTGATCCGACACGGCCAGGAACGCTCGGTGGTCTCGGGCAGCTTCGTTGCCGAGGCTCCCGAACCCCTCGAGGCCACCTCACCCCCCGCCCCGGTCCTCCAGACCCAACAGCCGATCGGCGATCCGGTCGAGATCGAGCTCAGATAGATGCGGTACACGCCCATGACATCTTCCAGCACCATCGCGTCCATCGGGGCGCCGGCACGCCTCCTGAGCGCAGCGCTGCTGGGGCTCACACTGGTCCTGGGGCTCACCGTGCCGGGCCCGGCCCTGGCCAATTCCCCGCATCTGCGGATCGCCCACAGCGAAGTGGGCCGGACCCAGCACGTGGAAGTGGGGGTCAACAAATCCCTGATCATCGACCTTCCCGTCGAGGCGGGCGAGGTGATCGTCTCCCAGCCCAACGTCGCCAATGCCATCATGCGGACCCGCTCGCGGGCGGTGATCCAGGGGGTCTCCTCGGGGGAAACCAACATCTTCTTTCTCGACCCCAACGGGGGCGGGATCGCGGTCGTGGAAATCTCGGTGGTCCAGGATTCCTCGGGGCTTGCCGCCACGATCAACCGGCTGGTTCCCGGCTCGCGGATCCAGGTGCAGTCCTTTTCCGACGCGGTGGTGCTCTCGGGGCAGGTCGCTTCGGCCGATGATCTCGAACGCGCCCTCGGCATTGCGGGCCAGTATGTGGGCGACCCCGCGCGGGTGACCAGCGTGATCGACGTGGCGGGCGGCCAGCAGGTGGCGCTCAAGGTCGTGGTCGCCGAGGTCAAGCGCGACACCGCCCACGAGCTGGGCATCGACCTTTCGGGCCAGCTTTCGGTGGGTGCGGTCAATCTGGGGGTCAACAACATCCCCAATGCCGGGGCCACGACCAACGGCTACAGCGCCGATTTCTCGGGCTCGAACCTTGCGATCAATGCCTCGCTGCGCGCGCTCGAATCGCGCCAGGCCGTCCGGCTTCTGGCCGAACCGGTGCTCACGGCGATGTCGGGGCACGCGGCAAGCTTTCACGTGGGGGGCGAACTGCCGATCCGGGTGAGCAATGACGACGACGAGGAATCCTTCGAGTTCAAGCCCTACGGCATCCAGCTCGACTTCACCCCCACCGTCCGCTCCAACGGCATCATCGCGCTCGAGATCGACACCGAAGTCTCCGAGCCCCAGCTCAACAACACACTCAATACGCGCCGCGCCAGCACCTCGGTGGAACTGGGGGCCTACCAGACCCTTGCCATCGCCGGGCTGTTCGAGGAGCGCTCGCGCCGGCAGGTGAGCGAGCTGCCCGGGCTGGGCAACATCCCGATCCTGGGCGCGCTGTTCCGCTCGCACGAATACATCACCGAGCAGACCGAACTGGTGATCCTCGTCACCCCGATGATCGCCCATGCCCAGGACACAAGGCCGGTGCTGCCGACCGAAAAGACCTACCCCACAGGCAATGCCGAAGCGACCTTCCTTGGCCGGATGGAGCATCTTTACGGCGTGGGCCATGGCTCGGGTGGCGGTCAGTTCCGCGGCTCGGTCGGCTTTGTGATCGACTAACCCAGCGCAGGAAAAGACATGGACTCTCCCGACCATACGATCCATGAGCCCTCCGGGGACGTCCCCTCGGGCGCCCGGCTGGTGCCTCGGATCACGATCCAGGCCTTCTGCGAACAGTCCCAGACCGCCCAGATCATCGAGGATGCCGCCCATGACCGGCGGATGTCCAAGGTCGCGCTGACCACCCATAATGGCGGGCTGGGCGCGGCGGTGGAGACCTACAAGACCAATCCCACGCCCAATCTCGTGATCGTCGAGACCACGCTGGGCGCCGAGGAAGTGCTCGACGCGCTGAGCCGGCTGGCCGAAGTGTGCGACCCGACAACGCGCGTGGTGGTCATCGGGCACGTCAACGACGTGGTGCTCTATCGCGACCTGTTGCGCGCCGGGGTCTCCGAATATCTCGTGATGCCGACCACGACGCCCACCATCATCGAGGCGATTTCCGACCTGTTCGCCGCAGAAGGCGCCGCCCCGATCGGGCGCACGATCGGGTTCGTTTCGGCCAAGGGCGGCACGGGCGCCTCCACCATCGCCCACAACACCGCCTGGGCCATGGCCCGAGCCCTGCGCCAGGACGTGCTCATCCTCGATCTCGACCTGCCGTTTGGAACCGCGGGGCTCGATTTCAACCAGGATCCGCCCCAGGGGATCGCCGACGCGGTGTTCGCCCAGGACAAGATCGACGCGGTGATGATCGACCGGCTGATGAGCAAGGCCGCCAACCACGTCAACCTTTTGGCGGCCCCGGCGATGCTGGACCGCAATTACGACCTGAGCGACGACAGCTTCGAGCAGATCGTGGAGCTCAGCCAGCAGCAGGTGCCCATGGTGGTGCTCGACATCCCGCATATGTGGACCGGCTGGGTGCGCCGCACGCTGACCGCGCTCGACGAGGTGGTGATCGTGGCCGAGCCCGATCTGGCCAATCTGCGCAATGCCAAGAACCTTGCAGACGCGCTCAGGGCGGCGCGGCCCTCCGATGCCGATCCCATCGTCCTGATCAACAAGACCGGCATGCCCAAGCGGCCCGAAATCCCGCCCGAGGAATTCGCCACCTCGATCGGGTGCCGGCTGGCCGGAACCATTCCCTTCGATCCGGGCCTGTTCGGTACCGCGGCCAATAACGGGCAGATGATCGCGGAGGTCTCGGCAAGCCACCGGACCAACGAGGTGTTCAAGTCGATTGCCATGCAGGTCACCGGACGCAGCCTGCCCCGGGACGGGGGCCGGGCCTCGGCGCTCGGGCTCTCGGGACTGTTCAAGAAGCGCAAGCGCGCCTAGCGCCCACACCAGACGGCTCAAAAAGGACCACAGATGTTCGGCAAGCGGACCAGCTTCGGGGGAAACAGCCAGACCGGCACACAGGCGCGTCCGGTCCCGCCCGTCCAGCCACGCCCCGATCCCGCACGACAGGACAAGGGCGCATCCGGGTCCTCATCGGCGTCCCGGAGCGGCCGCGAGGATGTGATCGACGTGCAGGCGGCCCAGGCCACCGCGCGCGACAATTCCTATTTCCAGACCAAATCCTCGATCTTCAGCGCGCTGATCGATTCGATCGATCTCTCCCAGCTCGCCACGATGGACCAGGATTCGGCACGCGAGGAAATCCGCGACATCGTCGCCGAGATCATCGCGCTCAAGAATTTCGTGATGTCGATCTCCGAGCAGGAGGATCTGCTCGACGACATTTGCAACGACGTGCTGGGCTACGGGCCGCTCGAGCCGTTGCTGGCGCGCGACGACATCGCCGACATCATGGTGAACGGGTCCCAGCGCTGCTACATCGAAGTGGCGGGCCGGGTGAAGCTGACCAATGTGCGCTTCCGCGACGACGCGCACCTGATGAACGTATGCCAGCGCATCGTCTCCCAGGTGGGACGGCGAGTGGACGAATCCTCGCCCATCTGCGACGCGCGCCTCCCCGACGGCAGCCGCGTGAACGTCATCGCCCCGCCGCTGGCGATCGACGGGCCCACGCTCACCATCCGCAAGTTCAAGAAGGACAAGCTGACCCTGCCCCAGCTCGTGCGCTATGGCTCGATCTCCGAGGAGGGGGCCGAGGTGCTGCGCATTCTGGGGCGCGTGCGGGCCAATGTCCTGATCTCGGGCGGCACGGGCTCGGGCAAGACGACGCTGCTCAACTGCCTGACCGCGTTCATCGAAAAGGACGAGCGGGTCATCACCTGCGAGGATTCGGCCGAGCTCCAGCTCCAGCAGCCCCATGTGGTGCGGCTGGAGACCCGTCCGCCCAACCTCGAGGGCGAGGGCGAGATCACCATGCGCGAGCTGGTGCGCAACTGCCTGCGCATGCGGCCCGAGCGCATCATCGTGGGCGAGGTGCGCGGCCCGGAGGCCTTCGACCTTCTCCAGGCGATGAACACGGGCCATGACGGCTCGATGGGCACGCTGCACGCCAACTCCCCGCGCGAAGCGCTATCGCGGCTGGAATCGATGATCACCATGGGCGGGTTCTCCCTGCCCTCGCGCACGATCCGGGAAATGATCGTCTCCTCGATCGACGTGATCGTGCAGGCGGCGCGCCTGCGCGACGGCTCGCGCCGGATCACCCACATTTCCGAAGTGCTGGGCATGGAGGGCGACGTGATCGTCACCCAGGACGTGTTCCTTTACGACGTGATGGGCGAGGATTCGGGCGGAAACCTTCTGGGCCGGCACCGCTCGACCGGCATCACCAAGCCGCACTTCACCGAAAAGGCGCGCTATTACAACGAGGAAGCGGCGCTGGTGCAGGCCCTCGAAGCATCCAACATCGAACATCACGAGGCGATCCGCTAGACGATGAGCCCCCTTGTCCTCGCCATCCTCGTCATCATCTGCGTGGGCGCCCTGGGGGCCGCGCTCGTGCCCTCGATCGTGGGCGGCGGGCGCGCGGAAAAGCGCTTCAAGGCGCTGCAGGGCGACCAGCAGGTGCGGCGGGTCGACCAGGCGGCGAGCCGGAGCCGGGATTCGCGCCGCCGGGTGGTCCAGGATGCGCTCAAGACCCAATCGGCTGCGCTGAACGCCAAGCGGGCGAAAAAGACCCTGCGCCTGCGGCTCTTTCAGGCCGGGATAAAGACGCCCCCCCGCATCTGGGTGCGCAATTGCGCGATCCTGGGGGGCGTGTTGTTTCTGGTGTTCGTCGTCTTGCAGATGCACGTCGTCTTTGCGGCGGTCTTTGCCCTGGCGGGCGCCTATGTGGTGCCCAACATCTTCATCGGGAACCGGCGCAAGGCATTCCAGAGCGCCTATCTCGATGAATTGCCCAATGCGGTCGAGGCCATCGTGCGCGGGGTGCGCTCGGGTCTGCCGCTCAACGATTCCATCCGGCTGGTCTCCAAGGAGGTCAAGGAGCCGGTCCGGTCCGAATTCGTGCGCGTGCTCGAGCAGCAGTCGATCGGCAAGTCGATGACCGAGGCGGTAGAGGTGCTCTATGAGCGCGTGCCGCTGGCGGAAGTGAACTTCTTTATCGTCGTGATCACCGTCCAGCAGCAGGCGGGCGGAAACCTCTCGGAAGCGCTGGGCAACCTCGCGAGGGTGCTGCGCAACCGCAAGAAGATGAAGGCCAAGGTCAAGGCGATGAGCGCCGAAGCCAAGGCCTCGGCCATGATCATCGGCGCGCTGCCCCTGTTTGTCATCGGGGCGGTTTCGGTGGTGAGCCCGCGCTATCTCGAGCCGCTGGTGACCACCAGCCCCGGCGTCATCGCACTGGTCAGCGCGTTCGTCATGCTGCTCACGGGCAGCTTCGTGATGTATCGCATGATCCAGTTCGACTATTGAGGAGCCCACGGCCTTGAGTCTTGTGGACCGCATTGCCCAGATCGACTTCCTGATCGCGGTGCTCGCCGCGATTTCAGCGGCTGCGATCGTGTTCACCTTCGGCGCGCACATGGCCGAAAGGATCGAGCGCAAGGGCCGCATGCGCAAGGTCGCGCTCGAGCGCGAGAACCTGCGCACCCAGGAGATGAGCCGGCTGCGCGCCAGTGCCCAAGCCAAGAGCGGGGAGCGCGATCGCAGCCCCATCCGTGGCACGGGGACCAAATCCTACATGAAATCGGTGGTCGAGCGCTTCTCGCTGCAAAAGGCGTTCGTGGATTCCAACACCGTCGAGAAGCTGGCGCGGGCCGGCTTGCGCGGCCAGGGGCCGCTCACCACGTTCCTGTTTTTCCGCTTTGCGAGCCCGATCGCGCTCTTTTTGCTCGCGGCGCTCTATCTCGTTGTTCTGGCGCCCGATGGGCGGCCGCTCTATCTCAACGTCGCCTATTCGGTGGGTATCGGCATTCTGGGCGCCTACCTGCCGCTGCTGATGCTCAAGAACAGTACCCTCAAGCGCCAGAAATCGATCCGCGATGCCTGGTCGGACGCGCTCGACCTGATGCTCCTGTGCGTGGAGGCGGGCATGTCGATCGAGCACGCGATCAAGCGCGTGGCGCGCGAGATCGGGGTGGAAAGCCCCGCGCTGGCCGAAGAACTGACCCTGACCACCGCCGAATTGTCATTTCTCGAGGATCGCACCCGGGCCTTCGAGAATCTGGGGCGGCGCACGGGGCTCGACGTGGTGCGCTCGGTGATGACCGCGCTGGTGCAGGCGGACCGCTACGGCACGTCCGTGGGCCAGGCGCTGCGGGTGATGGCCGAGGAGGGCCGCGAGGCGCGCATGATGGAGGCCGAAAAGAAAGCCGCCGCCCTGCCGCCCAAGATGACCGTGCCGCTGATCGTCTTTTTCCTGCCGGTGCTCTTTATCGTCATCATGGCGCCAGCGATCATCACCGCAACCTCGCTCTAAGGGCCTCCGGGCGCCGGGCAAAGCATTGGATTTCGGGTTCCGTAGCCCCATGGCTTGGGCTATGGTCCGCCCCAAATCCGACCCATTGCGCCACCAGCAGACGAGGACCGCACTGCCATGCCCACGAGCGATCTTGCCACGACCATCGACCAGGCTTTCGAAACCCGTGAGCAGGTGTCCTACGATACGCGTGGCGAGGTCCGCGAGGCGGTCGAAGACGCGCTCGAACTGCTCGATTCGGGCAAGGCCCGGGTGGCCGAGAAGGCCGAAGACGGAACCTGGAAGGTCAACCAGTGGCTGAAAAAGGCCGTGCTGCTCTCGTTCCGGCTCAACGACATGCAAGCCATTCCCGGAGGACCGGGGGGCGCGCACTGGTGGGACAAGGTGCCCTCGAAATTCGCCAATTGGGGCGAAGCCGAATTCCGCGCCGCCGGCTTTCGGGCCGTGCCCGGTGCCATCGTCCGGCACTCGGCGTTCATCGGGCGCAACGCGATCCTGATGCCCAGCTTCGTCAATCTGGGGGCCTATGTGGACGAGAGCGTGATGGTGGACACCTGGGCCACCGTCGGCTCGTGCGCCCAGATCGGCAAGAACGTCCACCTTTCGGGCGGCGTGGGGATCGGGGGGGTGCTCGAGCCGCTGCAGGCGGGCCCGGTGATCATCGAGGATCACTGCTTTATCGGGGCGCGGTCCGAGATCGTGGAAGGGGTGACCGTGGGCGAAGGCTCGGTGATCTCGATGGGGGTCTTTATCGGCCAGTCCACCAAGATCGTGGACCGCACCACCGGCGAAGTGTTCCGGGGCCATGTGCCCCCCTATTCGGTGGTGGTTTCGGGCTCGCTGCCCGGCAAGCCCCTGCCCGACGGCACGCCCGGCCCCAATCTCTATTGCGCGGTCATCGTCAAGCGCGTGGACGCCCAGACCCGGTCCAAGACCTCGATCAACGATCTCTTGCGCGACTGAGCCATGACCAGCCCGGAGTTGAGCCTGCTTGCCGAATTGATCGGGCGCCCCTCGGTGACCCCCGAGGAGGCGGGTGCGCTCGACGTGCTCGAGGCGTTCCTTTCGCCGCTGGGCTTTGCCTGCACGCGCATGGCGTTCGAGGGCGACGGCTCCTATCGGGTGGACAACCTGTTTGCGACCCGCACCGGATCCCGGCCCGGCCCGCGCCTGTTGTTTGCCGGGCACACCGACGTGGTGCCGCCCGGCGACGAGGCGGCATGGACCCATGGCCCGTTTTCCGCCGAGATCGTCGAGGGCGTGATGTGGGGGCGCGGGGCAACGGATATGAAGAGCGGGGTCGCCGCGTTCTGCGCGGCGCTCGCGCGGCTCAAGGCCGAGGGCGGGCTCGAGGCCGGCACGATTTCGCTGGCGATCACCAATGACGAGGAAGCGGACGCGGTCAACGGCACCGACAAGCTGATGGCCTGGGCGCACGAGAAGGGCCACCGGTTCGACTTCGCGATTGTGGGCGAGCCCTCCTCGTTCGAGAGCTTCGGGGATTCGATCAAGATCGGGCGGCGGGGCTCGCTTTCGGGCCGGATCACCGTCATCGGCCGGCAGGGCCATTCGGCCTATCCCGAGCGTGCCGCCAATCCCATGCCTGTACTCGCCGCCATTGCCACTGCGCTGGACGCGCCCTACGATCAGGGCACCGCGCATTTCCAGCCCACCAATCTGGAGGTGACCTCGATCGATACGGGCAATCCCGCCTCAAACGTCATACCCGCCAGGGGCACGCTGCGCTTCAATGTGCGCTTCAACGACAACTGGACCGGGGAAACGCTGACATCGGAGATCAAGGCACGGGTTGCGGGTGCCACGGCTCCGGGCACGCGCGCCGAGGTCGAGGTGTTCAACCCGGTCTCGCGGTGTTTCATCAGCGAGCCCGAGGGACATGTGGCGCGGCTGTGCGACACCATGGAGCGGGTCAACGGGGTGCGCCCCAAGCTCTCGACCGGCGGGGGCACCTCGGATGCGCGCTATATCGCGGCCTATTGCCCGGTGGTGGAATGCGGGCTGATCGGGGCGTCCATGCACCAGGTCGACGAGCGGGTGCCCATGGCCGATGTCGAGCGCCTGACCGGGCTGTATGCGGAAATCATCGGTGATTTCCTGAGCGGAGAACGGGCATGACGGTTGGGGAAACGATCAAGGAAGGGGCCTCGGGCTGGTCGGCGATCCTTTCGCGCCGGCCCGATTGGGAGCACCGGTTCGAGATGGATGCGCGCGGACTCAATTTCGGCTTCGTGGCCTATGCGCTGTGCGCCGCGTTCGCGATCCTGTGCCTTTTCGCGCGATTCGGCATGCCCGTGCCGATGGTGACGCTGACGCTGGTCGCGGGCTACTGCCTGCCGGTGCTGGGGCTGATCTTTTCGACCAGCCTTGCCAAGCGGATCATGGGATTTCCCGGCCCGGTGGTCCATTTCTACGTGCCGGGCCTCCTTATGCTCGCGCTCTTTGCCGCGCTGGGTGGGATCACGCTTCTGCTCGGCATCCAGCTCTGGGGCGCGGTCGTGACGCTGACAGCGTTCATGACCTTCCGTCTGGCACGCGCCGCCGGGCCCATGGATTTCCTGCCCGCCCTGGGGTTCGCGCTGGCGAACTTTGTTGCGGGACTGCCGCTCGCCCTCTACATGATGGGGGGACGGTTCGCCGTCTTTGCCTAGCCACCGCCATCCGCGAGAGCCACGCGTGTCCGACCAGCCCATCAGCATGATCCAAGAAGCCCGATACGCCATCACAGGCAGCATCCGCATGCTGGCCGGGCGGGCCGATGCCGCGAGCTATTTCGCCTCGGATCTGCGCGGGCTGGTCTCGAGCTTCATCGCGCTGCTCGTTGCGGTCGGGGTCACCCTCGCGCTGTCGGCGGCCACCCCGGCGCCCGAAGAGGGCGCACTTTCGAGCTTTACCGTGCTGTTCACCAACGTGGTGCTCTATGCGCTGCTCGTGGCGGCGACCTGGATCACGCTGCGGCTGATGGGCAAGCTGGACCGGTTCATCGCCTATCTGACCGCCGACAACTGGGTCAACGCGGTGATCTCTCTGGCGCTGGCCTTTCTGGGGCCGCTGATCGGGGGCAGCGAAGTGGTTCTGTTCGCGGCGCTGATCGTGGGGCTGATCGCGCGCATCAACATCGCCCGGCTGGTGGTGGGCCTCAGGCTCGGCGGCATCGTGGCGCTGATGATCGGGCAGGCCATCGGCATGATGGTGGGGCTGGTGGTGATCGGGGCAATGCTGGCGCCAATGATCGACACGACGGCGCTTTAAAGCTCAAAGACTTGGAGCTCCGGTTCTGATTCAGTCAGGACTGGATATGCTGAAAGGTTCAGGGCCTCAGGCTGGATAGTCCACCGACACCAGATAGAGCCCGGCGGCCGGCGCGAGCGCCCCGCAACGCGCGCGATCCTGCGCATCGAGCGCGGCGCGCATCTCGGGAACCGGCCATTTGCCCTCCCCAACCAGCCTGAGCGAGCCCACCAGCGAGCGGACCTGATGGTGCAGGAACGAACGCGCCGAGGCGCGGACGATCACATGATCGCCCGCGCGGTCCACGTCGAGCCGGTCGAGCGACCGGATGGGTGAATTGGCCTGACAGGCCGCCGCCCGGAAGGTGGTAAAATCGTGCCGGCCCAGAATGGTCTGGGCGGCCTCGTGCATGGCCACCGCGTCGAGCGGGATCTGGACGTGCCAGACCCGGTTCGCCTCGAGCGCGGGGCGGGCCCGGCGGTTGAGGATGCGGTATTGGTAATGCCTCGCCGTGGCCGAGAAGCGCGCCTCGAAGGTATCGGGCACCTGGGCGCATTCGAGAACGGCGATGGCGTGGGGCCGCAGATGATGGTTGAGCGCTTCGCGGACCCGGAAGGGCTTCCACTGGCCGGAAAGATCGAAATGGGCGACCTGTCCCAAGGCATGGACGCCCGCATCGGTGCGCCCGGCGGTCTGGGTGCGGGCCTCTTCGCCCGAAAACCGGGTGATCGCGGTCTCGAGCGCTTCCTGCACCGACATGCCCTGGGCCTGACGCTGCCAGCCGACAAGGCCGGTGCCGTCATATTCGATGGTGACCCGGTAGCGCGCCATGGTCAGCCCACGCGCTGGCCGACGAGATCTCCGGCTCCGCGCAGGAAGGCCTCGCCATCCATGGGCCCCCGGCCCTCGCGCTGGACGCGGGTGAGCCGGACGGCGCCCTCTCCGCAGGCGATGGTGAGCCCTTCGAAAACCGTGCCGGGGGCGCCCGCGCCGTCTGCCGGCACCGAGGCGAGCGCCTTGACCCGCATGGGCTTTGCCCCCTCGCGCGCGATCTCGAACCAGGCGCCGGGAAAGGGTGAAAGCCCGCGGATGTGGTTGTGGACCTCGGCGGCGGGACGGGAGAAATCGATCCTTGTTTCGGCCTTGTCGATCTTGGTCGCGTAAGTGACGCCCTCTTCGGGCTGGGCTGTGAAATCGAGGGCATCGCGGTCGAGCGCGGCGAGCGCGCGGGCCATCAGATCGGCGCCGCGCCGCATCATCTCGTCGTGCAGCTCGCCCGCGGTCATGGTCGGGCCGATGGGGATTTCTTCCACGAGGCCCACCGGGCCGGTGTCGAGCCCCTCTTCCATCTTCATCACCGAGACCGCGGTGCGCGCGTCTCCGGCCATGATCGCCCGCTGGATGGGCGCGGCGCCGCGCCAGCGCGGCAGGAGCGAGCCGTGAAGGTTGAGGCAGCCGAGCGTCGGCGCTTCGAGCAGCGCGGGGGGCAGAATAAGGCCATAGGCGACGACCACGGCCACATCGGCCCCGAGCGCGGAAAAGGTCGTCACGTCGGCGGGATCGCGGAAATTGCGCGGGGTGAAGACGGGCACCCCAAACCCTTCGGCTGCCTCGTGGACCGGGGATTTGCGCTCGGACTGCCCCCGGCCCGCCGGGCGGGGCGCGCGGGTATAGCACGCGACGACGTCATGGCCGCGCATGACCAGTTCAGTGAGCGTGGGCGTGGCGAAGTCCGGCGTGCCCATGAAGACGACGCGCATGGGGTGTCCTTTCCGGCCGGCGGGATCGGGGAGCGGGATCAGCCCGTGCGCCGGGCCGCCTTCTGAAACTTCTTGATGACCCGGTCGCGCTTGAGCCGCGAGAGGTAGTCGATATAGAGCACCCCGTCGAGGTGGTCGATCTCGTGCTGCATGCACACCGCAAGCCGGCCGGTCGCCTGGCGCGTCACCTCCTCGCCCTTTGGCGTCCAGTAGCGCACGGTGACCCCGTCGGGGCGCTCGACCTCGTGGTAGAGATCGGGGATCGACAGGCACCCCTCTTCGCTGACCTCGGTCTCGTCGCTGATCGCAACGATCTCGGGGTTGATCATGGCGATGCGCCCGGAATCGGGGTTCTCGTCATCGGCGAGATCGATCACCACCACGCGCTGCATCACCCCGATCTGGGGGCCGGCAAGCCCGATGCCGGGCGCTTCGTACATGGTGTCGAACATGTCCTCGACGGTCCGGGCGAGGTCGTCGTCGAACGCGGTCACCGGTTCGGCCACCTGACGCAGGCGCTGATCGGGCAATACGAGGATGGGTCGGACGGTCATCGGCGGGCCTTTTGCGGGGAAATTCGATCATTCGCTTAGTGCAGTTGCACCCGGGCGGTCAAGCAGAGCCCATATGGGAGGCCGCGAATCAGATAACAAGAACATTATGGAAACGGTGCTCTTTGAGATTGGCGGACAGCCTGTCCCGGTTTTTCTGGCGCTGGCCGGCGGGCTAGGGCTGGCGATCGTTCTGCTCGTCGTGCTGCTTGCGCTCCAGATGCGCGCCAACGGGCGGCTGGCGCGCGAGAGGGCAGAGGAAGGCCGGCGGGGCACGGACCTCGAGCGGCATCTGGCCGACATGATGCGGGTGCAGTCGGAAATGACCGGCCGCATGCAGACCATGAGCGAGATCTTCGGCTCGCGCACCTCCGACCTTGCCCGGGTCTTGACCGAGCGCATCGAGGCCTCGAGCCACCGGGTCAACCGCTCGATGACCGAGAGCCGGGAAAAGACCGAGGAGACGCTCTCGAAACTCCACGAGCGGCTGGCGGTGATCGACCGGGCGCAGTCCAACATCACCCAGCTTTCAGGCGAGATCGTCTCGCTGCAGTCGATCCTGTCCAACAAGCAGCAGCGCGGGGCATTCGGACAGGGGCGCATGGAGGCGATCATCGCCGATGGGCTGGCCCAGGGCGCCTACAGCTTCCAGGCGACGCTTTCGAACAACACGCAGCCCGACGCCCTGATCTTCATGCCCAACGACGCGCCGGCGCTGGTGGTGGACGCCAAATTCCCGCTCGAGGGCTGGCAGCGGCTGGGCGCCGCCGAAGGCCCCGAGGCCCTGCGCGCGGCGATGGCGGCGTTCCGGGGTGACTTCACGACCCATATCAAGGCGATCGCGGACAAATACCTGATCCCGGGAGAAACCCAGGACACGGCCTTCATGTTCGTGCCCTCGGAATCGATCTTCGCCGATCTGCACGAGCGGTTCGAGGACGTGGTCCAGCGCGCGGCGCGGGCGCGGGTGGTGATCGTCTCGCCCTCGCTCCTGATGCTCTCGATCCAGGTGATCCAGGCGCTGCTGCGCGACGTGCGTATGCGCGAGCAGGCGCATGTGATCCAGAAGGAAGTCACGGTGCTGCTCGAGGACGTCAACAGGCTGAGCGAGCGGGTCCATAAGCTCAAGACCCATTTCGGGCAGGCCAATGCCGACATCGACCAGATTCTCGTATCGACTGGCAAGGTGACACGGCGCGGGGAGCGGATCGAGGGGCTGGACTTCGAGGACCGGGCCCGGATCTCGCCTTAGGGCTCGCAAGCCATCAGGCGGTGCGCCGCGAGCGCAGGGACACCTTGTTGTCCTCGGGCTCATGGGTAAGGGCCCGATAGTCCGAGATCGGTTCGGGGCGGCCGAGCAGATAGCCCTGGGCCGCGTCGCAGACTTCGGCGATCAAAAAGGCGAGTTCGTCGTCGTTTTCCACGCCCTCGGCCAGCACCGGCAGGCCCATGCCCTTGCCCAGCCCCAGAACGGCCCGGACGATTGCGGCGGACTGGGGGTTGTCGTGCACCTGGCGCACGAAGGACTGGTCCACCTTGATCTTGTCGAAGGGAAAGGCGCGAAGATTGGCGAGCGAGGAATACCCCGTGCCGAAATCGTCCATGGCGATGCGGACGCCCAGCGCCTTGATGCGGCGCAGGGTGGACAGCGCGCGGGTCATGTTGCGAGTCAGCGCGGTTTCGGTGATCTCGATCTCGAGCCGGGCCGGATCGAGCCCGGTGGCCAGCAGCGTTTCCTCGACCAACGTGGCAAAATGGGGCGCGTGCAGTTGCACGGGCGAGACGTTGACCGCGACCGAGAGCGGGCGGTCCCAGCTTGCCGCTTCCCGGCAGGCGGTGACCAGCACCCATTCCCCGATGGCCATGATCAGCCCGCTTTCCTCGGCGAGAGGGATGAAGCGGGCCGGAGAGACCTGGCCGCGTTTGGGGTGGTTCCAGCGCACGAGCGCCTCGAACCCGGTGATCGTTCCCGACGCGAGCTCGCTCTGGGGCTGGTAGACCAGGAAGAACTCTTCGCGCGCGACGGCATGGCGCAGATCATGCTCGGTCTGGCGGCGGTCGAGCGCGATGGCCCCCATTTCGGGTTCGAAGATCCTGAAGCTGCCCGGGCCTTCGGCCTTGGCCGCATAGAGCGCGGTGTCGGCATGGGTCATGAGCGCCTGCTGGTCGGTGCCGTGCTCGGGGAAAAAGGCGATGCCGATCGAGGCGGAGGCGACCCCACTCGTTCCTGCGTCCTCATTGGCCGCGGCCAGGCCCTCGAGCACCGCGCGGGCCATTGTGGTGGCCTGGCCGGTATTCGAAACCCCGGGGACGATCACCGCGAATTCGTCGCCGCCCAGCCGCGCGGCAAAGCCGGTGCGTCCGATGGCGGTCGAGATCGCGTCGGCGACCCGCTGGAGCAGCGCATCGCCCGCGGCGTGACCGAACAGATCGTTGACGTCCTTGAAGCGGTCGAGGTCCAGGCACATGATGGCAAAGCGCCGGGGGGCGCCATCGCGCGGGGCCAGCTCGGTGTTGATCCGCGCATGAAAGCTGGTGCGGTTGGGCAGACCGGTCATGGCGTCGTGATGGGCGAGGAACCGGATGTGGCGCTCGGCCTCCTTGCGGGCCCGCAGATCGCGCAGCGCGATGGCCTGATGGGGACGCCCGGCATAGTCGACGGTGCGCAGCACCGCTTCGACCGGGATCACCTCGCCGCCGGCGGAATGGATCTCGGTCTCGATGGCCGTTTCGGGAGATTCGGTAAGCGCCAGCCAGCTCGGCTCGTCGAGGTAGTGCGAGAGGGGCTTTGTGGCCGGCTTACCTGCCGGCAGGCCGACAATGCGCCCGAACGCGGCGTTGAAGGTGACGATGGTGTCCCCGTCGCACACGATCAGCCCTTCGACCGCGGCATCGGCCAGCCCGCGCATGCGGTCGACTTCCTCAAGCGCCCTGCGGCGATCGCGAACGTTGAGATAAAGCCCGCCCAGGGCGAGCAGCAGGATGAAAATCGACGCAAAGCCGACCGCCAGCGACAATGTACTGCCGCGAAGTGCCGAGTTGGTCACGATGGCATAGCAATTCTCGAAATTGCTCGCGGCCATGGCCGTGAAATGCATGGAGCACACCGCCAGGGTAAGCAGGCCCGCGCCCGCCCAGCGGCGGACGACGCGCTTGCCGACGGCACCGATCCGCAGCGCGGCGGCGCCAAAGCCGATGCCGGTGAGGATCGAGATGGATACCAGCGTGGGGTCCCAGGCGATTTTCCCTCCGACCAGGAGGGCATTCATGCCGACAAAATGCATCGCGGAAATGCCGATGCCCACAATCGCCCCGCCCAAAAGCAGGTCCGATGGCCGGTTTCCAAGCGTCGCGACAAGCAGCCCGCCGCCGCATACGAGAATGGCAATGATCAGCGAGCCTACCGTGAGCGTGGGATCATAGCCCGCGGGAATGCCCACATCGAAAGCAAGCATGGCGATGAAATGGGTGGCCCAGACCCCAAAGCCGACCGAAACCGCTGCGACGCCGGCCCAGATAAGCCGCCATGGCCCGTCGGCGCGACGGGCGTGGGTCAGAATGGAAATGCAGGCAAAGGCGGAGAGGATGCAAATGGTGCCGGCGAGCGTCACAAAGCGCAGATCGTGATGTTCAACCAGCGTGGTCGCGATTTGCCCGATCATGGTGCCTCCCCCGGCAAGGTTCAGGGGCAATTGCTAGAAGGCAGAGGTAAACATTTTCCATCGGCGGCGACGTGGCGCGCAGCGAATGACCGTGTTGGTTAACTCATGTTAAAAGGACGTCCGCGCCTTGAGCGCCTGGCTCAGCGTGCCTTCGTCGAGATAATCGAGTTCCCCGCCCACGGGCACGCCATGGGCCAGCCGGGTGACCTTGACCCCTGAATCGGCGAGCCGGTCGGTGATGTAATGGGCCGTGGTCTGGCCCTCGACAGTCGCGTTGATGGCCAGAACGATCTCGGCGTACTCGCCGGCGCGATCCAGCAGGCTCCCGAGATTGAGATCGTCAGGGCCCACCCCGTCGAGCGGGGAGAGAACCCCGCCCAGAACATGATAGCGCACCGCGCCGACCCCGGCGCGCTCGAGCGCCCAGAGATCGGCCACGTCCTCGACCACGATCAGCATGCCCGATTCCGCGCGCCTTGGGTCCGAACAGATCCCGCACGGCGAGGCGGTATCGATATTGCCGCACGACGCGCAGACCCGGACCGCCTCGACGGCCCTGTCCAGCGCCGCCGACAGCGGGATCATGAGCTGTTCTTTTTTCTTGATCAGATGCAGGACGGCGCGGCGGCCCGAGCGCGGGCCGAGGCCCGGCAGGCGCGAGAGCAGCTGGATGAGTTGTTCGATTTCGGGTCCGCCCGACGCCTGGGCCATGAAGGCGCTCCCTTGAGCGCTTCGTCTCCGAAGCGCGACACAACAATGACCTAGAAGATCGCGTTCTGACCTGTCAGAACGAGAATTGCTCTAGAATGGCAGCTTCATGCCCGGGGGGATGGGGAGGCCGGCGGTGATCTCGCTCATCTTCTCCTGCAGGAACGCCTCGCCCTTGCTGCGGGCGTCAGCGTGGGCGGCGACCATCAAATCCTCGAGGATTTCGGCCTCCTCGGGCTTGAGCAGGCTGGGATCGATCCGAATCGAGCGCAAATCGCCCTTGGCGGTGAGCGAGACCGACACCATGCCGGCGCCGGCGCTGCCCTCAACCACGTGCTCGGCCGCTTCGGCCTGAACCTGCTGGGCGCGTTCCTGGAGTTGCTGGGCCTTCTGCATCATGCCCATGAAATCCTTCATCAGTCGTCCTCTTCCTCAAGAGAGTAATCGGGGTCTTGGTCCGTCTCGGTGTCATCGGCCGCGCTTCTGCGGACCGGGCCGGCATAGACGATTTCGCTGCCCGGGAACATCTCGAGCGCCGCCTTGACCAGCGGATCGCTCAGCGCCTGGTCCTGTTCGGTGCGCGCATCGGCCTCGCGCTGTTCGCGCAGGGTCGGGGTCTCGACCTTGCGCGCGGAGATCGTGACCATCCATGGACGACCGGTCCAGTCCTTGAGACGCCCCGAAAGCGTCGAGACGATGGCCTGATTGGCGCCCTCGACCAGCGAGATCTCGATGCGCCCGGGCTCAAAGCTCACCGGGCGGATGTCGGATTCGAGGGCGTGCTTGACGAGGATATCGCGTTTTTCTGCCGCCAGTGCCACGAGTTGCTCGTAGCTGGTGGGCATGGGCAGGGCCTGAGCCGTAGCCATGGGCGCGGAGGCCGGATGGGCGCGGGCAAGAGCCTGGCCCCCATTGCCGCCCCCACCGCCCGAGGGGCGCGGCATGTCCGGGCGCGGCGCGGCCTCGTCGGCGCCCCGTGCGGTGAGCTTTTCGATCAGATCCTCAGGCGAGGGCAGATCGGCGGCGTGGGCGAGACGCACCAGCACCATTTCGGCGGCCTGCAGGCCATTGGCGGCCTGTGCGATTTCGACAAGCCCGCGCGAGAGAATCTGCCAGGAGCGCGTGAGGATGCGAATGCCCAGCCGGCCGGCGAAATCGGCGCCGCGGGTGCGCTCGTCGGGGGTGAGCACCGGATCGTCGGCCGCGGCGGGCACGATCTTGATGCGGGTGACCAGATGGGTGAACTCGGCCAGATCGGCGATGATCGTGGTGGGATCGGCGCCGGTGTCGTAGAGATGGCGGGTGTCGCCAAGCGCGCCCGCGATATCGCCACCCATGAGCTTTTCAAACAGATCGATGACCCGGGCCCGGTCGGCCAGACCCAGCATGTCGCGGACAGCCTCGGCGGTGACCTCGCCATCGCCATGGGCAATGGCCTGGTCGGTCAGCGAGAGGCAATCGCGCACCGAGCCTTCCCCGGCGCGCACGATCATGGCGAGCGCCTCGGGCTGGGCAGCGATCGATTCGCGCTCGAGCAGGCCCGAGAGGTACTCGGTCATGGTTTCGGGCGCGATGCGGCGCAGATCGAAGCGCTGGCAGCGCGAGAGGATGGTGACCGGAACCTTGCGGATCTCGGTGGTCGCGAAGATGAACTTCACATAAGGGGGCGGTTCCTCGAGCGTCTTGAGCAGCCCGTTGAACGCTGAGGTGGAGAGCATGTGCACCTCGTCGATGATGAACACCTTGTAGGGTGCCGCCATCGGGGGGGTGCGGGTCATCGCGTTGATTTCGCGGATGGCGTCGATGCCGGTGTTGGACGCGGCGTCCATCTCCATCACGTCCACATGGGTGCCCGCGATGATCTCGGCGCAGTGGACGCCCTCGATCGAGAGATCGAGCGTGGGGTGGGCCCCGCTGTCATCGGCGTAGTTGAAGGCCCGGGCCAGAATGCGTGCCGTGGTGGTCTTGCCGACCCCGCGCACCCCGGTGAGGATGAAGGCGTGGTGGATGCGGCCCGAGCGGAACGCATTGGCCAGCGTGCGCACCATGGCGTCCTGCCCCACGAGGCTCTCAAAGCTCGCGGGCCGGTATTTGCGCGCCAGAACCTGATAGGGTGCGGCCGGGTTGTCGGGGGTTGCCATCACGCGTTGCGGACCCATCGGAACCGGTAAGGACGGCCTTTTCGGTCCCCTGCCCGAGGGACCGGCCATCACCATAAAGGCAGGAGGCTGACGACGACCCGTGCCGGACTCGTTAGGGCTGCTTCCTTCCGGACCTGACCCAGTTGGCGAGCGGTTCGTCCGCCACCAACCTCCCGGACCCTATGTGTTACATTGTGCCCGGCTTTGCAAGGGCCCCTCTTTACGTCGCGGGTCCGATCTCGGCGACCGGATAGACCCCCAGAATCCGGAAATGGTCCGAGAAAAAGCCCAGTTCCTCGAGCGCGAGGGCGACGTTGTGATCGTCTGGGTGGCCCTCGATATCGGCGTAGAACTGGGTGGCGGTGAAGCTGCCATTGACCATGTAGCTTTCGAGCTTGGTCATGTTCACCCCATTGGTGGCGAACCCGCCCATGGCCTTGTAGAGCGCGGCAGGAACGTTGCGCACACGGAAGACGAAGGTGGTCTTGATGCGCCGGCCGGCGGGCTCGGGGCGCACGGGCTCGCGCGACATCACGAGGAAGCGGGTGGTGTTGTGCTCTGCGTCCTCGATGTTCTCGGCGACGACATCCAGCCCATAGGTCCGGGCGGCGAATCGCGAGGCGATGGCCGCGATGGTGCGGTCGCCCCTTTCGGCGACCTCTCGGGCCGAGCCGGCGGTGTCCACGGCATTGATGGTGCGCAGCTTGTGGGCGGCGATGAATTTCCGGCACTGGCCGAGCGCCACCGAGAGCGACTGGACCGCCTCGATTTCCGCGAGGGTGACCCCGGGCAGGCCCAGAAGGTTCATCCGGATGGGCAGGTAATGCTCGCCGATGATGTGGAGCCCGCTTTCGGGCAGGATGTGGTGGATGTCGGTGATGCGCCCGTAAAGGGAGTTTTCCACCGGCACCACGGCAAACTCGGCGTCCCCGTCCTGGACCGCGGCGATTGTCTGCTCGAAGGTAACGCAGGGCATGGGGTCGTCCTGGGGGAACACCGCCTGTGCCGTAGCATGGCTGAACGCGCCCAGTTCTCCCTGAAAGGCGATTTTGCGACCCATTATGCTGTTCCCTGTCTGCCCGGATGGGCGCCACTAATGGCTCTGGCGCGGGTCCGAGTCAATCTGGGCGGGGCCGGGGCGCGGGGGTGGCTCCCAAGGGCGGGGCGAGGGAATTGTCGCACCCGGGTTATCGCAGTTGCGCGCGCCAAACCTTCTATTATATGGTCCGCGCGCGGCGTTGCGGGGCGAATCCGGGATATGCCGATGGACGCGGGGACGCATCCATCCGGCTTCCGATACGTTCCGGACGGTGCCGAGCAGCGATCTCACACATGCGCCGTATGCGCCCGAACGGTACGGAGAGACCGAGACTATGAATTCGTTTGAACTCAACAAGATTTTCGGCGCCATTCTCGGCGCGCTCGTGTTCGTGATGGGGATCGGCTTTCTTGCCGAGGCGATCTATCACCCCATCGAGAACCGCGGCGCGACCTATCTGCTGCCCGAACCCGAGCCCACCGAGGGCGGCGAAGTGGCGGCTGCCCCCGAGATCGAGCCGATCGCCGTGCGCATGCAGACCGCGACCGCCGAGGCCGGTGAGCAGTTGATCAACCGCTGCCAGTCATGTCACGACTATTCGCCCGCCAACACCAACCGGACGGGCCCCGGCATTTACGACATCGTCGGCCAGACGGTCGCGCACCACGAGGGCTTCAACTATTCGGACGCGCTGGTCGCGCTTCGTGACGAAGGCGCCTCATGGGATTACGAAAACATGGACGCGTTCCTCGAATCTCCACGCAATTTCGCACCGGGCACCCGCATGACCTTTGCGGGCCTGTCCAACCCCATGGACCGCGCCAATCTGATCGCGTTCCTGCGCACGCTTTCGGACGACCCGGTGCCGCTGCCCGAGGCGCCCGCTGCAGAAGCTGCCCCCGCCGAGGGCGAGGCTCCGGCTGAGGGCGAGGCTCCGGCTGAGGAAGCGGCGCCCGCCGAAGGCGAGGCCAGCGGAGACGCGGTTACCCAGACCGAAGAGCTGCCCGAGGGCACCGATGCCGCCGAGGCGATCGAAGACGACGCAGCGACCGACGCCCAGGCGACCGAAGATGCGGCCCAGGACGAGGAGGCTCCGGCGATCGAGGCTGACGAGGTCCAGCCCGAGCCCACCGAGCCCGATGCACTCGACGAAGTGGAAGCCATCGACTGACCGGCGGGCACTTTTCGCACCCGACTTTCTTTAAAGGCCGCGCCTCCGAGTGCGGCCTTTTGCATCAAGACGAATACGGAGCAATTCCATGGCGCTTCTGCTGCACCTCGCCGATGTCAACGAACACGCCTGGGCCGAGCGGTTCCGCTCGGCGCTTGGCAATTATCCCGTGCTGCTGCGCTCGGACAGCTACGACCCCGACGACATCCGCTACATCTTCGCCTGGAAGCCATCCGACGACGCGTTCGACGGGTTCAATCATCTCAAGGCGGTGCTCTCGCTGGGCGCGGGCGTGGATGCCCTGCTCCAGCACCCGCGCCTGCCCGAAGGCGTGCCCATCGTGCGGTTCGTCGATGACGAACTGACCCAGTGCATGAGCGATTACGTGATCGCCAGCGTCACCATGCACCAGCGGCTGTTCTCACGCTATGCGGCCCACCAGAAGGCGCGGATCTGGAGCCAGCTCTACCCGCCCCCGGCCACCGCGATCTCGGTGGGGATCATGGGCATGGGCCAGCTCGGCGTCGATGCGGCGCGCAAGCTGGTGATGCTGGGCTTCAAGGTCAATGGCTGGAGCCGGACCGAAAAGCACGTGGACGGGGTTACCCGCTATGCAGGCGACGAGACCTTCGATGCGTTCCTGGGCGCCACGGACATCCTCGTCAACCTGTTGCCCCTGACCGCCGACACCCGCGGGATTCTCAACTACGCAACGTTCAAGAAGCTGCGGCGCGGGACGTTGATCGGGGGGCCGGTGGTTGTCAATGCGGCCCGCGGCGGCCACCAGAAGGAAGCCGACATCATCAAGGCGCTCGAGGACGGGACGCTCTCGGCGGCAAGCCTGGATGTGTTCGAGACCGAGCCGCTGCCCAAGGACAGCCCGCTCTGGACGCTGGAGAACTGCTTTGTCACCCCCCATATCGCGGCGATCTCCTCGGAGCGGAACGGGGCGCGGTATTTCTCCCAGATGCTGCTCGACCACGAAGCGGGCAAGCCGCTGCGCAACGTGGTCGACCGCGAGCGCGGTTATTGATCAGCTGCCATAGCGCTTCCTGAACGCGCCATAGAGGGCGCGGATGGCCTGGTCGGTGCCCCCGACCGGGCGTCCCGGGCGCGCCTCGGGCGACCAGGCAAAAATATCGCCATGGGCCCAGTCGGTGCCCGGATCGACGAACCGGTTGAGAAACAGCGCGGCGGTGATCGAGCCGGCGAACGGGCCAGAGGAAATGTGGCTCAGATCGGCCACGTTCGAGCGCAGCATCCGGTCGTACCCGGCCCAGAGCGGCATGCGCCAGAGCGGATCACCGGCCTTGAGCCCTTCATCGAGAACCGTTTGCGCGAAGCCGTCGGCCCGGGCGTAGAAGGCGGGCAGCTCGGGCCCCAGCGCGGCACGGGCGGCGCCGGTCAGCGTCGCGAGGTCGATGATGAGATCGGGGCGCTCCTCATCGGCCAGGGTCAGGGCGTCAGCGAGGATCAGCCGGCCTTCGGCATCGGTGTTGCCGATCTCCACGCTCAGCCCCTTGCGCGAGGGGAGGATGTCGCCGGGGCGGAAAGCGGAGCCGGAAATGGCGTTCTCGACGATGGGCAGGAGCACGCGCAGGCGCACCGGCAGGCGGGCATCGATGATGGCGTGCGCGAGCCCGAGCACATTCGCCGCGCCGCCCATGTCCTTTTTCATCAGCGCCATGGAGGACCCCGGCTTGATGTTGAGCCCGCCGGTGTCGAACGTCACGCCCTTGCCCACCAGGGTGAGGCGGGGATGGGCCGGATCGCCCCACGACACATCCACCAGCCGGGGCGCCTCGACGCTGGCCCGGCCCACCGCATGGATCATGGGCAGGTTGGCGGCCAAGAGTGCGTCGCCGGCAATGACCGAGATGTCGGCACCACGATCCACGGCGAACTGGCGGACCCAGGCTTCGAGCGCATCGGGCCCCAGATCGTTGGCCGGGGTGTTGACGAGATCGCGTGCCATGGTGGCCGCCGCGACCTGGCGCTCGAGCTCGGCGCCATCGCAGCCCTCGGGAATCTCGGCCAGAACCGGCGGGGCGTCGGCTTTGGTGTAGCGGTCGAACCGGTAGGCGCCGAGCCGGAACCCCAGCGCGGCGATCAGCGGATCCCCGAGATCGCCCTCAAGCCGGTATTCGCCCTCGGGCAGGCTCGCCGCGGCAAGCCCGAGGAGAAGCGGCGGCCGGTCGGCATCCTTGCCCATGCCGAAGAGATAGGAGCCGATGGCGCCCTCTCCGTCCGGCACCGCCAGCAGGCGGCCCGCCTGCCCCTCGAACCGGTTGGCGCGGGCCCAAGCTGCGGCGTTGCCCTCCAGTCCGGCGGCGGCGTCTGGCGAAAGGCAGCTTATGGCGATCGGCTGGGGCACGGGGGCGAACTCCTTGCGAGCGGGGATTGATAGGGCATTCTTTCATACCCCGGAGCGGCCGACCGGCCAATCCCCGGGAGGCTTGGGCAGCGGGGCGATTAACCCGGTGTTAGGGTTAATGGTTTATTGCCTGAAGGGATGCTGACTGTCGGCGGCGGGGGCCTGCCGGCCAGCCCCCGCGGTCACCCTGTTCCACCGGATCAGGCCAATGACCCGGGCCCCTCGTTTGATGGAGCGCCAGAGGTCACATGCACCTTTCTTCCGCCTCGCGCCGCTTGTCTGCCGTCCTCTTTGCCGGGGCCATTGCCCTTGTCCTTTCGGCCTGCGCGACCAACCGCATCGACCCCGCCATCCATGCGGATTATTCCAACCTTTCGGGCCCCCAGATCCAGGCCAGCGTCGCCGATCTGGCGGGCCGCTACCGCGCCGATCCGCGGAACGCGACCCTTGGCATCCACTACGCCGCGGCGCTGCGGGCCGCGGGCCAGACCGAGCCGGCCGTGCTGGTGATGGAAGAGCTGATGTCGCGCCATGGGGACGACCGGGCGGTGAGCCTTGCCTACGCGCGCGCGCTGACCGCCGAAGGCCGGTTCGATCAGGCACTGCGGGTTCTGGACGCCTCGATCGATCCGGTGGCGCCTCACTGGGACGCGCTTTCGGTGCGCGGGGCGATTCTCGACCAGCGCGGCGAGCACCAGCGGGCGCGCCAATCCTATCGGCAGGCGCTGCTGCTGGCGCCCAACGAGCCGCGCCTGCACGCCAATCTGGGCCTTTCCCATTCGATGACCGGGGAGCTTGAGGTCGCCGAGGAGCATCTGCGCATCGCGGTGTCCCTGCCCGGGGCAACGAGCCAGATCCGGCAGAATTTGGCGCTGGTGCTGGGGTTGCAGGGCCGGTTCGAGGACGCGCGCGCGATCTATTCGGCCGAGTTGCCCGCCGACCAGGTGGCCGCGAACATGGACTATATCCGAGCCATGCTTACCCAGCAGGATCGCTGGCAGGCGATTCGCGGGGATACGGTCGGTTGAGTGCGGCGCCGCGCGGCGGGGCCCGGCGCCCCTCACGTCTGCGATGCCGGGTTTGTGAACCGAAAAAGTGTTTCCACTTTGCCCAATAGCGCTCTAACACCGGCCCCAACGCGCTGGCCAGGCCGGCACAACATTGGGGTGAACAGATGAACCGAAAGCGCCATACCACGCTGCGCACCTCCGAAGAGGATATCGAGGTCGTCCGCCATTCTCCGGCGACGCCCCAGACCCAGGCCTCCGCCTATCGGCTCGCCTTCGCCGACGAGGAGTTCCTGACCTCCGAAGACCTGCGCGGTATGCGCTTCCAGCTCGAATACCTCAAGGTCGAGTCCCGGCTGCGCGAGGCGGGCATCAACTCCACCGTGGTGCTGTTCGGGGGCGCGCGCATCCCCGAGCCGGGCAAGCCGGCCTGGGCGGCAAAGACCGAGACGGCGAAAAAGAACCTTGAGGCGAACGCGAAATATTACACCGAAGCGCGCCGCTTCGCCCAGCTCGCCTCCCGCACGGCCGAGGCGACGGGATACACCGACTACGTGGTGGTGACCGGCGGCGGGCCGGGCGTGATGGAAGCGGGCAACCGGGGCGCAGCGGATGTGGGCGCGCCCTCGATCGGGCTCAACATCGTCCTGCCGCACGAGCAGGCACCCAATATCTATGTGACGCCCCAGTTTTCGTTCAATTTCCACTATTTCGCGACCCGCAAGATCCACTTCCTCGTGCGGGCCCGGGCCGTTGCGATTTTCCCGGGCGGGTTCGGCACGCTCGACGAGTTTTTCGAGACCGTGACTCTCATTCAGACCGGGCGCATGGAGCGCATTCCACTGCTGCTGTTTGGCGCGAGCTTCTGGAGCCGGGTGCTCAATCTCGAGGCGCTGGCCGAAGAGGGCACGATCAGTCCCGACGATCTGCACCTGTTCACGATCGTGGACACGGCAGACGAGGCCTGGGAGATCGTGCGCAAGACCTACAACCTCCCCCAGACCGAAGTCTGAGGCGCGGGGAAGTGCGGCGGGGCCGATCGAGCCCCGCCGGCGCAGCATTTATTCCGCGTTGGCGGTCACGGAGAGATTGAGCCGGGCGATGATGTCGACCGGGTCCATGCCGGGATCGGCAAGAACGCTGAGCGGCAGGGGGGTATCGGGCGCCAGCGAGACGTGCAGTGACTGGGGATCAGCGACGAAGGCATCGAGCGCCTCCCCCACGCTCTGGGCGAGCGCCTCGTCGCCCTGCCCTGCAAGCAGGAGCGTGGCGAGGCCCGCAAAGCCCTGGGCGGTGCCGCGCAGTTCCGCATCGCTTTCAAACAGCCCCGCCAGAAGCGCCTGGTCGGTATAGCGCAGGTCGAAGCTCGCGAGTTCGAGATCCATGACCGTATCGATTGCATCGGCATCGAGCGCGGCCATGTCCTCGGCGCTATCTTCGGCCGGAAGCTCGAGATAGGCGCGGTTGATCTCCATCATGCGGTCGTAAAAGGCGAGGTCGTAACCAGCGAAGACGCCCGACATCTCAAGAGTGGCCAACTGGTCGAGGCTGATGCGCCCCTCCGTGAGTTCGATCTCTCCGGCCTCCACGTTCCAGGTGGTTTCCATCACGATATCGGTCGAGACCCCGTCGCGGTCGAGCGCTGCGGGCAGGCCGAGCTCCGCGAAGTCGAGATCGAGCCCTTCGCCGGTCTCGAGATCCGCGATCTCGAATCCAGAAACGAGGCCGGCATCTCCTGCCGAGGCGTCGGACCAGGCGTCCATAGCGCCGATGGACAGCAGGGTTTCGCCCTCGGCCTCGAGCGTGATCGGCCCCACCGAGGCGCGCGAGACGAAGCGATAGGCGTCGATATGGCTGTATTCGCCGGAGGCGGGCAGGACGATGTTCTCGAAGGCGATGCCGCTGACCGACAGGGTCTGGGGACCTATGTCCTCAATGGCGTCTTCCCGCTCCATGGCGGGCAGCTCGACCGAAAAATCCTCCACGCTCGCGCTCCGGGCAAGGAAATCGCCATTGGCGTCTTCGCTGACCGCGGAAAAGACCAGATCGCCGGGGATGGCGACGGGCGCTTCGCCGGGAACGTCGATGGTGACGCCCGAGAGCACGATGGCGTCGTCCTCCTGACGGGCTTCTCCCACCGTGGCGGCAAGGCCCATTGTGTCGAGCACCGAAACGAGGCGATCCCCGAACGCATCGGGCTCGACGGCGAAAGCGGAGTTGACCGCGGCGAGCGAGATGGCGCCGGTGGCGAGAAGGGTTCTGGCAGAGCGGACAGTCATGTCGACCTCGAAGCTGGTGAGAATGAAGCGTGCGTATCTCTCAAACGCATCACCCCCGTCCAGCGATCCAGCCTGCCCCACCAATGGGACCAAGCGCCGTGGTTTCAGCGCCCGCGACGGCCCAGAAAGCCCACGAGATCGTCGGTGATGTGATGGACGTGAGCCAGGCCCGTGCCCTGGCCGAGCTCCCAGGCATCGACCTGGTCATGCGCGAACCCCTGCCCGGCCACGACCTGCACGGTGGCCATGCCGACCTCGTGGGGGACCAGAAGGTTCTTTTCCAGATCGTCGAACATGATCGCATTGGCCGGGCTAACCCCGTGATCGGTGAGGAACTGGTCATAGGCTTCGCGCAGCGGCTTGGGCCGGAACTGCGCCGAGCGGATATCGAAGATCGCCTCGAAATGGTCGTCCGCCCCGAGCCGGGCCAGCACCGAACGGGCGTGATCGGCATCGGCATTGGTGAAGATGAACTTGCGCCCGGGCAGCTCCGCGATCGATGCGACCAGTTCGGGATGGGCGAGAACGGGGGAATAATCGATGGCGTGGACGGCCTTGAGGTAATCATCCGGGTCCACGTCATGGGAGACCATCAGCCCGGCCAGCGTCGTGCCGTGATCGCGGTAGTAGGTCTTTTGAAGATCGCGGGCCGCGTCGAAATCGAGCCGGGCGATCTTCATCACGTAGGAGGTGATCAGCGTATCGATCTGGGCAAACAGATTGCACTCACGCGGGTAGAGCGTGTTGTCGAGATCAAAGATCCAGTCGGTGACGTGGTCGAGCGCGGGGGACGGCGTGATCATGGTGTTCATCAGGCCATTATGCCTGAAATCGGTGAACGGGAAATGACCGGGAACGAAGCTGTGATCGCTGGCGCTCGTCGCGCTCACAGAGAAAGCCGCCAAGCGTTCTCTGTGAGCACAGCCCTTTCCCGTGGTCGCGTTTCCGAACCGGAAAAGTGTCCCACTTTTCCTGGAACCGCTCCTAGCGCACGATCAGCGTGCCGGCCCCGTGTTCGGTGAACAATTCGAGCAGAACCGAATGGGCGGTCTTGCCGTTGACGATCACGACGCCCTCCACGCCCCGGTCGAGCGCTTCGATGCAGGTTTCCACCTTGGGGATCATGCCGCCCGAGATGGTGCCGTCCGCGATCATCCGCTTGGCTTCGAGAATGGACAGTTGGGGGATCAACTGGCCGTCCCTGTCGAGCACGCCGGGCACGTCGGTGAGAAACAGCAGCCGCTTGGCGAACACCGCGCCGGCGATGGCGCCGGCGAAGGTGTCGGCGTTGATGTTATAGGTCTCCCCGTCCCGGCCGGGCGCCACCGGAGCGATGACCGGGATCATTTCCGAGCGCGCGAGCAGGTCGAGAAGCGTGCGGTCCACCTCCACCGGCTCGCCGACGAAACCAAGGTCCAGAATGCGTTCGATGTTGGAATCGGGATCGAGGACCTTTTTCTGCGCTTTTTCGGCAAAGACCATGTTGCCGTCCTTGCCGCACAGGCCAATGGCCCATTCGCCTTCGGCATTGATCAGCGCCACAATTTCCTTGTTGATCGAGCCGGCCAGCACCATTTCCACGATCTCGACGGTGCGCCGGTCGGTGACGCGCAGGCCGCCTTCGAACTTGGATTCGATGCCGAGCTTTTTGAGCATTTCCCCGATCTGTGGGCCGCCGCCGTGAACGACGATGGGATTGACCCCGGACTGCTTGAGCAGTGCGACGTCCCGGGCGAAGGCCCGGCCCAGCGCCGGATCACCCATGGCGTGGCCGCCATATTTGATGACCACGGTCTTGTTCTCGTAGCGCTGCATGAACGGCAGCGCCTTGGACAGCACCTCCGCGTCATAGGCGTTCTCGTGAGCGGCGGCGATGTCCTGGGCGGTATCTGTGACGTTGGTCATTGCGGGCGGCGAACCTGTTTGACTTTGTCTTCTCCCTAACCCAAGTTTGCACGCGAGGCCAGAGCGGGGCGGCCGATCCAGACCGGCAAACGGGGGTCGCGAGGGCGCCCGGGCAGACCGGTCGTGCGGACGGGACGAGACATGAACGGCACCAGGGCCGATATCGGCGATCTGCTCTCGCGCGTGGCGCTCAGGGACCGGGCGGCATTTCGCGAACTATACAGGCACTCGAGTGCGAAACTCTTCGGGGTAAGCTTGCGTATTCTCAAGTCGCAAGCCGAAGCAGAGGATGCCGTGCAGGACGTGTTCGTCAAAATCTGGCAACGCGCCGGGAGCTATCGCCCCGACGCCGCAGCGCCCATGACCTGGTTGATTGCCATAGCCCGCAATCATGCCATCGACGAGTTGCGTCGGCGGCGCATGCCGCTGGCCGATCTCGATGCAGCCGAAGCGGTCGCCGATTCCGGGCCCACCCCCGAACAGGCCGCCGTCAACGCCAGCGAGGGCTCGCGGATCGACCGGTGCCTCGGGGAACTCGAGCCCGATCGCGCCCAGGCCGTCCGGCTGGCCTATGTGGACGGCGAAAGCTATCAGGATCTCGCGGATCGCTTCTCGATCCCCATAAACACCATGCGTACCTGGCTACGCCGCAGTCTTCTCCGGTTGCGGGAGTGTCTGGACTCATGAGCGAACCGACAGGACTGACACCGCCGGAGGACCGCGACGTGCGGGCTGGGGAACTGGTGCTCGGGCTTCTCGAAGGCTCCGAGCTCGACGCGGCGCGCCGCGCGGTCGAGACCGACCCCGAATTTGCCCAGGCCGTTGCCCGCTGGCAGGCCGACATGGCGCGCTTTGACGACGCCTATGAAGAGGTCGCCCCGCCGGCGCGCGTTTATGAGGGCGTCGAGGCGCGGCTGTTTGCAACGGCCCGCCCGGCTGCCCGGTGGTATGATTCGCTGGCGTTCTGGCGCGCCTCGACGGCGGCCGCGGCGCTTGTGGCGGCCATTGGGATCGGGCTTTACGTCTGGACGCCCGAGCCGGCACCCCAGACCGAACCCCAACGCATGGTGGCCGCGCTTGCGCCCACAGAGGGGGAGATGTCGGCGCTCGCCTTTTATTCGGGCGAGGAGGATGTGCTGCGCTTCTCGCTGACCTCCGGGCCGGCCGGGCCGGACAATGATTACGAGCTCTGGGCGATCGTGGGCGAGGATGCGCCAGTTTCGCTGGGAGTGGTCAGTCCCGGCGAGGGCACGACTGTCGCGCTTTCGCCCCAGACGCGCGCCCTGCTGGACCGGGGCGTTGCGCTGGCGGTGAGTCTCGAGCCGGCCGGCGGGTCGCCCACCGATGGCCCCACCGGCCCGGTGCTGGCTCTGGGCACCGTCACGACGATTTGAGTTCTTTGTCGGCTTGCGCGAAACTTTCCCAAACCCGTCTCCGTAGCTTTGCGTGTAGACCGGCCGAGAAGGTCGGTTCCAAGCCAAGTCCTTATGGAGACGGTATCATGCTGAACTTTTCTTCCGCCCTTGCCACAGGCGTTTCGGCCCTCGTCATCGTCGCTTCCGCCGGCGCAGCCGGTGCACAGGAAAACCCGATGGTCGGCGGCGCGCCGATGTCGCCCGAGATGAACATCATCGAGAACGCGGTCAATTCGGCTGACCACACCACGCTGGTGGCCGCAGTCGAGGCCGCCGGTCTCGTGGACACCCTTCAGGGTGAAGGTCCCTTCACCGTCTTCGCACCCACCAATGCCGCGTTCGACGCCCTGCCCGAAGGCACGGTCGACACCCTGCTGATGGAAGAAAACCTCGAGATGCTGCAGACCGTTCTGACCTGCCACGTGATGGAAGGCACCGCGCTCGCCTCCGACATCATGGGCATGGCTGCCGACGGCGGCGGGACCTTCACCATCGACACCATCGGGGGCTGCCAGTTCGAGGTTGCCGTTGACGGCGAGATGGTCACCATCACCGACGAGCAGGGCGGCACCGCCAACGTCACGATCGCGGACGTCATCCAGTCCAACGGCGTGATCCACGTCATCGACGCCGTGCTTCTGCCCGCGATGTGATCCTGACGTGAGGCCTGGCGCGCATGAGGTCCTTATGCGCGCCGGGCCTTATAGGGGCCCGGCCGGGCTTCGCTCCTCTATCCTGCCCTCCTGCGCACGGCGATCCGAATCGGGTCCTGGCGCGTAGGAAACGATAGAGGACCCGGCCGGGCGCCGACAGTTCGGCCCAAGGGAATGTGATTTGCGATGGACGATGCCTGAAGGCACCCTCGCATGAGGAGGTACGAAGATGATAAACCGACGTACATGGTTGCTTGGTGCTGGTGCCCTTGCCGGGGCCAGCGTCGTGGGTCTGTCCCAGCGGCTGACGCTCGCCGCCGAAGGCGACTTCGAATTCACCCTCACGGAAGCGGAATGGCGCGAGCGCCTTTCGGAAATGGAATTTTACGTGCTGCGCGAGCACGGCACGGAGCGGGCGTTCACCTCGCCGCTCGATAAGGTCTACGATCCGGGCATGTATCATTGCGCGGGCTGCGATCAGGCGCTCTATTCCTCGGACACCAAGTATGACAGCCGCACCGGCTGGCCCAGCTTCTGGGAAGCGGAGCCGGGCGCGATCGGCACCTCGGTGGACAACACGTTCGGGATGGTGCGCACCGAGTGTCACTGCTCGCGCTGTGGCGGCCATCAGGGCCACATCTTCGACGATGGCCCCGAGCCGACCGGCAAGCGCCACTGCATCAATGGCGTGGCCCTGCGTTTCGTCGCTGCCTGACCCCGGGCTGTTGCGGCCGGAAAAGCGGGTTCGACTTTTCCCGCGAACGCATTAGGATATCGGCGCGCCCGCACGGCGCGCCGTTTTCGTTTCTGATGCCACCGGATGTTCATGAACCTGACTTTGCTGACCGTGGGCGAGACCCCTGCGCGCCTGCGCGATCGTCTCGACCGCTATCCCCCGTACTTCCAAAACATGTTCGCCGCCGCGGGATGCGAATTCACCTTCGACCAGGTCCTCGTGCTCGATGGCGAACCCCTGCCCGCGCCCGATGCACCCGAGGGCATCGTGATCACCGGCTCGGCCTTCGGGGTCTATGACGAGACGGAGTGGATGGAGCCTTTGCGCGCCTTTATCCGTGCGGCCTACGCGACCGGCACGCCGATGCTGGGGGTGTGTTTCGGCCATCAGGTGATGGCCGACGCGCTGGGCGGGAATGTGGGCAAGGCGCCGGCCGGCTGGGGCATCGGGCGCCACACCTACCGGCTGATCGATCCGCCCCAAGCGCTCGGGCTCGAACAGGAAACGCTCTCGATCGCCTGCTCGCACAAGGATCAGGTGCGCTCCCCGCCGCCCGTGGCGCGGGTGTTCATGGCATCGAACTTCACCCCCAATGCGGGGTTGGTCTATGAGAACGGCCGCGCGATATCGGTCCAGCCGCATCCCGAATTCGACCGCACCATAGCCGAGGGGCTGTGCGAGTTGCGGCGGGACAATCCGCTCTCGGACGCCGCAGTCGACGCCGCGCTGGCGGGTCTAGCCGAGCCCGTGGACAGCCTTGCGCTGGCGCGCGGGCTGGGGCGGTTCCTGATCGCGGCGCGCCGATAGAGCGTTTCGAGGAAAAATGCCTGTCCCGGACCCCGATCCGGGATGGGAAAACTGCCCTGTTCGGACACGCGCAAAATCAACGCTCTGGAGCTCCCCGGGCGCCCCTGTTCGGGGGGTCGACGGCCCGCGCGGCTTTGCCATGATGGGGCTGGTCAGGCAGGGGAATGCGCGCATCATGAAAACATCGCCCGCATGGGTTTCGGGTCTCGCCCTGGCACTGGCCGTGGGGCTCGCTGCCGCACCCGCAGGCGCCCAGCAATCGGCCTTTATCGAATATGCCGATCTGCGGGCCATCGAGCGTCTCAACGATTTCAAATGCCTGCATCTGCGCGCCACCGACCGGATCGGGCTGGGCATTCTTGTCGACGATGCTTATCTGCGCGCCGACATCGAGATCGACGCGACCGCAAAGGAACAGGCAGAGCACGAGGACGAGGAAGTCTGGCGTTACATGATTCTGGTGGAAAATCTGGAGACCAGGGCCGAGTCCCGGATCCCCGACACCTGCGACATCGGCGCCTCGGCCCTGCATCAGAACATTTTCACCGATGCCTCCCGGTTCAATCTCGCGCTGTTCATGCTCGCCATCCATTTCAACGGTCTGGACCCCGCCGATGCACTGCACAGGCCCCTGGCAGAGGGCGCCGATGCAGCAATGCAAACCTACGCCGACCGGCTGGCAGCTACTTTTCGGGGTTACACCGAGACCCTGCGCGAGGAGGCGACCGCGCTCGCCCAGACCATGTTTACGTCCCGAACGCTCGATGAAATCCATGGCTGGATCGACAAGGTCACCGACGCGGCTTTGACCGAAGAGATCATGGCCGATGCCGGCTATGGGGTCTCGGCCATCACCTATTACGGCTCGGACGCAATCGTGCTCGTGGAGGCGGACGGGTCACTGGCGGTTCTGGGCACCGAATGGCCCCGGACCTACAAGACGGCCGACGGACGCGATGTCAAAGCCTTCGTGGGCATGTCCCCGGAGGGGCAGTTGAGACTGAATGTCGTGGACGGGACGCTGAGCGCGGGCGATTTTGAAGCTCATCTCATGCTTCGGACCGAACCGCCCCCTGAGGGTGTCGATGTGTTCACCCTCTCCAGCCGAGACGATTGGCGCGATTTCACAACCGGGTTCGGCGCAACGGCGCTTGCTGCCGAGAGCTGCGCCGTCGGCCCGTGCTACGAGGTCGAGCCGGGGTTTCTCGAACGGCTGGCCGGCGAGGCAGACCAGTACGAGCTGGTGTTCGCGCCCGCCGGAAGCTCGGACCTGGGCGCGCCGCAGACCGAGAACATGCGCTACACCGGTCCGATCAGCACCGCGCTCGATGGAGTGCTGGCGCGCTTTGCCGACCGGATGTGACGTTTCATCATAGCCTCTGGAGCGGAGTGCACGGCATGAAGAGCATATCGGGATTGCTTGTCGTTCTGGCCGGAGCGGCGCTTTGGTCCGGTCCGGCATGGACCCAGAGCACGGACGAAGACAGCCAAGCGGCGGTGGAGGCCTATCTCGAAATCCAGACGGCGCTGGAGATCAACCGGCTGTGCCAGGGCCTGAAATCGGTCGAGCACCTGGCGCTGCAGGATCTGGTCGCGGACAGGCGCGACGCGACCGGCTGGTACATCGCGAACCCAGACAACGAGACCTATTGGGGGGTGATCGACGAACACGACGCCATTGCGCGGGACCGGGCTGCGGCCATGGGGTGCGGCGAGAAAGCGGAGGCCCTTTTGGGGCGTTTCCTGCCGCAGGCGCTTTCGGACGTGTTCAGCGACCTGCTGCTCGCCTTCCACTTCGCCTCGCTGCCCGAAACCGACCTCTACCGCATTCCACTCAACCCCGACGAGGTGGCCGCGGCCCAGCGCTACGATATGTATCTCCAGCAGCGCTATGGCGCCAACTTCCCCACATTCTCGTCAACGGCGCGCAACGCGGTGACCGCCGAGCTGCAGACCGCAATGGACACGGGCGAGCCGTTCAACCCCTTCGGATCCTATCTCGACGACTACTCCCTTTATGGCGTGCTGGACCCCAGCTTCGGGCTCTACTCCCAGGACAATTGGGAGATGATGTTCCTGCAGGGCCGCGCGCGGTCGGTGATCGACCGGGTGCTGCTCGAGGTGGCGACCGAAATGGGCGGCCACACATTGGCCGAGCGCGGCCATGAGGGCACGAGCTATATCGACCTTATCGCATCGACCACGGGCGGCGTGGCCGCCAAGATCTGGCATGGACCGATAAACGGGTACATGCAGGGCTATGACGGCAGCTTCTACCTTGCGCTCACCCCGCAGGGCGGGATGCGTCTGGTCACCTGGTCCCAGGACGCCGGTGCGCTCCTTGGCCTGACCGCGACGGTCGCGGTTCTGGTGAACACGACCCCGATGCCCGAGACCTTCGGCTCAGCGAGCGATTACTATCAAGACGAAACCTGGATGGAGGAGGCCGAGCGGTTCAGCGCGACGCTGGCCACAGACTGCGTGGGTGCCGGGGTCTGTTACGAATTCGCGCCGGCAGACGTGGCCCGAATGCTCGAGATCAGCTCCACGCCGCTTGTGGAGTTCGTCGTTTCGCCCGAGCCCGATGCCGGGTCGACGCCGCGCGCCGAGAGCGGATACCGCTACGGCCAGCTCGACACTTCGCTGCTCAAGGCGCTTTACGCGGACTGGGTCGCCCCCCAATAGGCTGCGCTGGACAGCGTCGGAGCTCCAAGTCTCTGGTTTGTCGAGTCTGCGAACCGGAAAGTGTTTCCACTTTGCCTGGAAACGCTTCAGAGCCCTTCGCGGAACCGGGCGATTTCCTCGCGCAGATGATCGATGCCCTGGCTCTTCTCACTCGAAGTGGCGATGATCTCGGGATGGGCGGCGGGGCGCTTGGCGATGAACCGGGCGGTTTGCGCCAGCACGGCAGCAAGGCCGTTGTCGGGCAGTTTGTCGGCCTTGGTGAGCACCACCTGATAGCTGACCGCGGCGGTGTCGAGCTCGTTCATGACCGTGGCGTCGTTGGGCTTGGGGCCGTGCCGGGCATCGACCAGAACATAGACGCGGCGCAGGTTCGGGCGGCCACGCAGGAACTGATGGATCAGCTTGTTCCACTTTTCGACCGCAGGCTTGGGCGCCTTGGCAAAGCCATAGCCGGGCATATCCACGATGCGGATGCCCCCCTCCTCGGGCGCAAACAGGTTCAACTCCTGGGTGCGGCCCGGGGTGTTGGATGTGCGCGCCAGGGCCCGCTGGCCGACCAGTGCGTTGATGAGCGAGGACTTGCCCACATTAGAGCGTCCGGCGAACGCCACTTCGATCAGATCGTCGGCGGGCAGGTCAGCGACCCGCACGCAGCCCTTGAGAAACACCCAGGGGCGGGCAAAGAGCAATCGCGTGGTTTCGTTTCGATCTTGGGTCATCGGGCGCTCGTGGCTGGTAAGCGAAAGGGCCGGTCGCCCGGCCCTTGGCTATGATCTCTCGCATTTCCGACCCGGAAAAGTGTTCCAGCTTTTCCGGGAAACGCTCTATTCGGCCGGCTCGGACTTCTTGCGGCTGAAGCTGGCCTTGATGTTGCCGATCAGATCCACTGTGACCCCGTGCCGCCGCATGATGAACCATTGCTGGACGACCGACAGGAAGTTGTTCCATGCCCAGTAGATCACCAGACCGGCCGGGAAGGTCGCCAGCATGAAGGTGAAGATGATGGGCATCAGCCCGAAGATCATGGCCTGGGTTGGATCGGTCGGGGGCGGGTTGAGCTTCATCTGGACCCACATGGTCAGACCCATGATGAGCGGCCAGACGCCGACCTGCAGGAACGGCCCGATCACCGGTACGATGGTGGGATCGTAGGGGATGAGGCCGAAAAGGTTGAAGATCGTCGTGGGATCCTGGGCCGCCAGATCCTGGATCCAGCCAAAGAAGGGCGCGTGGCGCATTTCGATGGTGACGAAGAGCACCTTGTAGAGCGCGAAAAAGACCGGAATCTGGATCAGGATCGGCCAGCAGCCGGAGACCGGATTGATCTTTTCCTTCTTGTAGAGCTCCATCATGGCCTGCTGCTGGGCAGCACGGTCTTCCTTGTGCTTTTCCTGGATCTCCTTCATCTGCGGCTGGACGCGCCGCATGTTGGCCATCGAGGCATAGCTCTTGTTGGCCAGGGGAAAGAAGATCGCCTTGATGATCACGGTCACCGCGAGAATGGCGAGGCCGAAATTGCCCACCAGTTCGAACAGCAGCCGGATGAGGTAGAACATGGGCTTGGTGATGAAGTGGAACCAGCCCCAGTCGATCATCAGCTCGAAGCGGGAAATGCCGTAGCCGGTCTCATAGGCGTCGATGATCGATTCGACCTTGGCACCGGCAAAAGCCAGGCTGGTGTGCTCGGCGCTGCCGCCGGCGGGAACCACCACCGCGTCCTGGGAGACGAAATTGGCGCGGTAGTCATTGTTGCTGGTGCCGCGCGGGCTGTGGAAGAAGCGCGCGTTGACCACCTCGTCCTGGGTCGGGATGATCGCGGTCGCCCAGTATTTGTCGGTGAACCCGAGCCATCCGCCAGTGGCCGCGTAGTCGCGCTGGCCGTCGCCAGCGAGATCGCCGTAGCTCATCTCGACGAGATTGTTTTCCCCCAGAACGCCGATCGGGCCTTCGTGAAGGATGAAGAAGTTCTGGGTCTGGGGCGTGTAGAGCCGGCTGATGCGAGAATAGGGGTAGAGCGCCGTGTCGCCCTCGCCCGTATTGGTCACCGACTGGGTGACCTCGAACATGTAGTTCTCATCGAGGCTGATGGTGCGCTCAAAGACGAGGCCCTCGCCATTGTCCCATTCCAGCATCACCGGGGCATCTGGGCCCAGCGTCTCGGGGCTACCCTCCGCCAGCGCCCATTGGGTCTGGGAATCGGGGAGCTGGGCGTCGCTGCCGGAGGGCGCGACCCAGCCCTGCTCAAGGAAATAGGGCTCGGGCGAGCCGGCCGGCGAGAGCAGCGTGATGATCGGGCTGTCGGGATCGGTCGTCTCGTTGTAGCGCTTGAGCTGCAGATCGTCGATGCGGGCGCCGGTGAGATTGAGCGAGCCTGTGACCGCGTCGGTTTCGATGGGGATGCGGCGGGCGGCGCCGATGGCGGCCTCGCGGGTTTCGAACTGGCCGATATCGGCATCGGACGCCCCGGGCCCAACGCCCTCCCCTGCCGGGGCCGCGATATCGGGGGACCCGGCCTCCTCCTGCTGACTGGCCAGTTCCGCCTGCTGCTGGGCCTGATCGAGCTGCGGGCCGGCAACAAAATACTGCCATCCGAAAAGGACCATCATACTCAGGATGATGGCGAGTATCATGTTGCGATTGTCTGTCATGGTGTCTTTATCGCTCGCTTGAATCGCGCCTGGCCCGTGAGCCGTGAATGCGCTCGATCGACGTCTCAAGGCCGCTCACCAAGGAACCGAACGGCTCACTCAAACTCTCGCGGCGACCGATCAGGACATAATCATGCCCCGGGATGAAGGTGCCCGCGCAAGCCTTTGCCGCGGCGCGCAGGCGCCGCTTGATGCGACTGCGCTCGGGTGCGTTGCCCGTCTTCTTTGTTACGGTATATCCGATCCCTGTGTCGGGCGCGTCAACCGAAACCGCCTGCAGCACAAAGCCGCGCCTGGAGACTTTCATCCCCCGCGCGGCTTTCTTGAACTGCGCCCGAACCCTCAGGCGCCGAAGCGGAGATTCTGGCGTCCGAGACATGACGCCGCGCAAGCGATCTAGGCCGACAGCCGCTTGCGGCCAACCGCACGGCGACGGGCCAGGATCTTGCGACCGTTCTTGGTTGCCATGCGGGCGCGGAAACCGTGCCGGCGCTTGCGCACGAGATTGCTGGGCTGAAAAGTACGCTTCATAAGTTTTCACCGCGCGAAACCGCGCGATCCTCTCGACTGCACGTGCCTTAAAATCATCTGTTCTGCCGCACGGCCAATGGACAATCGTCCCTGGCCACCGGCAAAGGTTGGCCGGCTTATAGGAGGAAAGCGGACGCCAAGTCAATCCATGGCGCCCGTGTTTCCCCGCTATCGACCCGCCGAAAGGGCCGGGGCGATCCGGGTCGAGACCTCCTCGAGCATCATGCCGAAATACTGCATCTTGAAAGTGCCCGCGACGCCGCCGCCATCGAGATCGGCCCGGGCCAGCCAATAGGAATACCGGGCGCTGAAATAGCAGTGGACGATGCCCAGCCATGCGACCGCTTCGGCTCGTTCGTCCCCGCCCACCGCGGGCACGAGCGCCTCGTGATCGGCTACACAACCCGCAACGCTATCGATCAGGGCATCTAGGGCGATCGCCGGCGAGGCGTTCAACTCGTGGAACCGGTTGTCCGCTGCCGGGTCGAGCGTAAAGACGAAGGCATCGCGTTCGGCAACGAGCGCCTCCTGCCCGGACGTCAAGGCCGGCAGGCGGTCCGCGAAATTGCGCCAATAGGCAAGGGCGGCGTCGGCAAGAGCCAGGCGCGTCTCGGCGGTGGGCGCGGACGGACCGTTACCCTCCCCGGACATGGCATTGGCCAGCGCGCGCTGGATCTCGGGGGTCGTGGCGCGGACCGGCAGAGCCGCCAGGAGACCGGCCAGAGCAAGCGAAAGGGCGAGAACGGCGCGAACACGTTTCATGGTGGCTGTACCGCTCTTCTCTCCTGGGCGCGGCCGGCGCCATGCCCCGCTGCGAAAGCCATCTCATGGCACAGCCGCTGGCCACCCGTCCAATCCCACGTTAAAAGCCAGGGGCAGCACAATTTGTCCGGGTGTGTGAGGGATTTCGTGGCGCGAGAAATAAAAGTCGATCTGTGCGTGATCGGCGCAGGCCCGGGCGGAATCGCACTGGCCCGGCAGGCCCGCGCGCTGGGGGCGAGCGTAGTGCTGGTCGATGGCGACGGCACGGGCGGAACCCCGCTGCACTGGGGCGGGCTTGCCGCCGGCGCGCTGGCCGCCTCCGCGCGCCGGGCCCAGGAGGTCCGTACCGCGCGGCGGCTGGGCATCGAGACCTATCCGCCCGACATCGAATTCTCGCGCATCACCGCGCGCACCCGCGAGGTGCTGGACGCCTCGGCGCCCGATAACGCGGAGGCGATTCTGGCTGCCGAGGGCATCGAGGTGATCGGGCACGACGGCGCCTTTACCGGGCGGCGGAGCCTCCTGGCGGGCGAAACGCTGATCAGGGCCCGGCGCTTCGTGATCGCCACGGGCGCCGCCACTCCGCGCCCGGAGATCGCCGGGATCGATGCCGTCCCTTACCTTACCCCCGAGACCGCATCGGGGCTCACCGAAGCGCCCGAGCATCTCCTGATCCATGGCGGCGGTCCGGTCGCTCTGATGCTGGCCCAGGCCTATCTGCGCCTGGGGTGCGCCGTGACGCTCGTTGATCCGGGCGATCCGCTTTCGGATGCGGACCCCGAACTGGCCGACATCGTCATGCGCCGGTTGCGGGCAGAGGGGCTCGCCCTGCGCACCAATACGAGCCTTACGGCGGTCTCGACATCGGCCGAGGGCCTGCGCGCGCATCTTCGGGCGGGTGCGGACGAGACGACGGTTTCGGGCAGCCATCTTCTGATCGCCCCCGAGCGGGTGCCACAGGTGGAGAGCCTGTCCCTGCGCCGGGCCGGGGTGCGCATGAACGGACCCGCCCCGGCCGTGGGGCGATCGCTGCGCACCTCGAACTGGCGCATCTACTGCATAGGGGACGCGCTGGGCGGGTTTTCGTCCGTTGCCGCGGCGCGCTATCAGGCGCGAATGGTGGCCGACCGCGTTCTGGGATTTTCGCTCGAGCGGCTGGACCCGAGGCGCATTCCGGTGCTGGTGCACACCGACCCCCAGATCGGCTGGGTCGGGCTGGGGGAAGGCGCGGCGCGGCGGCGCTACAAAGGCAAGTCTGTGCTCTTGCGCCAGCCGGTGGCGGACCTGTCCTTGGCGCGCCTCTCGGGTCATACCGAGGGCGTGGTCAAGGTCGTTGCCGGGCCCGGTGGCCGGATCGTGGGCGCGGGCGTTGCGGGGACAGATGTGGCCGACCTTCTGGCCTTTCTGGCCCTTGCGATCGACACAAGGATGACCATCGACCATCTCGCCCGCGCCATTCCGCCTCACCCTGCCCACGCCGAAGCGCTGGCGGGGCTGGCCGAGACCTGGCGGCGCAGCTTTCCGCCCCGCCCGCTGGCACGGCCGCTGGCCGCCCTGCGGCGCGTCCTGCCATGATCGGCGGGGGGAACGGGCGCTGGTGACCCTGCCCGCGGCCACGCCGACGCGCGCAGGAGACGAAAGACCCATTCGTCCAAATCGGCCAAGGGCGAACGGGTTTGACAGTCCCTGATCGGCCCGCACCGGAAAAGGGATTCTAAGTCCTTGTTTTGGCGCGCTTGTGGGCCGGAAAAGTGTTTCCACTTTTCCTGGAAACGCTCTTGAACATATCCCGTTCTGATTGAATCAGAACAGGATATGCTCTAAGTCTTTGATTTGTCACGTTTCCGAACCAGAAAAGTGTTTCCACTTTTCCTGGAAACGCTCTAGGCTCGCATCCATGATGCAATCGCCGCCCCTGCGCCGCAGTCCCTTCTCGAGCCTTTCGACAAAGCTGATCACGGCCATTGCCGTGGTGATCCTGCTCGTGGAGGTGGCGGTCTTCCTGCCCTCGCTGGCCAATTACCGCGCGAGCTGGCTGGACGAT
Organism: Pelagibacterium montanilacus; assembly: GCF_003992665.1. GTDB lineage: Bacteria > Pseudomonadota > Alphaproteobacteria > Rhizobiales > Devosiaceae > Pelagibacterium > Pelagibacterium montanilacus. Next base: position 178,595 of record NZ_RZMX01000032.1, read on the forward strand.
CGCCTGCGGGTGGGCGGCGTCGCCGTGCGGGTGTTCGACGCGGTGCCCGATGTCTCCGACATCCCCAGCGAGATCACCGACCCGCTGCTGCAGGCGGCAGGGGCGCTGGCCATCGTCTATCGGCGCGAGGGGCAATCGGACCTCATCACGCTCGATGCGGTGATGATGCCGGCTGAAGCCCACACCGCCGACATGCGCGACCGCAATCCGCTGCGCCTGATCGCCGACGCCGTCGATACGCTGGCCTTTGGACAGACGCGCACGCTCCGGATCGTGGGCATGCCGCCGGGGACGGGCGAGGTGGTGGTGGAAGTCATCATGCCAGAAGCGCCCTTGCGCGCCGACATGCTGACCTATGCGCGCAACATCCTGATCGTCTCGCTGGTGATCGCCGGGGTTACCGCCTTCGCACTTTACGTGCTGGCCGAGCAGGCGGTGATCGGCCCGATCAAGCGGCTCACAGAGGCGGTGCTGGCCTATCGCGGCTCGCCCGAGAACGCCACATTGATCATCACCCCGGACCAGAACCGCAGCGACGAGCTGGGGATTCTCGAGACCGAGCTGGCGCGTACCCAGACCGAGCTCTTCACCATGCTCCGCCAGCGCCGGCATCTGGCCGACCTGGGCCTTGCCGTGGCCAAGATAAACCACGATCTGCGCAACATGCTCACCGCCGCGCAGATCCTTTCGGATCAGGTGGCGACGCTGGACGACCCCAAGGTCCAGCGGCTGGCGCCCCGGCTGGTCACGACGCTCGATCGCGCCACGAGCTTTGCTCAGACGGTGCTCGACTATGGCCGCCAGCAATCGAGCCCGCCCCGCCCCGAGCCGGTGGATCTGCGCGCGCTGGTGGTCGAAGCGGGACTGGCCGCCGGGCTGAACGGAACCACCCATGAGGGCGTCAGCTTTCTCAACGCGGTGCCCGACGACACCATCCTGACCGTGGATCCGGACCATCTGGCGCGGGTGCTGACCAATCTGATCGGCAATGCGCGCGAGGCGCTCGAGGGCGCCAGCGAGAAGATCGCGGCCCCGGAGGTGCGGGTGGAGTGCGAACGCGGAGCCGCAAACATGCGAATCACGGTTTCCGACAATGGGCCGGGCCTGCCGCCCCGGGCGCGCGAGAACCTCTTTATCGCCTTTGAGGGCTCGGCCAAGCCCGGCGGAACGGGCCTGGGGCTCGCGATCGCGCGCGAGCTGGTGGAAGCCAATGGCGGCATGATCACGCTTCTGGACACTCCGGGAGGCGCCGCCTTTGCCATCGACCTGCCAATCGGGTCGCATTGAGCCTGCCCGGCCAGCCGGGGCGGCACAGCCACCCCTTTGCGCTGCGCGCAGGCACCATGAGAAAATCCACTCCGAGCGGTTGCGCGGGTCTTGCATTGGACTGCGACCCGTTATAAGCGTTGCCCCTGCCGCGCGGGGCACAGCCCGATCCGCGGCGTGCCACACGGCACTGCGCGCCCGTAGCTCAGCTGGATAGAGCACCAGACTACGAATCTGGGGGTCAGAGGTTCGAATCCTTTCGGGCGCGCCATCTCGCTTTTTCCACTGTAAATGTCACCTAAGACCTTGAATGGAAAGGCTAAATTAGGTGTTCGAAGTCCTTCATTCCGGCTATAGGCAACAGGTTGCAAAAAGGCCAGTCTGAGGACGGTTCTTTTGCCGATCAGATCAGAATTTTTCCATATAGACCAAGGGCTTGAGAGAAACTGAAGGGCGTGTTCGAACGACTCTTCCAGGGTGAGCCGAGGTTTACCGGCAGTGGCCACTTTCTCCACAGCCAATGCCTTTTCCCGTTCCAGCTTCGAGATCTTTCTTTCATAGGCCGTGATCGCCGTTGCACTGGTGGAATCAACGATGCGGTCGAGCAAGGTATCGATCTGTGAGTCCAGCTTCTTGATGCTGGCCTTTAGTATTTTCGTAGCTTGTGATGCCTGTGCCAGCCGCATATCCCACGCGTCGCTGAACATGGTCTTGACCAGTTCAAACATGCTTTGGGTCGGTTCGAGCTGCTGCAAGGCAGATTCGAATTCGCTTTCCAGAACTTCGCGCTTTATCGATTTCCGGTAACTTTCACAGCCTTTCGTGGCGCAAAGATAGTAAGGATACTTTTCCTTCTTGCCCTGTGACCAGCAGGCTGTGAGCGGCTTGTTGCAGTCGTCGCAAAGGATGAAGCCGCGTAGCGGAAAATCGGCGTTGATGTCTTTGCGTGCTGGAGCCTTGGCTGTGCTTTTTAGCCGGGCTTGTATCGTCTCAAATGTCTCAAGCGATATAATCCCCTCGTGCTTGCCTTCTCGCAATCCAACACTCCAATTGGGCGCTTCGACGTAGCCGCTATAGACGGAGCGGGTCAGAAGATCGTGGACGCGTTGGTTACGGATTTCGCCATTGGGAAGGTCTTTAGGAAAGCTAGGTTGGCGTTCCAGAAAGCGTTTCACCTCAACTTGCGTTTCAAAACGTCCGGAGGCGTAGCCCTCGAAAGCCTCCTGTAGAATGGAGGCGTTCGGCTCGTCGCGAACCAGAATTTTGCCGTGCCCGCTTTCGCGTTCGTATCGATAGCCGACCGGGGCCTGAAATACCCAGTAGCCGTTCTGGATGCGTGCCCGCATGCGGTTGACGGTCTGCTCGCCGTTCTTCTGGCGCTGGTGTTGCGACACAGAGGCCAGCAGGTTTTCAACGAGCTGGGAATCGGAATCCTCTCCAAATTCGATCGAAGGGCTGACCAGAACGCCACCGGCATCGCCAATCTGCACCCTCAGTTCAAAGTGAGCCATCAGGCCGCGCGCGAGACGACTGATATCGTCAATGATGACGGCATGCGGTTCTTTTCGCTGCTCTCTCAAGAACGACAGCATGCCTTGCATGCCGGGCCGAGACGTCGAGCCACCCGACACATCGTCGGAGAACACGTGTACGACCTCGTATCCCTTGTACTTTGCAAACTCGCGGCAGCGGGTTTCCTGCGAGCCGAGCCCATCTCCTCGCACGGTCTGTTTGGCGCTGGACACGCGGCAGTAGATCACTGCGTGCTTGATATTGTCGTACTGTTTTTCTTGCGTCTTCATTCCGGTTCCATACCGCTCGGTAGATCGGTGCCCCTCGTTCTTATATTATTTGAATCGACCTCCTCAGCGCTGTCAAAAGCTTCGTGCAGCACATTGTGGGTGCATCCGCCTTCCGGCTCGAAGACCTCTTGCAGCGGATGAACGCCAAAGCCAAGATCGACGAACGCAACGACGATTGACCAGAGCGCGCTCAGAAAGCTTTCCTTCTCTGCGTCAGTCAGCGCCGGATCATCGAGATACGCCTTGTACTTTTCCACATCGACGGCAACGATGGGGCGCGCAGGCCGATTGAATGTATCCTTAATATTCTTTCCATCGATATTATCGACATTCCCGTCCATTATTCTACCCTTTATTTATTTTACAACTTCCAGTTGCGATATGACAAATAAAACTGTGCTGCGGTGCGAATAGTAAGTGGAGTTCGTTAGTTAAGCTCATGAATTCATGCGCAATCTTCGGCGAAGACTGGGTCCAGCTTCGTCATCAAGTGTGCGGGCAATACGGATGTCGGCCAGTCTTTGCATGCGGCTGCGCAAGCGCTCTTTGAGCAACGCATTGGCATAATCGCGCGCGTCCTTTTCACGGTCAGGGGGCGGCGCCCAACTCGGCGCTGGCTTTGGCTGCGGTGCAGACCAGCGATTTAGGATTTTGTGCTTTTCTTTTTCTAGCCAGTTGGGCGCATGCTTTTTTATGTGCACGGCCAGCCGGGTTTCCAGGCCGCTGACGTAGCGGGCCATGGTTTCACCGGCATAATCGACGCCCTGAGCGCGGCTCTGCGGCGACGGGCGGCGCAAACGGGTGTCGGTCGTGGCGCCCTCGCTTCCCTCTTTAGCTGCCGCCTGTTCGAACGCTTTAGCCGGAGAGAGCCGATAGTCATAGCTTGTGGCGTGCAGAAAAGGTGCTTCGAGATTTAGACGGTATCGGGCGGTCATGGCTGCGCTCCGTCAGAGATTGTGGGGCTAGGAAAAAAAGCAATCAGTGGACAGCGCCCATCGTCCGGGCGCATTCGGCGTGAATGCAGGCCGACGTAATCGCAGCTCCGGAAATAAGGCGCTGCGGAAGGTCCCACATAAACACCGGCCACGCGCAGATGCGGCGTTGGCACGGCTGCTGGGTTGATCAACAGCAGCGCGAGCACCGGCGGCAGCCAGAGGAGATGCCTAAGTCGTACCGGCCAGACGATGGGACGCGTTCTTGCTGGTTTCGGTGTTCGCTTCTTGTCGAGCGACGGCTTGCCATCGATGGCGTAGTGGATGCCAAAAACGGGGATTCCTGCCAGTCGCAGACCTTCCAGTGGGTTTTCGGCCACTTCGTTTTGCCATGGCAAGACGCGGCCATAATCGACCATGGAGAGCAGAATCGGTCGCAGGCCGCGCACGAAGACCCATGCCTTGTCTCGATCCATTGCCAGGATTTCATCGGCGGTCATCAGCCGCCGTCCGAGTTCACGGCTCGATATATTGATGCGATCGGCTTCCGCGCCGTAGGAATAGTCTTGATGGCGAATAGTGGCTTCAGCCAACGTGTCCGAAACATGCTTGGCTCGTGCCAGCGAGTTCAGACCCGCATAGATTTTTACATCGCAGTAGGACTCGATGGCGCTGGCCGCCTCTCGCCCATATTTACGCACCAGCCCGTCAAATGACTGGATATAGAGGTCCGCCGATATTTTTAGGCCACGCATGGTTTCCATATCGGAGGCCAGATCGGCAAAGCGGAAATTCAGCGCCTCTTCCCCGACGATATGGATGGGGTGCCCGGCAGGATGGCGTTTCGCTGTTTCAAGCAGGCTATGGGTGAGCAACGAAACAACCGGCGCAAAATCACGCGCGTGGCTGAGCGGTGCGATGACAAAGGCGACGATCTGTCGTTGTCTCATGTCCGCGATGTTGTGGCTGGCGGTTCGGCCATAGCCCGCCATCCGCCCACCCTGATTGAAGGTCAAAAGCCGTTGCGTTGCACCTTCCAGAAAAGACGAGGCATTTTCTGGATTGTCCTGAAACAACCGGAGCAGCCCCCCAGCTTCGCCCTTGAGGAATTCCGCTATTGCGTCGTCGGCCATGAGGCGGGGAAGTTCATGGCGTAGAAAGATCAATCGCTGTTGAAAGCTGGTCGGGTCGTTGAGCAACGCAAAGATATCCGATGGTGTGCAGTGCGCCGGATCAACCAAGGCCTGGCTCAGAATCGTAATCGCGATGCAGCGGCGCGACCCATTGCGGAAATACACATTGCGGTCTTCACCACCCTTGCTTTCCGGCAGGTGCAGTTCGGCCAGGTCGAGCGCCATCTTGATGGTGTCTTGTCGGAACGCATCGTCAGCATGGGCAGCGTCGACAACGGCCTGATAGAGATTGATCGGCGTGTCTCCGCAGAGTTCCTTGTGAGCACCAGCCGGGTTGATGCACCATACCTCGATCCCCATAGCGCGAAGCGCGCCCATCAGCATTGGCGCGAGCTCACCTTTCACATCGGGGATGAACAAGGATTTGCCCATCCGGGCCTGATGAAGTATCGAGCCGATGACGTAATTCACTGTTTTACCCACACCGGGCGGCATTTCGATGAGGGTGAACGGGGTGCGCGGTGGCGCAAACGCCGGAGCCAGTCCTTCATACAGCCCCAGAAAATTGCCACTGGCCGGATCGTCCATGTGCCGGACGGTCAGTTCCTGCCAACTTGCCTGCCGGGCTGCGCCGTGATCGGCGGAAGTCCGCGCCGCTCGTTCCAGATTGCGGCGCAATTTATAGTCACGGGCGAAGCCGAAGAGTGTCCGTCGTCAGATGATTTGGCGCAATTTGGTGCGTCGAATAGAGGAGCGTTGGCCTCGTCTCTGGGTTGATTTTAAGCGGCGAGATTGCGGTGTTGCAAGCGCCGATGCTCGATGGTCTGTCGTTTGATCCTTTCTCGCTGTTTGATGATGGTTTGTGCCCTGTCGAAGTAGGCGTCGGCCGGGGTCACGTTATCGAGGCTTTCGTGGTAACGCTGGTGGTTGTAGTGCTCGATGAAGGCCTCAATCTGGGCCTCGAGATCACCAGGCAGGAAGTAGTTTTCCAGTAGCACGCGGTTCTTGAGTGTCTGGTGCCAGCGCTCGATCTTGCCCTGGGTCTGGGGATGGCAGGGGGCTCCACGGATGTGGCTCATGTTCTGGGCCTGGATGTAGTCGGCCAGCTCCCCCGCGATGTAACTCGGGCCATTATCGCTGAGCAGCCGAGGCTTGTGGTGGACATTGACCTGGTCGCACCCTGAGGCTGCCAGAGCCATGTCCAGCGTGTCGGTAACGTCCAGGGCCCGCATCGTTGAGCACAGCTTCCAGGCGATGATATAGCGGGAATAATCGTCGAGCACGGTCGAGAGATACATCCAGCCCCAGCCGATGAGCTTGAAATAGGTAAAATCGGTCTGCCACATCTGGTTGGGCCGGGAGGTTTTGGTATGGAACGCATCGGCGGCCTTGATTACCACATAGGCTGGGCTGGTGATCAGGTCGTGGGCCTTCAAAAGCCGGTAAACACTGGCTTCAGAGACGAAGTACCGCTTCTCGTCGGTAAACCGCACCGCCAGTTCCCGAGGCGAGAGTTCAGACTGCTCAAGCGCCATCTCAATGATCTGATCATGGATATCGATCGGGATCCGGTTCCACACCCGACTGGGCGCCGAGGGCCTGTCCTCCAGCGCCTCCGGGCCGCCACCGAGGTAGCGGTCATACCAGCGATAAAAGGTCCGGCGTGGAATTCCCAGTTTATCGAGCGTGCGTGTTGCTGGCAGATGGGATTGCTCGACCAGCCTGATGATCTCGAGCTTTTCGGATGCTGGATACCTCATGCGTCGTCGTCCCCATCCCCGATCATGCTTTTTTTAAGCAGACGGTTTTCAAGCGTCAGATCGGCAACACATTCCTTGAGCGCTCCGGCCTCACGGCGTAGATCCTTGACCTCGTCACTGGTGGCGGCGCGGGCGGTATCACCTGCAAGGCGACGCTTTCCCGCTTCCATGAATTCCTTGGACCAGGTGTAATAAAGGCTCTGGGCGATACCTTCCTTGCGGCACAGCTCGGCAATGCTGTCCTCGCCACGCAAGCCATCGAGCACGATCCGGATCTTGTCTTCTGCTGAAAAATGCCGCCGGGTTGCGCGGCGGATGTCCTTGACCACCTGCTCGGCAGGCTTTTTGGCTTTCGAGAATTTTGATCTCATCGTCGTTCCTTCGTCACTCCGACGAGACCAAAACTCTCCTTACATCACAAGCTCAAATCTGTGCCATTGGTGCTGACGGGGTACAA
>NZ_RZMX01000033.1 GCF_003992665.1 Pelagibacterium montanilacus
CCATCTTTCGCGCGCGGTCACCATCGCGGAGCGGCTCGGCTCCTCGCACGGGCGGGTCAGCTTCGAAACGCTGGAGGCCCTGGGAGAGGCGGCGATCTTTCTCGATGGAGGCGGCCGGGTGATCGAGATGACCGGGCGCGCCGAGGCGCTTATGGGATCTGGCCTCTCGGTGCTCGATCGCCGGCTGGTCGCCACCCGGCCACAGATCCAAACCGCTCTCACCGAACTGATTGCCCGGGCTCTGGCCGAAGGCCCGCAGTCGGGCGCACCGCTCCGCATTCCGCGCAAGGGCAAGCGGCCCCTGCTCGTCGATATGCTGCCCGTGCCCGGCGAGTTCGATCGCCCGCTTCTGTTCGCCCGGCTGATCGTGCTGGTCATCGATCTCGACGACAGGCCGCTGCCGGCCCGCGATGTGCTCGCGGCAATATTCGGCCTGAGCCCGCGCGAGGCTCAACTGGGCCTCGATCTGGCCTCGGGCATGACCCTTACGGAATCGGCAGAGCGGCACGGGGTCTCGAGCGAGACCGTGCGCACCCAGCTCAAGGCCCTGTTCTACAAGACCGGCACCCACCGCCAGAGCGAGTTGATCTCGCTTCTGCACACCGTCGCCCGGCGCTACCGGTCGCAACCGCGCCGGAGATGAAGGCGCACAGGCGGCGGCGCGGACGCAGCCTGCTGACGGCTTGGGCACGAGATCGCTCAAACAGGGGTCGGGAAATGACCAGATAGAGTCACAAACGGGGGGTACACATGCTGCCAGACAGGGTTCAGCCCGCGCTCGAGGCCATTTACATGGCCGGGTACGGCCGCAGCCGATGGGAGAGCGCACTCGAAACCTTCTGCGCTGGCATCGGCGCGAGCGCGGGCCTCATGGTGCCACGGGTGGCGGCAGAGGATGCAATTCACCTGCCCTTCACACCGGACCTGAAGGAGTTCGCCACACGCTTCGTCGCCGAGGGCTGGTACATGCGCGACTACCGTGCCGATCGGGGATGGAGCCTGACCGATCAGGGCCAGAACATCGTCCTCGAGCAGGACATCGTCGTACCCGGCGAGCATGACCACTTGCCCATACATCAGGAACTCTGCCGGCACTATGATCTGCAATGGTGGGCGGGCATCACCTTTGATTCCGCGGACAGGACCTTCGTCCTCTCAGTGTGCCGGAGCGAAAGGGGCCAGATGTTCTCAGAGGAGGACCGGGTGCTGTTCGGGCACCTGGCGGGCCATCTTTCGCGCGCGGTCACCATCGCGGAGCGGCTCGGCTCCTCGCACGGGCGGGTCAGCTTCGAAACGCTGGAGGCCCTGGGAGAGGCGGCGATCTTTCTCGATGGAGGCGGCCGGGTGATCGAGATGACCGGGCGCGCCGAGGCGCTTATGGGATCTGGCCTCTCGGTGCTCGATCGCCGGCTGGTCGCCACCCGGCCACAGATCCAAACCGCTCTCACCGAACTGATTGCCCGGGCTCTGGCCGAAGGCCCGCAGTCGGGCGCACCGCTCCGCATTCCGCGCAAGGGCAAGCGGCCCCTGCTCGTCGATATGCTGCCCGTGCCCGGCGAGTTCGATCGCCCGCTTCTGTTCGCCCGGCTGATCGTGCTGGTCATCGATCTCGACGACAGGCCGCTGCCGGCCCGCGATGTGCTCGCGGCAATATTCGGCCTGAGCCCGCGCGAGGCTCAACTGGGCCTCGATCTGGCCTCGGGCATGACCCTTACGGAATCGGCAGAGCGGCACGGGGTCTCGAGCGAGACCGTGCGCACCCAGCTCAAGGCCCTGTTCTACAAGACCGGCACCCACCGCCAGAGCGAGTTGATCTCGCTTCTGCACACCGTCGCCCGGCGCTACCGGTCGCAACC
>NZ_RZMX01000034.1 GCF_003992665.1 Pelagibacterium montanilacus
CGCCAAGTGCGCGATCTTAACGACGCCCTGAGAACCAGTTTCTTCGGTGGGCGATGGATACTCACCACCGGCGTTCTCGCACTGGGCGCGCCGATCGCCACCAAGGCCGTCCGATCCATACAGGCCTTCGACGGTTTCACCCCCGACAATGATCCCTATGGAGAGCACGATTTCGGGTCGATCGTGGTCGAAGGGCATACCCTGTTCTGGAAGATCGATTACCTCGACAAGCAGCTCGAGTACGGCTCTCCCGACCCCACCAATCCAGAGGTGACCGAACGGGTTCTGACCCTGATGCTCGCGTCGGAATATTGAGGGATGCGATGGGGGTGTTCGGGGAGGGTTTCGGCTAAAACATTGACATAATTGTCTTTTTGGGCTATGCTGGCGCTGCACGGTGCTGTGCATGGCGGTTCGTGCCGCTATCGCCGTCACCGATGTGAACCCTGATCCGAGCCCCCCATGTGGGGGCTCTTTTGTTAGAAAAGGACACGACAATGGCCGTACCTGCTCAGAAACTCCCCGGTGAGGTCACCGACCTCCCCGCCATCGTGCTGATCGGACAATCGGACAACGAAAAGCCTCGCGGCTCCTGGTTCGCCAAGACCGATCGCGCCTCGGCCAGGAAGGCTGCTGCGCTGACCGGGATGAAGGTCGTTCCCGTTAAATCCGGCAAGCTCACCGAACTTGCCCTCAAGCTGCCCAAGGGGCGCATCTTCTCAAGCGGGAAGGCTTTTGCCCCGCTCATCCAGCCCAAGGTGTACGAAGCCCTCCTGCCGCATGCTGCTAATGCCCCTGCGCCCAAGGCCGGCGATCTGTTCGCGTCGGGAGAGGCAGAGGCGCCCAAGCAGGACAAGGCCAAGGATGCCGGCAAGGATTCGGGTAAGGGTGATGTCGCCGCCAAGCCCAAGGAAAGCTTCCCGCCCGACTGGGCCCGCATCAGTGTCGGGCACACGGTTCTGGCCTATTCGCCAGATGACGAAGCGTGGTTCGAGGCGCTGGTGGTCGAGGCAGCCGCCGACGGCAAGTTCGTCCTCAAATGGCGCGACTATCCCGAAGACGACGCCTTCACCAAGCGCCGGGCCGATCTCGCCCTGAAGTTCCCGGAGGGGCAGAAGGCCGCGGGGTGATCACCTTTGAGGCTCAGCCCTGCTTTCGCTTGCGCCCAGAGGGCAATGGCTTGGGAGGGCTGGCTTCTGGGTCAACGGGGTCAAAGAGGGCCGATACATGCACATTCAGAACGGAGGCAAAGGCCTCCAGCGTGATCACCGTCACGTTCTCGGTGCCGCGCTCAACACGCCCGACATAAGAGCGGTCAATGCCCGTTTCGAGCGCAAGCCGCTCCTGGGACAGGCCTTTGCCCACCCGCAGTCGTTTGAGGTTCCAGCCGATGGTTTGCCGCGCGTTCATGCGGACCATCAAAGCCACACAGGGTGCTTGACAATCGACGGACTGTCAGTCCCCTATTTGGCGTCAAATTTGCTCGCCCGTGCGGGGCAACTCACTTGGGGGACTACCATGAGAATAGCAGTACTCGTCATTTCGCTATGCCTGACCATGATCGTCGGGCTCCAGTCATGCGCCGTTATGGTCGGCGGCAACATCACGTCCGATACCGATACCGCTGCAGGAGGAGCGGCGGGGATCATCCTGGCCTTCCTGTTCGTCCTGGGCGCGGCGTTCGCCATGGGATTGCCCCGCGTCGCGATGGTCATGTTCGGGCTCGCGGCTTTGATCGGGCTCCTGACGGCCGCGACCACGGTGTTCTCGGACATGTGGATATGGGGCGGTATCGCCCTGGTGCTCTCGGTGATGAGCTGGTTGGGCTATCGCGAGCTGGCCAAGAAGAAGAACGCCGCTGCGGCGCCGGTCGGGGGTGTTGCCCAATGAACGCCTATCTCGATGGCATGCGCCGCTATGTCGACTTCCGCGGCAGGTCGACCCGGAGCCAGTTCTGGCTGTTCACCCTGTTTTATTTATTGCTGCTCTGCGCAGGGCTGCTTCTTGACGCGATGATCGGCACCTTGGATGCGGAGGGCAATGGGGTAATCGGGGGCGTTGTTGTGCTCGCCCACTTGATCCCGTCACTTTCGGTGTTGGTGCGCCGGCTGCACGATATCGATCGTACGGGTTGGTGGGCTCTGATCATGCTCGTACCGCTGGTCGGATTGATCGTGCTGCTGGTCTTTGCCGTTACCCCTTCGACCTCCGGGGCGAACCGGTTCGGGCCCCATCCGCTCGGGGGCGCAGACCCAGGCCAGACCATGCGACCGGCAGCCAATCATGCGCCCCAAGGGGCTTCTGCGGCTCAGTCCGGCCCTGTGACCACCCAACAGCCTATCGCCGGGCAAACCGAGGGGGCAGGGGCTGATGAACTGGCCGGCACTGGCACGGCTCCAATGAATGCCGCGGATGCAGCCAAGGCACCGCAAGCTCCGACCAACCCTCAATCTCCAACAGCACCAGAGCCGCAATCCTCCAGCCCGATCTCCGACGAGACCATTGCAAGGCTCGAGCGGCTTGCAGAGCTGCGGCGCACCGGAGCGATCGAGGAGAGCGAATACGCCTCCATGAAGGCCGATCTTCTGGCCAAGACCCGCTGATAAAGGGGAGACGATTATGCGCCCCCTCAGCGCTCATACCCTCCCGCTCGCGCTTGCATTTGTGCTGTTGCCGGTCGCTCCGGCAATGGCGCAGTCGACCAATGACCTTCTGCTCATTTTCGGCCTGCTCTACGGCGCCCTGTTCATCATCTACGTCATTCCGACCGTCGTGGCCTTTTACCGGGGCCATCCCAACCGCTGGATCATCCTGATCATCAACTTCGCGTTCGGGGCCACCGTCCTGGGGTGGCTGATCGCGATGGTCTGGGCGATGGGCGCGGTGCACAGAACCAGGGACCCGGACGGCACCAATGGCGGGGAGAGCGGGCTCAATATCTTTGCCAATGACGTCAAGCGCCTGCGCATAGAGGGCATCAATGGCGTCAATCCGGCGGCTGCTGCGCCCTTGGCCGGGGATGGTCCCGCGCCGTCCCCCGAACGCCCGTCAGAGCCCGATCCCCTGGCCCAGATCGCCCGGCTCAAGCAGCTCCGCACCGAAGGCCTGTTGAGCGAGTCCGAGTTCACCCGGCTCAAGGGCCCCCTCATCGACCGATACATCTCAGCCCAAGGAGGAACTACAACATGACCAATCCGACCACACCATCACACCGCTGGAGCCGTCCGTCAGAACGCAAAGGCATGGCCCGTGCAGCTCTGGCGTTGGTGCTTGCCTCTCTCTCGACGCCGCTTTTCGCTCAGGATACCGACGAGGACAGCCCCGTCACCCCTATTGCGGGCGATTGGTATTGTGCAGATCGGGCCGAGGACATCTTTCAGGTCTCGCTCGGCTTTGGTGGATTGACGGTCAACAACATCGCCATCGTCCCCTACGAGCCATTCATGCCCGCTCTCCAGCACATTCGGCTCTCGGCATCGGCAACCAATTTCAGCGCCACCAACAGAGCCGTTGCGGTCGAGGCCGTGGGGATCGTCGGCGAGATTGAGGCCCCTGAGGCGATCGCATTTGCCCTCTCGGCCTCCGCCTCATTTGGAATGGTGAGTTCAGGGGCGAGCGAGACCATCACGTCCAACGTGATCTCCAGCGCCAATACCTTCGACTATGACCACATCTGCGTCAGGGTCACGGTCGG
>NZ_RZMX01000035.1 GCF_003992665.1 Pelagibacterium montanilacus
TGGGTGGTCGTCCAGTAGAGGTGCCCGCAGGCGTCCGTCGCATCGTCCTTGCGCCGCAGCGAGGTGACGAAGAGGTGGCGCATGTCGGGGCCGCCAAAGCACGGCATGGTGGGAGCGAGGGCCGGCATCGGGTAGCGGGCCAGCAGAGTGCCATCCATGGCGTATCGGTTGACGCAACCGGCCGAGACCCCGGCGCTCCAGTAGCAGTCGTCGCGGTCGAACGCGCCGCCATCGGGACGACCATCGGCGGGGCCGGGGGTGGCGATCCGCCTGCGCTGTGACATCTCGCCGGTCGCGGGATCGAAGCGGTAGCGGTCGATCCACTGGCCGCGGGAATCGGAGTGGATCATGGTCTTGCCGTCCGCACTCCAGGCGAGCCCGTTGGAGGTGAAGACCTCGCTCACCCTTTTTGTCACGGTGCCGTCGGGCAGGACGCGATAGAGCGCGCCGGCCGGGCCGCCATCGGGGGCGATGCCGGCGCTGCCGATCCAGAAGGCGCCGTCGGGGCCGACCTTGCCGTCATTGAGGAAATTGTCCACGCCACCGGGCTCGGGATGGACGAGAAACACCAGCTCTTCGGTGTGGGGATCAAAGAGGTGCAATCCGTCGCGCAGCGCGAGCAGGACGCGGTTGTCAGGAGTCAACGCGATCGAGCCCAGGCGGCGGCCGAAGGTCCAGTGGGCGAGAGCGCGGGTTTCGAGGTCGAGCCGGTAGAGAATACCCGGCGGGCCATCCACCCACCAGAGCCGGTTGGCCGGGCCATCCCAGACCGGGGATTCTCCGACTTCGGCGCGGCAGGGAACAAGCAGGTCGAACTTCATTCAGACACTATAGCGTTCGATTGCATCCTGATCGAACGAAAACCCCCAACCGGGGCGGTCGGGCACGGCACAGTGGCCATCGGCAATCTCCATCTGTTCTCGATAAAGAGGCGCGAACCAGTCCACATGTTCGAGCAGGCTGGCGTTGGGCAGGCTGGCCATCAGGTGAAGGCTCATCTCAGGAAAGAGGTGCGAGGAGACGGGAACACCGGCCGCCCCGGCCATTGCGCCTGCGCGCATGAACTCAGCTACCCCGCCCATGCGCTGGAGGTCCGGCATCAGAATATCGGCCGCGCCAGCGGTAAGGACCCTGGATATCCCGTGGTGAGTGAATTCGCTCTCCCCGATAGCCACGGGGACATCGAGGGCTGCTTTCACGTGCGCGGTTAGCCGAGGGTCGTGGACCGGGACGGGCTCCTCGAACCACGCAATGGCGTAGGGCTCCATCATTCGTCCCAGCGAGATCGCCGCTGCTGCGTCCATGCCCTGATTAACGTCGACCATGATGGCCATGTGCTGTCCGATAGCCCTGCGGACAGCCTCGAGGCGCGGGAGGTCGAAATCAGGTGATCCTGCGAGTCGGAGTTTGACACCTGCAAAGCCAGAGTCGCGAGAGTGTCTGGCTTGCTCGACGATGTCCTCAATGCCCTGATTGGTCCACAGGCCAGAGCTCGCATAGACCGGCACCGCATCGCGACTGCGCCCAAGGAGGGAAGAGACCGACATGCCGGCAATCTTGCCCCGTGCGTCCCACATGGCGGATTCAATGGCGGACAGGGCCAGAACTGGTGCACCCGCAGCCGAGAGAAAGCTCATTGCTGCCATCGCCTGGGTAACGAAGCGTTCGCTCTGATCCACCCTGAGACCGATCGCGTCTGGTATGAGCATGGCGAGGCTGGCTTCCAGCAGTGAGATGTGGCCGGGGCGGATCGAGAAGACGAGGCCCTCGCCGGTGGCGCCGGACTCGGTATCCAGATGGACGAGGACGCACGATATGGTGTCGATGCGAGCGGTGGCGTTCGCGATAGGGCCGGGCAGGGGTACCGCAACCCGCGTGGTCCTGATGCCGGTGATCTTCATGACGCCGTACCCTCGACTTCAACACGAAGCGCAAAACCTAGCTGACAAGTATCCATGGCGAAAGATCAATGTTTCAGGCTAGCAGCGGGATGGCACGTTCGTCTCACCTTGCGTTGCGGTCACCCTATAATATAGGTTTGAAATTCAGTCTGACAGAAATATGCAGCCGGAGGGCGAGGGGAGTTCCATGAAACGGATTCTGATCACGGGAGCTGCTGGCGGCGTGGCAACGCTGCTGCGGTCGCGTATCGCGCATCTGGCCGACGCGATCCGGCTTACCGATGTTTTCGAGGTTGCCGGTTTGGGGGCAAACGAGGAATTCATGGCGTGCGATTTGGGCGACGAGGTCGGCATGGCGCGCATCGTTGCCGGCTGCGACGGCATCGTGCACCTGGGGGGTGTGGCCAAGGAAAACACCTTCGCCAACATCATGAACGCCAACCTGCTCGGGGTTTATAATCTTTACGAGGCGGCGCGTGCGAACGGCCTGCCCCGGATCGTCTTTGCCAGCACAAACCATACGATCGGCTTTTACGGCCAGGACGAGCGCCTTCACGCGGACGTGCCCACCCGACCCGACGGACTCTACGGCGTATCCAAATGCTTCGGTGAGCAGATGGCGCGCATGTATTTCCACAAGTTCGGTCAGCAAACCGCGATCGTGCGGATCGGCTCTCTCTATGAGGCGCCGAGCACTCACCGGATGCTCGCCAGTTGGTTCAGCCCTGACGACTTTGCGTCGCTCATCGAAACCGCGTTTTCCGTCCCCCGGCTGGGGTGCCCCGTCGTTTGGGGCGCGTCGGACAATGACGAGGGTTGGTGGGACAATTCGGCAGCCGGCTATCTGGGATGGGTGCCCATAGAGTCGAGCCGACGATTCCGCGAGGACATCAGGAAGACGGTGCCCCGCCCACCCGCTGACGCAGCCGAGTCCGTCTATCAGGGCGGCACGTTCACACAAGATCCGATCTGGAAGGACGAGGAGCCCCAAGCATGAAGCTCACCCGCATCCAGGAGGCCGTCGTTCCGATCGCGTCGGACATCCGGAATGCCTATATCGACTTCTCCAAGATGGATGTCTCGGTTGTCAAGATCACGACCGATGTCATCCGCGAAGGCAAGCCGGTGGTGGGTTATGGTTTCAATTCCAATGGCCGCTATGCGCAGTCCGGCATTTTGCGGCATCGCATCCTCCCGCGCCTTGAGGAGGCCGATCCCGCGGACCTGATGGACACGGAACGAGAAACGCTCGATCCCTTCCGCGCCTGGGACGTGATGATGCGCAATGAGAAGCCGGGTGGACATGGCGAACGATCGGTGGCGGTCGGTATCGTGGACATGGCGCTCTGGGACATCGTGGCTAAGATCGATGGCCGTCCGCTGCATATGGTCCTGGCCGACAGGTTCAACGGGGGCCTCCACGAAGACAAGGCGTTCGTTTACGCGGCGGGGGGGTACTACTATCCCGGCAAGGACAATTCAGCGCTCCAAAAGGAAATGTCGGGCTACCTCGAAATGGGGTACTCGGTGGTCAAGATGAAGATCGGCGGGGCGCCGCTTGCCGAAGACCTCGCGCGGATCGAGGCCGCGATCGCGATGCTCGACGGCGATGGAAGCCGGCTGGCGGTGGACGCCAATGGGCGCTTCGACCTGGAAACCGCCCTTGCCTATGCGCGCGCGCTCGATGGCTACGGTCTGCGCTGGTACGAGGAGGCAGGCGACCCGCTGGACTATGCCCTGCAGGCGACGCTGGGCGAGGTGTATTCGGGATCGATGGCCACTGGTGAGAACCTGTTCTCCCATCAGGACTGCCGGAACCTGATCCGATATGGCGGCATGCGGCCGGACCGGGACATTTTCCAGTTCGATCCGGCCCTGTCCTACGGGCTGGTCGAATACACACGCACGCTTGCGATGATGGCGCAGGCGGGCTGGTCGGCGCGCCGGTGCATACCCCATGGCGGCCATCAGTTCGCCCTGTCGATCGCGGCGGGCATGGGGTTGGGGGGCAATGAATCCTATCCCGGCATTTTCCCGCCCTTCGGTGGATTTTCCGACGGAGCCAGGGTCTCGGACGGATATGTGGACATGCCTGCATCGCCGGGGATAGGCATGGAGGAAAAGGCCAAGCTGATGGACCTCTACGCCACCATATTCGACTGATTGGATCGGTGGCGGGCCGTTGCGCCTAGCCGCCACGTCGGCGGGGGCGTTAGGGCGCGGCCGGAGGCGGTATTGGGCCCAGGCAACAGCCCGCCATGCTCGAGCTATACCTCCGGCGTTGATACTTGAGGGTATACAACGACCGCGCGCGATCGATCGACGTTCGCATCCTTCCGTCGTACAATTCGTGTTCGCACGCTGCTGCGCCGGTTCGGTGAGGCGCTCGAACCCGCCTGCATCTAATGCTGTTCCCCGTCAGCACCAATGGCACAGATTTGAGCTTGTGGTGTAAGGAGGGTTTTGATCTCATCGTCGTTCCTTCGTCACTTCGACGAGACCAAAACCCTCGGAAGCCAAAAAGGATGGTGTCCCCTGGCGTGGTGTAGGTTGGTTTGGGCCGCCACGCATTTCCCGGCACTGCCGGTGTCGGATCAGCCGGCCAGGGGCGGCAGGCTGATGAGGGGATCATCGCTCATCTGGCTCATTGTTTCCAGTGTCATGTAGCGGGCGCGCTGGACGGCCCACTCATCGTTCTGTTCGAGCAGTAACGCGCCCACGAGGCGCACGATGGCGTCATCATTGGGAAAGATGCCCACGACATCGGTGCGCCGCTTGATTTCGCCGTTGAGACGCTCGATTGGGTTCGTGCTGTGCAATTTGGTCCGGTGTTCGCGTGGGAACGACATGTAGGCCAGAACATCAGGCTCGGCCTCATCGAGCAGGGTGGCCAGCTTGGGCACCTTGGGTCGGATCTGATCGGCGACGGCGCGCCATTGCGCACTGGCCGCCTTTGGTGTTTCCTGCGCAAAGGCCGTGGCGATGAAGGCAGAGACGACACGGCGCCCGCTCTTTCCGGCATGGGCAAGAACGTTGCGCATGAAGTGAACCCGGCATCGTTGCCAAGTGGCGCACAACACCTTGCTGACGGCCGCCTTGATCCCTTCGTGCGCATCGGAGATCACGAGCTTGACCCCACGTAGCCCCCGCCGGGTCAGCTTGCGCAGAAACGCTGTCCAGATCGGCTCGGCTTCCGAGGTCCCGATCTCCATGCCCAGAACCTCACGCCTGCCATCACTGTTGACGCCGATGGCGATAATGGCGGCGACCGAGACGATACGCCCACCGCGGCGCACCTTGAGGTAAGTGGCATCAATCCACAGATAGGGCCAGTCACCCTCGATGGGGCGATCGAGGAAGGCTTTGACCTTATCGTCGATCTCTTCGCACAGCCGGCTCACCTGACTTTTGGAGATGCCGCCCATCCCCATGGCCTTGACCAGATCATCGACTGATCGGGTGGAAATGCCCTGGATGTAAGCTTCCTGGATAACTGCGGTTAGAGCCTTCTCGGCCATGCGGCGCGGCTCCAGGAAGGTTGGGAAATAGGACCCTGTCCTCAGCTTGGGAATGCGCAGCTCGACAGTGCCGGCGCGTGTCTCCCAGTCTCTGTCGCGATACCCATTGCGCTGGGCCAGGCGATCGGAGCTCTTCGCTCCATAACCAGCGCCTGTGGCAGCGCCCACTTCCATCTCCATCAGGCGTTCAGCGGCAAAGCCGATCATCTCACGCAAAATATCGGCGTCGGGGGTCTGTTCGACCAGAGCGCGAAGGTTCATCATATCGGTGGTCATCGGTGGTCCTTTCGGATTGTGGCTTCAACAACCCGACATTACCGGAAAA
>NZ_RZMX01000036.1 GCF_003992665.1 Pelagibacterium montanilacus
TCGATCGCGTTGACTCCTGACAACCGCGTCCTGCTCGCGCTGCGCGACGGATTGCACCTCTTTGATCCCCACACCGAAGAGCTGGTGTTTCTCGTCCATCCCGAGCCCGGTGGCGTGGACAATTTCCTCAATGACGGCAAGGTCGGCCCCGACGGCGCCTTCTGGATCGGCAGCGCCGGCATCGCCCCCGATGGCGGCCCGGCCGGCGCGCTCTATCGCGTCCTGCCCGACGGCACCGTGACAAAAAGGGTGAGCGAGGTCTTCACCTCCAACGGGCTCGCCTGGAGTGCGGACGGCAAGACCATGATCCACTCCGATTCCCGCGGCCAGTGGATCGACCGCTACCGCTTCGATCCCGCGACCGGCGAGATGTCACAGCGCAGGCGGATCGCCACCCCCGGCCCCGCCGATGGTCGTCCCGATGGCGGCGCGTTCGACCGCGACGACTGCTACTGGAGCGCCGGGGTCTCGGCCGGTTGCGTCAACCGATACGCCATGGATGGCACTCTGCTGGCCCGCTACCCGATGCCGGCCCTCGCTCCCACCATGCCGTGCTTTGGCGGCCCCGACATGCGCCACCTCTTCGTCACCTCGCTGCGGCGCAAGGACGATGCGACGGACGCCTGCGGGCACCTCTACTGGACGACCACCCACACCCCCGGCGTGCCCATTCCCCCGCTTCGGCTGAGGCAAGGACGGGGTCTCACATGATGGAGTGCCGGACAGCCTCGTGCTGGAATCCGGTGAGATCGAGCGACATGGCGACGGTGCGGCTGCGTTCGCTCGCCCCCACCCGGGAGGCCCACATCATCGTCGCACGCGCAAATCCGAGCCGCTCATGGGCCGCGATCGCCGTCGCGTCTTCGGCATCGACGGTGGCCAGCATCAGTCGGAACCCCCGCACCCGCGCATGCTCGACAAGCGTTGCCAGAAGCGTCACCACCGAATGCTCGTCATCGGCTCCGGTGCCCAGAATCATCTCGTTCTCGATCACCGCATCGCCCCCGGGACGACAGCGGTAGCCGGCATATCCCACCAGCCGATCGTTCTCCTGGGCCACGAAATGAGCCGAGCCTGGACAGGTGCCCGCCAGTATCGCGCTGCCGTGGCAGATCTCGCTGATCCGCGGAAAATCGGCGTCCTTTGCACAGCGTATGAGCATCGCAGTCACCACCCTTTGCGATTTACCTCTTCGATGCTATGCCAACGCAACACAAGAAGTATCAATGCGCTCGATAAAGGATGCTTATGGATATCGAGCAATTGCGCACCTTCGACCGCGTCGCCCGCGACCTGAGCTTCACCAAGGCCGCCGCCCGGTTGAAGGTTACCCAGGCCACGGTTTCCATGCGAATCCGTGCGCTTGAGGACAGCCTCGGCGTGCCGCTCTTCACCCGCGGCCGGCGGGTTGCGATCACCGATCACGGCATCATCTTTCTCGCCTACGCCCGCCGCATGATCGCCGCCGCCCAGGAGGGGCGCGAAGCCTTGCGCCGCGCCAACAGAGGCCGCATTTACCTCGCTTCCCTGCGCTCGATCGCCACAGCCGTGATCACAGATGCCCTGCTGCGATTCCACGCCCGTCACGACGAGGTCGATGTCATCGTCCAGGAGGGCAATCACAATCACGTGATCTCGATGTTGCACGAGCGCACCGCCGAAATCGGCATCATCACCTGGCCCAATCTCGACCCGCTGATCCCCGAACTCTACCCGGCGCTGGTGATGCGCGAGAGCGTGCCGCTGGTCCTCGCGCCCCATCTCGCCGCACGCCTGCCCGCCGCCCCGTTGCTGGCCGAGGTGCTCGAACTGGTGCCCCGCGTCATCTCCCAGCGCTGGTGGCAGATCGACCCCGAGGGCGCCACCACCCTCGTGCGCCGTGCGCCAACCAGCATCGAGGTGCCTACGGGCCCGGCCCGACGCCTCGCGCTGGCCGGCGAAGGCCTGGGGTTTTTTGTCCGCTCCACGATCATGGGCGAACTCGAACGCGGCGAGCTCATAGAGATCCGCCCGCGCGATTTCGAACCGCTCTACCGCAACATCGCCATCGTCGCGCTCGAGGAAGAGGCCTTCTCGCGCCCCATGCTGGCCGAGTTCATCCGCGAGATCGCCGTCGAATGCGCCAAGGTGGGCACCATTCTCGACAACCGGTTGAAATAGCGCCCTATCTGGCGTTGGGCGTGCGCGCAAAGCTGAAGCGGAACGCGTCCCCGCGATGATAGACCAGTGAGTGAAGCACGGCCCGCCCCGTTGCCGTATAGGCCGTCTCCTCGATCAGCAGCGCCGGCCCGAAATCCTCCAGCCCGTGTTTTGCCGCCGCTTCGGTGGGCAGATGCGTGGCACTCGCCGCGGCCCGCGCCATCACCGGCTCGATGCCCCGCAAGACGAGCGCGGAGTTGACCGAGTCCGCCCAGTCCGCCGCCTCCCCGATTGCCCCCAGTCCCTCGCAGGCAATCAGGTCCAGCGAATAAACGAGGTCGCGCCCCTCATGGCCCCGGATCCGCGCCACGGCAAGCAGTGGCGCGCCATCCTCGACGCCCAGCATCGCCGCCCGGCGTTCGGTCGCGGGCACCGTTTCGAACCCCACCACCCGCGAAGAGAGGCTGTAGCCGCACGCCGCGGCCATCGCGCCCACGCTCTCGAAATGGGTGATCGGACGCTCC
Source organism: Pelagibacterium montanilacus (assembly GCF_003992665.1). Taxonomy (GTDB): domain Bacteria; phylum Pseudomonadota; class Alphaproteobacteria; order Rhizobiales; family Devosiaceae; genus Pelagibacterium; species Pelagibacterium montanilacus. The sequence goes on from NZ_RZMX01000036.1 coordinate 2,664, forward strand.
ACGCTGAGCATCGCCCGGCCCGAGACGAACCGCCCCCGGCCATGAACCGCCAGCAGCGTGCCGTCTTCCTCGAGCAGCTTGAGCGCCTCGCGCAGGCTCGGGCGGGAGACCGAGAACCGGTCGACCAATTCGGCCTCCGAGGGCACCCTGTCGCCGGCCACAAGGCCCAACTCGGCGATCAGCGTCCTGATCTCCTCGCGCAACTGCACCGCCACCGTCGGCCGCGAACGCCCTCGTGCACTCATCGCCCATCCTTTCGTTTGCGCCCCGCCAGCCAATACACCATTGCAGGCCAAACGCCACGCCAAGGCAAGCCAATGCAGACGCCCGATCAAAACCATCTTGACAGACGTCTGACAAGTTAAGATGGTGCAGCGAGCCCGATTTCAGGCGCGCGCCACCTCCGCTCCGGCGGTATGGCCCGGCCCCTCTTGCGGAGATGAGCGATGTTCAATTTCGATCCAGACCGATATCTTTCCATCCAGACCGGCGCCGTCGCCGCTGCCGCCGAACTCAGGGCCCTCGTGGGCGGCCTGCTCGGCGCGGGCAAGGCCCGCATTCACTTCGCCGGGGCCGGTGGCGCCGCCATCCTCATGGCCCCCGCCGTGCGCCTTCTGCGCGACCGCACGACCTTCCCCGTCCATGACGCCATGACCGCCGAAATCCTCATCTCGGGCGATCCCCATCTGGGTCCGGAGTCCATCGTCATCATCCCCTCGCTATCGGGCACGACAGGCGAAAGCGTGGAACTGGCCGAAATGGTGCGCGCCAAAGGCGCGACGGTGATCGCGCTCACCGGCCATCCCGATACTCCGCTCGGCAAGGCATCCGATCACGTTCTGATCAATTTTGCCGAGGACGACACGTCCTGCGAATCCTTCTTCATCCAGTCCCTCGCCATCGCCCTGGCGGTGCTCGAAGCCAGGGGGGAGCTTGATGGAGCCGATGCCCTTTTCGGCCAGTTCGAAGCCCTGCCCACGGCGCTGCTAGAGGCCAAGCGCACTTTCGAGCCCCGCGCCCAGAAACTGGCCCGCGATTGGGCCAATCGGGACTATCACATCTTCACCGGCGCCGGCCTCTCCTGGCCGGAGGCTTACTACTACGGCATGTGCATTCTCGAAGAGATGCAGTGGATCCGCACCCGCCCCGTGCACGCGTCCGATTTCTTCCACGGCACGCTGGAGCTGGTCGAGAACGGCACCAGCGTCGTCATTTTCAAGGGCGAGGATCAATGGCGCCCGCTGACCGACCGCGTGGAGGCCTTCGCGCGCCAATACACCGACACCGTTACGGTGCTCGACGCCGCCGATTTTGCCCTGCCCGGCATCGGCCCCGACCTGCGCCCCCTTGTTTCCCAGGCGGTGCATTCGGCGGTCCTCGAACGCCTGAGCGCCCATCTCGAACATTTGCGCGACCACCCGCTCACCACTCGCCGCTATTATCGGCGGGTGAAATACTGAGCAAGGCTCTCGGGCGAAACCGAAATTCGGCGAAAAGGGGCAGAACGCTGTCAGGAAAAAGCGGTTTGCCCCACAAACTGATCCATGGGGCGCTTCCAGAAAAGTGGAAGCACCTTCCGGTTCGGAACCGCGACAGATCTAAGACTTGGAGTTCCTTGTTCTGATTCAGTCCGAACAGGATATGCTCTAAGGGCGTAAGCGCCCGTATTGGAGCCGACGAGGAGGGGAGGCTGAGCGATGGCGCATCCGTGGCTATGCTGCGTGGGGGACAATTGCATCGACAGGATCGGCCCGCCGGTCTCGCGTGACCTCGTCGGCGGCAATGCGGTCAACGTCGCGGTGCAGGGCGCCCGGCTCGGCCTGCGCGCCTCCTATTTCGGCGCTGTCGGCGCCGATCCCGAGGGCGCCCTGGTCCGCGCCATGCTCGAGCGGGAGACCGTCGATCTGGGCGGACTCGTCGTGCGCCCCGGCGCCACCGCCCTCACGGAAATCGGCATTGACGGGAACGGGGAACGGCACATGCTCGCCGAAAGCTTTGGAGCCTGCGCGGGCTATCGCCCTGACGCCGCAGCAATGGCGCGCATTGCTGCCGCCGGCCATTGCCATGTGGGCTGGATGGATGATCGCGGAGCCCTGCTCACCGATCTTCTGGCCCGCAGCCGCCGCCCGTCGCTTTCCCGGGACGTCTCGATCAACGCCCATCCCGCCGATCTCGACGTCGCGGGGCTCGATATCGCCTTCGCCTCGGAACCCGGCCCACGCGAGGCAGCAGTGGCGAGAGCGCGCGATCTTGTCACCCGGGGCGCGGCCATGGCCGTGGTCACCCGCGGGCCCGACGGGGCGCTGGCTTTGCGGGACGGCCATTTCGTCGAGGTGGACGCGGTGCCCGCCCGGGTTCTCGATTCCACGGGAGCCGGCGACAGCTTCATCGCCGGCTTTCTCTTCGTGTGGCTGACCACCGGAGCCATCGGAGAAGCGCTCGAAACCGGCGCCCGCACAGCGGCCCGCACCTGCGAGCACGCCGGCGGCTTCAGCCAGTAGCTCGCGTACGGGTCCTTACCTGGCCTTGTAGGCCACGCAGTCGATTTCCACCTTGCAGTCCACCATCATGGAGGACTGCACACAGGCGCGCGCCGGCGGGTTGTCGCGGAAATACTCGGCATAGACGCCATTGAACGACCAGAAATCGCGCGGATCGTCGAGCCAGACACCGACGCGCACCACATCCTCGAGCCCGTAGCCGGCTTCCTTGAGAATGGCGATCAGGTTCTCCATGGTCTTGTGGGTCTGGGCAATGATCCCGCCCCCGACGATTTCACCGTTTTCCATGGCCACCTGGCCCGAAACGTATAGCCATCCATCGGCCTCCACGGCGCGGGCGAACGGCAATCCCTGCTTGCCCGCACCCGTCTGTCCGGTTCCATAGCGTGTGATCGACATCATCAGTCTCCTTGGATTTTGGGCGGGCCCGCGCCAGATGAACCCCACCTGCACCTCGGCACCCGCACCCAGCGAAAAACAAGGCCCCCTTGTCCCGTCTGATTGGGACACCCAAGGGCTCCGGTAAATGCGGAACCCGGGAGCTGGCCCCCCGGGTCATGTCCGGCCCGATGGACCCGAACAGGTTGGACGCTTAATGCGCTTTTTCCATCGACACTAGCCCAGGGCCGCGTCGTCGGCCCCGCAGATCAGCGTATGGACCGTCTCATGGGGCGCCAGCTCGATCTTGCCGCGCCGGAGCGCTGCAATCGCCGCCGCCGCGCTCAGATCGGCGCGGATCGCAAACTCCGAGAGCACCCAGCGCGCCGCGTCCAGCAGATCGTCGTCCTCGACCAGTACGACCTGTTCGACATTGCGCGCAATGATCTCGTAGACCGCTTCGTCGGTTCGCCCACAGGCCATGGTGGCCACCCGGGTCGATGTTCCCTCGAGCGTCACCACCTCCCCGGCCGCAAGGCTGGCATGGAGCGTCGGGCTGCCCACCGGCTCGATGCCGATCACCCGCGCCTTGGGGTTGCGCGCCTTGACCACGGTGGAAAGCCCGGCAATCAGCCCACCCCCGCCAATGGCCACGAGGTAGACGTCCGCCTCGGGCACGTCCTCTAGCATTTCCAGCGCCACAGTGCCCTGGCCCGCGATCACGTCTATGTCCTTGAACGGATGGAAATAGACCGCCCCTGTCTCGCGTGCATAGGCCTGGGCCATCCTGTCCGCGTCGTCCCAGCGCTCGCCCACCACCTCGATATCGGCGCCCCATTCCTTGAGGGATTTGAGCTTGGCCTTGGACGCCTGGGGCGGCAGAAACACCTTGGCCTTGACCCCGGCGACCCGTCCGGCCCGCGCCACCGCCATGCCGTGATTGCCCCCCGATGCGGTCACCAGCCCATGGGTCAGCGTCTCGCGCGGCGTGGTCAAAAGCCGGTTCATCGCCCCGCGCGTCTTGAACGCCCCTGTCGCCTGCAGGCTTTCCAGCTTGAGGAAGATCGGGTTCTCCACCGGCCGGTCGCGCACGTGTTCGACCGCAATGGACGGGGTGCGCCGGATATGAGGCCGTATCCGGTCGGCCGCCTCCTCGATCATGGCCAGCGAGAGCGTTTGCGCGTGGGCGCTCATGGTCAGTCTCCGATATGGAACGTGATGGTCTTGAGGTCGGACATCTCGCGCAGCGTGTGGCGCCCGCCGGTGCGGCCATGGCCGCTCGTGGTGCCCGCCGCGCCGCCCGCCGGGATGTGCATCTCCCAGTATGAGCTCATCTCGTTGATGTTCACGATCCCGCATCTGAGCTTTTCGGCCTGCCGGAAGGCATTGCCCACATCGCGGGTGAAGACGGCGGCCGAGAGCCCCATCGGGCTCATGGCACACAGCCTGTCCAGCTCCTCGACGCTCGAGAATTTCAGCACCGGCACCACCGGACCGAAGGTCTCCTCGCAATGGAGCGCGCTTTGCGGCGGCACGTCCACGATCACCGTGGGCGCGTAATAGAGGTCCGTCGGCAGCCCCTTGGCGCGCCCGCCGCCGGTCAGGATCCGCGCGCCGCCCGCCACCGCCTCGGCCAGATGACTGTCCACCTTGGCGGCATTGTCGGCGTTATTGAGCGCCCCGAGGACGCACCCGGCCTCCGTCGAGAGCGACGGGGCCACCTTGCGCGCGTGGGCGACGATCCGGTCCACCAGCGCGTCGTGAATATCGGCATGAGCCAGCACCCGCTCGGTCGCGGTGCAGATCTGTCCCGCATTGCCCACCGCTCCGGCCACGATCCGCTCGGCGGCGCGCTCGATGTCGGCATCGGCAAAGACGATGCTCGGTCCGTTCCCGCCCAGTTCGAGAAGCTGCGCCTTGCCCGCCCCGCGCCGGGCGATGATCTCGCCCACTTCGGAACTGCCAGTAAAGCAGATCCCGTGTACCTGGGCATGGGTGACCAGCGCATCGCCCACCACCGGGCCTTCCCCGAGCACCAGATTGGCGCAGCCCTCGGGCACGCCCGCCTCGATGATGCATTCCATGAGCTTGACCGCGCACAGCGAGGTGGTCGGCGCCGGCACCCACACAAAGGCATTGCCCGTCGCGATCGCCGGCCCCAGATAGTAGATCGAGGGCAGCGCCACGGGAAAATTCCACGGCGTGATGATCCCGAGCGTTCCCTTGGGCTGGAGCATCGACATCGCCCGCTTGGCGCCGTCCTCCACCGGAAAGCTCGCGCTTTCGAGCCATTTGATCTGCTCGCCCGCATTGCGGAACGCCACCGCGGCGCCACCCGCTTCCCCGCGCGCCTCGCCGATGGGCTTGCCCTGCTCGGCGCAGATGATTTCAGCCAGCTCGTCGGCTCTGGCCTCGATCCGCTCGGCGATCGCCATGCAAAGCGCCGAGCGCTCCCAGATCGACATCCCCGCCAGCGCCGACCGGCTCGCATTGGCCGCATCGACCGCCCGCCGCGCGTCATCCTGAGTGCCCAGCGCGATGGCGCCCAGCGCCGCGCCCGTGGAAGGACTGGTGATCTCGAGCACCTCCTCCCCGCTGCCCGTTTCCCACTGGCCGGCGATGTAATGGCGGCCCACAGGTTCCGCTCTTTGAGCAACCTTGCTAACGTTGAGTCCCTTGACTACACGCATGTTTGATTCTCATCGAATATGTTCTATTTTGTTCGAGCACATCATATTCTTGGGCTTGGCGCAAGAACGCTGGCCGGAGTATGAGCAGACGAAACAGCGGGGCGCGGCAAGCGCGCAAGAACCTGCGCCTGACGGGTGGGATTGCGATGCGCAGAAAAAGGACGACTGATACCGAGCTGCGAGCCCGCACCGCGTCCGGCCGCCTGATCGGCCGCGTCCGCAAGGCGCGCATCGAGGAGCTGATCCAGCAGAACGGCTCGATGTCGATCACCGCCCTTGCCGCCGAATTCGACGTGTCGGAGATGACCATCCGCCGCGATCTCTCCGAGCTCGAGGCCCGCGGCCACATCCAGCGCACCCATGGCGGCGCGGTCGTCGAGCCCCAGGGCGATACCCGCCTTGCCTCCGAGGAGCGGTTCTTCGACGAGCGCCGCAACGCCAACCGCGCAGCCAAGACCGCCATCGCCCGCAAGGCGATGGAACTGGTCGGCTCCGGCCAGGCGGTGGCTCTGGACGTGGGCACCACCAATTACGAGCTGGCTTCGCTCCTTGCCGAGCGCACCGACATCCGGGTGTTCACCAACAATCTTCGGGTCGCGGCCCTCATGGGCCAGAGCCAGGCCGAAATCTACCTTCTGGGGGGACGCGTGCGCCAGAAGGAGATGTCACTGTGCGGCCCGGTCGCGGTCGATCAGGCCCGGCGCTTGTGGTTCGATATCGCCTTCATCGGCGTATCGGCCCTCTCGCCCCAGGGCATTTTCGATTTCGCCTTCGAGGAGATCGAGCTCAAGCACGCCTATATCGATCGCGCCAAGAAGCGCGTGGTGCTGGCCGACAGCTCCAAGTTCGACCAGACCTCGCTGGTCCAGATTTCCGGCTTCGACGTCATCGACGCGATGGTCACCGACGCCCCGCCGCCCCCGCGAATCGCCGCGGCGCTCGAGGCTGCCGGGGTGGAAATCATCCTCGCCAGGCCCGCGCCCCACCCCGCGTCGGCGGGTTAACGACCGAGCCGTTTGACGGGCCACGATGGCGGGGGAGCAGGCTTGTCCCGCTCCCCTCGCTTGTCAGATGTCCCAGTTCTCAACGTCCTCGGGCTGGCCCGACTTCACCGACCGCAGGATCGCGTCGTTGACTGCCACGTTGCGCAGCGCGTCGGGCGTGGGCACGAGGAACGTGAGATCCTCGCGCACCGCCTGCACGAAATGGCGCTGCTCTTCGTAAAGATCGCCCATGATCCGGCCATTGACCTCTGGCCAGTGCACCCCGTCGGGCAGCGACCAGCCGCCGCTCGCCAGCATCCGCAGTCCGCTGTCGCGCACGTCGAGGTCGATCACCCCTTCGGTTCCGATCACTTCGGTGCGCGCCCAAAGCCCGGTGGGGATCCCCTTGGGCAGCGTCCAGCCGAAATAGAGCTGGCCGACCATGCCCGATGTCATCTCGCAGGTCGTAAAATAGGCGTCCTCGGATTGAACCCCCAGCTTGGGCATCTGCTTGGAAACCTGCCGGGAGAACACGCGGGTCACGTTCTGGCCGCTGATCCACTGCAGCGCGTCCACGTCGTGAACCCCGAGATAAAAGCACACCGACGAACCGCCATTCATGCGCAGCCCGAGCTCGGAATTGGTGAACCGGCCCGACGAGCCGTGCAAAGGCTCACCGATCTCCCCGTTCCGCACAGCCTGGGCCGCCTGATTGTAGCGCGGATCGAACCGCAGGATCTGGCCCACCATCAGCCTTCCGCCGCTCTTTTCGGCTCTTGCCATTGCCTTGGCGTCATCGAGCGCATGGGCCATGGGCTTTTCCACCAGCACCGGCTTGCCGGCCTCGAGCAGGCGCACGGTCACGTCCCTGTGCAGCGTGTCGGGCAGCACCACGATATAGGCATCGGCCGCGTCAGCCGCCAGCGCGGCGTCGATATCGCGGTAATGGGTCGCCCCATAGCGACCCGCGACATCCGAGCCCAGTTGCGCGTTCATGTCCACGATCGCCGCGAGCTGGGCGGTCTCCAGCCCGCTTGCCGACTGGGCATGCAACTGCCCCATGAATCCGGCACCCACGATGCCCAGCCTGATCTCTTTCATCTCGGTCTGCTCCTTGTTCGCCTTCCATCCCGCCATAGGCACCCTGGCCCCGGACGATGTTCCACCGGCACCCTATAACGAACATTTCCAAACTAAAAGCATCAAAAATGGCACCCGGAAGCCAATCCGCAGATTCCGCTCGCCCGCAATGTCATGTTCAGTTTTTTTCGTTTTTCCAGCCCGGCGCCAGCACTGCCAGATACGGAAGCAACAACTAAAAATCGCCCAAAGACCCCGGATATCCTGACATTTCACGCACTTCCTTGCTCTGCTGACCAGCCGTCCCGGTCCCATGGGAGGAAAAATTTGCCACGTTCCCCCTTGACGAGTCGGACGTTCACGCTTCTTATTTGAACATATAAGAACAATAAATTGACAAACTCATGGATCTGACCGCCCCTCCCACCGGAGGGCGGAGGGCAACATCAGCGAAGGGAACGCATTGAAATGACAGTGAAATTTCAGGAGGGTCGCCGTCGGCACCTTCTCAGGGCCACCACGGCACTGAGCGGACTGCTTGCGGCGGCAGTTGTCGCGGGCAGCCTCGGGGTCTCGGCGGTTTCCGCCCAGGAGAGCTTCGAAGCGATCACCGACGAGAACGTCTATTTCCGTGGCTGGCAATTCCGGACCGACGTGGTCCAGGGCAATGTCGACACCTACAACGAAACCATGGGCGGCAACGTCGACTACGCGACGGTCACGGGTGACTATCCCGCCATCATGGAGCAGAACCTGATCGCCGGCGGCGAGCTGGACGTTCTTTATGCCAACCCCTCGAGCGCGGTGCGCTATTTCGAGGGCGGCTGGATCACCCCCGCGACCGCCCTGCCCAATTCCGACGAGATCATGGAAGACATGTATCCCAATATCCGGGAAGCATGGACCCATAATGGCGAACTTCTCGGGCTGAGCTATTTCGTCTCGGTACGCGGCACGCTTCTGGCCAATCTCGAGCTGATCGAGGAAGCCGGGTTCACCGAAGAAGACCTGCCGGCCACCTGGCCCGAGCTTTACGACATGGTCTACGCCCTCAACGAGGCAGGCGTTGATACCCCCTTCCTGCCCCATTGGTTCGCCGAATATTTCGGCATCTCCTGGGGCTTCGTCTTCGAGGTGATGAACCGGGGCGGCGTGGTCGCGGATGCAGAGACCAACGAGCCCATGCTCTCGGTCGACGGCCCTGCGGGCGAGACGCTTGCCGACTGGAAGGAGCTCTGGAACTCCGGCCTCGTGCCCGAGGAAGTGCTCTCTTACAACGAAGCGGCGTTCATCGACGCCTACCGTTCGGGCCGCTACGTGTTCAGCCCCCAGCAGCTCTATGATATCAAGACCTTCAACGACGAAAGCCAGTCTGCCGACGTTGCCGGTCATATCACTCTTCTGTCCTCCGAAGAGCAGAGCTGGGGGCTGATCGACAGTGCCATGTACATGATGACCAGCCGGGACCGTGCCGAAGATCACACCCAGGACGTCATGAACTTCACCTCCTGGTATGGCTACAAGAACGAGGAAGGCGAGTACGCCGTCGCCAACCGCTGGCTCGAGGAGAACATGTTGTTCTCGGCCTATCGTTCGGTCATGGAGAGCGACATGGCCCGTGAAGCCATCGAGAGCGCGGTTGCGCGTCCCGAGGACTATCAGACCCTGCTCGACGTCTATGCCACCACCGACTACCCGGCTGGCATCTGGAATGTCGTGTGGGCCGAGGAGTTCAACTCCTGGCTGCGCGACAAGCTCTTTGCGTTCCTTCAGAACGACCTGCCCGTCGAGGAGGTCATCAACGAGGCCAACGCCGAGATCGAGCGTCTCAACGATCGTTACGGTCTCTGAGGGCTGAGCACATATCGGCTCCCGGTCGCACCCGCGACCGGGAGCCGTTCTCTTTCAAACGACGATCGGCAGCTCAATTCCTGATCGTTTCCAGTGCAGACGTCCCGCCCGGGCAGCTCTCAAGCGTCAACCGGGCCGGCTGTCATTTGCGAAGGTGTCGGACATGAATGGATCGTCGGCCAGGCCGTCTCGCTCCTCCGAACCCACCCCGCACGGTGCGCCCAAACCGCGTCGCGAACTCTCCGATCTGCAGTTCGCCCTTGTGGTCACGGTTCCCGTGCTCCTGTTTCTGGTGGTGGTGGTTGCCTATCCCTTGGGATACGCGCTCTACATGAGCTTCCATGACATCCGCTTTTTCGGCGGGTATTCGGCGGAGTTCATCGGCGGCGAGAACTATGCGGGCGTCCTCAGCGACAGCGCGTTCTGGGGGGCTTTGTGGCTCACCATCAGGTTCACGATCGTCACCGTGCTCCTGGGGCTGCTGATCGGGCTGGGCCTTGCCATCGTCCTGCGGGATCTGCCTCCGGGCTGGAAATGGCTCCGGGCGCTGATCATCCTGCCCTGGGCGGTCTCGCCCTATGGCACTGGCATCTTCTTTGCCTATCTCGGCCGCGGCCAGACCGGGTTCGGAACCGCGTTCGCCAACGCGCTGGGGATCGATGAAGCCATCAATTTCATCTCCGCCCAGTGGGTCATCGAATATCTGGCGTTCGGCAACGCCTGGAACATGGCCCCGCTGGTGGCTTTCTTCCTACTGGCCAACATGCTCACCATTCCCAAGCGGCTCTATCATCTGGCCGCGCTAGACCGCATGAACCGGTTCGAGCAGTTCTGGAACGTGACGCTGCCCCCGCTGCGGTTCACCCTTTTCGTCTTCTCGTGCATCCTCACGGTGCTCGCGCTCAAGACGTTCGACTTCATCTTCACCCAGACTCAGGGCGGTCCGGGCAATGCCTCCTCGGTCCTGACCTATCTGATCTACCGCATCAGCTTCGTGAACCTGAACCTGGGCTACGGCGCGGCCATGAGCTTCTTCCTGCTGGCGCTGATCCTGGGCCTGACCGGAGCACTGTTCTTCTTCTGGGGACGAAAGGTATCGCGCTGATGACCAGGAAGAGATTTTCCATATGGCTGATCCTGGCGGTTGCGGTCGCGCTGCTCTGGACGTTCCTGCCCATGTACTGGACCATCAAGTATGCGTTCATGACCAAGACCGAGATCGCGAGTTTTCCTCCGCTTTCGTTCCCGCCGGCGCCCCAGCTCGCATCGTTCTTCAACATCTTCGGGTTCGACTACACCCTGCCCGACGGCACCGTGATCCCGGCATCCGGCCAGGCACGCCAGGTCATGCTGGGCCTTCGCAACAGCATGATCGTCTCGGTCATCGTGACCACGATCACCATGGTCGTCGTCCTGCCGGTCGCCTACGTCTTTGCGCGCCTCGAATTCACCGCAAAGGGCAAGCTTCTGGCCGCCATCCTGCTTTCGGTGTCCCTGCCTCCGGTCTCGACGCTCATTCCCTTTTATGCGGTCTATGTTCAGCTCGGGCTCGTGGGCACCATCACCGGTCTCGTGATCGTCACGCTCACCATCACCATTCCCATCGTGGTCTGGATGCTGATCGGGTTCTTCCGCAATCTGCCGCCCATCGAGCAGCTTGCCCGGATCGACGGCTTCTCACGGCTTTACACCTTCACGCGCATCATCGTGCCCATGGCGCGAAGCGGCGTTCTGGTGGCCTCGGTCATCGCGTTCCTGTTTGCCTGGAACGAGTACGTCTATGCCCAGGTGCTGGTTACCGGCTCACAGGCCGTGACCCTGCCCGCGGCGATGTCGGGCTTCCTCTTCCAGGTTCCCGAACCGGCCCATCTGGCGGCCAGCCTGCTCGTCAGCCTGCTCCCGCCATTCTTCATTGCCTTCTTCCTGCAACGCCACATTGCGGAAATGAACCTCGTCTGATCGAGAAGGAACACTCACCCCAATGGCACGCATCGAACTTAAAGACATAAACAAGTCCTTTGGTGAGCATCAGGCGGTCAAGGGCCTGGACATGACCATCGAGGATGGTGAGCTTCTGGTCCTGCTCGGCCCCTCGGGGTGCGGCAAGTCCACGACCATGAATATGATCGCCGGGCTCGAGGACGCCTCGAGCGGACAGATCCTGTTCAACGGCAGGGACGTCACCGACATCGCCCCCTTCGAGCGCAATGTCGCGATGGTCTTCCAGTCGTCCCTGCTCTATCCGCACCTCACGGCCCGCAAGAACATCCGCATGAGCCTCAAGCGCACCAAACTCTCGTCAGCCGAGATCGACAAGCGTGTCGAGGATGCCGCCACCACCGTGGACGTCACGCACCTGCTCGACAAATTCCCCGCCCATCTCTCGGGCGGCGAGCGCCAGCGCGTGGCAACCGCCAAGGCCATCGTGCGCCAGCCGGACTGCTTCCTGCTCGACGAGCCCCTCTCGGCGCTGGACGCGGCGCTGCGTCTCTCGCTGCGCTCGGAACTGGTCAACCTCCAGAAGCGCCTGCACACCACCATGATCTTTGTCACCCACGATCAGGTCGAGGCCATGACCATGGGCGACAGGATAGGCGTGATGCGCGACGGCCGGCTCGAGCAGATCGGCTCGCCCACCGACATCTACAACGAGCCCCAGACGCTCTTTGTCGCCGGTTTCGTCGGCGCCCCGCCAATGAACTTCTTTGACGGAGCCATCGAGGAAACCGCGACAGGCAAGGTCTTTGCCAATGCCGACATGCGCGTGCCCCTGACCGGCAGCGCCGCCGAGCTCGATCCGCGCGCCAGGGTCGTCCTCGCCATCCGCCCCCACCTGATGGAGCTGTGCGAGGAAGGCCCCGAAAGCGTCCCCCTCAAGGTCTATGCCATCGAGCAGCTCGGCAACGAGGCGATCGTGGTTTGCGACGGGCCCAACGACAACCGCATCCGGGTCGTCGTCGCGCCGGGTTATTCGGCACAGATCGGCTCGACCATCCACGCCCGGTTCAACGCCGACGTCGCCCATTTCTTCGATCCTGCGACCGAGCGCGTCATCCCCAAACTCACCAAGGCAGCCGCATAGATGCCCGCAACAGATCCCAACGCCCCGCTCCGCGTCACGATCGCCGGGTTCGGCCAGGCCGGCCGGTGCCATGCCGGCGCGTGGAAGGCCATGGACAATGTCGAGATCGTGGGGGTCTATTCCCTCCGGCCCGACCATGAGGCCGCCGACATCGCAGCCCTGTGCGGACCCGATGTTCCCGTCTTCGGCGACTACCGCCAGATGCTCGATACGGTCGACTCCGACTTCGCCAGCATCTGCACCCTGCACGACACCCACGCCGACTACGTGATCGAGGCGGCCAGCCGGGGCCTTCACCTTCTCATCGAAAAGCCCATCTGCCTGACACCCGAGGAACTCTTTGCCGTCCGCAAGGCGGTCAAGGACGCGGGCATCCGCGCGTTCGCTGGCTTCCAGGAGTTCCACTACGGCCAGCTTGAGACCACCATCGACGCGGTCAAGAAGGGCTATCTGGGCGATCTGCACCTCGCCCAGATCGAATATTACAACGGCATCGGCGTCTGGACGCCCCAGCACTGGTGGGCCAAGACCAAGGCCATCGGCGGCTCGTCCATGCTCTTCTGCGGCTGCCACCCGCTCATGATGATGATGAACGTCATGGAAGGGCGCAGGATCGCCGAAGTCACCGCGCTCGACACCCATTCGAGCTCGCACCATTTCGCCGCGCTCGAATACAAGGCCACCCAGGTGAACCTCCTCCGCTTCGAGGACGGCGCGATCGGCCAGGTGACCTCGTGCCTCGATAGCCTCCACCCCTATTACTGGCGCAACACGCTGGTCGGGTCCCAAGGCTCGCTGATCGACACCCGCATCCATTCGCGCAACATGGTCGCCGGGCTGGACACCAAGGGCTGGTCCGACCTCGCTACCCGCTCGATCAACGACGCCGGCGACATCAAATACGACATGTTCGTGCCCATGTTCGAGCGCATCCTTGCCAATCTGCGCACCGACGCCCCCATGCCCTATTCGGACTTCGACAGGGCCTGGGAAATGCACCGGATCCTGTTTGCCTGCGACGAAGCCGCAAGGACCGGAAAGCCGGTATCGCCGGACGCGTATCTGCCGACCTGACCCGAGCCCGGACATCGCCGATCACACGAAACGGGCCGCTCCCTTGCCAGGGCGGCCCGTTTGCTCATTCTCGGCTCACAGTGATGTGGAGAGACCTCGAGCGTTTCCAGGACAGGTGGAAACACTTTTCCGGTTCGGAAACGAGACAAATCAAAGACTTGGAGCTCCTGTTCTGATTCAATCAGAACAGGTATGCTCTAGCCCAGCCCGTGAGCCAGATCGACCAGCATGCGCGCCGCCTGCGTGACCTGCGCGATCTCGACATGCTCGTCGATGGCATGGGCCTGGTCGATATTGCCCGGCCCGAAAACGATGGTGGGAATGGCCGAAATGTTGACCATCTTGGTCGCGTCCGACCCATAGGGCACCCCGATCGCCCCGGCCTCGATCCCGTGCGCGGCACAGACCGCACCCATGCGGGTGACGATGTCGGCGTCAGCCGGCACGTCCATCGCCGAGGAATCCACGAACGGGTCGTGCACCGCCACCCGAATGCCCGGATACGCGCTCGCCATCTCGATCGCCACGTCGCGGAAGCGCGCCCACACTGTCATGCCGTCCTCAGACGGCAGATAACGATAATCGAACCGCAGCACCGATTTCGAGGGCACCGTGTTGGGCCCCTCCCCGCCGTGGAACGCGGTGCAGGTGAGCGTGGAGGGCCCCACAAGCGCATGGACTTCGGTGCGCGTCTCCATCTCCCGGTCATAGGCGGCCAGAAGCGCCTTGCCCGCAGAGATGGCGCTGACGCCCTCATGGGGTTTGGAGCTGTGCGCCGAGCGTCCGGAAATCTCCACCTCCCAGCGCACGCAGCCCTTGCAGGCGCGCACCACCCGCAGGCTCGTGGGTTCCCCGGCGATGCCCAGCGTCGCGTGCTCGCCGCGCGCCAGATGATGGAGGACGCCCTTGTAGTTGAACTCCTCGTCCACCGCGCCGACAAACGTCACGTCCCCCGGCGGCGGCGCCGAGGCGAAGGCCCGCATGGCGAGCAGGAAAGCCGCCACGCAGCCCCCGTCATCCACCGCACCGCGCCCGTAAAGGTTGCCGTTGCGGATCGTGGGGGTGAAGGGATCGGCCATGCCGGTCACCTGCACGGTATCGAGATGACCTTCCCAGAGCATGGCCGGGCCACCGGCCGCTCCCTTGGCGCGCACGATCAGGTTAGGGCGGTCGGGCAGCGCTTCGTCGAACTCCACCTCCAGCCCGCTCCGGGCGCACCAGTCCGCCAGCGCGCGCGCGATGCGCGCTTCGCCGAACAGGCGCGGGTCGTCCCCCGGCTGCATGAAGGCGGGGTTGATGCTCGGGGTTTCGACAATGACCTTTAGAAGCTCCCGGGCCTCCGCATCGCTGATGCCGGAATAGCTCATGGCTGTGTCCTCTGATGGCCGGGCTGCCGAACGGGCGGCACGGGACGAAACTGACGGGCTGGATGGGGACGGCTCGCTCACGTGGTGTAGACACCGCCGGTCACGTTGATCCCCTGCCCGGTCATGAACCGCGCGGCGTCCGAAGCAAGAAACACCACGAGCCCCGCGATATCCTCGGGCTCCTCGAGCCGGCCCAGCGGGGTCATGGAAATGTAGTCCTCGATCACCTCTTTGGGCGTGAGCCCGCGCAGCTCGGCCTCCCAGGCGACCTCGCGCTCCTGCATGCCGGTGCGCACGAAGCCCGGGCACACCGCATTGACCCGGATGCCCGCCGGCGCCAGTTCGCGCGCCAGCGCCTGGGTCCAGCCCAGCACCGCGAATTTCGACGCCGAATAATGGGCGAGCAGCGGCGCCCCGACCTTGGAGGCCAGCGAGGCCGTGTTGACGATCGTCCCGCTCTTTTGGGCGAGGAAATACCGCGCCGCGATCTGGTTGGTCAGAAACACCCCGCGCGTGTTGACGTCGAAGTTGAAGTCCCATTCCTCATCGGTGAGATCGACCGCGCGGTTCATGGAGGAAACCCCGGCATTGGCGCACACGATGTCGCAACCGCCCATCAGCGCCACGGCCTCGTCGAAGGCGGCCTGCACGCTGTCGCGCTTGCGCACGTCCACCACAACGGCGTGGTGTCCCTCGCCCAGTTCGGCTGCGGTCGCTTTGCCCGCATCGCTGTTGAGGTCGGCGATGGTCACGCTCACCCCGTGCGCGGCGAGCGCTCTCGAGATCGCACGGCCGATTCCCGTCGCCCCACCGGTCACCAGGGCGCGTTTTCCCGCAAGGTCGGTTCCGATATTGGGTTCCATGAAGGCCTCCTTACCAGCAGGTGTAGCCGCCATCGGCGAGCACGATGGATCCGGTCATGTAGCTGGCCGCGTCGCTGGCCAGAAACACCATGACGTTGGCGATTTCCTCGGGCTTGCCCAGCCGGCCCATGGGCGTGGCCTCCACCCAGATGTCGAGCCATTCTGGGTTGGACATGCCGCGCTTGGTCATCTCCGTGATCACGTAGCCGGGCGCCACCGCATTGACGCGGATGTTCTTGGGCGCGAGCTCGATGGCCATGGATTTGACCATCTGGTGCACCGCGGCCTTGGAAGCGTTGTAATGGGCCTGCGGCTGGGGCCGGTCTACGATGAAGCCCGAATTGGACCCGATCGCGACGATGGACCCGCCCCCGGCATCGGCCATCTTGCGGGCTACCGCCTGGCCCACATAGAACTGAGCGTTGACGTTGACGTTCATCACCTGCGCCCATTCCTCGGCCGGGATATCGAGCACTTCGGTATTGGGCCCGATGCCCACGCAGTTCATCAGGACGTCGATCCGCCCCAGCGCCCGGTGCGCCTCGTCCACCACCGCCTTGGCGGCCGCAGCGTCCGCGAGGTCCGCGCCAAAGGCGAAGGCCTTTTTGCCCGTCGCCTTGGCGATGGCCTTGGCCGAATCCTCGGCCTGCTCGGCCAGCACGTCGATGATCGCGATATCGGCACCCGCCTGGGCGCACAACTCTGCCACCGCATAGCCGATGCCCCGGGCACCCCCGGTGATCACGGCGGTCTTTCCGGCCAGGCCGAAGCGTTCAAGAGCGTTCATTGGGAATTCCCCGTGTTGGCGGACAGGCCGGTGTCGAAAGGCTCGGGGTCCATGAACCGCCGCAGCACGTTCTCGGTGATCCGCGAGACGTTGTTGTCATAGCCATTGTGCGAAAGCGCGCCGCACCAGGCGATCGATGAGGTGGCGAACAGGGCCCCGCCCGCCGGGGTTTCCCCAAAGGCGAGGTCGGCGCGCACCCGCTCGTTCTGGTCGCCGCCCAGATTGGGCGGGACGGGCCCGAACTCCTCGTTGACCAGCAGCATCATGGCCGAATGGTCTTCCGAGGAGGCCAGCCGCAGCATGTTGGGCGGCGAGCCCAGATCTGTGGTGATGCAGTCGAGCTCGATGCCCGCCGCGCCGCCGCCCACGAGCCCGAAATCGCCGATGATCTCGTCATCGACGCCCTCGAAGATGAAGGCCGCGCGCGGATTGTCCGCGTCCGGTGCCCGCCGGTAATAGGAGGACATATCAAAGCCCTGGGCGATGAAGCCCACACCGGCGATCACGTTCGGTGCCCGGCCGATGCGTCGCCAGAGCCCGCCATATTCGCCAGAGAACGAGTGGAAATATTCGCCCGGCTCGGAGACCCAGGGGCGAATGCCGTCCTCGGCCCGGCGCAGTTCCATGGCACCCGGCCAGGCGTCGTTGAACGCCACGCGCCAGTACCAGCCATTGCCGCCCATATACATCAGGCGCCCGCCGCGATCGATCCAGTCCTTCATCGCGTCCCACATCACGGTGGAGTGGTATTCGGGATGGGTACCGGTCAGGATGACCTCGTAGTCCTCGATCAGCTCGTACCCGTGGGCGTTGAGGTCCTCGTCGGTGATGACGTCGTAGTCGATCCCCTTCTCCTCGAGCCAGTCGAAGAGATGAGTGTCGGCATTGTACTGGTAGACCGCCGAGCCGTGCCCGCCGAGCCAGGAATGATATTGCGCGGTGAAGTTCAGGACCGGGCGCAGGCGCGAGGAATAGGCAACGCCCGAGCCGTCCGCATGGGTGTCATAAAGCGAGCCGCCCAGCTCGGGGTGCTCGTACATGTAAAGGTCCGAATGCCCGAAATGGACCATGCGGTTCATCAGGATCTCGACCCCGCGCGCCGTGATGTGCTCGGCGTGGTTGGCATAGGCGATGTACGAACAGGTCGGCGCCAGGAATGCCACTTTCGGGCGCTTGCCCCGCCGCGCCTTGTCGCGCGGCGGCACGACGAAGAACGAGATGTAATCCTCCCGCGTCGCATCCACGTCGCTCTCGCCCGAGCGCACGTGGAGCGCATAGGGCCCCGATTTGATGTCCTCGGGAAGGGTCACGCTGACCGAGACGTCCCACCCCGCGTCATAGACGTCGTCATGGTGGAAGTGGATTGCCCCGTAATGCTCGGGCTTGAGCTTCCAGCTGTGCTCCTCGCCGGTCCAGTTCCAGCCCTTCATCGCGCGGGTCGGCAGATTGCCCAGCCTTCCGTGCAGCATATAGGGCCCGGTGTCGGTGATGTCGGCGGTATCGATGCCTATGGAGAAATCCCATTTTGCGATCAGCCGGTTGCGCCATTCCGGTGCCAGCACCTTGCGCATCACCGCGTCCTGATCGGCGGCGGTCCAGCGCCCCGCCATGAGGATCGGGCTGTCGATTTTGCCGTCGAAATGCCGATCGTAACGCCCCTGGCCCACCGGACAGCCAGCGAAATGGAACGGCACGTGCGCGGGACTGACCGGCGCGGCCTGCAGCGTCGCGGTGCACCTGTCGTCCACATGGGCGTAAGGCCGCACGGGTTTCTGGTCGATCCCGACCGCCCCGGTGGCCGGATCGATCGAAACAGCAAGCCCGTACCATTGGCGCTCGACCATCGGTTTGGGCGCACGGACCGTTTTCGGGCCCGTTTCGGTTCCCACAGTCACGCTGACGAACCCGCCCTCACCGAGCCCGATATGGTACCCTGTGTCCGTCTCG
The DNA here is from genome assembly GCF_003992665.1 of Pelagibacterium montanilacus. Taxonomy (GTDB): domain Bacteria; phylum Pseudomonadota; class Alphaproteobacteria; order Rhizobiales; family Devosiaceae; genus Pelagibacterium; species Pelagibacterium montanilacus. Next base: position 21,267 of record NZ_RZMX01000036.1, read on the forward strand.
TGGTCCCACTGGGCAAAGATCGTCTGGTCGTCCCGGCGCACGAGAGTGGGCCAGAGCATGGTAAAGAAGGTGAAGGGCTCATCGAGCACCGGCGCGCGGTCGACGACCGCATATGAACCCGCATCGATACGCTGCGGCTTGCCCGCATGGCTGCCATCGGCGTTCGAGGGGATATGGGTGAATTTCAGCCCCGGCCCTTCGGGGTTGCAGTCCCCGTGCACGACCCGCACGAGCCGCGCGTCGAACGTCTCTCCCTCCTCGAGGGTGACCATGAAATCGAGGGTTTCCCCTGCTTCGGCGCTGTAGCGATCCGGATAGCCCGTTATCTTGAGCATGATCTGGCCCTGTCCTCTTGTCCCTTTGCCCGGTGCGACGCTTGGCGGCCCGGCTATTCGATGTCCTCGCCCGTGTGCTCCCGCCAGCGGCGGCAGAACAGGGCCCATTCGGCCTCTTCACGCGTACTGAACGTCCGCGTGTCCTCGATCACGATCGGATCCTCCCGCAGGGGCGGCATGCGCCCGATGACGAAGTCCGCAAATTCCCTGCGCGCGATCAGGATCACCTGATCGCCCCCGCGATAGGCGCGCATGATGTTGAGCACGCGCTGCAGGCCTGGGCTGTGGTCGCCCATGGGCTTGGCCCTGAACTCCTCGACATACTGCCTGTCCGCCTCGGCGGTGATTTTATAGACCATTGGCTGTGCTCTCCTCGCCGCGCGCTTTGACCGACGCACCCGGCAACACGATGGGAATGGCTTGGAAAAGATCAGTGATCGACCAGTCGGCATCCCCGATCGCCTGATGCTCGAGCGCGATCACCTTCATGCCTGCCGCCCGCGCCGAGAACGCACCCGTAGGGCTGTCCTCGACCGCCACGGCGGTCCCGGGCGAAACGCCCAGCCGCTTGAGCGCGCGTTCGTAAGGTTCGGGCGCGGGCTTGCCCGCCGTCACGTCGTCGAGCGTGATCGAGAAATCGACGAACCGATCCACTCCGATTGCCGCGAGATTCGCGGAAACGATCATTCTGTTCGAATTTGATACGCAAACCTGCCGGATGCCCGCTTCATGGAACGCGGCCATCGCCTCGATCGCGCCGGCGACCGGTTCGAGTTCGCCCGCAGCCTCGACATACCGGCCGATGATCTGATCTAGCCACAATTGCCTCTCGACGCCGGACCCAAAACGGGGAGAAAGCGCCTCCCAGACGTCGTCTATGTGCACGCCGAGGAACCGATCATCGTCTATATCGCTCAGATCAACGCCTTGATCGGCGCAAACCGAGACCAGAACCTTCTGGTGAAGGGGCTCGCTGTCCACCAGCGTCCCGTCCACGTCCCAGGCCACCAGGGAGAATCTCGGGGTCATGAACCGCCCCCGAAATTGCGCGCATAAAGATCGCGAAACGCTTCATAACCCTCTGCGTATAAAGCGCTATTTTCCTCGTCTGGTTTCGTCACCGCACCCTTGGTCACGAACACGGACACCCCGCGCCAGTCGTTCGCTGCCCCCGTCCCCATCGCCGCCGCCCAGGCAGCGCCAAGGCACGACCCGGGATGGCCATGCAGCGATTGCAGCGGCTCACCAACGATATCGGAGACGATCTGCATCCACACGACCGACGACGCGCCACCGTCAGAAACAAGATAATTCAATGGGTTATGACCCATATCCCGCAGCACCTCGATGTGGTGTCGGATCGCATAGCCATAGGCTTCGAGCATCGCGCGCCAGAAATGCCCGAGCGTGTGCGAAAGGCTGATCCCATGAAACATCCCCCGCGCATCGGGATCGTGGATAGGGGTCTTTTCGCCCAGAAAATAAGGGAGTGCGAGCAATCCGTCGGCCCCCGGCGGGGTCTTTGCCGCCATCTCGTCGAGCAGCCGGTGAACGCTCACCCCCCGCCGCGCCGCCTCGGGCTCCAGCCCCGAAGCGAAGGTTTTCACGAACCAGTTCAGCCCCGATCCGCCCGTCGACATGCAGCCATTGGGCACCATCAGTCCGGGAACCAGATGATAATCCAGATACATACGCGGATCGGGCGCCACCTCGTCGGTGGCCACCAGCACGTCAACCGAGCCGCCGAATTTGAGCAACACATCCCCGCGTTCCAGCAGGCCTGCCCCCAGCGCCGAGGCGATCAGATCGGCTGAACCGCCCGTCACCGGCGTACCCTCGGCCAGCCCCGTCTCGCGGGCCGCCTGCGCCGAAACCGCCCCGATCACCGCGTCCGGACGCACCAGATCGGGCACTGCCGCGCGGTCGATATGGGCCAGCGCGATCAAAGCATCCGAAAGCGCGTGCGTGCCGATATCCACGAACCCGGCCTCGAGCGCCCAGTTCTGCTCGACGATCCTGCGTCCGGTAAGCCGGAAATTGATGTAGTCGTAAGAGCCGAAAACCGTGGCAATCCGGGAGAAATTCTCGGGCTCGTGCTTCTCGATCCAGCGCAGCTTGGCCGTCACCAATTGCTGGTTGATGCCATTGCCGGCCTTGCGGAAAAACCAGTCCTCGTCGATCTCGGCGCGCATCGCCTCGACCTCGCGCCCGCACCGCCCGTCGCTCTGCTGGATCGAGCGCCGGATCAGCGCACCCGCGTCATCGAGCAGAACCACGGCCGGCAGCATGCCCGTGACGCCTATGCCCCCGATCTCGGCGGGATCGATGCCCTTATCGATGAAGGCGCGAACGATCCGGCCGACATTGGCCCACCATTGCGCCGGGTCTTCCTCGGCCCATCCCGCATGGGGAGCGTGAAACTCGACCGGACACGAGACGACATCGACCACCTGGTCGGGCAGGCGCACAAGGATGCCGATCGTGGAGGTCGTGCCGATATCGAGGCCGAGGAAATAGGTCATAGCGCAGCTCCGCCCTTCAGCGCAGGGAATTGACCTTGTCCATGAACCGGTTGACCCGAGCCGGATCCACCGCATTCCAAGTGTCCCCATCGACCTTGAAATGGGTGCCGATCACGCAGCCGTCCGCATAGGTCAGGATCTCGGAGATGTTGTCGATATTGACCCCGGTGTTGGCAAAGACCGGCGTATCGCCGACCGCCTCGCGGACTTCGCGCAGGTTCGAGCCCTCGATCGGCTGGCCGGTCAGCGGCCCAGATACCAGAATGGCGTCGGCAAGCGAAGAAAACACCGCACTGCGCGCCCGAAGCCCGATTGACCGCTTGTCGAGGGAATCGGCGAACTCGGCGTTGATGTTGAACAGCAATTTCAGATCGGGCCGGCCGAGATTGCGGCGAAGTTGTACGGCCTCTGCGCATTTGGGCGCCCAAACGCCCATGTCGGACGCAAAGACCCCGGTGAAGATTTCCCGCACGAACCTGGCATCGGTCGCCGCGGCGATCGAGACGCTCGCCGCCGGATCCCAGAGATAGTTCACCCCGAACGGCACCTTGAGGTCCGGCTTGATCGCCGAGACGACTGCAGTCATCGCCGCTACGCCGGACTTGGGCGCATCAAAGACATAGGGACGGTCGTTCTCATTACCGAACATGATGGCATCCACACCCCCGTCCTGGAGCGCCAGCACGTCCTTGCGGACGTCCTCGATCAGCTTGGCCATGCCGCCCTTCTCGTCATAGAGCGGCGTTCCGGGCAGCGCCCCGATATGAGCCATGGCGATGACCGCCTTGCGCTTGTCTCCCAGGAAATCGAATACCATCTCAGCGCATCTCCTTTTATCGGCCCTCTTGTCGGCCCTCGCAGCCTGCGCGTCAGAGACCGCAGCCCACTTCACACGTAAATTCAAAACCAAACAAAAACTATCATTTCTTTGCGCGACGTGTCACCATCAAACCGACTTGAGCAGCGCAATATTTTCGCGATAACCCGCGCCGGGGCCCTGGAACACTGCTGATCCTGCCACGAGCACGTCCGCGCCTGCGGCGGCGAGTTCGGGCGCGTTGCGCGCATTCACGCCACCATCGACCACGACCCGCACGTCGCGCTTCCCGAGCATGGCACGCGCCCGCGCCACCTTGGCTATGGAGCCCGGGAGAAAGACCTGCCCGCCATAGCCGGGATCAACGCTCATGATGAGCACCTGATCTATATCGTCGAGAACGCACTCGATTGCCGAAGCGGGAGAAGCAGGATTGAGCGCCACCCCCGCCTTGCATCCGGCAGCACGGATCGCCGCAAGCGTCCTGTGCAGATGGACATGAGCCTCGGCGTGGACCGTGATCCTTTGAGCGCCCGCGCGCGCATAGGCCTCAATGCATCCAGCAGGATCTGCGACCATCAGATGAACATCGATCTCGGCGGCGCTGAAGCCGCAAAGCCGCGTGACCATTTCCGCGCCAAAGCTGATTGCGGGAACGAACACGCCATCCATGACGTCCAGATGCAGCCAGTCGGATCCCGCTTGGGTGACCGCCGCGACCTCCTCGCCCAGTCGCGCGAGATCGGCGGTGAGGACCGATACCGCCACCTTCGGCGTACCGTAAATCCGGGCACCGGACTCACGCGTGATCTCATGGCCTGCGTTCACCGGCTGCCTCCTTCTGGCGCGCACGATTTTCGGCTGGCGCGCTTTGACTTGCCTCTTCAACAAATAAGCAACCTTCGTATCAAAAGACAACACATACGAACGAAATTCACAATTTCGGATATGACGGCAGCCAATTGCATCAATGACCGGCCAAACAAAAAGCCGCCACGGCGCGCGACCGTGACGGCTCACTCGGAACGCTAGGCTCCCTGGCACAAAAAATGTTCGATCAGCCGAACATGGTGCGTAGCACGCCGACCGCGGCGCCGCTGTCATCGACTTCCCAGATCACCCCGTGCCGATCAATACAGGTGCACGGATGGGAGATGCCGAACTCTATGACGTCCCCGACCCGGAACAGCCGGTCTCCGGCAGCCTTGCTCACCTCGAGAAAGGCGTGCTGGTCGTTGAGCTTAACCACCTTGGCGTTCGGGTCTTCGGCAATTAGTTTTCCATCGCGCCAGATGGCAAGCGGGATGGGCAGATCGATGTCGCTCGAGACGTCCCGTATTCCCATGCCGCAGATCACGAGGCCCGTCTCTGGCGTCGAGAGCACCTCCGCCCACACGCGCAAGGCCGGGGCGAACCGTCCCTCGGGATGTGCGGAGCGCTTGGCCATCTGCTCCAGAGCCCGCTCATAAACGCCGTGATCGGAGAAAAAGATCGCACCGCTGCGCAAAATCAGCTTGGTCTGGGGGGCATGCGCCAAATCCCCGAGGCGCGCGAGCACCCGATCGAACCATGCCGAGCCGCCTGCCGTGACGATGAGCTCGCGCCCGGGCCCGACCTTTTCGCGCACCGCAGCATGCAAACCAGCCAACCGATCCAGCAGCTCGTCGACCCGGCGCCCGGCAACCTCCGGGGTCCCCGAGGCCACGGCGCCTTCATAGGCGGCCGAGCCCGAGACGTAGACCCCGCTGCGCTCTGCGGCCAGCGCGTGATCGAGCACGGCAGTGGCGCCAGCGGTGTCGCGCAACCCGGCACGGGCGCCTCCCACCTCGATCAGGAGCCCCAGAAGCGGCAGGTCGGACCGGTCGTCCCAGGCATTCCGCAGCGCGGAAACCGCCTCGATGGAATCGACGAAAACGTGCAGTTCCATCTCCTGGCGCCCCGCGAACCGGGCTGCCAGACGCCGCGCGGCCGCCATACCGCCCACCTGATTGGCAATGATCAACCGTTTATGGCCGGCATCGGCCAGTACCCCGGCCTGCCGAATATCGGCGACCGACGCACCCCATGCACCGGCATCGACCAGCCGCCGCGCCAGTTCGGGCACCATCGGGGTCTTGGCATGGGGCGCCAGCAGCGCGCCATGGGCGTTGAGATGACCGATCAGCGTCTGCGAGTTTCGTGTGAAGGCGCCCCGATCCAGCGAGAGCAGCGGAAGGCTCATCCTCCCGTCCTGCGGCCGCAGGTGCATGCCTCCCAATTCGCTGGCGTCGGCAGACGTCATCCCTGGCGGAAAGCCCCGAAACCGGGCATCGAATATCGTTTCAGGTTCAGCCATTGGCCCGCTCCTCGTCCAGCCGGTAAATACGGCGTGCGTTGTCATAAAAATACTTGCGCTGATCGTCTGCAGGCAGGTCCGCCGTCAGCGTCCGGAAGGCATCCATCATGCCGCCGTAGGATGCCTGCCGCCCGGCCACCGGAAAATCGGTTCCGAACAGCACCCTGTCGTGCCCGAAACACCCAAGGCAGTGATCGACGATAGGGCGCAGGCTGTCCACAGTCCAGTCGTGGTCATAGGCGAACGGATTGGAGACCTTGAGCGCAACGTTCTGGGCTCGCCCGAGCAATTGCAGGCCCATGCGCCAGAGCGCCAGCCCCTCCTCGCTGCGATCCATCGGACTTCCACAGTGATTGATGACGAACTGGATGTCCGGGTAATCGCTCGCCAGCTCGTACGCCTCACGCATCTGCCAGGGGGCCATCAGGATCTCGAACACGATCCCCGTGCCGCGCAGGCAATCAAGCCCCGCCCGCCAGGCCGGATCGGACATCCGCCCCTCCTTGGCAACGAAGCTCTTGCGCGGGTCGGGATGCCAGCTCACGATATCGCGCAGGCCTACGGCGCGCGGATGCGCCGCTTCGCGTGCAAAGGCATCCGCCGCGTCGGGAGCCGATAGATCCAGCCCGAAGACGTGCCACCTGGCCACCACGCTCCTCTCGAGCGTATCGAGCCATTGTGTTTCCTCGGCCCGCGTCCCGGGATCCCAGCTCGCCTCGATATGGATGGTCGCCTCGATCCCCTGCCCCTGTGCCGCGGCCAGATAATCCTCGACCAGAAAGCTGCGCTCCAGCGGGTCGATCTCGGCACGATTCGCCCCATCGGGCGTGCGGCCCTGCAGCCAGGGGTGCCGGCCCATGTCCAGATCCCAGAGGTGGTGATGCGAATCGATGACGGGTCCGTCATAAGGGCTGGAGGCCATGGAGAACTCCCTGAAATACAGTGATGGGCGACGCCGGCGTGCGCAGGCAATTGGCTTCTTGTTCGAATTTGTTCATATTGTTACGCTAGCGGACACGGATCACGCAAGCTAGTGTTGCCAAGCCAGTGCTGCACAGTCCGGCCGATCACCCACTCAAGCCGAGGACAGACGCCGACCATGGGCTTCATCAGGACACTGACCGGCGATATCGCGCCGGACGAGTTGGGGCGCACCTACGCCCACGATCACCTTTTTTGCGTTCCCCAGCTCTGGAAAGAGAAGGGAATCGCCGACTTCATGATCGACGATATCGAGGCCTCGCTGGCCGATATCGCCGATTTCGTGAAGGCCGGCGGCGAGGCGGTCTATGACGCCACCGCGATCGATTACGGTCGCGACGTCACAGCTCTGCGCACGCTGTCCGAGCGCGGCGGCATCAAAATCATCGCCACTGCGGGGTTCAACAAGGCCGTGATGTGGCCCGGTCAGATGGGCGATACCGGCCAGACCATCCAGCAATGGATCGACGCGCGCGACCGCGCCCAGTTGCGCGACCATGTGGTCACCGAGTTGACCCAGGGAATAGACGGCACTGGTCTCAAGGGCGGGGTCGCCAAGTTCGGCACGGGCTACAACACCATTTCGCCCTCCGAGGACAAGGTGATGCGCGCGGTGCTCGATGCCCACAAGGAAACCGGCTGCCCGCTCCACAGCCACACCGAGCTGGGCACGCTCATTCTCGAGCAGCTCGATGTCCTCGCCGAGGAGGGCATCGATCCCTCACGGCTGACCATTGCCCATGTGGACCGCAATCCCGACCCATGGTTGCACAGAAAGGCTGCCGAGCGCGGATCGTTCCTGTGCTTTGACGGGATCAGCCGCATCAAATACCACCCCGAGAGCGTGCTGATCGAATGCATCCTCAACCTCGTACGCCATGGCCACGAGGACCAGATCCTGATCGGGGGCGACATCGCCCGGCGCACCATGTACCGTCATTATGGCGAGGGCGGGCTGGGGCTCGACTACATCCTGCGCTCCTGGGTCCCGCGTTTCGTCGAAGAGGCCGGAGAAGCCGGGTTTGACGGCAAGGCGCTGATCGACACCTTCATGATCGAGAACCCGAAAAGGGCTTTCGCCTTTGCCAGCTGACCGCACCCCCTTCATCCGATCCATGGCCGACAGCGCGATCGTTGAAGCGCTCGCCGAGCGCCCTTTGCTTATCCTTCCCCTCGGCGCCGTGGAAAGCCATGGCGAGCACCTGCCCGCGGGCACGGACACCCTCTTGGCCGAACGCATGACCGAGGCGTTTATGGCCCGGCTCGAGGGTGAGGTGCCGGCTCTGGCCCTTCCCTGCCTGCCGTTCGGGCAAATCTTTTCGCTCGGCGACGCGCCCGGCTCGTTCGGCATCGGCGCCGAAACGCTCGCGACGGCAATCACCGAGATTGCCCGTGGCGCGCGGGCCAAGAAAATCCCCGCAATGATCGTGGTAAACGCGCATCTGGGCAATGCCGAACCCATTCGCACCGCCCAGCGGCGGCTCAAGGAAGAGGGCTTCCCGCTCGCGAATTTCTTTTATCCGGGATTTGAGGCCCACGCCCGCGCCGTCCGCGAGACCCCGGAGGCCCGCGCCGGATACGTCCACGCCTGCGAGATCGAAACCTCGTTCGCTCTGCATCTCGCGCCCGAAATGGTCACGATGGACGCCGCAAAGGCCAACTACCCGGAGTTCCCCGAGGATTTCAGTGTTCTGCCCTATCGCTGGACCGAGTTCTCGGACAGTCCCGTGCTCGGCGATCCAACCGCGGCCAGCGCCGAAAAAGGCCGCCGGATCATCGAGCCGGTGCTCGACCGCATGGTCGCCCTCGCCCGCACGCTGCACGCCAGGTCTGTTCGGGACTAATCCGCGCCAAGAACCAGCGCCGCTTCACTGGCCGCGAGATAACGCGCAAAGCCCGCATCGTGGATGCTGCCTCTGGCCGGGTCCGGCTCGAAACGGCGCTGGAGGGTGAACGCCGCCCGGCTCGCCTGCTCGATATCGTCATGATCGCCAATGGCGACCGCGGCGCAAAGCGCTGCCCCCTTGGCCCCGAACTGGGTGCCTTGCGCGATCTCGACCGGCCTGGCGCACACATCGGCGATCATCTGGGACCACAAGGGGCTCTTGGCACCGCCTCCGGCCAGCCGGATCACGTGCGGCTGCGCCCCCATGGCGGCAAAGCAATGCCGGATCGCATAGGCGACGCCTTCATAGACGGCCCGCACCATCTCGGCCCGTCCGTGCTGGGGCGCGAGCCCGCTGAACCCTGCCCGCGCGCCCGGCGCAATTCGCGGCGCAATCACCCCCGAAGCGGAAAGATAGGGCACGAACAGCACCCCACCCGCCCCCGGATCCGCCTCTGCCGCCAGAGCGCCGAGCGCAACATACGGGTCCGCAGATGCCTTGAAGTCGGGGGCAAGCGTCTCCAGCGTCCAGTCCAGCGTGGTCGTGCCCGCCACATTGACCAGCGTCTTGAGCCAGCGCCCGCCGGGCACGGGAAATAGCAATCCCTGGTCCCGTGGCTCGAAGACCGGATGATCGAAGACGAGGCCATTAAGGCACGTGGTGCCCAGAATGCTCACCGCCTGCCCCGGCTCGGTTGCTCCCACGCCCACCACCGCCGCGCTGACATCGCCGGTCCCGATCGCGACCGGAAGGCCCGCCGCCAGCCCCGTCGCCTCGGCCGCATGGGCCGTGATCCTGCCCGCTAACGTCTCGCCGGTGCGCACGGGTGGGAGCAGCTCGAACAGATTCCCGACCCCGAGCCGCTCGGCCTGCGCCTTGTCATAGGTTCGGGTGCGCGCATTGCCCGGCGCGGTCGCGGCCTCGCTCTCGTCGGTCGCGACCTCGCCGGTCAGCCGAAGCCGGACATAGTCCTTGAGGCACACCACGTGGCGCGCGGGCTCGAAAACTTCTGGACGCTCGGATTTGAGCCAGGCCAGGACGGGCAATGTGCACCCCATCTGCATCACCGATCCCGACAGCGCAAAGATATCGGAAATCAGCGACGGATTTGCCCGCACCATGCCATCCACCAGCGGCTGTGCCCGCGCGTCGTTCCACAAAATGATGGGCGTGAGCGGGGTGTGGGCACCATCGAGCACACAGGCGCCCACCATCACCCCCGTGATCCCGAGGCCGCGTATGGCACCCGTCCGGCCATCCCGCGAGATCTCCCGGAGCACCGCACAGACCGCGCGCCACAGGGCCTCGGGCTCCTGCTCGGACCATCCGATGGGAAGCTCCTGTTGCGCCATGCGCCGCTCGACGACGGCGACTTCCCGCCCGTCGGTGTCAAACAGAGCCGCCTTGATGAGCGAGGTTCCGATATCGAGCCCGAGATACAAAGCGACAAATTCCTGCAAAACCGCACATTGAACGGCGCGACTTTGCCATCATCGTCCCGGGCTTCACAATGGCCGCAGCGGCACTTTTTCAGTCGGCCTTCCGATCGGCTGCGAGGAAATCCTCGCGCGCCGGGGTGAAGCTGTCGACCAGCCGGCCCGTCTCGAGCGCCTTGACCCCATGGGTCACTCCCGAAGGCACGATGAACGAGCCGCCCGCGCCTATGGAGCGGGTTGCATCCCCGATCGTCACCTCGAACCGGCCATGGGCCACATAGCTTGCCTGCACGTGCGGGTGGGAATGGGCATCACCCACAGCGCCGGGCTCGAAGGCGAATTCGACCACCATCAATTCGGGCGTATGGAGGACGATCCGGCGCTTGTTGCCGTCCGGCGTCGTGACCCAATCCCCCTCGCCCGGCTCGGCGAACAGCTTGTTTTGGTCTGTCATGTCCACTTTCCTTTGCTCATCGCGCCAGCCAGCCTCCGTCCACCGGCACGACGGCCCCGTGCATGTATCGCGAGGCCCGCGATAAGAGAAAAACCGTGGCCTCTCCGATATCGTCCGGCTGGCCCCACCGCCCCGCCGGTATGCGGTCGAGGATCGCCGCGCTTCTAGTGGCATCGGCGCGCAGCGCGGCGGTGTTGTTGGTTTCGATATAGCCCGGAGCCACCGCGTTGACGTTAATCCCACGGGCCGCCCATTCGCAGGCCATAAGACGGGTCAGCCCCAGCACCCCATGCTTGGATGCCGTATAGGAGGCAACCCTTATTCCGCCCTGGAACGAGAGCATCGAGGCGATGTTGACGATCCGCGCGGCCCGGCCCTCTTCCATCGCCCGGCGCGCGAACCCCTGGGAGAGAAAGAACAGCGATTTGAGGTTGATGTCCATCACATCGTCCCAGTCCGCCTCGGTGAACGCCACCGCGTCGGCCCGGCGGATGATCCCTGCATTGTTGACCAGCCCGTCCAGCGGCGCGTCGGCCCAGATATCGGCCAGCATCTGCCCTGCCGCATCGGGATCGGCCAGATCGCAGCGCACGGGGACAAACGAGCCGCCGATCCCGGCCATACCCGCAACCGTATCGTCCATGTCCGACCGGCCCACGCCGATCACCTGCCCGCCGGCCCGCCCGATCGCCAGCGCGATGCCCTGGCCAATCCCGGTATTCGCCCCGGACACCAGCACCCGGCGCCCCTCCAGCGAAAAGGCGGATAGATCGGTCACCGAAGATCCCCGATCTCGATCTTGTCGACATCGGTGTAGTCCACATTGTCGCCCGCCATCGCCCAGATGAAGGTGTAGCTGGCCGTGCCGGCGCCCGAATGGATCGACCAGGGCGGGGAGAGCACCGCCTGCTGGTCGGCGACCACCATGTGGCGCGTCTCGTCGGGGGGGCCCATCAGGTGGATCACCCGTGCATCCTTGTCCAGGTCGAAATAGAGATAGGCCTCCATGCGCCGTTCATGGATATGGCAGGGCATGGTGTTCCAGATCGACCCGGGCGCAAGCTCGGTCATGCCCACGACGAGCTGGCAGGTCTGGACCCCTTCGGGGTGGATGAACTGGAAGATCGAGCGCTCGTTGCAATTTCCCTTGTCGCCCAGATCCACCCGCTTTGCGTCCCCGATCCGGATCAGCCGCGCCGGATGGGGCGCATGAGCGGCCGCCGAGACGATATAGAACCGCGCCGGCTCTTTGGCATCGCTTGACGCAAAGGCGACGGTCCCCGTCCCCTGCCCGAGATAGACCATGTCGCGTGTGCCCGTTGAAAACACCTCGCCATCGGCGGTGATCGTGCCCTCCCCGCCGATATTGATCGCGATCAGTTCCCGCCGGTCGAGAAACCGCTTGGTGCCGGTAGGCGTGATCGCCTCGAGCGGGAGAGCATCGGCGAGCGGGATGCACCCCCCCACGATCATGCGGTCGTAATGGGTATAGGTGAGCACCATCCGGCCGGGGTCAAAAAGGTCCGGAATCAGGAAGTTGGCGCGCAATTCCTCGGTCCCCATGGCAGCGGCCGTCCGCGGATCGACGGCATGGCGCGAGGTATAGCGGGTCGTAGCGGAGGCCTCTGTGAGGCGGGGGGATTGGTGCGTCATGTCAGAACCACATATTCGGTGAGTTGGGTGATGGAGGTGTCCTCCTTGGCGACGTCGAACACCTTGGTGCCGTGGCTCATGATCACGAACCGGTCGCAGACCTGATAGGCATGGTAGATGTTGTGGGTGACCAGAACGCTTGAGACGTTCCCGGCCTTGAGCCTGAGGACCTGATTGAGCAGGGCTTCGGTTTCGCGCACCGAGAGCGCGGAGGTCGGCTCGTCCAGCAGCAGGACCCGGCGCTTGAAATGCACCGCCCGGGCAATCGCGACCGCCTGCTTCTGGCCACCCGACAACTCGCCCACCAGCTTGTCGGGGGAATCGATGCCCGAGATATGGACGGCGGATTTGAGTACCTCCATGGCGATCTCGCGCATTTCGCCCTGCTTGAGAAATCCCAGGCCATTGGTGATCTCGCGCCCCATGAAGATGTTGCGCGTGATCGAGAGCGAATCCACGAGCGCCGTGTTCTGGTAGATGGTCTCGATACCCGCATCCGCGGAATCGCTGCGGCAGGTGAACATGGTCTGCTGTCCGTCCACCGACAGGTGCCCGGACGAGGGCTTGTGGATGCCCGAGATCAGGTTGACGGTTGTGGACTTGCCCGCGCCATTGTCACCCAGAAGCCCGATCACCTCGCCTTCCCCGATATGGAAGCTGAGATCCTTGAGCGCGGTGAGCGGGCCGAAGCGCTTGGTCACACCGTGCAGTTCGAGAATTGGCGTATCGACCATCAGGCTGTCCCCTTGCGTTCGATGAACTGGTTGAGAATGGCCGCGCCTACGATCAGCATCGCGATGAACATCTCGAGGTAAAAGCCCGGCGCCCGAAGCAGCAAAAGCACGTTGGTGATGGTGTGGATCATCATGGCACCCAGGAAGATGCCGATCACCGAGCCGCGACCGCCATGGAGCGAGAGGCCGCCGATGACGCAGGCCGCGATTGCCTGGAGCTCGAGCCCCGTGCCCTGTCCGGGCTGCACGCTGCCCACCCGGGCCGTCGCGAGAATGCCTGCAAACGCCGCCATGCCCCCGGCGATGGCAAAGGCGATGATCTTGACCCGTCCGGTGTTGATCCCGATCGCGGTCGCCGCCGGACGATTGCCACCTGTGGCAAAGACATGGTTTCCGAACTTGTGCCGGTGCATCAGCAGGTAGAACGCAAAGACCAGCGCCAGGAACCACAGGAACGCGGCGTTGAGCCCGAAGAGCGTGCCGGCGAACAGCCCGGTGAATGCGGGTTCGGGATCGAACCGGACCTGCACCGCGCCATTATAGAGCAGCACCGCCCCGCGCCAGAACATCAGCCCTCCGAGGGTCACGATGAACGAAGGCAGGCCGAACTTCAGAGTGATCAGGCCATTGAGGACGCCGATCCCCAGCCCGATGGCGATGGCCAGCGGGGCGGCGATGAACGCGCTCATGCCCGCGTCCACCTGGACCGCCATCACGATGGCGGTGAGCGCATAGACCGAGCCGACCGACAGGTCGAACTCGCCCGCGATCATGAGAACACCCACCCCCAGCGCCAGGCACCCGAGCACCGGAATGGCGCGCATCAGGATGGCCAGGTTCTGGGGCGAGAGATACCGGAAATCATCCGGGTGCAGCAGCGCCCAGGTGATGCAGGCGACCTGAAGGATCACGAAGACCAACAGGATCGAACCCGCCGGGTGGGCGAGCAATTGCCGGAACAAGAGGCGCGGCGTGTGTCGTGGTGGCGCGATTGCACCTTCGGCTGTAGTGGTCATGTCGCATGTCCTCGCGATTGGCGCGCGGCCCCCGGCGCCTGCCGGAGGCCGCCGATCGGTCAGCGGTAGGTGCCGACGAGGTCGATGATGTCGCTGATCCGGGACTGGTCGAGGAACGCGCCCTGCCCGGTATCCACGTCCGTAGGCGTCATGCCGTAGCGCACCGCCATGGCGATCTGGGCGATGGGGTAGTAGCCCTGCAAATAGGGCTGCTGGTCCATGGTCGCGAACATGGCACCCGATTCCACCGCATTGGCGATCTCGACCGCGAGATCGAACCCGCCGAAGGGCACGTCGATCTCCGCGTCCCGGATCGCTGCAGCGCCGACCGTGGAGGTCACCGAGCCTGTTCCGAACACGGCCTTGACGTCCGGGTTGGCGATCAGGAACTGGGTCATGATGTTCTGGGCTTCGGCCGGATCGAGCCCTGCACGCACAGTTTCCACGGTGATTCCATGCTCGCTCATGGCATCTTCAATGCCGCCACCCCGGGCCACCGCGAAGCTCGCCTCGGGGATTTCACGCGGGTTGAAGACCACGTCGCCTTCCTCGAGCCCGAACTCCTCGATCATGCGCATGCCCAGCTCATAGCCCGAAGCGCGCTCGTCCATGCCCACATAGGCCTGACGGCAATTGCCGTCCGCGCCCTCGAGGTCGTCATTGTTGAACCCGATGACGATGATCCCCTGCTCGACGGCGGCGCAGATGCTGTCGTCGAAGGCGTCCGAGCTTGAAATCGCGACAGCGATTCCATCCACGCCTGCAGCCGTGGCCGCCTCGATCAGGTCGTTCTGCCGGACCGGATCGTTGTTGGCATACTGAACGTCGAGATCGACCCCGAAATGCTCGGCCGCGTCCTCTGCCCCCCGGACGACCGGGTTGAAGAACTGAACGGACGGATCGAGATAGATGATCATGGTCGCGGTGACCGGATCATCCTGGGCCAGTGCCGTCGAGGCCATCAGCGATGCCCCCATTGCTCCCAAAGCCACGGCCTTCACTATAGAGTTCGACATACCGGTTTCCTCCCATTGGCTTGTCAAACGACGTAAAACTTCCCTCTTCCGGCCGTGCGCCCTCGCGCCGGCAGGCCAAAAATCCTCCTCAAGGACTGGTGGATCAGCCCGTGAACCAGCGCGGCGGTGCGCCGAAAGTCACGTGGATTCCCTTGAACTGCGAATATTCGTCGAACCCGTAGCGCCCGAGCTCACGCCCGACGCCACTCTTTTTGTAACCGCCGATGGGCAGCTCGGGCGTGCCGTCGATCACGCTGTTGACCCAGCACCGGCCCGCCCGCACGCGGCGAATGGTCTGCATGGCGTTTTCGAGATCACGCGACCAGACGCTGGCCGAAAGCCCGTATTCGGAATCATTGGCCAGCGCCACCGCCTCGTCGGCGGTCCGGAATCCGATCGTCGAGAGCACCGGCCCGAAGATCTCTTCGCGCGCGATCGCCATATCGGGCCGCACCCCGGTGAAAACGGTGGGTGCATAATAGAGCCCGTCAGCCGCCTCCGCATTCCCCCCGATCATCACCTCGGCGCCCGCGTCGCGACCCGACTTCACATAGCCGTCGACCTTGTCGAGATGAGCCCGCGAGATCATGGCCCCGATCTTGGTTGTTTCATTGAGCGGATCGCCGAACGTCACTTTCCGGGAGATATCGATAACCCGCGCGAGCAGTTCGTCGCGGATGTCCTCGTGCACGATCAGCCGGCTGCCCGAAATGCAGCACTGCCCGGCATTGTGATAGACGCCATAGGCAATGCCGTCGGCCGCCGCATCGAGATCGGCATCGGCAAAGACCACCTGTGGCCCCTTGCCGCCGAGCTCCAGCCCCACGCGCTTGACCTGCCGCGCGGCGATCTCGCCGATCCTGGTGCCCACGCGCACCGACCCGGTGAACGCCACCATGTCCGTTCCCGGATCCTCCGCCAGCGTCTGGCCCGCGGGATCGCCATACCCCGTCACTACATTGAACACCCCGTCCGGGAGCCCCGCGTCCCGCGCGATTTCGGCCATCATCACCGATGTGCCAGAGGTCAGCTCGGAAGGCTTGAGCACCACCGTGCAGCCGACCCCGATCGACCAGGGCACGCGCTCGGAGGCGATAATGAAGGGGAAATTCCACGGCGTGATGATCCCGACGACTCCGACGGCCTCGCGCAGCACCAGTCCCAGGCGGTCATCGCCGATCGCATTGTGGGCCTGCCCTTCGAGCGCCCGGGCCTGGCCCGCCGCATATCTCCACATATCCGCGCAATACCCGATCTCGCCCCGCGCCTGCGCAATAGGCTTGCCGACTTCGAGACACTCGGCAATCGCGAGGTCCTCCACCCGCGCCTCGATCAGCTCGGCGATCCGATAAAGGATCGCTGAGCGCTCGGCGCCGGACAGGCGTGGCCAGGGACCGACATCGAAAGCCTCGCGCGCAGCGCCGATCGCCAGACACACATCATCTGCCGACGCTTGGGGCCAAGACCCCACGATCGCACCGGAATGGCCCGGGCTTCCGCGCTCGATCCGCTTTCCCGACTGCGCCTCGACCGACTTGCCGCCGATCAGCATCTGATAGTCCCGCTTCGTTGAGAGGCGGGGATCGGCAAGCTGGGGAGTGATGAAATTGGCTGGTGAACTCATGCGCTTCGGGCTTTGCCCTCCCTGAACCTTGATCTCAGACGCTCTCTCCGCATCTGTTGTATGGTACGGTATGGTAGTTGTATGGGCCTGTCAATGTGGTATGGTAGATTCATGACAGCCGAAATTATGCGCATGGAAAAGCCCGCCGAACCGGGCACAAGCACTGCCTCCCAGGTCGAACGCGACCTGCGCGAGGCAATCATCAGGCTCGAATTGCGGCCCGGCACACGGCTGTCCGAGCAGGAAATTGCCGATCGGCTGGGCGTTTCCCGTCAGCCCGTTCGTGAAGCGCTCATAGCGCTGGCGCGGGCTAGGCTGGTTCAGATCCAGCCCAAACGCGGCACCGTGGTGGTCAAGATTTCAGCCCGGGAGATGACCGAGGCCCGATTCGTGCGCGAGGCCATCGAGACCGCGGTTGCCCGGCGCGCCTGCTCGACCTTCGATCCCTGGATTCGCTCGACGCTGGACGGCATTCTCGCGCGCCAGCGCTCCGCGCGCGACGCTCAGGACTACCCCCGCTTTCGCCGCGAGGACGAACAGTTTCACATGGCCATCGCAACCGGCGCGGGCTGCGGCATGGCCTGGAGCGTCATCGCCGACATCAAGGCCCATATCGACCGTGTGTGCAACCTGCAGCTCCGCAAGGCCGATTCCATGGCCGCGCTGATTGCCGAGCACGAGGCCATTCTGGCCGCCATAGACGCGCGCGACCCCGACCGGGCGGTCGAGGCCATGCGAACCCATCTGGCGGGCATCCTCTCAGACCTGCCCCAGATCGAGGCCGAGAATCTCGACCTCTTCGAGTAGTGCGCCAGAGCTTTTCCCTGGAAACGCTATGCGCCTTCGACCACCGAGAATCCCTCGAACTCGGGATGCCCGACATAGATGTCACGGCCCTGGCTCCCGGCATTCTTGTGCGCATCCCGGAAATTCTGGGATTTGGTCCACGCCTCGAAATCCTCCCGGCTCTCCCAGATCGTGTGCGACGCATAAAGGACGTAGCCCTCCGCCTCACGCTCGGGTCCGCGCAGCAGGTGGAATTCCCTGAACCCCTTCATCTCGTGCAGGCGGGAATCGCGCGATTTCCATATCTCCTCGAACGCCGTCGTGGCGTCGGGTTTGACCTTGAAGCGGTTCATCGCAACAAACATGAGGCCCTTGTCCCTTCACTTGAACAAGCGGCGAGAACCACAGGCCCCGCCGCACTGGTCAGATTGGCGCGCTCTACCAGCGCACGGTCGCGCCGACCTTGATGCTCAGGCCCGGCTCGTAAAGCTCCGGATCCCCGCTGAGGGGATTGGCGTAGGTGGTGTCGAACAGATTATCCACCCGCAGATTCAGATCAACATTCTCAGATGCCTCATAGCTCGCAAAGAGATTGACCACCGTGTAGTCATCCATGTCCGATCCCTCGGGTGCCCAATTTTGCTGGACTTCCCCACCCAGGGTCATCTTCCGGTCGAGCAGCCGCACCCCGGCTGTTCCGGTCACCTGTCCGGTCGGCACCGTCAAAAGCGGCGCGCGCTCGCCGTCTTCGATGGTATGCCCATCGATGAACGAGGCATTCAGCCCGGCGAACCAGTCCCCCGCATCATAAAGCGCTTCGAGTTCCACACCGTGGATCTCTGCGGACGCAAAGTTCTGGTACTGGTAGCAGGTTCCCGGATAATACCCGATCACCTGAGGCGGGAAGACGCCGGGCGCGAAAATGGGGCCGGACGGAGTCGCATCGCACCCGTTTTCACCCGTAGGAAAAGAAGTGCCCCCGATATAGTCCGTGATGGTGTTGTTGAAATATGCAGCCTTGATCCTCAGGCTGTCCTCGGTATCGAAAAGCCCGTCATAGGCGTAGTTGAAGCCCAGCTCCCAGGTCTTGCCGATCTCGGGGACGAGACCCGGATTAGGCAGGAAGGGGAACACGGCCCCCTCGGGATGAAGCCCGCTCATCAGGGTCTCGGTCGTCGAGGGCGAACGATAGCCCTCCGCGTAGGTGCCATACACCTGGAAACCCGAAAGCGGGCCTTCGGCAAACGGGGATACCCCGATGGTCAGACGGGGCGAAAGCCGTGTGCCCGATGCCGATTCGCTCTCACTCTCAAGACTGTAGGAATCGAACCTCACCCCGCCGATCACCTCGAGCCAGTCGTAGATCATCTTGTTCTCGACATGGGCGCCCCACAGCGCGCGCTGGCCGGAAGGGGTATAGACATCGCTGCCGCTCGAGGCCGGAGACGTGGTGACCATGTCGTCCATCACCCAGTCGGCCCCATAGGTCAACTCATGGCTCACCGGGCCCGTCCAGAACCGCGACGTGTTCCAGACGTCCAGCGCATAAGTCGTCAGGTCGTATGTCGTCTCCGAACCCGCCGGGATCGTGATCGGCTGGCCATTGTCAGACGAGAACTGGTCGCGGTCGACCAGCGTCGTCGAGGTCAGATCGACCGCATTGATCGAGGCGTTGACATGCAGATCGAGCAGATCATTTCCCGGATCGGTGACTTCGAACTGACCCGAGAAGGTGTTCTGGACCGAATCGATATCAGCCTCGCCGCTGCTCTCGGTCCAGTCATTGCGCGTCCGGTTCCATGAAAGGTCGAGCTCGCTATACTCTGTCGGCCGAACCGTCGCCTTGACGAGCCCGCCCAGAACCTCGAAATCGGACCCGTCGACGGTTTCCCCGTCACCACCGGTGTATTCGTTGTGCCGGCGCCAGGAAAGGCTGGCCAGAACCCCGGCGTCCTCGGTCAACCGCACGGCGCCCGTTGCGCTGCTGGTGATGCCGCGCGTATTGGAATCGTAATTCACCGACGTCTCGAGCGCATACTGCTCTGAGGGCGAAAGGAAAGTATCGGCGCTCTTGGTGTTGAACATCACCACCCCGCCGATCGCGCCGGACCCGTAGGTGTTGGCCACCGGGCCGCGAATAACCTCAGCGGATTCGATCAGATTGGGATCTACGAACACCATGGCGGCAGTGCCATGGCCGGAGCGGTTGAAGTTCTGGCGCGCGCCGTCGACGATCACCTGAACCCGACCGAATTCCTGCAGTCCGCGCACATTTGCCGCCGATCCGGCGCGCCGCGCATCCGTCTGCAGGCTCACCCCAGGGGTACCGAAGAACACGTCGTTGAGCGTTGAGGGCATGCGCCGATCCAGAGCCTCGGCATCAACCCTGCTGACCGAGGCGAGAGTATCGATGGGCGCGTCGCCCGTCCGGCTGATGACGGTAAGCTGGTCGAGCAGCGTACTGGTTTCGGCGGCCTCGCAAAGCGCCATATCGGCCTCGCCTTCCACCCCCGCGCAGAAATCGAGCATCGTGTCGGTCTGGGCAATGGCCGGCATGGACATGGCGCCGTAGGCGACCCCGGCGAGAAGCAGGCCGCGCACGAGGCGGTCGGACAGAACCCGGCCTTGGGACGCGCTGCTGATGATGTGTGTAGTGCCTGTCGCGGCTGCGCGGACCTGCATGGAACTGCTCCTTGAACGGATGAACGTCGATGCTGGCTGGCTTTGGGCTGGCTGGCGGATGAAAGCGCACGGCCATGGTCTCGCCGCAATCGCTCTTTGCAGCGTCGAGTATAAAATATGATGAAAAGAGTCAACTATTGACTCGGAAATAAACCTGACTACAAAGATCAGCTATCGAAGACCCGCCCGATATCAAGGCTTCGGGACACGTTCACGTCGGACACTTTGGACACTCCGCATTCATGACGAACACCGCACGCCCAGACGACAGGCCGCTTTCCCGGCCCGAACCGGACCGATCCGGCGTCATCCCGTCGCACAAGCTGTTCGGACAGGCGCGCGAAGTGGCCATTGACCATGACGGCACGGTCTACCGGCTGCGCATCACGCGCCAGGGCAAGCTGATACTGAACAAATAGGGATATCCGGACATGACCTCTGTGCTCTCACCCGACGACATTATCGCGCGGCGCGCGGACCACCCCAAACTGCGCGAGCGCGATTTCGCGCGCATTCAGGGGATCAGCGAGGCCCAGTACGTGGCCGCCCATGTCGGCCATGGCGCGACACGGCTCAGGGTCGACATTGCGGCGCTGCTCGAAGGCGCGCGGGACCTGGGCACGGTCATGGCACTGACCCGAAACGAGAGCGCGGTACACGAAAAGATCGGCCCCTATGGCAAGATCTGGGTCGGCGGACACAATGCCATGGTACTTGGCGAGCTGATCGACCTGCGCATTTTCCAGGGCAAATGGGCTTCAGGCTTCGCGGTCACCAAGCAGGGCGAGGACGGTCCCAGACACTCCCTGCAGTTCTTCGATGCCGCCGGCGATGCTGTTCACAAGATCCACCTGCGCCCCGAATCCGAGATCGAGGCCTACCACGCGCTGGTCGCAAGTCTGCGCGCCGAGTCTCAGGACCGCACCCAGGCCACCACGCCTCTGCCCTCGGGCGAGACCGTCGACCCCTCCCGCCTCAAAGGCGATGCCGAAGCGCTGCGCGAAGCCTGGAGCCGGCTCACCGATACCCATCAGTTCTTCGGGATGTTGCGCGACCTCAACCTGCCGCGCCGCGAGGCTCTCGAATTGGTCGGGCCCGACTATGTCGATCCGGTCTCGCCCGATGCGGTCAACGCCATGTTCGACGCGGTCGTTCAAAGCGGCGTGCCCATCATGGCGTTCGTCGGCAATGCCGGCTGCATCCAGATCCATTCCGGGCCGGTCGAGAAAACAGCGATGATGGGCCCCTGGCTGAACGTCATGGACGAAACCTTCCACCTGCACCTGCGCACCGACCACATCGCAAGCGCCTATGTGGTGCGCAAACCCACCGCGGACGGACACGTCACCTCCCTTGAAACCTATGATGCGGAGGGACGGCTGATCATCCAGTTCTTCGGCAAGCGCATCGAAGGGCAGGACGAACGCCCGCTCTGGCGGGAGGCGATCGCCGCCCTGCCCCGCCTCGCCAACGCCGCAGCAGCATGAGGACCACCATGCGCCCAGCAGTCACCCTCGCCACCGCCTTCGCCATTGCGTCCCTGGGCCTGATGGCCCCGGGCGCTTCCGCCCAAACGGTAGAGCCTTTCGCCGATGCGTCGCGGCTGGTCTCGATCGGCGGTTCGCTGACCGAGATCGCCTACGAACTGGGCGCGGCCGACCTGCTCGTTGCCCGCGACACAACCGCGACCTATCCGGCCGAAGCGCTCGAGCTTCCCGATGTGGGATATATGCGCGCCCTCGCCCCTGAAGGCGTGCTCTCGGTCGACCCCTCCGCCATCCTCGCGCTGGAAGGCGCTGGGCCCATCGACGCCATCGAGGTGCTTCAGTCTGCGAGCGTCCCGATCGTCTTCGTGCCCGACCGGTTTGACGCCGAGGGCGTGACGACCAAGGTCACCATGGTCGGAGAAGCGCTGGCACGCACCAGAGAGGCCACCGCCCTCAACGAGGAACTGGACGCACGGTTCGCCGAACTGGCTGCAGAGACGGCCGGCATCGCGGACCGGAAATCGGTGCTCTTCATCCTCTCGATGGAAGCTGGCCGTATCAACGCCTCGGGCACCGGAACTGCCGCTGACGGGATCATCGCCCTCGCCGGGGCGGACAATGCCATCACCGATTATGAGGGCTATCGCCAGCTCGGCGAGGAAGCCATCATCGCCGCCGATCCGGACGTCATCCTGATGATGGATCGGGGCGGGGATCACGGAGCCAGCGAGACGGACCTTCTCGCCCATCCGGCCATCGCGCTCACCACCGCAGGCCGCACTGGCGCCGTCATCGAAATGGACGGGTCCTACCTTCTGGGCTTCGGGCCCCGCACGGCCGATGCCGGGTATGACCTCTTCACGGCAATTTACGGCAACCCGGACCCTGCGCCGTGACCGTTTTTGCCCTGAGCCGGGCACCGACGCGCCCTCTTGCGCCTGGCGATCGCTCCCATCTTGCCCGGCTCACCATCGCGGCGCTGGGCGTGCTTCTGGTCGCGGCCATGGCCATGAGCCTGTTCACAGGAGCCTCGGGCGTTTCCGCGCTTGATGCTGCCCGCTTGTGGCTGGGCATCGCCCACCCCGATGACCCGGCGGTCGCCCGGGCGGGCATCATCCTCAACGACATCCGCCTCCCCCGCATGGTGCTCGGCGTCCTGGTGGGCGCGGGACTCGCGGTCTCGGGCGTGGTCATGCAGGGCATGTTCCGCAACCCGCTGGCCGATCCTGGCCTTGTGGGGGTTTCGGCCGGGGCCGGCCTTGGAGCGGTGCTGTTCATCGTTCTGGGCGGCACGGTCCTCGCGCCCATTACCATGCACCTGGGGATCTACGCCGTGCCACTGGCCGCCTTTGCCGGCGGGGCGCTGACCACCATCGTGCTCTACAGGGTCTCGACCGCGCGCGGACAGACCGCCATCGCCACCATGCTGCTGGCTGGCATTGCCATCGGCGCATTGGCGGGCGCCGTCACCGGCATGCTCGTCTATGTGGCCAACGACACCCAGCTGCGCGACCTCACTTTCTGGGGCCTGGGCTCGCTGGCCGGCGCCAACTGGACCAAGGTGCTCGCGGGCGGCCCGCTCATGGCCGGGGGCGTCCTCGTCTCGCTCACCATCTGGCGCGGCCTCAACGCCCTCACGCTCGGGGAATCGGCGGCCCACCACATGGGCGTCGATGTCCAGCGGCTCAAGACGATCGCCATCTGCGCGGTGGCCGCATGCGTGGGCGCGGCGGTCGCGGTCAGCGGCGGTATCGGCTTCGTGGGCATCGTCGTGCCCCATCTTCTGCGCATCCTGATCGGCCCGGACCATCGCTATCTGCTCGCCGCATCGGCGCTGCTGGGCGCATCGTTCCTGCTCGTTGCCGATGCGGTCAGCCGCGTCATCGTCGCCCCCGCCGAACTGCCCATCGGCATTGTCACGGCAACCGTCGGGGGCCCCTTCTTTCTCTACATTCTCTTGCGTCGACGCAACGAACTCGCCTGGTAACCATGTATCTCGCCCGCGGCGTGTCGAACGCCATCGACGGACGCCCGATCCTCCGGGATGTCGACCTCACTGCCCGCCCGGGCGAAGTCACCGTGATCGTGGGCCCCAACGGGTCGGGAAAGACCACGCTGTTCAAGGCCCTGTCCGGTGAGATCGCCCATTCGGGAGCCGTATCGATCAACGGCCAGGACGCATCGCGCCTCAGGCCCTGGCAGGCGGCGTCCATGCGGGCCGTCCTGCCCCAGTCCAGCGTGCTGACGTTCCCTTTTTCGGTCCACGAGGTCGTCAGGCTCGGCCTGTCGGGCGGCCTGCCCGGCGAGGACTCGGGCGGCCGCGATCGCCTGCCCGACGAGGCTCTGTCGAGGGTCGATCTCGCGGGCTTCGGCGCGCGCAGCTACAATTCGCTATCGGGGGGCGAACAGCAGCGTGTCCAGCTTGCCCGCGTGCTTTGCCAGGTATGGGCGCCGGTGCTGGAGGGAAAACCACGCTACCTGCTGCTCGACGAACCGATCTCGAGCCTCGATGTCCGCCACCAGCTCCGGATCATGGACATCGCGCGCGACTATGCCGACGCCGGTGGCGGCGTGATCGCGATCCTTCACGACCTCAACATCGCCGCCATGTATGCCGACCGGATCGCCATGATGAGCGCTGGCGCCGTTGTGGCCGAGGGCACGGTCCGCGACACGCTCGCCGACGCCCTCATCGAGCGTGTGTTCGGCTGTCCCATGCGCGTCAACACCGCCCCTGCCCCGGGCACTCCGTTCGTGCTGCCCCAGTCGGCGCGCCCGGCTAGGTCGAGCGCGCCGATCGGGCCGGCTCAACGCGGGACGTAGAAGATGCCATCGAGTTCGATGTCGAACCCACGCAGCGACGCGGGCACCGTCACCCGCACCGGATAGGGCGCAACCAGCCGCTCCCCGGCAATCCTGTTGAACACGGGAAAATCATCCATGTTGGCGAGAAAGACGCCCAGCTTGGCCATGTGCTCGAACCCCGTGCCCGCGGCCCTGGCCACCGCCTCGAGATTGTCGAACGCCCTGTGGACCTGATCGGCGAACGTGTCGCCCACGCGGTCCCCCTTGTCGTCGAACGGCCCCTGCCCGGCAACGTAGAGCGTATTGTCGAGGATGACGCCCTGCGAATAAGGGCCGACGGGGGGTGCAGCATCTGGGCTCGAGACGATGGTCCGCATGAGGTCTTCCTGCCTTGTGTGGGAGTGTTGTGAAATCGTGAGGTCAGTGACGGCCGACGATCGACCATTCATCGACAATGGCGCCATTCTGGCGCACCAGGGCGCGCGACCACATATTGACCGCGCCGCACACATGGTTGGGGATGATCTCGACCTGGTCGCCGACAGAAAGCCGGTCGACATCGGCGCCGGTGAGAAGGCCGTGCTCCTCATAGGCAGTGCCGAAGGCAATGCCGGGATGGCCCTTGATACGGCCGAACCCGGATCCCGAGATCGCCCGGTCCGAACTCATGGCCTTGAGCCCCGCATCGATGATCGCGGCGCCGGGCCTCGGGCGACTCATCACGGTCGCAAGCACGCTGACCGCGCAATCGGCCTCTGCGCAGCGCTCGATGGTCATCTGGTTGGCGTCCATGAAGACAAACGTACCCGGACGCACCTCGGTCACCCCGTCCACACGCGCCGAATCGGCCCCGCCCGGCGTCGATCCAGTGGAAACGACCGGACAGTCCAGCCCTGCTCCGCGCAGCGCCTCGGCGATGGCGACCATTGACTCTCCGACAGCTTTGGCGGCCCGGGCCCGTTCCGCCGGGTCGGCCACCCCATAGAGCTGACCTTCATGGGTGAAAATCCCGGCTCGCTCCAGTCCGGGCAAGGTGTCGAGCTGCCTGGCAAGCGCAGGCACCCTGTCAGCGGCCAGCCCGGCCCGGCCCATGCCGCTGTCGATCTCGATGAGATAGGGCACCGTAACCCCTTGAGCGCTTGCCGCCTCCGAGAGCGGCTGTGCGGCAGCGAGCGAATCCAGACCCACGGCCACACGCGCCTTTCGGTTGAGCGCGATCGCAGCCTGGACCTTGGCTTCGCCGACAGGCTCCTGGGCCCAGAAGAGATCGGTAATCCCTGCCGCGATCAACGCTTCGAGCTCGGCGATGGTCGCGCAGGTCAGACCCACCGCCCCCCCATCCATGAGCCGCCGGGCGACCTCGATCATCTTGTTGGTCTTGAAATGGGGTCTGAGGGCCAGACTCCCGCGCGCACGAACCGCGCCCGCCATCGCCGCGATATTGGCGTCCATGATTGTGGCATCGAGAACGAGGCGGGGCGTTGCCCCCTTGTAGTGCTGGCTGCTCACTGCGCTTGGGCTCCCTGGGCGATTGTGTAGATCTGGGATATCAGCTCGAGCGTCGATTCGAGCGTGAGAACGTCGGGCACGTTTCCGCCCACCCCGCCATTGGCGAGGCAGGCCCTGAAGTCGGCCCATTGCCGGACAAAGGCATCGTCCGGCCGCTCGATTGTTCCTCCGCGCGCAACCTCTGCGGTTTCAATGACCCACCGCGAAAGCCCGATCCGGGCGATGCCATGGGTCCCCACCACCCGCAATTCGGGCTCGGGGCAAGGGTACGGCGCCCAGAGCAGCGACAAGGTGACCGGAGTGCCGCTGGTCCGTCCCCGCAGCCGCAGCTCGGCATGATCTTCGACCCTATGGCCGGGGTGGAGCGGCACCAGACCCTCGGCGGCTTCGACGCGCATATCCTCGCCCAGAAGCCAGGCGCAGCGGTCGATCAGATGAACGCCATTGGTGGTGACCACGCCACCGCCCGAAAGCCTGGGATCGAAATACCAGGGCGCCAGCGTATCGGGAGCCAGCTCGAAGAAATAGCTGTCGGCATAGCTGAGGATTGCGCCGAGTTCCCTGGTCCGCAAGGCCTCGGCCAGGGCCATGATGCCCTCATGGAACCGGGTGGTCATGCCCACGAGTACTCTCGCCCCGCCCGCTTCGATCGCGCCTATGAGCCCGTCCGAAGACTGGTTGGGTAGCCTGTGGGGTTTCTCGACCAGCACATCGACCCCCATCCTGGCGAGCGCGGTGGCCTGCTCGAGATGCTGGAAGCTGGGGGTCGCGATCACCGCTGCGTCGAGCCCCTGGGTCATCGAAAGCTCGGTCCCGGCGCGAGCGCCGTGCTTCGCGGCCAAAGCCTTTGCCTGCTCACTGTCCGCGTCGATCACCAACACCACTTCATCGCCATTGGCGGCGATGGCGGCGCCATGGGTTGCGCCCATCCAGCCTGCACCGATGATCGCGACCCGGAGCCCCATCAGTCGAAATATCCTTCGCTCTTGAGCTCACCCAGAACGATGTCCGCCGCTTCGAGCGTCACCTCGATATCCTGGGCAGTATGGGCACCGCTGATATGGTTGCGCTTGAGCGACATGGGCAGCATCAGGATATCGTGGTCGAGCATGCGGCGGTGGAATTCGGCATAGGCCTTGTCGTTGTGACCCAGAAGGTCACGATACCCCTTGGGCTGATGCTCGAGGAAGTAGCAAATGACCACCGAACCGTAACCGGTGACGCAGGCCGTAATTCCGTGGCGCGCGGCTATGGCCCGAAGCCCCTCGCGCATCCGGTCGCCGAGCGCGAACACCCGCTCGTGGAAATCGGTTTCCCGGATATGGGTGATCGTGGCAATCGCGGCCGCGGTCGATGCCGGGCCGCCGTTGAACGTTCCTGCCAGCATCACCGAACCGCCCGCCGAGCTGAACTGGTCCATAAGGTCGGCGCGCCCGGACATGCCCGCAACCGGGAATCCGTTGCCCATCGCCTTGCCGTAGGTCGTAAGATCCGGCATCACGCCACAGATTTCCTGATAGCCTCCCGGTGCATGCCGGAACCCGGTGATGACCTCGTCA
Organism: Pelagibacterium montanilacus; assembly: GCF_003992665.1. Taxonomy (GTDB): domain Bacteria; phylum Pseudomonadota; class Alphaproteobacteria; order Rhizobiales; family Devosiaceae; genus Pelagibacterium; species Pelagibacterium montanilacus. Next base: position 48,904 of record NZ_RZMX01000036.1, read on the forward strand.
AAGATCAGCAGAGCCCCCTCCTCGCGGGTGAGATCGCGAAGGCCCTCGAGGAAGGCCTGTTCGGGAAGCAGCGCGCCGACATTGTGCGGGATCGGTTCGAGAATAACCGCCGCAATCTGGTCCTTGTGCCGGGCAAACAGCTCCTGCACCGAAACCAGGTCGTTGAATTCGGCGATCAGCGTCGCCTCTAGATTGGGCATCAGAATCCCCGAGGAGGTCGGGTCCATCTTGTAGGCCTTCTCGGGCGAGGAGATCACATTGCGCGACACCGCGTCGTGCCAGCCGTGGAAGCACCCCTGGAACTTGACGATCAGGTCGCGCCCGGTAACCCCGCGCGCCAGCCGGATCGCCTGGAACGTCGATTCCGTCCCGCTCATGGTCAGGATAGTCTTTTCCGCGGAGGGGATCGTGTCGTTGATCAACTCTGCGCATTTGACCTCCAGCGTGCTCACGCCCATGCCCACGAGATCGTAGCGCCGGATCGCGTCGGAAACCGCATCTGACACGATCGGATCGGCATGACCGAGAAGCGTCGCGCCGAACGCAGCATGATAGTCGATATAGCGCCGCCCGCTCAGATCGTAGACATAGGCGCCCTTGGCCTCGTCGATGATCAGCGGCCGATCGATCCGACGGGTCGCTGAATTGACGCCGCCGGGAATCTGCGTCTGGGCGTGCGCCCACATGTCCCTTGTGGCGTTCTCGCCTCGCTCGAGCATATCGAATAGTCCTCCGGATCGTTCTTGAGCGCTTCCCAGAGCATCGGGGATGCCCGCATCGGCTCGGGAGCGCGCCGAATTGTTGAGAATAGGCGTCCAGCCCTAGAGCCCGAGCGACCGCCGTAGGTCGCAGGCAAGAATGGTGTCGATGGTTTCATCCATCACGCGCGGGAATCCCTCTGAGCCGACCTTGGTCAGGCGCCGAAGGCCCTCGATCGTCTCCTGCGGGGTCCAGAGCGGATAATCGGACCCGAACAGCAGCTTGTGCACGCATCCCCATTCCTGCGCGTTCACCAAGGCGAGATAGCCGTCCATCGGCCGCGTCCAGACCCCGGAGATGTCGGCATAGACGTTAGGATTCTTGCGCAGTACCTGCACGGTGTCGCGCTGCCAGGGGTGCCCCATATGGGCGATGATCTGCTTGAGATCGGGGAAACGTCGCGCAACCTGGTCGAGCACCAGCGGATGGCTCACCGAGAGATCGCCCTGCGCGGAGGGGGTCGCACCCATGTGCCAGAGAATGGGAAGTCCCTTGCCGCTCGCCGCACGATAGAAGGCGTCGTGAGCCTCGTCGCGCGGATCGAACCGGGCCATGACCGGGTAGAGCTTGATGCCCCGCGCGCCATGCGCCACGCCCTCGTCGAACGAGCGCCGCCAGTCCGGATCGGCCGGATCGAGCGCCATGAAGCATACATTGGGGGTTTTCAGCCGTTCGCAGAACGCGGCCACCTCGGGAGTGGGCGAATGCACGCCCGCCGCCTTGGCCGTGATGCCGAAGACGACCGCGAAGGTAATCCCGGCCTCGTTCATGGCCGCATCGAACGCCTCGACGGACGGCTCTTGCCAGTCGCTGCCGTATGGGCCCTTCCAGTTCCGCTCGTATTCCTCGCCCCAGTAGGGGGGACGAAGCATGTGGGTATGGACGTCGAACATGGGCACCTTCCCGCCGCTGACGGCATAACATGAAATGCTATTCCATATTTTGCTAACACCGATCGGCGCGCCACGTCAATGCCCAAATGCCCTATTTATAGGCACTGATACCAAGTGCTGAAATTTCCGCTTGACGATCCTCCCATGCCATTCTTACTCTGAAAATGGAATAGAGTTTTATGTTTTGACGAAAGCTCGTGCCTTGAGAAACCACAGAGGGGTGGCCCGGGCACATTTACCGCGCCGCCTGGACGGGCGGCGCCTGACCCAAAGGAGAGGACCTATGGCTCGATCAGGATTGACGGCATTTGCCGTTGCATTGCTCGGCGCAAGCGCATTGGCAGCGCCCGCCGCGTTGGCCCAGGCCGACACCACGCTCACTGTCGCCATCTCGGGTGATATCGACAATTTCGACCCGGCAACCAATCAGCTCATCGCCTTCCAACAGGCCATCGGAAACACGGTCTTTGATTCCCTGATTGGCTATGACGAAAACCTCGAGCTGGTCCCGCGCCTCGCTTCATCCTGGGACGTCAATGACGACGCCACCGAATTTACCCTGACCCTCCAGGAGGGGGCCACGTTCCACAATGGCGATCCCGTCACCGCCGAGGCCGTCATCGCCTCACTCGAGCGGTCCGCCGAGTTCGGTGGGGTCATCGGCACGCCGCTCCAGCGCGTCACCATGTTCGAGGCCGTCGACGAGGGCACTGTGCGCATGACGCTCGAGGAAGGCTATGCGCCCTTCCTGACCGCGCTGACGGTGGTGTTCATCCTCGCTCCCGACAGCTTCGAGACCGCAACGAGCGAGCCCATCGGCACCGGCCCGTTCCGCTTCGAGGGCTGGGTGCCCAATGATGCCATCACGCTCACGCGCAATGACGAGTACTGGGGCGAACTTCCGGCCTTCGAGACCCTCGAGTTCCGGCCGGTGCCCGACAGCCAGGTCGCGCTGACCAATCTGTACGCCGGAGACGTCGATATCGTCGCCGAGCCTTCGACCGCCGTTCTCAACCAGATCGACGAGAGCCAGGCCCAACTGGTCCAGCCATCGGCCTCCAACAGCATGGCCTATGTGGAAATGATGGGCACCACCGGCACGCTTTCGGACGTCAATGTCCGGCGCGCGCTCGCCCACGCCTTTGATCGGGAATCGGTGCAGGCCATCGCCTATTCCGGTCTGGGCGAATCCACGCCCAGCCCACTCCCGACCAGTTCCTGGGCATATGCCGATCTCGAGGGCTATCCCTTCGATCTCGAGGCGGCGCGGGGCCTGCTCGAAGAAGCCGGTGTCGACGGGCTCACGGTCGGGCTCGAAATGCCGGCAGGCTTTCCCGAAGCCGAGCAGATGGCGCGCGTCTGGCAGTCTTCGCTCGCGGAAGTCGGGGTCACCCTGGACATCAACGTGTCCGAGCTTTCGGTCTGGCTCGACGCCTATGTCTCGCGCGACTATGACATGACCTGGAACTTCTTCGGCGTCTCGCCCGATCCCCACTCCTTCTTCGACGTCATTCTGCGCCCGCACTTCGAGGGAGATGTCTACGACAACCCTGAGGTCGCCGAGCTGGTCGAAGCAGGCATCTCCACCGGCGACATGGCCGAGCGTGAGGAAATCTACGCCGAGCTCCAGGACATCGTGGTTGACGAACTGCCGGTCATGACCGTCCAGTCGCGGCCTGTAGGCGCCATCGCGGCGCCCCATGTCGAGGGCTTTGCCATGAACCCGCTCGGCTGGGGCCTTTACTCTGGCGTAACGCTGGCCGAGTGATCGACCTGCGGCGCTCTTGAGCCACGACAACGAAAGGATCACCGTGACTCGCCTTCTTCCAGCCTTGCGCATTCTTGCAATCATCTGGGTGGTGATCACGGTGGTCTTCGTCACGCTGCGCCTGACGCCCGGTGACCCGGCCGAATTGCTGCTCGGCCCCACCGCCGGGCGCCAGGACGTCCAGGAGCGGCTCGCCGACATCCGGGCCCAGTACGGGCTCGATCAGCCCATCCCGGTGCAGTACGCGATATTTGTGGGCAATGTGCTTCAGGGGGATCTGGGCGAATCCAATCGGTCCGCCCGGCCGGTGATCTCGATGATCGCCGCGGCGGCACCGGTCACCATCTGGCTGATCGTTCTGTCTGTCGGGACCGCCATTCCCATATCCATCTTCCTGGGCATGATCGCTGCCGCCCGGCGGGGGCGAACGCTCGACCGCGGCATCAGGAGTCTGGCCACCCTGTGCATGGCGGTTCCCTCGTTCTGGCTGGGGCTTTTGTTCCTGCAATGGTTCGCCAGCGGGTTGGGATGGTTTCCCTCGCGCGGCTATGTCGCCCCATTGACCGACCCGGGCGGGTTCATGATGCACATGGCCCTGCCTGTCATCACCCTGGCGATCTTTCTGGTCGGCACTCTGACCCGGTTCGTCTACACCGAAACCGCCGATACCCTGCAGCGCGACTACATCACCGTTTCGCGCGCCATGGGCCTGGCGTCCCGGACCATTCTTTTCCGCTTCGCCGCCAAGAACTCGCTCACCCCGCTGATCATCGTGGTCGGCGTGGAAATCGGAACGCTGATCGGCGGAGCGGTGATTGTCGAGGAAGTCTTTGGCCTCCCCGGTCTGGGACGGCTGTTGCTGGGCGCCGTGATGAGCCGGGACTACCCGGTGGTGCAAGGGACGATCCTTGTCATCACCGTCGCCGTAATCCTGATCAACATCGCCGCCGAAATGCTCTACCGCTACATCACCCCGCAGGCCCGGTCATGAGCGCCTCCGCACCGATCACCACCCGCATCGGCCGGCTCGTTCCCCGTTCGCCTGCCGGCATCGTCCTCACGCTCCTCGGCATCGGGGTGGTGCTCGTCGCGCTGTTTCCGGCATGGTTCACACCCTATCAGCCCAATGGGATAAACGCCCGCGCAATCCTCCAGCCTCCGTCTCCCGCCAATCCCTTCGGTACCGACGAACTGGGCAGCGACGTGCTGGCACGGATCATCTACGGCACGAGGCTTGAGATCGCCATTGCCATGGGCTCGGTCGCGCTGGCTGCGCTCTTTGCCGTGCCGGCGGGATTGCTCGCCGGCTATCGCGGCAAAACCGCGGACTGGATCTTGACGCTGATCGCGGATTCGATCCTGAGCTTCCCCATCGTGCTCTTCGCGGTGATGGTGGTGGCCAGTATGGGCGCATCGGTGGGCACGCTGATCTTCGTGCTCGGCATCGTCTTTATCCCCCGCATCTTCCGGCTGGTGCGCGGCCAGACCCAGGTTCTGGTCGAGCAGGGCTTCGTGCGCGGAGCCCGCGCCATGGGTGCAGGAACGTTCGACATCCTGCTCCGTCACATCCTGCCCAACATTCTCGGGCCTGTCCTGGTCATCGTCCCCCAACTCATGGCCGTCGCGATCCTCATCGAAGCAGGACTGAGCTTTATCGGGCTCGGGGTACAGCCGCCGCAGATTTCCTGGGGCTCGCTTCTGCTTGTCTCCAAGAATTACTACGTCAACGCCATCTGGTACCCCCTCGCGGTGGGCGCAGTGACCACGCTTGCCTCGGCGCTGCTGGTCTTTGCGGGAGATCTGGCCGCCAACGCCATCAATCCCGACAGGAGAAGCGGATGAACGCCCCGCTCCTTGACGTCCGCGACGCCGAAATCGTCTTCACGGCGCGCCGGGGTGGGGTAACCCGCCATATCCAGGCGGTGTCGGGCGCCTCCATATCGGTTGCGCGCGGACAGACCGTGGGGCTGGTCGGGGAATCCGGTTCGGGCAAATCCACCCTCGGCGCGGCGGCCATCGGCCTGCAGGCCCTGGACGGGGGAGAAGTTCTGTTCGACGGCACGCCCATGCCGGCTGAGGGCAGCCCGGCCTGGCGGACACTGCGCCGCCGCGTGCAGGTCATCTTCCAGGACCCGTTCTCCGCGCTCAACCCCCGCCAGACCATCGGGCAGAGCCTCGCCGAACCGCTCCGGCTCCACAGCATGGGCCCGCGCCGCTCCTGGCCGGACCGGATCGCCGAACTGCTCGAGCTGGTCGGTCTCAACCCTGAAATGGCACGTCAGTATCCTGGCACCCTTTCGGGCGGCCAGCGCCAGCGGGTCTGCATCGCCCGCGCCCTTGCGGTAGAACCCGACCTGATCGTTTGCGACGAGATCACCTCTGCGCTCGACGTCTCCACTCAGGCTCAGATCGTCGCGCTGATCGCCGATATCCAGAAGCGCATGGGCGTGGCTCTACTGTTCATCTCCCATGATCTGGGCCTGGTCCGCGCCATCGCCGATCGCACGGCCGTCATGTATCTGGGCCGCATCATGGAGGCCGGACCGGCCGGCGAGGTGTTCGAGACCCCACGCCACCCCTATACGCGCGCGCTGCTGGGTGCCGCTCCGATCCCCGACCCGGTCCTCGAGGCGCGCAGGGAGCGTATCCCTCTGCGCGGAGAGATCCCCGATCCGGCCGATCCGCCATCGGGGTGCCGGTTCCGCACCCGCTGCCCCCATGCCCGGGAGGAATGCGCCAAACGCACGCCCCTGCCAGAACCTGCGGGCGGGGCGATAGTCGCCTGCCATTTCTGGCGCGAGATCACCGGCACGGAGGACCGCTCATGAAGCCGCTTCTCGAGATCGCCGATCTCGGCGTCGCTTTCCGGACATCTTCCTCCCTGATCCACGCGGTCGTCGATGTCTCGTTGACCGTGAGCGCCGGAGAGCGCGTTGGCGTCATCGGCGAATCGGGGTCGGGCAAATCGGTCATGGCCCGGGCCATCATGCGGCTCGATGATCCCCGCCGCACCCAATACGCCACCAGCTCGCGCATAACCCTCGACGGTCGGCAGATTCTCGCCCTGCCCGAACGCGAAGTTCACCGGCTGCGCGGCGATGCGGTCTCGATGATCTTCCAGAACCCCATGCACTCGCTCAATCCGGCCTTTACGGTCGGCCAGCAGATGGATGCGGTGCTCAAGGCCCACCGCAAGCTCCCGGGCCGCGACCGCCGGGCCCGCATCGTCGATGCTCTGGGCGCCGTCGACCTGCCTGCTCCCGGAGACCTCGTGGACCGCTATCCCCACGAACTCTCGGGCGGTCAGCGCCAGCGCGTCATGGTCGCGCAGGCCATCCTATGCGAACCCAGCCTCATCATCGCCGACGAGCCCACCTCTGCGCTCGATGTCACGGCCCAGGACACCGTCCTCGACGTCCTCGAGCGCCTCTCGCGCGACAAAGCCATAGCCGTGCTCATGATCACCCACGACATGGGCGTGGTCGCGCGCTTCTGCGAAACCGTCAACGTCATGTATGGGGGACGGCTCGTGGAAACGGGGCCGGTCGGCGACATCTTCGCCGCGCCGCGCCATCCTTACACCGCCGCCCTGCTCGCCGCCACGCCCAACCCGGCGGCTCCGGCCCGCACCCTGCATCCGATCCCGGGCACCCAGACCACGCGCCGCGGAAGCGCGTCCACGGCCTGCGCCTTCATCGCGCGGTGCCCGCACGCAACCACCCTCTGCAAGCAGGCGCCCGCCCTGCGCCAGATCCGCGCAAACCATCGCGTGGCATGTCATTACGCAGAGGAACTCGACCTCAAGGCTGCGGGCTGATCGATGAGAGCGGGTTCAACGCCGATCCGAAAGCACCAGCGCGCCGACCAGTTCGGCATTCGCCATCATGTCGCTGGCGCAGGCGATGAGCGCGTCGAGCAGACGTTGCCGGCTGGCACCCTCCATTTCCCCGACCGGCCCCGAAAGAGAGATCGAGGCCTGCCAGCTATTGGCCGGCTGGCCCGGCGCGAGCAGCGGGACCGCAAGGCAGCACACCCCGGCCGCTCCCTCCTGATCGTCGATCGCGTAGCGCCGCTCACGGGTCGCCATCACGTCGTCCATCAGACTGTCCACCGTCGTGCGCGTGTGTCCCGTCCTCGGCTCGAGCGTTATGCGCGAGACGATGCGACGGGCACGTTCGGGATCGAGCCCGGCCAGCAGCATCTTGCCCAGCCCCGTGCAATGAACCGAATCGCGCGAGCCCGACACAGAGCGGAACCGCAGCGCGCGGTCGGGTTCGCGCACCACCAGATGCAACACGTTGTCCCCGTCGAGCACACCCATATTGGCTGTCTGGTGGGTCTGTGCGGCCAGGCGCTCGAGATAGGGCGCCGCCAGGTCGCTCACATCGGCGCCCTGACGGAAGCTCTGCGCCAGGTCCACGACCGCATGGCCGATCTGGTAGCGCAGCCCATCATCGACACTGCGCACGAATCCGCGACGCTCGAGGACTGCCAGAAGCCGCAGCAGGGTGCTTTTGGGATAGCCCGTGCGCGTGTGCAGATCCGCCAAGGTCTCGCCACCGTTCCGCGATTGCGCCAGATGATCGAGAATGGTCAGGCCGCGATCGAGCGCTCGGGAATGGTAGGTGGCGGAGGCCTCTTGCATGGTCATCGGGTTTCCTCTGGTGGATCGGCGGCCTTCTGGACCCCGGCTTCCGCCCGGGCGGACGTTCGCGATTGTCACTCACGCGGTGCGATTGACAAGGTCCAGCAGAGCTCTGAACATAAAACGTCGTTCCATGTTTTCATATACACTTTCGACCAAAGGACAAGTCGATGAGCGATCCAGCTCCCTCCTCCCCCAGGACTGTCATTCGCGGCGCATCCGTGATCGACGGCACCGGCGCTCCGCGCCGGTCTGCCGACGTCGCCATCGCCGGCGGACGGATCGTTGCGATCGGCGAACCGGGGTCCCTCGAGGGCGACACCGTCATCGAAGCTGCAGGCCGCATTCTTGCGCCCGGGTTCATCGACGTTCACACCCATGACGACTATGTGGTGATCGAAAAGCCGCAGATGACGCCCAAGATCAGCCAGGGGGTGACCACCGTCATCGCCGGCAATTGCGGCATCAGCCTTGCGCCTCTGACGGCCAGCGAGGTCCCTGCCCCGCTCAATCTCCTCGGCCCGGGGTCTGCATTCACCTTTCCCTCGGTCGCGGCCTATGCCCAGGCCGTCGATGCCGCCTGCCCCTCTACCAATGTCTGCCTTCTGATCGGCCATGGCTCGCTGCGTTTTGCCGTGATGGACGATCTGGACCGCAAGGCCAGCCCTGCTGAAATCGAGGCGATGCAGGCGCTCCTTTCCGATGCCATGGACGAGGGCGCCTTGGGCCTGAGCACCGGGCTCTACTACAAGATCGCCGAGGCAGCAGATATCGACGAGGTCGTCGCGCTGGCCCGGATCATTGCGCCCCATGGCGGCATCTACGCCACCCACATGCGCAACGAACACGACCTTATCCTGGATTCGCTGGAGGAAACCTTCCAAACCGCCGGCCGCGCCGGGGTCAAGGTCATCATTTCGCACCATAAATGCGCCGGCCCCAACAACTGGGGCCGCTCGAGTGAGACCCTGGCCGTGATCGAGAGCGCCCGCACCCGGCAGGATCTGGGGCTGGACTGCTATCCCTACATAGCCGGTTCGACGGTGCTCGAGCCGTTCCTTGTGGACGAGACCATCCGCATCACGGTGAGCTGGTCGACCCCCCACCCGGAGATGGCGGGCCGGGATCTCGCCGATATCGCCGCCCAATGGGGCATCGGCCAGCGCGAGGCGGCCGAACGGCTCAAGCCAGCGGGCGGCATCTATTACAACATGTCCGAAGAGGACGTGCGCCGCATCCTCTCCTATCCCCAGACCATGATCGGCTCGGACGGCTTGCCTCAGGACGCCCATCCCCATCCCCGGCTCTGGGGCACCTTCCCGCGCGTTCTGGGCCATTATTCTCGGGACGAGGGCCTGTTCAGCCTCGAAACGGCGGTGCACAAGATGACCGGCATCCCCGCCGCCAATTTCGGTCTGGCCGATCGCGGCATCATCCGGGAAGGCGCGGCCGCCGATCTGGTGATCTTCGATCCCGACACGGTGATCGACACCGCGACATTCGACGCCCCCATGCAACCCGCCGCGGGCATTGAGACGGTGATCGTCAACGGGGTGCTAAGCTGGCAGGATGGCACCCATACGGGCGAGCGCGGCGGCATGTTCCTTAACATGGCCGAGCGCCGTGGCCAATAATGGCGCCCGTCGCGCGCGCTAAGGTCAACGCAAACCCATGAGGGATGCATCATGGTCGCCCTGATCGACACTCACACCCATCTCATCCACCGCTCTGCACTGGGCTACAGCTGGACCGAGGCGATCCCCGAACTGGCGACGGGCGACTTCACCACCGCCGACTATTTCGCCATCGCAGGCGAGGAGGTCTCGGGCGCGCTGTATATGGAGATGGCCGTCGACGGCAGCGATGGATACAGGGACGAAGCCCGGCACCTCGCCCGCCTGATGCGCGAGGGCACAGAGAGGCTTTCGGGACTGGTCCTCTCCTGCCGCCCCGAAAGGGCCGAAGGCTTCGACGCCTGGATCGAGGAATGCGCCTATCTGGGCGCCAGCGGCTTCAGACGCGTACTCCACGAGATGCCCGACCCCACGTCCCGCACGGCGGTATACCAGGCCAATGTCCGGTCCATCGGCCAGCTCGGCCTCCCCTATGACCTGTCCTACAACGCGGGCCAGCTCGGCATCGCCCGGGAGCTCGCCATCGCCTGCCCCGAGACCCGGCTCGTACTCAACCATTGCGGCGTGCCCCGCATCGCGGCAGGGGAATTCGAGCCCTGGCGGGACGGCATCACCGCGCTGGCCGAAGTGCCCAACGTCTATTGCAAGCTCTCGGGAGTGACCGCCTATTGCGGAGCGGCGACCGACAAGGCGGCTGCCATCGCCCCCTATGTGGACCACGTCCTTGAAACCTTCGGGCCCTACCGCATGGTCTGGGGCAGCGACTGGCCCGTGGTCAATCTGGGCTCCGGCCTCGCCGGCTGGATCGCGATCACCCGTGACATCCTCGGTCGGCTTTCCTCCGACGAGGAACTGGCCATCGCATCGGGAACTGCCCGGTCGGTCTACCGGCTCACCAGTTAGAGCGTTTCCAGAACGAGTGGAACACTTAGCCAGTTCGCAAACGCGACACATCAAAGACTTAGAGCTCCTGTTCTGATTCAATCAGAACAGGAGCTCTAGGCGTTTATGGCGCTTGTAGCCCGGACTCTTCTGCCACCAGCTCCCGCGCCCGGTCGACCAGCGCCTGCCCGTCCGCTCCGCCTGCCGTCATGTCCTCGACCCACGCGTCTATGGTCGGCTGTGCGGCCGCGCGCCAGCGTTCGGTTTCGTTCGCATCGAGCGTGACGATGGAATTGCCCTCCTCCTCGGCCAGCGCAATGCCCGGCAGGTCGGCCTCGTCCATCACGCGCCCGAACGTCCGGGCCAGCTCACGCCCCGAATTGGCATCGATGATCGCCTGCAGATCCTCGGGCAGGCTCTCGTAGCTGGCCCGGTTCATCACCAGCGCGAAGGTCTGGGTGTAGAGCCCATAGGGTCCTGCAAACCCGGTGTGATGATCCACCAGTTCCGCGATCCTGAGCGATGGCGTCACCTCCCAGGGCGAAGTCGTCGCGTCGATCACCCCCCGCGCCAGCGCCTCGGAGGTCTCGGGCACAGGCATGCTGACGGGGTCGGCGCCCAGCCGGTCGAGCATATCGCTGATCACCCGCGACCCGCCCCGGACACTCATCCCCTCGATATCCTCGAGCCTGGTGATCGGCGTGCGCGAGTGGAAGACACCGGGCCCGTGGGCATGCACCGCCAGCAGTTTGACGTCCGCGAACTCCTCGGCCGCATGGGCCTCCACGAAATCCCAGAACGCGACCGAGGTCGCTTCTCCGGTGGTGACCAAGAAAGGCAGCTCGAACACCTCCGAGCGCGGAAACCGCCCCGGCGTATAGCCCAGAACAGTCCAGACGATATCGACCACGCCATCGCGCGCCTGATCGAACAGCGCCGCCGGCGCGCCACCGAGCTGCATGGAGGGATAGTACTCGAAGGCGATCCGCCCATCCGACTGCGCGGTGATCCGCTCGGCCCACGGCGCGATGCCGTTGGAGGGAATGGGCGCCTGGGAGGGCAGGAACTGGTGCACGCGCAACGTCACCTCCTGAGCCGCCGCATGGCCGGCCAGCAATCCGGCACAGGTTGCCACAACGACAAGAACGCGTCCTGGGCTCATCTTTCTCCTCCTCTCGATCGCCGTCGCGACCCCAACGCGGCGGGCGCCGATTGGCTCCAATGGACTGCCGCGCTCATGGAACTAGAAAAACAGCCTCACCGCGTGAAGCGTCAGGACGGGAAACGCCACGAGCAGCGCCACCCTGACCACATCGCTGGCGATGAACGGCACCACGCCGCGATAGATGTCGCTCAGAGGGATGGTCCTGTCCATCGCGCCGATCACGAACAAATTCATGCCCACCGGCGGGGTGATCAAGCCCATTTCCACTACGATCAGGACGAGAATACCGAACCAGAGCGCGAACTCCTCGGGAGCCATCCCGAAGTCGAGCGCGCTCATCACCGGGAAGATGATCGGGATGGTCAAAAGGATCATCGAGAGCGAATCCATCACGCATCCGAGCAGCAGGTAGAAGGCCAGAACGACGACCAGTACCAGCCAGGGGTTGAGCCCCTGTTCGCCAATGAACCCGGCCGCGACCTGCGGAAGCTGGGAGAGGGCCAGAAAGCTGTTGAGCGCGGAGGCACCGAGGATGATCAGGAACATCATCGCCGTGGTCGATGCGGTCGCCAGCAGCGCCTCAACGATCCCGCGTCCCCGCAATCCGCCCGAAAGCACTGCCACCAGCCCGGTGCCCGCCGCCCCGATCGCCGCCGCCTCGGTGGGCGTGAAGATGCCCGTATAGATCCCGCCGATGACCGCAATGAAGATCGCCAGCACCGGCCAGATCCCGATCAGCGCCGTGATCCGTTCGCGATAGGGCACGCGCGGCCGGGGTGCGCCCGCCGCATCCGGATCGAGGCGCACAAAGACTGCCACGGCGACGAGATAGCCCAGAAGCGCGAGAAGACCGGGCACGATCGCCGCCATGAACAGCTTGGCGATGTTCTGCTCGGTCAGCACCGCATAGATGACGAGAATTACCGAGGGAGGGATAAGGATGCCGAGTGTCCCGCCTGCCGCCAGCGCGCCGGCAGAGAGCGCGCCCGAGCTTCCGTGCCGCCGCAGTTGCGGCAGCGCCACCCGCCCCATGGTCGCAGCCGTTGCCAGCGAGGATCCGCAGATGGCCCCGAACCCACCGCACGCCCCCACCGCCGCCATGGCCAGCCCGCCGCGGCGATGCCCGAGCCATTTTGCCGCCGCATCGAAAAGCGAGGCCGACAGCCCGCCAAGCGAAGCGAACTGCCCCATGAGCAGGAAAAGCGGCACGACCGACAGCGAGTAGCCCGAGAAGGTGGAATAAGTCAGGCTCTTGAACTGGGCCAGCATCGGCGTGAACGAACCGGTGATCAGATAGCTGCCCCCCAGCCCGACACCCAGCATCGCGACGCCGATGGGAATGCGCAGGAAGATCAGCGCAAGCAGCACCGGGAACGACCAGAGCCCAAGCTCGACAGTGCTCAACGCCGCGCCCCCCGAACCCGGCCCGCGTCCAGATAATCCAGGACCGTACGCACCAGCACATAGACCGAGACGAGCGCAAAGGCCCCGGCCCCGGCGAGGCACGCCAGATAGACCCAGCCCATCGGCACGCGCAGCAGCGCAGTCATGTCTTTGTAGGCGAACCGGTCAGCGGTGCCATGGGCATGGCGGATGGCGATGAACCACGCCGCCCCCATCATGGCTGCATCGGCATTGATCTGGAGCACGAAATTGGCCTTTGGACCCAGCCGGTCGGTCAGCACCGTCACCACCGCATGCCCGCGCACCAGATGCGCCCAGGCCAGAAATGAGAAGACCGCAAAGCCTACCCCCATTTCGACCAACTCATAATCGCCCCGGATCGAGCCCAGCCCGAAATCGTTCAGCGCGCGGCCCGATACGCTCGCGGCGACGGTCCCCACAACCGCGATCAGCGCCAGCCCCCCGGCCACGGCCATCGCCGCGGCCATCGCCCGGACGGCCCGTCCGACCGGCGTCGCGTCGAGCCGGGAGACCGGACCGGACGCAGTTGGATCTGCGGCAAGCTCATCCATCGACATTCTGGCTCCAGAGCATTCCCGGAAAAGGTCGAACCGCTCTCAGGGTGACAACGCAACACCAAAGGACCTGACCGACAAGGGCCCATCGCCCACCTTCATACCGCGCCCGAGCCGGGGTTCAAGCACTGTCTCGGACACGGTCTCCTGCCGGTCGCTGCATCAACACCACGTCCTTGCCCGGACACACCCACGACCAGTCCGCCGCGGCCGCTATATGGGCCAGGGTCGTCTCACGGTAGAACACCACATGGGTGGGATCGAGCCGATAATGCCAGTGCCCGAACCGGGCATCATCGGTCTGGAAACAGGTCATGATGGCCAGCCAGCCCCCGGGAACCACCAGGGCCATCAACCGCGCGAACTCCGCTGCGGGATCGTGGAAGTGCTCTGCGGTTTCCGTGCAGGTGACGAAATCATAGCTCCGCTCGAGCACATTCCTGTCCGGCGCAAACGCCGGATCGTAGAGCGCCACGGAAAACCCCGCCTCACCCAGCATGGCCGCCAGCGCAGGCCCCGGCCCGCACCCATAGTCCAGCCCCGATGCACCCTGTCGCAATCTGGACCGCAGCGGCCCCGCGACCCGCTCGAGAAACCGCCGATACCCCGGATCATCGACATCATTCTTGTGGGTCAGATAATGCGCCCGCTCCTCGGCCAGGGGGAGGTAATGAACCGGATCGAGCAGCGTCGCCTGGCACTCCGGGCACCGCCAATAGAGGTGCCCGCCGAAGGTTCCCAACTCAGCGGGAAAGCCCCATACGCAGACGCGGCATGTCCTCATCGCTCGATCTCCGGCGCCCGGGCGCGAGGCGCCTCACACCCTCCAGCGTTTCCAGGAAAAGTGGATACACTTTTCCGGTTCGGAAACGCGATAAATCGAAGACTTGGAGCCTCGTTCTGATTCAATCCGAACACGATAGGCTCCAGCACCGGATAGTTCGCCTGCAGACCCCCGGAACAAAGCCTCAGCGCTTCTCGTGCTTGGGCTTGGCCAGCGGCTCGCGTCCCTTGAGCATCGCATTCCAGTAGATCGGCGGGAGCAGCTTTTCCTTGAGGAACCAGGCCAGCCGCGAGGGCTTGAGGTCGTCGATCAGCCATTTGGGGAAGCTGGGCATCCGCTTGCCGCCATAGCCGAACTCGGCCAGCACGATCTTGCCCTTCTCGACCGTGAGCGGACACGAGCCATACCCGTCATAGATCGCCCGCTCGCTGCCGTCGTGCTTGCCGATATCGGCCAGAAGGTTCTCGGCCACCACTGGCGCCTGCTTGCGCGCCGCTGCCGCGGTCTTGGCATTGGGCGCGCTCATCACGTCGCCGAGCGAATAGACGTTCTCGTATTTGGTGTGCTTGAGCGTGGACTGGTCCACCGACACCCAGCCCGTCTCCGCGGCCAGCGGGCTCGCCGCGATGAAATCGGGCGCTCTCTGAGGCGGAACGACGTGGATCATGTCGAACTTGCGCTCTATGACCTCAACATTGCCGTCCTTGTCGGTCTTTTTGAACCAGGCCGTCCTGGCCGGCCCGTCGATCTTGAAAAGGTTGTGCCCGAACGAGAGTTCGATGCCGTAGGCTTTCACGTACTCCATGAGCGGCGGCACATAGTCGGCCACTCCGAAAAGCCCCGGGCCCGCGTTGAGGAATTCCACCTTGCTGTTGGCGAGCACCCCCTTGTCGCGCCAGGCATCGCAGGACAGGTACATCGCCTTCTGCGGCGCGCCCGCACACTTGATCGGCATCGGAGGCTGGGTAAAGAGCGCCGTGCCTCCGGCGAACTCCTTGACCAGCCGCGCCGTATAGGGAGCAAGGTCATAGCGGTAGTTCGATGTCACTCCGTTCTTGCCCAGCGTTTCGGGCAGCCCCTCGACCCCGGCCCAGTCGAGCTTGAGCCCCGGCGCCACGACCAGGCGGTCGTAGTGAACCACGCGGCCCCCCTCGAGAATGACCGCATTGTTTTCCGGGTCGAACGCCACGGCCGCGGACGTGATGTGCCTGGCCTTGTCCGGGATCAGATCGGCAAGGGGTTTGCGTGTCTGCTCGGGCGTGAATATTCCCGCCCCCACGAGCGTCCAGCCCGGCTGGTAATAATGGAACTCAGCCGGATCGATGATGGCGATGTCGAGATCACCGGAGCGGGCCAGCATGCTGGCGGCCACGGCGATCCCGGCCGCGCCGCCGCCCACCACCACGATCTGATGCTTTTCGGTCGGCACGTCGGTGGGCACTTTCCCGCCATTGGCAATACGGGTCGCAACGGCCGTCAAATCATACCCTGCGCTCTTGGCCGCCCCGAGGATCGAGGGAACATCGCTGCTGCCCGCCTGGGACAGCGCCCAGAGCGTCGTCGTGCGCGTGCCGGTTCGGCAGAATCCGAAAACCGGCTTGGGCAGATCCTCCATGGCACGGGCGAACGCCTCCACGTCGGCGTCCCCGATCTTTCCGGGCGCCACGGGAACATGGATCGCCTTGAGCCCGTGCTGGTTCGCTGCCTCTGCCATATCCGCGAACGCGGGCTGGTCGTCGCCCTCCCCGTCGGGCCGGTTGACCATGATGGACTTGAACCCGGCCTCCGCAATGGCGCCCACCTCGGAAAGGGGAAGTTGCGGACCGACCGAAAGGGTCTCGCTCAGTTTCTTTATTTCCACGATGTCCTCCTTCAGAGGTGTCAGGTCACGATCCGTCCAGAGCCCGCGGCATGGACGAAAGCGGATGGGCCGGGTGCGGCGCGTCCGGGCGCCGGCTCGAGCGGGCTGCCGGTCATCGAACAAGGCAATCAGAGTGGATACGGTTGCAAATCGTTGTGCCCGGAATGTGAAATCGACTGCCCGCGCCTCTCGCCGGTCGGTCATCGGCTCCGACCTGCACCGCCCGGAAAGCTGAGGCGGGAGGCCCGGCTGGCGGCTGCCAGCCGCGGCTTCGAGGTCCGATGTCGCGCACGCACCCTCGGCGCTCCACGTCAGGCAAAGACCGCGCCGGCCGCTGCGCCCGCCGGCTGCACCACGCCCGAACCGGCCGGGGTACACGCCTGCCACTGGCCGAGAATCTGCTGCTGGCGAACGAGGACATCGGGTCGATCCAGCTCGGCTTCGGTGGCCAGAAGGAAGGGCTGTCGTCCGGCCGGCCTGCCGGTCATCGCGCTCGACCAGACCAGCACCGGCGCCAGCAGCGCGGGGAGCGTCGCGGGCAGGATCCAGAGCAGCGTTCCCAGCGCGAAGGTCCAGACCGCAGCCACCGTCACCAGCCCGCAGGCAACGATCCACCATGTCGCAACAAGGCACGAGCCGAAGCCCAGCGGCCGCCAGCCGCGCCGGGTCGAAGGCCATCCCCCGTCGACCCCGGCAAGGATCAGCATGACGGCCCGCGATTGCAGCAGCAGCATGATCGGCGCCAGCAGCGTTGAAAAGATAATCTCGACGAGGATCGATGCGGTGACCCGCAGCGTGCCCCCGAACCGGCGATTGGTCCCGTCCACCGCCCCGCGCAGGACGACCAGCAGCTTGGGCACGATCAGGATCGCCGCCACCGCCGCCGCAACGGCCCAGATCGGGATCGCATCACGCGCCGAAAGCGCCTCGCCTTCGGGCAGCATCAGTGCTGCGGCCAGCATGCTCGCGGCGAGAAGCGCCAGCCACAGGGGCGAGGCAAAATAGGCCATGATCCCCTGCAGCAGCGTGAACCGGCTCCACAGCCGGAAGCGCGGCGCGCCCAGAAGCCGCCGGTGCTGGAGATTGCCCTGGCACCAGCGCCGGTCCCGCTTTGCGTAGGACAACAGGTCGTCGGGCCCCTCTTCATAGGAGCCGCCCATCTCGGCATCGACCGCCACGCGCCATCCTCCGCGTGAGAGCAGCGCCGCCTCGACGTAATCATGGCTCAGAACATGCCCGCCCGCCGGCTGCCGACCAGAGAGCGAGGGCAGCCCGCAGCACGCAGCGAACGCCCCCATACGCAGGATCGCGTTGTGCCCCCAATAGGGCCCCTCACGGCCATGGAACAGCGATGCACCCCGCGCGATCGCCGGGGACAAATAGCTGGACGCGAACTGCATCACCCGGCCGAAGGTGGACCTGGCACCGATGACGCGCGGCACGGTCTGCAGCAGCCCCAGCTCGGGCTCCCGGTCCATGCGCGCTGCCATGCGCGCCATGGTGGCGGGCGCCATCAGGCTGTCGGCATCGAGAATCAGCGCATAGTCATAGGCGCCCCCCGAGCGCTTGACGAAATCTTCGATGTTGCCCGCCTTGCGCGCCACGTTCTGGGTGCGGCGCCGATAGAAGATGCGCCCCGCAGCCAGCTTCTCGTCCATCAGCATCTCTAGCGCCTGGGCCTCCTGCGCGATCGCTCCCCGATCCTGGGAATCCGAAAGGATCGCAAAGTGGAACCTCTCGGCAAGGCCGAGTTCGACCAGCCCCCGGTTCATCGCCGCGATACGTGCGAAGGTCTGCCAGGCATCCTCGTTGCAGATCGGCACGAGGATGACCGTGCGCCCCTGCGGGTCGGCATCGTCGCGCGTCGCGCGCGCGGGCAACAGCGCGCCGAGCACTGCCGGCACCGCTCCCCAGACCAGCCAGAACCCGGTGATGGCCACCAGCACGGACCGGATCGCATCGAGCCAGCCGATCCCGTCCCGGCCCGTAAAGCCCAGAACCAGCAGACCGCCCAGCAGGCTCAGAGCCGCAGCGGCACAAACAGCCGCGCCGCGCCAGAGCCAGACGCGGGCGAGATCACTGCTCAACGCCACACCCTTGAGAGCCATCGGCGCAGGCGCAGCCTCAGCCTCTCGCGCTCGAGCACCTGCCGCGGCATGTCCAGAGGCGCGTCCGGCAAATCCCAGGACGGGTTGCGCTCATCGGGGTCTCTCAACGCTCGGGTCTCCATTGATAGATCCAGGTTTCGGTCAGCACCTTTCCGGCGCCCACCAGATACGCCTTGAGTTCGACCGGATCG
Organism: Pelagibacterium montanilacus; assembly: GCF_003992665.1. Classification (GTDB taxonomy): domain Bacteria; phylum Pseudomonadota; class Alphaproteobacteria; order Rhizobiales; family Devosiaceae; genus Pelagibacterium; species Pelagibacterium montanilacus. The sequence continues at coordinate 67,573 of NZ_RZMX01000036.1, forward strand.
AAGCCACGCGGCTCGACATCGAAAACCGCGCGCCAGATTCCTTCCCCAGCGAGGTACGAGAGCGTCGCGCTCTCGATACGCCCACCACCAGCGCTGTTGAAAAGATCGATCTGGGTTTCCGGCGCGATCTCATCGAGCAGTCCACCGGCAAAATCAACAACGAATTTGCGCAGCCTCGTATCGTCCTCGACACCGGAGACGCCGCCCCGGCCCGCGCGCGTCTCTGCCACGCGCCCCGACCTGCCCGTCCCGTCCATTCCGCCCCAGGTCAGCCGGTAGGAAAACGCCATGCTCTGCCCCGCGCGGGCCGGCTCCCGCGGGATCCAGTAGGCGACGATGTTGTCGTCCGCTTCGATACGCGCCGGAATTTCGACCAGCCGAACAGTCCCCGGTCCCCACTCCCCGATCGGCTCGATCCTGATCGAGGGCCGACGCTCATAGCGCGCCTCGGCGTCCTGATAGTCCTCGAAATCCCGGGCGCGCTGGTAAAGCCCGAAGGCGCGCAGCCCCGCTTCGGCCAGATAGGAATTGCCCAGCGTCCCTGTATTGCTCAGGGGCCGCCAGATCACCTCGCCTGTGTCGCGTTCGACAAGCAGGCCTTCGGAATCGTGGACCCGCGGGCGGTAGTCGTCGAAATCGTCCCGATTGGTCTGCCCGAACAGATACATCGATGTCAGGGGCGCTATGCCCAGCTCTCCGATATCCTTGCGAAAATAGAGCCGCGCCGTCACCTCCATCACCGTTTCCGCGCGGTCATCCGAGGGCGGCGTGATCGTGAACCGATAGGCCCCGGTGATGCTCTCTCCCTCGAGCGCCGCGTGCATCACCAGCGGCGCGCCGGGTTCGGGCGGGTCCAGATAAAATGCTGTGAACCTCGGGAATTCCTCCGCCCGGTCGGTCCATGTGTCGACGGCCAGCCCGCGAGCGCTGGCGCCGTAGATGTCACCGCGCCCCAGCGCCCTGAAATAGCTCGCCCCCAGAAACGAAGCCAACTCGCTCACGCCCGCCTCGGGGTCGAGCGGATAGTGCAGGCGCAGCCCCGCAACGCCCGGAAATTCCGCACCGGCCGCCGCTGCGGCAAGGTCGGGGTCCCAATAGTCGAAATCTGCGGACGAAAAATCCAGCGGGTCGGCCTCTCCCCCCTCCACCGCGAAAACCTCGACCGGCGTCGCGTAGAGCCAACCGGGATGGAACGCCTGAACGCTGAAGCCATGCGGTGCGCCGGCCCAGCGCGCCTGCGCATTGCGGAACTGGATCAGGCGGTAACGGTCATAATCGAGCCCGGCGAACGGCCCTTCGAGCACCGGCGCCGGGGCGCGGTAGGGTTCAGCCGCCAGCCGCTCCATCCGCGCGCTCAGGATTTCGAAGTCGAACGGCCCGCGCCCGCCTTCGCCCGGGACCTGCCCACGCGCAGGCACGGAGAAACCAGCAGCGCCCAGCATCGCAAGCGAGGCTGCGCCCGTCAGAATCGTCCGCCTTGTGACGTGCCCGGGCACGCCGTTTTCAGTCTTGCGCATCGAACTCCAATACCATCGCCGCGCCCGCGACCATTCCGGTACACGAAAACGTGAAAGCCCGCGTCACACAACTTGCACGACCTCCGGCTTTTGCTGGTTAAACGCGGCTGCAACCAGGCTGGATCATGACAACGACAGAAGCCGAGCGCGAGGTGGAAGCTGAATTTCACACCACGCTGGACTGCCTCACCTGGAACGTGCATCGCGGCCGCTGCCACGATGGGCGGTTCGCACCCTCACGCGTTCACGACGCGGTCGTGACCGAGCTCGCGCCCCGATCTCCGGCGGTCCTGGCGCTTCAGGAGGCCGATTTCGAGGACGATCCGCAATCGGCGATCTTCGACACGGCGCGCCTCGCCACCGAAATGGGCCTCGTCCACGCTCAGTCCGAGGTGCATCTGCGTCGGCACGAATCATCGAGCGGGTTCTGCGGCACCATGCTTCTGGTGCACGAGGACATGGAAATCACCGCCCGCTTCGTGCTTGACCTTCCCGGCCACTGGCACCGCGGCGCCGTCGTGCTCGAGGGCGTCTGGAACGACATGCCCGTCCGGCTCGTCACCGCCCATCTCTCCCGCCTCGAAGTGCTGCGCCTGGCTCAGATGCGCACCATCGGGCAGTTCATCATGCGCCGCCCCCCGATGCAGACCATCCTCTTGGGCGACCTCAATGACTGGCAATACTGGCGCGGCCTCGCCTTCAGCCGACGCGTCGTCGGCACGCGGTTTGCCGGCCCGGCCCGGGCCACCTTCCCGGTCAGCCGCCCGCTCCTGCCGCTCGACAGGATCCTGACCGACGGGGCCGGTTCGATCGAGGCCATCGAAGTGCTCGACAGCCCGCTCCTGCGCCGGGCCTCGGACCATTTGCCCCTCTGGGGTCGCGTCGCGATCCGCCCCGTGGCGGGGCGCTAGAACACATCCTCTTTTGATTGAATCAGAACAGGAACTGCAAGTCTTCGACGTGTCGCGTTGCCGAACCGGAAAAGTGTTTCCACTTTTTCTGGAAACGCGCTAGCGCCGGAATGCTGGCGCCATGCGCGTGAAAACCCCGTCGCGCTTGACGAGCCCGTGATAGGCCGCAGCGCCCACATGGGCCAAGATGAGAACGACCAGCGGAATGCGCACGGTCACATGGACGCGCTGGGCCGCCTTCGAAAGCTCTTCATTCAGGGGAATCATGGGCGGCACCCCAAGGGCATCGAGCCCCTCGATCGGGAATCCGCCAGCCCTGACATAGACAAACCCCGATACGGTCATCACGAGGACCAGCCCATAGAGGGCGAGATGGGTGAAATGGGCGATGTGCCGCTGCAGCGCGGGCACGGACGCAGGCAGCGGCGGCGGCCGGTGAAATATCCTGTACACGATCCGCGCAACCACCAGCACAAATATGACGATACCGACATTCTTGTGATAGACGAACAGCATGTCCTGGACCGGGCGGCTGAGGCTCTCATCGAGCATGACGATGCCGACCGGGATGGTAGACAGGATGAGCGCGGCGACCAGCCAGTGAAGCGCGATCGCGACCGGTCTGTAGGCCTGCGAGTGATCCGAAGCTGTCATGGTACCGTTTTCCTCCCTATGACCCACGCACCGGCAATCAATGGGCCCAATCTACCCCGAGCTTGCCACCCACCCGGCTCCTGCATGATGGATTCCCCCAATTGATCCCCGATACGAGACCAAGACCCGCTGCGGATCAGCGTACTGGCGCAACAATGCCTGCATTGGGGATTTCTGTCACGCGCAGGTTCATCCTGTGTGCGGCGGTCCTGCTCGTTGTGGTGGCGATGCCCCTGGCGATCGCGCTCGATGCCGACCGCCCGGTCACGCTGGGCGCAACCCTCGTGGTCTACCTCGTCGCTACGGCGATCACCTTCTGGGGCCTTGGCCGCTTCTATCCCCATGATCGGCTCGGCACGGCCAATGTGGTGACCCTCACGCGCCTCGCGCTGATCGCCCCGCTCATGGTCCCCATGATCGTCCCGTCCATGATGAGCGTGAGTTCCCCCTATGCCTGGGGCGTGCTGGCGCTCGCCACCTTCTCGCTCTCGCTCGATGGTGTGGACGGAATGTTCGCACGAAGGGAGAAACTCGTCTCGGGCTTTGGCGCACGGTTTGACGTCGAGGTCGATGCCCTCTTTGCCCTCATGCTCTCGATCATCGCGCTGCAGCTGGACAAGGCCGGGCCCATGGTGCTCGTCCTCGGTCTGACGCGATACGTCTTTGTCGCGGCCAGCCTCGTGTGGCCGTTTCTGGCGGCCCCGCTGCCAGAGCGGTTCTCGCGCAAGGTCATCTGCGTCATCCAGATCGGCACGCTCATTGCGCTCCTGGCGCCCCTCGTGACCCCGCCGCTCTCCTGGACGCTGGCTACCGCCGCGAGTGCGCTCATGCTGTTCTCGTTTGGCCGTGACATCGTCTGGCTGCACCGGAACCGTCCATGATGGGTAGGCTGCGCAGCGGGGCGTGGCTGGTCCTTGCAGCCCTGCTCCTGCATGGCGTGCTGGTGCTGCCCAACCACCCGGGGGCTATGACCCCCGGCGCGCTGCTGGTCTTCCCCCTCGAATTGCCAGCTATCCTTTTTCTGATGCTGGCCCTGCCCGCCCGCGGCCCGGCAACCCAGGCTGCGCGCCTTACGATCGTTCTGGCGCTCGTCGTCGTCTCCCTGCTCAAGCTGGCCGATTTCGCCCTCACCATCGCCTTCAGCCGCACCTTCAACCCTCTGGTCGACCTCGGGCTCATCGAAGCGGGGATCCGTCTGCTCGCCGGCACGCTCGGCCAGCCCATGGCGGCCCTCGTGGTCCTCGGAGCCATTCTTGCCCCGATTGCTCTGGGCGCCGCTCTCTGGTGGGCCACCGGCGTCTGGGCCCGGCTGCCGCTGCCGTCCGCCGGCCATCTGGCATCGGGGGTCGCAGCGCTTGCCTCGCTCGCCGTCGTTGTCGCCGAGATCGGCCAGGCGCGCGGCGTCTGGCGCCTGCCCGCCCAGCCGCCCGGCGCCGCCTTTACCGCCCGCGTCGGCTATGAGCGCGCCACCGCCTATTCCGCCCTTTTCGCCCAGATGCGCGACTTTCGCGCCCAGGCCGCGGACGATCATTTCGCCGACCTTGAAACGCCGCTTGACCGGCTCGCCGGCCGAGACGTCGTTGTGATCTTTGTGGAGAGCTACGCCCGCGCGAGCTTCGACAATCCCCTTTACGCCCCCACCCACACCGCAACGCTGGAGGCTGCCGAACCCCGGCTGGCCGATCGGGGTCTTGCCGCGCGCTCGGGCTGGCTGACCGCGCCGATCGCAGGGGGCCAGAGCTGGCTCGCCCACGGCACGCTGGCATCCGGGCTCACCGTCGGCAACCAGAGCCTTTACACCTCGATGCTGGCCAGCGAACGCCGCACGCTCTGGGATTTCGCCCGCGCCGCCGGCTACGACACCACAGCCGTCATGCCGGCCATCACAATGCCCTGGCCCGAGGGGGAAACGATCGGCTTCGACGATATCTACCCCGCCGACCGGCTGGGCTATCGCGGCGAGCCCTTCAACTGGGTGACGATGCCCGACCAGTACACCCTCGCGGCCTTCGATCGGTTAAGGCCCGAACTCGGCGATCAGATGTTCGCTCAGATCGCGCTCATCTCCTCGCACGCCCCATGGGTGCCGGTGCCCGATCTCGTGGACTGGTCCGAGATCGGCGACGGCACCATCTTCAACGACATGGCGCTTGCAGGCGACCCGCCCGCTGTCGTCTGGCAGGACGAAGACCGCATCCGCGAGCAGTATCGGCTCTCGGTCGACTATGCGCTGGAAACGGTCATGGATTATGTCGCGCGGCATCCCGACAGCGATGAGCGCCTCACCATCATCGTGGGCGACCATCCCGCGACGCTCTTTGTCGCCGGCGTGAACAGTTTCGACGTGCCCATGCACGTCATCGGGCCGCCCGATCTCGTGGACAGCATCGATCAATGGGACTGGACCGAAGGGCTCGTGCCCTCGGGCGCTCTTGCCTCCTGGCCCATGGCCGAGTTCCGGGACCGGTTCCTCGCCGCCTATACCACCCCCGTCGCCGGGAGCCCGCTATGACGCGGCCCCGGTGCCTCTCCTCCTGGCGCGGTGCGGCGCCGCTGCTCATGCGACTGCTCGTTCCGCTGGTCCTGCTCGCGCTCGTCCTCTCGCTGTCCGACGCCGACGATGCCCTGGCGCGTCTGGGCCATGTGCACTGGCCTTGGCTCGCCCTCTCTTTTCTGGCCCTCAATCTCCAGACCATCCTCTCGGCCCTGCGCTGGCAATGGGTCTCGGCGCGGCTTTCCGCCCCCATCGGCCGGCAGCGGGCCATAGAGGAATATTACCTCGCCCAGCTCGTAAACCAGACCGTCCCCGGCAGGGTCATCGGGGACGCGTCGCGCGCCGTGCGACTGCGCGAGAACACGGGCGGGCTGCCCCGCGCCGCCCAGGCCGTCATCATCGAGCGCCTGGCCGGCCAGTTCGTCCTCTGGACCATTCTCGCCCTCGGGCTCATCTGGGCGCTGCTCTCGCCCGACGGCATCGGCTGGCCGCTCGGCCCGCGCGGCACCATCGCCACGCTGGTCGTGATCACCCTCGCAGCGATAGTCGGGATATGGATGGCAAGAGGCCGCCTCGCGGCACTGCGCAAATTCGCGAGCGCCATGGACCGCGCTCTGCTGGCGCCCGATGTGCGCTGGGGCCAGCTTGCGCTGGGCCTTGCCATCGCCGCCAGCAACCTCGCCGGCTTCGCCTTCGCCGCACGGGCGACGGGGACCAGCCTGTCGCTCGAGGCCATCGTCAGCATCGTCCCGCTGATCCTCTCGGCGATGCTGATCCCCGCGACCATCGCCGGTTGGGGCTATCGCGAGGGCGCCGCTGTGGCGCTCTTCCCGCTCGTGGGCGCCGCAGCCGCCGCCGGTCTGGCTGCCAGCGTGGCGTTCGGGCTGGTCATGCTAGCGGCGAGCCTGCCGGGAGTTCTCGTCCTCCTGCGCCGCAGGCAAGCCTCCCGCCCCGCTCAGGAAACCTGAGGTTCCCTTAGAGCCTTTTCAGAAAAAGTGGAAACACTTGTCCGGTTCAGAAACGCGACAAATCAAAGACTTAGAGCTTATCCTTTGACCGCCCCGGCAGTCAGCGCGGACACGATGGCACGCTGGAGCAGCAGGAAGGCAACGATCGCCGGCACGATGGTGACGAGACACGCCGCCGCAAGCAACTGGGTTGTGCTCGCCGTTGTGCTGCCCGCATAATTGTAGATCGCCACCGAAATCGGCCACTTGGAATCTGCAGTCAGCATGATGAACGGCACGAGGAACTGGGACCAGTTCAGGATCATGTTGATGATCAGCGCCGAGGCGATCCCCGGCGCCGCCAGCGGCAGCGTCACCTTCAGGAACGTCTCGAAGCGGTTATAACCATCGATCGCCGCCGCCTCCTCGAGCACCATGGGCACCCCGTCGAACGCGTTCTTGAGCAGCCACACTGATATCGGCAGGCCGATCGCCACATAGATCGCCACCACCCCGGTATGGGTGTCGATCAGGCCTAACCGACCCATATAGCGATAAAGCGGGATCAGAATGACGAGGCCCGAAACCATCTGCACCGCCAGGATGGCAGTCATCAGCGTTCCGCGACCGCGAAAGCGCAGGCGCGAGAACGCGTATGCGGCCGGCGCCGCCACCAGCACCGCTCCCGCGCCCCCCAGCGCGGACAGTTTGAGAGCATTGCCCAGATAGACGAGAAATCCGGAATCGGTCAGCACCCGGGTGAAATTGTCGAGCGTGGGGTTTTCCGGAATGAACCGTGAGGCGCCCAGAAATATTTCCTGGGGCGTGCGCACCGCGAGCGAGCCCAGCCAGACGAGCGGAATGAGAAAGAACGCGGCGATGGGCACCGCGGCGACATAGGTTGCCACGTCCGCCAGTCGGGCGATGGGAGATTTGTGGACCCTCATTTTTCCCCCCTCGGCAGGAACAGAGCATAGAGCCCGGCAAGGGCCAGAGCGATCACCAGCAGGACGATGGACAGGACGCTGCCGCCCGCCAGGTCGAAATTGTTGAACACGGTATTGTAGGTAAAGAGCGACAGCACCTCGGTCGCCCGCCCCGGCCCGCCGCCGGTCAGCGAGATCACCGCATCGAAGGTGTTCAGCGTCTGGATGGTGATCAGGATCGCATTGATGAGCAGCGCCACCTTGATCTGGGGCAGCGTGATGAACGCGAACCGCTCCCAGGGCAGCGCGCCATCGACCGCGGCGGCCTCGTATAGCGTTTCGTCGATCCCCTTGAGCGCGGCATAGATCACGATCATCGAGAACGCCGTGCCCTGCCAGATATTGGCGATGATCACCGAAATCATCGCGTTCTGGGGGGAGGACAGCCAGCTCACCGGCGCAATCCCCATCAGCCCCAGCGTGCTGTTGATCGCCCCGAACGGTGCCTCGGAAAACAGCATCGACCAGATCACACCATTGGCCACGCCCGGCACCACCCATGCGGCCAGCACGATCGTGCGCAGCACCAGCATGCCCGGCAGGCTGTTGCGCTCGCCCCGCACGACGAGGAGCGCGATCCCCAGCCCCAGCAGCATCTGCCCGACAACGCTCGCAGCGGTGAAGATCGCCGTGTTGCCCAATACCGTAGGAAGCGCGGGGTTGGTGAGAACGGCGCGCAACGCAGCAAGCGAATAGACCTCCTCGCCCCCGGTGAGCGAGGCATTGGTGAAAGCCAGTCGCAGCGCGTCCAGGATCGGGTAGAGATAGAACGCACCGATCACCACGATCACGGGCATCAACCACGGCAAAGGGTGCGATTGCGCCTGGCCCATAAGCCCTGCCTTGGCGTCCGGCCTCGGCACGGCATCGGCTGACACGGACGATGAAGAGGAGGTCATGGGCGAAAGCGGTCCGGTTCTGGCTGGAGCGTTTGCAGGAAAATGCCCGCGCCAGACCCGATCTGGTATGGACACACCTTTCCGGTTCGCAAACGCCACGGATTCAGGACTCGCAGTCCTGCTCTGCGTTCGGTCAGCACGAGATATGGTCTAGGCCGATCGGCCCGGGCGCCACTTGGGCCCGGGCCGATCACATGTATTTACTGCTGCGAGAAAGCCGCATCGAGCGCAACCGCTGCGTCGTCCAGCGCCTGCTCGGGCTCCTTGGCCTGAGAGAGCACCTCGCCGATCAGCACCTGTATCTGGGCTGAAATCTCGGGATAGCTGGCAACGCCGGGACGCGCCTGGCCATTCTCGAGCGCTTCGGCAAAGACCGCGAATTCGGGCCCGGCGAACTCCTCGTACTCGTCGTAAAGCGCCGCCGAGGTCGGCAGGAGACGCTGGAACGCATTGCCTGGCCCCGCATAGAGCTTGGCGATTTCCACGCACATCTCGACCTTGGCCGGGTCGTCAGACAGCGCGGCGATCGCCCAGCCGCCGGTCCCCGTCGCCCGCTGGTCCGCGGTCGGTCCGGGCAGCTCGGAAACCTCCCAGGCCGCGGCCTGCTCCGCGTCGAGCGTGGTCTGGAGCTGGGCGTATTGCCAGTTCCCGCCGATGAACATGGCGGTGGTTCCGGCAGCGGCGGCGGCAGTGATGTCATCATAGGTGGTGATCGTGGCCACGCGCTGCGGCGCAGCACCCGATTCCACCAGCCCGTCATAGAACTCGAGCGCGTTCAGGAACATCTCCCGGTTCTCGCCCTCGTAGAACACCGGCATGCCGTCCGCATCGACGATCTCCCCGCCCTGAGCCCAATAGAACGCCAGCCAGTCGAACGCGGTGCCCTCGGTGCGCCCCCCATTGAACAGCATGCCCTCATAGCCCGCCTCGACCGTCTCGAGCGCAGCCGCCTGGGTCTCGTCCCAGGTCTGGGGCGCGTCGGGGACAACGTCGGTGTTGCGATAGAGCACGCGCAGATCGGTGAACCACCAGAGAGCGAGCACATTGCCCTCGTCGTCGGTGATCCCCTCGCGCACATAGGGGAAGAAGTCCGCGATTTCCTCTTCGCTGAGGAAGTCGTTCATGGGCGCCAGCACGCTGGCCTCCTTGAACGCAGCCAGTTGCGCGGAGTCGATCATCGCGCAATCGGGCCCACGCCCGGCCTGCGACTGCTCGAGAATGCGCGCCTGCTCCTCGTTGAGATTGCCCGTCTGGAGCTGGGTGTCGATCCGCCAGCCCGGATTGTCGTTGATGAAGTCGGTGAAGAGCTCCTCAAAGCCCTCGGCGGTCGCTTCGTCGGCGCTGTAAAGGTCGTAGGCCGTCAGCCGGAACGTCAGCGAATTTTCCGCGTCCACCGGACCCACCCTGTCGCGCGCGACCATCTGGTCCTGAGCGGAAATCGGCAGGGCCGAAAGCGTCATCGCGGTGGCCGCCATAAGCGGCACCACCCGGCGCGCCCAATGGGTTCTCGTGGTCATGGTGTCGTCTCCCTTTGGTGTGAAACATGCTCGTGTGTCCGGGGCGCGCTCGCCCCACCCGTGGCCCTGCCCTCGCAGGTCACCACTTCGCCCGTGTCGGGCGCAATCAGGTGCATCATTGCCGTGTCGAACGTCAGCCGCGCCGAGTCTCCCGCACGCGGGGTGTGTGCCGGATCGAGCCGCGCGCAGCTTTCCACGCCGCCCACGTCGAAGAACGCCAGTGTCTCGACGCCCAGCGGCTCGACCAGCTTGATGGTCACCATTTCGGTGTCACGCGCATCGGTGTGATCGGGCGCGACAGAGATCGCCTCGGGCCGCAGCCCCAGCGTCATGGGGCGGCCCAGATGGGGCCTGTAGGCCACCTGCCGGGAGGCCGGAACGCTCAGCCGCAGCCCCGAATGCGCCACGAAAACCAGCCCCTTGCTGCCCGCCTCCAGCCGACCGTCCCAGAAATTCATGGCCGGCGACCCGATGAACTCGGCAACGAACCGGGTCCGGGGGTGCGCATAGACATCCATGGGACGCCCGACCTGCTCGATCCGGCCATTGTTCATCACAACCAGCCGGTCGGCCATGGTCATGGCCTCCACCTGATCATGGGTCACGTAGACGGTCGTGGTGGGCACCTTCTGATGCAGCTTCTTTATCTCGACGCGCATCTGGGCGCGGAGCTTGGCATCCAGGTTCGAAAGCGGCTCATCGAACAGAAAGACCTTGGGCTTGCGCACGATCGCCCGCCCCATGGCCACGCGCTGGCGCTGGCCGCCTGAAAGCGCCGATGGACGGCGGCCCAGCAGCGGCTCGATCTCGAGCAGCCGCGCTGCCTCGAGAACAGCCTCGTCCACCTGTGCCCGCGTCATCCCGCGCCGGCGCAGGCCAAAGGCGATATTGCGCGCCACGTTCATGTGCGGGTAGAGCGCATAGTTCTGGAAAACCATGGCCACGTCGCGCGCACCGGGCGACAGCGTGTTGACCACCCGGTCCCCGATCCGCACCTCGCCGCCTGAAACGGTCTCGAGGCCCGCGATCATCCGCAGGATCGTCGACTTCCCACACCCCGAAGGTCCGACAAGGACCAGAAATTCATGATCTTTCACCTCGAGGTCGAGCGGATGCACGGTTTCCACCGCGCCGAACGACTTCGATATCTGGGTCAAAGTAACCGGCGCCATAGGTCCCGCTTCTTGTTTCAGCACGCTGGCGCGTACTCTTCAGACCGATATGACACACCCGGCCGTTTGCCGCTGCCCACCCCGAGCGTTGCAGCATGTCGTTTTAGTCATACGGAACCGGATACCGATTGGATCTCTCCTCACGCAGCCCGTCCCAAAGCCGCCGCCCGCACACTGACGTTGGAACGAAAATGACGGAACCTGCAACCGGTTCCGTCCCCACACGCCAAATAGCGCGAAAGCGCCCGGGCGCAGTTTTGCGCCGGGCCCCAGCAAGCCTCATTGCCATGAACGGGGCGAGGATCGGGTGCGTTGACGGGCCGCTGCGCGCTCCTATTTCCGGCCCTTGAGCAAACCCAGCTCGATCAGCGCCCAAAGCGCCACGATGGCGACGATCCCCGACATCACCATGCCGATCCCCACCGGCTGGATCACGTGTTCGCCGGCCATCTCCATCTCTTCGAACCCGATGCCAAGCGCCTGCATGGCGTTGAGCACCAGCCCCGGCACCACGAAAATCCAGAGCCATGGTGTCTGGGGCTTTCCGCGATCGGCCAGCCGCTTGGTGATGATGGCAGACGCCGGATAGAGCAGCAGCAGGCTGAGCAGCAGCGACGCCAGTCCCGCCCCGATCACCAGCCCAAGCGGCGCGATCACCAGACCCAGCACGATGCCCAGAACCACGAGCCCGATCATGCCCAGCCAGAACGTGCGCCGCCCGATACGGCCATGAAAGGACGTGAACAATTCCATTGCGATTTCCCCCGGCAGATGTCGATAGGCGCTCAGCAGGACGCGGGCACGGCGACTTCGGTGAGCCTTGCAAATCCCGTGCGCGATGGGAAGTCGTATGTGGAGGTAAAGCTTGCCCCCACGCCTCCCGAACCAGCGCGTGTCGAGCACGTCACCAGGGCCCTGACCCCGATCGGCTGATCGCACCCCGCCGATGGCCGATCGAAGGTAAACACCATTGTCAGGCCGGTATCGCTAACCCTCGGGTTGCCCAGTTGCGTGCCCTGCAACGCGCCCCGCGCGCGAAGCTGCAATTGCACCGTCGCGGAGCTGGTCATGGCCCGATCGCTGCGATCCATCGGCACCACGACCCGCACCACGCATGCGGCGGGCGGAGCGCTGTTCCGATCGAGCCGGGGCTGACCGCCCACGCCTCCTGTCTGGGCCTGCGTGCCCGATACCAGCCCGAGGGCGAGCGCAAGGCTGAGGGCGAGCGGGTGCGGTAAATGCCGTCCGGTCATGATCGGTCTCCATGTGAAATCCTTGCGGCCGCACCGCGCGCTCCTTCCAGATCGACATCGGGAACCGCGTAGACGGCCCGCGCTTCCGCCGGATCCAATTCGAAGGAGCGTGCCGTGCCGATGCCCGCCATCGGTGCGATGAGATTGCCAGGGATCCCGAGGATACGCCGATTGAGATCCTGCACGTTTCCGTTGTAGAGCCGCCGCGCTGCCGCGATCTGGTCTTCGGTCTCTTCGACCTGGCGCTGGAAGGTCTCGATATTGCCGGTCGCCTTGATCTCGGGAAAGCTCTCGGAGTACGCGATCAGCTTGTGCAGAGCCCCGGTCAGCTCGGCCTCCTGCCGGGCGATCTCACCGGTGTCCCCGTCCGCGAGCGCGCCCATGGCCCGCTCCCGGCTTTCGGTGACGATCGCGAGCATGGCGTCCTCATGCCCCATCGCCGAACGCACAGCCGTGACGAGGCTGGGCACCAGATCATGCCGGCGCTTGAGCTGCACCTCGATGCCCGACCATCCCTGCACCACGCGCGTCTGGGCGGCCGTAAGACCGTTATAGGTGAGCACGAACAGCGTGGCCGCGGCGACCGCGAGCACGACGACCAGAACCATGACCTCAGCCATTGCCTTCACTCCACATAGCGTTTGAACCCGGTTGCCGCGGCTGCGAACCGCTCGGCCGCCGCCCCGAGCCGCTGGGCGAGGATCTCGGGATCGCGGGTGTTGATGCGCTCATAGCCCGAGACATGGACCACCCGACCATCGATGATCGCCTGCATCCGATAGCGGTCCCAGAGATCGAGAAGCGTCGTCTGGGTGGCTGGCGTCAGCGCCTGGAGAACCGCCATCGCGGTCTCGTCCTCCCGACTGCCTGTCCCCCGTGCCGCGATATGGTATCGGGCATTGAACTCGGCCGACTCGGTCTTGATGTCCTTGCGGCTGTCCCCGATCGCCTCGGCGAGCAGCGTCGCGCGGATGCCCGTGTCCCGGTCCAGCCTATAGGCGGCCACCATCATCAGCAGCGCGCCATTGTCTCCGGTCTGTCCGGCGTGATCGGTCTTGAGCTCCCTGGCCGCGAAGGTGGTGTTCATCTCCATTTCGCGGACGCCCATCCAGAACGGGATGGCCTCTTCCGTCTCGCCCCAGAACTCCGCTTCTATGGTCATGGCGACCGGCTGGCCGGGCCGCGGCGCGAAGAGTTCGGGGATCGCCTTGTAGACCGCCTGCAACTCGCTTTCCGGCGTGCCCGGGGCAGCGCCCGCCTCGCGCTTGGAGACCTCGGCCTTCTCGAGCGCTTCTGCCATGAACGCGGGCACCTGCTTGCCCCCAGCGCCCCCGCCTCCAGGCCGCCTTTTGCGCGTGCCCGCCAGTCCCGGGGCTCCCTGCACATAGGTCGGTGCGATCCGGTAGGACCAGCCGAGCGCCTCGGCGGCCCGGAAATAGCGATAAAGGCGAGACTGCTGGCCCTTGCCAAGAGTGTCGACGAGAATGACAGCGCCGCCTGCGGCCCCGATCAGCACAGCGGGCACCAGAACCGCCTCGCCCCCGCCCAGAAACACGGCTGCCACGATCATCCAGCCGATCCCCCCGATCGCGAGCACGAGCAGAACCGGTGTCAGCCAGGCCGGAAACGCGATCGCGTTGCGCGGCGGTTTGATCGCATCGCGCTGCGGCGCGATCGCGCGTCCGAACGGGTCCCAATGGCGACCCGGCCCGCTCATTGCAGGTCCGGGGCGAACGCGCCCGCCCTTGACCATATCGCTTCAGCAAGCCGGTGATGTGGCATCGTTTCGCTCTCCGTTCGGTTCAATCGAGGTCCATGAGCGCGGCCTGGAGCAGACCGACGACCGCCTGGCAGGCTGCCGGGTCGGTCGGCTGCCCGCCGCGCACCCCCTGCTCGTGAAGAAGGGTGGTCAGCACCCGCAAGGGACGCAGCCCGACGCTGCCCCGCTCCGCACCGTCCCAAAGCGCATCCTCGAGACCGGCCAGCCCGCTGCAGACCTCGGGGCCCGGAAGCGCCCAGACCAGCTCTGCCGCCTCGCCTGCCGGCATCTGCGGCGGGGGAGCAAGCTCGGGCCCGTTGCCCTGCTCGGGTCCCCCGTTCGTCCCGGGGTCCTCGGGCAATTCGGCGAGTGCGCTGGTTCGTTCCATGAACACCATCCTCACGCCCCGCCCCAGCGCGGGCGACAGGATCATGTCCATGTAGATGTCCCGGCCCACGCTCGCGAGCATGATCGCCCGCCGACAGCCGGCGATCAGCATGAAGGGCAGGTCGCCCGAGGAATGGACCACCAGCATGCTGGCATCGGCGTCCATCCACTCGCTTGGCGCAACGCCGCCCAGACTGCCAAGCCCGTCGGCCAGCCCCACGACGGTGTCGGCAAGCCCGCTTTGGTCGACATAGCCGCGCTCGGTGCTGGTGCCAAAGGCGGTGACCAGCGTGGCCTCCAAGGTCTCGGTCACCGTGAGCGTCTGGGGCAAAAGGTCCTGGCGCTCGTTGAGGACGTCCAGATGAATTCCGCCGCGCCGGGCCTCCCAGACGCCGGCCACCGGACATTGCACCCCGGCCGCCTCTCCTTGCGGGGAGGTGGAGGGGGCGACCGATACCGAACCCTGCCCGGTGTTGCCCGCGTCCACGGTCACGCCCTCGGTCGCCGGATAAGGCGTCAGCGGACGATCCATGGGCTGGAGCAGGAACAGCTCGGCGGCCTCCTTGCCGCCGGGCGCGTGCAGATAGGCGACGATGCCCTGCCCCTCGAACGGCACCATGCGAATCCGGCCGGAGGCACCCTCGGATACCTCGCCCTCATAATAGACCCCGCTCTCGGGCAGGCTCGCTGCAAAGCGCAGGGGCGAGGCCACGCCCCGAGCCGCGAGTTCGGCAATCAGCGGGCTGGGCAGGGATGGCCCCTCCGACGGGCCGGGATGAACCACCACCGTCCCGTCCAGCGCGACAGGCCCCCCGGCGGATATCGCCGCTTCGAGCCGCGCCCCCTCGAAACTGGCCTCCCAATTGCCCTCCGCCCAATTCGCCTGCGGCGTTGGCTTTTCATCGAGGAGATCGGCGCGGGCGCTGATCCCGGAGGGCGCGCTGGTGGCCACCCGATACTCGGCCCGCGCCTCCCCGGACCCGAGCATGACGAGACGCAACGCAACAGAGGCCAGATCGGTCGGCACCAGCGTCAGCGCATGGGCCACGACGCCCTCGGGCATGCCCGGCTCGGGTTCGGAAAGATAGGCCCAGACCGGATAACTGCCGGTGCCATTGGCCTTCTCGCAGAGTGCGGTCAGATCGATGGCGGGCGCGAACGGGCATTGCTCCGCCCCCTGTGACGGAGAAACGATCCCCACCGCGGGATGATACCCCTCGGCGTTGAGCGGCTCGACATAAAGATCGAGCGCAAACCCCAGCCCCTCAATGCTCCAGAGTCCCACGGGCGAGGCCATGGCCACGCCCGGCCAGAGCGCGAGCAATGCCAGGAGCACGGCCCGGCATAAAGATTGCCGACGACCGATCATGGTAGGAACTCCCCCTTGAACGAAATATCCACGCCCAGACCCATGCTCCGGTTCGTCACCCAGAGGCGTTGACGATCACAGCCGAGTTCCTCTGGCCGCCGAGGCGCCATGCCGTTCGCCCGGCGATGGGCGTCGGCTGCGCGCATCTGCTCAAGGAGGGCAAAGACCGCGCGCTCACTGCCCACCGGACCGACCACCCGCCGGTCCTCCCGCCGCACGCTGGCCTCGACATCCACGAGAATCTCGGCGTCCGCCGACATCAGCACATGCTCTGGAATGTCCAGGACAAGGGGAATGCGGTTGTTCGCCATGGCCGGGGACGGGTCGAGCACGTCGCACACCCCGCTTGGCGCATCAGCAGGCCGCTCGGGCAGGCCGGCGAAGGGACGAGCTGCGGTGCGGCCCGCCACTGAAACCGCATTGGCGCGAAACATTGGGCGCCGCCCTTCGGTTTCCGGCGCCCGCGCCAGGCCCCCCACCGCGTTGCGGAACTGCACGGTCGCCCCGATATCGGCGCGATAGACGAGCTGGAACGTGCGGTTCGGGATGACACCCGACTCCGGCATGTGCACGATGCGGTTGACCGATAAGGACAGCCGTGTGGGATGGGGAGCGGTGCATCCCGCTGCGCACAGATTGCCCTCCCCGCGCCACCAGCGCTCAATCGCATCCAGCACCTCTCCGCGCGGCAGGTCCGGGCTGAAGGGCGGCAGCGCACCCGAAAATTGCCCCAGCCGGGCCAGAGCCCGTTCAGTGCCCGCCCGGTCGCGCAGGGGCGTGGCGCCACGCGCCGGCGAGAGCTGGGCAGCAATCGTGCCCCCGGGCACGCCATTGGGCTGCACGCCCTGGGGCGAACGGTAGGAATAGGCCCACCATCCGGTCAGCGTTCCCGCCGATGCGCTCCCGAACAGCCTGATGGTCCCCCACTGGCCGCTGACCTCGCGCCCCTGGGCATCGAGCATGATGAAAAGGCCGCGAAACTCATTGCCCGAGACCATCGCGCCATGCAGCAGCGCGCTGGGTCGGCCCGCGGCCATGATCGCGCCCACGGCGATGGCATCCGCATCCGGCGCGCCGAGCACGATCCGCGCGCCCCGCCCGAATGGCCCCCATTGGGTGCCCTCGAAATCGCCGGTCCACAGGCCCGCCAGCGAGGCGAGAGGCAACGGGTCCGCCCCGGCCATCTCTGCACCGGCGAGCCAATCGGCAACGTCGGCCGGCGGCATGCCATCCCAGGCATCGGGAAACCAGTCCGGTGCGTAAGGAATATCGGGGCGCACGTCCTGGGTCCGCAAACCCTCGAGCGCCATGCCCCGTTCTCCCGGCGCATCGCTGGTAAAGCCCGAAAAGCTCGCATTGTCGCCGCCCAGCGAGACATCGAGATATCCGATCGTCCCGTCCGGCCGCGCCAGCACCGCGCGCAGCCCCCGGCCCGACCCGTCAAGCCGGCCCTCGACCACGCCGAGCAGCCCGGCCTTGGAATACGCGCCATAGACACGCTCGTCATCCTGGATGAACTCGGCGAAGTCCTCGCCCACGCGCCATACGCCCTGCCAGAGCCCGCCGGACGGCTCGACCACGACGTCGGGCATTTCAACGCCCTCGCGCTCGGGTACCACCATCACCGGCCTCTCTCGTTCCCCGAGCCCGGGAAAGAGCGGCAGGCGCCCCGGTCCCCGATCGGGCACCGGCTGCCCCTCCTGATCGGCCTCGCCACGCTCAGGAAGGGTCGGCTCAGGGCCGATCCCGGGATCGAACGGCCGAGGCATCAAGACCTGGCTCGCCGGCAACACGGGGCGAGGCTGGTCGGGGCCATCGAGAAACGCGAACCACGCAACAAGCGGGGCCGGTATGGTGCCGGACCACTGGTCGGGAAAATAGAGCAGATCGCCGGGCGGCAAATCTGCCTCGGTATCGATCTTCTGGGCATCGAACGGGCCATCGGCGTCGTCCGCATCGATCCAGCGCTCTCCACCAAAGCTGAGATTATCCCCGTTGAGCGTTACCTCGAACAACTCGACCGTCTGCCCACCGGCAAAGGGATTGACCACGCTCGTGCTCATCACCGCGCGCAGGGCCCGGCCGTTGGGAGAAAGCCGGCCTTCGATCACGGCGGTCGACCCCACCGTTTCATGGGCCCCGAACACCCGTCGATCCTGCTGGCCCAGCCGGATAAAGCCATTGGCCGAACGCCAACGCCCCTCCCAGAGCCGCCCGGGCTCACCGGTCTCGACCACACCGCCCGTCGCCTCGGGAGAAAAATTGAGCCATGCCACCACGCGAGGATCGGGCGCTGTGCTGTACTGGGGCGGGAAATAGCGGGTCCTCCCGGTCGCATGGACCAGCGCGCCGGGATCGGCGCTCGATCGCCCGGCGAAAAACAGCCGGCCCAGCCATGAGGAGTCGTCGAGCTCCGGCAGCACCCGGTCCGATAGGGTCCCAATCACCAGATCGGTGCCGGATTTGCGCAGCCCCACAAAGCCCCATTCCGAGCCGTCGACCGTCCCGTAAAGCGCGTGCAGGCGCTCACCATCGGCGCTCACCTGCCCCTCGAAGGCGCCCAGCCCGACAAGATCCCCATAAACGCGCCGTCCCTCCTGGACCATGCGCGAGACACCGTCCTCGGACTGCCAGGCCCCCGTCCATTGGCCCTGCGCCAGAGCCGGGCCCCCCGATAGTCCGAGGATCGCCGCAAGGGCAAGTCCAAAGACACACAGCCCCCGACCAATCAGCGAGGCGATCATGGCGCTCTCCGCAGGTACTGGTTGGCGACCCAGCCGATATCGGGGCCGCGCTCCACGAGGCACCAGTCGCCCTCGCAGCGGTTGAAGCCGGCCAGGCCGCAGGCATTTGCCGGCAGCGTGCCGACGACGGCAAAGCCCGCGCCCGGGCCCGCCCGCATGTTGAGGCTGGTTGAAACGCCCGTTACGCAGAACGACCCATGCCCGCTCGCCGGCTCGGCGAGCCCGCCGCCCGGGCCCCGCTGGCCTTCGGTTCGCAGCCAGGCAAAGCCGAGATTGGCGTTCGACCCCTCATAGGTGTTGTCGACCACCCGGCAACCATTGGCCTCGAGCACCGGCGCGGCGCCGTTGAGCGTGAAATCGCCGTCTCTGCGGTACTGACCGTAGACGAAGTAGTCGAGCTCCTCGCACCGGGAGGAGAAGATGCGGCTCATGCCTTCGAGATAAAGCCCCGCGTCCAGGCGCCCCTCGAACAGCACCGTGCCCGGACGCACGCCATGGGGCAAAAGCCCCTCGCGCGGGGTCTCGTAGGAAATCCGGATCGTATCGCCGCGCTCGACGAGGCGCATGATCGAGCCGTTGTGGTTGTAAAACGACTGCGCGTGAACGCCCGCAACGCTCGTGAGCGCCATTAAAAGGGAGAGTGCGAACCTGACCATCACAGCCGCTCCGGAAAGACTGCGGGATCGAGATAGGTGCCCGCCACCCATCCCGTGAGCGCCTCGTGGCTGACCTCGCACCAGCTCCCCTCGAGCAGAAGCAGCCTGCCCTCGGGGTCGGCCTGCTCGAATGTCAGGCTGTCGATATTGGGCTCGCAACCCAGAACCAGAATCTGCTCCGCGTCCCGCGCCAGACTGCCCACGATCCCGGCCGACCGGTCCGGCGCCGCCCGCACCGCAAGCCTTTGGCCCTGCGGGATGTTGCGCAGCACATAGCTCGGCCCATAGACCCCGATCCCCGGCAAGTCGAATATCTCCTCGGGATCCTCCTCGGCCAAAAGGTCCGGAGACGGGTCGGAAAAAGAAGGGTTCGGCACGAACCCGTCATCGCGCACCAGCCGCACGATTTCGGCATGGGTGCCCTCGATCAGCGTCCCTTCCATCTCGCCCTGAGCATCCGGCAGGCCCAGCAGCAGCAGGCCTTCTCTGCGCTCACCAGACCCGTCGGCGTAGAACGTGACCGAAAGGCTGAAGCCCTCGTTGCGCGCCCTGTCCGGGACGATCGCCACTTCGCTTTCCCGGCCGAACCCCACAGAAGCGAGCGCCCCCTGCCCCGAAAGCGCCGTCCCCTCTCCCTCGAGATAGACCGCGCCCAGCCTGCGCCCGTCGGCATGGCTCATCACGTCCCAGAGCGAGGGGCCCCTGGCCGGCGCCGCAAGCGCGAGATTGGGAAATCTGCCGACAAATCCGGGGTCGGCGAGCACGCCCTGATAGCGCTCCGGATTGGCCCGCAGATCGTCCATCCTGTCTTCCGCGCACATCGCGAACGCGCAACTGTGCGGCCCTTCGGCTATCGGCGCCTCGAGATCGACCCCACGTGAGGGATGCGCGATGACCAGCACATACTGCCCCCCATTGCGCGTGATCTGGGCGATCCGCACCTCCGGGTCACGGGGAAAGGCAAAGGCGACAGCGGCCACGTCGCCTTGGTACCGGACCCCGCGCACCTCAATGTAATTGGCCGGATTGGTGGCCGGATCTGCGGCCGTCAGGGCACGGGTGATGTCCAAGCACAAATCGAGGCTGACCGCCCTCGGGCACCGTCCGGGCTCGGCATAGATGAAGACACTCGCCATGCCGGCCGTCCCGCCGGGGAGCTGATCGAGCCCGATATCGACGATGAACGGACCCTCGAGCTCAAGACTGTAGGACCCGTACCAGTCCCCGTTCTGGCCCGAGGCGGGCGAGACGAGCCCCGCCATGCCCAGCGCCGCCGCTGCAAACACCACCCCCACAGTCTTCATGGCCGCGCGCTCCCCCAGGTGAGCGGCACGCCGCCATCGGGCCTGGCGAGCAGGACTTTCACGCGCTCGGGCGTCACATCGCCCGCCGTGCACCGCTGCAGCCTGTCGCAAAAGGTCTCCCCGCCGGCGGTGTAGCAGACTTCGGTCGCCTCGCCCTGGGGCGAGAACCGGGTCGGCACGCCCATGGCAAGGGTCTCGACACCGTCCGACACGTCGCAGGCAAACCCGTCCCCGTCGGGATCGCACGAGAAGACCGACAGCACCGCATAGCCGTCGCCGGACATCTCCTTGGCCATGATCGTGCGATCGGCAAACGAGATTGTGGGCGCTTCCTGACAGCTCAGGGCCATCAGTTGGGGCTCCGCCGCCCGCCCCAGGAGATTGGTGTAGACCCCCGGCGCCAGCCCGCCCCAGTCCGCATCCGATGGCGTGGACCCGGGAGTGGAATCGACCTCGGTCCGGGCGGTCTCGGGGATCATGGCCATGAGCGGCGCCAGCCTCTCGGGTTCGCTCGCGAACATCCCGGAAATCTCAGCTTCTATGCCCTCCCCTTGAGCCAGCGCGACACGCTGGAGCGCGATCGAATCGCACCCCAGATCGACCGGACCGGACCGGCCTGCCTCACACCAATGCGGCTCGATGCGCCCGTCGACGACCAGCTCCGCCCCCCGCTCGGGGTGATAAAGGGTCATCCGGTAGCCGCCCTCGGCCGACCGCACCAGGTCCAGAAGCCGCAACTCCCGCTCGACGCCCATCTGCCAGAGGCCCTGTTCATAGGCGATCAGGAGACGCTCGCCATCGAGCATCGAACCCGCGACGGCAAGAGACCAGCCCGAAGTCTCACCGAGGTCCGCGCACAAAGCCTCCCCGAGGGCATCCGCGCACGCGCCATTTGCCGCGCCGATGAAAAATCCGGCATTGGCATGGGCCAGCCCTGGCGCCCCCTGCATGTGAAGGATATCGATGCGCACCTCGCCGACACCATCGGCCAGCGCGCCGGTGAACGTGCCGTCCCACGGGCCCGTGGCAACATCCACCTCGGGCATGGAAACCAGATCGGACGTATCGATCGCGATGCCCCCCAGATCGGGGAAAGGCCCTGCCTCGGGACGTCTGATGATCTCGGCAAGCACGCTGACGCCCTCGACCTGCTGGTCGAGATCGGCAAGATCACACGCAAGATAGCGCTCCTGGTCGTCGCCTTCTCCGAGCGCAAAGCCGCCTGCGACGGCGGAAAACGGCAGATCGACCGTGCGCGGCACTCCCGGTTCGCCCCAATTCCGGATGGTTTCGCCCGTGCAGCTCGCGGTCCCGTCCAAAAGTGCGCACTGGCCATCGAACCGGAACGCGTAAGGGGGCAGCCCCATGCCGGCCAGCGTCTGGTCCACTTCCTTGGCGAGATAGCGGCCATCGGGATAAAACACCGCCGGCCGGCGCGCACAGCCCAGCGCGCGCGCCGCCTCGAGGTCTGTCTCGGTTTCGTACTCGCCTACGATCCGCGCATAAATGCCCGGCGGGATCACCGCGCCTGCATCCAGTCCCGCGCCGGTGGTGCCCTCTTCGGGCAGGAAGTCGATCGTCTCGGCGATGAAATCACTGCTGTCCTGCGCCCAGCCCGCCCCGGGCGTGATCGCGCATGCCGCCATGAGCAGCACCAGCCTCGCGGCCGCCCATCGTCCCCGCCGGCCCTTGGTCCCGTACCCTGCCACGTCGCACCTCTCCTCAATAAATCCCCGCCTGCAGCCTGGTCGTCAGGCGGGAACCGCGCCCCCACGGCATCGGCACTGTGCATGGCCCGGCGACAGGCCGCGTCACCCATCTGGGTGACAGGCTCGCCGCCCGATCTCATTCTTGCGATCACAAATGCCTGTCCGGGCGCCCAGCCCTACCAAATGGTAGGGGACGACCCCGCGCCCGGCTTGCCAGTCTCGCGAAGACGCCGCCTCCGGCCATCCACAGGAACCAGACGGCGCGACATTTCCGTGAACCGGCATGAGGGGACGCTATGCAGGTCGAGGATCCCAGGGCCCGTGCTCCCGGGTCAGCTGAGCCCAGTGCACGTCACGTGCTCAGCCTGGACGGCACACCGCTCGTCATGCGTTGCCGGCAGGGAGCGCCCGACGCGCCCACCGCCTTTTTGGGCCACAGCCAGCCCACCTATCAGGACAATCTCACAGACCTTGCCGCCGCGCTCTCGGCCATGGGCCTCACGGTCTGGACTGGGGATCTGCGCGGCCACGGGCATTCAAGCTCCTCGGCGCGCCCGCTCGGCTATCTGCACCGGGAAACCGGCTGGGACGACCTGATCGCGGACGCGACCGTGATGGTCCAGACGGCGCTGGGCCACATCCCCTGGGGTGACCGGCTGCTGGTGATGCCCAACATCAATGCGCTCCTGACCCTGGAAATGCTCAAGGGCGATCCGGGGCTGGCGCGCTCGATCGTCCTCATCTCGCCGCCCCCCAACCAGATCGCGCTCTCGCTTATGGCGCGAGCCTTCATCAAGGGCCGCATGCTCGTCCAGGACGCCGACGCCCCCGACGAGCTCACCCTGCACCACCTTTACGCGTTTCTCGGCGCCCATCTCGACGACCGCCAGCACCTGCTCGACGTCACCACGTCGGACCGCGCCATCATCGAGGAAATGATTGCCGACCCCCTCGCCTTCCCCACCCCGACGGCGGGGTACTGGATGTCGATCTTCCGCGGCTTTGCCCAGGCGTGGTCCTGGCCCCGCCATGCCCGCATCCGCCCGGGCACGCGCATCCTGGTCCTTTACGGTGCCGACGACCCAATGACCGCGCGGGGACGTTTCGTCAGACCCATGAGCGCATGGTTCGCGGAGCGCGGTGTGGAGGACGTCTCCGCATACCGGATCGAGGGGGGCCGATCGGCCCTTTTCCTTGACGAGCGCCGTCTTTCGATCTCACGCGTCATCATGGACTGGCACGCCGGGAGCCCTGCCCCGGCCCGTACTGCCCGCGCACCCGGAGTGGAGGGTTTCGATGCGGTCTCATCGGAAGTCCTCGATCGGCTGGGGTTCGACGATCCTGCGTCCGAGCTGGAGCCCGATGCCCTGGTCGAGCTCTGCTACAACGCCATCGAGGACGAAAGCCGCTGGGTGGAAATGCTCTACCGCGTGGCCCGCGATATCGCCCGCCGCAAGGACATGGACGAAACCGAGCTCGATGGCATCTTCGCCAGCCTCATGCCCCATTGGGAGCGCTCCTACCGCGTCAAACGCCAGATCATGACCAATGCCGCGCTCGGCGTGGTGCTCCAGAACGTCATCGAACGGCTCGATATCGGCATGGCCCTTCTGACCGGGGAGTATCGCCCCCTCCATTCCAACCGGGCCTTCGGCGAGGCTCTTTACCGCTGCGGGCTCGTCTTCTCTCCCGAGCCCGATCCCCGCGCCATTGCCGAGGCCACCCGCATCCTGCTTGCTCCCGATATCAGGGCGCGGATCGAAACCGGCCCCGGCGAAGCGATGATCGTCCACAACGAGCAGCCGATCGGCGCCTATCTGCGCCCCTCTTCGCTGCGCCAGACCGGGCTCCAGCGTGGTGGCCCTTCCGGCGTCCTCATCCTTCGGCACGGACGCAAGGCCTTCGCCGAAGACCAGCGCCTGCCCCTGCTCCAACTCGCCTATGGCCTCACCGCTCAGGAAGCGCTCGTGGCGCTGCGCGTCTGCGAGGGGGGCAGCCCAGACGCCATCGCCACTGAACTGGGCATCTCGATCAACACCATGCGCACCCACCTCAAGCGGGTCTATGCCAAATGCGGCGTCGCCGGGCAGGCGGCGCTGGCCAGCCGCATGCTCTCGGGGCCCGTCGGATGGCTGGGCACCGCCGAAGCTGGGCCCGCCCCGCGCGCGCCCTCCACCGACGCGCAGCCCGGAGACCGCCCATGCTGATCGGCCTGTGTACCGCATTGGTCCTGCGCACGCTTTTGCGCTGGCGGACCGCAGAAACGCCCCGGCCTTCCGCGCCTCAGGCAAGCCCCGAGCGCACCGCGAGGGCAAAGGCCGCGCGCAAGCCGGACTGCGGCCCCGAATAGACCAGTGTATGCCCGGCATCCGCGACCGTTTCCAGGACAATGGCATTCGAGCTCCGGCTAAGCGCGGCGACAGCCTCGATCGGCACCGTGCGGTTGAGAGCGCCGTGGATGAGGTGGATGGGAACCGCCACCTTATACAACAGCGCGCTCCAGTCCGAATTGGCGATGGCCACGTCGCCACGGAACCCCAGCGCCGATTGCGCGATGTTGAACGCATAGGCCGAACGGAACGCGGCCAGCGCCTCGGGCTCGGAGAGCACCGCCATGTCGCGTTCGACGCCCGCAAAGACCGCATGGGGCCACCCGGCGGGCCCCAGCTTGCGCATCCGCTGCACGCCGATTCGGGTGAGAATTTCAATCAGCCATGGCGCGTGCCGTGCCGCCCAGGCAAAGACCTGCTGCTGGGGCGGCATGCCGCTGGCCTGGGCAGACGTCCGGGCCGGGATCACCGGCGAGACCGCGACGATCCCCGCGACGCGCCCAGGCGCCCGCGCCGCGAGCGCTGCAGCATGGGCGAACCCGGTGTCGTGCGCCAGCACTGCCACGCGCTCGATGCCCAAGGTATCGAGCGTCAGCATCATATCGTCCACCGCGGCCTCGAGAAGCGCGGTGCGGGCCTTGCAGGGCGGGGTCCGACCGTATCCGGGCCGCTCGCAGGCGAGGATATCGAGCCCCAGATCCACTGCCAGCCGCCGCTCGGCCTGCAATTCGCCGATCCCGAACAGAGTACCATGGCAGAGCAGCACCGGAACGCCGCCCGGCGCGCCATACCGCCTCAGTCCTACCGTCCGTCCCAGCCGGTCCCGCACCGTCAGGCTGGTGACGGTTTCGGCCGCCGGCTCGAGCGGTGCACCGGCGGGCGTCAGCCCTGCGGCCATGGCCGAAACCATCGCCACCGCCTGGGTCTGGGATCGCACGCCCAGCTTGGCCAGCAGCGCCTTGACCGATTGCCTGATGGTGCCTGGCGCGCGGCCGTCGCCCTCGGCGATCGCGTCGATCGAATGGCCGTCCATGAGCCCGCGCAGCACCGAGAGCTCGCGCGGCGAAAGGCCGAACTCCTCGGCCAGCAGGCCCGAGAGCCGCGCCGGCCAGCGCGGGGTCACGGGCGAAAGGCAGATCACCCCGGCGATCGCCATCCGCCGCCCCAGCCACATCCGGGCCACTTCGTCGCGACCCTCTTCGCACACCAGAATCGCCGTCTGGTCGGGCGCCGCGCGCACCCGTTCGAGAAAGCGCACAAAGCCCGGCCAGTCGATCCCCAGTCCCGCGATCCCGCCCTCTGCCGCAGCTCCGAACATGAGCTGCGCGCTGGCGTTGACGTGCAGGACAGCCCCGTTCTCCTCCACCGCCACGCAGGGCTCTGCCAGGGCGTCCAGATGCACGGCCACCGCCTGCTGGCGGGCCGTGGTGGTGGTGACGAGCAGCGGCAGGCTTTCGCGCACCAGGGTCTCGAAATCGCTGCTCACGATCTGCCCGGCCTCGCGCGTGGCAATCACCACCTCGGAGACGAAATTCTCGAACTCGGCCGGATCGCCCGCCAGCCGTGCCAGTGCATCGCCCAGTGCCAGGGGCAGTGAACCGCCCTGCACATCATCCCGGTCGCGATCCTGTGGCAAACCCCATCCCCCGAGCAGCCTGAGCCCGGGCCATTATGCGCGGCTTGCCGCCCCGATCAATCTTTCAGACGCCCGCTCAGTCCGGGGCGTCGAGGATCGGGCCCATGGGCGAATAGTTGAACAGCTCGAGCCGCATGGCGCCCGACCCCGCCGGCCGTTCGGCCAGCACCGTCAGGCTCGCGGGCCCCACGGGAATGATCCGCCTGGGCGTCAGCGCGATAAAGTGCTCGAGCAGCGCCCGGATCACCCCGCCATGACACACGACCAGCAGCCGGTCGCTGATGGCAAGAGCCTCGGCCACGCTGGCGCTGGTCCGGGCGACGAAATCACCCCAGGCCTCCCCGCCCGGCGGTGTGAAATCGCCCGCGCGCCAGCCCAGGTACCGCTCTGGATCGGCCGCCTGGATGTCGGAGATCGCGCGTCCCGTCCAGTCGCCCACATCGATCTCCCGCAGCCGTTTGCAAGCCAGCGGCGCGTTGACCCCGAGAAGCCGGGTGGTCTCGAGCGCACGCTGGAGATCGGAGGTGATGGTGCGCTCCGGCCTGAGCGCCTCGACCGTCTTGCGCAGCGCGACGGCCTGCTCCCGCCCCGTTTCCGAGAGCGCGATGTCGGCCTGCCCCTGCAACGTGCGCGAAGCGTTCCATTGGGTCTCCCCGTGCCGGACGAGCATCACCCGCTTCATGCCAGCCGCTCCCCGTCTACCGAGAACAACGCCGCAGGCACCTCGGGTATGGCAAAGTATAGCGTGTCCCCCGGCATGAACCCCGGCACATCGTCGACCACCGCCGTAAGCCGCAATCCAGCGCGCGCACCGGTCACCATCACACGCCCGGCCACCGGGCTCGCTTCGGCAAATTCGAGCGCGATCGTCCTTGGCCCCGCCTCCCGGGAAACCCTCAGGGTCTCGGGCAGAAACATGGCTTGGGCCGGCCCATCGAGCGGGAAGCTCGCCGGCAAGATCTCACCGGCAAACGCAATGCCATCCTGCGCGGGCTCCACCTCGATCAGATTGGCCGGCGGGGTCCCCACGAAGGTCGCGACAAAGGCGGTCGCAGGGTCGGCCACCAGGTCACGGGGCGTCCCGAACTGCTGGATCCGCCCACGGTTGAGAACCGCCACATGGCTCGCCATCGTCATCGCTTCGACCTGATCATGGGTGACATAGACCGAGGTCGCGCCGGTCGCCCTGTGCACCCGCATCAGTTCGCTGCGCATTTCCACCCGCAACTTGGCGTCGAGGTTGGAGAGCGGCTCGTCGAACAGCATGATCTTTGGCTTCGGCGCGATCATGCGCGCGATCGCAACGCGCTGCTGCTGTCCGCCCGAAATCTCGTTGGGGTAGCGCCGTGCCAATTGCTCGATGCCCAACAGACCCAGCACCTCGGCCACGCGCGTGCTGCGCTCGGCCTTGTCGAGCCCGGCGACCTTGAGCGGCCAGTCCACATTTCCCGCCACGGTCATGTGCGGCCAGAGCGCGTAGGACTGGAACACGAGGCCGGTGTCGCGCCTGGAGGGCGCGATCGTCCAGCCGGACTCGCCGTCCGAAACCTTCACGTCGCCAAAGGTGATCGTACCGCTGGTCGGCTTTTCCAGTCCGGCAAGCATGCGCAACATGGTCGACTTGCCGCAGCCCGAGGGCCCCACCAGGACGAGAAATGCCCCTTGCGGCACGGAAAGCGAGACGGCATCGACGACAGGGCCTTCGCCGAAATCCTTGGTGAGTGCGTCGATGCCGATCATGGCAGGAGCCTCATGATTTGAGCCATGGCTGGGACCTGTTTTGCAAGATGTTGGCAAGGATGGTCGCCAGGGCCGAAATGGCCAGGATGACGACCGCGATAGCATTGGCGAATTGCGCAAAGCCCTCCGAGGCGTAGCGATAGGCAAGGACCGCCAGCACCGGGGTCGCCGGAGTGAACAGCACCACCACCAGCGCCAGTTCGCGCATGATCTTGACAAAGATCAGCAGCGCGCCCGCAACGATCCCCCTCGCCGCCAGCGGCACGGTGATCGCGGCCAGCCGGCGCAGGAAGCCCGCTCCCGTGAGCCGCGCGCTCTCTTCGAGATCACCCGAAACCTGCTGGATCACCGCCCGCCCGCTCTGCACCGCAAAGGGAATAAGGCTGGCCGTCGCCGCGATGACCAGCAGGGTCAGCGTCCCGTAAAGCGCCGGAAACGGCCCGATCGGTGTGCCGAACAGGGCGATGTAGGCCGCCGCAAACCCGATCCCCGGCAACAGCAGCGGCACGAAGCTCAACTGCTCGATCGCCCCCGAGGCGAGCCCGGTGCGGTAGCGCGCCAGGGTATAGGCCACCAGCAGGCCCACAATGGTGCCCGTGACAGCCACGACCAGTCCCAGCGTCACGGTGGTGCCGATCGCATCGAGAATGAAGGGATTGTGCACGATCCCCGCCTGCCCCTGCGCGAAATCGGGATTGGACGCGCCCAGCCAGTAGTGCAGGGTCCAGCTCGAAAAGAGCTGGGACGACGAGGTCGACAGCGAGGAGATGATCAGCACGAGGACCGGGATGATGGTCGTCGTCGAACAGATCGCCGCCGCGAACGCAAACAGCGGCCACCGCGCCGCGCCGAGCGGCATGCGCTTGGCCCGCCCGCCCTTGCCGGTGATCGTCGCAAAGGTCCGCCGGCCATTGATGACCCGCATCCCGAGCCACAGAAAGAAAGCTGACACGGCGATCAGCAGGATCGCGATCACGAAGCCGCGCCCGGACTGGCCGATCTCGATCAGCCCGTAAAGCCGGGTCGCCATGGTCTGCATGCGCACCGGCAGCCCCAGAATGGCGGGAATGGCAAAGTTGGAGACCGCCTCTGCGAAGCTCAATGCGCCGGCCGAAAGCAGCGCCGGCAACGCGACGGGCAGAACGATGCCCGAAAGGATCCGCGCCCGGCGCGCACCCGCCATCTGCGCAGCCTCGACCAGATCGGAATTGATGGACGCCAGCGCTGCCGCGATGATCGCGAAGGCCAGCGAGTAATAATGAGCCGACAGCACGACGAGCGACGGCACGATTCCCCAGGACAGCCAGTCAGGGATCGTCAGTCCGAGCGATTCAAGGAAACCGGACTGGCCGCCCAGCCGGTTATTGCGGAACAGCGTGGTCCAGGCCAGTGCCGTGGCAAAACCCGGGATCATGAATGGCAGCGTCGCCATCACCGCGATCGTGCGCCGGAACGGCA
The DNA here is from genome assembly GCF_003992665.1 of Pelagibacterium montanilacus. GTDB lineage: Bacteria > Pseudomonadota > Alphaproteobacteria > Rhizobiales > Devosiaceae > Pelagibacterium > Pelagibacterium montanilacus. The sequence goes on from NZ_RZMX01000036.1 coordinate 97,015, forward strand.
CGTCGGTCATCACCACCAGCCAAGCCAGAAAGCCGCCAGCGGCAACGCAGATGACTGCGGTTCCGAACCCCAGGATCAGGGTGTTCGAGAGGGGAACCCATAGAAGGTTCCGTGACAGGCGCGACGCGATCACATCCGTCCACGCCCCGATCGCATCGGGCGCGAGCGTTTCAAGCACGATGCGCATCAGGGGCGCCGCAACAAGCACCCCCAGCAGCGCCAGCACCACCAGCTTGAGCACGAGCCCCTGGGGCAGCTGCCCCGCCCGAACCCTGGCGATCGTTCCGGAAAATGTCATCGAGACCGGTTCCTTGGTTGGCCCCGGCGCCATGGCGCCGGGGCCGGTCATGTTACTGCAGCACGAGGATCAGATCGGCCACGTCCTGCCGGATTTCGGCCGAAGCAACGGGGTCGATGCGCCATGCAATGAACTCATCCAGCGCCACCGCATCGGGGTGGTTGGTGATGTCGTTGCGGGTCGCATAGTCACCCGGCACCGCGAAGGGCGCAAAGCCCGGTCCGCCGGTCTCGCTGTCGTCACCCATCAGGAAGTCGATCGCCAGCCGCGCCGCGGCGGGGTTGGCGGGGTTGGTCGCAAGCCCGATCAGGGCCGGGAAGATGATGCCGTTGGAGGGCGCCACGTCATTGGCGACCTGCAGGGCCCAGCCCTCGTCCTCATTGTCACGGCGATCCGAATAGGAGGTGAACCCGACCGGGGGATTGTCCTGGCCCGTCGCGCCGACCGCTGCGTTCACATCGTCGGTCGAGGACACGAGGATCACATCGTTGGCAAACAGGTCGATGATAAACTGCTCGCCCGCGTTCTGGGCGTCCGCGTCAAGGGCGATCGCTTCGCCGAACTGGGCCTCGTAGGCTTCGGCCATAGCGTCGGACTGCAGAACGATCTCGGTCATCAGGTCGAGATAGTCGCCGCGCTGCAGCGGATCGACCATGACCACGCGACCTGTCCAGTCCTCGGTCGTAAGCGCCCAGAGATTGTCCACCGGCGCCCCGTCCGGGTTGGCTTCTTCGTTATACATCAGCACCTTGGTGGAAAGGCGCTGGGCCAGCAGCGGGCTGGTGAACTCGTCGTCCAGACGCCCGTCCATGCGCGGGGGCACATAGTTGGCGATCAGGCCCGCTTCCAGCAATTCGGTCACCACGACGGGGGCATCGGAAATATAGACCACGTCGACATTGGAAATGCCGGCGTCCGATTCGGCGCGGATACGGGTGATCTGCTCGGTCGAGCTCATGTCGAAGCCGATCATGTCGATTCCCGGATAGGCCTCTTCGAACGCGGCTTCGACGCTCGCGATGCGGCTGGTGAACGAGTAGACCGTCACGGTGCCTTCCTGCTGGGCGAGCGGGAGCAGGTCGTCCACGCTCATGGCGTCGAGATCCTGCGCGATGGCCGGTGCGGTCAGCAGACCCGCGACAGCCGTGGAATAAAGCATCTGTTTGAGAACCATGATTTGAACCTCCAGTGAGTGCGGTCCGGCGGCGCCGGCCCCTCCTTTTGCACACAAGTTTGCAACATTCCCATGACATGCAATATAACTTGCAGAATGCGGCACGTCGAATGCCCCGGTCATCTTCACGACCGGTCGGGTCACGGCTACTCGAAATCGTCGATCAGCTTGCCCAGGGTCTCCAGACGCTCAAGCGCCTCATCCCGGTTCATCTGCGCCATGGTGAGGACCAGCGCATTGGTGATAGCCATCGGCACCGTCAGCGTCTGAAAGCCGTCATTGGAGCCCGAGCGCGGGGCCGAAAGCAGAAGCCCGGGGGCCGGCGCAAGGGCAGGACCCAGCGAGCCCGAGATCGCAACCGTCTGCGCGCCCACCTTGTGCGCCCGCTCGATGAGCGGGCCATAATGGCGCGGCTGGCGCCGGAACGCGAAGGCGACCAGCACATCCTCACGCTCGAGCCGCAGCACCTGTTCGGCCAGGTCCCGACCGTCACCCGCCAGGATCTCGACATCGATGCCCATGCGCAGCAACCGGCGCGACAACATGACCGCTAGGGTAACCGCATTGCCCCGCGCAAAGATGAAGACGCGCCGGGCTGCTGACACGATCCTGGCCGCCCCGGCGATCCTGGCGCTATCGACATAGCTCTGCAGCGCCGTCAGCGCCTCGATCTCTCTGGCAATCAGGTCCGAGAGCAAATCGCCGCCCTGCGCCGCCTCGAGAGTATTGCGCACGCGCACCGCCGGATCGGCCCTGACGATGAATTCGTCCCGGATCGCGTCGCGAAAGCCGGCGTAGTTCTGAAATCCCAGCTTCTTGGCCAACCGGGATGCCGTGGCTTCATGAACCCCGATACTCTGGGCTAGACTCGATGCCGTTCCCAGCGCAACATCGCGCGGCTTGGCAATGATCTCGCGCACAAGGCGATGCTCGGCCCGCGTCAGGCTTTCAGCCACGGCCTGTACGCGCTCAAGTATCGACATCGCTCCTCCTGTCAGCCGACGATACTCTCATGCAGGATAACTTGCAAGTAATCTCACTTATGCAAGTTTAATTGCATAAGTGAGATTGACCGCGCCTCAGTTCGCAGCACCAGCGTATCTCGACGCTTCCTTGAACCGTCTGCGCTCGCCCGGCAGCAAATCAACCTGACCTGGCCCCGTCAAAGCCGTCGCGTCACCGTTCTCGACAACTCATGGTAGCGCTAACGAGCGCGCTATGGTAACGGTACCGAGAAGAGGGCCGGGTGTGCCGCCCGCGCCTGTAAGCCATGGTCCAGAGAGGAAACGGCCGATGACGACAGAACCCTGGTATCGAACCACCCTGCGCTGGGGCCAAACCAATCTGGTCGAGGTCGACCCCCTCCGCTATGACGGGCAATGGTGGCGCGAGCACTGGAAAAAGACTCAAATTCAGGGCGTTATCGTCAATGCCGGTGGTATCGTCGCCTACTATCCCTCGAAATACCCGCTGCACCACAGGGCCGAAACGCTCGGCTCAAGGGACCTGTACGGAGAGATCGTCGACGCGGCTCGCCAGGAGGGCCTCACCGTCATCGCCCGCATGGACTCCAATCGGGTATCGCAAGACTTTTTCCAGGCCCATCCCGATTGGATGGCTGTAAATGCCGATGGCGCTCCCTATCGGCGCGCCGACAAATACGTCACCTGCATCAACTCTCCCTATTACAACGACTACCTGCCGCGCGTGATGGAGGAGATCATCGAGCGCAGCAGCCCCGACGGCTTTGCCGACAACAGCTGGGCCGGCCTACCGCGGGACAGCATCTGCTATTGCGATCATTGCAGGGAGGGGTTCCGCGCTCACTCCGGCCACGACCTGCCCCGCGCCCACGACTGGAACAGCGCCATCTATCGTGACTGGATCCGGTGGAACTTCGCGTGCCGCACCCGGCTCTGGGAACTCAACAACGCCGTCACCATGAAGGCCGGCGGCGACCACTGCCGCTGGATGGGCATGATCAGCGGCGATGTGATCTACAACGGCCAGCGGTTCATCGATCTCCAGGCGATCCTCAGCCGGTCCGAGATCGTCATGCTCGATCACCAGCGCCGCAACGCCATCGACGGCTTCGAGGGCAACACCGAGGCCGGAAAGCGTCTCCACCAGCTCGTGGGGTGGGACAGGCACATCCCCGAAAGCACGCCCCAGTACCAGCTGGGTTCTCCGGCGTTCCGCCTCGCCACCATGCCCGAGGCCGAAATTCGCCTCTGGGCCACGTCCGGGTTTGCCGGCGGCATCCAGCCCTGGTGGCACCACATCGGCTCCTGCCACGAAGATCGCCGACAGTACCAGACCGCCGAGCCCCTCTTTGCCTGGCACAAGGACAACCAGGACGTGCTGTTCAACCGCGTGCCGGTTGCCGATGTCGGGATCGTCTGGTCCCAGCAGAACCATGACTTTCATGGCCGCGACCAGGCGACCGACCGGACCATGGCGTCCTATCGCGGCGCGGTCAAATCCATGGATCGCGCCGGGCTGACCTATCTGCCGGTCCATGCCGACGACATCGCCGCCCTGCCGGAAAGCGTGAAAGTGCTGATCCTTCCCGACATGGGCGCGCTGTCGGACGACCATGTCGCAGCGATAGATGCGTTCGCCCGGGCCGGTGGCTCGGTCATCGCCACCTCCGAGACCGGCATCCGCGACGCCCAGGGCAACACGCGGGATCGTCTGGCGCTCGAGGCTCTTTTCGGCGTGCGGCGCGAGGATGCGGCTCATGGCGGGATCGGGCCCGCGGACCCCAGCCTCGAGGTCTGCGACAGACACTCTTATCTGCGCTTCGCCCAGGAGTTGCGTGGTGGCGTCTACGGCCCCGCGGATCCCGAAGCCTCCAGGACTGCCGGCGGGCGCGGTCCGCTCTTTGACGGGTTCGATCTGACCGACACGGTGCCCTTCGGCGGCCACCTCCCTGTCTTCAGGACATATGAGGACGTCGAGGTCCTCGCCACCTATGTCCCTCCCTTCCCCATCTTTCCGCCTGAAACCTCCTGGATGCGCGACCCGCGCACCGATATCCCCGCCATCACCATGCGAACCACGAGCGCTGGCGGCAGGCTGATCTGGTTCATCGCAGATCTTGACCGCTGCTTTGCGCGTGACGAGTTGCCCGACCACGCCCGGCTGATCGCCAACGCGGTCAAATGGGCCATCGGCGGCCATCCGGCCGTGGACCTCCATGGAGGCAACGGGCTTGTCTCGCCCACGCTTTACTGTCAGCCCGGTCGATCGATCCTGCACCTCAACCACCGCCTGACCACCAGCCCCATTCCGGGCCGGCAGCACACTCTGGTCGCATCGGGCCCTCTGAGCGTGCGCATCAAGGCGCCCGACGGCAAAACCGCCGCCGCTGCCCGCCTGCGCGTTGCCGACACTGACGTGACGCCTGCAATGGAAAACGGATACGCCGAGGTCGATATCGAGGCGGTCACCGACCACGAGGTCGTGGTCATCGACTGGCACTGAAGAATGGCCCCTTCATTCCGCGTTGGATGAAGGGGCGTTTTTCGTTCTGCCCTGATCGTGAAGCCTCGATGGCCGGAGAGGTGCTATGTCCGGGTCATCAGCCTATCGGGCCGGTAGGGCCGCAAAACTTCCGGATCCTCGCCGTCGATATCCGAAGCGATCAGTGCCCCAAGATGGGGCGCCAGCGTGACCCCGCTATGGGTCGCCACCACATAGTACGAAGACGCCCCGCCAGGTCGGCCCACCAACGGCAAACCGTCACCGGGCAGCGGGCGCAGCGGCGTACGCCAGCTCTCGATGCCCACATTGGCCAGCGCGGGGAACCGCTTACGCGCCGTGTCCAGCAAATGCTGCGCCAGCACCGCGACCTGCGCCTCGGTCGCCAGTTGCCCATCGACGCCATGATCGTGCAGCAGAAATCGCCCGCCCCCATCGGGCCGGATTTCGAGCCCATCGAACCGCACGATGGTATCGAGCGTGGTCGGTGCGGCGCGTGTGTAGACCAGCAGCCCGGGCGTCGAGGCCATCGCGATCGTCCAGGAGAGCTGACCGGTGAGATCGGCTACGGCCGCACCGGTGCAGTTGACCACCAGATCGCCCCCGATCACCGCCCCGCTTGCCAGCTCCACGCCGGACACCGTCTCCGGCGCCGACAGGACGAGTCTTGCAACGCGGTCCCCGCTGGTCACCCGCGCTCCCGATCTGACAGCATGGGCGAGCACCGTCGCAATGTAGACCGTGGGATCGATCCAGAACTCATCGGGATAAAAGACCGCCCCCAACTCCCCGTCCCCGGGCAGGGCCAGCTCGGGCACCAGCGCGCCAACCGCATGGCGATCGAGGATCTCGGCGCCATAGGACCGCGCGTGCAGTCTGGCAACCTTGTCGGCCAGGGCCCCGATCGCCCCCTGCCCGGTTCGAATTTCCAGATGTCCGCGCCCTGCGATCCACCGGTCGGTGCCCAGCCGGTCGGCCAGTGCCCTGTGCGCCTTCATGCCCGCGGCATTGAGATCATGATAGTGGCCGGGCGATTTGGCATTGGCATTCACCCAGGCAAAACTCGCACCCGACGCGCCCGCGCCCGGATAGGCGTTCTCGACGATGTGCACCGAATGGCCGCGCTCGGTCAGCCAATAGGCGACCGAGCTGCCCATCACTCCGGCCCCGATGACCACGATCTCGCCCACGGCCTAGTCCACCTGAGCCAGCGTGTAATAGGGCTCGTTCGAGAAATTGGCGTCGAGCCCGGGCGAAAGCACCGTCCTGCCTGCGCTCTGACCCGAAACGAAGCACTGCAGGGGGAACCGGGAGTCGGTATAGGCCCCCGGGATGACCGCCGAGAACCGTCCCGCCTCCCAGGTCATCGCAACCGACTGCCAGCGCTCGGCCTGGTTGACATGCCGGTAATGCAGCACGCGCGCGGCCGAAGCTTCGCCGCGGACCTTCACCACCACGTCTTCGCCGGCACGAAACGTCGAGGGCATATCCTCGGCCAGCTCATCGCTACCGGTGGCCGGACGGCCCAGAATGGCATCGGCCGTCCGCTGCCCCTTCTCGTCCGGACGCACGGTTTCCACATGCGCGCCCCGTATGGCCTCGAGCTCGAGCAGTTCCGCCTCGATCTCAGCCAGCCGACCGTGCCAGGAGCCGCGCAGCCAGCTCTGCGGACCGAACGTGATGTCGTCGGGGAACAGCTCCCGCGATACCGCCGCCGCGCCCCGCCACCCCTCGACGGCGACCTCCATATGCGCGATCATGATATCGATCAGCGTAGAGGCGCCGGTCAGCACATACAGCTCGGCCCAGCAGGCGGCCCTGAACTTGGCGGCGAAATAGCGTGCCATGCCCGCAAGGATGCCCACATCGCCCCGGATGCGCTTGGTCTCGCCGCTTGCGCCGACACCACTGCCCATGGCGGCAAGTTCCGCTTCGCATCCCTGCGCCAGCCCATCGAGCCAGTCGGCGACGTCGAGCGGGGTATAGCGCGTGCAGGTGCCTACCTCATGAAGCTCGGCCACGAACTCGCGCGCCGTGGCAAAGAGCATGGAATCGAAGGTCGGCGCATTGCCGAACCGCAACGGCCCTTCCATGTCGAAGGCGTACGCCCTGCGGCCCGAACCTTCCAGAAGCGGAAGATTGGTATAGATTTCCGGCCAGTAGAAATTGTTGGACGCCGAGGGCCCGTGGGTGAGCGTGATCAGCGGCAGGATGCGGCTGGCGAGCGCGAGCGCTCTTTCACACGGCTCTGCTGCGTCCCCGCATTCGCGCTTGAGATACCGCATCCAGCTCTCGCGCGGCGCATCGGGATTATAGATCAGCCTGCCCCAGACCCGGTACTGGTAGGCATACCGCTCCCAGTCGCGCCCGGTGGCAAGGCCCTGCTTGCTGTAGCCAGCGCGCTGGCCAGCCATGGTGGTCCCCATGCGCCCCTTGAACGAAAGCGGCTCGCACCATTCCACGCCGTCCGAGCCGCAGAACTGCGAACTGCGCCCATAGCCGGCGGCCATGGCCGGATCCCCCCAAAGGAGGAACCTCTGGGTCCCTGGCCAGATGCGGTAGAGCACCTTGTAGTCGCGATCCCGGGCAAGCAGGTCGCCATAGGAATAGCGCAGGAATTTTCGCGACCCTTCGCTCAATTGCTCGCGCTGGGACCGCGCCGTCTCGGGAGGATACTCCTTCTCCCGGATCGCGGATTGGTGGTAGGGCGGCCCCATGTGCTCGGCTAGATATTTCGGCGACACGGTGATGGGCATGCCGCTTGCCCGGGCGATATCGATCATCCTGTGATCGAGACCTTTGGCGTGCATGTCGATTTCCACCGGGCGTCCGCAATCGGCGACACCGGCAAAGGCCTGTTCCCAGAACCCGTAATCCCCCTCGGCGATGCCGCCCTCCACATGCACGCGGAAGGTCAGCCCCGTGATCTGGGGACATTCGCGTAAAAGGCTGGAGATGGCCTTGCGGCAATAGGGCGCGAGCGTGTCGTCGGTAATGCCCGTGATCGCATGATTGGCGCGCGGGCAATCCTCGAAATCGTAACGCTGCGTCCACAAGGCGAGCTGGAAATCCAGCCCCCGGCGACGCGCCTCCCGCCCGATGAACTTGAGCATCTCGAGATTGTCCCGGCGCTCGTCGTCCGAGAGCCCGGAGACCCTGACATTGTGACCGGGGACGTCGATGAGGAACGGATAGGGGAAGTAGAAGTAGACGTCTGTGATCCAGGCATTGTGGTAGGGATAATTGTACCCCATGCCCAGGGTCAGCGAGAACCTGTTGAACCGGTTATAGGCGAGCATGGAGAGATAATCGCGCCACCCCTGCCTGTCGTAGAACCAGGGCTTGTCTTCCTGCTCGGAGCAAAAGAGCCGCGCCATCGACCGGATCGGTGCGGCCGGTGTTTCCGCCAGCGGGAAATGCCCCAGCTGCCCGTCCGACGAATGGACGATCCGGTCGGCAATCTCGGTGAGCGCAAACACCAGCCCGCGCATGTCCGCGCCCCAGGCGTAAAGAACATCATCCTCGGTAAACAGCGCCAGGCTCTCTGCCGCTTCTTCGAGCCGGACGCCGACCCGGTCTGCCGCCGCGCGCACCTCTTCCGCCGCGCCCATCGCAATGGCCAACCCCTTTGGGCCGAGCGGGTTGGCCTCGAGCGCGAGGCCGACCTCCCGCTTGGCCCACTGGATCTGCTCGTTCTGAGGGGTGCCATCGCCTGCGGCGGCCACAAGCCGCTGTATGCTGGTCATCGATTGTCGTCCTTATCGTAATACTGGGCGGGATCGTAGCGCCCTGTTAGCGCTACCTTATCGGAACCACACCGCCGTCGAACCGCCATCAGTCAGGCCGTGGTGAGGGGTGTGGGCGAGGACTGGATCTTGATGGGATGGGGTTCGGCAAAATGGCACGCCGTGAGCTGGCCTGCGGCCACAGTCTTGAGCGGGGGCTGTTCCTGGGCACAGATCGGCTGAGCCAGGGGGCAGCGCGTCCGGAAACTGCAGCCGCTCGGAATTGCCGAAGGGCTCGGAACGTCTCCGGTCAGAACGATCCGGCGCGCCCGTTTCTTGGGGTCGATGGCCGGAGCCGCCGACAGCAGCGCCTGGGTGTAGGGATGCTGAGGGGCCGAGAAAACCGTCGCCTTGGGCCCGATCTCGATGATCCGCCCCAGATACATCACCGCTACCCGATCGGCGATGTGCCGGACGATGGCAAGATCGTGCGAAATGAACAGATAGGCCATCCGGTGCTGCTTCTGGATATCCTGCATCAGGTTCACGATCTGGGCCTGCACCGAAACGTCCAGGGCAGACACCGGCTCGTCGGCCACCACGAAGCTGGGCCCAAGAGCGATCGCCCTTGCGATCCCGATCCGCTGGCGCTGACCGCCCGAAAACTGGCGCGGATATTTTCTCATGTCATCGGGTGAGAGACCGACCTGCTGGAGCAGCGTCGTGATGCGCTCGCGCTGCTCGGCACGGCGCGTTATGCCGAATGCGGCCATGGGTTCGGCGATGATCTGCTCGACCGTTCGGCGGGGGCTGAGCGAGCCGAACGGGTCCTGGAACACGATCTGCATCTGGCTGCGCAGCTTGCGCAACTCCGATGACGAGAGCGCATTGACGTTCTGCCCGTCGAAGGTCACCTGACCCTCGCTGGCGTCCAGAAGGCGCAGCACCAGCCGGCCGGTGGTGGACTTACCGCACCCCGATTCCCCGACAAGCGCGAGTGTCTCGCCGCGGTCGATATCGAACGAGACATTGTCGACCGCCCGCACCGAGCTGTCCTTCTTGAGCGGATTGATCCGGAACCGGGGCGCGAAGATTTTGGAAAGGTTGCGGACTTCAAGCAGCTTTTCGGTCATCGCGATGCCTCCGGTATGGCGAAACAGGCCGCAGAGTGCGTTTCCGATACCTTGAAATGGGGTGGCAGCTCGTTCTTGCAGATATCCATGCGCTTGGGACAACGGTCGTAGAACGTGCAGCCGGTGCCCCGATCGGCGACAGCGGGCACCGTGCCAGGAATCTGGTAGAGGCGCTGGCCCTCATTGGTTTCGCTGGGAATCGATCGCAACAAGCCCTCGGTATAGGGGTGAGCTGGGTCGGCGAAGATTTCGTCGACATTGGCGATCTCGACCACGCGCCCGCAATACATGACGAGCACACGGTCCGCGATGTCCGCGATCACGCCCAGATCGTGCGAGATCAGCACGATCGAGGTCTGGAACTTGGTGCGCAGGTCGCGCATCAGCTCGAGGACCTGGGCCTGGATCGTCACGTCGAGCGCCGTGGTCGGCTCGTCCGCGATCAGCACCTTGGGATTGCACGAAAGCGCCATGGCGATCATCACCCGCTGGCGCATGCCTCCCGAAAACTCGTGAGGATAGGATTTGAACCGCTTCTCGGGATCGGGAATGCCGACCAGCGTCAGCATTTCGAGGGTCCTCTTATACCGCTGCTGCGCGTTCATCGGCTCGTGCAGCATGATCGCCTCGGAAATCTGGTCCCCGATCGTCATCACCGGGTTGAGCGAACTCATGGGCTCCTGGAAGATCATGGCGATGTCGTTACCGCGAATGGCCGGCATCTGCGACATGGGCAGATCGAGCAGGTTGCGCCCCTCCAGCTCCACGCGCCCGGTCGCGATGCGGCCCGGAGGGCTCGGGATCAGCCGCATGATCGCGAGCGAGGTCATGCTCTTGCCGGACCCCGATTCCCCCACGATCCCGAGACACTCTCCGGCGCCGACAGAAAAACTGACATCATTGATGACGCGCAGCGCTCCGCCCTCGGGTCCGAATTCGATGGACAGGTTGTCGACCTTGAGAACCGGTTCAGTCATCGCGCGTCTCCGGGTCCAGCACGTCCCGTACGGCGTCGCCCACCATATTGAACGCCAGAACGGTAAGTGTGATTGCGGCACCTGCCGCGATGATGGGCCAGGACGAACCGAAGATATTGTTGAGCCCGTCACGGATGATGTTGCCCCAGCTCGGATTGGGCGCTTGCGTGCCCAGCCCCAGAAAGCTCAGCGTAGCCTCCAGTCGGATGGCCGTTGCGATCCAGAGCGTCAGCACCACAACGATCGAGCCCGAAATGTTGGGCAGGATGTGGCGTGCAATGATCCGCAGGGGACCGACCCCGCACGATACCGCCGCCTCGACAAACGGCTCGGAGCGCATCGCCAGCGTCGATGCCCTGGCAATGCGGGCGAACTGGGGAGCAAAGGCGACCGTGAGCACAGCCACCATGTCCCAAAATCCCGACCCCAGCGCCGCAGCCACGAGAATGCCCAGCAGCAGCGCTGGAAAGGCGAGGAGCAGATCGACCACCCGGCTGATCAACCGGTCGGCCCATCCCCCGAAATAGCCCGCCACCACGCCCAGGAAAGTGCCCACGACAGCCGCGATTATCGGCGAGATGATGCCGATCAGCAGCGAGTTCCGCGCGCCGTAGATGATCCGCGAAAGCACATCCCGGCCGTAATGGTCCGTGCCCAGCCAATGATCTGCCGAGGGCATCTGGTTAAGACGCAAGAGGCTCTGCTGGACCGGATTGTAGGGAGCAATGAAGTCGGCGAACGCCGCCACGACCATGATGATGATCAGGATGAAAAGGAAGAACTGGGTGATGGGCTCCCGCCGGATCGCCGCCCAGAGTTGAACGATCAGGCCGTTGTCGTCCATGCGCGCAGGTTTTTCAGCGACGGCACTCATTTACTCGCTCCTGATGCGCGGATCGATGAAGATGTAGATGATGTCGAGAGCCAGGTTCACGAGGACCACGAAAAACGCGAACACGACGATCCCTGCCTGCATGACCGGATAGTCTCGCTGCTCGATGGCACCCACCAGCAGATTGCCAAGCCCGGGACGATTGAAAATCAGCTCGATCGCCACCGACCCCGACAGCGTCGCCAGCGTGGAAAGCCCCAGGCCCGTGGCGATCGGCAGCAGCGCGTTGCGCAGTCCGTGGCGATAGATGACACGCCTCTCCCTGCCCCCCTTTGCCCGCGCCGTCCGGATGTAGTCCTTCTGGAGGACCTCGAGCAGCGAGGACCGTGTCAGCCGGCTCAGGAACGCCGCCTTGAGGATGCCGAGCGTGAACGCGGGGAGCGCGAGGTGGTGCATGCGGTCCCAGAAATCACTCCCGCCGCCGCTGATCGGAAACCAGCCCAGGTTCAGGGCGAAGACGATGAGCATCAGCGCTCCGAGATAGAAATCGGGAACGGCGAACCCTAGGAGCGCGAAGATGCGTGTGCTCGAATCGGCGCTCTTGCCCCGCTGTGTGGCGGCGATGACCCCCAGCGGCAGCGCCATGATCGTCCCCATCAGCATGGCCGCGATGGTCAGCTCGATCGTGAAGGGCAGATGCAGGGCGATCAGTTGCCCCACCGAAAAACTGCTGATCAGCGACTCCCCGAAGTCGAGCGTCACGACATCCCACAGGAACACGAAGTATTGCTGCCAGAGAGGCAGGTTGAGCCCCATCTGCTCGCGGAACAATTCGAGTTGCTGGGGCGTGGCGTACTCCCCGAGGGCGGCGATTGCCGGGTCCCCGGGGAGCATGCGCAAGGTTATGAAAACCAGAGTCAGCGCCAGCAGCATTGTGGGTATCGCATCAAGCATACGCAACGCGACAAGTCGGAACATGGGTACTTCCTTGTTGGATGCTCAGGACAGCCGAAGTGCAGCCGATGCCGATGCCGTTGTCTAGGTCAGGCGCGCCTGATCGAGCCGCCAGTGTGCGAAGCCCGACTCCATTTCATATCCAAGGTCCACGTCCGGGCTTCTCACGATCAGATAACCGTTCGTTGACACGGGGAGGTAGACCGCGTCTGACATCACCTGCTCGTCCATCTGGCGTATCAACTCGAGGCGCGCGTCGAAGTCGGGCTCGTTGTTGGCCTGATCGAGCAAGTCGTCGATACCCGGCATTTCCACGCCATACTGGCTGAAATTGGGCCCGCCCGAGCCGTCTTCCTTGGCCGCGGCATCCGCACTGAGCATTTCGAGATAGGGCTGGGTCGGCACCGGCGGATAGGCCGAGGAGCGCTGTGAAAGCGTGTTGACGCCTTTGTTATTCTCCGCGTGATAGCCGGTGTGGTCCATGATGTTGAGCTGCATGTCGATGCCGGCGCGGCGAAGCTGTTCCTGCACGATCAGGGTGACCGAGCTGTAATCCTCACGCTGGCTGGTAAAGCAGTTGAACGAGAGACCTTCCTTGCCGGCTTCCGACAGGAGCTGCTGGGCCCGTTCGACACTGTAGTCGTAGCGGATCTCGTCGGGGATTGTCTCGTCGGTAAAACCGCCCGGAAAGCTGGGCGGAAGCACGCCGTATGTGCGTTGACTGATCGGCGCCATGGCCGCCGCGATCTCGTCCCGGTCGATCGCATAGAACAACGCCTGCCGGACGCGGATATCCTCGAAATCCGGATAGGTGAGGTTCAGGTGCAGCGAAAAGAAGCTTCCCGGCGAAGCGACGTCGAAGAGAAGATTGGGGTTCTGCTGCTGGATGGAGGGCACCCAGCCCGGACCCCGCACGCCTTCGATCATGTGCACCTCACCCGACATCAGCGCCAGAGTGTGCGCCGTAGTGTCGAGGATGTACTGCGCCTGCAGCCGCGGCATCGCCGGCGGGCCGTCAAAATAGTCCTCATTGGCCACCATGATCACGCCTTGGGAGGGATCGGCATCGAGTCGCTCGAACACGTATGGCCCTGTGCCGATAGGATCTCTCTCGAAGCCTTCGCCTTTCTCTTCCAGCGCAGCGCGCGGAACGATGCTCGACGCATATGAGCTCAAGGGCCCGGACAGGAACAGCGGATCAGGCGTAAAGAGCCGGAAGGTCACCTGATAGTCGCCTTCGGCCTCGATCGAGGAGATGTTCTCGAACAGTACGCGCCGCGTGCCGATCTGCTCGGGATCGAGCAGCCGCTCGAACGTGAAGACGACATCGTCGGACGTCATCTCACCATAGCCCTTGTGGAACTGGACGCCCTCGCGAAGCTGAAACGTCCATGCGGTTGAATCCTCGGAGACCTCCCAGGACGTGGCAAGGCTCGGTCGGAATTCGCTGTTGTCGAGGGCAAACCGGCCCCTCGGCAGCTCGACCAGCTTGTCAAAGATGTGGATGATCGACCATTCGTCCGATCCCTGGATGGATTTGGCCGGGTCGAGCGTGTTGTTGCCGCGCGCCGAGAACGCCATGCGCAGCATGTCATCCGATTGCGCGAAGGCACTGCGCGTGATTGCGGGCATAGCACCGAAGCCCGCAAGAGCTGCGGAGCCGCCCAAAAAATGACGCCGATTGAGTTTCATTGCGTGTTGTCCTCCTAAGGTACCGCTACCAAATGCAGCAGGATGCGACTCCATTGACCCTCACGAAAATTCTCCCTGTCGGAAGCCGCACGTCACGGTAGCGCTACCGTGCGCGGGGTGTCAACTTCGATTTCGCAAAGTTTCCAACTCGCATCCGGACGGCTGCAAGCTGCTTCCCGCCGCACCATCAAGCCCCCGTTTCCGGCCACCTCGAGTTCTTGTGTGACCATCGCTTATAATGTGAAATACAAATGCCATGGGACACGGGCAACGCAGGGGGGCCGGACGGATGAGTGGGAATTCGAGGAAGCGGCGGGGAGACGGCCGCCCCACAATAGCGCAGGTTGCGGCACTTGCCGGCGTCGGCACTATGACAGCCTCCCGTGCTTTGCGAACGCCCCACCTGGTCTCAGACGCGTTGCGCGCCAGCGTGGAGCGCGCGGTAGAAGAACTCAACTATGTTCCCAATCTCAGCGCCCGCGCCCTGGCCTCCAAATCCTCCGATGTCGTTGTGGTTCTCGTGCCTACACTGACCCAGCACATCTTTTCCGAAGTGGTCAAAGGCATCTATGACGGCCTGGAGGGCACCCCTCTGCAGGTCCAGATCGGCAACACCCGATACGACGCCGAAGAGGAAGAACGCCTGTTGCGCGTGTTTCTGCGCCAGCGCCCCAGCGCCGTCATTGTCTCTGGCACCCATCAGAGCAAGGCGTCCCGCCAGTTGCTCGAGCGTGCCGGCTGCCCGGTCGTCCAGATCATGGACGTTTCCGACGACCCCATCGACCGGATCGTCGGATACTCCCATGTGGACGCCGGCTACGCAGCCACCCGCCACCTGATCGAAAAGGGATATGAGCGGCTGGCGTTCTTCACCGGCTGGATGCACCAGCGTGCCGAAGGCCGCCTGAGGGGCTTCGAACAGGCCACCCGGGAGGCCGGCATATACAGGCCGGACCTGATCTTCAGGGTCGAGGACCGGGTCAGCTTCGATCTCGGGAGCACCATGGCCGGACCGAACCGGCGTTTCGGGTCCCATCCGTTCTCGAGCCCGGGACTGGGCCGAGCGATGCTGTCTGACGCCCTGGACCTTCCCAGACCGCCCGACGCTGTCTTCTGCAACAATGACATCCTGGCCATCGGTGTGCTGTTCGAAGCCCATTCCAGGGGCATCGCGGTGCCCGATCAACTTGGCATTTGTGGCTTCAACGATCTCGACCTGATGGCCGCAGCGCATCCTTCACTCTCCAGCTTGCGCACGCTGAGATACGAAATCGGGTTCGAATCGGTGCAGGTGATCCGCCGGGCGCTCGATGGTCGTCCCGACGACCAGAAGATCCGCAACATGGGTTTCGAGGTCATGGCCCGCCAGAGCACCAACAGGAACGGCGGCTGACGTTGTTCTCGGCCTGCTCGGTTGCAAGGCCGCCCTTTGCCATCGTCCGTCGCGATTGGACTTTATCCGAAACCCTGATACAGCTCTGCGAATCTTACCCGGGGAATCGTGAATACATGTCCCGAAATTTTTTGGTGATCGACCCCGAGCAGGGGATGGATGTGCTCAAGGGCCTTGCCTCGCCCGTCAGGATCCGGATCCTCAAGCTCCTTCATGAGCAGGGCTCCCAGAACATCAACGAGATCGCCCGTATTCTCGAGCTGCCCCAATCCACGGTTTCGGCCAATGTCTCGATTCTCGAGGAGGCCGACCTTATCCGCTCGGACATTCTCAAGGCGCGCAAGGGCAACCAGAAAATCTGTCATTCCAATTTCGACGAGATCCTGATCGCCTTCAAGGATGCGGTGGGACCGGCGCGGAGCGGACATATCGAGGTCGCCATGCCGCTCGGGCTCTACACCAATTGCGAAGTCATCGCCCCGTGCGGCCTGTGCACTCCGGACGGAGTTGTGGGCCTTCTGGACGTGCCCGACACCTTCCTCGACCCCGAGCGCATGCGCGCCAGCCTGTTGTGGTTCACCCGAGGCCATATCGAGTACCAGTTCCCCAACAATGCCAAGCTCTCCAACACCGAGATCGAGGCCATCGAATTTTCCATGGAGCTCTCCTCGGAAGTACCGGGAACCAGCGCCGACTGGCCCTCTGACATCACCGTCTGGGTCAACGGCATCGAAGTGGGGACCTGGACCTCGCCCGGCGATTACGGCGACAAGCGCGGCGTCTACACCCCAGACTGGTGGAAGCTCAAGGGCTCGCAATACGGCAAGCTCAAGACCTTCCGGGTCAACGGCACGGGCAGCTTCGTCGATGGCGTCCGGATTTCGGGCGTCACCCTCGCGGACCTCGATGTGAGCGCTCACCATTCCATCAGGCTGCGGGTCGGCATCCGTGACGACGCCCGTCATCCGGGCGGGATCAACATTTTCGGCCGGGGCTTCGGCAATTACGATCAGGACATCGTCATGCGGATCGACAAGGCCGACTGACCATATCCATTTTCCCGCGGGCGATGGCCATTCGGTCGTTGACAACCGCTGACCCTGCAATCATCTTTTCCGATATAAATCCGATAAACGGAATATGTTGGGAGGATGATGATGAAGGCCACCGCCACGGCGCACCGGGATTTCACGATCAGCACGATCGACAACCGAATCTATGGCGCGTTTCTCGAGCACCTGGGCAGGGCCATATATTCGGGCATCTATGAGCCCAACCACCCCACCGCGAACGCCGACGGCATGCGCGAGGACGTCATCGACCTCGTCCGCGAACTCGACGTTCCCGTGGTGCGCTATCCCGGCGGCAATTTCGTTTCCGCCTACAATTGGGAAGACGGTATCGGCCCCAGGCAAGATCGCCCGGTGCGGCTCGATCTGGCCTGGCACACCTCCGAAAGCAACGAGGTCGGGATCCACGAATTTGCAGACTGGTGCCAGTCGGTCGGCACCGAGATGATGCTGGCCGTCAATCTGGGCTCCCGCGGGCTCGATGCGGCGCGCAACTTCGTGGAATATGTGAACCACCCGGGAGGCTCCTACTGGAGCGATCTGCGCCGTGCCAATGGTCGCGAGGAGCCCTGGAACGTCCGGCTCTGGTGCCTTGGCAACGAGATGGACGGCCCCTGGCAGATCGGCCACAAGAACGCCGCCGAGTATGGGCGCCTGGCCGCCGAGACGGCCAAGGCCATCCGCGCCTTCGACCCCGGGCTCGAACTCGTGGTCTGCGGCTCGAGCCATTCGGGCATGCCCACCTATCCAGATTGGGAAGCAACCGTCCTGGAACACACCTATGACGTGGTCGATTACATCTCGCTGCACATGTATTTCGCCAACCACGAGAAGAACACGGGCAACTACCTGGCGCTCACCAGCAAGCTCGAGACCTATATCGATACCGTCGCCGGGGTGATCCAGTTCGTCAAAGCCAAGCGACGCTCGAAAAAGGATGTCTACATCTCGTTTGACGAATGGAACGTCTGGTATCACTCGAGCCAGCAGGATCGCGCGATTCTCCAAGGCGGCGATGGCTGGCCGCACGCCCCTGGCCTTCTCGAGGACATCTACAATTTCGAGGACGTCCTGCAGGTGGGGTTGATCCTCAACGCCTTCATCCGCAAGGCGGACGTGGTCAAGATCGCCTGCATCGCCCAGCTCGTGAACGTCATCGCGCCCATCATGACCGAGCGCGGCGGCCCGGCCTGGCGCCAGACCATCTACTATCCCTATTATTTCGCATCGCGGTTCGGACGCGGCACCGCGCTCGACCTCGCCGTGGACTGCCCGACCTATGACAGCGACCAGTTCAGCAATGTGAAGTACGCCGACGTCGCCGCGGTCCACACCGAGGATGGCGGCGTGTCGGTCTTTGCGGTCAACCGGCACCCCACCGAGGCGATCGAGCTGGACGTCGATATGCTCGGCTTCGACCACATGAGCCTTCTCGATCACCAGGTTTTGACCCATTCCGATATCAATGCGGTCAACTCCAAAGACAGGCCCGACGAAGTCGCGCCCCGCGCCGGCAGCGGCGCTCGGATGGGAGGGGGCAGGCTAACGGTTTCCCTGCCACCCTATTCCTACCAGATGATCAGAATAGGAGGCTGACCACCCTCTCCCCACGCGTCGGTCACTTTCGACCGGTGACACGACAGCCGTCCGCTTTTGTATCCGATACTATGATCTATATCGCCAAACATGTTGACAGATACCAAGACTAAGGTAGCATTCATAGTCAGGCGCAGAGGAGCGCCTTCTCGAATGGGAGGACGATGATGAGAACGTGGAAGACGCTTATGGCGTCGGCTGCCCTCGCCGCTATGGTGGGCAGTGCGGCATTGGCTCAGAACGCAGCGGTGGACCTGCCGCCGATAACGGAATTTCCCCGCGAACAGACCTTGATCGTGCACAATCCGGATAATCCGGCGGCCAATCCAGACTTCTTCAATATCTGGGTTGCAGGTGCCGGACAGGTTCAGGCCGGCGGCCTCCATCAGCTTATGATGGACACCCTCTGGTACATCGACCCCAATGAGGGGCTGGATGGATCGCTCTACAGCTCGCTGGCGGAAGACCAGTGGGAATACAATGACGATTTCACCGAGATGACGGTGCGCCTCCGGGAAGGCCTGTACTGGTCCGATGGCGTGGAATTCACCGCAGACGACGTCGTCTATACGGTCGAAACTCTCAAGAGCAATCCGGCCTTCGGCGCCGCCGCGGGTCTCAACCGCAATGTGGAAAGCGTGGAAGCGATCGACGACTACACCGTCGTTTTCCACCTCAACGAGCCCAATTCGCGCTTCCATTCCACGTTCACCGTGCGCTGGAACGCGACCTGGATCATGCCCAGGCACATCTTCGAGCAATCCGAGGACCCCACCGCCAACGCCTTCAATCCGCCGGTCGGCCTGGGCCCTTACACCCTTCATTCCTACGATCCCAACGGGGCTTGGTATGTCTGGGAAAAGCGTGAAGACTGGGAGCGCACCTCGCTGGCCCAGTATGGCGAGCCCGGCCCCCAGTACATCATCTATCGCTCGATCCCGAACGTCGACAACCGCCTGATCGAGATGGTCAACGGCAATCTCGACATGATCCACGACCTGACGCCCGAGGCCATGTTCAGCCTCGTGGATCAGGACGAGAATGCCCGCGGCTGGTTCCCGGGCTTCCCATATGCCCACCCCGATCCCACGCTGCCCTCGATCATCTTCAACAACCAGAACGAGCTGTTCGAGGATCGGCGCGTGCGCTGGGCCCTGGCGCTCATGCTCGATGCGCGGCAGATCTCGATGGCGTCCTATCGGGGCGCGGCAACGCTCTCGCCCATCGCCATCCCGCCCACCGGGACCCATCTCGCGGACTATCACCAGCCCCTGCAGGATTGGCTGATCGACTACGAGCTCGATACGGGCTCCTCGGTCATCAATCCCTATGATCCCGACATCGGACTGCAGGTCGCCGAGATGGTCCGCCCGCAGTTCGGCGACGCGGTGCCCACCGACGAAACCGAAATCCGCCAGGCCTTCGGCTATGGCTGGTGGGCCCAGAACCTGGAAGCCGCCGGTGAGCTGCTCGAGGATGCCGGATTCACCCGGCAGGGCAATGACTGGTATACCCCCGATGGCGAACGCTTCGGCTTCACGCTCAAGACGGCGGAAACCGGCGTCATCAACCGCTTCGGCACAATGGCGGCCCAACAGTGGAGCCAGGCCGGCGTGGCGGTGACCGCAGAGGTCGATCCCGTGATCTTCGGAACCACCCTCAACCTCGGGGACTTCGAGGCCATCACCTCCTGGACCATCGAGTCCTGGGGCGGCGACCCGGACCTCTCGTTCTTCCTGGACAGCTGGCACTCGGAGTTCATCGTTGAGCCTGGCGAACGCCAGCCTGCGCGCAACTTCCAGCGCTTCGAGCATCCCGAACTCGACCGCATCATCGACGAGTTGCGCGTCACCGAATTCGGAACCCAGGAAAACCTCGAACTCGGCTACGACTTCGTTCGGCTCATGGTCGATGAAATGCCCATCATTCCAATGATGAGCTACAACGTCTTCGCAGCCTATTCCGAGCAGTACTGGACCGGCTTCCCCGACGCTGTGGAGCGGCCCTATGCCAACCCTGTGACCAACTGGGCGAACTCGCGCTACATCTTCACCCAGCTCGAACCCGCACAGTAGAACCTCCCGGGGCGCGGTGCCTGGCTTTCGGGCCGGGCACCGCCCTCTCCCATCTCCAGAGGTCCCAGTTCAGGCATGCGAGATTATTTCACTTTCGTCCTCAAGCGGCTCCTGCAACTGGCCGCGGTCGTCTTCGCCGGCATCTCGGCCGCCTTCTTCATCACTCATCTCTCGCCGATTTCGCCCGTCGACATGATCGTCAACCGCGTGGCGGCACAATCGGGCGGCGATCCGCTCGCCATCCAGGACCTGCGCGACGCCCTAGCGGCGCTGTTCGGCACCGACCTTCCGCTGCACGAAAAATTCCTGAACTTCTGGGGACGCTTCCTGGTCGGCGACCTTGGCCCGTCCTTGCTCGCCTTCCCCACCCCGGCCATCGATCTGGTCATGCGCGCCCTGCCCTGGACGGTCGGGCTGCTCGTCACCTCGATCCTGCTGAGCTGGACCATCGGCAACATCCTGGGCGGCCTCGGCGGGTATTATCAGAACAATCGTTTCCTCAAGGCCTTCGGCGTGCTGGCCATGGGCGTGCAGCCGATCCCCTATTACATCGTCGCCTTCCTGCTGGTGCTGCTGTTCGGGTATTTCTGGCCCGTCATGCCCATCTCGGGCGGCTTTTCGATCAATGTGCGGCCCGGCTTCACCTTCGAATTCATCGCCTCGGTGATCCACCACTCGATCCTGCCCGCCGCGTCGCTGGTCATCGTGGGGCTCGGCATCTCGTTTCTGGGCATGCGGGCCATGGTCTCCAACATCGTGACCGAGGACTACGTCACCTATGCCGAGCTGGCCGGGGTCCGCACCGAGCGCGTCGTTTTCTTTTACGTGATCCGCAACGCGATGGTGCCCCAGCTCACCGGCCTCGCCATGGCGCTCGGGGGCATCTTCTCGGGCACCATCATCACCGAACAGGTCTTCGCCTATCCCGGGCTTGGCTCGCTTCTGGTAAACGCGGTCAATGCCGGCGACACCACGCTGGTTCTCGCCGTGTCCTCGATCGCCGTCATCGCCGTGGCCGGAGCGATCTTTGTGATTGACCTCATCCACCCGCTGCTCGACCCGCGCGTAAAGGTGAAATAGCCGATGTTCGCAATCATCAGGGACCTCACGCGCTACAACATCGAATTCGCCATCGGGTGCGTTCTGGTCGGCATCATCACGCTCTTTGCCCTTGCCAGCTTCTTTGCGCCCGTCGGCCCGACCATGATCTATGTGGTGCCGCCCGACATGCCGCCGTCGCTGAGCTATTGGTTCGGCACCAATTCACGCGGGCAGGATCTGTTCTGGCAGCTCAGCTACGCCTTCCGCAACACCCTCACCTTCGGGGTCATGGTCGCGGCGATCAGCCGGATCATCTCGATCACCGTGGGCCTGCTGGCCGGCTATCTGGGCGGCTGGGTGGATCGGGTCCTGATGTTTTTCAACGACATCTTCGTGTCGCTGCCCATCTTCCCCATCCTGATCCTCGTCTACTTTGTGCTGCGCAGCAATCTCGACATGTTCACGCTGGCGCTCATCATGGGGTGCCTGGGCTGGCCCTTCGACGCGCGGCTGATCCGCTCGGTCTCGCTGGGGCTGCGCCATCGCGAGTTCACCCGGCACGCGACGTTCTCGGGCATGACCCCGCGCAAGATCATGTTCGAGGAGCATCTGCCCTATGTGATGCCGATCGTCCTGGCCACCGCCATCGCCAACATGATCTGGTCCATCGGCATGGAAGTGACGCTCGCGGTGCTCGGCTTCACCAATCTCAACATCCCCACGGTGGGCACCACGCTCTACTGGGCGAACAACCACTCGGCCATGATCGTGGGCGTCTGGTGGTGGATCCTGATCCCGGTGATCCTGATCGTGACACTGTTCATCGGGCTTTTCCTGCTCACGGTCTCGCTCAACGAATATATCGACCCGCGCTCGAGGCTGCGTCGTATGGGAGGCGCGTGAACCGATGGCCGATTCAACCGATATTCTCACAGTGAAGGGCCTCAAGGCCTATTACCGGATGGCCTATTTCGGCATCGACCGCGAGGTCCGCGCCGTGGACGACATCACCCTCTCGATCCGCCGCAACGAGGTCTACGGCATTGCCGGGGAAAGCTCCTCGGGCAAGACCTCGCTCATCAAGGTGCTTGCCGCCGCCATCCGCCCACCCCTCGAAGTGGTCGACGGCGCGCTCACCTACCGGTTCGGCGACATCGAGATCGATCCCTACAAGGCGTCCAGCGAGGAGGTGAACGCCATCCGCTGGAAGCACCTCTCCTATATCATGCAGGGGTCGATGAGCGTTCTCAATCCGGTGCGCCGGATCAGGCACAGCTTCTCCGATTTCGCCTTCCAGCCCATGGGCGTGGACAAAAAGACGTTCTGGGAGCGCACGCGCGCCCACCTCGAACGGCTCAACCTTTCACCCGACATTCTCAGGGCCTACCCCCACGAGCTCTCGGGCGGCATGCGCCAGCGGGTCACCATCGCGCTCGCCACGGTCTGCCAGCCCGAGTTCATCATCGCCGACGAGCCGACCACCGCACTCGACGTCGTGGTGCAAAAGGACGTGCTCGCCATGATCCGGGACGTCCAGCGCCAGATGGGCTCGTCCGTGGTCTTCGTAACCCACGATATGAGCGTGCACGCCAACATCGCGGATCGCATCGGCATCGTCTATGCGGGCCGGCTGGTCGAGGAAGGGCCGACCCGCACGCTGTTCACCGCGCCAAAGCACCCCTACACCGCCCATCTCGTGGGCAGCCTGCCACGGATCGGGGACACCACCACCAAGGCGGCGCTTGAAGGCCGCCCGCCCAATCTCGCCGATCCCCCGAGCGGATGCCGGTTTCACCCCCGCTGCCCCCTTGCCATCGACAAGTGCAAGACCGAGGTGCCGCCCCTCGAGACGGTGGGCCAAAGCCATCGCAGCGCCTGCTGGCGCGCCGATGAGGTAAAACCCCTCGCCCCGGTCGCCGGCCAGCCCGCACAGGTGACCCCATGACCGCCCTTCTCGATGTCACCGCCGTCTCCAAGCGCTTTGCCATGGGCGGCATCCTGTCTCGCAAGCAGACCGATGCCGTGGTCGATGTCAGCTTCACCCTGGCCAGCGGCACGCCCGAGATTTTCACCATCATCGGGGAATCCGGATCGGGCAAGACCACCCTCGCCCGCATGATCCTGGGGCTCGAGGATCCCAGCGATGGCCAGATCGTCTTCGAGGGATCGAGCGCCGAGGAGCGCCGGAACGCCGCGAGGCGCCTTGCCTTCATGCGCCGCGTCCAGCCCGTCTTCCAGAACCCCTTCGAAGCGTTCAACCCGCTCAAGCAGGTCGAGCGCTATCTCGAGGCGACCGCGCGCACCCTTCTGGGGCTCAAGGACCGCACCGCGATCGAGGACGCCATGGACGGCGCCCTCCAGAAGGTCGGCCTCAGCTACGCCGAGATAAAGGGCCGCTTTCCCCACGAGCTCTCGGGCGGCCAGCTCCAGCGCGTCGCCATCGCGCGGGCCCTCATCCCCGAACCCGCGCTGCTGATCGCGGACGAGCCGGTCTCGATGGTCGACGCCTCGCTGCGCATGTCGATCGTCAACCTTCTGCGCGACCTGCGCGACACGTTCGGGGTCTCGGTGATCTACATCACCCACGACCTGGCCACCGCGTACTACATCTCGGACCGCATCATGATCATGCAGAAGGGCCATGTGGTGGAAATGGGCCCCGCCCGCCCGGTCCTCGAGACGCCTCAACACCCCTATTCCCGCCTCCTCAAACAATCGGTGCTCTCGACCGAAAACGCCGGCCAGGGCGTTCTCGAACCGGCCGACCGTTCCATCGCCAGGGCAGCCTGGGAGAACGCAGGCAGCGGCCGCCTGGTCGAAAAGCCCGACGGGCGCATGGTCCGGGAGTAAGCGTCGGAACGCACGCACGCCCCTGCCCGTTCTTCAGTGTCGCTTCCGCCGATCCGGACGGGAACATGGCCAAGCGGGAACGCATGCGCGAACATATCCTGAGCGAAAACACCAGCACCCACGAGACCGAATCCACACGCTCGCTCCTCATCGGGGTCGGTAGAGCCTTCGGTGGAGCGCTGATCTTTGCCATGCCGATGCTCATGACCATGGAAATGTGGTCGCTGGGCTTCTCGCTCGACCCCTGGCGGATCGCCGCACTGCTCATTGTAACCCTGCCCCTGCTTCTGGGGCTCTCGAGGTTCGGGGGCTTTCGCCCCACCACGCGCCTGCGCGACGATATCGCGGACGTCTTCGTCGCCGTCGTCGTCGCAGCTTTCGCCTCCGGTGCAAGCCTCTTTCTGTTCGGCCTGCTCGAATTCGGCATGTCGCCAAGGGAAATCATGGGCAAGATCGCCGTGCAATTGGTGCCAGCCAGCATCGGGGCCATGCTGGGACGCAGCCAGCTCGGCGGGCGCACCGAGGCCACCGAAGTTCAGAACCAGAACCCATCCTATTGGAGCGAGCTCTTCATCATGGGCGTCGGCGCGCTGTTTCTCTCGCTCAACGTCGCGCCCACCGAGGAAATGGTGCTGATCGCCTACAAGATGTCGGTCTGGCATCAGGTGACGATGGTGGTGCTCTCGCTCGTCCTCATGCACGCCTTTGTCTACACCCTCGACTTCCGCGGCGGCACGTCCCTTGAAGGCAAATCCACCCTGGGCACCTTCGTGCGCTTCACCTTCGGGGGTTATGCGGTCGTGCTGCTGGTCAGCCTGGGCACGCTCTGGCTGTTCGGACGCACCGACGGCACGTCCCTGGCGGCCATCATCAGCTCCACCGTCGTCCTGGCCTTTCCCGGCGCGATCGGCGCCGCTGCCGCGCGGCTGGTGCTGTGATGGGTCCGAGTTCGGGACAGCAAAGGCCGAACCCCACCTCGATTCTGGAATGGGCCTTTGCCGGCTTGGGGATGGTGCTGGTCGCCGCCACCATCGGCTACATGGTCTGGTACGGCATCACCCACCCGGAAACGCCGCCGCAGATATCGGTGACCCCCACGGCGACGAGCCCGATGCCCGAAGGCTATCTCGTGGAATTCACCGCACGCAATCACGGCAATTCCACTGCCGCCGGCCTTCTGGTGAGCGGAAGACTTCTCGACGGATCTGAGGTGATCGAGGAGAGCGAAACCACGGTGACCTACCTGCCCCAGCAATCGGAGCGAAAGGGCGGGCTCATCTTTGAAAACGATCCTCGCGACCACACGCTGCGGCTCCTCGCCAACGGCTACGAACACCCCTGACACCCCCGATCGGATCCCGGGCGAGCACCCTTGAACGCCGTAACATAACCCAGGTTGGTCTCGCGCCCGGCTCATTGCGCATCTGGAACGTCGCAGCGAGGGGCTCATTGCCCACCCGGTCTAAACACTCGAAAGGGAGACACAAATGAACCGTACGTTCATGACGGTGCTAGCCGCATCCTTGCTTGGAACAGCGTCAACCGCGGCACTGACCCAGGAGAGCGACGCGCTTGCCCAACAGGGTCAGAGCTGCGAAGCGCTCGCCGTGCTGATTGAGGAGAACCCCGATCGCCTCCAGGAGGAATGGATCCGGCAAGCCGATGGCGTTGTGCAGGGCGCCTCGGCACAGGAATGCGACACGTATTACCAACAGGCGCGCACCGCGCTCGACAATGAGCAGCAGGGTGTGCAGGGCCAGGGCGCGGACGCCGAAGCAGAAGCACGCATCGTCGTCACCCAGCCCGACCCCGAAGTCAGCGTCCAGCAGCCCGCGCCCGAAGTTTCGGTGTCCCAGGGCCAGCCGGAGGTCAACGTTAACCAGGGTCAGCCCGACGTGCTCGTGCGCCAGACCTCGCCGAACGTGCGCGTTCAGGTGCCCCAGCCCACCATCACCATAGATCAGCCCGCGCCCGAGATCATCATCACGATGCCCGAGCCGGACGTGAACGTGGCCACCCCCGAGCCTCAGGTCGAAGTCGGCCAGGCCCAGCCTGAAGTCAGTGTCGATCAGGGCGAACCCCAGGTGCAGGTGCAGGCCCAGCCCGAGACCGGAGATGACGGGGAAGCCGACGTCGAGGTCCAGCAGGGTGAGGCGCAGGTCGTCCAGCAGCCCGCCGAGGGCGAAGCCCAGGTCAACGTTCAGCAGCAGGAACCCAATATCCGCTACGAGTCCGCCGAGCCCAACGTTCAGGTCGAGCAGGAGGGCGAACCCCAGATCCAGTTCACCGAATCCGGCGAGCCCGACATCCAGGTCCGCCAGGCCGGCGATCAGCGGGCCGAGGATAGCCAGCCGGAGGCAGACCGGCAGCAGCAGACCGCTGCGCAGGGCACCAACGACGAGCGTGCAGACACCTCCGAGGAGTCCACGACTGCGCTTCTGGCCGATGAAGACCGGCAGATGGAGGCCGGCCAGCCCCGCCCCTACAGCGTTGCCGACATCGTCGACCGCGATGTTATCAACGCCGAAGGCCAGGAACTGGGCACCGTAGACCGTCTCGTCATGGTCGAGGGCCGTGCTTATACCGTCCTCGCGCATGGAGGCTTTCTGGGCATGGGCGAGGAAGAGGTTGCCCTGCCGCTCGACTCCATGTCGGTCGTGGATGGCCAGCTCGTCATGCGCGGCATGACCCAGCAGGATATCGACGCACTGCCCGAGTTCGAAGGCGACGCGGCGCAGCAGATCGACACCGATCAGCAGGTCGAGATCGGCACGCCCTAAAGCGTTTCGAGGAAATGTGGATACACTTTTCCGGCTCGGAAACGCGACAGAGCAGAGATTTGGGGCTCCAGTCGCTATTCAATCAAAATGGGACCAGCTCCAAGCCAGCTATGGACGGGGTGGACAGCCCTCCCCGTCATCGCGAAATAACGAAAGGCCCGTGCTCTCGCACGGGCCTTTTTCTCAAGAGGCAGAGGATAATGCTTACGGCGACAGTGATATCGGGTTTGATGGTGGGGTTCTCGCTCACCCTGCATTTCCAGGCCATGATGGGCACCCGCGCCCTACTTTCAGGCAGCGGCGTCCCCAGACACTTTGGGGCGCTCCTTGGCATGTGCGCCATGTTCCTCGCCCAGATCGTCTCGATCTTTGCCTATGCCTGCGTCTATTGGGCGGCCGAGGACTGGCTGGCCATCGGCGGGCTGGAAGGTGAACGCGAATGCGGCTTTATCGACCCGTTCTACTTCTCGCTCATGAGCTACACGACCTTGGGCGTGGGCGACATTTACCCCACCGGCGCGTTCCGCGTCCTCTCGGGCATCCAGGCCCTCAACGGCTTCGCCCTCATAGGCTGGACCGCCTCCTTCGCCTACACCCTGATGCGCAACGGCCCCGACTGAGAACCACGGGCGCCCGGCTTCTTCTGCTCCAGGAAAAGGGTGCCTGGAGTGATTCCAGGAAAAGTGGAGACACTTTTCCGCTTCGGAAGCGCCATAAATCAAAAACTTGGAGCTCCTGTTCTGATTCAATCAGAACAGGACATGCTCTAGCACTGGGACATCATCGAATCCCTGGAGGCCAGCGATCGTTCGCGCGCAATTGTTGCAGCGCGCAAACACCGCCTTGGCAGCGGCGCCGATATCATCGCGCGCTTCCGCGACGAGGTCCTGAGACACAAAACAAGGACAAGGTCAGGAACAAGTTGGAGAAGATCACGCGTTCCCCTGCCTGAGGCGAGATCGCGTCCGCTGCGTCTCCTTGTCCTTTGCGGAGCCTGTGGCTCTGGCGCAGATCGGCAGGCATTTTCCCACCCCATGCGGAAAACCTCGGCCCATTGAGACCCGGCGCCGATGCCCGGGGCCATTGACGACCCCGGGCATGCAGCCGTTCATCTGGCCCAGCGTGCGACCGAGAAGATCGGCGCTTGCCGCGCCGCTCCGACCGCAGGGCTCACTTGGCCGGGAAATGAGTATCGAGGTGGTCCACGATCTCCTCGACATGCATTACGTCGACATATTTGTGATGAAGGTCAAAGAGGTTGACCTTGTGGGTCAGCTCATGGCGATCGAACGTGGCTTCTTCGGCGATCGAGACGTGGAACCCGTTTGAATAGGCATCCACCGCGCTGGCCCGAACGCATCCGCTTGTGCTTTCTCCCAGCATGATCAGGCTCTGGACGCCGAGAAAGTTCAGGTGCGAGACGATCGGAGTGCCCTGGAACACGCTGGCGCGCTGCTTGTAGAGCACGATATCGCCGTCCTCGGGCGTGAACTCGGGATAGATGTCGAAATCCTCCTTGGTCCAGGTCACGTTCTTGCGCTTGGTCGAACCCACGCCCTTGGGCCGGTTCATCGGGCGAAAATCCTGGGTGCAATAGAAGATGGGGATACCGGCCCGCCGCGCAGCCGAGATGATCTGCTTGGTCGGCTCGATGGCCCGGTGCGCATAGATTCCGCAGGTATTGGGGTGCTCGTCCTGGATGTCGAGCGGCATTTCGGGGCCGCCGCGATAGACGATATTGTAGAGATCGATACACACGAGCGCAGGCTTGGGACCCACGAACGTCTCGCGCTCATAGACCGAATACAGGTCCATCATGTCCTGGGGCACGACATCGGCCCAGCAATGGTTTTCAAAGCTCATTGGTGTCTCCTTTTCTAGAACACTTCAGTGGTGGTTATCGGGATATCGACCAGGGTGGTGACCCCCAGCGCCAGCAGGCCGGCGATCGGGGGCAAAAGGCAGCTCGCAGCGAGGCGCAGCGCGGAAAAGCGCCAGCCCATCATCGGGGTTTCGTAGGCAAGCACGCGGTGGAAGGCGAAGACCGACCAACCAGTCATCAAGGCCACGATCTGCGGCGTTCCCGCCCCGCCCTGCCAGATAAAGAGCGCCATGGGGAACGAGATCATCGGTCCTCCGGGGATGAACCCGCCCAGGACCGATGCCAGCAGAATTCCGGCTATTCCCGTATCGGGTCCGATGCTGTTGGCCATCACCGCCTCGGGCAGCAATTCGGCGAGAAACGCACCCGCCGCGAGGGCCATCGGGAGCCGGATGATCAGGCCCGTGGCCTGGCGCCCGGCGTATTGCCCGCTCGCAGCGAGCCCTTCCCCGCCCTTCCGTTGGAGCATCAGCAGTCCCAGTGCGAGGACCAGCGTCCACATGAACACGAGCGACCAGATCATGATCTCGCTCCGTTCTGGGACGAGGGCTCGAAGCGCATGATCGACTTTGCCAGCAACCACCGGGCAATCAGGCCAGAGAGCAATGGCAACGGCAGACTGACGATGAAACGCAGAACGGCGAAGTCGGTGCCCATGAACGGGATTTCCCAAACGAGCAGTCGATTGAGCCCGATCACCGTCCAGGCGGTGAGAAAGCTGACCAGCACGCTGGCGTCGGCCCCGGCGAGCCAGAGCGCATGGACGAGCGGAAACGAGGTGAAGGGCCCGCCCGGACACACCATCCCGATCCCGCTCGCCAGCACCAGACCGCGCCATCCGCTTTGGCTGCCCAGGACCCGCGCGATGGACTCGCGCGAAACCAGGTGCTGAATCAGCCCGCCGATCAGAAGCCCTGCGGCGAGCTGGGGCAGCACCATCAACGCCAGCTCCACAAGACCGGCAACGGCGCGCATGAACGCGTCCTGACCTGCCACCACAAGGCAGGCCAGCCCCGAGACGAGCGCCAGGCCGGTAAAGACCATGTCGGTCCGTGTGAACCGGAAGCCGGCTTTGGACTTGGTATCGCTCATTTTGGCGCGGCCCCCGGACGGGGGTGGCGCCCCCGGGCAGCAGGCGCGAGCCCGCCGGGCCGAAGGCCCTGCCGCCCGGGCGGGATGCAATCGACTGCAGTCATAGGCTCAACTCATCCCCACCTGGCCGGCAGGCAGGCTGAACATGCCCGGCTCGAGGCCATCGATATGCTCCTTGACCTCGCCCACCGAACGCACGTCGGCGTATTTGGCGTGCATGTCGCAAAGGTTGATGGCGTGGCTCGCCTGGCTGCGGTCAAAGCACCCCTCCTCGACCACCGTCACGCGATAGTTCTGCGAGAAGGCATCAATGACCGTCGCCCGGACGCAGCCCGACGTCGTGGTGCCCACCACGAGCACGCTGTCGCACCTCAGAAGCTGGAGGTAGGATTGCAGCGGCGTGCCGAAAAAGCCCGAAGGTTTCTGCTTGTAGACCACGATGTCCTGTGGTCCCGGCGCGATCTCGTCGACGATCTCGTTGCCGTCGCGATTGGACAGTCGGGGATCGGCACCCGTGGAGCTTTCCGCAGTCCGCGTATTCTTCCAGCTCCAGCTGGCCATGTCCCAGCCATCATTGCGCACCACGCCAGTGGTGTAGATCACCGGCACCCCCTTGCCCCGGCACGCCGACACGAGGTCGCCGATCACGGCCACAGCGTCCCAGCCTTCTTCCCCGCAGGAATTGGGCCACTGCCTGATGCTCTCAAGGATCGGCTCGCGCTTTTCGCCCGTGAAGGCATAGTTCACGTCGATCACCAGAAGCGCGGGACGCTCCCCGTAACCGGCCGTGGCTCCGAACCCTGCCGAAGCAAAGACTCGCTTGTCGCGATCGGTGAGAAACTGATCCCAGCCCTTCTCAGTCATCGCCTGGCCTCCTATTCCGCTGCCATCGGGGCCATCCCGGCACCCGAAGGCAGGTCGAACATGCCGGGCTCCAGACCCTCGAGATAAGGTCTGATGTCCTTGCTCGGCCGCACGTTCGCGTACTTGGCGTTCATGTCGCACAGATTGATCGCGTGGCTCGCCTGGCTGCGGTCAAAGCAGCCGTCCTCAACGATGGTGACGCGGAAGTTCTGCGAGAAGGCATCGAGCACGGTGGCCCTGACGCAGCCGGAAGTGGTCGTCCCGGTAACGATCACGCTGTCGCAGCCCAGAAGCTGCAGATACGACTGCAGCGGAGTCCCGAAAAAGCCGGACGGCTTCTGCTTGTAGACCACCAGATCCTGGGGCGCCGGAGCCAGTTCGTCGACGATGGTGTTGCCGTCGCGATTGCTGTCATTGGTCTTGGGGCGTTCGCCCGCCCTGCTGTTCTTCCACAGCCAGGAGCCCCCATCCCAACCGTCGGGCCGGCGAATGCCGGTGGTGTAGATGACAGGGACGCCTTTGGCCCTGCAGGTATCGGCGAGGTCGGCGATGACGGGCACGGCGGCCCAGCCCTCTTCGCCGCACGAATTGCGCCACTTCTTGATGCTGTCCAGGATCGGCATGCTGCTCTCGCCCGTGAAGGCGTAGTTGACGTCGATCACCAGCAGCGCGGGCCGTTTGCCCCATTCCGCCAATGCCCCATAGCCCGAGGCTTCAAACACCTGCTTGTCGCGCTCGGTGAGGAACTTGTCCCAGATCCGTTCGGTCGTCATGGTCGTCTCCTTGGTTGGTGAAGTGGGTTGGGCAGTGACGGGACTGGCGGCCTGCCGGCTCATGCGCGGCGCCAGGGCGACGAACAGAACCGCCGCCAGAAGGACGATCGCGCCGTTGAGAAGGATGCCGCCCCCGTAGCCGATCGGCGCCAGGTCGATCGCGAGCCCCAGCATCAGCGGTCCGACGAGGTAACCGATATCGCCCGTGAACCGCATGAGCCCCATCGCCGGCCCCTGCGCCGCCGGGGGACTGATGTCGACGGCATAGGCCGCCACCGCGGGCCCGCCGATCCCGGTGAAGGCACCCATCAGCACCATGCCGGACCAGAAGGCCGCTTCCAGAGGAACCAGCGCGACCAGCGCGAGCGAAAGCGCGGTCGCGACGGTCGACCCGACGATGATGCGGGGGCGATCAAAGCGATTGACCAGATGCCCCGAGGCAGGGAGCACGGCCAGATTGGCAAGCGCCGACAGGGTCAGGGCGAGCCCGACATCAGAAGCGGTGAACGCGAAAACTGTCTCGGCAAACAGCGGGATCATCTGCCATTGCGCAGCCGTGCGGGTGAGGAATACCGCAAAATTGACGATCAGAACGCCAGCAAATCCGGGCAGCAGCAAAAGCATGAGCATCCGGTGGGATTTGCCCGCGTCCTCATGGGGCGCGCGCAGGATCTTGGCGTCGACCGCTGTCCGCACATCGGCATCGAGCCGCGAGACCGCCAGGGAAGTCGCGAGAGCGATGGCGGCGCTGATCAGAAACGGCCCGTTATTGCCCCAGAGGGCAGCGGCGATGCCGCCCGTCACGGGGCCGAATGCCGCCCCGATCAGCAGCGCGCCCTGGAACAGCGCCATGACCATGCCCCGCCGATCCTTGTCGACCGCGTTGGCGCAAAAGACGGTCGCCGCGGTCATGTAGATACCCGATCCGATCCCCTGCATCAGGCGCCCAGCCAGCAGCAGTTCATAGGACGGTGCGAACGCGCCCAGAAGCGAGCCTGCCCCGACCACCAGCGGGCCGATGAACAACAGATGCATGATCCCGAACCGATGCACCGCATATCCCGTAGGCAGATCGGCCCCCAGGCGCCCGAGAGCGAACAGGGCGATCATCAGCCCCACTGCCCATTCGGCAACGCCGAAATCGAGGGCATAGAAGGCCATCACCGGCGTCAGCATGCCGAACATCATCATGTGCGCGGCAACGCTGGCCATGACCATTGGCAAGCCCGGCACCTCTTTCATGATCGCCCGGTAGGTGGGCCGTGCTGATGCACCCTGGCTCATCTGCGTCTAGCCCCTGGCGCCGGAGCGCTTGAGACGCGGATCGAGCTGATCGCGCAGGGCATCGCCCAGCATGTTGATCGCCAGCACCGTAAGAAAGATGCATGCGCCGGGGAAAAGGGGCATCCACCAGGAGGTGGACATGTAGCTGCGCGCGTCGTTAAGCATCGCACCCCAGGTCGGGATGGTCGGCGGCACGCCCAGGCCCAGAAAGCTCAGCGCCGCCTCCGAGAGGATCGCCGAGGCCATCGCGAAGGTGCCGATGATGATTGAGGACTGGATGAGGTTGGGCAGGATGTGCTTGACCATGATTCGCGTGCGCGAAGCCCCGATCGAGCGCGCGGCGAGCACATATTCGCGTTCCTTGAGGCTCATGGTATTGGCCCGGGTCACCCGGCAATAGGGAATCCACCGCTGGACGACCAGCGCGATGATGAGCACGCCCAGCCCCTGGCCGAAAAAGGCGACGATGGTCACCGCGAGCAGCAGCGGCGGAAACGCCCAGAACACCTCGACCAGCTTCTGGATGGCAAAATCGATCCAGCTGCCGAAAAAGCCCGAGATCAACCCCAGCCCGACCCCGAATACGCCCGAGATGACCACCACCACCACGGCGATCAAAAGCGAAATGCGCGAGCCGTAGATCAGCCGGCTGAGGATATCGCGGCCCACATGGTCCGTGCCCAGGAAATACGGCCCGGAAAAATACTGCGGCGGCGTAAGCGCGGCCATCAGGTCCTGTCGGTCGGGGCTGTGCGGCACGATCCAGGGCGAGAACAACGCAAAGATCGTGAACGTGCCCAAAACCAGGATCGCGAAGCCGACCTTGAAGTTGAGCCAGCCGCGCATGGACCGTCGCAGCGTATCCAGTGTCCTGCGCCCGCTTGCGGGCACACCATCACCGGTCGAGTTTGATGCGGGGGTCAGCTGAGACATAGAGCAGGTCCACAATGAGGTTCACGACGATGAAAAGGCAGGTGTAGACAAGCACCACACCGGTGATGAGCGGGTAGTCCCGGGCCCCTAGCCCCTGCAGGAGCAGGGCTCCGATACCGGGCCAGGCAAAAATCATCTCCACGATGATTGACCCCGAGAGCAGCGCCCCGAACTCCAGCCCCACGATGGTGATCACCGTGACGAGCGCGTTGCGAAGCGCGTGCTTCCACAGGATGGCGCGCGGCGGCACGCCCTTGGCGCGGGCCGTCATGATGTAGTCTTCCGACATCACCTCCACGATCGAGGACCGGGTGACCCGCATCAAAATGCCGGCCATGTTGATCCCCAGCACGAAGGCCGGCATCACGAGGTGCTTGAGGCTGTCGCCGAAGGCGGCCCAGTTGCCCTGGAGCACCGCGTCGATCAGCCTGAATCCGGTGATCGTCTCGATGTCCATGCCCCAGGCCGACCGCCCGCTCGAGGGCAGGATATTGAACGTGCCCGAGAGCAGCAGGATGAGCATTGTACCCCGTCAGCACCAATGGCACAGATTTGAGCTTGTGATGTAAGGAGAGTTTTGGTCTCGTCGGAGTGACGAAGGAACGACGATGAGATCAAAATTCTCGAAAGCCAAAAAGCCTGCCGAGCAGGTGGTCAAGGACATCCGCCGCGCAACCCGGCGGCATTTTTCAGCAGAAGACAAGATCCGGATCGTGCTCGATGGCTTGCGTGGCGAGGACAGCATTGCCGAGCTGTGCCGCAAGGAAGGTATCGCCCAGAGCCTTTATTACACCTGGTCCAAGGAATTCATGGAAGCGGGAAAGCGTCGCCTTGCAGGTGATACCGCCCGCGCCGCCACCAGTGACGAGGTCAAGGATCTACGCCGTGAGGCCGGAGCGCTCAAGGAATGTGTTGCCGATCTGACGCTTGAAAACCGTCTGCTTAAAAAAAGCATGATCGGGGATGGGGACGACGACGCATGAGGTATCCAGCATCCGAAAAGCTCGAGATCATCAGGCTGGTCGAGCAATCCCATCTGCCAGCAACACGCACGCTCGATAAACTGGGAATTCCACGCCGGACCTTTTATCGCTGGTATGACCGCTACCTCGGTGGCGGCCCGGAGGCGCTGGAGGACAGGCCCTCGGCGCCCAGTCGGGTGTGGAACCGGATCCCGATCGATATCCATGATCAGATCATTGAGATGGCGCTTGAGCAGTCTGAACTCTCGCCTCGGGAACTGGCGGTGCGGTTTACCGACGAGAAGCGGTACTTCGTCTCTGAAGCCAGTGTTTACCGGCTTTTGAAGGCCCACGACCTGATCACCAGCCCAGCCTATGTGGTAATCAAGGCCGCCGATGCGTTCCATACCAAAACCTCCCGGCCCAACCAGATGTGGCAGACCGATTTTACCTATTTCAAGCTCATCGGCTGGGGCTGGATGTATCTCTCGACCGTGCTCGACGATTATTCCCGCTATATCATCGCCTGGAAGCTGTGCTCAACGATGCGGGCCCTGGACGTTACCGACACGCTGGACATGGCTCTGGCAGCCTCAGGGTGCGACCAGGTCAATGTCCACCACAAGCCTCGGCTGCTCAGCGATAATGGCCCGAGTTACATCGCGGGGGAGCTGGCCGACTACATCCAGGCCCAGAACATGAGCCACATCCGTGGAGCCCCCTGCCATCCCCAGACCCAGGGCAAGATCGAGCGCTGGCACCAGACACTCAAGAACCGCGTGCTACTGGAAAACTACTTCCTGCCTGGTGATCTCGAGGCCCAGATTGAGGCCTTCATCGAGCACTACAACCACCAGCGTTACCACGAAAGCCTCGATAACGTGACCCCGGCCGACGCCTACTTCGACAGGGCACAAACCATCATCAAACAGCGAGAAAGGATCAAACGACAGACCATCGAGCATCGGCGCTTGCAACACCGCAATCTCGCCGCTTAAAATCAACCCAGAGACGAGGCCAACGCTCCTCTATTCGACGCACCAAATTGCGCCAAATCATCTGACGACGGACA
>NZ_RZMX01000037.1 GCF_003992665.1 Pelagibacterium montanilacus
GATGGTGTCCCCTGGCGTGGTGTAGGTTGGTTTGGGCCGCCACGCATTTCCCGGCACTGCCGGTGTCGGATCAGCCGGCCAGGGGCGGCAGGCTGATGAGGGGATCATCGCTCATCTGGCTCATTGTTTCCAGTGTCATGTAGCGGGCGCGCTGGACGGCCCACTCATCGTTCTGTTCGAGCAGTAACGCGCCCACGAGGCGCACGATGGCGTCATCATTGGGAAAGATGCCCACGACATCGGTGCGCCGCTTGATTTCGCCGTTGAGACGCTCGATTGGGTTCGTGCTGTGCAATTTGGTCCGGTGTTCGCGTGGGAACGACATGTAGGCCAGAACATCAGGCTCGGCCTCATCGAGCAGGGTGGCCAGCTTGGGCACCTTGGGTCGGATCTGATCGGCGACGGCGCGCCATTGCGCACTGGCCGCCTTTGGTGTTTCCTGCGCAAAGGCCGTGGCGATGAAGGCAGAGACGACACGGCGCCCGCTCTTTCCGGCATGGGCAAGAACGTTGCGCATGAAGTGAACCCGGCATCGTTGCCAAGTGGCGCACAACACCTTGCTGACGGCCGCCTTGATCCCTTCGTGCGCATCGGAGATCACGAGCTTGACCCCACGTAGCCCCCGCCGGGTCAGCTTGCGCAGAAACGCTGTCCAGATCGGCTCGGCTTCCGAGGTCCCGATCTCCATGCCCAGAACCTCACGCCTGCCATCACTGTTGACGCCGATGGCGATAATGGCGGCGACCGAGACGATACGCCCACCGCGGCGCACCTTGAGGTAAGTGGCATCAATCCACAGATAGGGCCAGTCACCCTCGATGGGGCGATCGAGGAAGGCTTTGACCTTATCGTCGATCTCTTCGCACAGCCGGCTCACCTGACTTTTGGAGATGCCGCCCATCCCCATGGCCTTGACCAGATCATCGACTGATCGGGTGGAAATGCCCTGGATGTAAGCTTCCTGGATAACTGCGGTTAGAGCCTTCTCGGCCATGCGGCGCGGCTCCAGGAAGGTTGGGAAATAGGACCCTGTCCTCAGCTTGGGAATGCGCAGCTCGACAGTGCCGGCGCGTGTCTCCCAGTCTCTGTCGCGATACCCATTGCGCTGGGCCAGGCGATCGGAGCTCTTCGCTCCATAACCAGCGCCTGTGGCAGCGCCCACTTCCATCTCCATCAGGCGTTCAGCGGCAAAGCCGATCATCTCACGCAAAATATCGGCGTCGGGGGTCTGTTCGACCAGAGCGCGAAGGTTCATCATATCGGTGGTCATCGGTGGTCCTTTCGGATTGTGGCTTCAACAACCCGACATTACCGGAAAATCGCCGGTGACCACTCTCCTCAGAACCTACACCACCTCCAGGGACACCATCAAATTTCCCTATGACGCGGAACAGGGAAGAATTCGCGCTAACAGGGAAAGAGGGTGCACCAAGGAAGCAGTCTTCGAGCTAGCAGCAGGCCCCAAAGCAGGCGATCTCAGGCTCCTGCCTCTTCCGGCTGCGCGCAAGGTCGCACCGCCAATGCCTTTCCGACGAGATTAGCAGGAGGATATGCTCCTTCGCCGATCCGCGCCTCTTACAGCTGTTGCACCCGGGTGCACGCAACCCCATCGCCATCACGTCCCCCCTTCCGTCAGTTCCGCTCTAATCTGTGGCGGCCGCCTGACCACCCTGTGCCGCCGCGCATAGCGGGAGATATCCTTGCCGATGCGAATGCCTGGTATCGACGCATTCAGACACTCCCGAGCGGTTGGGCTGAGCTACTCCCCGAAAATGGGACGCTGACGTAAGCTACGAATTGTTGTCTGCTGGTCTTGGACGATGGAGACCAGAGATGTCGAAACGCAAGCAGCATGCGCCTTCTATAATCATCGACGCCCCCATTCCGCCCTTGGCGGCAAACCGCCTGCCGTGATCTATTGGCAGCGCATTGACCAAAACCAACCCGACCAGCAGGTGCAATGAGTAGCTTAATTTACGCCCAAATCTGTCCAGCAATTGGGGAGTAGCTCACCGGGTTGCGCGGCGGATGTCCTTGACCACCTGCTCGGCAGGCTTTTTGGGATGGTGTCCCTGGAGGTGGTGTAGGTTCTGAGGAGAGTGGTCACCGGCGGTTTTCCGGTAATGTCGGGTTGTTGAAGCCACAATCCGAAAGGACCACCGATGACCACCGATATGATGAACCTTCGCGCTCTGGTCGAACAGACCCCCGACGCCGATATTTTGCGTGAGATGATCGGCTTTGCCGCTGAACGCCTGATGGAGATGGAAGTGGGCGCTGCCACAGGCGCTGGTTATGGAGCGAAGAGCTCCGATCGCCTGGCCCAGCGCAATGGGTATCGCGACAGAGACTGGGAGACACGCGCCGGCACTGTCGAGCTGCGCATTCCCAAGCTGAGGACAGGGTCCTATTTCCCAACCTTCCTGGAGCCGCGCCGCATGGCCGAGAAGGCTCTAACCGCAGTTATCCAGGAAGCTTACATCCAGGGCATTTCCACCCGATCAGTCGATGATCTGGTCAAGGCCATGGGGATGGGCGGCATCTCCAAAAGTCAGGTGAGCCGGCTGTGCGAAGAGATCGACGATAAGGTCAAAGCCTTCCTCGATCGCCCCATCGAGGGTGACTGGCCCTATCTGTGGATTGATGCCACTTACCTCAAGGTGCGCCGCGGTGGGCGTATCGTCTCGGTCGCCGCCATTATCGC
Source organism: Pelagibacterium montanilacus (assembly GCF_003992665.1). Taxonomy (GTDB): domain Bacteria; phylum Pseudomonadota; class Alphaproteobacteria; order Rhizobiales; family Devosiaceae; genus Pelagibacterium; species Pelagibacterium montanilacus. The sequence continues at coordinate 2,705 of NZ_RZMX01000037.1, forward strand.
CATCGGCGTCAACAGTGATGGCAGGCGTGAGGTTCTGGGCATGGAGATCGGGACCTCGGAAGCCGAGCCGATCTGGACAGCGTTTCTGCGCAAGCTGACCCGGCGGGGGCTACGTGGGGTCAAGCTCGTGATCTCCGATGCGCACGAAGGGATCAAGGCGGCCGTCAGCAAGGTGTTGTGCGCCACTTGGCAACGATGCCGGGTTCACTTCATGCGCAACGTTCTTGCCCATGCCGGAAAGAGCGGGCGCCGTGTCGTCTCTGCCTTCATCGCCACGGCCTTTGCGCAGGAAACACCAAAGGCGGCCAGTGCGCAATGGCGCGCCGTCGCCGATCAGATCCGACCCAAGGTGCCCAAGCTGGCCACCCTGCTCGATGAGGCCGAGCCTGATGTTCTGGCCTACATGTCGTTCCCACGCGAACACCGGACCAAATTGCACAGCACGAACCCAATCGAGCGTCTCAACGGCGAAATCAAGCGGCGCACCGATGTCGTGGGCATCTTTCCCAATGATGACGCCATCGTGCGCCTCGTGGGCGCGTTACTGCTCGAACAGAACGATGAGTGGGCCGTCCAGCGCGCCCGCTACATGACACTGGAAACAATGAGCCAGATGAGCGATGATCCCCTCATCAGCCTGCCGCCCCTGGCCGGCTGATCCGACACCGGCAGTGCCGGGAAATGCGTGGCGGCCCAAACCAACCTACACCACGCCAGGGGACACCATC
>NZ_RZMX01000038.1 GCF_003992665.1 Pelagibacterium montanilacus
GATGGTGTCCCCTGGCGTGGTGTAGGTTGGTTTGGGCCGCCACGCATTTCCCGGCACTGCCGGTGTCGGATCAGCCGGCCAGGGGCGGCAGGCTGATGAGGGGATCATCGCTCATCTGGCTCATTGTTTCCAGTGTCATGTAGCGGGCGCGCTGGACGGCCCACTCATCGTTCTGTTCGAGCAGTAACGCGCCCACGAGGCGCACGATGGCGTCATCATTGGGAAAGATGCCCACGACATCGGTGCGCCGCTTGATTTCGCCGTTGAGACGCTCGATTGGGTTCGTGCTGTGCAATTTGGTCCGGTGTTCGCGTGGGAACGACATGTAGGCCAGAACATCAGGCTCGGCCTCATCGAGCAGGGTGGCCAGCTTGGGCACCTTGGGTCGGATCTGATCGGCGACGGCGCGCCATTGCGCACTGGCCGCCTTTGGTGTTTCCTGCGCAAAGGCCGTGGCGATGAAGGCAGAGACGACACGGCGCCCGCTCTTTCCGGCATGGGCAAGAACGTTGCGCATGAAGTGAACCCGGCATCGTTGCCAAGTGGCGCACAACACCTTGCTGACGGCCGCCTTGATCCCTTCGTGCGCATCGGAGATCACGAGCTTGACCCCACGTAGCCCCCGCCGGGTCAGCTTGCGCAGAAACGCTGTCCAGATCGGCTCGGCTTCCGAGGTCCCGATCTCCATGCCCAGAACCTCACGCCTGCCATCACTGTTGACGCCGATGGCGATAATGGCGGCGACCGAGACGATACGCCCACCGCGGCGCACCTTGAGGTAAGTGGCATCAATCCACAGATAGGGCCAGTCACCCTCGATGGGGCGATCGAGGAAGGCTTTGACCTTATCGTCGATCTCTTCGCACAGCCGGCTCACCTGACTTTTGGAGATGCCGCCCATCCCCATGGCCTTGACCAGATCATCGACTGATCGGGTGGAAATGCCCTGGATGTAAGCTTCCTGGATAACTGCGGTTAGAGCCTTCTCGGCCATGCGGCGCGGCTCCAGGAAGGTTGGGAAATAGGACCCTGTCCTCAGCTTGGGAATGCGCAGCTCGACAGTGCCGGCGCGTGTCTCCCAGTCTCTGTCGCGATACCCATTGCGCTGGGCCAGGCGATCGGAGCTCTTCGCTCCATAACCAGCGCCTGTGGCAGCGCCCACTTCCATCTCCATCAGGCGTTCAGCGGCAAAGCCGATCATCTCACGCAAAATATCGGCGTCGGGGGTCTGTTCGACCAGAGCGCGAAGGTTCATCATATCGGTGGTCATCGGTGGTCCTTTCGGATTGTGGCTTCAACAACCCGACATTACCGGAAAACCGCCGGTGACCACTCTCCTCAGAACCTACACCACCTCCAGGGACACCATCCCGGTTTCGGTGACGGGGAGCGCAATCCTGTTTTCGCTGTGCAGTTCGATGTGCTCCGTCATGCCGAATTTCTCCGGCGTGAAGGTGATCTCCACCTGAATACCGCGCCATGTGATGGTGTGATTTTCCATTTTTCTGATCCTCCTGCCGGTAGGGAGCGCCGCTTACGCGGCGACTCCTTCCTGCCTGCGATGCTGGAGGCCATGCAGGAAATCGGCGGCGCGCTGCGCATGGGCGGCGGCGGCAAAGATCGCGCGCTTGTCGTTGCTGAGCACTTTCAGCCAGCTCTGGATATAGGCGGCATGATCGGTGCCGGGCTCCGGCGTCAGGGCCAGATCCGCGCAAAGAAACGCCGCGCCAAGTTCAGCAACCAGTTCCTCGCGCGCATAGGCCTCATCGCCCCAGCGCTTGCGGCCAAACTCGCGGTCCAGCCGGCTCTTGTGTTTCGTCCAGTGCGTCAGCTCATGCGCCAAGGTCGCATAATAGCTTTCAGGGCTGCGGAAACATTCAAAGGGTGGCATCTGAACATGATCGCTTCCGCCGCTGTAAAAAGCGCGATTGCCGCCATGCCTGACATCTGCGCCGGTCGCGGCAAAGAACGCATCCGCATATTCAATCCGCTGCGCCGCATCAATGACGGGTTCCAGCTTCGCGTAGTAATGATCGGGTAGTCCGTCGATCTGCTCCACGTTGAAAACGCTATAGGCCTTCATAAACGGGATTGTTCGCTCTTCCTCGGTTCCGTCTGCGCCCTCTTCTGTCTTGGTGATGGTGTTGGCATAAACAACGGGATTGCCGCGCTCACCTTTGCGGACATGCGCGCCAAGCTCTTTTGCCTGTTTGAAGGTCATCCAGTACGGGGAATTAAAACCGGCTTCCAATGCCGCGCCCCAGAGCATCAGCACGTTGATTCCGCTATAGGCAATGCCATTGTGCCGTAGCGGCCTGACAATCCGCCCGTCCATGTTTCCGGCGGACCACGGCTTGAGCCATGTCAGTTCGCCCTGCTCCAGATCGGCAATGATTTTGTCGGTGACTCGGCTGTAAATGTCCTGTTTCATTGGTCTTTCTCCTAGTTTGAAAACCGGTTGCGCATGCAACCGGACTAGGCCCGCGCCAATGAGCGGGGGGACGGCCGTCACAGACCGCAGACAGCGGAGGGGGATCACCCGTCCTGCACAAACGAAGTGCGGAAGGATGGGGAAACCGCTGGCTGCGCCCGGAGGGCTTGGTCTTGACGGAGGACGGGGCCGCCGGGCCCCTAAAGGAAAAAAAAAGGTCAGCCCTTTAGGGCTGGCAATTCAGCTTGCGTAAGGGATGGAAGCCGGATGGCCGAGACTGCCACAGGCAGCCTCGGTTCACGACAGCCCGGCCCTCCAAGGCTTGTTGGAGGGTGCGGCTAAATCCGATATCAGGCGCTTTTGATCGGGCGAACAATAACGCCCTGCTCTTCGTGGGCTTCCAGCAAGAGCTGGACATACTCCCGCGTGCTGGTCGTCACATGCCCCAAGCCAGGCCAGGCAAAGGGAAAGCTCATGCCGCTTACCATGAGCTCCAGTTCTACACCGAGCAGTTTGGCAACCGCGATGGCCGCCTCAGGCTCCTTGGATTCAGGCCAAAGGTCCTCATCCAGAACAATGCAGGCATCATGCTCATCATCGACATCGATCTCTGCCAACTGCGCGCCAAGCCGCTCTGCCGGGGTCGCCGCGTCCTCCAGCAACGCGTTGCGCAAAAGCAATGAAATGCTGTCCTCGTCGAGCGTCAGCGTTGGCCTTGAATCGACTACTTTGATCGTGGGCTCAGGACGCTGCTTGGTCTGCGGGCGCACAACAGGTTTCGGTCTCACATCGGAGCCATCCAGCCAGGCTGGCGCAGAAAAAATGTCGATGGGTGATGCGCCGCAGCCGGGGCAATGCCACAGATTTTGCGCAAGCTGCGCACCCGTGATCTCGCCATCACAATGCAGGCAATACCACTCGGCAGACAGGCCCCCGAAGAGCGGATGTATCACGGCCCCTTCGGCATCGGGCTTGGTGGCGCGTCTGGGCCAATCGGAAGAAATCCCTGCGCGTACCCTGGCTGCCTCTTCATCCGCGATCACCAGTGCTGCATTCAGAAAATCAGGCTTGCGCACAGGGCTGGTATCAGAATGCGGCCTTTCGATTTCAACGACCGGCTGAGCAAACAGTGCTTCGCCAACCAGAATGCGCCATCCGTCGCCTTCCACGCGAATATCGCCGAAGAACTCAAAGACGCGATACGCGTGCTCACCGATCTTTCCCTGCCTGATCGGTTCATCGACCGGACGGGAGAAGCTCTTCTCGATGAAGCTCTCTTTCTCACCCGTACCCGGATGAGATTGGCGGACAAACGCTTTGGCCTGAGCCAACTGCTCAGCGCTCGGGAGCCATCCTTGCTTCGACCTCGTTGCCAGTTGCGTCCAATGCGCAAAGTCCAACTCGGCGGCAATCGCGTTAAGCGCTTCGTGTTGAGGAATTCGATTTGCGCGCGCATATCGTTTTGCGAGCGTCTTTAGTGCGTTGATTTCGTTTTTCTTTGTCATGATCCATTTCCAAAACGGGATCTGACTAGGTGCCCGCTACTAACCAGATCCCACAAGTGGACTGGAGTTATTATTGTTGAATGAGAGTGCTGCGTAGCTTTGCGTGGCGGACACACCGGCATGCACTAAATGCCACCATGAGCGTGGCAGGATTCTGTGGAGTTCGTCAAGCTGTTACCTAAGTTGCCTTGCGCGGTCTGATCCTGACGGCGGGCGGGACCGCGAGCAGCCCCCAAGGTGCGCTCAGTCAAAAAACCCATTTTCACAAAAATTTTCTGTCAGAACTGTTATTCATGTGGTAGAATCAAAATTCAGGAAGAATGCTTTCTGGAACCGTAAAACCCCGAACGAGGCACGGATTTCATGGCTTCGGCCTCGCAGCACCAGTTTTCAGGCCCCGTGTCTGTTTTTCAGGAAAGACGCCTTCCTGAAACCGCAACGCCTGCCGGCTACAGCGCGCTAATCGATGCCTATGGGCTCGGCGCCCCCCTGCCACGCACGCTCTGCGCTATCGGCGCACATCACCGCATGCTGGAGCGCGACGGTTGGCGGATCATGACCCCGCGCCACGCGCCAGAAGCCAGCCTCGAAGGCCACCTGACCTTCGCCCTCAAATATGAAGGGCTCGATCTTGCCGTCCTCAAGTGCCTGTTCCTGAAGGCTGGCGCTGACCCGATCACAGCTATCGTGCATGACAAGCCAACCGGCACCTACGCAAGGCGCGTCTGGTTTCTCTATGAATGGCTTACCGGACAAGCGTTGAACCTGCCCGACGCCCGCACCGGGAAATATGTCCCTGTGCTCGATCCCGACCTGCAATGGGGCATCGACGGTGAAACCGTGTCCCGCTATCGGCTGCGCAATAATCTGCCTGGCACGCCGGAATTCTGTCCGCTGGTCTTTCGCACGGAGCGGCTCGAAGGTTTTATCGCTGAGGGCCTGGCGCAACGTGCCAGAGACATCGTGGCCGATGTGCCGCGCGATGTCCTCGCCCGCACCGCCGCCTTCTTGCTGCTCAAGGATTCCAAATCCAGCTACGCGATCGAAGGCGAAAGCCCGCCGCAGGACCGCATCCAGCGCTGGGGCCGCGCCATTGGCGAAGCAGGCAAACAGCCGCTTGATGAGGATGAACTGCTGCGCTTGCAACGCATCGTCATCGGCGATGCCCGCTTCATCAAACTCGGCTTTCGCGACGAAGGCGGCTTTGTCGGCGAACATGACCGCGAAACCCGCTTGCCGCTACCCGATCACATCAGCGCGCGGCCGGAAGACCTACAATCACTTCTTGCCGGCATGATCGCCTTCGACCACGGCCCCGCTCAAAGCATGGATGCCGTCATCGCCGCCGCGATCCTCGCCTTCGGCTTTGTCTATATTCATCCGTTCGAGGACGGCAACGGCCGTCTGCACCGCTATCTCATCCATCATGTTCTGGCCGAGCGCGGCTACAATCCGCCCGGCGTCGTCTTCCCTGTCTCGGCAGCGATCCTGGATCAGATCGACCGGTATCGCCTCACGCTCGAATCCTATTCGCAGCGCTTGCTGCCCTGTGTTCGCTGGGAGCCAACCGAGAAATTCAATGTCCGGGTTTTGAACAATACCGGCGATTTCTATCGCTTTTTCGATGCCACCCCGCACGCCGAGTTTCTCTATGAATGCGTCAAACGAACCATCGATCACGACCTGCCGTATGAGACAGACTTCCTGCGGCGCTACGATGAATTCCGCCGCCGCATTGAAGGCATGGTCGATATGCCTGAGCGAACGGTCGATCTGCTATTCCGGTTTCTTGGTCAGAATGGCGGGAAGCTCTCTAACCGCGCCAGGGAGAAGGAATTCGATGCGCTGACGGCCGATGAAGTGAGACGGGTCGAGGCCATCTATATTGATACCTTCTCGTCGCTTTAAGGGCCTAAGTGGCCTTTTCGGCGGAAAATAGGGGTCTCCGACCACTGGACGATTCGATCTGAATAGAATGATTGCAGAACATTGAGGGAGCCGCTAAGTTATTTTGGGGGAACAAGAAATTCTATGTCTGGTGATATTCGATACGACCGACTCATTCTTTTAATGGACGACGATGAACTGGAGATGTTCTGTCGTGCATGGACTGAGAAAAAGTCCGGCTACGTCGAAGTAAAGCGCATCGCGGGCACAGGCGATATGGGCCGCGATGTTGTTGGCTTTCTCACCGATGCGCGCCACGATGGCCAGTGGGACAACTATCAATGCAAGCAATACCGGAAGAGTGTAAGCCGCTCGCAGGGTCTTCTTGCAATTGGCAAGGTTCTCTACTGGGCATCTCAAGGCAATTTTAGTCCGCCGAAGAATTTTTATTTTGTGGCCCCAAAGGGATTGGCGCGCAAACTTGAACTTCTGATAGATAAACCAAGCGAGTTGAAGAAGGCGTTGATCGACGGTTGGCCTTCCATTTGTGCCAACTCGATCACCAAAAAAGTTGCTGTGCCGCTCGATGCCAAGGTGATGAGCGTCATAGACTCCTATGACTTCAGCAATGTACGCATCGTCACCATCGATGACATGATGGACGATCCGGCGGTGAAGCCTCTTCTGATCGAAAAATTTGGAGCTGATCCTGGCAAGTATCCCGCGACCGCGGTTCCGAAGGACGTTCAGGACACAGAGATGCGCTATATCGACGAACTCGTCGAGGCGTATGGTGAGCGCGCCGAGGAGCCGTTCGCCAATCACGCCGCCGTCCTAGCGGACGCGGAGCACGGGCCGGATTTGCGAAGGCAGCGCGAGCGCTTTTTTGAAGCGGACGCCTTTCAGAAGTTCTATCGGGATAACACTTCAGCCAGCGTCATATCCGGTTTCCGGAAAGACGTGCACTTTGGCGTGGTCGATCGCTGGAAAGGGCCGGCTACCGATACGCTTGCTCGCGTCGAAGCCGTTATGAATCACGCGGGCGCGGTAACGTGTGCTGGGCCATTGGCCAAATACGCTCACGTCCCAGTCAAACAGGGAATGTGCCATCACTTTGTGAATGACGGCGAATTGTCCTGGAAGAAAAAACCATGACTCCCACAGCGCATCCCGAATTGTTCAACAGCCCGCTTGAAACAGGTGTGCGTAGCGTCGTGCTTTTGAATACAGCCTATCCGCGCGCGTTTGATCTGAAGGAATTGACTTGGCTCGATCATCTCGTGGTTCACACGAGCGACATCTCCGGCCCTGAAAGCCTGCACCCGAACGTGCCGCACCGTGATGGCGAACTGCTGGTGCGGCGCTCTTTGGTTGAGCAAGGCCTTCTGCTCATGCGCAGCCTACACATGATAGAGGTCAGGTACGGCACCTCCGGCATCGTCTACACGGCGCTTGATCAGGCCGCGCCGTTCGTAAAGTTAATTCGCACGGAATACGGGCGCGCGCTGAAGGAGCGCGCAGCGTGGCTGATCGACTATCTGTCAGAATATGGCGAAGAGCATCTGCATGAGGTAATCACCCAAAAGATTGGGCGGTGGGCCGTCGAGTTTCAAAGCGACTTGAAACCGGGCGGTAGCGCATGACCTATGCGGGCTGGCACATTGTACCCCGTCAGCACCAATGGCACAGATTTGAGCTTGTGATGTAAGGAGAGTTTTGGTCTCGTCGGAGTGACGAAGGAACGACGATGAGATCAAAATTCTCGAAAGCCAAAAAGCCTGCCGAGCAGGTGGTCAAGGACATCCGCCGCGCAACCCGGCGGCATTTTTCAGCAGAAGACAAGATCCGGATCGTGCTCGATGGCTTGCGTGGCGAGGACAGCATTGCCGAGCTGTGCCGCAAGGAAGGTATCGCCCAGAGCCTTTATTACACCTGGTCCAAGGAATTCATGGAAGCGGGAAAGCGTCGCCTTGCAGGTGATACCGCCCGCGCCGCCACCAGTGACGAGGTCAAGGATCTACGCCGTGAGGCCGGAGCGCTCAAGGAATGTGTTGCCGATCTGACGCTTGAAAACCGTCTGCTTAAAAAAAGCATGATCGGGGATGGGGACGACGACGCATGAGGTATCCAGCATCCGAAAAGCTCGAGATCATCAGGCTGGTCGAGCAATCCCATCTGCCAGCAACACGCACGCTCGATAAACTGGGAATTCCACGCCGGACCTTTTATCGCTGGTATGACCGCTACCTCGGTGGCGGCCCGGAGGCGCTGGAGGACAGGCCCTCGGCGCCCAGTCGGGTGTGGAACCGGATCCCGATCGATATCCATGATCAGATCATTGAGATGGCGCTTGAGCAGTCTGAACTCTCGCCTCGGGAACTGGCGGTGCGGTTTACCGACGAGAAGCGGTACTTCGTCTCTGAAGCCAGTGTTTACCGGCTTTTGAAGGCCCACGACCTGATCACCAGCCCAGCCTATGTGGTAATCAAGGCCGCCGATGCGTTCCATACCAAAACCTCCCGGCCCAACCAGATGTGGCAGACCGATTTTACCTATTTCAAGCTCATCGGCTGGGGCTGGATGTATCTCTCGACCGTGCTCGACGATTATTCCCGCTATATCATCGCCTGGAAGCTGTGCTCAACGATGCGGGCCCTGGACGTTACCGACACGCTGGACATGGCTCTGGCAGCCTCAGGGTGCGACCAGGTCAATGTCCACCACAAGCCTCGGCTGCTCAGCGATAATGGCCCGAGTTACATCGCGGGGGAGCTGGCCGACTACATCCAGGCCCAGAACATGAGCCACATCCGTGGAGCCCCCTGCCATCCCCAGACCCAGGGCAAGATCGAGCGCTGGCACCAGACACTCAAGAACCGCGTGCTACTGGAAAACTACTTCCTGCCTGGTGATCTCGAGGCCCAGATTGAGGCCTTCATCGAGCACTACAACCACCAGCGTTACCACGAAAGCCTCGATAACGTGACCCCGGCCGACGCCTACTTCGACAGGGCACAAACCATCATCAAACAGCGAGAAAGGATCAAACGACAGACCATCGAGCATCGGCGCTTGCAACACCGCAATCTCGCCGCTTAAAATCAACCCAGAGACGAGGCCAACGCTCCTCTATTCGACGCACCAAATTGCGCCAAATCATCTGACGACGGACA
>NZ_RZMX01000039.1 GCF_003992665.1 Pelagibacterium montanilacus
GATGGTGTCCCCTGGCGTGGTGTAGGTTGGTTTGGGCCGCCACGCATTTCCCGGCACTGCCGGTGTCGGATCAGCCGGCCAGGGGCGGCAGGCTGATGAGGGGATCATCGCTCATCTGGCTCATTGTTTCCAGTGTCATGTAGCGGGCGCGCTGGACGGCCCACTCATCGTTCTGTTCGAGCAGTAACGCGCCCACGAGGCGCACGATGGCGTCATCATTGGGAAAGATGCCCACGACATCGGTGCGCCGCTTGATTTCGCCGTTGAGACGCTCGATTGGGTTCGTGCTGTGCAATTTGGTCCGGTGTTCGCGTGGGAACGACATGTAGGCCAGAACATCAGGCTCGGCCTCATCGAGCAGGGTGGCCAGCTTGGGCACCTTGGGTCGGATCTGATCGGCGACGGCGCGCCATTGCGCACTGGCCGCCTTTGGTGTTTCCTGCGCAAAGGCCGTGGCGATGAAGGCAGAGACGACACGGCGCCCGCTCTTTCCGGCATGGGCAAGAACGTTGCGCATGAAGTGAACCCGGCATCGTTGCCAAGTGGCGCACAACACCTTGCTGACGGCCGCCTTGATCCCTTCGTGCGCATCGGAGATCACGAGCTTGACCCCACGTAGCCCCCGCCGGGTCAGCTTGCGCAGAAACGCTGTCCAGATCGGCTCGGCTTCCGAGGTCCCGATCTCCATGCCCAGAACCTCACGCCTGCCATCACTGTTGACGCCGATGGCGATAATGGCGGCGACCGAGACGATACGCCCACCGCGGCGCACCTTGAGGTAAGTGGCATCAATCCACAGATAGGGCCAGTCACCCTCGATGGGGCGATCGAGGAAGGCTTTGACCTTATCGTCGATCTCTTCGCACAGCCGGCTCACCTGACTTTTGGAGATGCCGCCCATCCCCATGGCCTTGACCAGATCATCGACTGATCGGGTGGAAATGCCCTGGATGTAAGCTTCCTGGATAACTGCGGTTAGAGCCTTCTCGGCCATGCGGCGCGGCTCCAGGAAGGTTGGGAAATAGGACCCTGTCCTCAGCTTGGGAATGCGCAGCTCGACAGTGCCGGCGCGTGTCTCCCAGTCTCTGTCGCGATACCCATTGCGCTGGGCCAGGCGATCGGAGCTCTTCGCTCCATAACCAGCGCCTGTGGCAGCGCCCACTTCCATCTCCATCAGGCGTTCAGCGGCAAAGCCGATCATCTCACGCAAAATATCGGCGTCGGGGGTCTGTTCGACCAGAGCGCGAAGGTTCATCATATCGGTGGTCATCGGTGGTCCTTTCGGATTGTGGCTTCAACAACCCGACATTACCGGAAAACCGCCGGTGACCACTCTCCTCAGAACCTACACCACCTCCAGGGACACCATCTACGACAGATTTCTATGTCAGAAGCTGCGGTCACTGTCAGGGAGCTCTGGCCAGCAAATATTTGGCCCACAAAGTCTGAGGGGAACTGCAAACCAACAATCTGTTGTCGTCCATCTTCCAGCATTCTGGACAATTTGATCACCCCGTCGCGCACACTCGCATAGGAATGCGTGTCTTGCCTTTCGCCCGCCAGCATCGTGCCCGCCTTGAGCGTGAACGTTTGCGCGTGCTTTGAAAGGGCAAGCATCTGCCTCTGATCCAATGTGCTGCACATGCCGTTATGCAAGGCAGGGCATTCTCGGCAGGACTGAGGTAGAATGAGCGGCGCCTGTAACGTTGGGGACATCGTTCACCTCCTTGCACAAGGTAGGTGACCCAGCCGTCCATGGATCGGCGCTGAAGTTCGGACCATGAACATGTTGCGCTCAATAGCGCCTAACCGTCAATTTTCTGACGAAAACTAAATGGCCGCTGCCCTGGTGCCTGGCACCTAAGGCATTGCGCAATTGTCACGGCTTGACTTCGCGCTGGAAGAGCATAGCTATATGCGCATGGACCAACGAGCTCAAATAGCGCTGATGCGCATCCGCAAGGCACATCCCGTAACGGGACGGTAGCCCGAAGCTTGGTCTGGCCTCCCAAGCTTCGGGAAGCGCGCTCGTATTCTGGTAGCGCGTAGGCGCCAAATCTTCACAACAACATTTCTCTTCGAACCAGCCCTAACCGGCGGGCCAGATGGTGCGCGTCCATGAACAACTCAGCAATAAGAATCTCAAAGCTTCCAGATCTCGTCATCGGCCAAACCGACCATTCGCGTTTGACCGCCTTAGCCAATGCGGTAACTGGCCCTATGGAGGGCGCGGCTGAACGCCTCGCCTCGGAGCTGGACAGAGCAACGATTGTGGATCAACGCAACGTGCCGAGCGATGTTGTCACGATGGGGTCTGTCGCTTCGTTCACCACCACTGATGGTTTCAATCGCACATTCGAACTCGTCTATCCTGGTGAAAGCGATATTTCGGCCGGAAAGGTGTCTATCCTGACGCCGGTTGGGATGGCACTTATCGGGATGCGGGAGGGACAATCTATTCCCTGGACGGCTCGAGACGGACGCGAGCTTTCGCTTGCCTTGATGCGCGTTCGGTCGCAGCCCGCTCCCAGCTAGTATAATTAGCATCGCGGGCAATAATCGGCCTGCCAGGCCAAGCCTATACTCCTGCAAAAAGTTCGCTTGGTCCCACGCTTTAACGCCCCTGGCTCCTACAGCAAAGTTCAAGGATAACGGATGACGACGACCGACGACGCACTTGGTCCCATCTACTCTCAGGTGGTTCACCGCAACCCGGGGGAATCCGAATATCATCAGGCTGTGAAGGAGGTGTTCGACAGCCTCGGACGTGTCATCGCGAAACAGCCCCACTATGGACAGAGCGCATTGATCGAGCGCCTATGCGAGCCAGAACGTCAGGTTATCTTCCGGGTTCCATGGCTGGATGATCAGGGCAATGTTCAGATCAACAGAGGCTTTCGGGTGCAGTTCAACTCGGCGCTCGGACCCTACAAAGGTGGACTACGATTCCATCCCAGCGTCAATTTGGGTATAGTAAAATTTCTCGGTTTCGAGCAGGTCTTCAAGAATGCACTCACTGGGATGCCGATTGGAGGAGGCAAAGGTGGAGCCGATTTCGACCCCAAGGGTCGCGCTGATATGGAGATCATGCGGTTTTGCCAGTCCTATATGACGGAACTATCTCGCCACGTCGGAGAATATACTGACGTTCCTGCGGGTGATATTGGTGTTGGCCAGCGCGAAATCGGCTACATGTTCGGTCAATATAAGCGCATGACTAATCGCTACGAGTCAGGCGTTCTGACTGGAAAGGGCCTGAACTGGGGGGGCTCTCGGGTCCGCCGCGAAGCGACAGGATACGGAACTGTCTATTTTCTTGCCGAAATGCTCAAGACAAAGGGACTGGCACTGGATGGCCGTAAAGCTGTCGTATCAGGCTCGGGCAACGTCGCTATCTACACAATCGAGAAAGTCCAGCAACTCGGAGGGCGGGTAGTGGCCTGCTCAGATTCTGATGGCTTTGTCGTGGATAATGACGGGATCGACTTGAATCTGCTTAAGGAGATCAAGGAAGGGCGACGCGGCCGCATTGCGAAGTATGCCGAACTCAAAGGAAACGGGGCGCATTTCAGCTCCGGCGGAACCATTTGGGATGTGGCATGTGATATAGCTTTGCCTTGTGCCACCCAGAATGAGCTCACAGGCCGTGACGCCAAGTTGCTGATGCAAAATGGCGTTCTTGCTGTCTGTGAGGGCGCGAATATGCCGTGCACGCCTGAGGCGGTCCGGATGTTCGCGGAGGCGGAAATTCTGTTTGCTCCCGGAAAAGCCAGCAATGCAGGTGGCGTAACGACGAGTGCGCTAGAGATGCAGCAAAACGCCTCACGCGATTCGTGGACGTTCGAGCAGACCGATGCCAAGCTCGCGGCGATAATGAAAGACATCCACGACTACTGTGCGGCAACGGCTGATGAGTATGGGCTTCCAGGGAACTATGTGGCCGGGGCGAATATTGGGGGGTTCGTTCGCGTGGCAGATGCGATGTCCGCCCTAGGCGTAATTTGAGTTCCGATGGTGGCGAAACTGTTATCGACGTCGCAAGGGCCTGGGCTCGCGACCGCCTGGGAAGGCAATGCAATCACAGCCTCTGTCCTATATCACAGAGTGGTTGCACGGCGGCGGATAGCAAGGAGGCCATCGAGTGGTAGTCCACTTCGAACACAGCCATCCCATCTGGCAGATACGTTGATCGAGGGTTGCAACAAGATCGGGTGCAGCTTAGTCGAACCACGCTTGATCGTCGTGCTTGGCGTGATCCAAGAGCGGCAGTGCGCGTCTGGTCCTTATGTGTTCGGTATTGCTTGGCTGGGTTGGCTAACTTCGAAGACCACACGATTGCGCCCCCTGCCCTTTGCGGTGTAGAGGGCCTTATCAGCGGTCGACAGCAGGGCCGGCATGGATTGGTGGTGCTCGTCAAACACGGCCATTCCGATGCTGGCCGTCACCTTGAACGTGCGCCCGTCACATTCGATCGTGGCGCTCTCAACCGCGGCTCTCAGCCGGCGGGCGATGTGGAGGGCCTGGTCGGCATCCACTCCGGGGAGGATCACACAGAATTCCTCGCCGCCGTATCGCCCCACATAGTCGGACTTTCGCAAGGCACGCTCCAGGACCTGACCGATAGTTTCCAGGACCGCGTCGCCCACGAAGTGGCCATGCTCGTCGTTGATCGTCTTGAAGTGGTCCAGATCCACCATGAGCACGGCTAGCTCGCGTCCGTGGAGCTTCGCGTCCTCGATCTCATGGCTGGCGACCTTGAGAATGGTGGGGCGATTGAGCACGCCGGTCAGCGTATCGATTGTCGCCAGCTTGCGCAGCTCGAGCTGCTGGATGGCCAGGGCCGCTAACTGCTCGAGGCTCGCCAGCTGCTCTGCGGTGATCGACCTGGGTGTGGAGTCAAATACACACAGCGCCCCGAGCGGATATGCATCTGCTGTTGTCAGTGGAACGCCAGCATAAAAACGGATCTTGGGATCGTTCACGACATATGGATTGCCGATGAAGCGGGGATCGAGCGTGGCATCGGGAACCACCATCGGCTGATCCGTCCGGATAGTGTGGGTGCAGAATGAGGAATCCCGTGGTGCCTCTGCCTCCTCGATGCCACACCGCGAAATCAGAAACTGCCGGTCCCGGTCAATGAGCGAGATGGCCGCCGACTCGGACCCGAGAAGCGTCTGGGCAAGCTTGACGACGCGATCGAGATCCTGGTCCGATGCCGCGTCAAGCAGCCCGTGCCGGCGCAGGGCAGCGATGCGTTCGTCTTCAAAGTTGCGGGTGCTGGTCATAGTGTGCCTCCGCTTCCAGATTGTGCGGGTTGTCGATGATGGAAAGTTGGCGCCGTCATGGGCCCTGTCCGACCAGAGCAATTTGGGCTCTCGTGAACGTTTGCCATTCGGTCAATCGACCTCGAGCGCGCGATGTGCTCCTGAATGCTACTGTAAGAGGGACGTGCGCTTCGACGCGAAATTCTGGCTACGGGGGTCCAAGTCGCAGGAAGGGTGGCCGTCCAGGTAGTTCGCGACATCACCAGCGCACATCGGTCGGCCAAACAGGTAGCCTTGGCCATAGTCGCAGCCCCATGACGCCAGAAGCAGGGCTTCCGCCTGAGTCTCGACGCCTTCGGCCACTGTTGCAAGCCCCATCGTCTTGGCCAGCCCGATCATTGCGCGCACGATCTCGCTCCCTTTTTGTCCGCTGCGCATGCCCGAAATGAACGACCTGTCGATTTTCATCTCATCGACCGGCAGAGTCTGCAGATGGACGAGCGATGCATAGCCGGTCCCGAAATCATCGAGCGAAAACGAGATCCCTTGGCCCCTCAAGTCTTCGAGGCGTTGGCAGATGACCTCTTCGAGCTCGTCGAGCAGGACCCTCTCGGTAATCTCGAGCTTGACGCTGTCGCGAGCGAGCTTGTGCTGATCTAGCAGGGTGATCAACCTGCCGCTGAAACCGGGATTGACGATGTTCTCTGTAGCAAGGTTGATTGAGACTTGGCCGAAGGGCACGCCATCAGCTGACCATCTCACCATCTGATCTACGACCAGTTCGACCATACGCAAGCCGATCGCATCACCCAGACGCGGATCATCGAGCGCCGAACGCACCGCGATTGGCGAGAGAAGGCCCTCCTCAGGATGACGTATGCGCAGCAGCGCTTCCCAGCCACGGGTCTGGTGGGTGCGCAAGGACAAGATGGGCTGGAAATAGGGCTCTATCCATCCTTCGCGCAACGCAGCCCGCGCCAGCTCAAACTCCTCTGATCGCCGGGTAGCCACGCTGCGGATTCTGGGATCGAAGAGTTTAACCGATCCTTTGGCCAAGGACTTTGCCGCGTAGAGTGCGAGATCGGCGCGCTTGAACACTTCATCGGCATGTTCGTCGGGGCTGCCCAAGGCGCACCCGATGCTGGCTCTGCTCGATCTCGCCTTCTTGTTGCCCTTCATGCGGGCCTCAAGGAGCGTCTCGATCTTACGTGCCCGGGCAAAAAGGCACTGGTCGCTGATGACCAATCTGGAGATGATCGCGAACTCATCGCCACCCAATCGGAAGACTTGCTCTCCCGGTTCTGTGACTGACAACAGGTGGCGACCAAACAGTCGCAGGACGGCATCGCCCGTCAGGTGACCGTGGCGATCATTGATGAGCTTGAAATCGTCCATATCCAGGACCATCAAGCCCAGCGGCTCGGACGCACTGGCTAACGCAGCACGGAGCTCGTTCACGAACTGCCGGCGATTTGGCAGGCCGGTCAGGTCATCCTGGTAGGCTTGGTGCCTGAGTTTCTCTTCGGCGAGGTAACGTTCGTGGATGTCGTCTGCCGCTCCATACCAGCGGATGATCTGGCCTTGATCGTCCTTGCGCGCCCGAGCGTGGGCCTTGATCCAGCGATAAGTGCCATCCGCCAGCCGGATCCGGTAAGTGGTCTCGAACTGCTCCCCTGTGGCGACGGCGTGTGCCCATCTTTCCTTCGTCGGCTCGACATCTTCCGGGTGGAGCGAAGTCAGCCAGCCATCGCCCAAAGCCTCACCTTCTTCCACATCCGTGGTTTCAAGCCACTTTCCCGACACCGTCAATATTTTGCCTTTTGGATCCGCTGTCCAGGGGATCTGGGGGTTGAGCTCAACTGTATAACGATAGTGTTCTTCGCTCTCGCGCAGCGCCTCAAGCATTCGCGCGCGCTCAATGGCAACTGCTGCCAGCCTGCGCAGCCGATCCATCTCCCGCTTCTCGCCACCTGAAGGTTCGCGCTTGCCATGGAAGTAGAACCCGAATGAGGCAATCACTCTGCCTTGGGAGTCAAAAACGGGTTTCGACCAGCATGCACGATAGCCGAGGGCCAGCATCGGGTCGCGCCAGCCTTCCCAAAGAGGATCGGTGGCGATGTCGGAGCTGATGACGTCGCGCTTTTCATGAACGGCCGTTCCACACGACCCTGCGCGGGCGTCGATCCGGATTGATGCGATGCCATTATACGTGTCCTTGGGAAATTTAGGCGCGACGCCGGTCGAAAAGTGCTCCCCGTCTTGATCGACGAGCAGGATGCTGCATGTCGCGCCGGGAAGTTGCTTTTCGGCTGAGCGGCAGAGCTCGACGAGCACATCTTCAAGTGCCGCGCCGAACAGAACAAGATCGAGAATCCGGTTGTGGGCCGCGTCGCGTGCCTCGCTGATCAACCATTCATGGGCATCGATCGCGCAGCCGATCCATCTGTCATCGCCCACATGGCGGGCACTGAGCAGATGGCGGTGATAAACGCCGTCGTGCCGACGCACGCGGATTTCGGTCTGGATCTCCGGTTGGTCTGCGCCGTTGAGGGGAAGCTGGGCGCGAAACGCGGCGACGTCGGCCGGGTGGATGGCGTCCAGCCACCCGTGTCCGAGACCCGCCTCGGGTGCCATGCCTGTGAACGCTCGCCAGCGCTGATTGTTGTATTCCACCATGCCTTTGGAATCGGAAACCCACACGATGCCCGGGACGGCTCGCGTCAGTGTCTCAAATAGCGCATCATCGGTCATGGCTTGCTCTCAGCTGGACAGCCTATGCCCAAACATTAGGCACAGGCGGGTTAACCGGCAATTGAGATATCTTCCCGAATTGACACGTCCCAGGCACTCGCCAATGGGCTGCAAGCGTTTCTCTTGGTTCTTGAGCCTGAAACAACAGATGATTGTTCATCGGTTGTTCAGGAGAGCGAGACGACATTATATTCTTTGGAGGAGGAATAGACATGAACACCACCCGCATATTTTCCAGAATTGCGCTCGGCGCAGTCGTTGCCGCGGCCATGGCAACGCCGGCATGGGCCGCGATCTACAGAGTCAACTTCGCCGGAAAGGTAGTGGAGGTCGACTGCCCGGAGAGCCCTGCAGGCCATTCGCTGACCTGGGTCAACCAGAACTGCACTGCGGTGATGGTCAGCCCTGGTGGAACTGGAGTTTCACCACTCGACGCTGCTCCATCGGGAGCCCAGCCCGCAGGCTCAAGCAGGCCCGTAGAACGGGACGCCCCCGCCAGAGGCCCGAACAACACACGCAACTAGCGCTTGGCAACCGGCCAAGCGTAGGGGCCGACGACGAGCCGAGTGGTGGGCAACGTCGTCGGCCGCACACGATAGGATGTCCGATCGCCTGGCTGGCACCCCTCCGAACAGTGGGTGCAGCGAGCCAACGACTGTCCGATCCTGTGGTAGCAGGAGGGCCCCATGAACGCGAAACCACCCTTGTTGTCCTTGCCATGTCCGTGATCGTCGGCTTTCCCGCTTGGGCGTAGTGAACAACGCTGGCAAAATGGGCCAATACGGCCACGTCTTCCGCCCTGGCCCGTTTCATCGGCGCCGGGCCTACTGGCTGGACAGCGCTGTGCTGCACTGGCGGATCGACTCCGCGAAAGGTCACGTGCAACTCGCCGACATTGCATCGATGCGCCTTAACCTCGCTGAGGGCACAGGGTCGGCGGCCCGCTGCGTGCTGGTCGAGAAGTCGGGTCGTGTCCACAGGCTCTGCGACCGCTACTGGCCGATATGGGCGAAGGAGGAGCGCCTTTACTTGGGGCGGCTGCAGCAGCGAAACGCAACCTTACGAAACCTGACCTCAACCCTCGGCCGCCGCCTGAGAAAGGCAAACCCGGACGCTGTCCTGGAGACGGGGCCGAGCCGAGGCGAATGGACAGCAACCTGCCTTGTGGCCCTCTTCGGAGTCACAGTCATCGTCGCGGGTGCCGTCCTCATGGCTGTGCAGGGCCAAATCTCCTGTCCCGCTGTCGCCTTCATGGCGCTTGTCGCTGTTTTTCTCCCCATGCTCTGGCCCGTCATCCGATCTGGTGGCCCGAAACCCCTCGACCACGACGCCCTTCGTGACGCTAAGCCACAGCCTGACCGGGTCACCGGGTGAGCGATCGGGGGGCTTCGTGATGATCGTGGCGTCAGACGATCTCCATGCGACTATCCATCTTCCTGGTAGCAGGGCAGCAAGAAGTTCAGCGGTGCCGAAAGGGGCCCCTTTCAGCCCGGGCTCGAACGTCATCAAGGCCCAGGCCGACGGAACGTTCGGCTCCGTTGATCTGCGCTCCGCCCGACTGGCCATGCTAAGTGGCAGGGGATGGTGCGGCGTTGCGGGATGGCTACAGGCATGACGGAGCCGGCTGCGCTTTCAGTCGCGGCCGGCAGTGCATTGACGGCCATGTCGAACGCGTTGGACACAGCTCAGCCGATGATGCCGGAAAGGCTGCGGCACGTCTTCCTGTTGATGCTGAGCACGGCGGTCTCCTGCTGCCCGAGCGCCCTTGCCGCAATGTGACAGGAAGCGCATGCCTGTTGCACAATTATGGTGCATCAGTGCACATCGATAGTGCATTTGGCCTCGCTCCAGCACCGACATCCTCATTCCGGCCCCGTGGTTCGAGCGCCAATGCCGCACGCTTCCGGCAATATTGGTGCCAATGGCGCACCAATGCACAGAAATGCACCACTTTTCCGCGATTTCCGATTTTTGCCCGATCCTGCTTGACGGAGTGCGATGAGGGTGATGGCAAGGACGGATCCGAACCATGCTCGAGGACGAGACGATGTCGGTATGCAGTGTCTTGATCGAAACGTGTTTCCTGGCGACAGGATCCTGTGCCGACCATGAACGAACGCTAGGCCGATCACGGGCTGAGGGGAGATCTGGCGCCCCGCTCAACTGCTTGCCTCGGTGAGCGTGCGACCTGAGGTCCGGATGGGCAAAAGGTGTGCACCCGGCCGAGCTGAAGGTCTTCGGTAGATAGATAGAGCTACGACACAATCACGAATCAATCCGACATCGCCGAAATGCTCGTCGAGGCGCTCCGGACGTCTGTCGTGGCCCAACTTGGGAACAGGCCGGCCACCTGTAAGGCGCCGGACGCAGACTGAGGGCCCGCTCGATGCGGGCCACTGCACGGCCTCGACGCCACGAACTACATGGTCCTGTCCGAGGCAAGTTGCTGAGCCGGAGCCGTATTCAGAGCGAGTGCGTCAAGGCGCCGAGAGCGCTCTCGTTCCGGTCCGCGGCGACGGCTCAACCCGAAAAAACTTATAAATAACTATACTACTCTAAAGGAGGTGATGAGTTCTTGATGAGCGAGGCAAGGATAGAGCCGCTTCCGGGCACTCGACGCGGAGATCCGCTCCTGGCCTGGAGAGCCCTGAATGCTGCTCCGGAAATGAAGGCCCCGGCCCCCCTGATCTGGTAAACCTCATCGTTACACGACCGCCCGCCGCGTCCGGTCCGGCTCGAACGCGCGGCGCTCGCCTCGACGTGCCCCAGCTGTGGTCGACCGTGCCACGGTGCCAAATGATCAGATCCACTGCCGGCGAACCGATCTGCCGTGCCGACGCTGCCGGGCGACGGGCCTGCCTTCGAACAGGTGCATCTGCAGTTGCCGCTCGCGGTCAAGCGTCCGAACGCTTCTGGAGCGCGCCGAGAATCCACAGAAATGACTCCTGGCGACCGAAAGGGCAGCGCGAGGGCCCTTGGGTAGCACTCGGCCCGCTTCGGCCGCCACGGAGTCTCGGTCGCGATCGTCGCCGGCATCTGCCCCGGAAGGGGCATCGCACTTCGCAGGCCCTGGTGCTCGGGCGTGCGATCGTCATGGACCATCATGCGATCAGTGAGAACCATCCCGAATCCGACCAAAGCGTCTTGCATGCACCGTTGAAGGAAATTCGCCACGGAAACGGCGGCGCTGAATCGATCACAATGGTCCAGAGCGGCGGCCTTTGGATGGCACTCCGCCTGTCATAAGGCCAGCATCGCGCGTGCTCCCTATAGAGCCGCCTAGGAGTGGCTCAACGATTGTCGTTCAGAAAGTCTGCGAGTCTTCAAAGCACCCACTATCTGGCACAGAAGCTTGGATAACAGAAACGGCTTTGCTGGGCTCCGGACATGGATCTGCTCCCGGCCGGCCCAGTTTGCTATCGATGAACTTGCGCGGGTTGGGCGCGGAGGTGCACGAGACATAGGTGTTGCCGTTGCGGTCCGTGAAGGTGGTCGTCACCTTGCCCGGCACCGTGCACTCCATGGTCGTGGGATCCACGCCATTGGGGTTGTAGCCCATGGGCACGGTGATCTCGACGGCCGAGGCCGAGCCCGCAGCGCCGATCGCGATGATGGTCGCGAATGTCACAAGTCGTTTCATGATTATCCTCCAGGTTGAAATGAGGCGAAACGACCGGCCCGCATGCCAAGGCTGGCGGCACCAAAGCCGTCCCCGTCGTCATCGCCAGCGTCAATCTTGAAGCAACCCTCGAGCCACGGCAACCCGAGGCGCATCGGTTGTCATCTGTTCGGCACCCATCGGGTTCAAGTTCGATCGAAGCGTAACAGGGCGCAACCGGTCCAGCCGGTCAGCCTCTAGGGTTATCAAGCCAATAGCCGGCTGGACCCAGTCCTCCCACTAGCACATGGCGGAAGCGCTGCTTTGATCTCAGTAGAGACCGTCATTCTACTCGTAACAAAGCGCAGGAAATTACCCCGTCCGGCTGCTTAGAGGCGCATATACTGCAATGGAGACTTAACAGAGAGTTTAGATTCAAATTTTATCATGGCATGGAAATTTGGGCTCGCTGCAGCCAATTTGGGGGAAGAATGTCGGGAATTCGTTTTTTATCAAGGGATTGCTCTGCCTTCGTTCAGCGTGGCCAAGGCTGCAGCATTCAAGGCCGCGACCGAAGGCATTGGCTTGCGACGGTATCGGCGTGGCCATTGATCCTTGGCGCTGTGGTCGTGGGCGGACCGGCCTCCGCCGAGCCCTTAATAGTGACAGAGCCTGGACAAACAATCGCTACCGATAGCGGCATTTCCAACATCATCGTTGAATCTGAGGGAGCTCTGGGAATCGTCGACGTCGACTTGGATCGAGAATTTGCGGGCGATTTGGTCCTCGTCGACGGGGGGCACCTCAGTATCGATGGTGGCTCATTCGACAACCAATCCTCTGCCAGTGGTAGTAACACGTTGGCGGTCCGAGACGGCGGCACAGCCGTTGGCAATAATACGAGCCTTACGCATTCTGGCGCCCATTCGAGCCTAGGCAATTCTGGGGCTGCCGTTTTAGCCGCGTCCGGTGGCAGTGCAATCCTGAACGACAGCATCATCTCCACAACCGGAAACTGGAGCTTCGGCGTTCGGGCGTCTGGGGCGGATAGCACGGTCAGCTTGAGCGGTGGGGAGGTGAACACGATTGCCCTGCGCGCCTATGCTCTGTTTGCGGACGGAGAAGGTGCCTCAATTGACGCATCTGACACATCAATACAGACGCAGGGCGAGCGCGGCTACGGAGCATACGCAACTAGTGGCGGCCAGGTCGATCTCACAGATGTGTCGATCGAAACCGACGGCTTTATGGCCTATGGCTTATACGCGGCGAACAGTGACAGCGTTATCAACGCCACCAACGTCGACATCACGACCGATGGCCGGGTCGGCGACGCTGTTTGGGCCTATGACGGAGGGGTGGTGAACCTCAATGGCGGCTCGATCGTGGTGAACGGCGGCCCTTCAACCGGCGGAGGCGGGGAGTTGTCCAACGGGCTGGTCTCGGTTGACGGCGGGATCATCAATGCCGACGGGGTAAGCATCACGAAACATGGCGAGAGCGGATGGGGTCTTCTAGCCGGCGCGACAGTGGGCGGGACGCCAGTCAGCGGAGCAATCACATTCAGCAACGGGTCGGTCCTCACGACCGGTGAGGGCGCTTCAGTGGCCCAAGTGAACTACGATAGCAGTCTGGCCATCACCGGCTCGAGCCTCACCTCGCAGCAGGGCTATGGTTTTTCACTTACCGATAGCGGCTCGGTCACGCTGCTCGATACGACGCTGGCCTCACAGAACTCGTCTTTTTCTTCGCGGTTTACTCGGGCCAATCAGCTTCAATCAATCATCATTGGGAGCGGGACTGTCATCAACGAAGCCAGCAACGGCCTGTTGCTTGAGGTGAGTCGTGGTGAAGGCGGCGAAGACGGAACCGTGACCCTCACGCTGGGGACCGGGTCCACCAGTGCCGGTGACATAGTCGATCGGGACTATGAAGAGGATGCGAGCTTCGGTGATGTCGATGGCGAAGGGTGGACCGACGTTATACTGCAGGCCGGAGCGAATTGGATAGGTCAAGCCATCGTCCGCAACTTCTTCGACTTTAGTGGCGGCGATGTCGGGTTCGCCGACGGTAGCACGCTCGGATCTCTCCAAGCCAATGGCTCGAGTTATACCTTCGGTGATGGTATGCAGGTTGTTTCCAGCGTCAATCTCGCCAATGGCAGCTCAACGACCGGGGGGTCGATCGGAAATCCGATTTCCGTCGGCGGCAGTGTGACAGTTGATGGGTCTTCGACACTCGGCGGCAATTGGTCGATCGAAGGTGATTTCACCTCGAGTGGCACGACATCCGCTGGCAATTCCATCGGCGAGGTATACGTCGGTGGCGATACGACGTTCCAATCTGATCATGTGCTCATCACCGAGCTGACGAACGAACCAGACAATGATCGATTGATTTCTGATGGCACGGTTACCCTTGGAGGGACTGCGGTCTTCTCTATCCTCGACGGCGTCGAGTTCGGCCATGCCTATGACTTTTTGAGAGGCAACGAGATTGATGGCTCGTTCGATGCGGTCGTTTACGATCGGGACTATGTTTTCCTCGCCGCGCCGTCGTTATTGAGTGAAACGGACGACGGCGATGACCTGCGCACCGTCACGATTGAGCGCAAGGCGTTGACCATTGCCGATGGTGCAGCATCCGGCAATCAACGGGCCATCGCCGAGGCACTCGACGGGCTGAGCGCAGACGATTCCGACAATGACAACACCAATGCGGTGCTGAACTCGATCCTCGTTTCCGACAGTTTCGACGCGGTCCGCGCAAGCCTGGATGGGCTCTCGGGCGAGGTTCACGCTTCGATCCTTGGTGCCTTGGCTCACAATGGGCCGTCCCTGGCCGGGGTCGCGGTGGACCGACTCCGCCATGCGCCGGATAGAGATACCGCGCCCGTGATTATGTCCTACGCCCCAATGTCCGGGGAGCTCGGACAGCCTTACGGCGCTAATGCCGGACCCAGCATCTGGGGTCACATCAGCGGAACCGACCGCTCGAGCGATGCCGAAAATGGGATTGCTGCAACCGATGCCGACACCGTGCAGTTGCTGATTGGCGCTGAATCACTGCTCGATGCAGGCTGGACGGTCGGCGGCTTCCTCGGCTACAGCACAACCAGTCTCGATATACCCGACAGGGCGTCCACGGCCCGGTCCGAAGGCTTCCAGGCCGGCGTCTACGGCGGCACTGAATGGGACGATTTCACCTTCAGGCTCGGTGCCAGCTACACTGGAAACAGTGTTTCGACGACGCGCGAAGTTCTCGTGGGGCTCGACACACAGACGCTTGAAGCCGACTACGGAGTTCACGGTGGCCATGTCTTCGGCGAGATCGGTCACAGGTTCTACCTGTCTGGTGCGGTTCTCGAGCCCTTCGTTCGCCTCGAGCATACGCATCTGTCCTCAGGCAGCTACGCCGAGTCGGGGGGCGATGCAGCGCTTGCAGGCTCTGGGGACGCATTGAATGCTACCTTTGCCACGCTGGGAGCCCACGCCTCGACATCGGTTGACGTCGGAAATGGGATGATTGCGGATCTTGAAGCTCTCATCGGGTATCGCCATGCGCTGCACGTATCAGGTAGCGGGGCCACTCACGGCTTTGAGGGAAGCGAAGTGTTCGCGATCGAAGGGAACGCTTCGCAATCTGCTGTCCTCGTTGGCGCAGGTGTGTCCTTGGATCTAACCGAGGCGGCCTCGGTCGACGCGAGCTATGCGGGCGAGTTCGGAGAGAACTCACGCTCGCATACTCTGAAAGCGGGGCTCTCGGTCAGCTTCTGACTGTATCGGCGGGATGGTGAATGGCTCCGCCATCTCGCCGGCGCTAGCCTCCGAGGTCGGGCTCTCAACCTGTCCGTCCTCGGGGCACAACTCATTGCCTATGATCGTCTTTTGGCCCTTGTCCTGACAAGAGGTAGGGCCGGGCCGAGAATAGGCATGAAGACCACCAAGAGGCCCCATAGCCACTTCGGACCGATCATCTGTTCTCTGATCGTCAGATCGCGCATGGCGATCGCGAGGAAAATGAAATGAACGAGCGCCACGACCCCGAAGATGTCGAACGCGTTGTCACCCAAGAGTTAGAATGGCCCCCGCATCGTATCGCTCCTCCCCTCGCCCCCTCGTCGTCCGGCAGGCATTCCAGGGCGTCCGATCTCAGTTGCCGTCCAGTCTCGCTTGATCAGCCCAAAGCACGTCGTCGCCGGATCATACTCGGTCGCATCGAGTATGCGCGGCGGCGGGGTCTGGGTTCAAGTTGCATGTCCGCTCAGCATGGATGGTGGCTTTCGCGGAATCACTCTCGATTATCGCCAGCACCCGAGCGATCGAGGTCGATTTCGCCCTTCCGGGAATTCGTCATCAACTCTACTCGAAATGATCACAGCGCGAGCCGCGCAGCCATGAGCCTGCCCCGAGCCGACCGGAGGGGATAGGCAAGGCTGCATCCCCATCGGTGCGTGGAGCCGTCGGGTGGCGGCTCCCTCGAGGGGATCGTCGTTGGCGGGAGCGGAGTTCATACCTGCCGGCTCATCTGCCGGAGCGCGCGATATGGATTAGGACTTGCGTGACGATCGCGCACGAGTTGCCAGACATACAGTCCGAGCGAAGTCCTAGATAATTCAGCGTCCATCGATGCGGATCACGGCAGTTGCCCCTGAAGCCCGGAAGTCATCCACCTCTATTTCAAGGACAGGCCGCCGGTCGCGCACAGCCCGAGCGCTCAAAGGGGATGGGAAGCGCGAGCGGCGAGCCACTACAACAATTTTCCACTGAGCTTCTGCTCGTAGCAGTGAAGGTCCACCGGCTGAAGCGGCAGCGATGGTGATAAGTCCAGGACACCAAGTCTCTCGGCTCTAATAACTCGCCACACCTGAGCCCTACCCCTGCCATCTCTCCCCCAGATGCCTTAACGCTGCTTCCACGCGCTTCATCAAGGACCGGTATGACACGTTGGTGCCTGTCGATCCGGCTCCGACGCGCCCAGCCCACACCACCTTCCGTTTCTGGCTCCTGGCCTCGCTCAGCAGACTTCCATGCCAGTGGGTCCGAAAATCCTTCCGCGCCACGTCCATAGCTCTCACTCCGAGCATACCCGTGCGCAGGAACTTCTCGACCCGTAGAGCCTCTCGCTTTCGAGCGACCGCGTCGAAAGAACCACGGTCGAGTTTCGTTGCGGTCGGTGTCGTTATCAGCTGGAAGTTGAAGTAGCGCCTCTGAAGCTCGCTCGTCTTGAAACCACGCAGATCCTCGAGTGCTACAAGGCCGAGCTTCCGGAGCATGGGCTGCTTGATGGTTGTTTCGATGCGAGTGCGCCTCTGGTTCTCCGGCAGGTGTTCGAAGGTGCCCTTTGCAGGGGTCTGCCGGTCGAGCACCTTATCCATGATCCGCCAGCGCTCCACACCGTTTCTGCGGCCGGTGTAATATGTCCAGTCGGTCAGTGCAGCGAAGTCGTAGTCGCCAACCAAATCCCATTGATTTCCGGGGCCGTGGCGGGATACCGGCCCCAGCGTGCGCTTCGTCTGCGTGCCATGGATTCTAGGCCGCGCAAGGCGATCTCCTAGGTCGATTTCTGGGGCGTGGTGCCGAACCAGTATCCCAAACATGCGGTCGCGGGCCTCAACAGATGGTGTGTGCGGTCGAAAGTCGACAGCCACCTCGATAGCCTCAATCATTGCTGGATGGGACATGCCCCACCTGTCGGACAAGGCACATCTGACACGCTCGAGCAGTTCGATACTCGGCTCCTGGATCCGCAGAACGAATTCCTGCGCTGTTGTGACGGCGGGGTCGATGGGCTCTACATGGACCGAAATGCCTACTGTCCGGAAAATCTGGTCGTTGATCCAACGTGCCTGCGTTGCGGTGTCGACGTGGAATACGAGATCCACCCAGTCAACGACCGCAGCCACTCGATAGAGGGAGAGATCCACGATCGGCGAGAGAGCGAGCCTGCCCCGCAAACGCGGCTGAACGCCGGCCGAGACGAGCTCGTAATCCAGGCGAGCGCGTGGCCGGCCTTTGGCCGCTGCCTTGAGGTCGATCGAGTAATTCATGCTGGCTCGCGGGGAGAATCTCGTGGCTGGCGTTGCTCACTTCCGGCGTCGGCCTACGCCAACCTGCGAATCGCAACGAACCCACAATACCCCCAGTGAATCCTGGCCGCTACGCGCGAGCTGCGTCGCCGCCATCACAATCACTCCACAGAGTTAGAACCGGGGCGATGCAGCGTCGTTGTTACATATCCATGCCGTCAATCGCACCACCACTCCTCCCCATCCGGCCACCATCGGGCGAGCCGCTCCTCGACCAGCCACTCCCCGACGTCGCGGCCGCCGATCGTGATGGTCGCAAGCGTCCGGCCATAGCGGTCTGTCCCGCTGCGCTCAACCGTCCAGCTGTTGGTGTTGAGGAGTTCTTGAAGGCGAGAACTGGCGCGATGGGCCAGCTCCACCTCACGCTGGCCGCCACATATCGCGCTCTGCAGCTCGGGTGTGTCGAAACCCTCCAGACGGATGTTCTCGCCGTCCAGCCAAATGGTGTCTCCGTCGACGATGCAGGTCTTGTCAGGGGTATTGGGTTGCATCGGTGCGCGCATCTCGAGGCGGTTGTGGAGTAGGTGCGCGGTGCGGATCGATCAGGTTCAACATCTAAGCGTGATGCGAGGCTCGGCAAGAGCAGGGATCGACCCCGTTGCGCTAGCGCAGGGTTGCGAGCTTAGCGTCCACCTGAACGACAGCTGAAGGACACGCTAATCGACACTTCAGGTCTAACGTTCTAGCCTGCTCTCGTCGATTTGATTAGGGAGAGAGACATGTTGAGCACCCGTTCCGCCACGATCGCAGTATTCGCATCGCTGCTGGCGATCACATCCGCACAGGCTGCCGAAGGCCACAAGCGTTACGGCAAATGCGTCGTGATGATTGACGTTGGTGGTCGACAGGTCCCAGCTTCTTATGACTGCAACGACGCTGGCGTGAGTTGCCCCAACCCCGGCTGGGATACCGCTTGCACCGTTAACGGGGTCTCCGGCACCACCACACCCGGCGACGCCGAGCGTGCCGTTCGCGCCAAGCCGGCGCTGATGTAAAGGGCGTATTTAACCCCGTTGGGGGGGGGCAGAGAGAACGACATGGCCGGCAAACACCCGTTGCTGGCCATTTTTCTGTCCGAAACCTGGCAATATCGAAAGCTCGGTAGCCGCGCGCGCTGGTGTAAGCGGGCCGATCAAGGCAAATGCGGCAACTATTCCCGCACGTCCATCCTGCTGCCGAAGGCCAGAAAACGGCGGCCAACGCTCCGCAAGATGTTCCGGCCGATGGCTCGCCTCAATGTTCGCAGAAATCAGCGATCTCGGCACAAAGATCCAGCCGAGCGCCTTCGTGCCCTTGGGCATGTGCCCTCTGCCAGAGCCGCAATGCTTCTCCATAGTCATGGGGCACCCCGCTCCCTCGGTAGTAGAGGTGTCCGAGAGCATATTGTCCATTAGCATCACCGGCCTCTCCAGCGCGACGAAACCATGTGGCCGCCGCGTCGTCGCTCTGTGCGAAGTGCACTCCATCTGCGTGCATATGGCCAAGCTTGACGAAAGAAGGAACGTGGTTCTGCTCGGCGGCACGAGTGTGCCAGTGGGCCACAAGCTCCAGGTTCTGGGGGACGCCCCACCATCCGCCCCAGTTCGATTCAGCAAGCCAGAATTGAGCTTCTGCATCACCAGCTTCAGCCAGACCGGTCCAGATGGATATGGCGCGGTCAGGCTCCCCTTGCTGCGCAGCGGAGCGGCCGTCTTCAACGGTTTGGGCGTGAGCAGGTGCCGGGCCCGCTGCGAGCGAAATTCCGAGAAACATCGCTATTGCCAAATGCCATATGTGGGCAGTCATCCGAGTGCCTCCAGGCACTTGAGCAGGCGGGCAATTGAATGGTTAGCGCTCGGCAGTGCCGGTATGGCAATCTGGACGCCGCTACCAGACAGACCAAACTCGCCCTCAATTCGAAAGTGATCCACCAACGAAAGGCCAACCTCACGGTCAGCCAAATCGAGCACAGCCGCACCCAAATCAGGGTTCGCGCCGAGAGTCATTGTCACTGACGCACCGGACGGCAGCGTGCCGCTATATTCCGCTATGTCGTCCCTGCTCCGGAACTCCTCGGCGATGACCGCGAACCGTGTTCGCTCCTTTTCAAATGTGAAAAACACAATTGGGGGTTCTTCACCAGAACTAAGGTGACACATCGCTGCGTCCTGTCCGCTCTGAGGCATCAGCGGGCTCTCCCGCGCATACCATTCCTGTGCCTGGGCAGGAACGGCAAAGGCCACTGCGATTGCGGCCAGACAAGTTGGCTGGAAAAGGTGAAGTCGCACAACCAACCTCCTTGGATACGTTTCTCGATAGTCTAGATGCAGCCGATTTTCGGCTCATGCCCCTGTTCGGGTGGCCCGCTGGACGATGGCTGATGAGTGCTGCGCCGTGCTGTTGCCTCTGGAGATGAAACCCTCCCGCCTGAACTCATCGATGATGCTCGTCCAAAAAAATACGCAGTCCAAGTGCCGTATAACTTGAATTTTAAAGCAATCTTCACGGTCTGCTAACTGCGTCCTCGTAGTGAAATGGCCTTTTGCTTTGGCGCCCAATTTCTTGTTGTAAGTTGGCTTTCCGGAGAAGCGAGGACTCCTGATGGCTCCCAATTGCCCAGACTTTCAGACGGCCTTTGACCGGTGGCCTGCGCCTGCACTCATACTCGGCGCAGACTTGGTCGTTCTGGCGTGCAACAGCGCCTATGAAATGGTCGCTCCAGTCGATCGGAAGAATCTACTCGGGCGCCAACTGCTTGAGGCGTTTCCGGGCACGGGTGAAGTGCAGTCATCATTGCTGCTGGGATCGTTCAACCGTGCACTCCGCACCGGTCAAACGGATCAAATTGCTGAACTGCAATATGCAGTCGCTTCGCCGAGAGGGGGCGAGCTGGCCTTGCGGAGGTGGACCGTGACCAACGTGCCCCTACGCGACGACGACGGCGCAATCTGGGGCATACTGCACTGCCCACTCGAGGTATCCGGCTTCCCCAGTTGGCGAGAGACCGTGACATCCTTCTCCCCGGCCAACACAGGCGTTCCGCAGACCGCCGTCTCCCCACTGGAACTGGCTACTATCCTTGATGTCGAGCGCAAGCGGTTGCATCACATGTTTCACCAGGCGCCCGGGTTCATATGTGTCCTTAGCGGCCCGCAGCATGTCTTTGAGCTAGCGAACGCCGCGTATTACCAATTGGTTGGTCATCGCGAGATCATCGGCCACGCCTTATCCGAAGTCTTGCCTGAGGTCGTCACACAAGGGTTTCTGGCAAAGCTCGATCGCGTCTACCAAACCGGCGAACCTTTCATCGGCAAAGCCATGCCTATTGAACTGCAACGCGACGCGGGCGGACCTCTCGAGCTTCGGCATATTGATCTCGTCTATCAACCGATCTTCGATACCGACCAGTATGTAACCGGGATATTCGTTCAGGGAAACGACGTCAGCGAGGCGCATCGGTTGTCCCAGGAGGTTGCCTTTCAGGCCGCCCATGATCCACTGACTGGCCTCATAAACAGGCGTGAATTTGCCAGGCTAACTCAGACGATAACAGCACCTGGGCCGCATGTGCTCCTTTACCTCGATATCGACAATTTCAAGATCGTCAATGATCGGTGTGGACACGCTGCGGGTGACGGCCTGCTTCAGGAGGTCACAATCGCGCTTTCGTCCGTCGTTGGTGATAGCGGGATTTTGGCGCGGCTCGGGGGCGACGAGTTCGCCTTTGTGCGTTCAAACTGCGATGTGGATGATGCCATCTCCCTAGCGGATAAGCTTCGTTCGGCTGTCAAGCACGTCGACTTCATCTGGCAGGGGAAAAGATATGGTGTGACGCTGAGCGTGGGTGTGGCGAGCTTCTCCGAGGCTGAAGGAACGACGTTCGAAACAGCGCTGGGGTTGGCCGACGCAGCGTGCTTCCTGGCCAAGGAATCTGGACGAGATCGAACCAAGCTTGCGGTGCCGTCAGATGATGACATTTGGAAGCAGTTCTCCGACATGGATAACGCCACAAGGCTTCAGCAAGCTATTCGAGATGATCGCATCGAATTATTTGGCCAACGAATATACGATCTCAGCCAGTCCGGGTCGGAGCCGTCCGGGTTTGTTGAGGTTCTCGCAAGGTTGCGCGATGCCAACGGCGCACTCATTCCGCCGGGTGGCTTCATTCCTGCAGCCGAGCGGTTCGGACTGATCGAGGCGCTCGATCGTCACATAATAGCGAAGGCGCTCGCGCATCTTCAGGGGCGAGTCGGCTCACAGCGTGCTGCACAATGTTATTTCATAAACATTTCGGCCGTGACGCTCAGTGCATCAGGCTTTGACGATTTCGTTGCGAACCTGTTGGCAGTGCATCCCGAGGTTAGGGCCTCACAGATATGTTTCGAAGTAACCGAGACTGCCGCACTTTCGGATGTTCGCCGCAGCGCAGCTGCCATGCGCAAGCTTGCTGATACTGGTATTCGCTTCGCGCTCGACGATTTCGGGAGTGGGATGGCGTCGTTTTCCTACCTCCAGCAACTACCGGTTCACTTCGTCAAGATCGACGGGGAGTTTGTGCAATCACTGCGTGAAAATCCGGCCAGTTCAATCATAGTCGAATCCGTGGCTCGGCTGGCAGCCAGTATGGGTATGCAGACGATTGCCGAGTTCGTGGAGGTCTCTGAGCTGACCGGTCTGCTTCAGGGTCTCGGCGTGCAATATGGTCAGGGCTACGCCTTGCATTGTCCCGAGGAACTGGATTCTGCAACCTCCCCGGACATGCCCCCGGAGCATGGTGCTAGAAGCGATCCTGGGGAGGTATCATGAACAACAACCCTGAAGCATCTTGCGAGAGGAAGGACACCGCCTCGCTGATGCGACGGGCGCTCGATCTCATGCCCGATGGCGTGCTGATCATCGGGAGCAATCGAGATGTCCTCTATATGAACGAAGCCTTTGAAACACTCTGGCGGGTTCCACGGTCGGTTGTCGAACAAGGGGATAGGGCCATGCTTGCCCATGTTCTCGAACAACTCGACGATCCAGGTGCCTTCATGAATCTCGTCGACCGTCTCTATGGTTCGACAGAACCTTCCGAAGACCAGCTGAATTTCAAGGACGGGCGTCTGTTCAATCGGCGCAGCGTTGCTCTGCTCGAGAATGGAGGAGGATTTAGCCGCATATGGATCTTCAGCGACATAACCGAGGCTTGGAGCGCCAGAGTGGACGCACTAACGGGATTGATGAACCGCCGAGCCTATGCTCAAGAGCTACCAGAGTTCATGGCTTCGGTGACCGACGAGAGCACGAAGGCATTCGCACTGCTCGATGTCGATAACTTCAAGGAATATAATGACCGGTATGGGCACGCCAAGGGCGACTCCGTTCTAGAGCGTATCGGAGACCTCCTAAGGGCCACGCTCAAGCGGAGCTCGGATCGAGCCTACCGCATTGGTGGAGAGGAGTTCGCGGTGGCAACATGCCATCGAGACTGCACGTCGGCTGCCTCGTTCTACGAAGGATTGCTAACCAGCATCCGTAGCGCCAAGATCGAGCACGCAGGCAATCCGCCGTATGGCTGCATCACTGTCTCAATGGGTCTGGGGTTATTCGAGGGTGCACGCGAGCCTGCGCAGATTTTCAGCGAAGTCGATCGTGCGCTCTACCGGGCAAAACGCCAAGGCCGAAACAGAACGGAACGCGTTCTGTTACCCGCTGCCCACTAAGTTGCTCTATGGTTCAGTCTCAATCGTCGGCGCATGCTATCTTAGTGCGGGTTGTGTCCAAAGCGCTGGATTCCGGCGACGATTCGACATTACGCTATTGTCGTCGACGCGCTTGGCGCTGAGCTACGCAGTATACGACCCATCAGGGCTCAAGGATGAGGGCCAAGACATCAAACAAGGGCATTAATCTGCAAGGGGATATCGATGACGACACTGTTCAGCCATGGCCGGACGATACTGGCTGCCACTCTCTGCACGGCGCTTGCTGCCTGCCATACGACCTCAGGAACAGCCATCCATGGCGATGATCGCGACCACACCTTTTGCGAAGAGCGGCCGGTTGTCTGCGCCACGATCGGGGCTGTGGTCGTCGGCGGTGTGATAGCCCTCGCCTCAAGCAGCGGAGGGAGCGGCGCTTCAACTGGCGGCGAAACTGGTGGAAATATTGGGGACGTATCTGACGCCCGCCTCAAGTCCGATATGCGCTTCGTTGAGCAATTGGAGAACGGCATCAATCTCTATGCCTTCCGATACACAGGAGACGACCGTGTGTTCGTGGGCGTGAACGCTGCAGAGATACAGGCCGATCCCCGCTACGCGCACGCCGTGGTCGAACTCGGAAACGATTTCTTAGGCGTCAATTATCAGGCGCTGGGCCTTGAGATGATCAACGAGAACGAGATGCACGCAGCCAGCGATGCGGCCATCGCTAGAGCGGGCGCGTCATAGGCTCCGGCCTTCTTGTCGGCGTTGGCCCTTTCTTACTTTCGGTTCGACGCCTTCTCGACCGCCTGGCTTGTGGCAAGCCGTCTTGCGCGCGCGGCTGGGAAGTCAGATACAATTATTATGTTGGGGCCCCAGGCTGGCCGTGACCTGAGGCCAGATGGTTACCGGTTCGACGACCGGGGTTTGGGCCACACATTTGGACTGGCATCGGATGTGAGGGATGCGAGCTTCGATGTGCTCCTGATCCGCACCGGATTGCGTGAACCGGAATTGGAACACCGCAGGACTAAACATCCATCATGTAGGAGTAAAGAAATCGGGGCACTTCAGCACCGACCGCCAAGTTCGCTTCATCGATCGCCAGATACACCAAGTGACGAACCGCCCGGATGGCCGCAGTATCAAGATCGCCAGCGGCCTCCATCTCGTCAACAACCGTCACGATATCAAGGATCAGCGCTCTGAGCGGCGCCCAATGGTTCTCTGAGGTCGAGTTTGACATAACTTCGGCTGCGCGGATCGAAAGGAAGCGCTGGGCCCGGATGGCGCGTTCTGGGGAAACGCGACTTGAAGCGACAAGCTCGGCGATCGCGGGCCGAAGGTCCTGATCCAGCCACTTCGCCTCCAGCGCTACATCGATCATCCCAAGCAGTTCCGGTCGCACAGTGGAGTTCAAGGTGGCAAAGCTTGCGTTTTCACCCGCCCAAGGGTCCTCCTGCCCCGCAGGATAGAAGACAATCACCCGAATGTCGGGATGGGTCAGTTCCATGACCATGTCGCGCTCATGCTCGTCGAACTGCCCATCCTCGAGGATTAACCGGCGCAGCTCGATTGCATCGTCCGCAGTGAGAAGCGAGTTGCCGGCCGCGCGTCTCGCGACCAGAAAGTCCAGCACCGGTTGGGCAGTCTCCACCCTGCCGTTGGTCACATGCCCGGGGTCTGCCTGCCAGGTATCCGGCGCTTCCAGTGCCACCGCCAGTTGCTCGAGCATCTCGAGAGCCTCGCGATGCTCTTGAGCAGCGGCCGCGCGGAACAGCGCAATGGCCTCCTCGCGAGATTGATCGAGCCCCCGGCCTTCCAGATAGAGCCTGGCGAGATTGAACTGCGCGGCGGCGAGCCCGAGGTCGGCTCCAATGCGATAGAGCCGGGCCGCTTCGGCAAAGTCCTGCGACACGCCCAGCCCCTGAGCGTAATGGCGGGCGAGATTGTTCCAGCCCCAGGCGTGGCCTTGTTCGGCCGCGCGCAGATACCACTGGGCGGCCTGGGCATGGTCCTGCTCCACACCGTATCCATTGTCGTAGAATGTGCCCAGACGCAGCTGGGCTTGGCCATGTCCCCGCTCTGCCGCCGTTCGATACCAGATTGCCGCCTGATCGTAGCTGGGCGGTATTCCATTACCCATCTGATGGGCTGCACCCAGTTCGAACTGAGCATCGATATGCCCCTGTTCAGCAGCGAGTGTGTAAAGACGAACCGCCTCTGCCTGATCGCGCTCGACACCCCTGCCTCCGAAGTAGAACTGTCCCAAGACGAACGCTGCCTCGGCGTCGCCGGCCGCGACCAGAGGCTCAAGGATGTGGACCGCCATCTCGTAGTCCCCGCTCAGGACAGCTGCTCCGACATCGGCGAGGTGCGGTTCGTGGTGTTGCCCGCTCGCGGACATGGGCGTCATCATTGACGCCAGGAGCGCGCCACACATCAGCAGGTGTGAGATTCTCATGTCCTCGACTCCCGTGGCCTGATCGCACGCGTGAACGCTAGGCTACGCACGTGCTGACGAACACCCCCTGTCTTGGGGGAAGCTGCGTCCTCAAGATGTGCCCCGCTCGGTTCCCAGGCCACACATCGAGATGCTGCCTACTTCAGCGAGCCCGGAACTTCGGCACAAGGCGTGGCAAGTTCGTGACCAGTGCGCGCCAATTCCGGTGGTCTGCACTCCTTGCCTGACATGCATCTCGTCCGCAAAATTCGTCAAAGGCGCTCCTCCGGATCCGACCCGCCTCCAAGCGAGGCCTGACTCATTCCCAGTGCGATCTATTAAGCCGGCACGATCCGACAGCATCCCGGCTCGATTCCGCTATAAGCAGAACCAAACGCGGCAAGAACAGACACCAGGCTAACGATCCAATGAAGTCCAACCTCCACAAAAGCCACAGCGCAATCTTCACGCAGTGGCCGATTGCCGTAGATCGTAGGAAACAAGCCCGCGAGATTCAGAGATGGCTCATGCGGTGGGAGTTCACCCATTTCGTGACGCTTACATTCTCGGATCCCGACGCGGGCCGCGCGACACTGCGAGGGAGCAACCTCTCGGGTCTCTATCTGACTGACCGCCTCCGGCGATGGGACGCGCTGGTCTGCCGCGAGTTGCTTGGGCGAAATTGGCACCAGCGACCCGCGGATCGTCCGTTCTGGGCGGGCCTCCTCGAGAAGCCCGATCACAGCCCGCACTTTCATATGCTCATGATGTTCCCACCCAACGACCGGCACGATCTACCAACGACCCATGCGCTTTTCGAACTGTCCGCAGGGCGGCTCTGGAGCAAGCTCGTTCCGGCTGGCACCGTGGAGATCGAAGCAGTAACGAGCCAACGGACACTTGCAGAATACGTTTTGAAGTCTTTCCATGTTGATGTAAAATACGACAAGTTGATCCTGCCAGACGAATTCAGTCGCTGGTCAACTCCGGGAACCGCCGCTGCCATCGCTCGCCACGCGACCAAGGCATGTAGCCCGTGAACCGCAGATGATTGATGACCGCCCGGAAGATCCGCGCGGTTGTTTTTCATGGACACTTCTTAGAGCTGCCCCAAGACAACCGATAGCACCCACTGCCCGCCGCAAGGCGGGCACCAAGGCCGAAGGCCGCGGAGGCGAGCGAAGCGAGTAATAGACCAGTCGACGTGCCGATTGAGTCCTGTCAGCTCCGCACTCCCAGCCCCTCTTCCTGCCGCACCTCTGCGAGGCGTCGCCGCCGCAGGCATTCGGTGGCAGAGCTGTTCCCAACCTGGAGCCACAGCGGTCAACGGCACCATTCGAGCGCGGCACCAACAGCTTGCTGTGCACTGTCCGGAGGAATGGTCAGTCGGGCCTGGAAAAAGGAGATGCCAATCGGGCCAGCGCTCTCCCGCGTCGCGCGGAACGCTGCCAAAAGGACCTGCGGATCATAGCCCGGCATCGGTCCGGCATTGTATCTCGCCCGTCCTTTCGAGGAGTGGACGCCTAGCATGCCGGAGGCGTCGCAAAACTCACCGGTGACCGCGAACTTGCCTCCGTCGGCGCTGATCAAGACTGGCACGCTGGCAGCACAAGATGAGGTTGACTCGAACACCTCGACGGTGCTCGGGATCAGGCTGGGCTCCCCGTCGCCCTGAGCTCGGTTGCACACGACCCAAGCCGGGCGCGATGGGGCCAGGCCACAAAAACTCGTCAAGCTGTTTATTTGATCCGGAGCGCCGTTACAAACAGAAAGCCACGTTGCCTTATCGGGAACTCAGTGTAGAAGGAATCGAATACTGAAACCATATGACCGACAATTGATCAGGCTCGCAACAAGCGTCCTGAACTGAATTCTGTGGTAGGCGGGCTACGCGACGACGGGGGCATCGAGCTCGCACATCAAAATGTGGAAGAAATGATGCTGTCCATCAAGGATCCTGAGCTAGAGGCACAGCACCTCGAGGAACTCGCACGCTTGATCCGCAAATACGGTGAAGGCCTTGAGAATAGTGCGGCGCCGCAAGCCGCGGCGGCCGAGGTGGCATAATCGCCATTGCTCCGCCTGATCGGTCGAAACTCCCTGAAGTGCTAGGTTATGGCCTTTGAGCTTGGCATGGTCTTCAGCCGTCGGAGAAATCGGGTTCGAGGGCCATGACCTCGCTGCGACGGTCGTGGAGGCATTTTTCGATGTGTAGTAATCCCCGGAGCCCGGACCAATGGCCCGGGCATCTGTGCTGCTGTTGCCGAAAAGAGTTTCTATCCAATTGGAACGGCAAGCTTGCGAGGTGCCGTCTTTGATCTTGTCGACGGCCTCCACCCACGCCGGCGACATGCATTCAACATTGCCTATCAGCGGATGACTGGTAGTGTGACGGTCGACACATTTTCGGGGGCAATGTGCAGCCAGAGCAGATCACACGGCAAAACATCGATCGGCTGCTGACCGAGGCCGGGTGGGTGGTTCAGGATCGCGAGGCGCTGGACCGTCAAGCGGCGCTGGGCGTCGCCGTGCGCGAGTTCCCCCTGCCGGCGGGGTTCTGCGACTATCTGCTGTTCGTCGGCGGCAAGGCGGCCGGGGTCATCGAGGCCAAGAAGACGGGCGTGACCCTGAGTGGTGTTGCCGACCAGTCAGAGAAATACGCCTCGCGCCCGCCCGAGCATCTGGCGCGCTGGGACGAGTTCCTGATCTACCATTACGAAAGCACCGGCGAGGAAACCTTCTTCCGAAACCTGCGGGACCCCAAGGCTCGTTCCCGCCGCCTGTTCGCCTTCCATCGCCCAGAGACGTTGCACGACTGGGTGCGACAGCCGGAGACCATTCGCGCCCGCCTGCGCCAGATGCCGCCGCTAGATCCGAAGGGGCTTCGCGACTGCCAGATCGAGGCGATCACCGGGCTGGAAGAGTCACTGGCAGAGGACAAGCCCCGCTCGCTGATCCAGCTCGCCACCGGCGCGGGCAAGACCTTCACCGCCTGTTCCTTCTCCTATCGGCTGATCAAGGAGGCCGGGGCGAAGCGCATCCTGTTCCTGGTCGACCGCAACAACCTGGGCGACCAGACGCTGCGCGAGTTCCAGGGGTTCCAGCCGCCCGGCGCGGCGAACCGCTTCACCGACACATACATCGTCCAACATCTGCACTCCCACCGGATCGACCCAGATGCGAAGGTCGTGATCACTACGATCCAGCGCCTCTATTCCATGCTCAGGGGGCAGGAGCTGTCCGAGGAAGAGGAAGAGGCGTCCGACTTTGAGAAGTGGCAGGGCGAGGACGGTGAGCCTCTGCCGCTGGCCTACAATCCCGACATTCCCATCGAGACCTTCGACTTCATCGTCACCGACGAATGCCACCGCTCGATCTATGGGCTCTGGCGGCAGGTGCTGGAATATTTCGACGCCTCGATCATCGGGCTCACAGCGACCCCGTCCAAGCACACGCTGGGCTTCTTCAACCAGAACCTGGTCGCCGAATATCCCTATGAACGCTCCGTCGCCGACGGCGTGAATGTTGGCTATGAAATCTACCGCATCCGCACCCGCGTCACCGAGGAAGGCGGCAAGGTCGAAACCGACGAGACCGGCTTCCAGGTCCCCGTGCGTGACAAGCGCACCCGCAAGGTCCGCTATGAACAGCTCGACGCCGATCTGGAATACACCGCCAAGGAACTCGACCGCTCCGTCGTGAACCCGAACCAGATCAGAACCGTCCTGCAGACCTACAAGGACCGGGTCTTCACCGAGCTGTTCCCAGACCGCACCGGCGAATGGCTTCCCAAGACGCTGATCTTCGCCAAGGACGACAACCACGCCGAAGAGATCGTCCATGCCGTGCGCGAGGTCTTCGGCGAGGGCAACGACTTCGCCAAGAAGATCACCTACCGCAACACCGGCGAAAACCCGAAATCGATGATCAAGGCGTTCCGGGTCGACCCCTTCCCCCGCGTCGCCGTGACCGTCGACATGATCGCCACCGGCACCGACATCAAGCCGGTCGAGGTGCTGATCTTCATGCGCGACGTGAAATCCGAGGGCTATTACGAGCAGATGAAGGGGCGCGGGGTCCGCACCATCCCCGACGCCGACCTGCAGGCCGTCACGCCCGATGCCAAGACCAAGACCCGCTTCATCCTGATCGACGCCGTCGGCGTGTCCGAGACCAAGAAGAACGCCTCCCAGCCCCTGGAGCGCAAGAAGTCCCTCAGCTTCGACGCTCTGATCGAACAGATCGCCATGGGGCGGCGCGACGAGGACGCGCTGTCATCGCTCGCCGCCCGCCTCGCCATTCTCGACCGCAAGCTGGGCGACGAGGACCGCGCCCGCATTGCCGACGCCACGGGCGGCAAGACCCCGCGCGATCTGGCAAACGCCCTGCTCGATGCCATCGACGCCGACAAGCAACAGGTCGCCATCGAGGCGCGCCACGGCCCCGCGCCCACGCCGGAGCAGGAACGCGCCGTCATCGAAGAGCTGACCGATACCGCCTGCCGCCCATTCGACAACCCGGCCGCCCGCAATCTGTTGAAGGACATCAAGCAAAAGACTGACATCGTCATCGACGAGATCACCACCGACGAAGTCACCGGCGCGGGCTTCGACATGAAGCGCGCCGAGGAAACGATCACCAGTTTCCGCACCTTCATCGACGAGAACCGCGACGAGCTGACGGCGCTGCAAATTCTCTACAACCAGCCCCAGGGGCGGCAACGGCTGACCTATGCCGCGATCCGCGAACTGGTGCAGCGCCTGACCGACCCGCCCCATTACCTGACCACCGCGAATGTCTGGCAGGCCTACAAGCGGCTCGATGCCGCCCGAGTGCGCGGCGCGCCGGTGGACGAACAACTGACCGAGGTGGTCAGCCTGGTCCGCTTCGCGCTGGGGCAGACCGAGGTGCTGGAGCCCTTCGCCAGCGTCGTCGAACAGCGGTTCAACCTGTGGATGGGGCGCGAGAAGAAGGCGGGCCGCGAATACACCCCCGATCAGGAAGACTGGCTCCGCGCCATAGCGTCCTTCATCGCCGCCAATGCCGAGATCGCGCCGCGTGATTTCATGGAAGTGCCCAGCCTTGCCGACAGGGGTGGCATACTGCAAGCGCGCAAGGTATTGGGTCCGGGGCTGAACGACATTCTTGAAGAATTGCAGGGGGCGCTGGTCGCGTGAATGAATCAGCAGATGCGCCCAGTGCTTGGGTGTCAGCAACAATCATTGAAGTCGCCGAAACTATATTCGGCCAATCACCGCCGTCATCAACTTATAATAAGAACAGTAAAGGCTTCCCGTTCTTTCAAGGAAAAGCCGAATTTGGCGTAAAGTACCCCGTCGTTCGAACGTGGTGCACGGAACCAACCCGTAAGGCCGAAGCTGGCGATATTCTTGTCTCGGTTCGAGCGCCGGTTGGCCCCATAAACGTAGCTGACCGACAATGCGCTATTGGTCGGGGTCTTGCTGCAATTCGCCCGCTCATTGCACCTGAATATGTCCGGCTATGGCTAATTCTAAGAGGCCGTTTCGAAAGGGGTTGAGCGGTCGAGGTTGGCATGATTCCAAGCGGTTTGCTGACCTGCATGGAGAATGTCATGTGGACCCCGACCACCCGTGAACAGCATAACCGTCGTGCCACGCGATACCAGACCGATCTGACGGACGTGGAGTGGCGCCTGATCCAGCCGCACCTGCCTGCGGCCTGTAGAACGGGGCGGCCCCGGGCCTGGCCGATGCGCGAGATCATCAACGCAATTTTCTACGTCCTGCGCGGCGGCATCACTTGGCGTCTCCTACCCTCGGACTTTCCGCCTTGGCCGACCGTCTATCGGTGGTTCGCCGCATTGCGCGACGGCTCGGTCTTTGAGAAGATCAACCATGCCCTGGTCATGATGGACCGTGAGCGCGCCGGCCGCGAGGCCAGTCCGTCCGCAGCCATAATCGACAGCCAATCCGTCAAAACCACCGAAGCCGGCGGCCCGCGTGGCTACGATGCAGGAAAGAAGATCAAAGGGCGCAAGCGCCATGCACTGGTCGATACCGATGGGCGGCCGCTACTGGTCGAGCCGCATCCGGCCGACATCCAGGACAGAGACAGCGGCGGACCACTGCTACAGATCTCGCGCCCTCTGCTCCCCTTCATCAAACATGTATGGGCCGATGGCGGCTACAATCATGAGCGCGTGACCACCGCCACCAACATCATCGTCGAAATCGTCAAGAAGCCCCCGGATCAGGTCGGCTTTGCCGTCTTGCCACGCAGATGGGTGGTCGAGCGCTTCTTTGCGTGGATCTGCCGCAACCGGCGCCTGGCAAAGGACTTCGAGGCCACCATCAATTCAGCAGCCACCTTCCTTTACGCCGCCTCGGTCATGCTCCTCGTGAGGCGACTGGCCCGCC
This sequence comes from Pelagibacterium montanilacus, assembly GCF_003992665.1. Lineage (GTDB taxonomy): Bacteria > Pseudomonadota > Alphaproteobacteria > Rhizobiales > Devosiaceae > Pelagibacterium > Pelagibacterium montanilacus. The sequence goes on from NZ_RZMX01000039.1 coordinate 32,212, forward strand.
AGTCATGAGTTTCGAAACCGACTCT
>NZ_RZMX01000040.1 GCF_003992665.1 Pelagibacterium montanilacus
GATGGTGTCCCCTGGCGTGGTGTAGGTTGGTTTGGGCCGCCACGCATTTCCCGGCACTGCCGGTGTCGGATCAGCCGGCCAGGGGCGGCAGGCTGATGAGGGGATCATCGCTCATCTGGCTCATTGTTTCCAGTGTCATGTAGCGGGCGCGCTGGACGGCCCACTCATCGTTCTGTTCGAGCAGTAACGCGCCCACGAGGCGCACGATGGCGTCATCATTGGGAAAGATGCCCACGACATCGGTGCGCCGCTTGATTTCGCCGTTGAGACGCTCGATTGGGTTCGTGCTGTGCAATTTGGTCCGGTGTTCGCGTGGGAACGACATGTAGGCCAGAACATCAGGCTCGGCCTCATCGAGCAGGGTGGCCAGCTTGGGCACCTTGGGTCGGATCTGATCGGCGACGGCGCGCCATTGCGCACTGGCCGCCTTTGGTGTTTCCTGCGCAAAGGCCGTGGCGATGAAGGCAGAGACGACACGGCGCCCGCTCTTTCCGGCATGGGCAAGAACGTTGCGCATGAAGTGAACCCGGCATCGTTGCCAAGTGGCGCACAACACCTTGCTGACGGCCGCCTTGATCCCTTCGTGCGCATCGGAGATCACGAGCTTGACCCCACGTAGCCCCCGCCGGGTCAGCTTGCGCAGAAACGCTGTCCAGATCGGCTCGGCTTCCGAGGTCCCGATCTCCATGCCCAGAACCTCACGCCTGCCATCACTGTTGACGCCGATGGCGATAATGGCGGCGACCGAGACGATACGCCCACCGCGGCGCACCTTGAGGTAAGTGGCATCAATCCACAGATAGGGCCAGTCACCCTCGATGGGGCGATCGAGGAAGGCTTTGACCTTATCGTCGATCTCTTCGCACAGCCGGCTCACCTGACTTTTGGAGATGCCGCCCATCCCCATGGCCTTGACCAGATCATCGACTGATCGGGTGGAAATGCCCTGGATGTAAGCTTCCTGGATAACTGCGGTTAGAGCCTTCTCGGCCATGCGGCGCGGCTCCAGGAAGGTTGGGAAATAGGACCCTGTCCTCAGCTTGGGAATGCGCAGCTCGACAGTGCCGGCGCGTGTCTCCCAGTCTCTGTCGCGATACCCATTGCGCTGGGCCAGGCGATCGGAGCTCTTCGCTCCATAACCAGCGCCTGTGGCAGCGCCCACTTCCATCTCCATCAGGCGTTCAGCGGCAAAGCCGATCATCTCACGCAAAATATCGGCGTCGGGGGTCTGTTCGACCAGAGCGCGAAGGTTCATCATATCGGTGGTCATCGGTGGTCCTTTCGGATTGTGGCTTCAACAACCCGACATTACCGGAAAACCGCCGGTGACCACTCTCCTCAGAACCTACACCACCTCCAGGGACACCATCGGTTTGGAAACGCGACAAATCAAAGACTTAGAGCTCCTGTTCTGATTCAATCAGAACAGGATATGCTCTAGGCGGATCGCATCGTAGATGAGGATGGTCAGCCGTGTTGATCGACCTTTGCCACCCCCTGGCGTCCGGTGGCCGCCTGGCTGCGGCTATCCACTGACCGGTGGTATATCGGCATTAGCCGAAATGATATCTCATGATTGCGATATCATTCTCCATTAAGCTGATTTGACCCTTTGGCAGGTCGCCTCTTTACTCGAACAAGGCTCAGCTGACGAGCGCCTCGGGGCCCCGGAATGGCCGAAGTTGGGGGGGATGGAGAACGCCTCGGTATCGTCCCGGTGTTCTCCTGCGGAGCGCTGGAGCACGAAGGTGGCCCAAGCGGTGGCTCGACAGGTGCAAGGAGCTGTTCTGACCGGACTGGTGCAGTCCGGACAATCTGCATAGGGAGGAATTTTAATGTCGAAGATTCATAACGTTGCTATCAGCGCTCTAGCTGCGGGCCTGCTCATGGGCACTGCCGTCCAGGCGCAGGAATATCGCGCAACCCTGGCCTACTTCGCCTCGATCGCCGATTATCAGGAACCGGCTGCAGAGGCATTCAAGAACTATGTCGAGGTTGCCTCGGGCGGCGACATTGAGATCGCCCTGACTACGATCGAGGCTCTCGGCGGTGCCGAGCGCGAAGTGCTCGATCAGGTGCGCCTCGGTGAGCTCGAGTTCGTCACGCCCAACGCGGGCGGCCTCGCTGGCGCATTTCCGTCCGCCCAGGTCTGGAACCTGCCGTTCCTGTTCCCCGGCCGCGCGGTTGCCTGGTCGGTCTTTCAGGACCGCGAATATATCGACCTCGTGAACGAGAAGATCCTCGAGGACAGCGGCGGGCTGCTGCGCTACCTGGGTGCCGCCGAGAATTCCGTGCGTCACCTCTACACCACGGACGGACCGATCCGGGTGCCCAGCGACATGGAGGAATACGGCATCAAGATCCGTACCATGGAAGCCCCGATGCACCAGCAGGTGTGGACCGCGCTTCTGGCAGCATCGGTCGTGGCCCTGCCGTCGGCCGAGCGTTACACTGCACTGCAGACTGGTATGATCGACGCCACCGAAGGCGGGTTGAACTCCGCATGGAACGCGGGGCTCCTGGAAGTGGCGCCGTACGTGTCGCTCACGGCTCACATGTACGACGTGACGGCTTATATCGCCAATGCCGAGTTCATGGAGAGCCTGCCCGAAGGCCATCAGCGGATCATTGAGGAAGGTGTTGCGCTGGCGACTACCGTCCAGAATGCCTACGCTTTGGTCGAGGACAATGCCGCCCTTGCCCGGATCATCGACGAAGGCTTCGAGGTCGTGGAGCCGAACGCGGAAGAGCGCGAGCTTTGGCGCGAACTCGCCGCCCCTGTCGGCGAGGAATTCGTTGCCGCGGTGGCAGATGAGGACTTCATCCAGGCAACGCTCGACGTCGTCGAGCGCGTAAGCCAGGGGTTCTAGCGCCAGCCGCGCCATGAACTGCTGACACATGTGCCGCGCCTGAGGCGGACCCCGGCCGGGGTCCGTCTCGGGTGCTTTGCTTGGGCTGAAAAGGTGCACCCAAATGCTAGTCCTGCCGATTCTCGGGGTTCTGTTCCTGCTGATTTTCGTCGGCGCCCCGGTCTTTCTTGCGATGAGCGTCGCCAGCCTCATTCACTGGCTCGACGTGGGCCGGGACTCCGCGCTCACTGTGATCATGCAGAGATTTTACGGGGGCATGACCTCCTTCACACTGCTGGCGATCCCGATGTTTCTGTTGGCGGGGATCGTGATGACGCGGGGCGGGCTGACCACGCGGATGGTCGATCTCGCCAAGGCCCTGGTCGGTCACATGCGCGGCGCACTCGCGCAGATCAACATTCTCTCGAGCGTATTCTTCGGCGGAATTTCAGGCTCGGCCTATGCCGATATCGCAGCCATGGGCACGATCTTCGTGCCGGCCATGAAGAAGGAAGGTTATCCTGCCGGGTTTGCCGGCGCGATCACCGCGGTCTCGGGAACGCTCGCCCCCATGATTCCGCCCAGCATCGTGCTCATCGTCTATGGGGCGACCTTCGGCGTCTCCATCGGCGCCCTGTTCGCAGCCGGGCTCAGCCTCGCGATCCTGATCGCGGTCTGCTACATGACCATGACCTATTTCCTGGTCCGGCGGCTCGACGTCCCGTCCTATCCCCGCGCTCCGTTTTCCACCGTGCTCAAGGCCTTTCGGCACGCCGCCCTGCCGTTGATGATGCCGATCGTGGTGGTCGGCGGCATCTTCGGAGGCTTCTTTTCGCCCACCGAGGCAGGGGCGATCGCCGCGGCCTATGGCCTAGTGATCACCGTGGTCATCCTCAGAACCATCAAGGTGCGCGAACTTCCCGGCATTATGCTGGAAACCGCCCTGACCTCCGCTGCGGTCATGGTGCTGATCGGGGCGGCCTTCGCGCTGTCCTATGTCATGGCCTCGCGCCAGATCCCCCAGGAGGTCACCTCCATGCTCCTGGCGATATCGGACGATCCCCTGGTGCTGTCGACCCTCATGCTGGCGGTGCTTTTCGTGGTCGGCCTCTTCATCGACCGGACCACTGCGATCCTTTTGTTTGGTGCCATCATCATTCCGGTATTCACGCTCGAAGCCGGGTTCAGCTCGGTGCATACCGCCATGATTATCGTCATGGCCCTGGGCATCGGACACCTGACACCGCCGGTGGGCGGCACGCTGCTCATGACGGCCCTTGTCGGGCGTATGCCGGTCATGTCCATCGTGCGCTACATCTGGCCCTTCATCATCCTCGAGATATGCATAACGCTCTCGGTGATCCTGTTCCCTGCCATCAGCGAGACTCTTCCGCGCTGGCTCGGGCTTGGCGGCCTTTAGGATTGGACGAGGAAACCATGACGTACTTCCAGAAATTCGCCCAGCTCTTCGACACGTTCAGCGGCTATGTGGACCGCTTCTGCCGGATCGGGCTCATGGTCACGGCCTCCCTGATCCTGCTGCTGCTGATCACCCAGGTTGGCATGCGCTACGTGCTGCGCAGCCCGCTCATCTGGGTCGAGGAGCTGGCGGCATATACGCTGGGGTTCATGGTGCTGTGGGGCGCCGCGTCCTACATCCGGACCTGGCAGCACATTCAGGTCAACACCCTCTTCCTGATGATGCCGCTCGCGGCCCGCACCGCCGCTGTGATCGCCATAAACCTCTTGCTGCTCTGGTTTGCCTATCTCCTCGTGGTTTCGGGCAATACCCTTGCCCAGCTCGGAGCCAACGAATTGAGCCCGAGCGGCACCTTCGTGATGTTCTGGCCGCGCCAGGGCATGACCACGGGAGGCATCCTCATCATAATCCAGGCGACCAACAACATCCTGAGATGTCTGTCGGGCAGGCCCGGAGAGATGGTCAACTAAAGTCGCGCCCGTCCGGCCCTCAGGGCAGCCCCCGGCGGCCGGACGAGCCATCCTACTCGGACAGGCTCTTTGGAAGATGCTCACTGCCCGAAAAGGTCGCCGCATCGCTGAATTCGAGCTTGGCCGACACATCGTCATAGAACCGCGTTGCCGCTGCGGAAAGGCTCTCGCCCTGCCGCGTCACGAGCGCATAGGGAAGGATGGCCATGTCCGATGCGAGCGGCAGCACCCTGACGCGATTAAGCCCGCCGCCCCGGCTCGTCCAGAAATCGGCGACAGCACTTGCCAGCGGGGCAATGGCGTCGGTCTCCTGAATGAACGCCAGCGTAACCATCAGCGAGGAGGTGCTGATGACACGCTCGGGCGGGCTGCAATCGTGCTCCAGCAGGTAGAGCTCCACCATGTGGCGGGCCAATCCTCCCGGTGGCTGCATGATCCATTCATATTGCGTATAGTCCTCGAGTGTCGGGCTCTGCTTCTCGAGCAGGGGATGCCCCTCCCGGACCACGAGGCAGAAAGGTTCGGGGCCGACAACCCGCGTGGCAAGCGCTCGCGTATCGACGTCTGCGGGCACGCGCCCGACATAGAAATCCAGACGGCGGGCCAAAAGGTGTCCCGCCAGCTTGTCACTTGTATCCACGATCAGGCTGATTTCGTTTTCCGGGTAGCGTGCGCGGGCACTTTGGATGGCAGGCAGAATGATCGCGACCGAAGGTCCAGTAACCGAGCCGACCGTGATCGTGCCGCGAAAGCCACTGCCGATCTGGGATATTTCACGCGACGTCGCATCGAGCTCGTGGAGCATGCGTCGGGCGATCGCTGCCATGCGGCTTCCGGACTCCGAAAGCGTGATGCCTCGGGAGTGACGCTTGTAAAGGCTCACGCCCAGCATGTACTCGAGCTCGCTCAGGGATGGTGTCCCCTGGCGTGGTGTAGGTTGGTTTGGGCCGCCACGCATTTCCCGGCACTGCCGGTGTCGGATCAGCCGGCCAGGGGCGGCAGGCTGATGAGGGGATCATCGCTCATCTGGCTCATTGTTTCCAGTGTCATGTAGCGGGCGCGCTGGACGGCCCACTCATCGTTCTGTTCGAGCAGTAACGCGCCCACGAGGCGCACGATGGCGTCATCATTGGGAAAGATGCCCACGACATCGGTGCGCCGCTTGATTTCGCCGTTGAGACGCTCGATTGGGTTCGTGCTGTGCAATTTGGTCCGGTGTTCGCGTGGGAACGACATGTAGGCCAGAACATCAGGCTCGGCCTCATCGAGCAGGGTGGCCAGCTTGGGCACCTTGGGTCGGATCTGATCGGCGACGGCGCGCCATTGCGCACTGGCCGCCTTTGGTGTTTCCTGCGCAAAGGCCGTGGCGATGAAGGCAGAGACGACACGGCGCCCGCTCTTTCCGGCATGGGCAAGAACGTTGCGCATGAAGTGAACCCGGCATCGTTGCCAAGTGGCGCACAACACCTTGCTGACGGCCGCCTTGATCCCTTCGTGCGCATCGGAGATCACGAGCTTGACCCCACGTAGCCCCCGCCGGGTCAGCTTGCGCAGAAACGCTGTCCAGATCGGCTCGGCTTCCGAGGTCCCGATCTCCATGCCCAGAACCTCACGCCTGCCATCACTGTTGACGCCGATGGCGATAATGGCGGCGACCGAGACGATACGCCCACCGCGGCGCACCTTGAGGTAAGTGGCATCAATCCACAGATAGGGCCAGTCACCCTCGATGGGGCGATCGAGGAAGGCTTTGACCTTATCGTCGATCTCTTCGCACAGCCGGCTCACCTGACTTTTGGAGATGCCGCCCATCCCCATGGCCTTGACCAGATCATCGACTGATCGGGTGGAAATGCCCTGGATGTAAGCTTCCTGGATAACTGCGGTTAGAGCCTTCTCGGCCATGCGGCGCGGCTCCAGGAAGGTTGGGAAATAGGACCCTGTCCTCAGCTTGGGAATGCGCAGCTCGACAGTGCCGGCGCGTGTCTCCCAGTCTCTGTCGCGATACCCATTGCGCTGGGCCAGGCGATCGGAGCTCTTCGCTCCATAACCAGCGCCTGTGGCAGCGCCCACTTCCATCTCCATCAGGCGTTCAGCGGCAAAGCCGATCATCTCACGCAAAATATCGGCGTCGGGGGTCTGTTCGACCAGAGCGCGAAGGTTCATCATATCGGTGGTCATCGGTGGTCCTTTCGGATTGTGGCTTCAACAACCCGACATTACCGGAAAA
>NZ_RZMX01000041.1 GCF_003992665.1 Pelagibacterium montanilacus
TTTTCCGGTAATGTCGGGTTGTTGAAGCCACAATCCGAAAGGACCACCGATGACCACCGATATGATGAACCTTCGCGCTCTGGTCGAACAGACCCCCGACGCCGATATTTTGCGTGAGATGATCGGCTTTGCCGCTGAACGCCTGATGGAGATGGAAGTGGGCGCTGCCACAGGCGCTGGTTATGGAGCGAAGAGCTCCGATCGCCTGGCCCAGCGCAATGGGTATCGCGACAGAGACTGGGAGACACGCGCCGGCACTGTCGAGCTGCGCATTCCCAAGCTGAGGACAGGGTCCTATTTCCCAACCTTCCTGGAGCCGCGCCGCATGGCCGAGAAGGCTCTAACCGCAGTTATCCAGGAAGCTTACATCCAGGGCATTTCCACCCGATCAGTCGATGATCTGGTCAAGGCCATGGGGATGGGCGGCATCTCCAAAAGTCAGGTGAGCCGGCTGTGCGAAGAGATCGACGATAAGGTCAAAGCCTTCCTCGATCGCCCCATCGAGGGTGACTGGCCCTATCTGTGGATTGATGCCACTTACCTCAAGGTGCGCCGCGGTGGGCGTATCGTCTCGGTCGCCGCCATTATCGCCATCGGCGTCAACAGTGATGGCAGGCGTGAGGTTCTGGGCATGGAGATCGGGACCTCGGAAGCCGAGCCGATCTGGACAGCGTTTCTGCGCAAGCTGACCCGGCGGGGGCTACGTGGGGTCAAGCTCGTGATCTCCGATGCGCACGAAGGGATCAAGGCGGCCGTCAGCAAGGTGTTGTGCGCCACTTGGCAACGATGCCGGGTTCACTTCATGCGCAACGTTCTTGCCCATGCCGGAAAGAGCGGGCGCCGTGTCGTCTCTGCCTTCATCGCCACGGCCTTTGCGCAGGAAACACCAAAGGCGGCCAGTGCGCAATGGCGCGCCGTCGCCGATCAGATCCGACCCAAGGTGCCCAAGCTGGCCACCCTGCTCGATGAGGCCGAGCCTGATGTTCTGGCCTACATGTCGTTCCCACGCGAACACCGGACCAAATTGCACAGCACGAACCCAATCGAGCGTCTCAACGGCGAAATCAAGCGGCGCACCGATGTCGTGGGCATCTTTCCCAATGATGACGCCATCGTGCGCCTCGTGGGCGCGTTACTGCTCGAACAGAACGATGAGTGGGCCGTCCAGCGCGCCCGCTACATGACACTGGAAACAATGAGCCAGATGAGCGATGATCCCCTCATCAGCCTGCCGCCCCTGGCCGGCTGATCCGACACCGGCAGTGCCGGGAAATGCGTGGCGGCCCAAACCAACCTACACCACGCCAGGGGACACCATCCTGTCGTATCCCGAAACCCGCCCTTGAGCGGATGGTCAATGAAAATCCCGGCTTGCAAAGGGCTTTGATGATGCAATCTTTTCGGGATCTTGAACGGGCGCAGGATTGGATGGTCACGCTGGCCCGGGCAGACGCGTCGCAAAAGTTGGCGCGCTGCCTGAACTTGATCGCTCTCAACCACCAGACCCGTGATGCAGGGCGGTCAGATCAGTTCCAGTCCAACAGCCTCACCTTTGAGTTGCCCCTCAGTCGTTCAGACATCGCCGATCTGCTAGGCCTGAGAAGTGAGACTGTTTCACACCAGTTGACCCACCTCCGTCGCGCAGGCGTTATCGCAATCGGTAAATTGCGCCAAGTATCCATCTTGGATCTCAAGGCGCTCAGGCGAAGATATTGAATGTGCCCGAATGACCTTGATCCGGAAACCCGCGCTGGGCGCTTGGACCTTCTTGGATGTCCGCCATAACCACATTGCTCGGCCAAGCAAGCTACTTAGATAACCAGCTATTAAGCAAACGTTGAATTACCGCTCCATAGAAGGATAGGCTGAACCAACCGGGCCAAGCGCGAGTCGGTTTCGATCACCGCAGGACAGCGCGCCGAGGGGCGTTCGGGCTCCCTGCGCGTGGAAGGCAGCGGCACGCTTGCGCCCATTGTCGATGCGGACGGGCGCGCGGTCGCACAGTCCACACCCGCCCCGGCCGATGCCGCAGCCCCGGCGGCGGCGCCCGGGAACTCGGGTTACGCGCCGGGTCAGCCTGGCAGCGCCGCGGGCCAAAGCAGTGAGGCCCCGGGCCAGTCCAGAAGTGCGGTGCCGGGCAAATGCGGCAGTATGCCAGGCAAAGCCGAAGGCGGGCCCAAGTCGGATTCGGGCGGGCCCGGAAAATCCGACAGCGCGCCCGGCCGCTCAGATAAATCTCCGCAGGTAATTCGGCCAAAGTCGGCCTCGGCGCCGGGAACCGGTAACGACATTCGGGACCATGGGTCAGACTAGGGTCGAGATTCAATCATAGCCAGTATGCGACTGCTGCTGCGAGCATGACAGCGGAGAGGTAGTTCCGGGCGAGTTTGTCGTATCGTGTCGCTACACGGCGGAAATCCTTGAGGCGGCAGAAGGTAGCTTCGACGCGCCAGCGGTCCTTGTAGCGCTTCTCATCGTAACGGATGATGCGCTTGCGGTTTTTGCGTCCAGGGATCACGGGGATGGTGCTCTGGCTGCGCAAAGTGGATCGCAGTCGATTGGCATCATAGCCCCGGTCAGCAATGAGCCGCTTCATGCCTGTGGTTTCCCCGATCAGCAGGTCAGTCCCCTTCATGTCCGAGGCGTTGCCGGGTGTCAGGATGAGGCGGAGCGGCCTTCCAATAACGTCGACGAGCGCATGGACCTTGGTGGTCCGGCCACCACGCGAGATGCCAATGGCGTTGGCTTTCGCCCCCCTTTTGCCCCACCTGCGCCGCGATGGGCCTTGATATAGCTGCTGTCGATCTGGGCCGTTTCCGCAATCCAGCCCTTGTCGGTCAAAGCCATCAGGATGCGGGCCCAGACCCCGCGACGGCTCCAACGGTTCCAGCGATTGTAGACGGTTGTCGCAGGGCCATATTCGACAGGGCAATCAACCCAGCGCCCACCGCACTTGAGCATATGAATGATCCCCGAAATCACCCGTCGGTCGTCGACCCGGCGTGCTCCGGGCTGGTTTTGAGGGAGGTGCGGCTCAATGGCCGCCCAAGC
>NZ_RZMX01000042.1 GCF_003992665.1 Pelagibacterium montanilacus
TTTTCCGGTAATGTCGGGTTGTTGAAGCCACAATCCGAAAGGACCACCGATGACCACCGATATGATGAACCTTCGCGCTCTGGTCGAACAGACCCCCGACGCCGATATTTTGCGTGAGATGATCGGCTTTGCCGCTGAACGCCTGATGGAGATGGAAGTGGGCGCTGCCACAGGCGCTGGTTATGGAGCGAAGAGCTCCGATCGCCTGGCCCAGCGCAATGGGTATCGCGACAGAGACTGGGAGACACGCGCCGGCACTGTCGAGCTGCGCATTCCCAAGCTGAGGACAGGGTCCTATTTCCCAACCTTCCTGGAGCCGCGCCGCATGGCCGAGAAGGCTCTAACCGCAGTTATCCAGGAAGCTTACATCCAGGGCATTTCCACCCGATCAGTCGATGATCTGGTCAAGGCCATGGGGATGGGCGGCATCTCCAAAAGTCAGGTGAGCCGGCTGTGCGAAGAGATCGACGATAAGGTCAAAGCCTTCCTCGATCGCCCCATCGAGGGTGACTGGCCCTATCTGTGGATTGATGCCACTTACCTCAAGGTGCGCCGCGGTGGGCGTATCGTCTCGGTCGCCGCCATTATCGCCATCGGCGTCAACAGTGATGGCAGGCGTGAGGTTCTGGGCATGGAGATCGGGACCTCGGAAGCCGAGCCGATCTGGACAGCGTTTCTGCGCAAGCTGACCCGGCGGGGGCTACGTGGGGTCAAGCTCGTGATCTCCGATGCGCACGAAGGGATCAAGGCGGCCGTCAGCAAGGTGTTGTGCGCCACTTGGCAACGATGCCGGGTTCACTTCATGCGCAACGTTCTTGCCCATGCCGGAAAGAGCGGGCGCCGTGTCGTCTCTGCCTTCATCGCCACGGCCTTTGCGCAGGAAACACCAAAGGCGGCCAGTGCGCAATGGCGCGCCGTCGCCGATCAGATCCGACCCAAGGTGCCCAAGCTGGCCACCCTGCTCGATGAGGCCGAGCCTGATGTTCTGGCCTACATGTCGTTCCCACGCGAACACCGGACCAAATTGCACAGCACGAACCCAATCGAGCGTCTCAACGGCGAAATCAAGCGGCGCACCGATGTCGTGGGCATCTTTCCCAATGATGACGCCATCGTGCGCCTCGTGGGCGCGTTACTGCTCGAACAGAACGATGAGTGGGCCGTCCAGCGCGCCCGCTACATGACACTGGAAACAATGAGCCAGATGAGCGATGATCCCCTCATCAGCCTGCCGCCCCTGGCCGGCTGATCCGACACCGGCAGTGCCGGGAAATGCGTGGCGGCCCAAACCAACCTACACCACGCCAGGGGACACCATCGGAAATTTAGGCTAACCCGCTCCCAGAGCAGGGGTTTCCCGGGTTTCGACGACGATCCAACGGCAAAGTGCGGCAACTTCCCTTTATCTTGTCACAGAACAGGGTAACTCCTGCCGGAGAGCGGTTCGCTCAAGACTCCCTCCACAGCCAGCCTCTCCCGATTGCTATCCTCATCTGCGCCCGCTCAGACGGGCCCGATACCCTTGGGCACCGGTGCGCTCGAACCGTAATTGTGCAGGTCGAGCCGCCGCAGGTCGGGCATCGAGCGGGCGATGACCCCCGCCACCACGACCGTCAGCGCCCCCCCGGCCAGCACCGCATTGACCGGTCCGAGGAGGCTGGCCATCGTTCCGCTCTGGACGGCCCCGAGTTCGTTGGACGAAGCCGTGAACATCATGCGCACCGCGGCAATGCGGCCCCGCATGTGCTCGGGCGAGGCCAGCCGGAGGATCGCGTGGCGGATCACCATGCTGAACCCGTCGCACACCCCGGCAACAAACAGCATGGCCATCGAGAGCCAGAAGCTCGTGGAGAGCGCGAACACCACCATCGAAAGACCGAACCCTGCCACGATCAGATGGAGGGCGAGACCCGCCGATGCGGCGGGCATGAAGCGGATGGACAGCACCGCAGCGAGCAGCGTGCCGGCGGCGATCGCCGATCGCAGCAGCCCGAAGCCTTCCGGCCCGGCATTGAGGATATCGGTTGCAAAGATGGGAAGCAGCGCCGCTGCGCCGCCGAAAAACACCGCGCAAAGATCGAGGATCATCGACCCGAACAGCACCTGATTGCCGCGCACGAACGTCCAGCCCTCGCCTATCCGGCGCAACAGGGGCAGCGTGCCCGTTATGGGCGGTACGGGTTTGGGAGCGATCTTCCACCACATCAGCCCTGCCGAAGCCGCGAGAAGCGCCGCCATGGTGCCGTATGTGGCCTCTGGCCCACCCCAGGCCCATATGGCGCCCATCATCACGGGCCCGGCCATGTCGGCAACCCGTGCCACCGTGGAGACCATCGGCAGCGCCTTCAGCGTGTGGGCCAGCGGGATGACCTGCGCCTCGAGTCCGATATTGGCCGGGTTCTCATAGGCCCTTATGGTCGCGGACAAAGCCCCGGCGGCCAGAAGCAGCCAGACGGTGATGGCGTCTGCCGCCGACAGGAGGGCCAGCACGACGGTCAGGAGCGACAGGGCCGCGATGGTCAGGACCACAAGTCCCCTGCGGGGCCGCCGATCCGCGAGGTCGCCGGCAAGGAAGGCCGCACCCAGGGACGGGATGGCCTGCACCAGACCCAGCGCGGCAATATCCAGCGGATTGTTGCGCAGGCTGTAGATGTGGAACGCCAGCATCACCGTCAGCGAGGACGCCGAGAGGTGAAACAGCGAATTTGCGGCGAGAAAGGACCGGAATTCGCGGTTGCCCAGAACCTCCTTGGCGCCCGGACGAGGGGCCGGGGTGTCTGTCGTCATGAAAGCTCTCGATCATGGACTGCCGCGGAAACCGGTTGTGCCTCCGCCCGATCCACATCCGGATCGCGGCTGAGCACATACCAGCCGCCGGCCAGCCGCGCCATGCCGGCGGTACGCGATCTCGTCGCCATCATGGGGCTTGCGCTGCCGGGGCAGGCGGGCGTATGGGCGTGCAGTGGATGGGGCCCAGGCAAGGTCGTTGGCGCCAGCTCAGCTTCCTGAGCGCATATCAGACGTATCAAGACGTATACCCTTCTATTGCGTGTGCGGAAGCGGTATGACCCATGAGGTCTGTCGTGCTGGACCGCACGCTTCCGCCATTGCTTGCGGGCGCGCAACTGGCATCCATGTGGGGCGCGGGAGACGTTGCGAAAGGACAGATGTTGATCAAGTTGCCACCCCTGCGCCAGGATGCACCGACCCCTCTCTGGCTTCAGCTCAAGCATGCCTTGCGTGACCACATCACGTTCCAGCTGACCCCCGGGGCCCGCATTCCCTCCGAAGCCGAGCTGTGCCGCCACTTCGGCCTCTCGCGCATGACCGTGCGCCAGGCGATCACCGCGCTGGTCAATGAAGGGCTGGTGGGTCGGCAGCAGGGCCGGGGCAGTTTCGTTTTGCCCACACGGCTCGCCATCCCTCCGCGCCGGGACGCCCATTTCCTTGACGACGGATTCGAGGCCATCGACGGGTTGGCTGTGCAATTGGTCAGCCTGACCATCGACAAGCCGCCGCGCTGGATTCGCGAGCGCCTCGGGCTGGGCGACGAGGAACAGGCCCACAAGTTGCGCATGACGCTGGCCATGGGCGAGGACGTCCTGGCCTCGCGCACCATCTATATTCCCGAACATGTCGCACCGAGCCTGCAGGAAATCGAGCTGACCGACCCCGTACACCACATTCTCGAGGATCGCTTCGGGCTCGTTCCCGCCACGGCCGAGGAAACCATGCGGCTGATCAAGGCGGACCAGTTGCGTGCGGCGGAGCTTCGCGTCGCTCCCGACACGCCGCTCATTCTCGTCGAGCGCGTCGTGTGCCTGGCCAGCGGCGAGCCGGTCGAATATGCGAGAACCTACTATCAGGCCGAGCGCTACCGCTTCGAGCACAAGCTCGTCAGGCCGGTCCCGAGCGATGCCAGCGAGAACCCGCTCAACGAACGCCGCCATCGCGTCGGCGATCTTCAGAGCGTGAACGGGGTCGGCGGGGACGCCTTCGAAGCTGAACCGACCGACGCCGGGATGCAGCCGGCCGCCAAGGGATAGGGCCCAGGGCGCAACTCCTCCCCGCGTGCTTTGTCCTTGCCGGAGTGTCGCGGGCCGGGCCAAGGGCCTAAACCCTTTTCGCCTTCGCGTGTTCCTCGTCGATGCTTTGCTCGACGCCCGACTCCACCATCGTGCGCGTGGCGTCGATATCGGCATAGGTCCAGAAAATCCGCATCAGCCGATCGCTTTCATTGAGGAACCGGTGCGGCAGGCCGGCGGGGATCCAGGTGGTATCGCCGGCCTTCAGGCTATGGCGCACCCCGTCGATTTCGGCGATGGCCTCGCCCTCGAGGATCAGGACGCTCTCCTCGCAATTGTGAAAATGGACGCCGATCCGGGCCGCGGGTTCGAACTCGGTTATGCCGTTGATGACGCTCGAGGACCCGCATTTGCGGGTGACCAGCGGGATGGTGCGCGCGCCATTTCCACGGTCGTTGATCGGCAAAGTATCGGGTCTCAGGATTGCAGGCTGCATGATGGTCTTCTCCTTATGGCCGGACGGGATGGGGCCACGGCATCAGCGGCACCAATTCGACCGCGGAGCGGCCTTAAAGGGCGTGGTCGGCAATGATCTTGCCGGCTGTCTGGTTGATTGACCGGACCAGACACCGCCTCCTGACCTGATAGTCCGCGCGGTCGGCATGGATCCCCCGCGCCCTCGTGCGCGAATCGCAGGCGAGCGGAATCGTATTGAAAAATCAAGGTGATGCCCCCGCTGGCGCGTGCCAATGACGGTGATGGTTCTCCTCGGGCCGGCGCATCGCCTCGAACGAGCCGGTGAGAAAATATAACTTGCAAGAGCACGTTTTACAACTAAGATGTCTATAGACGTATGGGGTGTAGGTAGGAGGACATCCCGACGGCTAAGGAGGCTAAAGTTTCAGGGAGGAAACGATGCTGACCGCACCATTCCATTGGTATTCGCGTGCGTGGGGAACTGCTCCGCGCCACAAGACTGGCGCGACTGCGGCGCTGTCCGGTGCGCTGATGGCATTCACATGCCTGACCGCCCCGGTGGTGGCCCAGGAGGCAACCGACGCCGAGGTGACCGATCTCACCGTCTGGTTTGCCCGCGAATACACGGTACCCTCCAGCGAGCAGCTCGAAGCGTTCGCAGAGGAAACCGGAATAACGCTGACGGTTGACGTTCAGCCGAGCGACAATCTTTTCCAGCAGTTGATCAGAATGCGCGACGCAGGGCTTCAACTGCCAGACGTGGTCCATCTTGACGGGTTCCTGCGGCCGGTGGTCGTGGATGCGGGCGTTGTCGTGCCGATCGATGACGTCGTCGATGCCTGGGAGGCCGAGGACCCCGAAGGCTTCGCGCAGATCTACGACGCCACCTGGGCGGATGGTGTCTGGAACGACGAGCGCTATGGCATGGCCAACACAGCGTCCATGGAAGAAGTGTTCATGCGCACCGACTGGCTGGCAGAGGCAGGCGTCGAAGGGACGCCCGAGACCTGGGATGAGGTGCTCGAATTTGCCCGCGCGACCAAGGAAGCCCAGCCTGATGCGGTGGCCCTGGGCTGGTGGGCCCAGCGCGGGAACGGAGCCAATCTGCTGTATTCCGTCATGAGCGCTATGGGCGTGGAATTTGACGGTTCGATCCCCGACCTGCGGAGTGAAGGCGGGCAGTATTTCATCAGCTTCGTGCAGTCGCTTGCCGGCGAAGAGCTGATCAGCCCCGAAGCCATCGCCTGGAACGACGACAACATGCGCGGCGGCTTTGTGGCCTCGAGCATCGGTATGATGCTGGACTCGGCGCCCACCTCGGTCGGCGCGCAGGATGCAGGGCTCGAGCCGGGTGAGAACTTCACCCTGGTGCCTATGCCCACGAGCCGGGACGGATCGGGAGAGCAGGGAACGCTGGTTGCCCCGGCGCGCACCTTCTTTATCACCTCGAGTGCCGAAGAACGGGGCGCAAAGGACGAAGCCGGTCTCGCGCTTCGGTTTCTGATGGATCCCGACGTCGCTCTTGAGCTCATGCTCCTTGGCGCAGATCCCCACCGGACCGATGCGGTGCTCGGGGACCAGGAGGCCGTCGACCAATGGCTGCCCATCTGGGACGAGGACAACATCTCCGCCTTCAGGGACATGGGAACGTTCCCGGTCGACACCAACTTCATCGCGGCGCAAGGCGTGGCTGAGCGTCTGAACGAATTCCTTGTCTCCAATCCCGACATGGATCCGATGGAAGTGGCCGACCAGTGGCAACCCGAGTTCGACGCCATCGCGCAGTAACGATCCCGGATTGAGCGTCCGCCCTGTCGAGGGCCGGGGCGGGCGCAAGCCGGCGCATATATTGCCGGCAGGGAATCTGAAATTGGCATCCGCATTGTGAGTTGGCGCTCGCGGTCCGCGGCCCGGTCGAATGACCCTGGGCAGCTTCCGGCGACACGACTCTGCACGTGAAGAGGAATATGTTTATGGCGACAGGAGCCAGAAGCGGGGCCGCAGCCACGCGCATCGTCGGATGGCAGCATTCGGGAATTGCCTATCTGTCCTCCGCGCCCGCCATGATCATCGTGGCCATGGTCCTGGCCTTTCCGGTGTTGTTTGCGCTCTGGCAGAGCTTTTTCGGGGTCAGCCCGATACGCGGCGAGCAGCCTTTCGTCGGGTTCGGCAATTACACGCGGGTCTTCAGCGACCCCCAGTTCTGGGCATCTCTGGGACGCACGGCCATCTTCGTATTCGGGGTCATCGCGCTCGGCCTCACGCTGAGCATCATCTTTGCCTTCGCGCTCAACCGCGTGGTTTCGGGCCTGAGGTTCATCCGCGGCATTGCGATCCTGCCCTACATCGTTTCGAGCGTCGCTGCGGCGCTCATGTTCCGCACGCTGTTCAACAGCGATTTCGGCTTTCCCAATCAGATGCTCGAGTTCTTCGGCTTCGCCGGCATTCCCTGGCTGTCAAACGGCAACTGGGCAATGCTGGTCATCATCGTCGCCCAGGTCTGGACCGACCTGCCGCTGGCGCTGCTGTTCATCCTCGGCGGTCTCCAGACCATCGACAAGCAGCTCCACGAGGCGGCGCTGGTCGATGGTGCCACCGGCTGGCGGAGCGCGCTCTATATCTCGCTGCCGCTCATCGTGCCCCAGATCACGCTCGCAACGGTCTGGCTCAGCTTCAAGGCCGTCACCTCGCTGGGCACAATTCTGGCGCTGACTGGCGGCGGGCCCGGAGACTCGACCCAATTGCTCACGCTGGAAATGGTCCGGCTCGGCTTTGACGAGTACGACACCGGAACCGCTATGGCGCTGGTAATCATAATCTTTTTGCTGAATGCAGGTCTGACGCTGTTCTACCTCGGCCTTCAGCGCAAGTTCGGGATGAAATAGAACCATGGCTGTACTCGAGGATCATTCCCCCGAATCCGGTCGCAGCGCAGGCGGCTCAGGATCAAAGCATGCCGACGCGGCCCGGCCGCGCAGCCGTCGCCGCTCTTGGCTCGGCGGTCCGATGCGGGCGGCCATGGTCTGGTTGCCTCTGGCGGCGCTGGTGTTGTGGACGGTCGGGCCGTTTCTGATTTCCCTGTCGGTGTCGTTCAAGCAGCCGGCCCAGGTGTTTTCCGACCCCGGTCTCATCCCGGCCCAGCCCACGCTCGACGCCTATTTCCGTGTAATCGAGCGTCCCGGCTTCCAGCAGGCGCTCTGGAACAGTGTGGTCATCGCTTTTGGCAGCCTGATCCTGACGCTGGTCGTGGGCGTGCCGGCCGCCTATGCCCTGGCACGCTTTCGCTTCCGCGGCCGCCATCTGCTGCTGCTGTTCTCGCTTCTGCCCATGCTGGTGCCCAAAGTCGGGCTGATGTTCCCCTTGTTCCTGCTGGCGGTCAATCTCGGTGCCTTCGACTCCCGGATATTCATGATCCTAGTGTTCACCGGCATGCTGCTGCCGCTGGCAGTCTGGTTGTTGCTCGGGTTCTTCGAGGCGATACCGCGTGATCTCGAGGAGGCCGCGGCGGTGGACGGGGCAACGCAGATGGGTGCGATCATCCATATCATTCTGCCGCTCTCGATACCGGCCCTGCTCACTGTGGCGGTTTTGGCCTTCCGGGAGGCGTGGAACGAGTTCGAACTCGTCCTGGCGCTGACCATGACCGGCAATTCCCGAACGCTGCCTTACGAGCTGTTCCTCATGCAGGACGCCACGGGCATCGCGGACTTCCCGGTCCAGAACGCCTTCGCCCTTTTGACCATCGTGCCACTGATCCTCGTTTATCTGCGGATCGAGCGGTACGCCGCCGAAGGCTTGCTGAGCGGTGCCGTGAAATAGGGCGTCCGGCCCCGGATCGGGTGCCGGACGCAGAGAGACAATCGAGCGCTGAGGAGGCGCTCCAGACGAGGGAGCAAAGTCCGAGACCCTGCCGAAAAAGGCAAGCGAGCTGCGGGATTTGCGTGAGGAGTACGAGATGGGTGAAGTAGCATTCCGCGACGTGGTCAAGCGGTTCGACGACGGGACGATAGCGGTCAACAAGCTGAACATCGAGGTCGCCGATGGCGAGTTCCTCGTCCTGGTCGGGCCGTCCGGTTGCGGCAAGTCCACATCGCTGCGGATGGTCGCCGGGCTCGAGGAGGTTTCGGGTGGCACGATCGAAATCGACGGGGAAGTCGTGAACAGCTTCACGCCGCGCGACCGCGATATTGCGATGGTCTTCCAATCCTATGCGCTCTATCCGCACATGACCGTGGAAAAGAACATGGCCTTTCCGCTGCGCATGGCGAAAGTCAGCGCGGCCGAGAAGGACCGGCGGGTCAAGGAAGCCGCCGACATCCTCGATATCGGCAATCTCCTCAACCGCTACCCGCGCGAACTCTCGGGCGGCCAGCGCCAGCGCGTGGCCATGGGCCGCGCCATCGTCCGGTCACCCCGCGTTTTTCTCATGGACGAGCCTCTTTCGAACCTCGATGCCAAGTTGCGTGTCCAGATGCGCGGCGAAATCTCCCATCTCCAACGCGAACTGCGGACCACGACGCTCTACGTCACCCATGATCAGGTCGAGGCCATGACGTTGGGCGACCGCGTCGCCGTCATGCACAATGGTGTCCTCCAGCAGCTCGCCTCGCCCGAAAAGCTCTATGCGTCTCCGGGCACCGTATTCGTGGCCGGCTTTATCGGCTCCCCGCCGATGAACCTCTGCCATGGGACCGTCGAGAAGGGCGAAGCCGGGCTGACGGTCAGGTTCGGGAGCATGGCGCTCGGGATCGACGAGGAAAGCCTTGCCAGATACCCCTCGGTCTCGGGCCGCGCCGGACAGGATATAATCGTCGGCATGCGCCCCGAGTGCTTCTCGTTCGAAGCGGGGGACGGGGCCCCGGGTCGTTCGATCCGCACTTCGGTCGATCTTGTCGAGATGCTCGGAGCCGAAGCGCTGGTCTATGTGCGCACCGATGCACGACCGGTCAACACCAAGGATCTCGTCGACACCTCATCGGACGTGGGCGTCTCCGAGAAGGTCCGCGCCAACGCCATGGTGGCCCGCGTTTCCCCTAAAGGCCTGCCCCAGGTCGGGGAGACCGTCGAGCTCCATTACGAGACAGGCGAGCTGCATTTCTTCGATCCCGTGTCGGGACTGGCGCTGTCCTGACGGACGGCACGTCCCTTGGCCCCCGTTCGGCGGGGATGAATTTTCAATCAGAACAAGGAGAACAGAGTTGGGAAAAAGAGAAGAGCTTCTGGATATGGCCGTCCACGCGCTGACGCCCCTGATGCGGGGCAACCAGCAGGCGAGCGCCTATGACGTGTTCGACCGGTCGGTGTCCATCGCCGAACAGCTGATCGCGAAGGTGGATGCCACGGCGGCCGCCGACCCGGACGGCCCGGATCGCGACGAGCTGATGGACATGGGCATCCACGCCCTTTCGGCCCTTTTGAACGGCCGTCCTTCCGCCGATGTCGACGCTCTGCTCGATGAATGCATGGCCCAGGCAAAGGCTCTGATCGCCCGGGTCGACGACGCGCTTGGAGAGGGGGCGACCGACTCCGATCGGGAGGAACTGATGGACGTGGCGGTCCACGTCCAGACCGCCGTGCTCAGCACGCGGCCCAAGGCGGATCCCGCCGCGGTCAGCGATCAATGCGTGGAGGTGGGCGAAAAGCTCGTTGTCCGTGTCGACGAGGCTTTGGCCCCGGGACACTAGGGCAGGGGACGCGCCAAGCCCTGCGCCCAGCGCGCAGGGTCCTGCCGCTCCAAGCGGCGGTGGCGGGGAATGGAGCACGGTCGGCGCGGAGTGCGCGGACCACCGGGAGAAAATGCACCCATGGATATCGTAGCGGTTGAGGAACATTTCTGGAGCCGGGAGTTCGCGGCCCATTTTCTGGGCAATTTCGACCGGCCGCCCAGGATCATGCAGCGCCTCGAGGACTTCATGACGCTCCGGCTCGAGGAGATGGATGCGGCCGGCATCGGCACGCAGGTCATCTCTCACGCGCCGCCGGGCGGACAGAAACTCGCGCCCGAAACCTGCGTGGCTGCGTGCCGGGGCGTCAATGACACGCTCGCATCGCTCGTTGCGCAGGCGCCGGAGCGCTTTGCAGCCTTCGCCACACTGCCTCAGGCCGAGCCCGAAGCCGCTGCCGATGAACTGCAGCGCGCGGTCGAGGACCTTGGGTTCAAGGGGGCCATGATGTTCGGACCCACCAATGGGATGTTCTCGGACGAAAAGCCGTTCTGGCCTATCTACGAGCGGGCCGCCCGGCTCAAGGTGCCGGTCTACCTGCACCCGGCGCTGCCCGACAAGCGCGTGAGCGAGGTCTATTACGCGACATACGCCGAGAGCCACCCCGACCTGCTCGGCGCGGCCTGGGGCTTTGGGATAGAGACGGGGACACTCGGGGTGCGCATGGTCCTGAGCGGCGTCTTTGATGCCCATCCTGACCTCCAGATCATACTGGGGCACCTTGGTGAGGGCATTCCCCTCCAGCTTTCGCGGATCGACGAGTCCCTCAAGCGCCCTGCCAACGCACCCACCGAGTTCGCCAAAACCTTCCGGAACAATTTCTTCATCACCACGAGCGGCTTTTTCTCGGACTCGGCCCTGCGGTGCTGCATCGAGGAGATGGGCGCTGACCGGATCCTCTTCGCCGTGGATTGGCCCTTCGTGGACAACGCCGGCGGAGTTGGATGGCTCAAGGCGTTTCCCACCGATCCGGACACCAGGGCGGGCATCTTTTCGGGCAATGCCCGCAAACTGCTCAGGCTGTGAGGATCGGACCCGTTTATTCGCGGCTCACGCCATCCAGAGGGCCCGTGAGCCGCGCCCAATCGCCAGGAGTTCACGGCCCTATGCCGGCCCGAGCATCCCGGTACATCGAGCGCGGGCCGCGTTGCGCGCCGTGCTGAACCGAGCAACGCCAGTTCTGCAGGCGTTCCGAGAGGACTGAGAAGATGACCAACAGTTTCGGGCGCCTGGCCCTCCACACCTGGACGATCGACACCACGCCGCTCGGACCGGCGCTCGAGGCGATCCGCCTTGCCGGCTATCATGCCGCCGAGCTGCGCCGCACCGACTTCAAGCGTTGTTACGAAGCCGGAATGAGCAATGACGAGGTGCTCGCGATGATCAAGAAGAGCGGCGTCTCGGTTGCCGTGCTCGGGGTGGAATATGGCTGGCTGTTCGCGACCGGTGACGAAAGCGCCCGCATTTTCGAGGACTTCCGGGTCTCGTGCGAAAATGCCGTGGCTCTGGGCTGTCCTCAGCTGATGTCCGCGCCCGGCCCCTATACGGGCTCGCTCAAGGACGCCGTCGGCCATCTGCGGACCGCCGCCGATATCGCCGACGAGTACGGGCTGGAACTCTCGATCGAGTTCAACTCCCAGCACGCCAACCTCAACTCGGTGGAAACCCAGCGCGAGCTCGTCAGCGCCGCGGACAAGAAAAATGTCGGGCTGCTGCTCGACGCCTATCACCTCGCCCGCAGCGGGCGGGCCGGGCGCGACTTCGAGGACGTGCCCGGCGAGGACATCATGCACTTCCAGTATTCGGACCTGTCTTCGAACCCGGTCACGGGCGTCAAGCGCCCCACCGACCGGCTCATGCCCGGCAAGGGCGTGATCCTCTGGACCGAGGTGTTCCAGCTTCTCCACGAGAAGGGATACACCGGCCTTCTCAGCTTTGAAGCGCCCAATCCCGAGCAGTGGAACCGCCCGCCTGCCGAGGTCTGCCGCGAGGGTGTCGAGCTTACGCAGGACCTGCTGCGCAAGGCCGTGCCCCAATACGCGCCCTGAGCGCCAAATCTCATCCGATCGCCCTCAACAAAAAGGTGCCAGAACCATGAACGCTCCCCTTTTCCAGGGTCTCTTCGACAAGACCATCACCGATATTCCTGCCACCGCCGAAAAGCAGCGCTACACCACCTCCGTTGCTCCGCCTGCCGCAAATCAGGGGCGCTGGGTCCAGCAGCCACGCCTGCCCCATCCGGTCGGGGAAATGGGCGTGGTCGAGTGCCAGGGCAGGATCCATGTGTTTGGCGGCTATGCCAATCATCGCGTCGATGGCGACTACCATCAGGTCTTTGATCCCGAGAGCGGGGTCTGGACGCTCAAGGCGCCGTTCCCGCACCCCTGCAATCACAATTCCGCGGCCGCGATCGGTGGCAAGATCTATACCTTCGGCGGCTTTGTCGAACAGAACCGCTGCCCCCATTCCAAGTGTTTCGTCTACGATGTCGCAAGCGATACCTGGTCACCCATTGCGCCGCTGTCGCGGCCGCGCGGGGCCATCTTCGCCCTTGTCCTTGATGGTAAGATCCATCTTCTGGGCGGCCGAGACGTGCGTTCGGTCGAATGGCACGAGGTCTATGATCCGCAGACCGACACGTACGAAGACCGCGGCCCGATGATGGGCTCGACCAAGACCCAGCCCTATGCCGGCCAGCGCGACCACATGGGGGTGGTCCTCGTGGATGGCAAGATCCACGCCATCGGAGGACGCATGGACTCCTATGATTTCAACACCGGCCTACACGGCGTCTATGACCCGCAGGCCGATGCCTGGTCGTTCCGGGCGCCCTTGCCCGTACCGCGCAGCGGACCGTCCGCGGCCTATATCGGCGGCAGGATCGTTGTGTTCGGCGGCGAGGCTACCGGCCATGTCTTTGGCACCAACGAAGCCTACGACCCCCAGACCGACCGGTGGGAAGCCCTCGCGCCCATGCCGGTCCCCCGCCACGGCCTGCATGGCGCGACCGTCGCCGTCATCGGCGACATGGTCCACGTCCCGGGCGGTGGTCCCGTCCCGGGCGGGAGCGTGCAGGGCGCCTATCATGACGCATTCACCTTCGGGTGAGCGCGCAGGTTCCGGCTCAGACGGATCGAACAGCAATGACAAGATCGGAAAGTCACCCCATGAAATCCCGTACACCATGCGCCCGTCCTCAGCCTGCCCGGAGGGCATGCCAATGACGCGCGTTGCACTGCCCGACGGGGTGTCGCTCAATACCCGCGTGGACGGGCCTGAAGGCGGACCCTGGATCATCCTGTCCAACTCACTGGGCGCCAACCTCGCGATGTGGGACGGCCAGATGGACATGTTGACCCGCAAATACCGGGTGCTGCGCTATGACCAGCGCGGCCATGGCGCCAGCGATGCGCCCACCGGCCGGTACAGCTTCGACCTCATGGTCGCCGACGTCATCGCGCTGATGGATCACTACGGCATCGAGAAGGCCGACTGGCTCGGGCTCTCCATGGGCGCGATGACCGGGATGGGCCTTGCCATCCATCACCCCGACCGCTTCGGCAAGATGATCCTGGCCGACGGCCGTGCCGTGGCCACCGATGGCTACAAGGCCATGTGGGACCAGCGGGTCCAGGCTATCGGTGAAGGGGGTCTCGAAGCCGTGGTCGAGGGCTCGCTCGGTCTGTGGTTGACCGAAAGCTGGCGGAAGGCCAATCCCGAGGCGACCGATGCCTGCCGCGCGATGATCCTGGCCACCCCGCCCGAGGGCTACATCGCGAGCTGCTACGCGCTACGCGAGCTCGATTACCTCAAGGACCTCGGCGATCTAACGCTGCCGGTACTTTACATCTGCGGCGCCGAGGACCACGGCGCCCCGCCCGAGGAGATGCAGGAAATGGCCAAGGCCACGCCGGGCTCCAAGTACGCGGAGATCCCCTGTGCGGCCCACGTCGCCAACATCAACCAGCCGAAGGCGTTCAATGCGGCCGTGGCCAGCTTCCTCGAAATCTAGAACCTTTCCTGATCTGATGAAATCAGAACAGGAGCTCCAGGTTCCTGCTGGGTTGCGTATCCGAACCGGACACGTGATTCGACATTTCCTGGAGACGCCCTAAGTCCCTTGGACCGGCCGCATGCTCTGAGCGTGCAGTCGGTCGATGCCCCGGGTGTCGGCCCCACCCTCCCTTGCTGCATGAGCCGCGAAGGGAACGAGATGCCCGGATTGGCGTTAGTCCACCGCCGGCGGGAAGCGCTGGGTTATCTCGACAAAAGGTGTTTTCACATGCTCAAATTTATCGGCGGAACAGTCGGCGTAATTTTTCTCATCGGCCTGCTCGTGGTCATCGGCCTCTTCAGCCTGATCTTCTGATCTGCGGCGCCTGCCTGCGCGGCGCGCGCTATCAACGCCTGGCCGACGGCTCTTCCAGAAGCGCATTGGCCGTCTCGGCATCTGTCCCGAGCAGGTTCACGATGCCACCGAGCAGCGCGCCGCGGATCGCGGGAACCTTCACCGCTCCATTGGCCACCAAGAGGCGCCTGGGGCAGGCTGCCAGATCCTCCAGCGTTATGGCGATGGTCTGCGGTTCCAGATCGGTGACCACCGGAGTGCCATCGGCATCGAAAAAGCGTGCGCAGATCGTACCGATCGCCCCTTTCTCGGTAGCCGACCGCATCTGCTTGAGCGTGATCACGCCATGTCTGAAAATCGGGGCTTCATCGTCCAGAGCGCCGATACCCATGATGGCCATGTCCAGCCTGCGCATCATCTCGAAAATCGGGCGGATGGATGACGTCTGTCGCAGCACCTCCGCGCTTCTGGCATCATCTGCCATCGCCGGGACAGGCAGATTCCAGGCGTCGCCGCCCAGATTGAGCGCCATCACGCGGCATATCTCGGAGGGGTGACTCGGCAATTGCCGCACCCCGACGCCACCGATAAGTGGAAACACGTTGATCTTCTTGTAGGCGGCGGTGTGCAGACCATTGGCGACCGAGGCGACCGTACGCCCGTCCGAGACGCCGATGTTCATGCCCTCCGAAATCCGACCCTCCACGAAGTGCGCGACGGCTCCGCCGAGTGTGCGCAGCGTTTCTTCCGGAGAGGAGCGCATTTCCACCACGATCGCATTCTGCAGGCCGAACTTGGCCTTGAGCCGGTCTTCCAGGCCTCGGGCCCGCATCGCGTGGGGGACGACCCGGATTTCGACATACCCAAGCTCAAGCGCCTTCTTGAGCGCCCGGCTTACTGTCGAATTTGAGACCCCCAGCCGCGTAGCGACTTCATTCTGGGGTAGCCGATCTTCATAATGCATGCGCGCAATCATGACGATCTCGTCCTCGCGGCTGAGCCTTCGCGCCATCTGCGTCCCAACGTGTTGCCTATAGAGCTGCATTGAGACAGCCCAGCGCCTTTTGCAACGCCTTGTATGCCACATTCGCCGGGGGTTCAAAGAGTGCCCCTCCGACAATTGCAGAAGTCGCGCCGGACGCCAGGATCGATTCCAGAACCCGATCGTTGACTCCGCCATCGGCAATGATGGGAAGGTCTGGCCATCGTCGTCGCATTGCTGCGAGCTTGGCGACGAGGCGCGGTTGGCACGGTGCGCCGCGAGTGCCGGGCTCTATCAGCATCGCTACGAGGTAGTCTGCGTGTGTGATCAGGTTGCTGTTGGCGAATGGGTCGTAGTCCGGGCCGATGGCAACACCTGCCCGCGCGCCCGCACCTCTGATGGC
Source organism: Pelagibacterium montanilacus (assembly GCF_003992665.1). Lineage (GTDB taxonomy): Bacteria > Pseudomonadota > Alphaproteobacteria > Rhizobiales > Devosiaceae > Pelagibacterium > Pelagibacterium montanilacus. The sequence continues at coordinate 15,959 of NZ_RZMX01000042.1, forward strand.
CGTCAACACGGCGTCGGGCTCTGAATGTGACTCGGGGTGAAACGACACAGATGCAGCCCCGGAGGCAATCGCAGTCCTTGCATCTTCCGCAGGCGCGCACACCATCAGGTGAACGTCGAAAGCTGCTTGGGGGAACGCACGCACAAGGCTCGGCAGGATCGCGAGATCCAGGCCTCGGGCCGGCACGAACGCCCCGTCCATCACGTCGAAATGGTAATGCCGCACCCCCAGCGCCATGAAGGCCGCCACGGCATCGTGGAGCCGGGCATGATCGGCAGCATAAAGGCTGGGGATGATTGGATCGGGCGGCACCCGGGTCGGCTCGGCAGCCTCTTCCGAACCCGGTCGACCGGATGCCATCATGTGCAGTCCTCCCCGTTTGGCCCGCTGCTCTGTCCTCCAACAATGCAGCTTGACGAGAACCTAGCCGGGGGTTTATCTGAATGCAATAAATACCAGACTGCAAAAAATTGCAGACGCGGAGGAGAAATGAAAGCGGCGGCTTTCGATGTCGGGACCACCGGCCTGAAGGGTGTCATGGTGGACGCCAGCGGCGCAATCGTCGCCGAGGCGACCGTGCCGTACACGCCATCATCGCCTTATCCCGGATGGTCTGAACAGGATCCCGACGTCTGGTGGTCCGCGCTCACCCAATGCGCTGCAACCCTGGTGGACCAAGCCGGCCAGCCGGACGCCATAGGGCTGTCAGGTCAGATGCATGGCTCGGTTTTTCTCGACGCGAACGACGCCTCGATCTCCCCTGCGATCCTGTGGAACGACCAGCGAACCGAAGCGGAATGCCAGCAGCTCATAGCCATGACCGACAACAAGGTCGTCGAGTGGACGCTCAATGAGCCGAGAACAGCATTTACCGCCGCCAAAATCCTGTGGCTCCGCAAGAACCATCCCGATCGGTACGATCGCTTGAGCAGCGTTCTGCTGCCCAAGGATTTCATCAGGTTCCGGCTGTCTGGCGAGCGGCTCTCCGACGTCACCGATGCCTCGGGCACGAACCTACTGGACGTGCGCGCCCGGGCCTGGTCGGCCCCGATGCTGGAGGCGACGGGCATATCCCGCTCGATCCTGCCCGGGCTCGTGGAATCGGTGGAGGCGGCCGGCGTCGTCTCGTCCCGGGCTGCCGAGGTCACCGGACTGCGGTCCGGTACCATGATCGTCGGCGGTGGGGCCGACCAGGCCTGCGCGGCCATCGGCAATGGTATTGTCGAGCCGGGAACCATGTCGATCACCATCGGCACCAGCGGCGTCGTCTATATCCAGCTTCCTGAGATATCGCTCGACAGGACTGGCGCGTTCCACACTTTCTGCCACTCGGTGCCCGGAACGTTCATGGCCATGGCCGGCGTGCTCTCGGCCGGCGGCTCCTTCCAGTGGTACCGCGATACCGTGGGCGAGATCGATGCGGCAGAGGACGGCTTTGAAGGCATCGTTCGCGACCTCGATACCGTTCCCCCTGGCTCGGGTGGGCTGGTCTATCTGCCTTATCTAACGGGCGAGCGTTCCCCTCACAATGATCCACGGGCCCGCGGCGGGTTCATCGGTCTCACGGCGAGACATCGTCGCGGACATATGGCCCGCGCGGTGATCGAAGGCGTGTGTTTTGCGCTGCGCGACCTCGTCGAGACCGTCCAGGCCATGGGTGTTGACATCTCGGCGGTGAGGGTCGCGGGAGGCGGCGCGCGCGGGCGGATATGGCTCTCGACACTTGCAAGCGTGCTCAACCGGCCAGTGATGGCGACCGATACGCCCGACGCTTCAGCTTATGGCGCTGCAATGCTCGCCATGGCCAATTGCTCTGACACACCGATTTCGGAGCTTGCCCGGGCGTGGGTGAAGACTTCTCCTCCGGTCGAGCCCAAAACGGCCGACGCGGGGGTCTATGAGGATGTCTACGGTGTCTTCCGCTCGCTCTACCCGGCCAACCGGTCGGCCATGCACGCACTGTTTGCCATCGATTCACGAACCAGCCAGGGGGCATCCCGATGAAACTCGCTGCCGTCACATCGCTGTTCAAATACTACCCGCTGCCCGAGGCGCTCGATCAGATCGCGCGGGCCGGCTACGAGGGGGTAGAGCTCTGGGGCGGTATGCCCCATGGCTATGTCGAAGATTTCTATGATGGGGGGCGGCTCGACACCGCAACGGCGCGGGCCTGCCGCAAGCTGGTCGACGATGCCGGGCTGGCACCGGTCCAGTTCCTGCCCGAGCAGTGCTTTTATCCGGTCAACTATGCGATCGGCGACGCGCCTCCGTTCGATGGCAAGCGGCTCCGTCAGCGCTCGCTCGATTATTTCAAGCGGGCCGTGGACGTCACTGCCGCCCTCGAGTTCCCCCGCATGTGTGTTACGACGCCCTTCTGGGGCTGGGAGACGAAAGACGGTCGTTGGACCCATCACGGCAAGCACGATCTGGACCTGGTGATCCAGAGCGTCGGCGAGATCAATCGCCACGCGCAGGCTCAGGGCGTGCAGATCATCGTCGAGCCCCTGAGCTATCTCGAGACCACGGGGGTGGAGACGCTCGATGAGGTCCAGGCGCTCCTTTCCGGCGTCGGCTCGAACAATCTCAAGATCATGCTCGACACCGGCCACATTCACGTCACCGCCCGGGCGCTGGGGCGCGACAGCGCTGCCTATTTCGCCGAGCACGTTACAGTGCTGGGCGATCGGCTCGTCCACATCCACCTGAGCGACAATCTTGGCGATCTCGATGCCCACCTTGTTCCCGGAGAGGGCAGCTTCGCATTCGCGCCGGCCTTCAATGAGCTGAGGCAGTCTGGCTATCAGGGCTATCTTTCGGCTGAACTGATGATGTTTGGCGACAATCCCGTTCCGCCCAAGCCGCATGATCTGCTCGTAGCGACCCGCCAATTCACCCAGAAGGTTCTCGCAGATGGATGAGAACGACGGCACCGTCCTCGGCGAGATCATGGCGACGGCGCGGTCCATTCCGTTCTCCGAGACCGCCCGGCTTGCCGCGGCGATCGGCTCTGCGCCCCGGATCTATATCCATGGGCTGGGCCGGTGCGGTCACGTCATGAAGATGTTCTCTATCCGCCTCGCCCAACTCGGCTTGCCCGTGCAGTTGGTGGGCGAGCCTACCGCGCTGGCTGCACGCGAAGGGGATCTTCTCGTCGTGGGGTCGGGGACAGGCGAGACACGCGGCACCGTATCGATTGCCGAAAAGGCGGTAGGGTTCGGGCTCGATATGATCGCGCTGAGCGCCACCGAAGAATCCACACTTGCCCGGCTCGGGTCCGATCCGATCATTCTGCCCGGAGTGAGCAAGCTCGACGCCGCTGCGGCTGCGCGCTCGATTCAGCCCCCGGGCTCGCTGTTCGAACAGATGCTGTTCTGCTTTCTCGAGCAGACGGTCGTTGAAATCGCGCGCACGCGCGATCCTGGCTATGCCGACGTCCGCCGGCAGCATGCCAATCTGGAATAAGCGGACATTCCTGGAGGAGGAGAAAATGGACAGACGAGATTTCATGAGGACCACCGGCGCCATCATGGCCACCGGTGCCATGGCAGGGACCGCGCTTGGGCAGTTGCCCGACCGGCAGATCCGTGTCGGATTCGCCGCGCACAGCATCGATCTTCAGGCGCTGTTCGGCCAGCTCCGGGAGGGGTTCCGCGGCACGCTCGATGAAGCCGGGCTCGACTACGAATACGTTGAAGCCGCACCCAATGCGAGTTCGGACCATGCGGGCATGCTGTCCATCCTTGAGAACATGGCCGCCCAGCAGCTCGACTACGTCCTGGTTGGCCCCACTTCACTCGAACTGAACGAGCCGGGCCTTCGCCTGATCTCTGAATCGGGTGCCAAACTTCTGATGACCGACTATGTGCGTCCCGAAGAGGGCGTCTCCTACGACGACGCCGTGCTCAACTGGGTGGTCTACAGCCATTCGGAAATGGGCTTTAAGGCCGGTGAGTGGCTCGGAGACCAGATGCGCGCGCAGGGCATCCGCAATCCCAGGGTCGTCATGCTCTGGGGCCCGGCTGCTTCGGAGATCTCCCAGCAGCGTGGCGAAGGCGCAATCGAGGGAATGAACAGCCACTCAGACCTCGAGTTCGAGATCGTCTACGAGGCCAATGCCGACTTCGATCGTCGGCTGGCCTACGACGAGACCGAGCGCGCTCTGGCCGCCTACGATTTCGATGCCATCATGTGCCTCAACAGCTACATGTCGGTTTCGGCATCCAACGCGATCGGCGCGAACGGGCGCACCGGCGAGATCGTGGTGTGCGGTATGGGCGGCACGATCGACGAACTCCAGGGCATTGCCACCGGAGATATCGGCGTGGCACCGTTCCGCGATCCGCGCTCGATGGGACGCGCCTCCGCAGAAGCTCTGCTGGCACACCTGACCGGCCGGGAAGGGGATATCGAGCGGACGGTCTATGCAGACATTCCGGTGCTCGAGAACGCTTACCGCATCCGACAGTCGGTGCCTTCCGAGATGTTCGACGTGGCCGCGTTCCTCAACGAACACCACGGCTGAGCGTCTGCAGCCCCTGGGACGCGCATCGCGTCCCGGGGGCATTCGCCGGCCTCGGGCTGACGATACCGGCCATACCAGGAATTGGAACTGCCATGACCAATCAGAGCGCACTGCTTGAAGTGCAAAATCTCAAGAAGAGTTTCGGCGGCGTTCAGGCCGTCAAGGGAGTGAGTTTCTCCCTCTTTCCCGGAGAAGCCGTTGCCGTGGTCGGCGACAACGGGGCCGGCAAGTCCACCGTCGTCAAGATGATCTCGGGCGCTTACAAGCGTGACGAGGGAGAGATCCGCTGGAACGGAGCCGCCGCGGACATTGCCAACCCTGACGATGCCCGTGATCTTGGCATCGAGACCATGTACCAGGATCTCGCTCTCATTCCCGACCTCGACGCGCCAGGCAACGTGTTCCTCGGCCAGGAGCCGATGAAAAGATTTCTCGGCGTCCTGCCCATCCTCGATCGCAGGAAGATGCAGGAAGACTCCCGCAAGCTGCTCGAACGGGTTCGCATCAACCTGCCTTCGCTCGACAGGTCGGTCCGCCAGCTTTCGGGCGGGCAGCGCCAGGCCGCCGCCATCGCTCGCTTCCTTCTGTCCGACCGGGCGCGTCTGATCATCATGGACGAGCCCACGGCGGCACTTGGGGTCCAGGAGCAGCGCAAGGTCCTCGACCTGATCCAGATGCTCAAGGCCCAGGAAATGACCATCCTGGTCGTGAGCCATAACCTCGAACATGTCTTTGACGTGTGCGATCGCATCATCGTCTTCCGGGCTGGCGAAGTCGCTGGCATCGTCCGGACCGACGAAGTCGACAAGCAGACCGTGGTCAGCCTTATCATGGGAGGGAACACCTGATGGCCAGCCAAGCCCACGAGGCGCACTCCCCCGACAGGCAGACCGGCGCCATGGCGGTGCTCGCGAAGATCAACCCGCTGGTTTTCGTCCTGCTCGCCCTCTACATCCTGATGCTGCTGATGAGCGACAGGTTCTTCTCGTTCTTCAATCAGATGAACATCCTGCGCCAGGCATCGGTGTTTCTCATCATCGCGGTGGGTCAGACCTTCGTCATCGGCAGCCGCGGCATCGACCTCTCGGTGGGCTCGGCCGTTGGCGCGGTGGGATGTTTCATGGCATCGCTCATCGCATGGGGCGTGCCCGTACCCTTCGCACTGCTCCTCGGCGTCCTGATGGGCGCGGGGATCGGCATGATCAACGGGCTGGTTATCACCAAGCTCAAGGTCAACCCTCTGATTGCTACGCTGGGTATGATGGTGTCCCTGCGCGGTGCCACCCACTACCTCATGAGCGATCAGGTGGTCACGCGCCTGCCCGATGCCATTCAGTATCTTGGGCAGGGTGTCATTTTCGGCGTGCCGATGCCGGCGCTCATTGCCGCCGCCGCCGCTCTGGTGGGGTACTGGCTCTTCTTCCACACACGGTTCGGCCGCTACACTCTGGCAATCGGCTCCAACGAGAACGCCGTCGGGCTCGTGGGCATCTCGGTGGACCGCATGAAGATCCAGATCTACATGTTCCAGGGCGTCTGTGTCGCGATCGCCGCCATGGTGCTAATCGGGCGCCTGAACGGGGCCTCCCCTGACCTTGGCCTCAACTACGAGTTGCACATCATTGCAGGCGTGGTCCTTGGCGGTACGGCCCTCTATGGCGGGGTCGGGTCGATCCTGGGCACCGTGCTGGGCATCATGACGATCGGCATCGTTGAGAACGCCATGGTCCTGATCCGTGCCGACTTCCATCTCCAGCGGGTGCTGATCGGCGCACTGCTCATCCTTGCGGTGGCGTACCAGAACTACCGCCGTCGCAAGCAGGGGATAAGCGAATAGCGTGCATGAGAAAAGGGCCGGGCGGTCTTGTCCGGCCCGAAGCGGAAGTCATGTGCTTGCCGCTCGTCTGCTGGCTGAGAAACGAGAACAGGGGGCACCGTCCGGTGCCCCCTGTTCTTTTGCGTCCGTTGCTTGCAAGCAGGCGTGGGCTTAGCGCTGCGCGTCCATCTCGGCGAGTTTGGACACCCTTCTGCGGAAGTCCTCGTCTGTCGAGAACTCCGCCGCGAGGAATGAAGACACCAGGTCCTTGGCCAGCCACGGCCCCACGATCTGGGCGCCGATGCACATGACATTGACATCGTCATGCTCCACCGACTGGTGGGCCGAATGCACATCATGGCACACCGCCGCCCGGATGCCCTTGACCTTGTTGGCCGCGATCGAAGCACCTACGCCCGTGCCGCACACGAGCAGGCCGCGCTGGCCTTCGCCATTGGCGATCCTGGAAGTCAGGGATCGTGTGATGTCGGGGAAGTCGACCGGTTCCGCGTCGAACGAGCCTATGTCGGTCACGGTGTGCCCCGACGCTTCCATGTGGGCGATAAGCGTTGCCTTGAGCGGGAATCCAGCGTGGTCCGATCCAACGATGATATGCATTGCGGTCAACTCCGGTTTGTGGGGCGGTAAGGTCAGCGGCTGGCCGTAGCCTGGTCTTTGGGACCCGGTTCCGTGCGCTCCTGCCTCTCGAGCATCGTGTCGATGCGCTCGATCGCGTTCTCGAGGTGCCGGCGCATCGCGGCTCCCGCGTCGGAGGCGTCGCGACGCTCGAGCGCCTCCATGATGGCCTTGTGCTCATCGACCGAGACCCGCCAGTTCTCAGGTTCGTCATTGCCGAGATAGCGCAGACGCTGCATGCGGGCCTGAAGGCGCGCATGGATGGGCTTGAGCGTCTGGTTGCGCGACAGCTCCACGATTGTGAGATGGATCTTTTGGTTCAGGTCGAAATACCGGTGCCTGTCGGCTCGCTCAAAAGCATCGATCATCGCGTCGTGCAGTTCGCGGACCTGAACGATCTCCGCGGCTTGCGCATTGAGGGCTGCCTGCTCGGTGGCAAAGCCTTCCACCGCGCTCATGAACAGCAGCGTGTCGCGCAACTCGGCGTGCGTGGTCTCAGGTACGATCGCGCCTCGATTGCGGGACAGCTCCACCAGCCCTTCCGCCGCCAGGACCTTGAGCGCCTCGCGGATTGGGGTTCGCGAAACCCCGAGAGTTCGCCCCAACTCACTTTCGTTTACGCGCTCGCCCGCTGGCACCCGACCTTCCACGATTAACTCGCGCAGCCGATCGATCACCAAGTCATGGAGCTGGGTCCGTTCGATGGGAGCGATCGGCCGGTTCTGGGCGTTGGTGTGTTCGCGGTCGTCGGCCATCATTGGGTGGGCTCATCGAGATCGGGGCGGTACAAGTCGAAAATCTGGGCTGCATCTTTCAGAATCAGCACCCCTGCCTGGATCATGATGAGCGCGCCGCCCACAACGATGGCCATACGCGGCCAGTACAGCGATATCGATCGACTCGTCGTCATTTCGTTCCGTCCAAGTTCTGCCAATGCGAGGCCAGCCTCGCATATCTTGAAGGCGAGAAACACGATGAGCGCGTTGATCAGAACGTAGATCGTCAGCTTGAGCCTGCGCGCCAGCGCCTCGACGATGAAATCGACCTTGAGGTGGGAATTGTGCCGGATACAGATCGCGCTGCCCCAGACGGCAAGGACAGGCAGAAGCATCGCAGCAAGCTCTTCGATCCACGGAATGGGCACGAAGACCACATAGCGCAACAGGACCTGTGAAATCATCAGAAGGAAGATGCCCGCCAGAACTGAGATCATCACGAGCTGCAGCACGACGTCGATCCAGCCTGCGGCGCGGTCCACCGCCCGGACAAAACGGGAAACGGGATTGTCTCTTGTCTGCATCTCAAAGCCCTCCCAGTCCGAGCAGCCGCGGCAGGGCTTCGCTCAGTGCCGGTATCGCCACGATCAGTGCGGTCAGGAATATCTTGATGAGAATGAAAGGCCACGCGTATTTTGTGATCTCGACGACCGACATTCGTCCGACCAGTGACGCGGTGAGCAGCGTTCCGCCGAAGGGCGGCGTCAGATGTCCCACGCCCAGTGCGGAGACGATGATCATCGCCGTTTGAATCTCACTAAATCCAAGTTCGAGGGTGAAGATCGGGATGATGATCGGCCCAAGCAGCAGGATGTTGGAGTTTCTGTCGATGAACATGCCGCCGATCAGCAGCACGACCACGATCAGCGCAACGATTCCGAACGGCTCCTGGGTGATTTGCAGCAGGAATTCCACCACCTGCTGGGGCACGTTCCGCCGCACCACGACATAGGAAAACATGGCGGCGGCGCCCACTAGGATGGTAATGGCAGCGCTGGTTATCGCGGTTGAGCGCAGGATCTCGATGAGTTGTTTGAGGCTGATGGTGCGGTAGACGAAAACCGTCAGGATCAGCCCGTATGCCACCGCAACCGATGCGGCCTCAGTGGCGGTAAAGAAGCCGCCGAGAATGCCGCCAACCACGATGATCGGCATTCCCAGAGGTACGAGGGCCCGCCGCAGCGCTAGGAATGTCTTGTCGAGCCCCACCCACATGGCTGTTGGCACGCCGTATTTGGTGACCATGATCAGGGTGACGACAGCAAAGAGCACGCTCATCAAAAGTGCGATCGAGAGGCCCGCGGCAAACAGTGCGCCGATTGAAACGCCGAAGGTTGAACCGTAAAGGATCAGGACGATGCTGGGCGGAAACAGCGGGGAGAGGGTGGCCGATGCCGCGGTAAGAGCGCCCGCAAATCCTCTCGGATAGCCTTCCTTTTCCATCGCCGGGATCATGACCGGACCCATGGCCGCCACATCGGCATAAGCCGACCCCGAGATGCTCGCGAACATCAGGCTCGAGGCAATATTGACTTGCGCGAGGCCTGCCTTGAAATGGCCCACGAGGGCGCGTGCGAAATCCATGAGCCGATCAGTCAGCCCGCCACGGGACATGATCTCGCCGGCAAGCAGGAACAGTGGGATGGCAAGAAAGGTGAAGGACGTCAGTCCCTCGAACATGCGCCCGACCATGACAACCATGGTCGATTCCCGGCCGGTCTCCAGATAATGGATGATGGCTGCGCCGCTCATGGCCATGAAGATCGGCGCACCGACAACGATCATGCCCAGAAGGGCAGCAAAGATTAGCACGACGATCATCTGCCGCTCCGAAGCTCAGCCGAAAGAACGGGCGGGTCCTGACTGACCCGCCCGACAGGTTGGGAGTATTACTCTGCGGACGCCGCTGCGGCTTTGCGTTCGGCGACGCGTTCACGCGTGCGCTCAAGCGCCGCGAGCGTCGCTTCGATATAGTCCGAAGAGACTTCCTGCTCAATGAACTCGCGGCCAACGGGCTCGGCGATCGCCTGCCATTCCTCGAGTTCGGCGGCGGTCGGCACGTAGACCTCCTTGTCGGCATCATACATCAGAGCCAGAGCATTATTGCTGTCCTGAAAGCTGACGGCATTGTTGACGGTGGCTGCGATGACCGCCGCCTCGTCCACAGCTTGCTGATACTCGGCCGGCAGCGACTGGTAGAACTCGTCATTGGTCAGCAGCCAGAGATATTCGTACATGTGGCCCGTCAGCGTGACGTGATCGGCCACTTCCATCAGACCGGCATCCCAAACCGATGCCAGGCCGCCTTCGAGCCCGTCGATCAGCCCGCTCTGCATGGCAGAATAGCGCTCGGGCGCTCCAGTCGAGACGATGGAAGCCGCACCGAGCGCGGAAAAGACTTCCTGGTGCATGGGCACGGTCTGCGTACGCATCTTGATCGCGTGTTCCTCGAGATCGGAAGGTACGCGGATTGGGCCGCGGGTGGTGTACATATGGCGGATGGAATTTTCCATCAGCGAGAGCAGCCGGACTGTCCCGCCCGTGGCCTCGAGCAGTCCGTCCCGGGTCGCCGCGAAATACTCGGGATCGTTGGGCAAATCCCAGAACACGCTGCGCTCGGTGAACAGGAACGGCCAGCTATGGGTCTGCGATTCCGGGTAGACCCCTGCCACCCCGCCTGCGCCCGGCAGATGGAACTCGAGTTCGCCGAGCCGCAACTGGTCGGTGATCTCCCGGTCGCCGCTGCCCAGAGCGCCATGCGGCGTCAGGTTCACGACGAAGTCGCCGCCCGTTGCACTTTCCACATGAGCCTTGAAGGCCTCTGCTGCCTGGGTCGCATAATTCTGGTGCGGGTGGCCGAACGTTGCCTCGTAGGTCTGTGCCAGCGCTGGGCCAGCTACCAGCGTCAGTCCGGTCGCGAGCAACAGCGCGTTCGATAGCGTTTTCATTGGGAACTCCTCCATTTCGCTCAAGGCTGTTTTCGCCCTGATCGTCTCGTTCTATCCAAAACTGCATGCAGTATGCAATATGCAGTATTCAGATTGCTGCGCGCGGGCTCGACTTCTCACCCGTCCCTGCGCCCACGCAACGCCGGGACGGATGGATTTATCGGCCCGTCCAGACAGGCTCTTCTTTGTTGCGGAAGGCCGAGACGCCGATATGGAAATCGGCGCTGCCATAGGCGCGTCCAATGAGATCCTCGCCTGCCGCAGCGGCCGAGCCATCGCCGACGCGGGCGATCGCTTCCTTGCTCACTTCCATCGTGATCGGCGCATTGGCGCATACCCGTCGGGTGATGCGCTCCACCTCCGCCTCTACCTCCGCCGGATCGACGATGCCCATGATGAAGCCGGCTTCCCGTGCCTCCTCGGCCGAGAGGAAATCGCCCATAATCAGCATGCGCTTTGCCCGACTGGCACCGAAGCCGTGGACAAGCCGCTGGTAGTTGGGCATCGAAAGGCAATTACCAACCGTTCGCGCAATCGGGACGCCGAACCGTGTGCCCGGGACCGCGACCCGCAGATCGCACGCCGCGGCGAGGTTCAGGCCGCCCCCGACAGCCCAGGCCTCGATGACCGCGAGTGTGGGGAAGGGCAGGGACTGAAGGGTGAACGTGTATCGTTCCATCTCCGCCTCATAGGCGATGCCATCGTCAGGTCCGTCGAAATCCTCGAAAATCGAGATGTCCGAACCCGCAACGAAACTCTCGCCGCCCTCGCCGCGCAAAACCGCCATGCGCACGCCGGCACGGTCCTTGAGTTCCGCACATATGACGGCGAGGTCGCGGTACATGGATTTGGTCATCGCATTGCGCGCATGAGGCCGGTCGAAGCGGATATGGGCGACATCGCCATTCCAGCTCAGGGTAACGCGTCCCTCGCTCATGATCCGAACGCACCGTCAGCCTCGAGTTGGTCGAACTCGGCTCCGAGCCCGAGTTCCTCGAGTACGTCCAGATTGTGCTGCCCCAGAAGCGGGGGTGGCATCCGGACCTGTTGGGGCGTGCCGGAAAGTTTGACGGGGAAACCCAGCGACCTCACTGGCCCTTCGACCGGATGGTCGATCTCCATGACCATATCCCGTGCCGCGATGTGGTCAGAGGCAAGGGTCTGGGCATAGTCATAGATCGGGCCGGCGGGAACGCCCGCCGCCAGGAATCGCTCGACCCAGTTCTCTGCCGTATCGGTTGCGAACACGGCTTCGAGTTCAGCCACCAGATCGGGCAGGTTTTGCAGCCTGTCGCGGTTCTCGGAAAAGCGCACGTCCTCGAGCAGGTCGGCGCGGTCGATGACTGCGCAGAACTGCAGCCAGAGCTTCTGGTTAGCCGCGCCGACCACGAAGTGCCCGTCGCTCGCGGCGAATGCCTGGTAGGGCGCGCTCATCCTGTTGGCTGTACCCAGCGGTTTGGGCGACTTCCCGGTCGCCCAGAACTCGGTGGTCTCCCAGATCGAAAGGCCCAGACCAGCCTCGAGAAGTGATGCGTCGATATACTGGCCTTGTCCCGTAGCCTGTCGGCCGATGATGGCGCTCAGAATGGCGTAGGTGGCGATCAGGCCCGCTCCCAGGTCGCCCACCGGAATACCGGATTTGACATGCGGCTGGTCGGGATGGCCCATGGCGCTCATCACGCCGGACATGGCCTGCGCTATCAGGTCGAACCCGGGCCGTTGCGACCACGGTCCTGTCTGGCCGAATCCGGAAATACTTGCATACACGATGCCGGCATTGAGGGCGCTGAGTGTGAGATAGTCCACGCCCAGCTTCTTGGCCACACCCGGCCGGCTGTTCTCGACCACGATGTCTGCAGTGGCCGCCAGCTTGTAGAAGAGCGCTTGTCCCGACTCTGATTTGAGATCGATCGTGACGCTGCGCTTGTTCCTGTTGAGGGCCAGAAAGCCGGGGCTATCCTCACCCAGCATGCGGAACCCCATCGCCTTGCGCGTCTGATCTCCACCGGTCGGTGGCTCGACCTTGATCACGTCGGCGCCCATGTCGCCCAACAGCATGCAGCAGAACGGGCCGGCCATTACCTGGCTGAGGTCAAGGACCCGAAGGCCAGCAAGAGGCAGGGGGAGGGCGCGGGCTTCGTCGCCGTTCTCAGATGTCATGGGTCCTCCACAGGCAATCTGCGATCAATCTTGTATGCAAAAATGGAGTGCGTCAATGATATTGGCTATTGGAACTGGATATTGCGCACAAGAATGCCTTGCGGTAGCGTAGCGGCATGAACGAGACCGACGATGCACATGCGAGCGAGGCAGTCCGGCAGGCCGAGTCGTCACGCGGGCGACGCGGGACGCTACACGGCGAAGCCACCGACAGGCTTCGCACCATGGTCATCACCGGTGAGTTGCCCCCCGGGATGCGGCTCAAGGAAGTGGCGCTGTGCGATCAGTTGGGCGTCTCACGCACTCCCATCCGTGAAGCGTTCCGGACTTTGGCGGCGGAGGGACTCGTTACCCTGCTTCCAAATCGCAGCGTGGTCGTCGCCCCGCTCGACGAGCGCAACATCGGCTATCTCTACTCGGTGTTCGGTACGCTGGAAGGCCTGGCGGGGGAGCAGGCCTGCGCCAACATCACCGGCGGGGAAATTTCTGAAATCGGCGGTCTTCTGAACGAAATGGTTGCGTTGCACGCCCGCAGCGAGCGGGCGGCCTATATGGACATCAATCATCAGATTCACGCCCGCGTGGTCGAAATCTCTGCAAATCCGGTGCTGCAGTCGATCTGGCGCTCGTTGTTGCCGCGGGTCGAGCGGGCCCGTGCCTTGGCCAACCTCGATCGAGACCGGTGGACCGAGGCGCTGTTCGAGCATTCCAAGATGTTCGCCGCACTCGCGGCAAGAGACGGGTCGCTTCTCGCGCGGCTGACACGCGAGCACTTCATCAACGGTCTGCCGGCAAGCGAGCGCGTACGTCGCCCGGATGCCCCATGAACGAGTTGCACCGCATCGAGGCAGCCGGGCAATCCGGCCGGCGGCGCCTCGAGATCATCGATGCCCATCATCATTTCTGGAACATCGAAACCAATTATCACCCCTGGCTGTGCGATGCCCGGCCGATCCCGTTTCGCTATGGGGATTACTCCAGACTGAAACGAAATTACCTGCCCGACGACTATCGTGCAGACGCCGCGACGTTCGACGTCGCAGGCTCGGTTGCGATCGAAGCCGAGTGGAATCCTGCGGATCCCCTGGGCGAGTTGCGCTGGCTCGAAGCAGTCGACGACAGGCTTCCATCTGCGATCGTCGCCCAGGCATGGCTCGACCGTCCCGATTTGGGGGAGGTGCTGGACGCTTACGCGGCGCATTCCAAGGTTCGGGGCATTCGCCACAAGCCCGTTGTGGCGACCTCACCGGAGCGGATCACGGCCGGCGAGAAGGGCAGCATGGATGATCCCGAATGGCGTGCGGGCTTCGCCCGGCTGGCGCCGCTAGGGCTTTCTTTCGACATGCAGGTGCCCTGGTGGCATCTGCGCCAGGCGCGTCGTCTGGCCGATGATTTTCCCGACACGAGCATCATCATTAATCACACCGCATTGCCGTCCGACCGAAGTGCCCAAGGCCTGGAAGCGTGGCAGCGCGCCTTGCTGGAGATCGCTCCCGCGCAAAACGTCTTCATCAAGATTTCAGGATTGGGCCTACCCGGCCGGCCATGGTCTGCCGACGACAACGCTCCAATTGTGAGGGCGGCCATCGATAGCTTCGGCTTCGAGCGGTGCATGTTTGCGAGCAATTTTCCGGTGGACGGTCTGGTCGCTTCGTTTTCCACCATTTTTGATGGCTTTCGCCGGATCGTGGCCGATCTTGCACCTGCGGAACAGGCAGCCCTTTTTGCGGGAAATGCCCGGCGAATTTATCGGATCGGGCAGGCGTCCCCACCGGTGAACGATGAGACCGGGTCCCCATCGGGCGCAACTGACACAGCGAGGTAAACGACGTGCAGATGTCTCAGCCGGAAAAACCCTATGCCCTTGGCTTTCTCGGCCTGGGTATCATGGGCCAGCCGATGGTCGAACGGCTGATCTCGAGGGGATGGACCGTTACGGTCTGGAACTACGAGCCCGAACTGAAGGCCTGGGCCGAGAGCGTCGGCGCGGTCTGGGCCGAAACACCAGCCCAGGTGCGCGAAAGAAGCGACGTCGTCCTGATCTGCGTCCTCCATGCCAAGGCGGTGGAGAACTGCTGCTTCGGGCCCGGGGGGCTCGCGAGGGCATCCACGGGGGCGGCGACCGTCGTCGACTGTTCCACCATGAACCCGGACAAGGCCATCGCGCTTTCTGCAGCGCTCAAGGAGCGAGCAGGAATGGCATGGATGGACGCGCCGATATCGGGAGGGCCCGAGCCGGCGGCCGAGGGCAAGCTTACCCTGATAGCAGGAGGCGATCAGGATCTTTTCGACAGGCTCAAGCCGATCTTCGACGATCTGGCCACCAATTCGACGCTGATGGGCCCCATCGGGAGCGGGCAGGCCGTCAAGGTGATCAACCAGGCGATCGTAGGGACGTCTTATACGTTGATGGCCGAGGTGCTGGCGATCGCCAAGGCTGCGGGAATCGAGCCGGACCGCCTTCCCGATTGCCTTGCAGGAGGGCTCGCTGACAGTCAGATCCTGCAGCGTATCTATCCTCAGATGGCCCATCGGGATTACCAACCCCCGAAAAGCTACGCGCGCCAGCTCAACAAGGACATGCAGAACATCGGGGTGTTCGTGGAGCGGCTCGGTCTGGAGCTTCCGCTGCTCGACGCGGCCATTGCCCGCTACGATGCGTATGTAGCCGAAGGCAACGAGCTCAAGGACAGCGCCTCGATCGCCACCTTCTACGACCGCTAGGGTTGAACCCAATCAGAATGTTGAACGTGTTTAGCAAATCAGATTCTCTGTGTGCGAGGGCATTTGGAGGCAAAGATGAGCGGGCATTTCTGGCTGAACCACGAGGCGTGGGCGGCGATCGCGCCGCATCTTCCAATGAACCAGCCAGGCGCTCGCCGCACTGATGAACGCCGAGTTATAAGTGGGATCATTCATGTGCTGCGGTCGGGTTGCCGGTGGCAGGACTGTCCTGCCTGCTACGGGCCGCCCACGACAATCTACAACCGCTTCCACCGATGGTCGGCGCGCGGAGTATGGCGGCGGTTGTTTGACGCCCTGGTGCAAGCGAGTGATCGCGATATCAATATGATCGACAGCACCACGGCCAAGGCCCATCGATCGGCAGCGGGCGGAAAAGGGGGGGCGGATGGCGAGGCAATCGGCCGCTCGCGAGGCGGCAGATCGACAAAAATCCATGCTGCTGTCGATAGTCGCGGCCGTCCTCTCGCGCTCAAGATAACGCCAGGGCAGCGAGGTGACGCGCCCGTTGCCATACCGCTGCTCGCAACCCTGCCTCCCAACCGCCTATGCGCCGCCGATACGGCCTATGACAGCAATGCCCTGCGCAACCTTCCTCATCGCGCGGGGCACCCAGCCGGTGATCCCCAACAATCGAACTCGAACCCATATCCAGCCGTTCGATCCTGAAGCCTACAAGCGTAGAAACATCATCGAACGCACCTTTTGCCGCGTCAAGGATTGGAGGCGCGTTGCCACCCGATATGACAAGCTCGCGACAAACTTCACAGCGACCCGCCAAATAGCCGCAATAATCTTATGGTGGGTTTGATTGAGTCTCGATCCTAAAGCGTTTCCAGAAAAAGTGGAAACAATTTTCCGGTTTGGAGATGGTGTCCCCTGGCGTGGTGTAGGTTGGTTTGGGCCGCCACGCATTTCCCGGCACTGCCGGTGTCGGATCAGCCGGCCAGGGGCGGCAGGCTGATGAGGGGATCATCGCTCATCTGGCTCATTGTTTCCAGTGTCATGTAGCGGGCGCGCTGGACGGCCCACTCATCGTTCTGTTCGAGCAGTAACGCGCCCACGAGGCGCACGATGGCGTCATCATTGGGAAAGATGCCCACGACATCGGTGCGCCGCTTGATTTCGCCGTTGAGACGCTCGATTGGGTTCGTGCTGTGCAATTTGGTCCGGTGTTCGCGTGGGAACGACATGTAGGCCAGAACATCAGGCTCGGCCTCATCGAGCAGGGTGGCCAGCTTGGGCACCTTGGGTCGGATCTGATCGGCGACGGCGCGCCATTGCGCACTGGCCGCCTTTGGTGTTTCCTGCGCAAAGGCCGTGGCGATGAAGGCAGAGACGACACGGCGCCCGCTCTTTCCGGCATGGGCAAGAACGTTGCGCATGAAGTGAACCCGGCATCGTTGCCAAGTGGCGCACAACACCTTGCTGACGGCCGCCTTGATCCCTTCGTGCGCATCGGAGATCACGAGCTTGACCCCACGTAGCCCCCGCCGGGTCAGCTTGCGCAGAAACGCTGTCCAGATCGGCTCGGCTTCCGAGGTCCCGATCTCCATGCCCAGAACCTCACGCCTGCCATCACTGTTGACGCCGATGGCGATAATGGCGGCGACCGAGACGATACGCCCACCGCGGCGCACCTTGAGGTAAGTGGCATCAATCCACAGATAGGGCCAGTCACCCTCGATGGGGCGATCGAGGAAGGCTTTGACCTTATCGTCGATCTCTTCGCACAGCCGGCTCACCTGACTTTTGGAGATGCCGCCCATCCCCATGGCCTTGACCAGATCATCGACTGATCGGGTGGAAATGCCCTGGATGTAAGCTTCCTGGATAACTGCGGTTAGAGCCTTCTCGGCCATGCGGCGCGGCTCCAGGAAGGTTGGGAAATAGGACCCTGTCCTCAGCTTGGGAATGCGCAGCTCGACAGTGCCGGCGCGTGTCTCCCAGTCTCTGTCGCGATACCCATTGCGCTGGGCCAGGCGATCGGAGCTCTTCGCTCCATAACCAGCGCCTGTGGCAGCGCCCACTTCCATCTCCATCAGGCGTTCAGCGGCAAAGCCGATCATCTCACGCAAAATATCGGCGTCGGGGGTCTGTTCGACCAGAGCGCGAAGGTTCATCATATCGGTGGTCATCGGTGGTCCTTTCGGATTGTGGCTTCAACAACCCGACATTACCGGAAAA
>NZ_RZMX01000043.1 GCF_003992665.1 Pelagibacterium montanilacus
TTTTCCGGTAATGTCGGGTTGTTGAAGCCACAATCCGAAAGGACCACCGATGACCACCGATATGATGAACCTTCGCGCTCTGGTCGAACAGACCCCCGACGCCGATATTTTGCGTGAGATGATCGGCTTTGCCGCTGAACGCCTGATGGAGATGGAAGTGGGCGCTGCCACAGGCGCTGGTTATGGAGCGAAGAGCTCCGATCGCCTGGCCCAGCGCAATGGGTATCGCGACAGAGACTGGGAGACACGCGCCGGCACTGTCGAGCTGCGCATTCCCAAGCTGAGGACAGGGTCCTATTTCCCAACCTTCCTGGAGCCGCGCCGCATGGCCGAGAAGGCTCTAACCGCAGTTATCCAGGAAGCTTACATCCAGGGCATTTCCACCCGATCAGTCGATGATCTGGTCAAGGCCATGGGGATGGGCGGCATCTCCAAAAGTCAGGTGAGCCGGCTGTGCGAAGAGATCGACGATAAGGTCAAAGCCTTCCTCGATCGCCCCATCGAGGGTGACTGGCCCTATCTGTGGATTGATGCCACTTACCTCAAGGTGCGCCGCGGTGGGCGTATCGTCTCGGTCGCCGCCATTATCGCCATCGGCGTCAACAGTGATGGCAGGCGTGAGGTTCTGGGCATGGAGATCGGGACCTCGGAAGCCGAGCCGATCTGGACAGCGTTTCTGCGCAAGCTGACCCGGCGGGGGCTACGTGGGGTCAAGCTCGTGATCTCCGATGCGCACGAAGGGATCAAGGCGGCCGTCAGCAAGGTGTTGTGCGCCACTTGGCAACGATGCCGGGTTCACTTCATGCGCAACGTTCTTGCCCATGCCGGAAAGAGCGGGCGCCGTGTCGTCTCTGCCTTCATCGCCACGGCCTTTGCGCAGGAAACACCAAAGGCGGCCAGTGCGCAATGGCGCGCCGTCGCCGATCAGATCCGACCCAAGGTGCCCAAGCTGGCCACCCTGCTCGATGAGGCCGAGCCTGATGTTCTGGCCTACATGTCGTTCCCACGCGAACACCGGACCAAATTGCACAGCACGAACCCAATCGAGCGTCTCAACGGCGAAATCAAGCGGCGCACCGATGTCGTGGGCATCTTTCCCAATGATGACGCCATCGTGCGCCTCGTGGGCGCGTTACTGCTCGAACAGAACGATGAGTGGGCCGTCCAGCGCGCCCGCTACATGACACTGGAAACAATGAGCCAGATGAGCGATGATCCCCTCATCAGCCTGCCGCCCCTGGCCGGCTGATCCGACACCGGCAGTGCCGGGAAATGCGTGGCGGCCCAAACCAACCTACACCACGCCAGGGGACACCATCGGGGATGCGGCTGAGCATGGAATCGATGAACTCCCGCGCGAGTTCGTCAAGGGTCTTCGAGGCCCTGATGAAGGCCAGGAGTGGCATCCTTGCCCGCATCGCTGCCCTCGACAGCGAGATCCGGGCGGAGGCCAGGCGACACTAGACAGTCCGGCTCTTGATGACCGCTCCTGATATCGGGCCAATCACCGCAATGGCGGTTGTTGCGACGCGACCCGCTTTCGCCGCTCATCGAGTGCGGGGGCATACCTAGGCCTGACACCGAGGCGCTACGAATCCGGCGAGGTCAGCAGAAACGGGCGCATCTCGAAACGAGGCGATATATTCACGCGGAAATGGCTGTTCGAGGCTACGAATGCGATCTTTTACCGAAACCTCGGTCGGCCTGTGGACCTTGATCTCGAGCCTTGCGGTTGCTGCTTTTCAAATGAGCATCTACCGCCGCCTGGGTTGCTCATACATCAGGGTCCCGGATCGATGACCTGGGTCTGACGCCGCGCTCCCCGCTCACGGCGGTCGAAGAAGAACAGCATGACAAGAGCAGCGATGGCGGGAGGAAGCGCGAGCAGGCACACGATCTGCCAGCCATAGGTCGTCAGGATCCCGCCCGAGAGGAACGAGCCGACCGCCACGAACCCGAAGACAAGGAAGTCGTTGACCGACTGGACCCGTGCGCTTTCCTCGGGACGATGGGTTTCTAGGATCATGCTCGACGCTCCGGCAAAGCCGAAATTCCAGCCGATGCCCAGGACGATCAGGGCCACCATGAAGTGGACCACCGACATGCCGGTCAGCGCGAACAGGGCGGACACGAGGGTGATGATCAGGCCCAAGCCCGTGATGGTGCTGGTCCCATACCGGACCATGAGATGGCCGGCGACAAAACTCGGAGCGTACATGGCGACGACATGCCATTGCACCACCTGGTTGGCGTCGATCTGGGAGTGTCCGTGCATCCGCATGGCAAGTGGTGCGGACGTCATGAGGTAGTTCATGAGCAGATAGCTGACGATGCCACAGACCACCGCAGCGATGAACCGGGGCTGACGTGCGATTTGCTGCATCGGACGCCCCTGATAGGTCCCCACAGTGCGGATGTTGGGAAGCTCGATGCGTGCCAAAAGGGCTGCGGAAAGCACTGCAATCGCTGCCGTCGCAAGATATGTGCCCACGAACATATATCCGGGCACGAGATCCATCGTTGCGCTGACCAGCACGCCTCCTACGATACCGGCAGCAACGCCGCCCGCCAGCACCGTCGCCAAGGCCCGTGGCCGGAATGCCGGCTCAACGCATTCGGCTGCGGCGAACCTGTAGCTCATGACCACGGCCGCGTAGACCCCGGCCAGGAATATGGAGAGGCAGAACAGGGCAAATCCCTGCGTTGCGATGGCCAAACAGGCGAGCATCCCGGAGAGGAAGCCAGCGAGCTTGCCGAGCATGAATACGGGACGCCGGCCATACCGTTCGGCGATCATCCCAGCCGGCAATGTGCTCGCCGCCATGCCGACCATGAAGAAGGAGACAGGCAAAGTGGCCAGCGTCGGCACCGGCGCCAGATCGCGTCCGACTACCGCTCCTGTCGCAAAGACGACGGGCGCATTGGCACCAGCGAGCGCTTGCACCAACGTCAAGCGCCAGACCGCTTTCTGGCCTCCAGCTGGACTAGTCATGGGCCTGGCCACAGCCACAGCGGACCGAGACCGCCCCCGAACCTGCAATCATCATCGCGTCTTGTCCTACACGCTGTGACACTGATCGCAAACCCGCAGATCATGGGTCAAAATGGAGCATTTCTGATCGACGTGTTCCTAGGCTTGGGTGCCCGGAAGTGTCAATGCAACCATCGGGCTACTAGCAGTCGTCGGGCAGACGAAATTGGAACCGGACGACACCCAACTCGTCTGGATCACGAAATGGTAGCACGGTATGCCGGCAATGGTGATACGGACGTCGCCAGCCCACAGTTATTGGGAATGGCGCCATTGCGCCCGTCACCGCCGCCAGCTTCCCCGTTCCGGAACAGGAAGTGCTACGTCGCCCGAATCCTTCCCCGCACCGGTGGCGCGTCAAAAAGATGCTGGGGAGGACCAGGTCGTTTCATATCCACACTGCGGCAGCAGGTGCACCTTCGGGCGAACCTTGAAACCGGCCCCGAACAGGCCCGGCAGTACCTCCAGACAGTCACTTCTCCCTCCTTGGATGGAACACCGATCAGTTGTCTGCCCATGGCAGAAGGTCAGCATGTTTCGGGTTCATGCTTGTAGCCGATACAAAGGAGAAAAGTCAGGGAGGGTTGTTCGGCCGCAGCCCGGCGGATCAACTTGACTTCGCGGTAAGAGGGACTACCTTAATGGCCTTGATGACACGAGCGATCACAGCACTTCTGAGAATTTCAAAGGGACATCCCGTAACGGGACACTAGCCCCAAGCTCGCCCGTCTTGCGCCTCCCGAGCTTCGGGGGTGCGCTCTTCGTCCCATAGAGATCAACGCCTTTGGCGTTAAACCCATCATTAAGAATATTTGGACCGCCCGTGCATTCGCGCACGGCGGAGATCGTGTGTTGGAATGGCCCAGCTGGCAATCAAATCATCATCCTTGCCGCGCCTTGTGCTTGGGGCGGAGGATCATCGCAAACTGATGATCATGGCAAGCGGCATTTCCGGCCCCATGGCCGATGTCGCCGAGCAACTCATGGCAGAACTCGAACGCGCTCGCGTCGTCTCGCAGGAAAAGCTGCCCTCGGACGCGGTCCGTATGGGATCGATCGTGTCGTTCTCCACCGCAGATGGGTTCAACCGAACCTACCAGCTCGTGCTACCCGGAGATGCAGACATCAGTTCAGGCAAAGTCTCGGTGCTCACGCCAATCGGGGCGGCCCTGATTGGCCTGCGCGAGGGTCAAACCATCCCATGGACAGCCCGGGATGGACGCCGTCTGTCGCTGAGTGTGCTGAATGTCCGACAGGACCAATGACATGTCGTTCCCGCTGCCTAATGTGTTCAAGGTGCGCAAGTTTGGAGGGTATGGCCAGACCGACCAACGGTCGGTCTGGCCCCTTTTGTTCTGAACCGGATTAAACAAAAGGACCCTTCCGATGAGCACTGCCATTGTTCCCGAGCTCACCCCAAGAGACTTCTCGATCCTCGAAAACATGCTCGCCGATCACATCGGTCATGACGAGCTTCTCATAGCAGCGATCCGCAAGAAGCTGGATTTCGCCCGGATCGTGTTCGCAGACGACCTAGCCCGCGATGTGGTCACGATCGGCTCCAGAGTCATCTTTGGCATCAACGGCGGATTTCCAATGGAGCGCAGACTGGTCGCTATCGAGCACTAGGTTGCGGGCCAAGGGCAACAATCCATAGCCAGCATGCGCGGAATCGCAATGTTGGGCATGGCCGCTGGCGACCAAAGCGAAATCGACCTCGGACATCGCGTCGAGCTCCTCGAGGTACACGAGGTGCCCTATCAACCTACGGCACACAGCAAAGCCTGTAGCGGACCAGCGGACCTCCGGCTGATCCCACAAACCGGATCGCTCGACAGGACTCCTGCTCGTTCCAGCTCCAGTCCCTTTCATCCGGGCGATGATCCGGGGCCCTATGCAGCCTGACTTGGTATTGCTTTCAGGCGAGCTATCCCAATGCCAGGATGGTGACATGCGCGCAAGGGCTCCCCGGCCCTTGCGTGGCTACTGTGCGTGCTGGCTTCCGGCTGCAGTCGCGCATCGTCTCACAGGCTCCGACGGCACGCGCCGATTTCCCCTGGCAGCATTCAAACGAGGCCATCAGAACGGGGACTTGGCGTTCGCGATGAGCTGGACTGGCCGCATCGAGCACCTGGGCCGGTTGCCGCCGAAAAGTTCGATTGCACCGCTCACACTGGTCGAGCTCAGTATGTCGCCCGACCGCCCGAGAGATCGAAAACCGCGGCGGTGGTGAAACTGTTTTCGCTCGAGACCAGCCACGCGATCATGTTGGCGGCCTCTTCGACCTCGAGGAAGCGGCCGCGGGGGATGCGACTGAGCATGTAGTCGATGAACTCGGGCGCCAACTCGTCGAGAATCCCGGTCTTGGCGGTAGCGGGTGTCACGGCATTGATGGCGATGTCGTAGCCGGCGCATTCCTTGCCCACGGCCTTGGTCATGCCGATGACGCCGGCCTTGGCCGCGGCATAGGCGCTGGCATTGGGGTTGCCCTCTTTGCCGGCGATCGAGGCAATGTTGACGATACGGCCGTAATTGCGAGCCTTCATGCCCGGCAAAACGGCCCGGTTGACGAAGAACGTGCCGTTGAGATCAATATCGATGACGCGGCGCCATTCCTCGATCTCGTAGGCATCGAGCGGGGCATTCTTGCCCGCGATTCCGGCTGAATGTACGAGGATGTCGATGCGGCCCAGCGCCTCTTCGGTCGCCCTGACCGCCGCCTCGACGGACGGGTAGCTGGCGACGTCGACATGCACGGTCTGTGCCTCGGGAAGCATGCGCGAGGCCGCTTCGAGCGCTTTCTCGCTTACATCCCAGAGCGAAATCCGTGCCCCGTCCCCGGCAAGGCGGCGGGCCACGGCCATCCCGATTCCACCGGCGCCGCCCGTGACAACGGCGACCCTTTGCGAAAGCCGCTTCTCTGGCACAGGACTACTCCCCCTTTGGTACGTCCAATTCAGGACGCAGCCTAGCATGGTACGCTTGGCTCTTCACCGCCAGATGTGGAGAGACCTGCCGGAGGTGTCCGGCAAGCGTCGCCCGCGCTCGGCGGCCGGCTGTATCCTGGTTTTGGGGCGGCTTCAGACGTTTGCCGCAGATCCTGGACCAACCGAACTGAAGGCAACGCGGAGCCACGATTGCTGCGGCGTCTTCCGTGATCTCGCGATCAATGCGGCGGCTCGCGGCATTCTTTCAAGCCGCAGTACCAGCTGAAGCCCAAGGTGCGATCCGAGCGCGGCAGGCATGCAAGACAGGGCCCTGAGCGCTCCGAATCCGCTCATTGGCAAAGGGCCTGCTCCTGCCCCTCCCTGATTACACCTAGGTCTTGCACCAGAGCGCATGGCAATTGCCCAGAGGCGGGCAAGTCCAAAGCCGTTAAATTGTGGTTAAGGCTGGGATCAGGCAAGTCTCGACCGAGTGGCAGGACTGTGCATGATGGAAGATGCCGGATCATTATTTGCCAAAGTCCGGCCTTCGATGGTTGGCGTTCCGCATCAAGGCGGGCGCCCGGGAGTTGGCGCTCCCGAAGACGCCCTGACCACGAAGACTCACTGCCTAAACAGGAGTACTCCATGGCTTTCATCTTTGTGCACGCGGGCCATCCCCGCGTCAATCTTGGCTTGTTTTCCGCCCTCCCCTCGCCGTTGCCCAGCTGGTTGCGGCCGATCCTTTGTGCGCGTCCGCGCAGCGCGTACTAAGGGGACTCGACATGAAATTGCTGGTTATCATCATGGACGGCCAGGGCCGGATCCATGTGGAAAGCTCGCGTGCGCCTGACCTGAGGCGTCGTGAACTCTCACGGGCCACCGGGATGGCCGAAATCCTCTTCTGCGCAGCGTCCCAGGCTCCGGAATCGACCGATAGGTTGATCGCCCATCTCAAGGCGCGGCTGGATCAGACCGATTTCCCCGACCGGGCTCATGTCCGGCGTCTAGCGCTCTGGCTTGTCCATATCAAACCCATGGCCCGCGGCTGGCTCGGGAGCCCGATCCGGAAGGCGCGGGTGCTGCGCATGGTGATCGGGAGCCGCCATCGGTTCAACGATTGGCTCATCTCTGGCAAGGGAGCAGCATGATGAAGAGGACGGAGGCCAATGCGCTTGCGATCGCCGAAAGGCCGCAAGCGGGAACAGATGACGGCGGCAACCATGTCCCTGCCTTCGATACTTGCCGGGTCGCGAGGGTTCCGTTGAGGCAGGTCGCCCCTCGCACCCCGGACCTTGGCGAGTTGATCACGCTTGCGGTTCGGTATCACCTGGTGGGGGTGGTCGATGCCAGCCCGGTGCCCGAATTCATTCGCGCTGGACTTCGGTGCCATGCCCGGTCGGGAAATCGGGCGGCCCGGGCTGTGCTTGCGATGCTCGACGACACGCTCGAAGCCGCACTCGCAGCGATCGAGGCGCGCGCGATGACGTGATGGGCCTGCGCCCGTGCCGGCTCGAGGACGCGCACGCGCCCTCGAGCTATCCGGGCCGGTTTGAAAAGTTCACGTCTAGATCCATAGCTTTGTGGTTCGCCGGCTGAGCAGCCGGTTCTGGCGATGGCCGTCCATTTCGTTGCACTCTCGGTTGAACAGTCTCAGCCATCGGCGAGGCGATGCCATCGTCCGAGCCAAGCCACTCCGCTCCAGACGACCTGCCTTCTTTTCCCATAACCAGCTCCAATGACGGCTCACGGTTCATTCACCCTACGACAGGTCCACCGGATCGATCGCTTTCCGACCTTCACCGCCACGCCTGCAACATTTTGAGAAACAAGGATCGACGGGGCCATGATGGGCGCTTCACTGCGCACGCGAAAAAATATGGACCGAGATCGGTTGATTATCGATCCTCTGTTCCGCTCAGGCCCAGATTCAACTGCACGCGGCCAAGCATTCGACTCCCGGGGCTCAGTCTCATATGCTGCCCCTTATGCCCTTAGGGTCCAAACGCAATCAGCATATTGAATAGATGCTGCAAATCAGATTTTTTGGCTTCAAATGGAGCTGGAGGTGTTGATGAGCAGACTGTTTTGGTTGAGCGACGAAGCTTGGGCGATGGTGTCCCTGGAGGTGGTGTAGGTTCTGAGGAGAGTGGTCACCGGCGGTTTTCCGGTAATGTCGGGTTGTTGAAGCCACAATCCGAAAGGACCACCGATGACCACCGATATGATGAACCTTCGCGCTCTGGTCGAACAGACCCCCGACGCCGATATTTTGCGTGAGATGATCGGCTTTGCCGCTGAACGCCTGATGGAGATGGAAGTGGGCGCTGCCACAGGCGCTGGTTATGGAGCGAAGAGCTCCGATCGCCTGGCCCAGCGCAATGGGTATCGCGACAGAGACTGGGAGACACGCGCCGGCACTGTCGAGCTGCGCATTCCCAAGCTGAGGACAGGGTCCTATTTCCCAACCTTCCTGGAGCCGCGCCGCATGGCCGAGAAGGCTCTAACCGCAGTTATCCAGGAAGCTTACATCCAGGGCATTTCCACCCGATCAGTCGATGATCTGGTCAAGGCCATGGGGATGGGCGGCATCTCCAAAAGTCAGGTGAGCCGGCTGTGCGAAGAGATCGACGATAAGGTCAAAGCCTTCCTCGATCGCCCCATCGAGGGTGACTGGCCCTATCTGTGGATTGATGCCACTTACCTCAAGGTGCGCCGCGGTGGGCGTATCGTCTCGGTCGCCGCCATTATCGCCATCGGCGTCAACAGTGATGGCAGGCGTGAGGTTCTGGGCATGGAGATCGGGACCTCGGAAGCCGAGCCGATCTGGACAGCGTTTCTGCGCAAGCTGACCCGGCGGGGGCTACGTGGGGTCAAGCTCGTGATCTCCGATGCGCACGAAGGGATCAAGGCGGCCGTCAGCAAGGTGTTGTGCGCCACTTGGCAACGATGCCGGGTTCACTTCATGCGCAACGTTCTTGCCCATGCCGGAAAGAGCGGGCGCCGTGTCGTCTCTGCCTTCATCGCCACGGCCTTTGCGCAGGAAACACCAAAGGCGGCCAGTGCGCAATGGCGCGCCGTCGCCGATCAGATCCGACCCAAGGTGCCCAAGCTGGCCACCCTGCTCGATGAGGCCGAGCCTGATGTTCTGGCCTACATGTCGTTCCCACGCGAACACCGGACCAAATTGCACAGCACGAACCCAATCG
Source organism: Pelagibacterium montanilacus (assembly GCF_003992665.1). Classification (GTDB taxonomy): domain Bacteria; phylum Pseudomonadota; class Alphaproteobacteria; order Rhizobiales; family Devosiaceae; genus Pelagibacterium; species Pelagibacterium montanilacus. The sequence continues at coordinate 9,165 of NZ_RZMX01000043.1, forward strand.
AGCGTCTCAACGGCGAAATCAAGCGGCGCACCGATGTCGTGGGCATCTTTCCCAATGATGACGCCATCGTGCGCCTCGTGGGCGCGTTACTGCTCGAACAGAACGATGAGTGGGCCGTCCAGCGCGCCCGCTACATGACACTGGAAACAATGAGCCAGATGAGCGATGATCCCCTCATCAGCCTGCCGCCCCTGGCCGGCTGATCCGACACCGGCAGTGCCGGGAAATGCGTGGCGGCCCAAACCAACCTACACCACGCCAGGGGACACCATC
>NZ_RZMX01000044.1 GCF_003992665.1 Pelagibacterium montanilacus
TTTTCCGGTAATGTCGGGTTGTTGAAGCCACAATCCGAAAGGACCACCGATGACCACCGATATGATGAACCTTCGCGCTCTGGTCGAACAGACCCCCGACGCCGATATTTTGCGTGAGATGATCGGCTTTGCCGCTGAACGCCTGATGGAGATGGAAGTGGGCGCTGCCACAGGCGCTGGTTATGGAGCGAAGAGCTCCGATCGCCTGGCCCAGCGCAATGGGTATCGCGACAGAGACTGGGAGACACGCGCCGGCACTGTCGAGCTGCGCATTCCCAAGCTGAGGACAGGGTCCTATTTCCCAACCTTCCTGGAGCCGCGCCGCATGGCCGAGAAGGCTCTAACCGCAGTTATCCAGGAAGCTTACATCCAGGGCATTTCCACCCGATCAGTCGATGATCTGGTCAAGGCCATGGGGATGGGCGGCATCTCCAAAAGTCAGGTGAGCCGGCTGTGCGAAGAGATCGACGATAAGGTCAAAGCCTTCCTCGATCGCCCCATCGAGGGTGACTGGCCCTATCTGTGGATTGATGCCACTTACCTCAAGGTGCGCCGCGGTGGGCGTATCGTCTCGGTCGCCGCCATTATCGCCATCGGCGTCAACAGTGATGGCAGGCGTGAGGTTCTGGGCATGGAGATCGGGACCTCGGAAGCCGAGCCGATCTGGACAGCGTTTCTGCGCAAGCTGACCCGGCGGGGGCTACGTGGGGTCAAGCTCGTGATCTCCGATGCGCACGAAGGGATCAAGGCGGCCGTCAGCAAGGTGTTGTGCGCCACTTGGCAACGATGCCGGGTTCACTTCATGCGCAACGTTCTTGCCCATGCCGGAAAGAGCGGGCGCCGTGTCGTCTCTGCCTTCATCGCCACGGCCTTTGCGCAGGAAACACCAAAGGCGGCCAGTGCGCAATGGCGCGCCGTCGCCGATCAGATCCGACCCAAGGTGCCCAAGCTGGCCACCCTGCTCGATGAGGCCGAGCCTGATGTTCTGGCCTACATGTCGTTCCCACGCGAACACCGGACCAAATTGCACAGCACGAACCCAATCGAGCGTCTCAACGGCGAAATCAAGCGGCGCACCGATGTCGTGGGCATCTTTCCCAATGATGACGCCATCGTGCGCCTCGTGGGCGCGTTACTGCTCGAACAGAACGATGAGTGGGCCGTCCAGCGCGCCCGCTACATGACACTGGAAACAATGAGCCAGATGAGCGATGATCCCCTCATCAGCCTGCCGCCCCTGGCCGGCTGATCCGACACCGGCAGTGCCGGGAAATGCGTGGCGGCCCAAACCAACCTACACCACGCCAGGGGACACCATCGCGCCGATCTCGAACGCCGGTGGGAAGCGGAAGCGCGGCGCCGCGCGGGGCGTCTGCCGAAAGGTTTTTCCGGCATCTGGCATCGCCTGACAGGGCAGTATGCCAAAATCAGAAAGCAGAATGAACGTGAAGCACTTGAAGCTTTTCGCCGCGACCGTGCGGTAAAAGATGATCTAATCTTCCGCCAGCTTGAAGAACGCGGGGCGCTGCAATCCTATATCCGGGCAGAACGCTCGGTATCACAGCAGCGCTTGACCCTGCTACGCGAGGATGTCGCCAACTATAACGCGCTGGAAAGAAAGCAGCTGCGAGAACAAAATGACGGTATGGGGCCGGAAGCCCGCCTCCATCGGCGCGAAAGGCGGGCCCGCCAGCGCGATTTCGATATCTAGGATCGAAATCCGACATCCATTCTCGCGCCACTGCGATGACCGCACCGTATTCCCCGTCACTTTGACTGCATGTCACATCAGCTCTTGCTTAAGCGAAGTTGCTCGGGAACGTCACAACTCGGGTTATTGGCGATCCAGTCGAGACAGAGCAATAAACAGAGTCTGCAAAACTGTTCGGCAAGAGCCCTCATGCCGGACCAGTCATTGCCCAATTCAGCGTTTGACCCGTGGATCAATCGGCTGCGACCATCGCCATAAATGCGATCAATGGTTTGTTGAAGCGTCGGGCCGTTGGGACGAATGGGCTTGTCGTCCTCCATTTTCAGACGTGCGTTAATGAGAGTTCGTATGCCCTTAGCCTTTTTTCCACATGCCAAAGCGTCGAGGCAAGCGGCCAGGTTGACGACCGCCATATGGGACGATGTTTCACGGCATCCTTCATGAAACCACAAGAATGCATGGAACAACGTGGACATCATTTTGGGGCGAGCAACGGCACCGTCAGGGCTAATGACGTAGTCCAGCATTTCTCCCACGACCGAAAATATGTCGGCTCTCTCCGATAAAACGTCTTCCCATTCGTTGGGTTTGATATGAGGCCCAAAGGGCGGGTGCGACCAGCTTGATCCTGAGAGTACACCTTTGCCAGGGATAAATGTCAGGGCTTTGCGGCGATGTGGTTTGCGATCAAAGACAAGATTAATGCCCTCAAGGGCTTTCGAAGGCCTATCCCAAGTGAGTGCTATAGCGGTGGTTGCGAAACGTGCAGCTAAAAGTGCTTTCTCGCGGCCTGCCTCTGCGGCCAGATCACGGACGGTGATGCTGCATACGAATGAACACGAGCCGACGGCGGCGATGACCTCTGACTCTGCGATACTATCGAATGACGGCTTTCGTTTTCTAAGTTTGTCACCTCGCCAAGAACGCTCAATCCGCTGCCGGGATAGCGTCGAAATTCCACCATCCTGACACTTGCGTCTGAGCCACACGTCCCGCGGTTCAAATAACGCCGAGCCGATAGCGAACGGCTTGAAACCATTGCCGCTGAACAGTGTGCACCCAAACGCGTATTCCCGAGTGACTTTACCCGTGGCATCCTGATTGGCGGCTTTCTTAACCTGCGCAAGGACGATAGATGCGTTTGCCTCAATATCGTCGTCTAGATCAATCGAAGCGAGAGCCGGGCCGAAAGCGCGTCTAACAATTGCCCGCCATTCCGCTTGCGTGAATTTCGGCTTCAGCGATGGATCGTCCTCCATCAGCCGCTCGGCAACTCGTTCAATGCCCACATCGAGTTGACGTGAGACGAAAAGAGACTCACCGTTTCCAGCATCGATCATGCGCGGCAACGAAAAGTCGTCGTCCTTTGATCGATCTGCTATTGGCACGGTTTCGAGCCGCGTCAGCTCACGAATGATGTCCCTGACCAGATCGTTTTGCGCGCTCACAACCTGTCCTGATTGAGAATGCCCGCAATGCTATCAAATCCGGCCTCAGCAAGTGCGTCCATTGCATTGCGACGACCTGTAATGGCCCGCGCATTCTTGTCCACGCATTCAAAGGCAGTCGACTGCAACGATTTGATTTGCTCGGCGGGCAGACCATGTTGATTTGCACCGGCAACGATTAGCGCCAAATACCAATCATAAGGGATAAGCCCGGCTTTGGGACTCGACGCAATATAGGTTACCGAAGCGACCCTCTCGCCATCGGGACGAACAACCATAAAGGTATCATCCCGCTCGTATCCGTTTCCATAACCTTCTTCGCGGTCGAGGCAAGGCAACTCACTCTTATCGATTTCGAACAATACGCCATACTGGTGCGAATTCTCGGCTTCGGCCAGTGTGGCCTTGCCCGATAGGTCTTTACTTTGCTTGGTAAAGTCCAGTTTACGACCGCGAGCATAGGCAGTGCCGACAGGCTTCGCAGACGGACATCGATTGGATGCAGTCAGGCGCTCTGTCAGCATGTTTGATCCATAGGCGAAATAAAGAAAGGCCCCCATGAATGAAAGCATGCCTGATAATGTCCGGGACATGCAACCATTTTGGTTTTTCGGCAACGCTAAACAGACCCTAGGTAGCTTTCGAACGCCTAAATCTCCGCAGATTGGTCGGTTGGATGCTTCAAACCCGCCGAGCATCAAACAACTACAATCTGTGTCTCGTCTTAGTGGAAGGCCACTTTGCTTCCCTCTGGTGCGATCGGGTCGCCCCACCGAGACCTATCCCGGTACCCCCTTGTTTCAGATAGTCACCCCAACCATCAGCGCCTTCATGGGCCTATGATGTGTGCCGGGGCCGAAAGGCCCTGAGTGGTTCGGGGCCTCCTTGAAAAAGGAGGATACGATGAAACTGGTCACACACTTTGAAGCGGCAACCCGCAGCACCGCCGAATTGCGCGCTCTGCTGAGCATGGCATTTGCGGCTGCTGCATCTGCGTCGCCCTGTTCGCAGGCGCGCCGCGATGCGCTGACCTCGATACGCACTATCGAAATCGAGTTGGCGCGGCGTCCGCCGTGCCTCTGAATCCTTATGCGGCTGGCCTGGTGGCCAGCCGCAATTTTTTCCGTACCTAAAACAAGGATAGCTGCGTTCCGCGCCAGCCTGTGCGCTCGGCCTCAAAGTCGAGCCATGCGGTGACGAAGGTGACCGGATCGCCGTGCTGCGCCACTGTGCCCATCGGAATGAAATGGGAGCGATAGCCGGTTTCGATGGTGTCCCCTGGCGTGGTGTAGGTTGGTTTGGGCCGCCACGCATTTCCCGGCACTGCCGGTGTCGGATCAGCCGGCCAGGGGCGGCAGGCTGATGAGGGGATCATCGCTCATCTGGCTCATTGTTTCCAGTGTCATGTAGCGGGCGCGCTGGACGGCCCACTCATCGTTCTGTTCGAGCAGTAACGCGCCCACGAGGCGCACGATGGCGTCATCATTGGGAAAGATGCCCACGACATCGGTGCGCCGCTTGATTTCGCCGTTGAGACGCTCGATTGGGTTCGTGCTGTGCAATTTGGTCCGGTGTTCGCGTGGGAACGACATGTAGGCCAGAACATCAGGCTCGGCCTCATCGAGCAGGGTGGCCAGCTTGGGCACCTTGGGTCGGATCTGATCGGCGACGGCGCGCCATTGCGCACTGGCCGCCTTTGGTGTTTCCTGCGCAAAGGCCGTGGCGATGAAGGCAGAGACGACACGGCGCCCGCTCTTTCCGGCATGGGCAAGAACGTTGCGCATGAAGTGAACCCGGCATCGTTGCCAAGTGGCGCACAACACCTTGCTGACGGCCGCCTTGATCCCTTCGTGCGCATCGGAGATCACGAGCTTGACCCCACGTAGCCCCCGCCGGGTCAGCTTGCGCAGAAACGCTGTCCAGATCGGCTCGGCTTCCGAGGTCCCGATCTCCATGCCCAGAACCTCACGCCTGCCATCACTGTTGACGCCGATGGCGATAATGGCGGCGACCGAGACGATACGCCCACCGCGGCGCACCTTGAGGTAAGTGGCATCAATCCACAGATAGGGCCAGTCACCCTCGATGGGGCGATCGAGGAAGGCTTTGACCTTATCGTCGATCTCTTCGCACAGCCGGCTCACCTGACTTTTGGAGATGCCGCCCATCCCCATGGCCTTGACCAGATCATCGACTGATCGGGTGGAAATGCCCTGGATGTAAGCTTCCTGGATAACTGCGGTTAGAGCCTTCTCGGCCATGCGGCGCGGCTCCAGGAAGGTTGGGAAATAGGACCCTGTCCTCAGCTTGGGAATGCGCAGCTCGACAGTGCCGGCGCGTGTCTCCCAGTCTCTGTCGCGATACCCATTGCGCTGGGCCAGGCGATCGGAGCTCTTCGCTCCATAACCAGCGCCTGTGGCAGCGCCCACTTCCATCTCCATCAGGCGTTCAGCGGCAAAGCCGATCATCTCACGCAAAATATCGGCGTCGGGGGTCTGTTCGACCAGAGCGCGAAGGTTCATCATATCGGTGGTCATCGGTGGTCCTTTCGGATTGTGGCTTCAACAACCCGACATTACCGGAAAA
>NZ_RZMX01000045.1 GCF_003992665.1 Pelagibacterium montanilacus
TCGTTTTCCATTGCCGTATTGATCGCCTTCGTGGGCGGCCGCCCGGGCATGATCTCGGCGGCGACCGCTGCAACGGCGGTTCTCATGGTCACGCTGGTGCGCGATCACGGGCTCGAGTATCTGCTGGCCACCACGGTTATGGCGGGCGTTCTCCAGATCGCCGCCGGGTTTCTCAAGCTCGGCATGGTGATGCGGTTCGTGTCCCGTTCGGTGATGACGGGCTTTGTGAACGCGCTGGCCATCCTGATCTTCATGGCCCAGTTGCCAGAGCTGACCAATGTGTCGATGCTGACCTATGTGATGGTCGCCGCCGGCCTCGCGATCATCTACCTCTTCCCCTACGTCACCAAGGCCATTCCCTCGCCGCTGGTCTGCATCGTGGTTCTGACCGCGCTGGCCATGGCGCTGGGCATGGATCTGCGCACGGTGGGCGACATGGGTGCGCTGCCCGACACGCTGCCCATGTTCCTGATCCCGCAGATCCCGCTGACCTTCGAGACGCTGATGATCATCCTGCCCTATGCGGCAGCGGTTGCGGTGGTGGGCCTGCTCGAGTCGCTGATGACGGCCCAGATCGTGGACGATCTGACCGACACCAAGTCCGACAAGAACCAGGAGTGCATCGGCCAGGGCATCGCCAATACCGCAACCGGCTTTATCGGCGGCATGGCCGGCTGCGCGATGATCGGACAGTCGATCATCAACGTCAAATCCGGCGGTCGTGGGCGGCTCTCGAGCCTGCTTGCGGGAATTTATCTGCTTTTCATGGTGCTGGTGCTCGGGGACCTCGTGACCCAGATACCCATGGCAGCGCTGGTCGCTATCATGATCATGGTTTCAATCGGCACCTTCTCCTGGAGTTCGATCAAGAACCTCACATCCCACCCCAAAAGCTCTTCGATCGTGATGCTCGCGACGGTGGTCACCGTGGTCTACACCCACAACCTCGCCATCGGGGTTCTGGCTGGCGTCATGCTCTCGGGGGTCTTTTTTGCCTGGAAGATCTCGCAGATCTTCAGGATCACCTCGGTTCTCTCAGACGATGGCCAGCACCGGACCTATCGCGTCGAAGGGCAGATATTCTTCGCTTCCGCCGAGGAGTTCACCAACGCCTTCGACTTCAAGGAAGTGCTCGACACCGTTACAATCGACGTCAGCCGCGCCCATATCTGGGATATCTCCAGCGTGCAGGCGCTCGACATGATCATCCTCAAGTTCCGCCGCGAAGGTGCGCAAGTGGAAATTCTTGGGATGAACGAGGCCAGCGAAACCATCGTCGACAGGCTTGCGATCCATGACAAGCCGGGCGCTCTGGAAAAGCTGATGGGCCATTAGGGAGGAAAGCCACATGACCAAGATCATCACGTTTCTCGATGGTTCGGACTACACACGCAGCGTTCTCGACCACACCGCCTGGGTGGCCGAAAAGACCGGCGCGTCGGTCGATGTCGTGCACGTCATCGGCCGACGGCAGAGCGACACCCCGATGGACTGGAGCGGAAGCCTCGAGCTCGGCGTGCGCAGCAATCTGCTGCACGAGCTGGCCGAGCACGACGCGCAAAAGTCGCGCCTGGCCCAGGAGCGCGGCAAGCTCATCGTGGATGCAGGCGTCCAGCACCTCGCCGCAGCCGGCGTCAGCCAGGCGAAAGCGAGGCTCCTGAGGGGCGACATCGTCGAGGTCCTCAAGGATATCGAGGCCGATGCCGACCTCATCGTTCTGGGCAAGCGCGGCGAGGCGGCGGACTTTGCCAGGATGCATCTGGGGTCCAACCTCGAGCGCGTCGCGCGCGTGAGCAGCAAACCCGTGATGGTCGCCTCCCGCGCCTTCAAGCCGGTCAACGCGTTCATGATCGCCTATGATGGCGGGGCCAGCGCGGACAAGGCCGTCGACCACATCGCCAAGGGCAAGCTCTTCCCGGGCACGCCCTGCCACCTTGTCATCGCCGGCAGCGACACCGAACAGGCGCGCTCACGGCTCGAAAACGCCAACCGCAAGCTCACCGCGGCCGGGTTCGAGACCCATGCGTCTCTGATTCCGGGCGACGCCGAGAAAGTGATCGCCGAGTATGTGAAGGCCAACGACATCGGCCTGCTCGTGATGGGCGCCTATGGGCACTCGCGCATCCGGAACTTCATCATCGGCTCCACGACAACCGAGATGATCCGCTCGGTGCTCATTCCGGTCATG